>NZ_JOAK01000005.1 GCF_000720455.1 Streptomyces virginiae | reverse complement strand
GGTGTGGGGGAGCGGAAGCTCTGGCGAGCGGGGGCATGCCGTGCGGGGAGGCTTCGGGGGCGGGGGTTCGCGTTGGTCGGGATCAGGGACGGTTTGGGGGTTTCCCGTCAGTCCCATCGTCTCTCCGCGTCGGGCCGGCCCGTCAAGGGCGCTCCTTCGTCGCGTCGCTTCGCGATGTCGCTGCGCTCCACCCTTGACCGCCCGTCCCGCCACGGAAATCCGAAAGACTGCCGGGAAGCCCCCAAAGGAACGGGCAGGGTGTTCCGTTTCCGAGACGGGGCGGTCAGCGATGCGCGGGCGGAGCCCGGGGCGCCCCAAATCGCTACGCGCGCCTGCCCGGTGGCGTCTGCGAGCCCCTTGGGCTGGACATAAGCCGCCCCAAATCGCTACGCGCTCCTGACGGACGGCGTCTGCGAGTCCCTTGGGCTGGGCATAGGCCGCCATCGATCGCTACGCGCTTCTCGCTGACGGCGTCCGGCCCTTGTCGGGGGCTGATGCGGGCGATATCGGGGGCGGGAGGGCGATTCATCGGCTCAGCCGATGCCAACGTGGCGGAAGGTTTCTGCGGCTTGCGACCAGCCCCGGACGGCTTGCGGACGCGTGATGGAGGAGCGGGCAGCGATCGATGGCGGCTTATGTCCAGCCCAAGGGTCTCGCAGGCGCCGTCCTTCAGGAGCGCGTAGCGATTGGTGGCGGCTTATGCCCAGCCCCAGACGGACCGCGGACGCGTGATCGAGAAGCGCGTAGCGAACGATGGCGGCCTATGTCCAACCCAAGGGGCCCGCAGGCGCCGTCTCGCGGGAGCGCGTAGCGATTACCGGCCCGTTCCTTTGGGGGCTTCCCGGCAGTCTTTCGGATTTCCGTGGCGGGACGGGCGGTCAAGGGTGGCCGAAGGCCATCGCGTAGCGACGCGACGAAGGAGCGCCCTTGAGGGGCCGGTCCGACGCGGAGAGACGATGGGACTGACGGGAAACCCCCAAACCATCCCTGATCCCGCCCGGTGGCTTCCGCTCTCCCGGCCCCCCTCCTCTTTCCGGCGCCGGCCGGGCGGCTCCCGCCCAGCACGGCTCCCGCCCCGAGCGGCTCCCGCCCAGCACGGCTCCCGCCCAGCACGGCTCCCGCCCCGCACAGCTCCCGCCCGCCGAAGCTCCCGCGCCCGTCCTGCTCCCGTCGGGCGTCTCATGCCCCCGTGGCGTGGTGCTCGCCACGTCACCCCCGTCCCAGGCAACCCGCGCCGTCGTTCATACCTCTGTAAAGGGTGTAAGGGGGACCGATCGGTCCGGCCCGCGCTCCGAGGTGAGCGCCGGAGAAGGAACGGGACAACAACCGTGCAGCATGACCAGCAAGGCGAGGGCGGCCCCATGACCACGGGCCGCCGTCGCCCCCACCGCCTGCGCCTGCTTCTGATCAGCGGCGGTCTCGCGCTCACCCTCGCCGGGGGCGCGGCAGCGTACAAGTTCGGCCTCTTCTCGGACATAGGGGATCCGGTTTCCTTCGGCAAGGTCCAGGAGAAGACGGCCACCGCCTCCGAGGCCCTGCCGGAGGTGCTCATGCCCACCGGCCCCGCGGCCTCGTTCGTCCGGACCAGCCGCCTGCCCGACGGCACCCAGATCGGCAAGGCCACCCTCACCGGCAAGAAGTCCGGCTTCACGGGCGACGTGTGGGTGTGGGTGCCGAAGGAGTACGACGACCCGAAGTACGCCCAGAGCGGCTTCCCGGTCCTGATCTCCCTGCCCGGTGGCCGCGGCTACCCCACGAACTACTGGGGCACGGGGCCCGGCCTCGGCCTCCAGCAGGCGGTCAGCGACGGCGCCAAGTCGGGCAAGAGCCTGCCCTTCATCCTGATCATGCCGGTGACCAACGCGGACACCAAGCACCACTTCGACGGATCGGACATCCCCGGCCAGCCCAAGATGGGCACCTGGATGGCCGATGACGTCCCCGATTTCGCGAAGGCCAATTTCCGGACCTTCACCTCCCGCGACGGGTGGGCCTTCATGGGCTCCTCGGCCGGCGGGTTCAACGGCTTCAAGCAGCTCCTGAAGTACCCCGACCGGTTCAAGGCGGCCATCGCCAGCGGGACCGACATCGTCCCCGACTCCCCGCTCTGGAACGGGAACACGCAGGCCATGGACGAGAACAACCCCGAGAAGCTCGCCGCGAAGCTGATCGACGCCGGCGGCCCCGAGGTCTACGTCAACTTCCAGATCGGGACCAAGGAGACCGGCCGCGAGCAGGCCGAGAAGTTCATGAAGGAGTACGGCAAGGGCCCCGTGCACACCTCGCTCCAGGTGATCCAGGATGGTGAGCACAACGGAAAGTCGTACGTGCGCGGCATGAGGGAGGGCTCCCTGGAGTGGATCAGCAAGGTGATGAAGGGACCGACACCCGCTCCCGGCGTGCGATGAGCACGGTGGCGAAGGGGGCATCGGCGGCTGCCGCCGCGGGGATCGCCGCGGTGTGTGCCATGGCCTTCATGAAGGCCCCCGGCGAGCGGCCGGTGCTTCCCTTCCCCACCGTCGGCGTACTCATGGCGGGTGGCGAGCACTGGTGCACGGCCAGCGTCGTCGACAGCCCGAAGGGCAACGTCGTCGCCACCGCCGCGCACTGCGTCGCCCCCGCCGGCGAGGACGGGCAGCCCGGCGAGGTCGCCCACGACGGCCTGGCCATCGGCGAGCTCTCCTTCGCCCCGGCCTTCTCCGGTGAGGGCGACGGGACCCAGCCCCTGGGGGTGTGGAAGGTCAAGGCGATCCACGTCGACGACCGCTGGACCAAGTGGGGCGAGGACACCGCCGACTTCGCCTTCCTCACCATCGAGCCGGACGACGACGGGCGCAGCGTCCAGGAGGCCGTCGGCGGCCGCGCCGAGGCCCCCAGGCCCGAATGGACCTCCGGCTACGAGCGGGACGTCACCGTCGTCGGCTACCCGGAGTCCGAGCACAACCCGCAGAACAGGCCCGTCTCCTGCACCACGCAGACCCGCCACGACGAGGAGGACCCCGACATGCTCTACATGAGCTGCGCGGGCTTCTGGACGGGCACCAGTGGCAGCCCGTGGATCGCCGACCGGGGCGGGCCGGACCCCGCCGGGCACCTGATCGGGGTGCTGAGCGGCGGGGACACCGACGTGGACTCCACGGCCGCGCTGTTCGACGAGCGGGCGAAGGCGCTGTACGAGCGGGCCGCGAGGGGCTGAGCGCGCCCCGTCGCCCCGGCCCGCCGCCGCTACTGCTTCTTCTTCCTGCGCTCCGTGCTGACGATCACGACCACCGCCGCGACGACCACCGCGCCGCCGACGACGATCGGCCAGGTCAGGGCCTCGTCGAGGATCAGCGAGCCGAGCGCGACGGCGACGACCGGATTGACGTAGGCGTACGTGGCCACCAGGGACAGCGGCGCGGCCTGGAGGAGCCACACGTACGCGGTGAAGGCGACGAGCGAGCCGAAGAGGACGAGGTAGCCCAGGGCCAGCCAGGAGGCGGTGGAGAAGGACGCCGGGTCCAGACCGCGGTGTTCGCCGCGCAGCATGCCGACGACCACGCCCCCGATCCCGCCGGCGAGCATCTGGTAGGCGCTGCCCGTGAAGGGGTTGCCCGGCAGGGGCAGCTTCGAGGCGGAGAAGGAGCCCAGCGACCACAGCACCGACCCCGCCACCACCAGCAGCACACCCGACAGCCGTACGGCGCCGCTGAGTCCGGGACTGGTCAGTACCGCGAGACCCGCGAGGCCGACGAGGACCCCGGCCAGGGTGCGGGCCGGGGGCCGGTCCCCGGTGGCCGTGCGCAGCACCACCACCCACATGGGCACCGCCGCCACCAGCAGTGCGGCCAGCCCGGACGGCACGGAGGTCTCGGCGAGCACGACCAGGCCGTTGCCGCCGAGGATCAGCAGCAGGCCGACCAGGACGGCCGAGCCGAGCTGCGCGCGGGTGGCCCGGAGCGCGGCCGTCCCGTAGCGCCAGGCGACCACGGCGGCGAGCAGTACGCCGGCGGTGATGAACCGGGCTCCGGCGGACAGGAAGGGCGGCATCGTCTCGACGACGATCCGGATGCCGAGGTAGGTCGAGCCCCACACGACGTAGACGAGGGCCAGCGCGGTCCAGACCGCGCCGGTGAGCCTGCCGTGCGGGGTGAGCGTGGGCCTGCCGTCCACGGGGGTTGAGGTGCTCATGCCCGGATCCTATGGTCGTTGGCCCATGCAGACATCTGGTCGTCTCACCCCTTGAGCAGGTCGTTCAGCTCGCCGTACGGGAGCGAGTGCGCGAGCGCCCCGTACGTCCCGCCGGTGGCCAGCTCCTCGGCGGCGCGGCGGACCACGGCGTACGCGGCCTCGGCCACCCAGGAGCCGAGGCTGACGCGGGAGACGCCGAGCGCGCCGCAGGCGGCGACGGTCGGGGCGTCGGGGCCGAGCAGGATGTTGAGGGGTGCGTCGATGCCCTTGGCCAGCTCGGCCACGGTGGCCGGGTCGAGGACGCCGGGCACGAAGACGCCGCTGGCTCCGGCCCGGAGGTAGGAGGCGGCGCGGGCGAGCGTCTCGTCGAGGCGGGCGGCGGGCTCGCCCAGGCCCTTGAGGTAGGTGTCGACGCGGGCGTTGATGTAGAGCGGGACCCCGGCGGAGTCGGCGGCGGCGCGGGCGGCGGCCAGGCGCTCGGCCTGTTCGGCGGGGTCGCGGGTGCCGTCCTCGATGTTGATCCCGACCGCGCCGGCGGCGATGACGCCGGCGACGGTCTCGCCGACGGCGGCCGGGTCGGTGCCGAAGCCGCCCTCGATGTCGGCGGTGACCGGTACGGACACGGCGGCGGTCACGCGGGCGATCAGGTCGAGGGCGCGGTCGCGTGCGAGGGCGTCGCCGTCCGGGGAGCCGAGGGACCAGGCGACGCCCGCGCTGGTGGTGGCGACGGCGGGGGCGCCGGTCGCCTCCACGATGCGGGCGCTGGCGACGTCCCAGGCGTTCGCGAGGGCGAGGGGAGCGGTGGGGGTGTGCAGCGCGGTGAAGGCGGTGGCCTTGGCGGCGAGGCCGATGGGGGTGCGGGTGTGGGTGCTCATGGGGTCAGTTGAGCAGACGGGGTGGGGCGGGGGCTCGCGGATTTCCGACCTCGGCGTTGACGTTCTTGCCCTGCCGTTCGTCGCCGGGTGCGGCGCCGTTGCGGGGGCGCCGCCCCCGAGCCCCCGCGCCCCGAACGCCGGCGGGGCCGGGGTGAGCGGCGGGGCTGGGAGAGATTACGGCGCCAGGCCCGTCTTCGCCCCCGCGCCGCAGAGGGGGATGACTGCCGTGCGGCCCTGCAAGGGGTCGGTGGGGGAGGTGGGGGAGACCGCCGCCCAGCAGGCCGCGGCCGTCGGTTCGACGAAGAGGCCGCGGCGGGCCAGGTCGCGCTGGGCCTCTCGCAGCCGGGCGTCCGGGACCGTCACGAAGGTGCCGCCCGACGCCCGGACGGCGGCCAGGATCTGGCGGGCGCGCGGCGGCGCCGGGATCGCGATCCCTTCGGCCAGGGTCGGCCGCTGTTCCACCGGGGTGGCGTCCTCCGCGCCCGCCGCGAACGCCTGCGCGAGCGGGGCCACCGCCTCCGACTGGACCGCGATCAGGGCCGGCGGGCGCACCCCGCGCCGGGCCAGTTCCTGCGTCGCCAGCGCGGCACCGAGCAGCAGGGTGCCGTTGCCCACCGGTACCACCAGCGCCTCCGGCAGCCGCCTGCCCATCTCCTCCCACACCTCGTACACGTAGGTCTTCGTCCCGTGCAGGAAGTACGGGTTGAACACGTGGCTGGCGTAGAAGACGCCGGGGGCGTCCGCCTCCTTGCGGGCGGCCAGGGCGGCGGCCTCGCGGCCGCCCGGGACCACGCGCACGACCGCCCCGTGCGCCCGCATCTGTTCGGTCTTCTTCTCCGACGTCCCCTCGGGAACGAAGATTTCGCAGTCGAGTCCGGCACGTGCGCAGTACGCCGCCACCGACGTCCCCGCGTTGCCGCTGCTGTCCGCCACGACCCGCTGCGGCGCCAGCCGCCGGGCGAGTTCGACGAGCATCACGGCGCCCCGGTCCTTGAAGGACAGCGTCGGCATCAGGTAGTCGAGCTTGGCGTGAATCCGCTCCCCCAGCGGGATCAGCGGAGTGTGCCCCTCCGCCAGGGAGATGGAGAACGCCCCCGGCAGCGGCAGTACCGGCCCGTACCGCCACAGGGAGTTCGGACCGGCGGACGGTTCGAGCACCGCGTCCGGGTCCGGCGTGAAATCGAGGTCCCAGGGGCCGCCGCACAGAGGGCACCCCCAAGGCGCGGTCCGGACGTCCGCGCGTGTACCGTCCTCGGAGCAGACGTAACCGGGGGGTGCGTGCGTCATGTGCGGAGCGCCTTTGCTCGGGCATGGCCGTCGTATGGCACGGATGTTACGCGTTCGTCGTCCTCCAGAGGGCCGCGCCGAGGGTGGGTCAACCTTTCGGAGGCGGCAGCCCGTTGGGCCATCTGCTTTGTCATGGTCACGCTTGTGCGTGGCCCCGCTGCCCCTGCAGTGCACCACCTAGGAGGAGGACCCGTCACATGCCAGTGATGCGTCATACGCGCCGGAAGATCGTCGGTATCAGCGCGACCGCGGTCGTCGCCCTCGCGCTGGGCGCGGCCGCCGCACTGCCCGCCTCGGCCGTCGGCAGCGATGCGCGCGGCGTGGTCCAGAACGCCGGCGCCCCGGGGACCGTGCCCAACAGCTACATCGTGACCCTCAAGGACACCGCGCCCCGCTCGACCAGCGCGAGCGGCAAGCTCGTCGCCAAGAAGTACGGCGCGAAGATCGACCGGACCTACAGCGCGGCCCTCAACGGCTACTCCGTCGAGGTCTCCCAGGCCCAGGCCGAGAAGCTCGCCGCAGACCCGGCGGTCCAGTCGGTCGTGCAGAACCGCACCTTCACCGTCAGCGCCACCCAGCCGAACCCGCCGTCCTGGGGCCTGGACCGCGCCGACCAGCGTGCGCTGCCGCTGAACCAGAGCTACACCTACCCGGACAAGGCGGGCGAGGGCGTCACCGCGTACGTCATCGACACCGGTGTCCGCATCACGCACCAGGACTTCGGCGGCCGTGCCTCCTACGGCTACGACGCCATCGACAACGACTACACGGCGCAGGACGGCCACGGGCACGGTACGCACGTCGCCGGCACCGTCGCGGGCGGCGCGTACGGCGTGGCCAAGAAGGCCAAGATCGTCGGCGTCCGCGTGCTCGACAACACCGGCTCCGGCACGACCGCGCAGGTCGTCGCGGGCATCGACTGGGTGACCCGCAACGCCGTCAAGCCGGCCGTGGCCAACATGTCCCTCGGCGGCGGCGCGGACACCGCGCTCGACACGGCCGTGCGCAACTCCATAGCCTCCGGCATCACCTACGCCGTGGCCGCGGGCAACGAGTCGGCCAACGCCTCCACCAAGTCCCCGGCGCGCGTCGCCGAGGCCATCACCGTCGGCGCCACCACCAACACCGACGCCAAGGCGAGCTACTCCAACTACGGCCCCGCCCTGGACATCTTCGCGCCGGGCTCCGCCATCACCTCCGCGTGGGGCACGGGCGACAGCGCGACCAACACCATCAACGGCACCTCGATGGCCACTCCGCACGTCGCGGGCGCGGCCGCCGTCTACCTCTCGCAGAACCCGTCCAGCACCCCGGCCCAGGTGACCACCGCGCTGATCGGATCCGCCACCCCGGACAAGGTGACCGGCCCCGGCACCGGTTCGCCGAACCGCCTGCTGTACGTCACCGCACTGGGCCCCGTCCCGCCGGGCAAGCGCTTCGACAACACCACCGACCACGCGATCAACGACAACGCGACCGCCGAGTCCTCGATCGCCGTCAGCGGAGTCGTCGGCAACGCCCCGACGACGCTGAAGGTCCCGGTCGACATCAAGCACACCTACATCGGTGACCTCAAGATCGACCTGGTCGCGCCCGACGGCAGCGTGTACACCCTGCACAACCGCTCGGGCGGCGACGCCGACAACATCGTCCGGACCTTCACCGTGAACGCCTCCTCCGAGGCGGCGCCGAACGGCACGTGGAAGCTCCGGGTGAACGACAACGCCAACGGCGACACCGGCAAGATCGACTCCTGGGCGCTCCAGTTCTGAGGAGCGGGCCGGGGGCAGTGACCGAGCCGTGAGGAAACAGCGGGGGCGACCGAGTGACGGTCGCCCCCGCTGCGTACTATTCGCGCATCCGTTCGCGCCCTCCGCGGTGCCTCCCGGCGCCCCGCGATGCCCAGCCACCCGCGATGCCCTCTGCCACCTGCGATGGAGTACGACCCCTTGAGCATCCCGCCGAGCCCTCCTCCCGGACCGGGCCACTCCTGGCCGCCGCCGACACCGCGGCCGGGATGGGGACCGCCGCCGGGTTACGGGTCGCAGCCGCCGGCGCTCAACGGCTTCGCGCTCGCCTCGCTCCTGGCCGGGCTCCTGTGCTTCCCGCCGCTCGGCGTCGCCTTCGGCATCGCGGCCCTCGTGCAGATCGCGAGGAAGGGCGACCGGGGCAAGGCCCTGGCGATCACTGGGCTCGTGGTGTCCGTCGTGATGACCGGCGTGATGGTCTTCGCCGTCGGCCGTTTCACGGAGGCGGTCGGCGGCCGGCTCGACGGGCTGAGCGAGTACACCGAAGTCGAGGGCGAGCTCAGGGACATCGGCGACCTGAAGGCGGGCGACTGCTTCAACGTCCCGGGCGGGGACCTCTTCGACGAGCGGCCCCTCGCCTACGCCGTCGACTGCTCCCGCGTGCACCACGGCGAGGTCACCGCGTCGAGGACGGTGGGCGCCGCGGACCCCGATTCGGAGGAGGCCGACCGGGCGGCGGAGGACGCCTGTTGGAAGGCCCAGGACGACTACGCGATGGACACCTGGGCACTGCCCGAGTTCGCGGAGATGTTCTACTTCGCGCCCTCGCAGGAGTCCTGGCACCAGGGCGACCGGACGCTGCTCTGCGTGATCGGGACGACGGAGGAGGAGTGGCGCGGCAGCCTGCGCCGGGACGCCGGGATGCTGAAACCCGAGCAGGCGGCCTTCCTCCGGGCGGTCAACGGCGTCGAGTTCGTCCTGAGCCGGCCGCCCGACGAGGACGCCGGCGACGCGCTCCAGAAGCACCAGGCGTGGGCGCGCGAGATGCACGCGGCGCTCGGCGAGGAGGCGAAGGTCCTCCAGCAGGACGCGGCCCGGCCGGGGCTGGAGACGGCCGTCCCGGCGCAGCTCAAGGAGATCGAGGTGGCCCGCGCGGCCTGGCAGCGCGCCTCCCAGGCGCGGTCGGGGGCGGAGTTCGACCGGCTGTGGGACCGGGCCCTCGCCGCGATGTCGCTGGAGACGGAGAAGGCGCTGCGCGGCGCGTACGGGCTTTCGACGCAGATCCCGCAGTGGCTGCAGGACAGTCAGGGCAGCACGCGGGACCCGGAGGACGGGCCGGGGCGGGGGTCCTCGTCCGAGGCGGTGTGACGTCGCCGGGGTAACGCGCGGTAGCGGGTTTGAGTGACCTGGCTTCATCACTTCGGGTGAAACTCTGGCCCTTGCTTGCGGTCTTCAACCGTCGGTTGCCAGGGTGTAGCTGTCTGTCAACCTGATGGGAGTGGCCAGTGACTTTCGGTGAGCAGCCGGCCTATCTTCGCGTGGCCGGGGATCTTCGACGCCAGATCGTCGACGGTTCTCTGCCCCCGCACGCCCGGCTCCCGTCCCAGGCCCGCATCCGCGAGGAGTACGGGGTCTCCGACACCGTGGCCCTGGAGGCGCGCAAGGTCCTCATGGCGGAGGGGCTGGTCGAGGGCCGGTCCGGGTCCGGTACGTACGTGCGCGAGCAGCCGGTGCCGCGGCGGGTGGCCCGCTCCGGCTACCGCACGGGCGGCGCCTCGACGCCGTTCCGGCAGGAGCAGGCCGACTCCGGCGCGCGGGGGACGTGGGAGTCGAGCAGCGAACAGACGGGCGCGCCCGCGGAGATCGCGAAGCGGCTCGGCATCGAGCCGGGCGAGCGGGTGATGCGGACGCGGTACGTCTTCCGCGACGCGGGCGAGGCGATGATGCTCTCGACCTCCTGGGAGCCCCTTGCGGTGACCGGGCGGACCCCGGTGATGCTGCCGGAGGAGGGCCCGCTGGGCGGCTCCGGCGTCGTCGACCGGATGGCCGCGATCGACGTCGTCGTCGACAACATGGTGGAAGAGGTCGGCGCCCGCCCCGGCCTGGCGGAGGAGATCCTCCTGCTCGGCGGCGTCCCGGGGCACGTGGTGCTGGTGATCGGCCGCACCTACTACGCCTCCGGCCGCGCGGTGGAAACGGCCGACGTCGTCGTCCCGGCGGACCGCTACCGCCTCTCCTACCACCTCCCGGTGCGCTAGGGGGCGTCCCGCCGATCGTGCCGCGCTCGCCGGGGCACCCCTGGAGGGCGTCCGGCCGATCGGCGAGACACCCCCTGGGGACCCGGCGGGTTTCGGCGCGATGGTGATCGCCCCCGGCCGCCCTGAAGGACGCCTTCCGCAGGCCCGCCGACGGCCGCGCCGCCCACGGTGACACCTCCGCGGCGGCCGGAACCACCCTGCTCCCGGGCCCCTGAAGGGCCCGGACGACGCGTTCCCCCGAAGCTACCTGCGGGTATACCGGTCCGTAGGACCGCCGGGGGCGCGCGGTCTCGTTTTCCGGTGCCCGAGCGCGCCCGGTCCGGACCGGAGTGCGCGGCGCACTCGTACGCATGGCCGGATGCGTACGCCTGCCAGGTATCTCTTCGTGAAAAACCGTATCCGCTCCGTAAAGGTCGGGCGTAAGGTCGGGCATATGCGCAGTGCGGTTTCCCGGGCAGATACGTCGGCGGAGGGTGAAACGCGATGAACGACAGCGGTGCCCTGCTCCCGTGGCTGGTCATACGTCAAGACGACAACGGCAACCGCTACCGGGTGGGCCGGTACGCCACCCGGGCCGAGGCCCAGAAGGTCGCCGACAGTCTCGACGACCGAGGACACAAGCAGCTCTACTGGGTCGAGCGGATCGGCCAGACCGCCACGATGAACTGAGCTGAGCGGCGCCTCACGGCGCTGGCATAGGCTCCGCCCATGACTGTACGAGTGGTCGTGGGCGGAGCCCTTTGTCATGAGGGGCGCCTGCTGGCCGCCCGCCGCAGCGCACCGCCGGAGCTCGCCGGACGCTGGGAGCTGCCGGGCGGGAAGGCCGAACCGGGTGAGTCCGTCCCCGAGGCGCTGGTGCGCGAACTGCGCGAGGAGCTCGGTGTGGAGACCGAGCCGCTGGAGCGGATCCCGGGGGAGTGGCCGCTGAAGCCCGGGCTGGTCCTGCACGTGTGGACGGCGCGGCTGCTCTCCGGGGTGCCGGCGCCGCTGGAGGACCACGACGAGCTGCGCTGGCTCGGGCCGGAGGAGCTGGAGTCGGTGGACTGGCTCGACCAGGACCGCCCCGCCGTGGCCGAGGCCGGCCGCCGACTGCGCGCGGACGGGCGCGGTGCCCGGCCGGACGGCTGCGGGGGCGGCGACGACGAGGGCGGCGACGGCGGCAGGGGCGCGTGACGCTCGCGGTCTAGGCCGTATGCGCCACAGTGCGCCGGTGGGTTCGGGATCGGGTGGTACGGCGCCCTGAATATCGGGTATGTCGCTATTAATCCCTATCTCGTCCCCCTTTCGTCCCAGACGAACCGGACTGGGGTCGCTGCTGGCCCGGGAAGTGATCGGCGTGATCGACACAGACGGTGAGAGCGCCGAGTGGGCCTTCCCCGCCGAGCCCGGCGCCGTCCGCACCGCCCGCCACGCCGTGCGCGGAACCCTGCACGAGTGGGGCCTCGAAGCCGTCGGTGACGTGACCGTCCTGCTGGTCAGCGAGCTCGTCACCAATTCCCTGCGCTACGCCTCCGGCCCCATCGGCGTCCGCCTGATACGGCGCAATCCAGCCGCCGGCGGCCCCTCCGACACCCCTGCCGCAGGCCCCGCGCTCCTGGTGGAGATCTCCGATCCGCTTCCGGATCCGCCCCGGGAGCGGGTGGCCGACTCGGAGGACGAGGGGGGCCGCGGACTGCACCTCGTGGCCGTCTCCTCACAGCGATGGGGAACGCGTCACGGGAAAACAGGGAAGACTGTGTGGTTCGAGTTGGCTCTTCCTGGTGAGTAACAAGGTGAGCGGTGGCGGGAGAACCCCCGTGGCCCTTCCGGCGGTGGCCGGACAGGGGGCCGGGGGAGATCGCGCGACATGGCTCGAAATCATCGAGACCGTGCTGTGATCGTGAACGCCGTGCCGTCCGGGGTCGTGGTGCTGAATACTGCCGTCATGGCCGGTCCGGTTGCGGTGAGCTGGAGGGGACGGTCGCGTGAGCGAAATACCTGCGCAGGCACATCAGGCCGACGTGCCTCGGGAGACATGGCACGACGCCCTGTGGCACAGCAGTCCGCCTGGCTCGATATATGACTACATAAAGGTCGCATCATTCTCGATCGGGCCCGACGGGTACATCGACCAGTGGAGCCTGCGCGCCGAGGAACTCTTCGGGCTGACGGCCGCCCAGACGGTGGGGCGTGACCCGGTCGACGCCTTCATGCCGCCCGAACTGCGCCCCGACGCCCACCGCAAGGTCGCCGAGATCCTCGACGGCAAGGAGTGGACGGGCCTGATCCCCTTCCGGATCCCCGGCGGCAACGGTGCGCACGGCGTGGCCGAGATCTATGTGATGCCCACCCAGACCGAGACCGCGGAACGGGCCGCCCTCTGCGTCGTCGTCGACGTACGCGCGCTGCGCCGCATCGAATCCGACCTCGCCGCTTCACAGGCCATATTCGGCCAATCTCCCTTCGGCTTCCTGCTCTTCGGCACGGACCTCACCGTGCAGCGGGCCAACCGCCGCTTCGCCACCGTCTTCGGCGGCAACGCGGAAGAGCACCGCGGCCGCACCGTGCACGACTACCTGCCGCCGCACGAGGCCGACCGGATGGCGGAGGCCCTGCGCCGGGTGCTGGACACCGGCGACGCCGTCACCGACCTGCGGATCACCGGAGCCACCCCCCGCAGCCGCGAGAACCGCCACTGGTCCATCAACCTCTACCGCGTGCACGGCGGCAGCGGCCGCCCCATCGGCGTCGCCGGCATCGGCACGGACGTCACCCGCCGCCACCTCGCCGCCCGCGAGGCCGCCGGAGTACGGCGCAATCTCGCCCTGCTCAACGAGGCCGGGCACCGCATCGGGAACTCCCTCGACCTGGAGACCACCGCCCGGGAACTCCTCGACGTCACCGTTCCGGGCTTCTGCGACCTCGCCGCCGTCGACCTCTACCAGGGGCTGTTGCTCGGCGACGACGACCGGCCCGCGCGGCCCCAGGGGCCGGGCGTGCCCAGCCTGCCCGGCCAGGGCCCGGCCCGCACGCCCTCCGCTGCGCTGCGCCGGGTGGCCTTCTCCTCCGCCGTCTCCGACGCGCCGCTGTCCGGCCCCGGCGCCCTCGTCGCCGTCGGCGACATCCACCGCTATCCCGCCGCCTCACCGGGCGCGCTCGCCCTGCGCACGGCGCGGCCGCGGCTGATCGAGGGAGGCGGCCCGGAAGACCTCGTGCAGTCCACCCTGGTGGTGCCGATGGTCGCCCACGACACGGTGGTCGGACTCGCGCAGTTCTCCCGCACGAAGGGCAGCGAGCCCTTCGGCGAACGGGACCGGGCGGTGGCCGTGGAACTCGCCGCCCGGGCCGCCGTCTGCATCGACAACGCACGGCTGTACCGGCGCGAGCACGAACGGGCGCTGATACTGCAACGCAGCCTGCTGCCCCCCGGCGACCCGGAGGCGGCCGGCCTGGACATCGCCTGCCGCTACCTGCCGGGCAACGCGGCCACGGAGGTCGGCGGCGACTGGTTCGACGTCATCGAACTGCCCGGGCACCGCACGGCGCTGGTCGTCGGCGACGTCATGGGCCGGGGCCTGCGGGCCGCCGTCGCCATGGGCGAACTGCGCACCGCCGTACGGACCCTGGCCCTGCTGGACCTCGAACCGGCGGAGGTGCTGACCGCGCTCGACGAGATCGCGCGCGGGCTCGGCGCACCCGGAGGCTCCCAGCAGGCCTCCCGCGCGGCACTGCACTCGCGGGACTCCGACCGCTCGGAGGTGTACCTCGCCACCTGCGTGTACGCGGTCTACGACCCGGTGACGCGGCGCTGCACCATCGCCAACGCCGGTCACATGCCGCCGGTCCTGGTGTCGCCCAACCACACCGGGCCGGGCGAGGACCGCGAGCCGATGCCCGCCCTGCTGCTGGAAGTGCCGCCCGGGCTGCCGCTCGGGGTGGGCGGGGAGCCGTTCGAGGAGGTCGAGGTCGAGCTGCCCGAGGGCGCCCTGCTCGCCCTGTACACCGACGGACTCGTGGAGTCCCGCGACCATCCGCTGGAGGAGGGCCTGCGCGGCCTGCGCGCCGCGCTCGCCGACCCCGTCCGCCCCCTGGAGGACGTCTGCGACCACGTGCTGAACACCCTGGACACCCGGCACGGCGAGGACGACATCGCCCTGCTGATGGCCCGGGTGCAGGGGCTGCCCCTCGACGCGGTCGGGGACTGGCAGCTGCCGCGCGAGCCCCGGTCGGTGGGCCGGGCGCGGGAACTGGCCCGGGCGAAGCTGCCGGCCTGGGGTCTTGAGGGCCTGCTGGACACCACCGAGCTGCTGGTCAGCGAACTCGTCACCAACGCCCTGCGCTACGGAGAGGGCGAGATCCGGCTCAGGCTGCTGCTGGACCGGACGCTGGTGTGCGAGGTGTGGGACGCGAACCTGGTCCAGCCGCGCCGCCGGCGCGCCCGCGACACCGACGAGGGCGGCCGGGGCCTCCAGCTGGTGGGCATGCTGTCCGCCGGGTGGGGCACCCGGCGGACCCACCGCGGCAAGACGGTGTGGTTCGAACTCCCCCTCCCCGGCGCGGCGGAGGAGGCCGTCTCGGAACTCTCGGCGGAGCAGCTGCTGAACATGTACGGCTGACACCGGGCGCGGCCGCCGCGTCGCCGCCCGCCTCCGGAAAACCTGCACCCGCAGGGGCCCGGGGGCGGGCGGACCCGTCCCGGTAAAACGGTTGGTGGCAGGGCGTCCCGTCCGGCATCGTGCCCGGGGATGACGTACCGAACCCCCTCATACGCGCCGCCCGACTCCCTCCGGGGACTCCTGCAACGAGGCCGCGGGCTCGGCCACCTCCGCGCCCTCGACGATCCCGCCGCGGCCGCTCCGCACGTGTACGACTGCATCCGGCAGGAATGGCGCTGGGACAGGCAGTGCGACGCGCGCGCCCGCTACCACGCCCGGCTGTTCCGCGACCTCGGCCTTCCGATCGGGCCGCTCCTCGACCAGCTGGCCGGCGACGAGGAATCGGTGTGGCGCGCGAGTGGCGTACTGGAACTGCTCGCCCTGGCCGGGGACGGCGAGGCCGCGGAAGGCCTGCGCGACTACGTCCGCCACGGCGAACACTGGGTCGACGTACTGGAGTCCATCGCCTCCGAATGGCCCCGGGCCTGGTGGGAAGGGCTGCGCGAGGTGGCCCTCGAACGGATCACCGGTGAAGAGGAAGGACCCGGGGCCGGGGAACCCTGGGAGCACTTCGGCGTCACGCGGGACCCCGCGACACGGCAGGCGCCGCAGCCGGACCCGGACCGCGAGCGGCTCAGGACGGACGCCCTCCTCGCCCTGATCGCCGAACCCGCTACCACCGCGGTCGACAAGGTGGGCGTGCTGCGGCTCCTGGCCCGGCGCGGCCCCCAGCCCGGACTGGTTCCCCTCGTGCCGCTGCTCGGCCTCCCCGGCGCCGACCGGCCGCTGCCCGGGGTCCGTGCAGCCCTGCGGCGGCTCGGAGTACGGGCGGTGCCCGAAGCCCGGGCCTGGGCCCGGGACGAACGGCCGTGGCTGGCCGCCCTCGGCCGTGAGGTGCTGGACGACCACCCCGGCCCCGAGGCCCTGCCCGGGCTGCTGCGGGAACTCGCCGACCTCCGGCACCAGGAGGAATGGTGCGGCCCCGACGCCACCGCACGGCGCCTGGCCCACATCGGGCCGCCGGCCGCCGACGCGGTCCCGCCGCTGCGCGCCCTCCTGCGGGAGACGCCGCACAGCTACGAGCGGGCCGACTACCTGCGGGCGATCGCCGCCATCGACCCGGGCGCTGCCGAGGACCTGTACGAGGAGTGCCTCTGGGACTGCGAGGAGCGGACCCTCCTGATCGCCGTCGCCGCCGCGCCCGCCACCGACCCGGAGGTCCGGGCACGGGTCGTCGCGCTGCGCGACGACCCGCTGGAGGACCCCGATGTCAGGGCGGCCGCGGCGGAACGCGCCGAAGGGTTCGCGGACACGACCTAGGCGGCCCGGCCCTGCTTGAGGGCGGCCAGGCGGGCCTCGATCTCCGAGGCCTTGCCGAGGTCCTCCAGGGACTCGAACTGGGCGTCCAGGGAGGACGCGGCCAGCTCCTGCTTGCCCAGGGCCATCGCCTCCTCCCGCCGCACCTTCTCCTCGAAGCGGCCCAGGTCGCTCGTCGGGTCCATGACGTCGATGTTCTTCACCGCGTCCAGCATCGTGTTCTGCGCCTGCGCGGTGCGGGCCCGGGCCACCAGCTCGTCCCGCTTCGCCTGGAGCTCCGTGAGCTTGTTCCGCATCGACTCCAGGCCCGACTTGAGCTTGTCGACGACGACCGTCTGCGCGGCGATCGTCGGCTCGGCCGTCGTCGCCTCCTTCTCCGACTGCAGCTGCCGCCCCAGCGCCACCTTCGCCAGGTTGTCGAACCGGTCGGCCTCAGCCGTCGCCCCCGACGCCCTCAGCTCGTCCGCCTTCCGGCTCGCGGCCAGGGCCTTGGAGCCCCACTCGGCGGCCGCGTCCACGTCCTCCTTGTGGTCCGCCTCCAGCATCCGCAGGTTGCCGATCGTCGTCGCGACCGCCTGGTCCGCCTCCGAGATGTTGTTGCTGTAGTCCCGGATCAGCTGGTCCAGCATCTTCTGCGGGTCCTCCGCCTGGTCCAGCAGTGCGTTGATGTTGGCCTTGGCGAGCTGGGTGACCCTGCCGAGGATCGTCTGCTTGCTCATGATGCGCCTCTCCTGGTGAGGGATGGTCTGTCCGGTACGGACCGCGCCCCGGGCGGTTCAGAAGCGGCCGCCGCCGCCCATGCGGCCCCGGGTGCCGCCGCCGCCGAAGGATCCCGGGCCGCTGCCCCCGCCGCCGCCGAAACCGCCGAAGCCCCCACCGCCCCTGCCGCCACCCGCGAAGCCGCCCCGCAGGATCTCGCCGAGGATGATCCCGCCCAGTACGGCGCCGCCCTGCCCGCCGCCGCGCCGGCCCGCGTACGGGTCCTGGTACGCCCGCACGTCCTGCTCCGCCAGCTGCTGCGCCTGCCGGGCGAGCGCGTCCGCCTGCTGGGCCTCCGCCAGCGCCGCCGGCGGATCGCCCGCCGCCAGCGCCCCCGCCCGATCCAGCCGCCGGCCCGCCTCCGCGAGCCGTGTGCGGGCCTGGCTGCCCACCGCGCCCCGGGTGGTGGTGATGTAGTCCGTCGCCGCGCCGATCGCACTGCGCGCCGACAGCATGGCCTGGTCGAGGAGGGCCGAAGCCCGCTGCCGGCCCGACTCCCGCTCCCGGGCCCCGGCCAGGGCCTCGTCCAGGGCCGCGTCGGCCTCCTCCACCCGGCGCAGGGCGTCGATCGGGTCGTACCGGCCGGCCGCCTCCTCCCGCCGCACGTCGGCCAGCACCGACTCGGCCCGGCCGATGCGCCCGCGCAGGTCCGCCGTCGAGGTGCCCTCCGCGGTACCGGTCAGTAGCCCGCGGGCGTCCGCGAGGTCGGTCTCCGTCTCGGTCAGAGCGCCGGGCAGCTTCCCGGCCGCCTCCGCCAGCTCCTGCGCCCGCCGCTCGACCGCGTCCATCAAGGTCGCCGCCTGGTCCACCGCGGCCTCGGCGGACCGTACGTGCACGGCCGCCGTGCCGTTCTCGCCGGCGTCGACCGCCGCGTGGCCCAGGCCCAGGTTGGTCGCCGCGAACAGCAGCCGGTCCTTGGCCTGTTCGGGATTGGAGGAGACCGGTGCGGCGGCGGAGTCCGCGTACCGCCGGGTCAGCGCGGTCAGCGTCGCCTCGGCGGTGGTGGTGCGTCCGGTCAGCTCCAGGTAGCGCCCCTCCACCGCCGCCAGGGCCTGGGGGGCGTTCTTCTCCAGGTCCCGCAGCCGGTCGAAGTCCGCCGCCTGGGCGTCGAGCCGCCCGTTCGCCCCGGTGCAGCGGGCCACGATCTCGTCCAGCATCCGGCGCCGGGTCGCGTCGTCCTCCGGGTAGGCGTCGTCGAGCTGCTGGCGCAGTCGGAAGGCGAGCGTCAGCTCGCCCTTGGCGTACTCCACGGCCGCCGTGAAGGGGGCCGCCGCCTCCTCGCCGAACTCCGCGATGGCGAAACCCAGTTCCTCGGTGCTGGTGCGGACCGCGTCGTCGGTCTCCACCAGCAGGGACTTCGCCCGGCCGTCCAGTTCGGGCAGCGGGAGGCGGTCCGGTGCCCCTTCGGGCCAGCCCGGCCCGGTCGTCGTCCCGCGGCCGCCGGCCGCGGTGTCCCCGCGCCTGCGGCGCCGGTACGCGTACACGCCGAGCGCCCCGGCCGCGCCCACCGCGATCACCGGGAGCACGAAGTCGCCGGCGCCGGCGCCGTCGCTGTCGCCGCCGGGGTCGGGCGGGCCGGGCGTGATGGTCGGTGCCGGTACGGGCTGTCCGCCGAGGACCGCGTTGTAGCCGTTCGCCGCGCCGATCGCCGCGCCCGCCCAGTCGTTCTGCCGCAGCGCCGGCTCGATGGCGGTACGCGCCACCTCCGCCAGCTGCGCCTCCGTGAAACCGGAGTCGACATCGGCCGAATAGGCGTACTGGCGGGCCCCGGTGGCCACCGCCAGCAGGACGTCGTCCCGGCCGAGGCCGTTGCGCTGCGCGGTGGCGTCGGCCCAGCTCTGGGCGGAGCGCCCGGAGAAGTCCCGCACGTACGCCACGAAGAGCTGGATCTTTCGGTCGGCGTACAGCTCGTCGAGAGCGGCGGTGACGGCGGGCTTGCGGTCGCCGAGCGCGCCCACGAGGTCGGTGATCTGCCCTTGCTGCGACAGGGCGACGGGGTCCTCGGCCCGCGCGCCCGGCGCCTCCACGACGCCCCAGCCGCCGAGCGCCAGCAGTCCGGCGGCCAGGGCGAGCCCGGCCCGTGCGAGTGCTCTGCGGCGCGGCGCGGTTCTCGGCGGGATCACATTTGGGAGGGTATGAGCGGTTCCCGGTGCCCGCATCCGGAGCAACGCGCGGCACCCCGGGACCCCGGGGTCCTCGCGCGGAGGACCCCGGCCGTCGTCCCTCAGCCCTTCCGGCGTCCGATCTTGCTGCCCAGCCAGACCAGCGGGTCGTACTTGCGGTCCACCGCCCGCTCCTTCAGCGGGATCAGGGCGTTGTCGGTGATCTTGATGCCCTCGGGGCAGACCTCCGTGCAGCACTTGGTGATGTTGCAGTAGCCGAGCCCGTGCTCCTCCTGCGCGGTCCGCTTGCGGTCGAGCCCCGCGTCCGAGGCCGCGTCCAGGGGGTGCATGTCCAGCTCCGCCACCCGCATCAGGAAGCGCGGACCGGCGAAGGCGCCCTTGTTCTCCTCGTGGTCACGCACCACGTGGCAGGTGTCCTGGCACAGGAAGCACTCGATGCACTTCCTGAACTCCTGCGAGCGCTCCACGTCGATCTGCTGCATCCGGTACGCGCCCGGGGCCACCCCCTCCGGCGGCACGAAGGCGGGGACCTCCCGTGCCTTCTGGTAGTTGAAGGACACGTCCGTGACCAGGTCCCGGACGACGGGGAAGGCGCGCAGCGGGGTGATCGTGATCGTCTCGGTCCGCTCGAAGGTCGACATGCGCGTCATGCACATCAGCCGGGGCCGTCCGTTGACCTCCGCGCTGCACGAGCCGCACTTGCCCGCCTTGCAGTTCCACCGCACCGCCAGGTCCGAGGCCTGGGTGGCCTGGAGCCGGTGGACGATGTCCAGGACCACCTCGCCGTCGTGCACCTCGACGGTGAAGTCCCGCAGTTCCCCGCCCTCCGCGTCGCCCCGCCAGACCCGGAAGCTCGCGTCGTACGTGCTCATTCGTACAGCTCCTCTTCGGCGAGGTACTTGACCAGCTCTTCCTTTTCGAACAGTGCGAGCAGGTCGGGGCGGATGGGTTCGGTGCGGGTCCGGACCAGTTCGATCCGGTCGGCCGCCGGGTCCGCCGGTACGGGGTCCACCGGCCGGCACAGCAGGTTCACCGGGCGCCAGGTCCGCTCCATCGCCGGGCAGTCCTCGCGGGTGTGCCCGCCCCGGCTCTCGGTGCGCTCCAGGGCCGCGCGGGCCACGCACTCGCTGACCAGCAGCATGTTCCGCAGGTCCAGGGCGAGGTGCCAGCCCGGGTTGAACTGCCGGTGGCCCTCGACGCCGGCCCGGGCGGCCCGTACGCGCAGGGCGGCGAGCCGCTCCAGGGCCTCGGCCATCTCGCCCTCCCGGCGGATGATGCCGACGAGGTCGTTCATGGTCGTCTGGAGTTCCTGGTGCAGGGTGTACGGGTTCTCCGCGCCCTCGGCGGCGTGGAACGGGGCCAGCGCCTCCGCGGCCGCCGCGTCGATCTCCGCCTGGGACACGGCCGGGCGTCCGGTGGGGGAGGCGCCCCGCGCGGCGTACTCGGCGGCGTGCAGCCCGGCCCGCCGCCCGAAGACCAGCAGGTCGGAGAGGGAGTTCCCGCCGAGCCGGTTCGAGCCGTGCATCCCGCCGGCGACCTCGCCCGCCGCGAACAGCCCCGGCACGCCGACGGTGGCCGCGGTCTCGGAGTCGACCGCGATCCCGCCCATCACGTAGTGGCAGGTGGGCCCGACCTCCATCGGCTCCGCCGTGATGTCGACGTCCGCCAGCTCCTTGAACTGGTGGTACATGGAGGGCAGCCGCCGCTTGATCTTCTCGGCCGGCATCCGCGTGGACACGTCGAGGAAGACCCCGCCGTGCGGGGAGCCGCGGCCGGCCTTCACCTCGGAGTTGATCGCCCGGGCCACTTCGTCACGGGGCAGCAGCTCGGGCGGGCGCCGGTTGTGGTCCGGGTCCTCGTACCAGCGGTCGCCCTCCTCCTCCGACTCCGCGTACTTCTCCTTGAAGACGTCGGGGACGTAGTCGAACATGAACCGCTTGCCCTCGGAGTTGCGCAGCACCCCGCCGTCGCCGCGCACGGACTCGGTGACGAGGATCCCCTTCACCGACGGCGGCCAGACCATGCCGGTCGGGTGGAACTGCACGAACTCCATGTTGAGCAGCGGCGCGCCCGCGAGCAGGGCCAGGGCGTGGCCGTCGCCGGTGTACTCCCAGGAGTTGGAGGTGGTCTTGAAGGACTTGCCGATCCCGCCCGTGGCCAGCACCACCGCCGGGGCCTCCAGGACGAAGAACCGGCCGGACTCGCGCTCGTAGCAGAAGGTCCCCGAGACCCTCTGCCCCTCCTTCAGGACCCTCGTGACGGTGCACTCCTGGAAGACCTTGAGCCGGGCCTCGTAGTCCCCGTGTTCCTTGAAGTCCTCCTGCTGCAGGGCGACGATCTTCTGCTGGAGGGTGCGGATCAGCTCCAGGCCGGTGCGGTCGCCGACGTGCGCGAGGCGCGGGTACTCGTGTCCGCCGAAGTTGCGCTGGGAGATCCGCCCGTCGGGGGTGCGGTCGAAGAGCGCGCCCCAGGTCTCCAGCTCCCAGACCCGGTCCGGGGCCTCCTTTGCGTGGAGTTCGGCCATCCGCCACTGGTTGAGGAACTTCCCGCCGCGCATGGTGTCGCGGAAGTGCACCTGCCAGTTGTCGCCGTCGTTGACGTTGCCCATGGAGGCGGCGATCCCGCCCTCCGCCATCACCGTATGGGCCTTGCCGAAGAGGGACTTGCAGATCACGGCCGTACGGGCGCCCCGCTCGCGGGCCTCGATCGCGGCCCGCAGCCCCGCGCCGCCCGCGCCGACGACGACCACGTCCCACTGCTGCCGTTCCACTTGAGCCATCTCAGAAGATCCTCGGGTCGGTGAAGGCGCCGCTGGCCAGCAGGTAGACGTAGAAGTCGCACAGGGCCACGCTGATCAGGGAGGCCCAGGCCAGTTGCATGTGGCGGGAGTTGAGCCGGCTGACCCAGCCCCAGAGCCGGTAGCGCACCGGGTGCTTGGAGAAGTGCTTGAGCCGGCCGCCCATGATGTGGCGGCAGGAGTGGCAGGACAGCGTGTAGGCCCAGATCAGCGCGATGTTGACCAGGAACAGCAGGGTCCCGAGGCCCATGTGGCCCCACGCGTAGTGCTCGTCGCGGAAGGTCAGCACGGTGTCGTAGGTGAGGATGCCCGCGACGGGTACGGCCGCGTAGAAGAAGTACCGGTGCGCGTTCTGCAGGATCAGCGGGAAGCGGGTCTCGCCGGTGTACCTCGTGTGCGGCTCGGCGACGGCGCAGGCGGGCGGGGAGGCCCAGAAGCCGCGGTAGTAGGCCTTGCGGTAGTAGTAGCAGGTCAGTCGGAAGCCGAGCGGGAAGACCAGGATCAGCAGCGCGGGGGACAGGCCCCACCAGCTGCCGAAGAGGTCCCAGTTGGGGCCGCCGCGCATCTCCGCGCAGTTCTCCGCGAGACACGGGGAGTAGAACGGGGAGACGTAGGGGGCCGCGTAGTAGTCGGCGTTCGCGAAGGCCCGCCAGGTCGAGTAGACGATGAAGGCGAGCAGCCCGGCCGCGGTGACGGCGGGGGCGAGCCACCACCGGTCGGTCCGCAGGTGCCGGGCCGCGATCGCGGCCCGCGAGGCGTCGTGGACGCCGCCGGGCCGCTGCTGGGGTCGTTCCGTGCCTGTGGCCAAAGAGGACTCCGGGAGGAGTGATGGGGGGACGCCCCCGCCGGACCCGGCCGCGGGGCGGCCGGGCCTTGCGGGGGTGCGGGGTGGACGGCGTGCGGGTCGCGTACGGGCGGCGTCAGGGCGCGCGGCGGTCGCGGGCG
Organism: Streptomyces virginiae; assembly: GCF_000720455.1. Lineage (GTDB taxonomy): Bacteria > Actinomycetota > Actinomycetes > Streptomycetales > Streptomycetaceae > Streptomyces > Streptomyces virginiae. Next base: position 476,740 of record NZ_JOAK01000005.1, on the reverse strand, counting down.
CCCAGGCCCTCGTCGTCGGAGTCCGTCCACAGCGTGCTGTCGTAGGGGGTGTCCGGGACCGTCACCATCCGGGACGGGTCCGGCGCGGCCGACGCGGGCTTCTGGCGCGCGGCCTGCTGCTCCAGCCGCTCGACCTTGCGCGTCAGCTCGTCCAGGTTGCGTCGTACTGCGGTCAGATCGTCGTTCAGGGACATGATTTGCCCTCATTTCCGCCAGGGTGCGGTGGCAACGCTCATGTGCGCCTGCGAGTGTCGCGCCTCGTGTCCCCGGTTGTGAAGGGACGTGCAGCGATTGCGGGCGCGCAGGCGCGAACTGTGCGCCCCTCCCCGCCCCCCATTCTCATCCCTCTCCCGGGGGAACGCCCTCCCGCCCCGCAAGCGGGATTGGTCCGCACGGGTGGGGTTCGCGGCGTGGCGAGAGGCGGCTGCGAAGGGTACGGAGCGCCGTCGATTTCAGTGGAGTCCGGCAACCGGTGTGATCAGCTCCATATACCGCCGAACGTGATCATGCTTCCCCCAAGCCCCGCCCCGGAGGTACCACCCATGTCCCAGAGAAGGCGCAGGTCCTTGGCGCTCCTGACCTCGGGAGTCCTCGCACTGCCGCTGCTCACGGGCTGCGGCGCGGGTGACGACGAGGGCGGCCCGGCCGCCGCAGGACAGGACATCGCCACGACCACCCGCGACAAGGTCGCGGACGGGGGTGTGCTGCGGTGGGCGGTGGACAGCCTTCCGGACACCCTCAACGCCTTCCAGGCCGACGCGGACGCGACCACCAGCAGGATCGCGGGGGCCGTGCTGCCGCAGCTGTTCGTGCTGGACGCCAAGGGGCGGCCCGTGGCCAATCCCGACTACCTGGAGAAGGCCGAGGTCATCGAGCGGGAGCCCAAGCAGGTCGTCCTGTACAAGCTGAACCAGCAGGCCGTGTGGAGCGACGGGCGGGAGATCGGCGCCCCCGACTTCGTGGCCCAGTGGCGGGCCCTGAACGGCAAGGACTCGGCGTACTGGACGGCGCGCAACGCCGGCTACGAGCGGATCGAGAAGATCGAGAAGGGCAAGACCGACCTGGAGGTCAGGGTCACCTTCGCCAAGCCGTACGCGGACTGGCGCTCGCTGTTCTCCCCGCTCTACCCCAAGCAGGTCACCGGCACCCCGGACGCCTTCAACGAGGGCGCCCGCGGCACCCTGAAGGTCACCGCCGGACCCTTCGCCCTCGGGGCGATCGACAAGAAGACGGGCACCGCCGCCCTGACGCGCAATCCGCGCTGGTGGGGCAAGCAGGCCAAGCTGGACACGCTGGTCCTGACGGCGGTGCCGCGCGCCGAGCGCCCGGCGGCACTGGCCGCCGGGAAGGTCGACCTGGCGGAGATCGACCGCTCCGGGGCCGAGCGCATCGCACTGGCCCGCCGGGACGCCGCAGGCAAGGACGCCGCCGGCAAGGGCGGCGCGGGCGCGGGCGGGGCCCCGGCGCACGGCCCGGGCGCCGCGGTGACCCCGGCGCAGGCCACGCTGTCCTGGGCGAACGCCTACGGCACGGACGAGGAGAAGGCGGCGCAGGAGAAGGAGACCCGCACCAAGCACACCGAGGCGGTGAAGCGGTACGCGGACGAGCAGGCGGCCCTGCGGGGCTTCACGGTCCGCAAGTCCCTGGAGCCGGCCTACACGCAGCTGGCGATGAACGGGGCGTCCGGCCCGCTGGCGGACGAACGGGTGCGCCGGGCGGTGGCGCGCGCCCTGGACCGCCAGGCGCTGGCCGACCTCGTACTGAAGCCGCTCGGCCTGCCCGCGAAGCCGGTCGGCAGCCACGTGGCCCTGGCCGGGCAGCAGGCGTACGCCGACAACAGCGACGCCCTCGGCGGCCAGGACGCCAAGGCGGCCCAGGCCCTCCTCGCCGACGCCGGCTGGCGCCGGGGCGGCAAGCTCACCGAGCCGGCCGGGGCCAAGGCCGGACCGGAGAGCGCGCCGCAGGACGACGGCAAGACCCCCGCGGGCCCGGGCACCGGCAACGACGGCCTGTACATCGTGGGCGAGGACGACGGGGCCAACGGCGAAGCCGCCGAAGAGGGCTCCGACACCCGTGCCGCCGACGACGCCGACGACGCCGCCGCGCCCGACGGCGAGCAGGACGGCGTCTCCCCGGTCCTGGCCCCCGCCCCCTTCGGGGCCCAGCAGAAGGCCTCCCTCCTCGCCCAGGCGGCCACGGCCCGCACCGCCGACGACGCCAAGCGCAGCGCGGCCCGGGACGGCGACGCGGCCGACCCCGCCAAGGGGTCCCCGGCCCCGGCCCCCGCCAAGCAGGCCGCCCGCACCTCGGGCAACATGCTCGCCAAGGACGGCAAGGCGCTCACCCTGCGCTTCGTCCTGCCCGCCGGACCCGGCTCGGAGTCCCTGCGCGCCGTCGGTGAGCGGATCTCCCAGACGCTCCGCAAGCTCGGGGTGAACACCGAGACGACCAAGGTGGCCGACGACAGCTTCTTCAAGGACCACATCGCCTCGGGCCAGTACGACCTGGCGCTCTACTCCTGGCCGGCGACGGCCTTCCCCGCCACCGACGCCCGGCCGATCTTCGCCAAGCCGGAGCCGGCGGCGGACGGCTCGCTCCTCGTCGAACAGAACTACACCCGGGTCGGCACCGACCACATCGACCAGCTGTTCGACCAGGCGGTCGGGGAGCTGGACGAGGCGCAGTCCCGCGAGCTGGTGCGCAAGGCCGACGCCCGCATCTGGGCCGCGGCCGGTTCGATCCCGCTCTTCCAGCGCCCCGAGCTGGTGGCGGTCAAGCCCAGCCTGGTCAACGCCGGCGCCTTCGGCCTCGGCGCCCCCCGCTACCAGGACATCGGCTGGAAGAAGGCACCGAAGGCCAAGGAGAAGAAGAAGTAGCCCGGGCGAAGATGTGGTGACAAAGGGGTGCCTGTCAGGTTGACCCGCGGGTCACAAGCTCAGATGTGACTCAAGTCCCTTGCCCGCCGGAACTCCGGCGGGCAAGGTCGTGCATACCCGTTGACCCGCATGTATTCCCGCAGGAACGGCGGCCCGGGCACCCCACCTCACGCTCGGCCGCGCTCATTCCTCCGGCCTCTTGACAGACCCCCCGGCAGGCGGTTCCCGCCACGCGACGTACCATGGGGTAAGGCCGTGGCAGGTTTTCGCCCGGTCGAGGCGCGCGTGCCAGGCCGTACGCGACGCCATCCACGATCCCGGGAGAAGCGCCGAAGTGCCCACGCGCCACGACATCCGTAACGTCGCCATCGTCGCCCACGTCGACCATGGCAAGACGACCATCGTCGATGCCATGCTCAAGCAGGCCGGTGCCTTCGCCGCCCACCAGCAGCTCGACGACCGCATGATGGACTCGAACGACCTGGAGCGTGAGAAGGGCATCACGATCCTCGCCAAGAACACGGCGGTGAAGTATCACCCCAAGGACGGCGGGGCCCCGATCACGATCAACATCATCGACACCCCCGGCCACGCCGACTTCGGTGGCGAGGTCGAGCGCGGTCTGTCGATGGTCGACGCCGTCGTCCTGCTGGTGGACGCCTCCGAGGGTCCGCTGCCCCAGACCCGCTTCGTCCTCCGCAAGGCCCTCCAGCAGCGGAAGCCGGTCATCCTCTGCATCAACAAGACGGACCGTCCGGACTCCCGGATCGACGAGGTCGTCAACGAGACCTACGACCTGTTCCTGGACCTGGACGCCGACGAGGACCAGATCGAGTTCCCGATCGTCTACGCCTGCGGCCGTGACGGCATCGCCTCGCTGACCAAGCCGGAGGACGGCACCGTCCCCGCCGACAGCGAGAACCTGGAGCCGTTCTTCTCCACCATCCTGGAGCACGTCCCGGCCCCGGTGTACGACGAGGAGGCCCCCCTCCAGGCGCACGTCACCAACCTGGACGCCGACAACTTCCTCGGCCGTATCGCGCTGCTGCGCGTCGAGCAGGGCGAGCTGCGCAAGGGCCAGACGGTCGCGTGGATCAAGCGTGACGGCTCGATCTCCAACGTCCGCATCACCGAGCTGATGATGACCGAGGCGCTCACCCGCAAGCCGGCCGAGGTCGCCGGCCCCGGTGACATCTGCGCCGTCGCCGGTATCCCCGAGATCATGATCGGCGAGACCCTGGCCGACCCGGAGAACCCGATCGCGCTGCCGCTGATCACGGTGGACGAGCCGGCCATCTCCATGGTCATCGGCACCAACACCTCCCCGATGGTCGGCCGCGGCGGCTCCGGCAAGGGCGCCGACGCCAAGGCCGCGGTCAAGGACCGCAAGGTCACCGCCCGCCAGGTCAAGGACCGCCTCGACCGCGAGCTGATCGGTAACGTCTCGCTGCGCGTCCTCGACACCGAGCGCCCGGACGCCTGGGAGGTCCAGGGCCGCGGTGAGCTCGCGCTGGCGATCCTCGTCGAGCAGATGCGCCGCGAGGGCTTCGAGCTGACCATCGGCAAGCCGCAGGTCGTCACCCGCGAGGTCGACGGCAAGGTGCACGAGCCGGTCGAGCGCATGACGATCGACGTGCCCGAGGAGCACATGGGTGCGGTCACGCAGCTCATGGGCGTCCGCAAGGGCCGCATGGACAACATGTCGAACCACGGCTCCGGCTGGGTCCGCATGGAGTTCGTCGTTCCGTCCCGTGGCCTGATCGGCTTCCGTACGGAGTTCCTGACCCAGACCCGCGGCACCGGCATCGGCCACTCGATCCACGAGGGCCACGAGCCGTGGTTCGGCCAGCTGGTCACCCGCAACAACGGCTCCCTGGTCGCCGACCGCGCCGGTGCGGTCACCGCGTTCGCGATGACCAACCTCCAGGAGCGCGGTGTCCTGTTCACCGACCCCGGCACCGAGGTGTACGAGGGCATGATCGTCGGCGAGAACTCGCGCGCCGACGACATGGACGTGAACATCACCAAGGAGAAGAAGCTCACCAACATGCGCTCCTCCTCGGCCGACACGTTCGAGGCGATCGTCCCGCCGCGCAAGCTCTCCCTGGAGCAGTCCCTGGAGTTCTGCCGCGACGACGAGTGCGTCGAGGTGACCCCGGAGGCGGTCCGCATCCGCAAGGTCGTCCTGGACCAGAAGGAGCGCTCGCGCACCGCGTCGCGCGCCAAGTCCGCCAAGTAGTAACCGCGTTCGGGCCGCCGGCCCCGGGTTCGCCCGGGCGGCGGCCGTGGCGGTCGTCACCGGCCGCACGCGCGTGGTAAAACAGCAGCCCCTTCCCGCACGGACCCCGTGCAGGAAGGGGCTGTTCGCTTTTGTCAAGCGGATTTTTGCGTTCAGGTGTCCGCATACCGACCGTGACACTCCGGATGATGAGCTAACCGTCCGTTTCGCACGTGTCTGTCTCCTATCCGTTTGTCCGGATTTCGGGTTTCTGCCGCGGATCGATGTTGTGAAAACGAGACCACTTAAGTGTGGTTTACGGCCTGGCGGTCCCTGAGGATGGCTCCATTGAGCTCGGGTCAATGGGTCACGCGATGTGGGGATCGCGCCGACTCACGAGCACACTATGGGCAGGAAACCATTCGCCGTCAGGGGTGTCGGCGAGGTTTTCATGCCCCTCAAGTCGATCAGTGGACTCATGAGGAGGAAACCCATGCGCGGTGCCAAGAGCGCCAAGTGGGTCGTGGGCGCGGTTCTCGTCGCCCTGGCCGCTACCGCCTGTGGCGGCGGTGACGGTGACAGCAAGGACAAGGGCAACACTGCCGGCGGCGGCACGTTCCGCCTGGGCAGCACGGAGCCGGACACCATCGACCCGGGGCGTGCCCACGAGTCCACGGGCATCCTGCTGTCCAACGCCCTGTTCACCGGCCTGTACTCGAACACGCCGGACGGCCTGGCCGAGCCCGCGCTGGCCGAGTCGGCGAGCTCGGACGAGGGCTGCACCACCTGGACCTTCAAGGTCAAGGCCGACACCAAGTTCTCCAACGGCGAGGTCGTCGACGCCGAGGCGTTCGCCCGCGGTTGGGCGCGTTCCGCGCACAAGGCCGCCGCCTCCGACGTGGCGTACCACTTCGCCGGCATCAAGGGTTACGACCAGCTGCAGGACGGCTCGGCCAAGACCTTCTCCGGTGTCACCACCCCGGACGCGCACACCATCAAGGTCGACCTGACCAAGGCCGACTGCGAGTTCGTGCTGAAGACGGCGCACACCGCCTACAGCCCGGTCCCGAAGGCCGCCAAGGTCGGCGAAGAGGACAAGGCGTTCGGCGAGGCCCCCATCGGCAACGGTCCGTTCAAGATGGACGGCAGCTGGGAGCACAACAAGGCCATCAACCTCGTCCGCAACGACGAGTACGGCCTGGAGAAGGCGAAGCTGGACAAGGTCCAGGTCACCCTCCTCAACGACAAGACCGCGCAGCAGCTCGAGTACGACGGCTTCCAGGCCGGCACCTTCGACTACGCGCACATCCCGACGCCGATGCTGAAGACGGCCGAGGCGAAGTACAAGCCGCAGAACAAGTGGTTCGCCAAGGACACCAACGGCATGAACTACGTTCTGCCGATCGGTGACAACGGCCCGACCAACAGCAAGGACGCCCGTCTGGCGATCTCCTACGCGATCGACCGTCAGGCCATCGCCAAGGGTGTCTTCCAGGGCTACCAGACCCCGTCGACGACCATCGTGCCGCCGGCGTTCCCGAAGGCGTACCAGAAGGACCTGTGCACCTCCTGCGTCAAGCAGGACGTCGCCAAGGCCAAGGAGCACGCCGAGAAGGCGGGCCTGAAGCCGGGTACCGAGATCAAGTTCTCCTTCAACACCGGTGCGGGCCACGAAGAGTGGGTCCAGGCCGTCGCGCGTCAGCTCGAGGACGTCCTCGGCCTGAAGGTCAAGCTGGACGGCAAGGACTTCCCGGGTCTGCTCAAGGAGCAGCAGGGTGCCCAGGCCTCCGGCGTCTACCGCTTCGCGTGGGGTGCCGACTACCCGACCCCGGAGAACTTCCTCTTCCCGCTGCTGCACTCGGCCTCGATGAACAAGGACGCCGAGGGCAACGTGGTCGGTGACAACCGCGCCCGTTACAACAACCCCGAGTTCGACAAGCTGGTCGACACGGCTCGCGCCACCAAGGACGAGGCCGCTCGTACCGCGATGTACAAGCAGGCCGAGAAGATGGCCATGGACGACATGGCCCTCATCCCGACCTTCAACCGTTCCCAGTTCCGCCTGATGGCGACCGACAAGTTCAACGGTCTGGACGACATCAACTTCAACGAGGACCCGATCCTCGAGAAGATCTCGCTCAAGAAGTAATCGGTTCGGACGGTATATCCGTCAGGAGCGAACGTGCCGCGGCCCCCGGGTGACCGGTGGGCCGCGGCCCCGCTCGGCAGGCCGTTTTTACTTCGGCACCCCTCACATCCGCGGGCAATCCCCGCAGGCCGAGAGCCGGCCCGTTCCTTGGGCCGGAGGCCGCTGCTCCCAGAAGCGGCCAGGTAGAGAGGCACAAACATGGGAAGGTACGTCGCCCGTCGCCTCGGGCAGATGGTCATAGTCCTCATCGGCGCGACCATGGTTCTGTTCGCTTGTCTGTTCGTTCTCCCCGGTGATCCCGTGGGTTCGATCGCGGGCAGCGACAAGGCACGCGACCCAGCCGTGGTCGCGGAGCTCAAGGCGCGGTACGGGCTCGACAAGTCGCTGCCCGAGCAGTATGTGAACTACGTGTCGAAGGTCGCGACCGGAGACCTCGGCGAGGACTTCATCCAGCGCCGCGAGGTGTCCGAGATCCTCGGCCCCAAGCTGGCGAACACCGCCAAGCTGGCCCTGCTGGCCATCACGCTCGTGACGGTGTTCGGTATGGGCGTGGGCATCATCGCCGCCCTGTACAGATACAGCATCTTGGACATGGCCACGACATTCTTTACGACCATGGCCGTCGGCTTCCCGACGTTCGTGATCGGCATGCTGCTCATGAAGTGGTTCGCGGTCGAGCTCCAGTGGTTCCCGCAGCTCGGCGGCGACAAGCTCGAAGGCATGGTCCTTCCCGCGGTCACCCTCGCCATCACCGACATCGCGTTCGTCGCCCGCCTGACCCGCGGCACGATGCTCGAGGTGCTGCGAGCCGACTACGTGAAGACCGCCGTGGCCAAGGGACTCCCGCGTCGTCGCGTGCTCTTCAAGCACGTGCTCCGCAACTCGTCCATCCCGGTCGTCACTTACCTGGGCATCTCGTTCGGCGCTCTTCTCGGTGGCGCGCTCATCACTGAGGCGATCTTCAACTGGGACGGTGTCGGTCTGGCACTGGTTCAGGCGATCCAGCAGCAGAACAACCCGATCGTGATCGGCGTCGTGACCTACAGCGTCGCCATCTTCGTCGTCCTCAGCCTCATCGTGGACCTGCTGTACGCGGCCCTCGACCCGCGTATCCGCCTCAGCTGACCGCCCCCAAGGAGGATTTCCTCATGTCTGAGCTCGTCAAGAGCCCGGCGATCGGGGACGAGAGCCCCGTGTCGGCCACCGCGGCCGCCGCCCCTGAAGCAACCCCCAAGCAGCTCACCCAGTGGGCCGAGATCCGCCACCGCTTCGTCCAGAACAAGCTGGCCGTCGTCGGTCTCGTGATCATCTGCCTGCTGTTCCTGACCGCGATCTTCGGCAACATGTTCGCGCCGTTCGACCCCGGTGCGCAGGACCTGGAGAACACCCTCGCGTCGCCGAACGGGACGCACTGGATGGGCACCGACGCCCTGGGCCGCGACATGTTCTCGCGCCTCATAGCCGGTACCCGCGTGGCCATGTTCGTCGGCCTCGCCTCGATCTTCTTCGCCGTGCTGATCGGTGTCGCCCTCGGCGCCATCGCCGGTTACTTCGCCGGCTTCGCCGACACCCTCGTCATGCGCATCGCCGACGTCTTCCTGGCGTTCCCGCTGATGATCGGCGCCGTCGTCATCATCCTGGTCACCGGCCGCGGCATCACCCCGGTGATCATCTCGCTCGCGGTGTTCTCGTGGGCGACCGTCTCCCGACTGCTGCGCAGCTCGATCCTGTCGGTGCGCGAGATGGACTACGTCCACGCGGCCAAGGCGCTCGGCGCCAGCGGCTGGCGGATCGTCCGCACGCACATCCTGCCCAACTCGCTGACCCCCGTTCTGGTCTACGCGACGTTCAACGTCGGTACCACGATCATCGGCGTCGCGGCCCTCTCCTTCCTCGGCGCCGGTGTCCCGGTCGACGTCCCGGAGTGGGGCAACATGCTGGCGGCCGGTCAGGCCTTCATCGGCGTCCACGACTACCTGTGGCTGTACCCCAGCCTCTTCGTCGTCGTCACCGTGCTCGGCTTCGCCTTCGTCGGTGACGGCCTGCGCGACGCGCTCGACCCGAAGCTGCGGTAGGGCCGCCCGATGCTCCGAGACAACATCAGCAAGCAGGACGAAGGTGGCGGCGTGACGACGTCGGAGATTCTCAGCGTTGCGGAGACGGGTGGCGGTACCGGCGTGCCGCTGCTGGAGGTGGACAACCTCCAGGTCGAGTTCAAGACCCGTGACGGGGTCGCCAAGGCCGTCAACGGCGTGAGCTACAGCGTCAGCGCCGGCGAGACCCTCGCCGTGCTCGGCGAGTCCGGCTCCGGCAAGTCCGTGACCGCGCAGGCGATCATGGGCATCCTCGACAGCCCGCCCGGACGCGTCGCCGGCGGCGAGGTGCGCTTCCACGGCAAGGACATCCTCAAGATGTCCGACGAGGAGCGCCGCAAGCTCCGCGGCGACAAGATGGCGATGATCTTCCAGGACGCGCTGTCCTCCCTGAACCCGGTCTACTCGGTGGGCGACCAGCTCGGCGAGATGTTCCGGGTCCACCGCGGCATGTCCAAGAAGGACGCCAAGGTCAAGGCCATCGAGCTCATGGACCGCGTGAAGATCCCCGCCGCCAAGGCGCGCGTGGGGGACTACCCGCACCAGTTCTCCGGCGGTATGCGCCAGCGCATCATGATCGCCATGGCGCTGGCCCTGGAGCCGGACCTGATCATCGCCGACGAGCCCACCACGGCTCTCGACGTGACCGTCCAGGCCCAGGTCATGGACCTGCTCGCGGAGCTCCAGCGCGAGATGAACATGGGTCTGATCCTGATCACCCACGACCTCGGCGTCGTCGCCGACGTCGCGGACAAGATCGCGGTCATGTACGCGGGCCGGATCGTCGAGACCGCGCCGGTCCACGAGATCTACAAGCGCCCCTCGCACCCGTACACCCGGGGCCTGCTGGACTCGATCCCGCGCCTGGACCAGAAGGGCCAGGAGCTCTACGCGATCAAGGGCCTGCCGCCCAACCTGCTCCGCATTCCGGCGGGCTGTGCCTTCAGCCCCCGGTGCCCCAAGGCGCAGGACATCTGCCGTACGGAGATCCCGGTCCTGCACCCGGTCACCGAGCAGGACGGCACCGAACTGCCCGGCCGCGGCAGCGCGTGCCACTTCTGGAAGGACCAGATCCATGGCTGAGCTCAGCAAGACGACCACCGAGCGCGAGCCGATCCTCCAGGTCCGCAACCTGGTCAAGCACTTCCCGCTGACCCAGGGCATCCTGTTCAAGAAGCAGGTCGGCGCCGTCAAGGCCGTCGACGGCGTGTCCTTCGACCTGTACCAGGGCGAGACCCTCGGCATCGTGGGCGAGTCCGGCTGTGGCAAGTCCACGGTCGCCAAGCTCCTGATGAACCTGGAGCGCGCGCGCTGAAGGCCGTGCGCCGCAACATCCAGATGGTGTTCCAGGACCCGTACACCTCGCTCAACCCGCGCATGACGGTCGGCGACATCATCGGGGAGACCTTCGAGATCCACCCCGAGGTGGCTCCGAAGGGCGACCGGCGCCGCAAGGTCCAGGAGCTCCTGGACGTCGTGGGTCTGAACCCGGAGTACATCAACCGCTACCCGCACCAGTTCTCCGGCGGCCAGCGCCAGCGCATCGGCATCGCCCGCGGCCTCGCGCTCAACCCGGAGATCATCATCTGCGACGAGCCGGTCTCCGCGCTCGACGTGTCGGTGCAGGCCCAGGTCATCAACCTGATGGAGAAGCTGCAGGACGAGTTCAACCTGTCCTACATCTTCATCGCGCACGACCTGTCGATCGTCCGGCACATCTCGGACCGCGTCGGCGTCATGTACCTCGGCAAGATGGCCGAGATCGGCACCGACGCCGAGATCTACGAGCACCCGACCCACCCGTACACGCAGGCGCTGCTCTCGGCCGTCCCGGTCCCCGACCCGGCCGCCCGTGAGGGCCGCGAGCGCATCATCCTCACCGGAGACGTCCCGTCCCCGGCCAACCCGCCGTCGGGCTGCCGCTTCCGCACCCGCTGCTGGAAGGCCCAGGACAAGTGCTCCACCGAGGAGCCGCTGCTGGCGATCCCGGAGCGCTTCAAGGGTCAGGACACCCCGGCCGCGCACAACTCCGCGTGCCACTTCGCCGAGGAGAAGGCCATCCTGGCCGTCTGACGCACCCGCTCGACCCACGGCCGGCCCCCGGCGCCCCACGGCGCCGGGGGCCGGCCCTTTTGCGTGCGCCGCGGGGCGCGCCGCCGTCCCGGGGGACGGGGCGCGGGACACCCGCCCGTCCCTGGGCGGGGGCCGGGCCGCACGCGCGGAAGGCGCCCTCCCCGCGGGACGGGCGCCTTCCGCGTGCGGCGCCGCGGTCCCACGTCCCGGCGGCCCGTCCCAGTGCCGTTCCGGCCCGTCCCGGGGTGGGCGGGACAGCCGGGACGGGACCGCGGGCCTGGGAGTGTTTGCCGCGGCGGGACACCGTCCGCCGCCCAACCACCAGACACGGGAGCCGCTTTGAAGACGTACGCCCGCAGATTCGCCACCGCCGGTTCGGCGCTGGTGCTGGCCGCTTCGGGCCTGTTCATGGCCTCGACCCCGGCGTCCGCCGCGACGTCCTGCCTCGGCAGCACCTGCACGGGCAAGGACCCGTCCACCACCACCTGCCAGAACGACGCCAAGACCGTCACGACCTCCATCCTCGGCACCGAGCTGCGCTACAGCCCGTCCTGCCGGGCCGCGTGGGCCCGCTACCCGGGCGGCACCGACTGGGTGCACACCATCAAGGTCGAGAACTCCCAGGGCAACGCCTACAGCACCCGCTTCAACGGCGGCGGCGGTGGCGCGGTCTGGACGCGCATGGTGAACGACAAGGACATCGTCTCCCGCGCCTGCGCCACCGACGACGGCGGCTACGCCTGCCGCATCGGCTCCCTCCTCCGCCTTGCGATCGCACGCACCGGACCCCGCCGCGCCCGCCCTCCGGGCGGCCGACGCTACTTTGCGGACACTCCCTAGGCCATATCCGCACGGTCCCGCCCCGCCCCAACACCCGCCCACGGAGCCTTCCTTGAGCATCACCGCCCGCAAACTCGCCCCCACCGGACCGGTCCTGGCGCTGGCCGCCTCCGGCCTGCTGTTCGCCTCCACGCCGGCGTCCGCCGCCACCTCCTGCCTCGGCAGCACGTGCACCGGCAAGGACCCGGCCGCCACCACCTGCCAGAACGACGCCAAGACCGTGTACTGGGACGGCTGGCTCAACGTCGAACTGCGCTACAGCCCCAGCTGCCGTGCCGCATGGGCCCGTTGGCAGGGCGCCGGGGGCACGACGGAGCCCCTGAAGGTCCAGATCGAGAACAACCAGGGTGCCACCTACTCCGTCACCACGACCGGCGCCACCGTCTACACGCGCATGGTCAACGACAAGGACGTCCTCGCCCGCGCCGCCGGCTTCAAGAACGGCGGCGCCCAGTACTCCTACACCGCCTGGTACTAGGGGGTGTCCTGCCCGTGAATCCCCTCCTCCGCAAGCTCGCCACCGCCGCGTCCGCATGCGCCCTCGCCGCTTCGGGCCTGCTGATGGCCTCGTCCCCGGCGTCCGCCGCGACCTCCTGCCTCGGCAGCACCTGCACCGGCAAGGACCCCTCCACCACCACCTGCCAGAACGACGCCCGCACGGTGAAGACCGCGAGCTGGGGCGTCGAGCTGCGCTACAGCCCCTCCTGCAGGGCCGCCTGGGCCCGCAAGACCTCCGGCGCCTCCTTCGACACCGACATCAAGGTCGCCAACTCCCAGGGCGCCTCCCACTCGGCGTACTACGGCGGCAACGGCACGGTGTTCACCCGGATGGTCAACGACCTGGACATCACCGCCCAAGCCTGCGAGCAGCGCGAGTTCGGCTACTCCTGCACCGACTGGTACTAGGTCGCGTCCGCAAAGTCCCGCACCGCACCTCGCCACCCCGGAACAGCGAAGGAACCCCACATGAACCCGGTCGAAGGACCGCGTCCCCACCGCCGTGCCCTGCTCAAGGGCGGTCTCGTCCTCGGGGCGGCCGCGGCGTTCCCGCTCGGCGGTGCCGGCCTGGCCCGGGCCGCCTCCGGGCCGGCGATCGCCGACTGCTCCGCCTGGGGCGCCCGTCCATCGGCCGGCCCCGTCAAGATCCTCACCGCACCGCCGCAGAAGATCATCGTGCATCACACGGCGACGCCGAACGTCACCGACCTCGGCCAGGCCCAGGCCTTCGCCCTCGCCCGGTCCATGCAGAACTGGGCCATGGACACGAACCACTGGATCGACACGGGCCAGCACTTCACCGTCAGCCGCGGCGCCCACGTCATGGAAGGCCGGCACAACAGCCTGGCCGCGCTCCAGGACGGCGCCCACACCGTCGAGGCGGCGCACTGCGCCGGCCAGAACACCGTGGCCATCGGCATCGAGAACGAGGGCACCTACACCACCGTCGAGCCCGGCAGCAGCCAGTACGCGGCGCTGGTCGAACTGTGCGCGCACATCTGCCGCCAGTACGGACTGCGGGCCTACCAGATCTACGGGCACCGGGACTTCAACGCCACCGCCTGCCCGGGGGACCGGCTGTACGCGATGCTGCCCCGGCTGCGCCGCGACGTGGCCGCCCGCATCGGCGGCGACGCCACCGCCCCCGTGTGGCCGCTGCTGCGAGCCGGCGACTCGGGCGACCGGGTGCGGGCGCTGCAGCACCTGCTCGCCAAGCGGGGCGCGGCGATCACCGCCGACGGGGCGTTCGGGCCGGCCACGGAGAAGGCCGTGCGCGACTTCCAGACCCTGGTGACCGCGACCGCCGACGGCTACGCCGGCAACCAGACCTGGCACCAGCTCGTCGCCCCCGTCCGCCAGGGCGACACCGGCGAAGCCGTGAAGGCCGTACAGCTCCTGCTGACCGCGCGCGGCGTCCCGACCGGCGCCTTCGGCCCCGGGACGGGCGCAGCGGTGACCGCCTTCCAGAACACCACCGGCCTTCCCGCGGACGGCGTCGCGGACGCCCGCACCTTCAGCCGACTGCTCGGCTGACCCCCGTACGCCCCGCCCTCCCCACCACCCCCACCGACAGGAGAAGCGCACCGTCATGCCGTCGACCACCCGGCCACCGGCCTCCACACGGTCCCGGACGCCCGCCACCCGCTGGGCGGTCCTCCTCGCCGCCGTCCTCTCGCTGCTGATCGGCCTGGGGGCGCCCGCCCACGCGCTGCCCGGCGCCTTCGTCCCGACGCAGAGCAAGGGCAACCGCGGCTCGGACGTCGTCGCCCTCCAGCACCTCCTCAACGCGCGGGGCGGGAACCTCACCGCGGACGGGGTGTTCGGAGCCGGCACCGACACCGCCGTGCGCGAGTTCCAGAGCGCGAAGGGCCTGGACGCCGACGGCATCGTCGGCCCCGGCACCTGGCAGGCACTGGTCGTCACCGTGCGCGAGGGTGACAGCGGTGAGGCCGTCAAGGCCGTCCAGTACCTGCTCAACGCCAAGCGCGGCGCCGGCCTGACGGTCGACGGCGCCTTCGGCCCCGGCACCGCCGCGGCCGTCCGCACCTTCCAGGGCCACGCCGGCCTCGGCGCCGACGGCATCGTCGGCCAGGGCACGTGGACCCACCTGCTCTGGCACTACGAGTACGCCGACTACACCGCGGGCACCCTGTGCAACCAGAGCCCCGACGGCAACGCCTCCGCCGACTGGGGCACGGCCGCCGCCGTGGCCCAGCTCGAAGCAGCGGCCCGGGCGTTCGCCGCCACCGGCAACGGCAGGCTGCCGGTCGGTGACATCGCCTTCGAGCACGGCGGGTCCATCAACGGCCACGCCAGCCACCAGGCGGGCCTCGACGCCGACCTCTGGCCGGCCCGCACGGACTCGGCGCAGTGCACCGGCTCCCGCATCACCTGGGAGTCCGCCTCCTACGACCGCGCCGCGACCCGCGAGCTGGTCAAGGCGCTGCGCGCGGCCGCCCCCGGACACGTCAAGTTCGTCTACTTCAACGACCCCCAGCTGATCGCCGAGGGACTGACGGTCCAGTACCCGAACCACGACAACCACCTGCACATCCGCTACTGCGAACCGGTCCACCCGAACAGCAGCTACCAGTGCTGAAGCCGCAGTCCGAGATCCCCGCAGAGGCAGAGGCAAAGGAAGAGGAACACGCAATGAGAAGACTCCCGGGCATGGCGGCCGCACTGTTCGCCACCCTGCTGGCCGCCCTCGTGGCGGGCCTGCTCACCGCCCCCGCCGCGCAGGCCGCCGACTGGCCCCTGGTCAGGAAGGGCGCCACCGGTGCCCAGGTCACGACGATCCAGCAGCTGCTGACCGCCCGCGGCCACAGCACCGGCGCCGACGGCGACTTCGGCGACGGCACCGAGGCCAAGGTGAAGGCCTTCCAGAGCGCGAACGGCCTGTCCCCGGTGGACGGCATCGTCGGCGGCGACACCTGGTCCAGGCTGATCGTCACGGTCGGCAAGGGAGCGAACGGCCCGGCCGTCAAGGCGGCCCAGGTCCAGCTCAACCGCTACGGATACGGACTGGCCGTCGACGGCGACTTCGGCGACGGCACCGACGCCAAGGTGAAGAGCTTCCAGTCCTCCAAGGGCCTGGACGCCGACGGCGTCATCGGCCCCGACACCTGGCAGGCCCTGGTCACCGGCTCCTCCGGCAGCAACGGCGGCGGCACCAGCACCGTGCTGACCCACTCCCAGGCCGCCGCGATCTTCAACGCCGCGGGCATCGGCTGGACCTCGTCGGGCAACTGCTCCAACCGCAACAGCACCAGCTGCACCTCCTTCGACGGCCTGCGCCGCGCCTCCGCCGACGGCGCGGTCGCCCTGCGCCGCGCCTCCAACTGCGCGCTGACCATCACCGGCGGCTCGGAGACCGGCCACGCGGGCGGCACGTACAGCCACTGGAACGGCTACAAGCTCGACTTCAGCCCCACCGGCTGCCTGAGCAACTACATCACCGGCACCTTCCCGCGCACCGGCACCCGCGGCGACGGCGCGGCGCTCTACACGGCGCCCTCGGGCAACGTCTACGCCCGCGAGAGCAGCCACTGGGACGTGACCTTCCTCAACTGAGCAATTGGCTGGATAGTGCACGGATTTACGGGGCATCCGAGTCCGACTCGGGTGCCCCGGCCGTCGTTTCCAGAGGCGATGTACCCTCCCCGTTCAGTACGCAGTATTGGATCAGCAGGGGACCGAGGTACACCAGATGGTGGTCGACAAGGGGGGCGACGGCGGCTCGCCGCCGTTCAGAGAACAGCTCGCGGAGGCAATGCGCGGGATGAAGGAGGAAGCCAGGCTCAGCTACGGCAAGCTGGCCGAAAAGACGCACTACAGCCGCTCCTCCTGGGAGAGGTTCCTCAACGGCAAACAGCTGCCGACCACGGTCGCCGTCGAGGAGTTCGCCGCCGCCACGGGAGCCGACGCCGACGTCCTGCTCACGCTGCTGGCGAAGGCCACCGCGTACGAGGAGCTCCGCGCGGCCCGGCTGCAGCAGGCGGCGGCCCCGCACCCGGCGCCGGAACCCGCCGCGCGGCCCGCGTCCACGCACACGTCCTCGCCGGCGCCGGTGCCCGCGACCACGACCGGGCCGGCGAACGTGCCCGCGACCGCCCACGCACCGCAGGCCCCCTCGGCCGCCCCGGCCCGCCGCCCGCGGCTGCGGGAGTGGAGGGGCCACGCCCGGACGGCGGCGCTGGTCGTCGCCGGGGCCCTGGTGGGCAGCATCGCCACCGTCGTCATCGGCGGCGGTCCCGGCGGAGGCGCGGCCGCCGACTCCAGCCGGGCCGGCGCCCAGCCCTCCGGATCCGCGGCCGCCGCCCGGGCGTCGTCCCCGCGGCCGCCGGCCTGCTCCGCGGACACCTGTCTGCGGCGTGAGCCCCAGGCGATGGACTGCCAGTGGGACGGGACCACGGTCCGGGAGACGTGGCTGCGCGGGCTGAAGATCCAGCTCCGCTACAGCGCCGCCTGCCGGGCCGTCTGGGGACGGATCGAGAACGGGACGGTGGGGGACTCCGTCACGATCAAGGACAAGGGCGGCCGGGAGGAGTCGGCCACGATCCGCGTGGACAACGACACCTACAC
Organism: Streptomyces virginiae; assembly: GCF_000720455.1. Taxonomy (GTDB): domain Bacteria; phylum Actinomycetota; class Actinomycetes; order Streptomycetales; family Streptomycetaceae; genus Streptomyces; species Streptomyces virginiae. The sequence goes on along the minus strand of NZ_JOAK01000005.1, from coordinate 459,409 downwards.
CCGGATGCTGGCCGTCAGCGCGGACGCACCGCCCGACTCGGTGATCATCTGCGGTCAGATACCCCGGTACCAGGAGTCCGAGTGCTCGCCCCTCGGGGCGGTCCTGCCCTGACCTGTCGCGCAAACCGGTTGCGACCCCGGGATCCCGGGCCCGAGAGTGACGCAATGACCATCACCGTACGGCCCGCCGGTCCCGGGGACGCCACCGACATCTGCGCCCTGCTCAACGCCGTGGACATGATCGAGATCGGCCGGCCCGAAACCGACCTCGGCACCGTCGAGTCCGACCTCAACGCCCCCGACGTGGACCTGGCCACCGATTCCTGGCTCGCCTTCGAGGGCGGCCGGCTCCTGGCCTACGCCATGGTCTGGGCCGACTCCGGACCCGGCCGCGTCGACGGGGACCACTACGTCCTGCCCGGCCACGACGAGGCCGCGACGCTGCTGCTGGAACGCATGGAGGCGCGGGCCCGCGAGATCACCGGCGGGACGGGCACCCTCAAGATCCAGCTCAACGTGGCACCCACCATCGACCTCGCCCTCCTCTCCGGGCGCGGCTACCGCACCGTCCGCCGCTACCAGGTCATGACGCGCTCCCTGTCCGCGGCCGCCGACTCCGCGCCCACCCCGCCCGCCGGACTCGTCCTGCGCCCGTGCGGCGAGGACGAGGCCGACCGCCACCGGGTCCACGCCCTGGTCGAGGAGACCTTCGCCGCCCACTTCGGCCATGTGGACCGCCCGTACGAGACCTGGCTGGACCACATCGAGGGCCGGGCGCTCGACTGGTCGCTGGTCTGGATCGCGAGCCTGCCCGACGAGGGCGACGTGGCCGTACTGCTCACCCGGGACGACCGGACGAGCATGGCCTGGATCAGCCACATAGGCGTACGCAAGGACGTGCGCGGCCGGGGCGTCGGCGGCTTCCTGCTGCGCCACGGCTTCGCCGCCTACGCGGCGCGCGGCCGCGACACCATCGGCCTCGGCGTGGACACCCACAACGCCACCGGCGCACTCGCGCTCTACGAGGCGCACGGCATGGCCCTGCACTACGGCGTCGACGCATGGGAGCTGGCTTTGCACCCCCAGGGGTGACAGGGGCGTGACGCGCGGGTGCAATCGGTCCAACCATGCGTGTGGGGGACCGCACATAGGGTGACATTGGCCCCTAAGTGAGTCTTGGGAGCCATAGGAGGCACTCCATGCGCGGAGCCACCCACGCCAAGTGGGCCGCAGGTGCAGTGGCCGTCGCCCTCGTGGCGACGGCCTGCGGCGGCGGGAGCGACAGCGGCGGAGGTGGTGGCGAAGCGGGGATCGTCAGCTCGTCGTGGGGTGACCCGCAGAACCCGCTGGAGCCCGCCAACACCAATGAGGTGCAGGGCGGCAAGGTCCTCGACATGCTCTTCCGCGGCCTCAAGCGCTACGACCCCAAGACCGGCGAGGCCAAGAACATGCTCGCCGAGTCCATCCAGACGACGGACAGTCAGAACTTCACCGTCACGCTGAAGGACGGCTGGAAGTTCAGCAACGACGAGCCCGTCACCGCGCAGTCCTTCGTGGACGCCTGGAACTACGGCGCGGACGTGCGCAACAAGCAGAACAACGCGCCGTTCTTCTCCGACATCGTCGGCTACGACGACGTGCACCCGGCGTCCGGCGAGCCCAAGGCCAAGACGATGTCCGGTCTGGTGGTCAAGGACCCCAAGACCTTCACCGTCGCCCTCAAGAACAAGTTCTCCACCTGGCCCGAGACCCTCGGCTACCAGGCCTTCTCGCCGCTGCCCAAGGCCTTCTTCACCGACCACACCGCCTGGCTGGACAAGCCCGTCGGCAACGGCCCGTACCTGGTGGACTCGTACAGCAAGGGCACCGGGATGAAGCTGCGCAAGTGGGACGCGTACCCCGGTGAGGACAAGGCGCAGAACGGCGGCGTGGACCTGAAGGTCTACACCGACAACAACACCGCCTACACCGACCTGATCTCCGGCAACCTCGACCTCGTCGACGACGTCCCGGCCCAGCAGCTGAAGAACGTCAAGAACGACCTCGGCGACCGGTACATCAACCAGCCGGCCCTGATCATCCAGACCCTCACCTTCCCGCTGTACGACCCGCAGTGGAGCAAGCCCGGCACGGAGAAGGTCCGCCAGGGCATCTCGCGGGCCATCAACCGCGACGAGATCACCAAGCAGATCTTCCGGGAGACCCGGACGCCCGCGAAGGACTGGACCTCGCCGGCGCTCGGCGAGAAGGGCGGCTTCTCCGCCACCGCCTGCGGCGACGCCTGCGTCTACGACCCGGCCGAGGCCAAGAAGCTCATCCAGGAGGGCGGCGGACTCCCCGGAGGCAAGGTCACGCTGACCTCCAACGTGGACACCGGCTCGCACCGCGACTGGATGGACGCCGTCTGCAACAGCGTCAACAACGCGCTGGGGGAGGGCCCGGTCTGCACGGTCAACCCGGTCGGCACCTTCGCCGACTTCCGCAACCAGCAGAGCAGCTACAAGCTGACCGGCCCCTTCCGCTCCGGCTGGCAGGCCGACTACCCGCTGATCCAGAACTTCCTGCAGCCGCTCTACTACACCGGTGCCTCCTCCAACTACGGGAAGTTCAGCAACAAGGAGTTCGACGCCCTCATCGACCGGGCGAACCAGGAGAGCGACGCCGCCAAGGCGATCACCAGCTTCCAGGAGTCGGAGAAGATCCTCGCCGAGCAGATGCCGTCCATCCCGCTCTGGTACCAGAACGGCAGCGCCGGCTACTCCGAGCGCCTGGAGGACGTGGCCCTCAACCAGTTCAGCGTCCCCGTCTACGACCAGATCAAGGTGATCTGACCCCCACCCGGATCCCGGCCCCCCGCACCGCGGGGGGCCCGCCGCGCCCGCCAACAGCATGGAGCACTCCATGGGACGTTATGTGATCCGGCGGCTGCTCCAGATGATCCCGGTGTTCATCGGCAGCACGTTCCTGATCTTCTTCATGGTGTACGCGCTCGGTGACCCGGTCGCTGCCCTCTTCGGTGACAAAGCCCCCGACCCGGCCACCGCCGCCCGCATCCGCAAGGACCTCTACCTCGACCAGCCCCTGTGGAAGCAGTACCTCCACTACATGGGGCAGATCTTCCAGGGCGACTTCGGCACCGCCTTCAACGGGCAGTCCGTCACCGAGCTGATGGCCAGCGCCTTCCCCGTCACCCTGCGCCTGACCCTCGTCGCGATCTTCTTCGAGGTCGTCATCGGCATCACCCTCGGCGTGATCAGCGGCCTGCGCCGCGGCAGGACCGTCGACACCTCCGTGCTCGTGCTCACCCTCGTCGTCATCTCGGTGCCCACCTTCGTGACGGGCTACCTGCTCCAGTTCCTCTTCGGCGTCCAATGGGGCTGGGTGCGGCCCACCGTCTCCCCGGACGCACCCCTCAACGAGCTGATCCTGCCCGGCATCGTCCTCGCGCTGGTCTCCCTCGCCTACGTCACGCGCCTCTCCCGCACCTCCATCGCCGAGAACGTCAAGGCCGACTACGTCCGCACCGCCACCGCCAAGGGCCTGCCCCGCCGCCGGGTCGTCACCCGCCACCTGCTGCGCAACTCCCTGATTCCGGTGGTCACCTTCATCGGGACCGACATCGGCGCCCTGATGGGCGGCGCCATCGTCACCGAGCGGATCTTCAACATCCACGGCGTCGGCTACCAGCTCTACCAGGGCATCCTGCGCAACAACTCGCCCACGGTCGTCGGCTTCGTGACCATCCTCGTCATCGTCTTCCTGCTGGCGAACCTGCTCGTCGACCTGCTCTACGCGGTCCTGGACCCGAGGATCCGTTATGCCTGATCCCGAGCGCCCCGAACCGGCCGGCTACGACCCGGTCGGCCCCCGCCCCAAGGAAGCCGTCTCGCCCACGGGCCAGGGGGGACCCATGGATCTCGCGCTCGACGAGGCCGAGAGCGTCGAAGGCATCGAGAAGAGCGCCGGACCGGGCGCGTCCGGACCCAGGGAGCGGGCCCGCTCCCTGTGGTCCGACGCCTGGCACCAGCTGCGCCGCAACCCCGTCTTCATCCTCTCCGCAGCTCTGATCCTCTTCCTCGTCGTCATCGCGATCTGGCCGCAGCTCATCGCGAGCGGCGACCCCCTCCAGTGCGACCTCTCCAAGTCCCAACAGGGCTCCGCCCCCGGCCACCCCTTCGGCTACGACACCCAGGGCTGCGACGTCTACACCCGCACCGTCTACGGAGCCCGCGCCTCCATCACCGTCGGCGTCTGCGCCACCCTCGGCGCCGCCCTGCTGGGCTCCGCCCTCGGCGGCCTCGCCGGCTTCTTCGGCGGCTGGGGCGACTCCCTGCTCTCCCGGGTCGCCGACATCTTCTTCGGCATCCCCGTCGTCCTCGGCGGCCTGGTCTTCCTGTCCGTCGTCACCAGCACCACCGTCTGGCCCGTGGTCGGCTTCATCGTGCTCCTGGGCTGGCCGCAGATCGCCCGCATCGCCCGCGGCTCGGTGATCACCGCCAAACAGAACGACTACGTCCAGGCGGCCCGGGCCCTGGGCGCCGGCAACGCCCGGATGCTGCTGCGGCACGTGGCGCCCAACGCCGTGGCCCCCGTCATCGTCGTCGCCACGATCGCGCTCGGCACGTACATCGCCCTGGAGGCGACCTTGTCCTTCCTCGGCGTCGGCCTGCGCCCGCCCACCGTCTCCTGGGGCATCGACATCTCCAACGCGGCCTCGCAGATCCGCAACGCCCCGCACATGCTGCTCTGGCCCGCGGGCGCGCTCAGCATCACGGTGCTCGCCTTCATCATGCTCGGCGACGCGGTGCGCGACGCCCTCGACCCCAAGCTGCGCTGAGGAGCCCCGCACATGCTGCTCGAGGTCCGCGACCTGCACGTGGAATTCAAGACGCGCGACGGAGTCGCGAAGGCGGTCAACGGAGTCCACTACTCGGTGGACGAGGGCGAGACGCTCGCCGTGCTCGGCGAGTCGGGCTCCGGCAAGTCGGTGACCGCCCAGGCCGTGATGGGGATCCTGGACGTGCCGCCGGGCCGGATCGCCGGCGGCGAGATCCTCTTCAAGGGCCGCGACCTGCTGAAGATGAAGGAGGACGAACGGCGCAGGATCCGCGGCGCCGAGATGGCGATGATCTTCCAGGACGCGCTGTCCTCCCTCAACCCGGTGCTGACCGTCGGCGCCCAGCTCGGCGAGATGTACGAGGTCCACCGCGGCACGTCCCGCAAGGAAGCCCGGGCCAAGGCCGTCGAACTGATGGACCGGGTGCGCATCCCCGCGGCGAAACAGCGGGTGGGGGACTACCCGCACCAGTTCTCCGGCGGCATGCGCCAGCGCATCATGATCGCCATGGCGCTGGCCCTGGAGCCCTCGCTGATCATCGCGGACGAGCCGACGACCGCCCTGGACGTCACCGTCCAGGCCCAGGTGATGGACCTGCTGGCCGAGCTCCAGCGGGAGCTCAACATGGGCCTCATCCTGATCACCCACGACCTCGGCGTGGTCGCGGACGTCGCCGACAAGATCGCGGTCATGTACGCGGGCCGGATCGTCGAGGCGGCCCCCGTCCACGAGATCTACAAGGCGCCCGCGCACCCGTACACGCGCGGCCTGCTGGACTCCATCCCGCGCCTGGACCAGAAGGGCCAGGAGCTGTATGCGATCAAGGGCCTGCCGCCCAACCTGCTGCGCATCCCGCCCGGCTGCGCCTTCAACCCGCGCTGCCCGATGGCGCAGGACGTCTGCCGCAGCGACGTCCCGCCGCTGTACCCGGTGACGGAGTCGCCCGTGCCGCGGTCCAGCGCATGCCACTTCTGGAAGGAGTGCCTCCATGGCTGAGCCCCTCCTCGAAGTGAAGGACCTGGCCAAGCACTACCCGCTCACCCAGGGCATCCTCTTCAAGAGGCAGGTCGGGGCGGTCAAGGCCGTCGACGGGGTCTCCTTCGACCTGCACGCCGGCGAGACGCTGGGCATCGTGGGCGAGTCCGGCTGCGGCAAGTCCGCGCGCTGAAGGCCGTGCGCCGCAACATCCAGATGGTGTTCCAGGACCCGTACACCTCGCTCAACCCGCGCATGACGGTCGGCGACATCATCGGGGAGCCGTACGAGATCCACCCCGAGGTGGCCCCCAAGGGCTCGCGCCGCGGGCGCGTCCAGGAGCTGCTGGACGTCGTCGGTCTGAACCCGGAGTACATCAACCGCTACCCGCACCAGTTCTCCGGCGGCCAGCGCCAGCGCATCGGCATCGCCCGCGGCCTCGCCCTCCAGCCCGAGATCATCGTCGCCGACGAGCCGGTCTCCGCCCTGGACGTCTCCGTCCAGGCGCAGGTCGTCAACCTGCTGGAGAAGCTCCAGGACGAGTTCGGGCTGTCCTACGTGTTCATCGCGCACGACCTCTCGATCGTCCGGCACATCTCCGACCGGGTCGGCGTCATGTACCTCGGCCGGATCGTCGAGATCGGCACCGACAGCCAGATCTACGAGCACCCGACCCACCCGTACACGCAGGCGCTGCTTTCGGCCGTGCCGGTCCCCGACCCGCAGGCCCGCGCCCACCGCGAGCGGATCATCCTCTCCGGCGACGTCCCGTCCCCGGCCAACCCGCCGTCGGGCTGCCGCTTCCGCACCCGCTGCTGGAAGGCCCAGGACCGCTGCGCGACGGAGGTCCCGCTGCTCGCGGTCCCGGAGGTCTTCCCCTCCGGTCCGGCGGCGCATCCTTCGGCGTGTCACTTCGCGGCGGAGAAGCGGGTGGTCCCGCACGTGCCGCCGGACGAGACCGACCGGCCCGGGGGACTGCACAAGGACTGAGACGCGCACCCCACCGACCGATGATTTCCGGCCACCCGCCGCGTTCCGCTTGCGGGCACTGACCCGCCACGTCAACTCGGTTTACCTACAGGCAACTTGACCGTTTCTGCCCCGAGATCTGGGGCATGCAGGCTGGGTGCAGTGCGGCCGTGCGGGTGCCGACAGCCGGCCGGGGGGCGTAAACGCCCCCCGGCCGGCCTTTGCGTGACCCCGACCGTGCGCGGCATGCGCCCCTTGTGCTGCCGGATTTCGATCGATGCGCTGGCACGGATAGTTATGATCCGTAGCGCACGGTGGGTATGACTCTCGCCGAGCACGAATGCGCGTACCGATGTCCGCTCGACGTGGAGGTGAAACGCCGTGGCACTCTCGATCTCTGCCGTGGTGCTGCTGGCGATCATCGTCTTCCTGCTGGTCCGCCGCGCGGGCCTGAAGGCGGGACACGCGGTGGTCTGTGTGCTCCTCGGCTTCTACCTGGCGAGTTCCACCATCGCCCCGACCCTCAGCCAGCTCACCTCGAACGTGGCGAGCATGATCAGCGGCATCAAGTTCTGACGGGCGTCCCGGCGGCCGCCGCCGGGGCCCGCCGGGCGGGGCGGGCAGGCCGGGTCCGGCGCGGGGCACCCCCTACGCTAGGCCCATGAACGGTCTTCCCGCCCGTCGTCTGCTCTTCGTGCACGCGCACCCGGACGACGAGTCGATCAACAACGGCGTCACCATGGCCAAGTACGCGGCCCAGGGCGCCCACGTCGCGTTGGTGACCTGCACCCTGGGCGAGGAGGGTGAGGTCATCCCGCCCGCCCTCGGCCACCTGACGGCCGACCGCGACGACACCCTCGGCGCCCACCGCATCGGCGAGCTCGCCGCGGCCATGGCCGAACTCGGCGTCCACGACCACCGGTTCCTCGGCGGCCCCGGCCGCTACCGCGACTCCGGGATGATGGGCGCCCCGCAGAACCGCCGCCCGGAGGCCTTCTGGTCCGCCGACGTGGACGAGGCCGCCGCGTACCTCGTGGAGGTGATCCGGGAGCTGCGCCCGCAGGTGCTCGTCACCTACGACCCCGACGGCGGCTACGGGCATCCGGACCACATCCAGGCCCACCGGGTCGCCATGCGCGCCGCCGAACTGGCCGCGGAGAAGGCCTACCGGCGCGACCTCGGGGATCCCCACACCATCGGGAAGATCTACTGGAACCGCGTCCCGCTCTCGGTGGTCGAGGAGGGCTTCGCCCGGCTGAGCGCCGCCGGGGACGGGGTGTCCTTCCCCGGGCTGGCCTCGCCCCAGGACGTACCGGGGGTCGTCGGCGACGAGCGGATCACCGCCGAGATCGACGCCGACGAGGCCCTCGTGGCGGCCAAGACGGCCGCTATGCGGGCCCACGCCACCCAGATCGCCGTGGACGGGCCGTTCTTCGCCCTCTCCAACGACCTGGCGCAGCCGCTGTTCGCCCGTGAGTACTACGAACTGGTCGAGGGCCGGCCGGGCGTCGCGGCGGGCGAGCGCGAACACGACCTCTTCGCGGGGGTGGACGCGTGACCGGCACCCTGACGGCGGGCCGGATCGCCGGCTGCCTGGGCCTGCTGGTGCTGGGCGCGCTGACCGGCGCGGCCGGCTGGCTGGTCGTCGACCTGTGGTTCCCCGGTGGGCTGCTGCTCGCGCTGCTGGCGCTCTTCGGGCTGTTCCTCGGCGGCCGGCTCGCCCTCGGGACCGGCCTCGGGGTGGGCGGCGGCGCGGTCGGCTGGTTCCTCGCCTACGTGATGCTCAGCCTCCCGCGCCCCGAGGGGGACTTCGTCCTCAGTTCGTCCGGAATCGGGATGTACGCCTACCTTTTGGGTGGAACGGTGCTCGCTGTGATGTGCGCCACGATCACCCTTCCCGCCGATCGGCCGGTTTCGGCCTCCCGGCCCGTCAAGTGACGTGGTGTCGGACCTCGTAGAGAGTCCGGCCGACCGGTGGAGGCGGGGCCTCTCGTGGCGCTTCAGGGGGGTTTGACGGGCCCCAAAGGGAACCCCTGATTCCCGGCAGTCAGTTGCGCGCGGGCGGCGGCCAGTATGGTGGACGGGCCGCCGAGCTGCCCGCGCACGGTATGACGGGCGGCGGAGCCAACCGGGAGAACCTGCCTTGAGTCGTGAAACCGACAGTTCGTCCTCCGGGCCCAAGGGGCACGGTGGAGCCGCTTACCCCTCGGGTACGCCGCCGTACGGAACCGGCCAGTACCCGTCCACGACTGTGCCCGGGCCCGGCGCGGCGACCGCCCCGGAGGAGAACCCTGTGACCTCGAATCCGTCCACGCCCGAATCCGACGGGCCCAAGACCGAGACCACCCTGACGACCCGGATCCGGATCAACATCCCGGGTTCGCGGCCGATCCCCCCGGTGGTCGTGCGCAAGTCCATGGGCACCAACACCGCCGCGTCCGGAGGCGGGGCACCGACCCCGCCCGAGCCGGCGCCCGGGCAGCAGGCCGAGCCCCCGCTCCCGCAGCGGCCGGGTCCCCGCCCGACCCGTGTCGAGGCCGCACCGGAGCCGGAGACGGCCCCGGCCGAGGAAGCCGCCAGCAACTGGTTCGCGCCCCGCAAGCCGCCCACCCCCGCGCCCGCGCCCGCGGCGCCCGCCGCCGCGCAGATGCCGCCGGCCGCCCCGGCGCCGCCGCTCGCCAAGCGGGTGCCCGGCGCGACGCCGACGCCGGCGCCGCCCACGACCGGCGGCGGCTTCGCGCCCCCGCCGCACACGCAGGCACCGCCCGCGCCGGACGCCGCGTACGCGCCGCCGCGCACCACCGCGCCGCCGCCCGTCGCCGACTACGGCACGGGCTACGCCCCGCAGCAGGCGCCCGCCCCGGCGGCCCCGATGCCCGGCGGCCCCGGCGTCGGCACGACCCAGGGCTTCCCCGCGTACGGGACCGACCACGGCGACGGCGGCCCGTCCACCGAGGCGTTCCCCGTCTACGACAGCCAGGCCGACGGCCCCGCAGGCCCCACCGGCGGCCCCGGCTTCGGCTCCCGTCCCGCCGGCGGCGGCCCGTCCGCCGCGCAGGCCGCGGGCTGGCCCGGTCCGGACCTGGACGGCCCGCTGCCGACCCCCGTACCGGCCCCCGCGCCGGCCGCCCCCCGCCCCACGCCGCCCGCGGACAAGAAGACCGCCGCGAAGCCCGCCAAGAAGGGCCGCTCCAAGCTGGTCCTCATCGGCGGCGGCATCGTGGCGCTCGTCGGCGTCGCCTACGGCGCCGGGCTGCTCCTGAACCACTCCGACGTCCCCAAGGGCACCACCGTCCTCGGCGTCGACATCAGCGGCAGCCGCGACGAGGCCGTCTCGAAGCTCCAGACGGCCTTCGGCACCCGCGCCGCGGCCCCGATCCAGCTGACCGTCGGCGGCAAGCCGGTCGAGCTGAAGCCCGACAAGGCCGGCCTGACCCTGGACAGCCAGACCACGGTCCGCAACGCCGCGGGCAGCGACTACAACCCCGTGACGGTCATCGGCTCGCTCCTCGGCAACGAGCGGGTCGCCGACGCCGTGATGCCCGTCGACGAGGAGAAGCTCACGGTCGCGCTCCAGGAACTCGCCGGCACGGCGGGCTCCGTCACCGAGGGCACCATCACCTTCGACACCGGCAAGGCCGTCGCCGTTCCCGGCAAGGCGGGCACCACCCTGGACGTGGACGGTTCCGTCGACCTCGTCACCAAGGCCTTCCGCGATCAGGTCGGCACCGGCAAGGCGGCCGTCCTGCAGCTGCCCACCGTCAGCAAGGAACCGTCGATCAACCAGGCCGAACTGGACCGGGCGATGAAGGAGTTCGCGGAGCCCGCGATGTCCGCCAACGCCACCGTCAAGGCCGGCACCAAGTCCATCGCCTTCGGCAAGCTGTCGCTCCCCAAGATCCTCAGCATGCAGGCCGTGGACGGCCGCCTCACCGAGAAGTTCGACCTGGAGGCGCTCAAGGCGACCTACGGGAACACCTTCGACGGGGTCATGATCACCCGCGGTACCGGCGCCAAGACGGCGGTCACCCCGCAGGACGTCGTCGGCGCGCTCGCCAAGGCCCTGCGCGGCGAGACCCCGGCCGAGCGGACCGTGGTCATCGACACCAACCCCAGCTGAGACACGGCATCGACGGTGCCCCCGCCCGGGATCCGGGCGGGGGCACCGTCATGTCCGCCGCATGACATCCGTCATGCGGCACGCACGACGCCCGACACTGCCGCGCGGCACCCCCTACGGGCGAACCTCTTCCCATGACGACGACGACCGCGGCACGCGCCGCGCAACCCACCACCGACCCGGCGGTGAGCTTCGAGAACGTGACCAAGAGCTACGGCACGGTCCGGGCGGTCGACGGCCTCTCCCTCGCGCTCCACCCGGGCGAGACCGTCGCACTCCTCGGCCCCAACGGCGCCGGGAAGTCCTCCACCCTCGACCTCCTCCTCGGCCTGCGCCCCGCCGACTCCGGTTCGGTCCGGCTCTTCGGCACCACCCCGCGCGAGGCCGTCGCCGCCGGCCGGGTCGGCGCGATGCTCCAGAGCGGCGGCCTCATGGAGGACGTGACCGTACGGGAGATCGTCGCCCTCGGCTGCGCCCTGCACCCCCGGCCGTACCCGGTCGACGAGGTGCTGACCCGTGCCTCACTCACCGACATCGCCGGCCGCAAGGTCAACAAGCTCTCCGGCGGCCAGGAGCAGCGCGTCCGCTTCGCGCTGGCCACCGCCGGCCACTGCGACCTGATCGTGCTCGACGAGCCGACCACCGGCATGGACGTGACCTCCCGCCAGGCCTTCTGGGCCACCATGCGGGACCAGGCGGACCAGGGACGCACCGTCCTGTTCGCCACGCACTACCTGGAGGAGGCCGACGCCGTCGCCGACCGGGTGCTGGTGCTCCACCAGGGCCGGCTGCTCGCGGACGGCACGGCCGCCGAGATCAAGGCCAGGGCGGGCGCCCGGAAGATCGCCTTCGACCTGGACGGCGCCGATCCGGTGGACGAGCAACTCTTGCGCGCACTGCCCGGCCTGACCCGCTTCGAGCGCCACGGCGCCACCGTGCGGCTCCAGTCCGCCGACGCCGACGAGACCGTCCACGCCCTGTTCGCGCTCGGCATCCGCCCCCGCAACCTGGAGGTCGCGGGCCTCGGCCTGGAACAGGCCTTCATCGCCCTCACCGAGGAGGCCTCGAAGTGAACGTCCTGGTCAAGCTGGAGATCACCCGCGCCCTGCGCAACAAGAAGTACCTCTTCTTCACCGTCCTCTACCCGGCCGCCCTCTTCCTGATGCTGGGCGGCACCCTCGACGGCACCACCAAGGTCATGGGCACCGAACTGACCATGCCCGCCTTCTACATGGTCGCCATGGCCTCCTTCGGCGCCCTGACGGCCGTCCTGATGGGCAACAGCGAACGCATCGCCAAGGAGCGGGAGCAGGGCTGGGTCCGCCAGCTGCGGCTGACCGCGCTGCCCGGCCGCGGCTACGTGCTCGCCAAGACCGCCAGCGCCGGGGTGCTCTCCCTGCCGGCGATCCTGGCCGTCTTCGCGGTGGCGGCCGCCGTGAAGGACGTACGCTTCGACGCCTGGCAGTGGTTCGCCCTCGTCGGCGCCATCTGGGCCGGCAGCCTCGTCTTCGCCGCGCTCGGCGTGGCCATCGGATACCTGGCGAGCGGGGACACCGTCCGGCCCGTCACGATGCTGTTCTACTTCGGCCTGTCCATCCTCGGCGGCCTGTGGATGCCCACCGCGAACTTCCCGCAGTGGCTCCAGGACATCTGCGCATGGCTGCCCACCCATGCCTACGCGGCCCTCGGCCAGGCCATCGAGCTGGGGAACGCACCGCACGCCAGGGACGTGGCGATCCTCGCCGTGTACTTCGTACTGTTCACGGGTGCCGCCGCCTGGCTGTACCGCAAGGACTCACTGAAGGCGTGAAACCGTGGCACTGACGAAGGAAGCCGGGAACGGAGCGGGCCGGGCCGACCTCGCATCGGAGAACAACCGCCACAAGACGGCCCGGGTCGTGTGGACCGGCATCTGGCTCTTCTACCTCAGCGCCCCCGTCACCGATCTGATCGGCGGCGGACACAGCACCGGCGCCCGGGTGCTCGGTGCCCTGGGCCTCGCGGCCTTCGTCGCCTGGTACCTGGTCCTCGTCCTGCGCACCGCCCGCGAGACGGACACCCGCAGGATGCTGCTCGCACTGTCCCTGCTCGCCGCCGAGGCGACGGTCCTCTCCCTGGCCCTGGGGCGCGAATGGCTGGTCCTCTTCGTCTACGTGGCCATCGCCTCCGGAGCCGCCCTGCCCGGTGAGATCTCCCGCTGGACGGTCCCGGGCACCACGGCGCTGCTGGCCGCCACCGCCAACGCGGTTCCCGACGGCGACGCCTACCTGGCGGGGCTGCTGATCCCGGCCCTGATGGGCGGCTTCGCGATGATCGGAGTCCGCGCCATGATCCGCACCACCATCGAACTGCGGCAGGCCCGAGCCACCGTCGCCGAACTCGCGGCCAACGAGGAACGCCTGCGCATGGCCCGCGACCTGCACGACCTGCTGGGGCACTCGCTGTCGCTGATCACGCTGAAGAGCGAACTGGCGGGCCGGATGCTGCCCGACCACCCCGACCGCGCGGCCCAGCAGGTGGCGGACATCGAGCAGGTCAGCCGGCAGGCGATGGTCGACGTACGGGAAGCCGTGAGCGGCTACCGGCGGCCCACCCTGCCCGGCGAACTCGCGGGGGCGCGTACCGCGCTGGCCGCGGCCGGCGTGGTCGCGGACCTCCCCGCGGAGCCCTCCGGGGAACTCCCGGAGGAGGCGGAGTCCGCCCTCGCCTGGTCCCTGCGCGAGGCCGTGACCAACGTGGTCCGGCACAGCGGTGCCCGGCACTGCCGGGTCACCCTGCGGACGCGCCAGACGCTGGACGGGCCCGTACTGGAGCTGACCGTCTCGGACGACGGCTCGGGCGGCCACAGCACCCCCGGCAACGGCCTGACGGGCCTGACGGAACGTCTGACCGCGGTCGGCGGCACCCTGTCGGCCGGCCCCACGGGCCGGACCGGCTTCGCCCTCACCGCCCGCGTCCCCGTCGACCTAGGATCACCCTCATGACCGCACGCCCCATCCGGATCCTGCTGGCGGAGGACCAGTCGATGGTCCGCGAGGCCCTCGCCGCCCTGCTCGGCCTGGAACCCGACATCGAGGTGCTGGCCCAGGTGGCCCGCGGCGACGAGGTGGTGGCGGCTGCCCGCGCGCACGACGTCAACGTCGCACTGCTGGACATAGAGATGCCCGGCATGACGGGCATCGAGGCGGCGGCCGCCCTGCGCACCGAGCTGCCGGACCTGCGGATCGTCATCCTGACCACCTTCGGCCGGCCCGGCTACCTCCGCGGCGCCATGGAGGCGGGAGCCTCGGCCTTCCTGGTCAAGGACGCCCCGGCCGCGCAGCTGGCGGCGGCCGTGCGCAAGGTCCTGCGGGGCGAGCGCGTCATCGACCCCACGCTGGCCGCGGCGGCCCTGGCCGAGGGCGCGAACCCGCTGACGGACCGCGAACGGGAGGTCCTGCGCCAGGCGGAGACGGGCGCGACCAACTCCGAGCTGGCAGCCCGGCTCCACCTCTCCCAGGGCACCGTCCGCAACTACCTCTCGACGGCGATCCAGAAACTGGCGGCGCGCAACCGTGCCGAGGCGGTGCGCGTGGCCCGCGAGAAGGGCTGGCTCTGACCCCCCCCGCACCGCCGCCGCTGCTCTGCCCCGGACCCGGGTCCTCAAGCGCCGGACGGGCTGAATTGCAGCGCGGGCCGGTCCGGCTGGTTCCGGCGGGGCCGGGGTGCATGCCGCGGGCATACGTGCAGGTCGCGGAACGCACCGCCGCCGCTGCTCTGCCCCGGACCCGGGTCCTCAAGCGCCGGACGGGCTGCGCGAGCCGGTCCGGCCGGTTCCGGCGGGGCCGGGTGTATGTCGGGGCGATCCCCGCAGGGCGCCGAACGCACCGCCGCCGTACCTGCCGACCCTGAGCACCGTTCGGCGCCCGAGGAGACGCCCCGGCGTGCGCCCGGCCCCGCCGGAACCCCCTGGCGGGCCTCCGCCCCGGCGGAATGCCCTGGGCGTGCGCCCGGCCCCGGCGGAACCCCCTGGCGGGGCCCCGCCCCGGCGGAATCCCCGCGCATGCCCGCCCCGGCGGGTGCGGCTGCGTGCAGCAGGCGCGGGACCGGTCAGTTCAGGAGGGCGCGGGCCGAGACGGCCTCGGCGCGGATGCGGGCCGCCGCGTCGTCGTCCACCGCCGCGACGACGTCGGCGTACGCGTCGAGTTCGGCCGCCCCCTCCCGGAAGGAGCCCCGCTCCACCAGCAGCCGCGCCCGCTCGTACCGCAGCGACGCCGGATGCGACGGCAGCAGCAGCGACAGCTCCAGCGCCCACAGCGCCACCCCCGACTGCTCGGGGCGGGTGGCGGCCCACGCACGGATGTTGGTCAGGATCCGCAGCACGATGTCCAGCGTCCTGGCCGGCGTGCGCGGCCCCGACGCCAGCTCCGCCGGCCCGGCGCCCAGGGAGGCGCCGCCCGCGAACGGGTCCACCACCACGCCCTCCTCCGGGTCGCCGAAGCCCACCACGAAGTGCCCCGGCAGCCCCAGCCCGTACACCGGCGCGCCCGCCCGCCGGGCGACCTCCAGCCACACCACCGACAGCAGGATCGGCAGGCCGCGCCGGCGCCTCAGCACCTCGTGCAGCAGCGAGGACGACAGCCGTTCGTAGTCCGCCGGGGTGCCGTGGAAACCGAGGCGCCCGCCCAGCAGTTCCGTCACCGCCGAGGCCCACGCCCGCCCGCCCCGCAGACCGTACGGCAGCATCCCGGCCAGCCGGTCCAGCTCGATCTGCGCCCAGTCCATGGCACGTTCGTCCAGCTCCGGATCCGCCTCCGCCGCCAGCAGCAGGCACATCACCGCCAGGTCGGGCCGCTCCGAGCGGGCCTGCGCCGCGAACTGCTCCCGCCGGGCCGACGTGCTCACCGGGCCGCCCGGAAGTGGTGGTAGGCGTGGTGCGTCGCGAAGCCCAGCCCGTCGTACAGCGCCAGCGCCGCCGCGTTGTCCGTCTCGACCTGCAGCCACGCCGCCGACGCGCCCTCCTCCAGCGCGCGCCGCGCCAGGGCGGCCATCACCGCCGTGGCGAGCCCCTCCCGCCGGTGGGCGGGATCGACCGTCACCGCCGCGAAGCCGGCCCACCGGCCGTCCACCACGCACCGTCCGATCGCCCGCCCCCCGGGCAGCGAGGCGAACCACACCGACGGGCCCTGCACCAGGACCCGCCGGGCCACGTCCGGGTCGGAGACCCTTCCGTAGCGCCCGAGCCACTCCTCGTCCGGGGCACGGGTCAGAGTCACGGAGCCGCTCGCGGGCGCGTCCACGTCGCCCACCGGGGCCAGCGCCCCGATCCGTACCTCGGCCGACGCCTCGGACACCCAGCCCCGGCGCTCCAGCTCCGCGCACAGCAGCTCCTGCGTGCCGGCGGCCCCCGTGGCGGCCTGCACATAGGCCGGAAGTCCTCGCTCCGCATACCAGGAGGTCACTCGCGCGAGTGCATCGTCGAGCGGTATGCCCGGGTCGCCCGCCGGCAGCACGGAGTTGGCCCGCCGGGTGAACCCGGCGGAAGCGCGCAGCGTCCAGCCGCCCAGGGGCTCGCTCTCCAGCGGCTGCCAGGCCCGCGCCGAGACCCTCGTCAGCTCCTCGAAGGAGGCCGCCGGACCCCGCCGCCGGGCCGGCGCCGCGGGCACGACCTTGCCCGCCACCAGCGAGGATTCCGGGATGCGGACGGACTGTCCGTTCTTCTTTGTGATCAGCAGCACACCCTGGTCCCAGGATGTGAGAACACCGACCGTGTCCGTGAACTCGGGTGATCCGCTCAGTCCGGTCTCCACCCGTCGTACAGAGACACGTTTACCCACGTCAGCCGGGGTGATTCGGACCTCCAGCAGTCCTCCGGCAGTGATTTCCACAGCTCTGTCCGCCCCTCCTGTTCGGATCGTGCCCGGGAACGGAGATACTAGGTGCGGGCATCGACGACGCCGCGCTCCCGCGCGATATGGAAAGCCCTACCGAGGAGGAACGAGAGCGTGACCTACGTCATCGCGGAGCCTTGTGTCGACGTCAAGGACAAGGCATGCATCGAAGAGTGCCCCGTCGACTGCATCTACGAGGGCCAGCGGTCCCTGTACATCCACCCGGACGAGTGCGTCGACTGTGGTGCGTGTGAGCCGGTCTGCCCGGTCGAGGCCATCTTCTACGAGGACGACACTCCGGAAGAGTGGAAGGACTACTACAAGGCGAACGTCGAGTTCTTCGACGAGCTCGGTTCGCCCGGTGGTGCCTCCAAGCTGGGCCTGATCGAGCGCGACCACCCCTTCGTCGCGGGTCTGCCCGCCGGCATCAACGGCGAGCACTGACCCTTCGCGGCAGAAGCGCCACTCGGTCCCGTACGGCCTGCCCGCCGCACGGGACCGCGGTGTTTTCCGACCCGTCCCACCAGCACTCAGAGAGAGCAGAGACCACCGTGGCCGCAGTATCCGACCGTCTTCCCGCCTTCCCCTGGGACAAGCTGGAGCCGTACAAGAAGACGGCGGCGGCCCACCCGGACGGCATCGTCGACCTGTCCGTCGGCACGCCCGTGGACCCGGTCCCGGAGCTGATCCGGCAGGCCCTGATCGACGCCGCCGATTCCCCCGGCTACCCGACGGTGTGGGGCACCGCGGCCCTGCGCGACGCCATCACGGGCTGGCTGCGCGGCCGGCTCGGCGCGAGCGCGGCCGAGCACCGCAACGTCCTGCCGGTCGTCGGCTCGAAGGAGCTGGTGGCCTGGCTGCCGACCCAGCTGGGCCTGGGCGCCGGTGACCAGGTCGCCTACCCCCGGCTCGCCTACCCGACGTACGAGGTCGGGGCGCGGCTGTGCGGCGCGGAGCCGGTGGTCTACGACGACCCGACCGCCGATCTCGACCCGGCGCGCGTGAAGCTGCTGTGGCTCAACTCCCCGTCCAACCCCACCGGCAAGGTCCTCGCGAAGGACGAGCTCGTCCGGATCGTGGCCTGGGCGCGGGAACACGGGATCCTGCTCTTCAGCGACGAGTGCTACCTGGAGCTGGGCTGGGAGGCCGAGCCCGTCTCCGTCCTCCACGACGACGTGTGCGGCGGCTCGTACGAGGGGATCGTCGCGGTCCACTCCCTGTCCAAGCGCTCCAACCTGGCGGGGTACCGGGCGGCCTTCGTCGCCGGTGACGCGGACGTGCTCCGGGAACTGCTGGAGATCCGCAAGCACGGCGGCATGATGACCCCCGCCCCGGTCCAGGCGGCCACGGTGGCGGCGCTCGGCGACGACCGGCACGTGGCGGAGCAGCGCGAGCGCTACGCGGCCCGCCGGACGGCGCTCCGCGCGGCCCTGGAGGCGCACGGCTTCCGGGTCGAGCACAGCGAGGCGAGCCTCTACCTGTGGGTGACCCGCGACGAGCCCTGCTGGGACACCGTCGCGCACCTCGCGGAGCTGGGCATCTTGGTCGCGCCCGGCGACTTCTACGGCGAGGCGGGCGCCCGCTTCGTGCGCGTCGCCCTGACCGCCACCGACGAGCGCGTCGAGGCGGCGGTCAAGCGCCTCGGCTGACCCGGCCCGTGACAGCCCGAGGGGGCCGGGAGTGTGCAACTCCCGGCCCCCTCGGTGTTTCCCGGATGTCAGCCCTGCAGCGCGCCGCCGGGCAGTCCCGCCGGCAGGACACCGCCCACGGGCAGTGCGGAGACCGGCAGCTCCTGGGTCGTGGGCAGACCGCCGAGCAGGCCGCCCGCCTGGCCGGCCAGGTCGGACGCGGGGGCCGGCAGGGTCTTGGCCGCGGCACCCGCGGTGCCGACGGCGTCGGTGGCCGTTCCCGTGGCCGTGTCGGCGGTCGCCGCGGGGGCGTCCGTGGCGGTGAGTGCGCCCAGCTGCGGCACGGACTCCAGGCCGGCGGCGCTGGCCGCGCCGGCCGCACCGACCACGGGCGCTGCCCCGGCTGCGACGAGCAGCGCGGCACGGGCGATCCGACGGGTCAGGGGGAGGGACATGATGCTCCTAAGCGGTAGCGGCTGAGTACGGCCTGACTAACCGCTCCCGGGGCGGGTGGAGTTGCGGCGCCGCCGGGTAAAGGATCGGTAACGCATCGTTTAATCGGCTTCCGCGACAAGAGCATTGGATGCGCGCCGACCAGGGGTTCCGTCCCTCCGGGGGGTCCGCCGGGCGGGGTGGGGCGCGATGGTGATCACCCCCGCAGGAGTGATCACTCGTACGCGCGGCCGGGTGCCCCCGGCTGACCCTGGGGCGTGTCGTCGGAGTCCCGTCCGGTCGGCGGAGCCCGGGCGGATCAGCGGGCCATGAAGATCCGTACCTCGCCGGGAGCCGCGCCGTAGGGGTCGCCGTCGCCCTTCTTCGCGGCCGCTTCCGCCTTGTCCTGCCACTGGCCCCGGTCCTTGCCCGCGACCCAGCCGCGCAGGTCGTAGGAGACCCGGGCGATCCCCATCTCGCGCGAGTTGGCCACCGCCCAGTGGGCCATCGCCCGGCTGCGGCGCGTCGCGGCCTCGCCCGCGTCCCGCTTCTCCACCATCGTGATCTCGGGCTCGGCGACGGCCCGGCCGCCGGCGCTGCGGCCGGCCTGGCCGCCCTGGCCGCCCTGCGGGCCGAAGGTGTGCATCCCGTCCTCGCCGAAGATCCGTACCAGGCCCGCGCGCACCTTCGCCGGGTCGCCCGGCTGCGTGGGCGCCGGACCGCCGCAGTCGAGGCTGCCGCCGCCGGCGAAGGCCGCGGTCAGCACCGTCGCGTCGGGCTCGTGCTTGGCGTAGGCCTGCGGGAAACCGCTGCGCTGCACCTTCTGCGCGGCCACCGTCAGCGGCAGCCGCGAGTAGCCCGGCACGTCGACGAGGCGGTCGTAGAAGATCCCGGCAGAGTAGACCGGGTCCGTGATCTGTTCCGGCGTGCCCCAGCCCATCGAAGGGCGCTGCTGGAAGAGCCCCAGCGAGTCGCGGTCGCCGTGGTCGAGGTTGCGCAGGGCGGACTCCTGCATGGCCGTCGCCAGGGCGATGGTGACGGCCCGGTCGGGCAGGCCCTTGGCGATCCCGACGGCGGCTATCGTCGCCGCGTTCGCCGCCTGTTCCGGGGACATCTCGTACTTTTCGGAGCCGCCGTCACGACCGGACGCGTCCGCGCTCGCGACGCAGAAGGGGGCGCCCCCGCCGTTCGAAGCGCGCTGCACGGCGAAGTACCCGGCCACCGACAGGAGAACGAGCAGGCCGACGACCACACGGAGCAGCCTGCGGCGGCGAGGACGGGGATCACGGATCTCGGACACGCGGCCCACCGTACTTGAGGCATATGACGCGTCCACCGGCCGGACGAGGGACGCTTCGCCACACCCCGGGGCGTTAGGGTCAGTTCCATGTCCGAATCCGAGCTGGACCTCACCCTGGACGCCGCCGAGCTGACCGCCCGGCTCGTCGACATCCCTTCCGTGAGCGGCGACGAGAAGGTACTCGCCGACCTCGTGGAAGACGCGTTGCGCGGCCTGCCCCACCTCACCGTGGACCGCTTCGGCAACAACGTCGTCGCCCGCACGAACCTCGGCCGCGCCGAGCGCGTCGTACTCGCCGGCCACCTCGACACCGTGCCGATCGCCGACAACGTCCCGTCGCGCCTCGACGAGAACGACGTCCTGTGGGGCTGTGGCACCACCGACATGAAGTCCGGCGTCGCCGTGCAGCTGCGCATCGCCGCGACCGTGCCCGAGCCCAACCGGGACCTCACCTTCGTCTTCTACGACCAGGAGGAGGTCGCCGCCGACCTCAACGGCCTCGGCAAGGTCGCCGAAGCCCACCCCGACTGGCTCACGGGCGACTTCGCGGTGCTGCTGGAGCCCTCGAACGCCGAGGTCGAGGGCGGCTGCCAGGGCACTCTGCGCGTGCTGCTGCGCACCGCCGGCGAGCGCGCCCACTCCGCCCGCAGCTGGATGGGCTCCAACGCCATCCACGCGGCGAGCCCGATCCTGGCCCGGCTGGCGGTGTACGAGCCCCGCAAGCCGGTCATCGACGGCCTGGAGTACCACGAGGGCCTCAACGCGGTGCGCATCGAGGGCGGCGTCGCCAACAACGTCATCCCCGACGCGTGCACCGTGACGGTCAACTTCCGCTACGCCCCCGACCGCAGCGAGGCCGAGGCGATCGCCCACGTCCGCGAGGTGTTCGCGGACTGCGACATCGCCGAGTTCGTCGTCGACGACTCCTCCGGCGGCGCCCTCCCGGGCCTCTCGCACCCCGCGGCCGCGGCCTTCATGGAGGCGGTGGGCGGCCGGGCCATGCCGAAGTTCGGCTGGACGGACGTCTCCCGCTTCAGCGCGCTGGGCGTCCCGGCGGTGAACTACGGGCCGGGCGACGCCCTGCTGGCCCACAAGGTCGACGAGCGCGTGGAGACGAAGGCGATCCTGCACTGCGAGGAACGACTCCGCGCCTGGCTGACCTCCTGAATTCCGCTTCCCGTCACCTTTGTGCGCCTACCCTGATCCAACGATCAGCAGGAGGGAGCACATCATGGGCAACCCCGGCATTTCCGACGGGTCCGCTCGTCGCCGGCCCGAGGAGCAGCAGCTCGGGCCGGTGCTGAGGAGGCGGAGCCAGGTGCAGGCGGGCAGTACGACGGACCAGCGGCTGCTGGACTCCGCCGGGCCCTCCGAGTGGGTCCACACCGATCCCTGGCGGGTCCTGCGCATCCAGTCGGAGTTCATCGAGGGCTTCGGCACGCTGGCCGAGCTGCCGCCCGCGATCAGCGTGTTCGGCTCGGCCCGCACCCCGGAGGGATCGCCCGAGTACGAGGCGGGCGTGCGGATCGGCGGCGCGCTGGTGGACGCCGGCTTCGCGGTGATCACCGGCGGCGGTCCGGGAGCGATGGAGGCCGCCAACAGGGGCGCCCGCGAGGCGAACGGGATCTCGGTGGGCCTCGGCATCGAGCTCCCCTTCGAGCAGGGGCTCAACCAGCACGTCGATCTCGGCCTGAACTTCCGGTACTTCTTCGTCCGCAAGACGATGTTCGTGAAGTACAGCCAGGGCTTCGTCGTGCTGCCCGGCGGGCTGGGCACGCTGGACGAGCTGTTCGAGGCACTGACCCTGGTCCAGACCCAGAAGATCACCCGCTTCCCCATCGTGCTGTTCGGCACGGAGTACTGGAGCGGGCTCGTCGACTGGCTGCGGGGCACGGTGATCGCCCAGGGCAAGGCCTCGGAGAAGGACCTCTACCTCTTCCACGTCACCGACGACGTGGACGAGGCGATCGCCCTGGTGACGAAGGAAGTCGGCAAGTAGGACCGCCACCGCGGGCCGGCCGCGGCCGGCCCGCGGGATCAGGCCAGGCCGCGGCGGGCGACGGCCGGGGGCCGGTGGCCCTGGATCGAGCGGACCATGTCCAGGATCTGGCGGGTCTCCGCGACCTCGTGGACGCGGTAGACCTGCGCGCCCAGCCAGGCCGACACGGCCGTGGTGGCCAGCGTGCCCAGCAGACGCTCCTTGACCGGCTTGTCGAGGGTCTCGCCGACGAAGTCCTTGTTGGACAGCGAGACCAGCACCGGCCAGCCCGTCGCCGTCATCTCCTCCAGCCGCCGGGTCGCCTCCAGCGAATGGCGGGTGTTCTTCCCGAAGTCGTGACCCGGGTCGATCATGATCGCGTCCCGGCGGACGCCGAGGGCCGCGGCCCGTTCGGCGAGCCCGACCGTGACCCGCAGGATGTCCTCCATCACGTCCTCGTACGCGATCCGGTGCGGCCGGGTGCGCGGCTCGACCCCTCCGGCGTGCGTGCAGACCAGGCCGGCGCCGTAGCGCGCCGCCACCTCGGCCAGCTTGTGGTCCACCCCGCCCCACGCGTCGTTCAGCAGGTCCGCCCCGGCCTCGCAGACCGCTTCGCCGACCTCGTGCCGCCAGGTGTCCACGCTGATCACCACGTCCGGGTGGCGGCGGCGGACCTCGGCCACGAAACCGACCGTGCGCCGCGCCTCCTCGGCCGCGTCCACGTGTTCGCCCGGCCCCGCCTTGACCCCGCCGATGTCGATGATCGCGGCGCCCTCGGCGACGGCCTGCTCCACCCGGTCCAGCGCGGGCTCGTCGCGGAACGTCGCGCCCTGGTCGTAGAAGGAGTCCGGAGTCCGGTTCACGATGGCCATGATCACCGGCTCGTGGGTGTCGAACTCGCGCCTGCCCAGTCGCAGCATCCTGGTCTTTCCTCCTTCGGCGGCCCTCGCGCCTCGCCTGCGACCTTAACCTGGTGGCCGGAGTCTCTCAGGGGAGTTGATCGTGTTCTTCTTCTTGATGATCGCGCTGGTCGTGGTCGTGGCAGCGGTCACCCTTGCGGTGATCGGCGGCGGCTCGGAGGCCGTCCTGCCGGAAGCGGAGCCGGACCGGGTGGCGGACGGGCTGCCGGAGACCCGGCCCGTGGTGCGGGAGGACATCGATGCGCTGCGGCTGCCGGTCGCGCCGCGCGGCTACCGGATGGCCGAGGTGGACGACGTACTGGAGCGGCTGGCGGCGGAGCTCGCCGAGCGGGACGCGAGGATCGCCCTGCTGACGGGAACGGCGTCGCCCGGTTCCGCGGCACCGCAGGACGCCTCCGGCCCGGTCGACCTCAGCAAGCGCGGTGAGCGGTGAGCGGGCCCGTGGCGGGTCCGGACGGCCTGCTGCGCTGCCCCTGGGGGCTCTCCACGCCCGACTACGTCGCCTACCACGACTCCGAATGGGGCCGTCCGGTCCACGGCGACGACGCCCTGTACGAGCGGCTGTGCCTGGAGGCCTTCCAGTCGGGGCTGTCCTGGCTGACGATCCTGCGCCGGCGCGAGGGCTTCCGCAAGGCCTTCTCCGACTTCTCCATCGCGGCCGTCGCCGCATTCGGCGACGCGGACGCGGAGCGGCTGCTGGCCGACGAGGGGATCATCCGCAACCGGGCCAAGATCGAGGCGACCCTGGCCAACGCGAAGGTCCTCGCCGGCTGGGAGCCCGGCGAGCTGGACACCCTGATCTGGTCCCACGCCCCGGAGGAGCCCGGCCCCGCCCCGCTCACGGTCACCGAGGTCCCGGCGGTCACCCCGGAGTCCACCGCCCTCGCCAAGGCCCTCAAGAAGGCCGGCATCCGCTTCGTCGGCCCGACGACCGCCTACGCCCTGATGCAGGCGTGCGGGCTGGTCAACGACCACCTGGCCGCCTGCGCCCTGCGCGACCCGGCGTAGGGCCGCGCGGGACGGCGGCGCGGGTCAGCGGCCGAGGTACTCCGGCGGCTGCTTCGCCAGGAAGGCCTGGACGGCGATGGAGTGGTCCTCGGAGGCCCCCGCACGGGTCTGCAGGACGTCCTCGTGCACCAGGGACTCCGCGAGCGTGTGGGAGGCCCCGTACGCGAGGGACTCCTTCAGGGAGGCGTAGGCGACCGTCGGGCCCGCGGCCAGTGCGCGCGCCACGGCCTCGGCCTCGGCGTGCAGGGAGTCCGAGGGCACCAGGCGGTTGACGATGCCGAGCTCGTACGCCTCCTGCGCCTTGATCGAACGCGGGAAGAGCAGCAGGTCCGAGGCGCGGGAGGCGCCGATCAGGCGGGGCAGGGTCCACGAGACCCCGGAGTCGGCGGTGAGCGCCACGCCGGCGAACGAGGTGTTGAAGGAGGCGGTGTCGGCGACGACGCGGAAGTCGGCCGCCAGCGCGAAGCCGAAGCCGGCCCCGGCCGCGACGCCGTTGACGCCGGCCACGACGGGCTTCGGCATCTCGGTGAGCGCCCGCACGATCGGGTTGTAGTGCTCCTTGACCGTGTTCATGGTCAGCGAGGAGCCGGTCTCGCGGTCCGCGGCGAGGTTCCCGATGTGCTCCTTGAGGTCCTGGCCGACGCAGAAGGCCCGGTTGCCGGCGGCGGTCAGCAGGACCGCCCGGACCGAGGTGTCCCCGGCCGCAGCCAGTGCCGCGTCGCGCAGGGCGACCTTGGCCTCGGTGTTCATCGCGTTCATCGCGTCGGGACGGTTGATCGTGATGGTCGCGAGTCCGTCGGTCACTTCGTAGAGCACACTGTCGGCCATGGCAGGGGGTCCCCCTTCGTCGCGGGCTTGGCTACCGGCCGGTACCGGCCGGTGCAAGGGCCAGCATGGCGGACCGGACGCGGAGCGCACATGTGATGTGTGTCAAAGAAAGCTGAAGCGCTTCCCCAGGTGCGGCGGCGAAGTATCGCAGGCGGATCCCCGAAATGAGTGGTTTTGGCCGAGCGCGTTGCCCAAGCGTTCCCGGGTGATGTTGGTCATCGGGTCCTGACATGCGGGATAATGGCTGGGAAGCAATGTGTTCGATGCCGGGTATTAGGCGCCTGAATGGGGCCGTCGGCTGACGATGAGCTGGTTTCAGGAAGGGGAACGAGCATGGCGGCCATGAAGCCGCGGACGGGCGACGGCCCGCTCGAGGTCACCAAGGAGGGGCGGGGCATCGTCATGCGCGTACCGCTCGAGGGCGGCGGTCGGCTTGTCGTCGAGCTGACCCCCGATGAGGCGGACGCCCTGGGTGACGCCCTGAAGAAGGTCGTCGGCTGACCCGCTGACAGCACTTCCACCTTCTGCTTTCGCATTCTCTGCGCTGCCCCGACCGCGATCTGCGGCCGGGGCAGCGTTGTGTCGTGTCCGAGGACCTCGTACCCCCAGCGGAGCCGCACGTGACCTTCTCCCCGCCCGCGCCGCCGGCCTTCGCCGACTGCACTCCCCGCCAGAAGGCGGCCCGCGTCCTGTCCGACGTGCTGGCCCCGGCGAACCTGGTGGTCGCCCTGCTCCTGCTCGTCGGCCTGCACAGCACCGGGTCGTGGGCGGGGCTCGGGTGGGGCCTGCTGGCCGCCCTGTTCTGCGGTGTCGTCCCGATCGGCATCATCGCCGTCGGGGTCCGGCGCGGGGCGCTGACCGACCAGCACATCCGGGTGCGGCGCCAGAGGGTCGCCCCGATGGCCCTGAGCCTGCTCTCCGTCCTCGCCGGGGTGGCCCTCCTGCACCTCCTCGGCGCCCCCGCGCAGGTCTTCGCGCTCGTCGTCGCGATGCTCGTGGGACTGGTCTCGTCCCTGCTGGTGACGGTGGTCTGGCAGATATCCATCCACATGTCCGTGGCCGGCGGCACCGTGATGATCCTGCTGCTCGTCTTCGGCCCGCCGGTGCTCCCGGCGGCCCTGGTCGCCGCCGCCGTCGGATGGTCCCGCCTGGCGCTGCGGGCGCACACGCCCGCCCAGCTGCTCGCCAGCACCGCCCTGGGCGGTACGGCGGCCCTCACCTTCGCGCTCCTGAGCTGACCCGCCCGGACGCCGGGGGGCGGACGGTCAGCGGCGCACGGCGCAGAGCAGGCCGTCGCCCACCGGGAGCAGCGCGGCCTCCAGTGCCGGGCTCTCCCGGACGCTGCGCAGCAGCTCGCGGACGCGGAGCACCTCCACCGGCTGGGCCGCGGAGTCGACCGTACGGCCGTCGGAGAAGACCCCCTCGAAGCACACCAGCCCCCCGGGGCGCAGCAGGCGCAACGATTCGGCGAGGTAGTCGAGGGACTCGGTCGGGTCCCCGTCGCAGAAGACGAGGTCGTACCCGCCGTCGGCGAGGCGGGGCAGGACGTCGAGGGCGCGGCCGGGGATGAAGCGGGCGCGGTTGCCCGCGAAGCCGGCGGCGCGGAAGGCCTGGCGGGCGAAGGCCTGCCGGTCCGCCTCGGGATCGACCGTGGTCAGGACCCCGTCGGGGCGCATCCCGTGCAGGAGGTGGATGCCGGAGACGCCGGTTCCGGTGCCGATCTCGGCGACCGCCTTGGCGTCCGCGGTCGCGGCCAGCAGGCGCAGCGCGGCGCCGGTCCCGGGGGAGACGGAGCGCAGGCCCGCTTCCCTGGACCGGTCGCGGGCCCATCGCAGAGCGTCGTCCTCGGCGACAAACGCGTCGGCGAACGCCCAGCTCGTCTGCCGGTTGCCGGTAATGACCCTCTCCTGTCCCCATAGTTGGCGCAACGGTGACTGTATCCGTTGACGTCGGGAACCCGCAGATGGGACCGGGCGTTGTGAGGGGTGGAGGCGGGACGAGAAGGACGGCGCCGGGCAGATCGGCGGCGGGGACCGCCCCGGGGCCTAAGGCTTGCGTAAAGATACTGCAAAAACCCTTATCCGGAGCTGACAGAGGGGGTGGCTATGGTAGGGACTCCACTGGACACCACCAGAGCCGACAGGGGAGGTGCGGCTGCGCCTGTGGATCGTGGGGGCGTGTTCAGACGCCTCTTCTGGTCGGCGGGTGAGCCGAAATCCGTGACCTACATTGCTGACCGCTTCCACACCGCAGACACCGCAACCACCGCGACCTTTGCCGCAGATGCGGGATCGCAGGCGTGGACCCCTCCCTCGTGGGAGGAGATCGTCAGCACGCACAGCGCGCGGGTCTACCGCCTTGCCTACCGTCTGACGGGCAACCAGCACGACGCCGAGGACCTGACCCAGGAGGTCTTCGTCCGCGTCTTCCGCTCGCTGTCCACGTACACGCCCGGCACGTTCGAGGGCTGGCTGCACCGCATCACCACCAACCTCTTCCTGGACATGGTGCGCCGCAAGCAGCGGATCCGCTTCGACGCGCTCGCCGACGACGCCGCCGAGCGGCTGCCGAGCCGCGAGCCGTCCCCCCAGCAGGTCCTCCACGACACGCACTTCGACGCGGACGTCCAGCAGGCGCTGGACACCCTCGCCCCCGAGTTCCGCGCGGCCGTGGTGCTGTGCGACATCGAGGGCCTGTCCTACGAGGAGATCGCCGCGACGCTCGGCGTGAAGCTCGGCACCGTGCGCAGCCGTATCCACCGCGGCCGCTCGCACCTGCGCAAGGCGCTCAAGCACCGGTCGCCCGCGGCCCGTGCCGAGCAGCGGGCACTGGCGGGTGTGGGGACGGGCGCGCCGGACGCCGGGAGAGAGGGCGGAGCCGAGTGACCGGAGCCAGCCCTTCCCCTGCCGAACAGCACCTTGGTGACCGGCTCGCCGCCCTCGTGGACGGGGAGCTGAAGCACGACGCGCGCGAGCGGGTCCTGGCGCACCTGGCGACCTGCGCCAAGTGCAAGGCCGAGGCCGATGCCCAGCGGCGTCTGAAGACCATGTTCGTGGAGAGCGCCCCGCCGCCGCTGTCCGCGGGCCTTCTCGCGCGCCTGCAGCAGCTTCCGGGAGGCGGTCCCGACGGCCCGTCCGGCCCCGCGGGCCCACCGGGACCGGGCTCCGCACAGCCCGACCCCTTCGAGGCCTTCGCGTACGGGCTGCCCGTGGGCGCCGCCCGCCCGCAGCAGGAGGGCTTCCGCATCCACGAGGTGGGACGCCCTCGCCGCCGGTTCGCCTTCGTCGCCGCCGGAGCGGTGTCGCTGGCGGCGCTCGCGCTGGGCGGCACGCTGCCGCTGGAGGGCACGGAGCCGAACGTCCGGGGTGATTCCCCCGCGCCCACCTCCAGACCCGGCCCCGCGCTGTCCGTGACCGACGCGGCGGTCCGGGACCGGCCGCCCACTCCCGCGGCCGTACCGACCCTCCTGACGGCCGTGGCGAGCCCGCTGGCGCCGCCCCAGCCCTCCCCGCCGGGCTCGGCCCGTCCGGTCTCCCTGCTGCGCTGACCCGGGACCTGGTTGAATCGGCCGGACATGCGCACAGGT
This sequence comes from Streptomyces virginiae, assembly GCF_000720455.1. GTDB lineage: Bacteria > Actinomycetota > Actinomycetes > Streptomycetales > Streptomycetaceae > Streptomyces > Streptomyces virginiae. The sequence goes on along the minus strand of NZ_JOAK01000005.1, from coordinate 430,958 downwards.
ACGCGGGGAGCGCCCATGGCCGACAGGCAGCAGACCGAACCGGCTCCGCAGTGGTGGAGCCGGCCCGAGGGCACGGCCGACGGCCGTCGCGACGGGGTTCCGGCCCCGCGGCCGGAGACCGCCGACCTCTCCGTCGACGGAGAGGGTGACGGCGCGGACGAGGGCGAGCGGAACGGGGCCGCCGAGCAGGCGGCGGCCCCTGCCCAGGAGGCCCCTGCCCAGGAGGCGCCGGCCCACGAGGTCCGGTACGACCCCTGGGGCGAGCAGCCCCTCCAGGCCGTGGACCGGGGCCGGGACCGGCGCGGGTTCCGGCTGTGGCAGGTGGCCGCCCTCGCCGCGGGGACGGCACTGCTCGCGGGCGGCATCGGCGGTTACGTCGGCGTGCTCGCCGAGCGGCAGAGCAGCACCAGGCTGGAGCTGCCGCAGGCGGCCGTCGCGGACAAGGGCCGGGCGCCCGACAGCGTGGCCGGGATCGCGGCCACCGCACTGCCCGGGGTGGTGACCCTGCACGTGCGGGGCGCGAAGAGCAGCGGCACCGGCACGGGCTTCGTCCTGGACCCGCAGGGGCACATCCTGACCAACAACCACGTGGTCGCCGACGCCAAGGAGATAGCGGTCACCTTCAGCACCGGCGAGAGCGTCACCGCCGAGCTGGTCGGCCGCGACTCCGGCTACGACCTGGCCGTGGTCAAGGTCAGCGGGGTGCGCGGGCTGCGGCCGCTCAGCCTGGGGAACTCCGAGAACGTGAAGGTCGGCGACCCGGTCGTGGCCATCGGCGCACCCTTCGACCTCTCCAACACCGTCACCGCCGGCATCATCAGCGCCACCGGCAGGCCCGTCACCGCGGGCGGCGACAAGGGCGACGGCAGCGACATCAGCTACGTCGACGCCCTCCAGACCGACGCCCCCATCAACCCCGGGAACTCCGGCGGCCCCCTCCTCGACGCCCGGGCGCACGTCGTCGGCATCAACAGCGCGATCCGCGGCGCCGACAAGGACGACCCCGACCGGCAGGGCGGCTCCATCGGCCTGGGCTTCGCCATCCCCATCAACCAGGGCAAGCGCGTCGCCGAGGAGCTCATCGCCACCGGCCACGCCACGCACCCCGTCATCGGGGTCACCCTCGACATGGACTACACGGGCGACGGTGCCCGGGTGGGGGACAAGGGCGAGGACGGCAAGCCGTCCGTGACCGCCGGCGGACCGGGCGCGCGGGCCGGCATCAAGCCCGGTGACGTGATCACCAAGGTGGACGGACAGCGGGTCCGCGGCGGCGACGAGCTGATCATCAAGATCCGGGCCCACCGCCCGGGCGATCCGCTCACCCTGACCGTGCTGCGCGACGGCCGGGAGCGCACGCTGGGCGTGGTCCTCGGGTCGGCGAACGGCTCGTGATCCCGGGATGACCGGGGGGTGAAACCCTCACGGGGCCGGGACGGGTGTAGGGGCCCGCGGGCAAGGCCGGGTACCGTGTGTTCGGGCCCGAAGTGACAGAGAGCCGAGGAGCGGCAAGGTGTTCAACGACATAGGCGCACTCGAACTCGTCACGATCGTGGTTCTCGCCATTCTCGTTTTCGGCCCGGACAAGCTGCCCAAGGTCATCCAGGACGTCACGGGCTTCATCCGCAAGGTCCGTGCCTTCTCCGACAGCGCCAAGCAGGACATCCGCTCCGAACTCGGCCCGGAGTTCAAGGACTTCGAATTCGAGGACCTGAATCCGAAGACCTTCATCCGCAAGCAGCTGACGGAGAACGAGGACCTCAGGGAGATCCGCACCAGCTTCGACCTCCGCAAGGAGCTGAACGACGTCACCGACGCCGTCAACAACCCGGAGACCGGTCCCGCCCCGGCCTCCCCGTCCGCAGCGGCCACCGGTGCGGACCTGCTGAAGAAGCCCGCGGCCCCGGCCTCCGAGCAGCGCGCGCGGTTCGACGCCGACGCCACCTGACCCAGCCTGCCCGGCGATCCGCGGTCCGATGGCTATCCTCCATCTGTCCGGATCGCGGGACGCCCGAGGGAGGGGGTCCCCCCAGCGCAGCGAGGGGGAGGGCCGTTCCGGACCCCACGGAACGAGAGGCCGCCCAGATGGAGACGACGAGCAGCAGCCTGGTAGGGGCGCAGACCGCCGAGGCGCCCGCCGCCGCAGACCCCGCACAGGAACCGCATACAAGTCCGCATACGAGCCCGCATACCGGCGACCGCGGCGAGGGGCAGCAGCCGGAGGCCGCCGCCCCCGTGCCGGCGGCCCGCCGGACGGCCGACGGCTTCCTGGCCGCCGATTTCCCCTGGTACGGGCTGGACGGGGCCTTCACCGGCCCCCGCTGGCTCATGCAGGTCGGCACCGCCGCGGACGGAACGGTCGAGCACGGCTCCACCGGCCACGGTGACGAGCCGTCCGCCCGGGGCGAGATCGCCACCGGCGAGAAGGAACGGTTCGCGGTGGTCATCACCGTGGCGAGCAACCCGCTGCGCCGCAGCGGTGACGGCACCGGAGTCCTGGAGGCCACCTCGGTCTCCTCGGCGGCCTGGCTGGCCGGCTCCGGGCTGCTGGCCTACAGCTGGCCCGGACAGATGGACCACACCCTGCGCGACGACTGGCTCGACCAGCAGACCGAGGCCGCCTGGGAGCTCGCCGACGACCTCGCCGGCGAGGACTGGTCCACGCTGTCGCTGCCGGTGGACGGGGAGCCGACCACCTTCCACTACCGCGAGTCCGAGTTCGGCTGGGTGCTCGCGGGCTCCACCGGGAGCGGGGTGCACCTGGGCGCCTACGGGCGCGGGATGAGCGCCTACGGCCTCGGTTTCTCGGCGATCTCCGACCTCGGCACGTACGAGTAGCCGCACCGCCCGGTACGGGTACGGGTACGGGCACGGAAAAGGGCACCGCCGGCCGGCGGTGCCCTTTTCCGTACCCCAGAGCTAGAACTTGTTGCGCGGGGTGATGCCCAGGGACATGCCCGACAGGCCGCGCGCGCGGCCGCCCAGCTTGCCCGCGATCGCGCGCAGGGCCGCACCGGCCGGCGAGTCCGGGTCGGACAGGACGACGGGCTTGCCCTCGTCGCCGCCCTCGCGCAGCCGGACGTCGATCGGGATCTGGCCCAGCACCGGCACCGTCGCGCCGACCGTCTTGGTCAGCCCGTCGGCGACCTTCTGGCCACCGCCCGAGCCGAAGACGTCCACCATCTCGTCGCAGTGCGGGCACGGCAGGCCCGACATGTTCTCGACGACACCGACGATCTTCTGGTGGGTCTGCACCGCGATCGAGCCGGCCCGCTCGGCCACCTCGGCCGCGGCCTGCTGCGGGGTGGTGACGACCAGGATCTCGGCGTTCGGAACGAGCTGGGCCACGGAGATCGCGATGTCACCCGTACCCGGGGGAAGGTCCAGCAGCAGCACGTCCAGGTCGCCCCAGAAGACGTCCGCCAGGAACTGCTGCAGGGCCCGGTGCAGCATCGGACCGCGCCACACGACCGGCGCGTTGCCCGGGGTGAACATGCCGATGGAGATGACCTTCACGCCGTTCGCGGACGGCGGCATGATCATGTTCTCGACCTGGGTGGGACGGCCGTCCACGCCCAGCATGCGCGGCACGCTGTGGCCGTAGATGTCCGCGTCGACCACGCCGACCTTCAGGCCGTCCGCCGCCATCGCCGCGGCCAGGTTCACCGTGACGGACGACTTGCCGACACCGCCCTTGCCGGACGCGACCGCGTACACACGGGTCAGCGAGCCCGGCTTGGCGAACGGGACCTCGCGCTCGGCGGTGCCGCCGCGCAGCGTGGCCGCCAGGTCCTTGCGCTGCTCGTCGCTCATCACGTCGAGGGTGACGGCGACGGAGGTGACGCCCGCGACCTTCTCGACGGCCTCGGTGACGTTCTTGGTGATGGTCTCGCGCATGGGGCAGCCCGACACCGTGAGGTAGACCGTGACGGCGACCGCGCCGCCGTCGCCGATCTCCACCGATTTGACCATCCCGAGCTCGGTGATCGGCCGGTGGATCTCGGGGTCGTTCACCGTCGCCAGAGCGTCCAGGATCGCGTCCTGCTCAGGCACGGCGGCGGAGCTTGTGTCGGTAGCCATGCCCCGATGGTACGGCTCGGTAGCAGGGCTCAGGAAAGCCCGTCAGCGGTCGCCTTCATCACGTTCCGCCGGGAATAGACGGCGCTCGTCCATCTCCTTGATCAGGTCCTGGAACTCCGACCTGATCCAGTCGCGCGTGGCGACCTCGCCCAGGCCCATCCGCAGCGCCGCGATCTCCCGCGTCAGGTACTCGGTGTCGGCGATGGAGCGCTCGTTCTGCTTGCGGTCCTGCTCGTGGGTGACCCGGTCGCGGTCGTCCTGCCGGTTCTGCGCGAGCAGGATCAGCGGGGCGGCGTAGGAGGCCTGCAGCGACAGCATCAGCGTCAGGAAGATGAAGGGGTAGGGGTCGAACCGCAGGTCGTCGGGCGCGAAGATGTTCCACAGCACCCAGACGATGATGACCAGCGTCATCCAGACGATGAACCGGCCCGTGCCCAGGAAGCGCGCCACCCGCTCCGAGAGCCGCCCGAAGGCCTCCGGGTCGTATTCGGGCAGCAGGGACCGGCGCGGCGCGCGCGGCAGGTCCAGGCGCACCCGCGAGCGCGTCAGCGCGCTCGACCCGCTCGACGACTTCGCCCCGCGTTCGCCGGAACGTTCCGCCGCCTCCGCCGCCAGCCCGTGCTCGCGCGCCTGCATCCGCGCCTGCTCGCGCCGCTCCCGGATCTGCTCGCGGCGCCGCTCGCGCGCCTGCTCGCCCCGCCCCCGGTCGAAGCGTCCTCGCTCAGCGGCCACCGACGGCCTCCTCGGAATGGAAGTCCGTCTCCCGCCAGTCGTCCGGCAGCAGGTGGTCCAGCACGTCGTCGACCGTCACCGCGCCCAGCAGCGATCCGCCCTCGTCGACCACCGGCACCGCGACCATGTTGTAGGCGGCCAGGTGCGTGGTCACCGCGGGCAGCGAGGCGTTCGGCCGCAGCGGCGGCAGGTCCGTGTCCACGATGGAGCTGACCAGGGTGAACGGAGGGTCCCGCAGCAGCCGCTGGAAGTGCACCGTGCCCAGGTACTTGCCCGTCGGCGTCTCGTCCGGCGGCCGGCACACGTACACCTGCGCCGCCAGAGCCGGCGACAGGTCCGCCTGCCGTACACGGGCCAGCGCGTCCGCGACCGTCGCGTCCGGGCGCAGCACGATCGGCTCGGTCGTCATCAGACCGCCGGCGGTGTTCTCCTCGTAGGACAGCAGGCGGCGCACGTCGGCCGCGTCGTCCGGCTGCATCAGCGTCAGCAGCCGCTCCTTGTCGTCCTCCGGCAGCTCCGACAGCAGGTCGGCGGCGTCGTCCGGGTCCATCGCCTCCAGGACGTCGGCGGCGCGTTCCTCCTTGAGCTTGCCGAGGATCTCCACCTGCTCGTCCTCGGGCAGCTCCTCCAGGACGTCCGCGAGCCGGTCGTCGTCGAGGGCGTTGGCGACCTCGGCGCGCCGTTTCGGCGTCAGGTGGTGCAGGACGTTCGCCACGTCGGCGGGGCGCATCTGTTCGAAGGTGGCGACCAGGTTCTCGGCGCCCTGCCCGTGCTCCTCCAGCGAGAAGCCCGTCACGGCCGACCACTCCACCGTCAGGGCCTCGCCGCGCCGGCGCAGCGCACCCGACTTGCCCTTCCGTACGAAGATCCGGTCGATCTCCCAGTCCCGGCGGGCCGGCAGCTGCTGGATGGCCACGTCCAGGACGGTGACCTCCTCGCCGCTGGCGACCAGCGTCACCCGGCGGTCCAGCAGCTCGCCCAGGACCAGCCGCTCGGTGGGCCGCTGCTCGAAGCGCCGCATGTTGATGACGCCGGTGGTGATGACCTGACCCGATTCGACGCCCGTGACCCGGGTCATCGGCAGGAAGATCCGCCGCCGGCTGACCACTTCGACCACCAGGCCCAGCAGCCGCGGCGGGCGGCCGCCGACCCGGAGCATCGCGACGAGGTCGCGGACCCGGCCGACCTGGTCGCCGTTGGGATCGAAAACGGGCACCCCCGACAGATGCGAGACGAAGATCCGCGGGGCGCCTGCAGCCATCCGAGCGCCTCCTAGAGCGTCTGTCGACAGTCGTGCCGCCCCTCAGGCTAGCCCGTGCCGCGGGAAAGCGTCCTGGTGGGGAGGTCCGCCCGGGGCCGGGCGGACCGCGGGGAGCGGTCGCGGGCCGCCTCACACGGACGGGTACGCTGCCTGCTGGCCGCAGACTGACGACGAGAGGCACCTGCCCGTGACCGCCTACTTCCCCGCCGCGCGGCTGCGCCGGGCCGCCTTCATCGGTGTGCTGTGCGCGGGTCTCGCCGTGACAGGTACGGGTTGCGGGGACGACCCGGACGAGGGCACGAACGGCGTCGGCAAGCTCTCCGCCGACAAGATCGAGGCGAAGGCGAAGGCGGCCGCGACCGAAGCCGACTCGGTGCACCTGTCCGGCACGCTGGTGAGCGGCGGCAAGTCCTTCACCGTCGACATGCGGCTGAAGGCGGACGGCGGCTCCGGCGAGGTGAAGTCGAAGGAGGACACCTTCCAGCTGCTGCGCGTGGGGGAGCAGCTCTACCTGAAGGCCAGCGCGGCGTTCTGGGGCCAGTCCGACTCGGCCGGCAAGCTCGGCGACAAGTACGTGAAGGTGCCCGAGGGCGACCCCTCCTACAAGCAGTTCCGCGGCTTCACCGACATGGACGTCCTGCTGGACGGGCTGCTGGGCCTGGAGGGCAAGCTCGCCAAGGGCTCCTACACCAAGGTCGGGCACACCCGCGCGGTGCAGGTCACGGCTGACGAGGGCAAGGGCGGCAAGCTCTCGGTGTCGTTGGAGGGGACCCCGTACCCGCTGCTCATGGAGCGCGCCGGCGGCGCCGGCCGGGTGGAACTCGCCGAGTGGGGCAAATCGTTCCAGCTCGACCCGCCCGCGCAGGACCAGACGGTCGACTACGGCAGCCAGCTGCCGACGACCAAGGGCGAGGGCGGCGAGTCGGCCCCTGCCCCCTCCAAGGGCTCGGGCCAGGGCGCGAACCCCACCAAGCCCTGAGCCGCCCGCGGGACCCCGGCACCGTCACGTCGCGGAGCCACGGGACATGACCCTGCGGGCTGCCCCCTCCGGTCCACCGGAAGGGAACCAGGGGCGCGGCGAGGTGCACCCCCGCCACCAGCGGGAGTAATCGTGACCCGCAAGATCAGGAAGAACTCCGTCCGTCTCTGCATCGCGGCGATCGCGGCGTCGGCCGCGGCGGCTGCGGCTGCGGGAGGCGGCTTAGCCTCCGCCGCGACGGCCACCTCGGCCCCGACCGCCGAGGTGAACGCCGCCCCCTTCGCCGGCGGCCCCGTGAACCTGCCGCAGGAGGTGGGCCCTATGAGACGGAGGCCCCTGCGGAGGACCCGCCCGAGGAGCCGGAGGACCCGGGGGTTTGAGACCCACCACCGTCCGGAAGGGCAGGGACGGCTGCGGAGCGGTCTCCCGGAACGCCCTAACCCCGCGCGGCCTTCCTGCGCTTGAGCAGGAGCTTCGGCAGGGCCGCGGGGACCGGCCTGCGGGTCGTCGCCGGGGAACCCAGCGGCGCCGCGGCCAGCGAGCCGTCCGGCAGTTCTGACCGCACCGATTCCGGCTCCAGCCGCAGCAGCCGGCACTCCCGCGCCCACCGCTCCGTCATGTCCTCCGAGTCGGGCGCGTTCAGCCGCTTGCCCTTGAGCTCGGCCACGGCCGCGTGCCACTCCTCACTGCGGGGCGCGAGTTCCCGTACGGTCGCCGTCCAGGCCACCAGCCGGCCGCCCTTGTCCTTGCTCCGCACGGTCACCTCGGCGCCCGCGCCGTCCGCCAGCCCCGGGAACGGCTGCTCGCCGGGTCCGTCGCCCAGTACGTGGGCCGCCCCGTCCACCCAGGCGTGCCACAGCGCGCGGTCGGCCCCGGCGCCGCGGACCCAGATCAGGCCGGACTTCTTGGTGGCCTCCTCGACGAGGGCCAGGTCGAGCGTGCTGAGAGTCATGCGGACAGGGTAGGGGGTCGCCGTGCGGGTCCCCCTTCGGGTCCTACAGCCAGCCGTTGCGGCGCAGCGCCCGGTGGATGGTGAAGCAGGCACCGAAGATCGCCGCCATCACCGTCGGGTAGCCGTACTCCCACCGGAGCTCGGGCATGTGGTCGAAGTTCATCCCGTACACCCCGCAGATCATCGTCGGGACGGCGATGATGGCCGCCCAGGAGGTGATCTTGCGCATGTCCTCGTTCTGGGCGACCGTCGCCTGCGCGAGGTTGGCCTGGAGGATCGAGTTCAGGAGTTCGTCGAAGCCCACCACCTGCTCGTGCACCCGCGCGAGGTGGTCGGCCACGTCCCGGAAGTACTTCTGGATGTCGGGGTCCACCAGCCGCATCGGCCGCTCGCTCAGCAGCTCCATCGGCCGCAGCAGCGGCGAGACGGCCCGCTTGAACTCCAGCACCTCGCGCTTGAGCTGGTAGATCCGGCCCGCGTCGCCACCGCGCGCGCTGCCCTTGGCGGGGGCGGCGAAGACCTCGCTCTCCACCTCGTCGATGTCGTCCTGCATCGCCGCCGCGACCGCGATGTAGCCGTCGACGACGTGGTCGGCGATGGAGTGCAGGACGGACGAGGGACCCTTGGACAGCAGCTCGGGGTCGTCCTGGAGGCGGTGGCGCAGCCCCTTGAGGGAGCCCTGGCCGCCGTGCCGGACGGTGATGACGAAGTCCGGGCCGGTGAAACACATCACCTCGCCCGTCTCCACCACCTCGCTGGTGGCGGTCAGTTCGGCGTGCTCCACGTAGTGGATCGTCTTGAAGACGGTGAAGAGGGTGTCGTCGTAGCGCTCCAGCTTCGGCCGCTGGTGGGCGTGCACCGCGTCCTCGACGGCCAGCGGGTGCAGGCCGAAGGTGGCGGCGATCCCCGCGAACTCGGCCTCCGTCGGCTCGTGCAGGCCGATCCACGCGAAGCCGCCGTCCTCGCGGACCCGGCGGATCGCCTCACGGGGCGTCAGACAGGCCGGGCCCAGCACCCGGCGGCCGTCGCGGTACACGGCGCAGTCGACCACCGCGCTGCTCGCCGACGGGTCGCGGGTCGCGTCGTAGCCGGGCTGTACGGGGGTGGACTTGCGCAGGGACGGGCGTACGGCCGCGCGCAGGTAGGGCAGCATCGACATGGCAGGCTCCTTCGCACGCACGGCTGCGGACCGTACGGGTGGGAGACCCTCCGACACGCGGGGCGGGCAGGCCCGGGCAGGCGGGAGGGAACAGGACGGGAGGACAACGTTCTGCCGTCGCTCTTCTACTGATCAGAAGATCACAGAGGGCGGGAAGCGCCCGCCGGAGAAGCGGAAGAGCGATTGGTACTGCACGATCGACTTCGGTCCACCGCAGCCCCACCTCCTCCGGCCGGTCCCCCGTGGGGGACGTCCTGTCTCCGGGGCCTTGAAACAACGCTTCTGCGTGCGGCCCCGAACAGCTGTCAACACTATCAGCCGACGGATGGTCAAGACCCGCCCTTTACCCGGCTGATACGAGTTCTATGCTCGCTGCATGGCAGAAATTCTGGCCCTCGTCGAGGCCCGGCTGCGCACCGCGTTCGGTGAACCCGACGCCCGCGCCGCCGTCACCTTCCTGGGCACCGACCGCATCGAGGTACTCCGTTTCGCCGAGGGCGACCTCGTCCGGTACGCGACCCTCGGGATGTCCGCGAACCCGATGACCGATCCGACCGCCGTGGTCGCCGACCCCGTACGCGGCCCGCGCGCCGAACTGGTGCTGACCGTACGGGCGGGGCTGGCGGACACCGACAAACTGCTCAGGCCGCTCGCGGTGCTCGCCGCCTCCCCCCAGGTCGAGGGGCTGGTCGTGGCCCCGGGTGCCTCGCTCGACGTGGGCGAGCCGCTGTGGGAGGGGGCGCCGTTCAGCTCCGTCCTCGTGGCGGAACCGGGCGGGCTGGTGGAGGACCTGGACCTCGACGAGCCCATGGAACCGGTGAGGTTCCTGCCGCTGCTGCCGATGACGGCGAACGAGGCGGCCTGGAAGCGGGTCCACGGCGCGGCCGCCCTGCAGGAGCGCTGGCTCGCGCGCGGAACGGACCTGAGGGACCCTCTGCGTAGCGCTGTCGCACTGGACTGACAGCCCGGACGGGTGACCGTGCCTTGACTGGCGGCCGGGCGGGGAGGAGCGTGGCTACCTATGAGGGGTGAACCAAGTTGCCCGAAGTGCGGTGGCCGGGTCAGGGCGCCCGGACTCTTCTCCGACTCCTGGCAGTGCGCGGTGCACGGCGCCGTCCACCCCCTGCAACCCGTCATCCCGCCGAGCGTGGAGGGCCTGGGCGTGGTCGTGCACCGGGCGCGGGTGCCCGTGTGGATGCCGTGGCCGCTGCCGCTGGGCTGGCTGTTCACCGGAGTGGCGTCCGCCGGTGACGACCGCAGCGGGGGCCGGGCGACGGTGGTCGCCTGCTCGGGTCCCGGACCGGTGGGCGGCATGGGGGAGCTGCTGCTGATCGCGGAGGAGCTGGGCGTCGGCCTCGGCGCGCGGTACGCGGGGATCGACGGCCCCGACCCCGGCCCGTCCATCAACATGGCCGGGCCGCCCCACACCAAGGTGGTCGCGGCGGGCCGCCCGACACCGCTGTGGCACGTGGGCGGAGGCCCGGACGACCGGGCCGTCTTCGCCGGGGAGGCGCGCGGCCTGTGGCTGTGGGCGATCGTCTGGCCGCAGCAGTCGGGGCTCCTGCTGTACGACGAGCTGGTCCTGACCGACCTGCGCGAAGGGGGCGCCGAGGTCGAACTCCTCCCGTGCGGGGCCCTGAGCCCGCGCATCCTGGGTCCGTCCTAGATCGCTCCGGGCGTCCCCGCGTAGATCCTTCCGGCGAAACCGGACCTTCCGCCCGGTTATCCTGGGGTGTCCCCCCGTACGCACGACCCATGGAGCCCCGCTGTGCGCATCGACCTGCACGCGCACTCCACGGCGTCCGACGGTACGGACACCCCCGCCGAGCTGGTCCGCAACGCCGCCGGCGCCGGGCTGGACGTGGTCGCGCTGACCGACCACGACACCGTGGGCGGGTACGGCGAGGCCCTCGCGGCGCTTCCCGCCGGACTGACGCTGGTGACCGGCGCCGAGCTGTCCTGCCGGCTCGACGGGGTCGGCGTGCACATGCTCGCCTACCTCTTCGACCCCGAGGAGCCCGAGCTGGCCCGTGAGCGGGAACTCGTCCGCGACGACCGGGTCCCGCGGGCCCGGACCATGGTCGGCAAGCTCCGTGACCTCGGCGTGGACGTCACCTGGGAGCAGGTGGCGCGGATCGCCGGGGACGGTTCGGTCGGCCGGCCGCACATCGCCACAGCCCTCGTCGAGCTGGGCGTCGTACCCACCGTCTCGGACGCCTTCACGCCGGACTGGCTCGCCGACGGCGGCCGCGCGTACGCCGAGAAGCACGAGCTCGACCCCTTCGACGCCGTGCGCCTGGTCAAGGCGGCCGGCGGCGTCACCGTCCTCGCGCACCCCGCCGCCGTCAAGCGCGGCCGGTGCGTGCCGGAGTCCGCGATAGCCGCGCTGGCGGCCGCGGGCCTGGACGGCATCGAGGTGGACCACATGGACCACGACGCCGACACCCGCGCGCGGCTGCGCGGCCTGGCGGCGGACCTCGGCCTGCTGACCACCGGTTCCAGCGACTACCACGGCAGCCGCAAGACCTGCCGTCTCGGCGAGTACACGACCGACCCCGAGATCTACGGCGAGATCACGCGCCGCGCGACCGGGGCCTTCCCCGTGCCCGGCGCCGGCGGACGCGAGCGCTGACCGGCCGCGCTGCGGCCCGCTCCACCGGTCCTCACTTCTTCTTCGCGACACCCCTCTCTCCTGCAAGGCATCACTGTGTTCGACTTCGCCGTCTTCGGATCCCTTTTTCTCACCCTTTTTGTGATTATGGACCCCCCGGGGATCACGCCGATCTTCCTGGCGCTGACCTCCGGCCGTCCCGTCAAGGTGCAGCGCCGCATGGCCTGGCAGGCCGTCTGCGTGGCCTTCGGCGTCATCGCGGTCTTCGGCATCTGCGGTCAGCAGATCCTCGACTACCTGCACGTCTCCGTCCCGGCGCTGATGATCGCCGGCGGTCTGCTGCTCCTGCTCATCGCGCTCGACCTGCTCACCGGCAAGACCGACGAGCCCAAGCAGACCAAGGACGTGAACGTCGCCCTGGTGCCGCTGGGGATGCCGCTGCTGGCCGGGCCCGGTGCGATCGTCTCCGTCATCCTGGCCGTGCAGAAGGCGGACGGGGCGGCCGGCCAGGTCTCGGTCTGGGCCGCGATCATCGCCATGCACGTCGTGCTGTGGATCACCATGCGCTACTCGCTGGTGATCATCCGGGTCATCAAGGACGGCGGCGTCGTCCTCGTGACCCGGCTCGCCGGCATGATGCTGTCGGCGATCGCCGTCCAGCAGATCATCAACGGCGTGCTCCAGGTGGTCCAGGGAGCCTGACCGCCCCGCGCCGCCCGCGCGCCCGCAGGCACGCGAACGCCCCCGCACCGGTCCCGGTGCGGGGGCGTGAACGTTTCGCGCGGAGCGTCAGATGGACGCGCTCTCGGCCGGTCGGATCAGGATGCGCTGGCCGACGTAAGCGGCCTGCTGCACGATCCGGTTGACGGAGGCCGCGTCCACGACGGTGCTGTCCACGGCGGTCCCGTCGACGTCGTCCAGGCGCAGAATCTCGAAGCGCACGGGGCTTCTCCCTTCGTCAGTGTTCTCCTTGCACTGGTTCAACGAAGTGTAGGCCGCAATCATTCCCTACGCTAAGGAAATTTTTTGACTGGCTAACTACATGTCGGTGGCGGCGGCCCAGAACGAGGCCAGCGCGGCGGCCGTGGCCGCCGGGTCCTCGGCGTTCGGGGAATGCTCGGTCCCCGGTACGACCACCCGCCGCGCGCCCAGCCGCTCGGCCATCGCGTCCATCAGCGGGACCGGCCAGGCGTAGTCCACGGCCCCCGACAGCACCAGCTTCGCCAGCCCGACCCGGCTGAGCTCGTCCACCCGGTCGGGCTCGCAGATCAGGGCCCGGCCCGTGACGATCAGCTGTTCGGGCACGGTGGCCAACCACCGCTCGCGCAGGAAGTGCGTCAGCTCGGGGGAGTCCTGGGCCGCGTCCTGCGGGTCGTGGGCCCGCATCGCCGCCCAGATCCCCGGCATGTCGTCGCCCATCGCCTCCAGCGCCGCGACCAGCAGCTTCGTACGCGCCTGCTGCTCCTCGGCGATCGCCGCCGGCCCGCTGCTCAGCAGGGTGAGCGAGGCGAAGGGCGCCGGGTCGCGGAGCACGGCGGCGCGCGAGATCAGCCCGCCGAGCGAGTGGCCGACCAGGTGCACCGGGCCGGCGCCCAGCGCGCGGACCTGCGCGAGCAGGTCGCGCGCCAGCTCCTCCAGGCCGTACGCAGACTCCTCGCGCGGGCCGGGCGTCTCGTACTGGCCTCGCCCGTCGACGGCGACGACCCGGTAACCGGCGGCGGCCAGCGGCTCCAGCAGGGCGATGAAGTCCTCCTTGCTGCCCGTGAAGCCCGGGACCAGCAGGGCGGTGCCGCGGACCGGCTCCCCGGCCTCGTGCACGGCGAAGGAACCGCGGTCGGTGGAGAGGCGGTACGCACGGGCGACGGACGGCAGCGTAAGGCGCGGGGGCTTGCTCATGGCCCGAGGTTACCGGCCCGTAGCCCATGGCACAGCCCGGGTACGCCGACGGCCCCGGCCCCCTCGGAAGGGGGCCGGGGCCGTCGGTGCGGTGCTGTGGTCCTACGCCTCCGGCGCGGCCGCGACCTTGCGGGTGCGGGTGCGCTTCGGCTTGACCGGGGCCTCCTCGGCCACGGCGACGGCCTCCGCGACCGGCGCGGCCGCGGCCTTGCGGGTACGGGTCCGCTTCGGCTTGACCGCAGCCTCCTCCGCCACCGCGACGGTCTCGGCGGCCACCGGAGCGGCCTCCGCGACCTTGCGGGTGCGGGTGCGCTTCGGCTTGGCCGGGGCCTCCACGGCCTCGGCCACGGCCACGGCGGCCTCGGCGACCGGGGTCACCGCAGCGGCGGCCGCCGGCTTGCGGGTGCGCCGCGCCCTGACGGGCTCGACGGGCGGAGCCATCTGGAAGTCCGGCTCGGGAGCCGTCTCCACGACCCGGCGCGGTCGTCGCGCCCGGACGGGAGCCGGCTCGACGGGCGCGGCCATCTGGAAGTCCGGCTCCGGGGCGCTCTCCACGGCCTTGCGGACGCGGGCGCGGCGCGGCTTGGCCGGGGCCTCCTCGGCGACCGGGGTCACCGCGGCCACGGGAGCCGCGACCACGGCGGCCTCGGCCACAGGAGCCTCTGCCACCGCCGCCGGGGCGGACTGCACCGGTACCGCACCCACACGGGTCCGGCGGCGGCGCGGCCTGCGCGGCTCGTCACCCGCGGCCGGAGCCTGCGGGGCCTCGGCCACCGGGGACACGGCCTCCTGCTCGGCGCCGACCTCGGACCCGCCGCGCGTGCGGCGGCGCTGGCGCGGCGTACGCGTACGGGCCGGACGCTCCTCGGTCACCACTGCGGCCTGCGCGGAGCGGCCGCCACGGCCACCGCGGCCGCCGGTCTCGCCCAGGTCCTCCAGGTCCTCGGCCTTCAGGCCGGCCCGCGTGCGCTCGGCGCGCGGCAGGATGCCCTTGGTGCCGGCCGGGATGTTCAGCTGCTCGAACAGGTGCGGCGACGTGGAGTACGTCTCGACCGGCTCGTGGAAGTCCAGCTCCAGCGCCTTGTTGATCAGCTGCCAGCGCGGGATGTCGTCCCAGTCGACCAGGGTGACGGCGATGCCCTTGTTGCCCGCGCGGCCGGTACGGCCCACACGGTGCAGGAAGGTCTTCTCGTCCTCGGGCGTCTGGTAGTTGATGACGTGGGTCACACCCTCGACGTCGATGCCGCGCGCGGCGACGTCGGTGCACACCAGCACGTCGACCTTGCCGTTGCGGAACGCGCGCAGGGCCTGCTCGCGCGCGCCCTGGCCCAGGTCGCCGTGGACGGCGCCGGACGCGAAGCCGCGGCGCTCCAGCTGCTCGGCGATGTCGGCCGCCGTGCGCTTGGTACGGCAGAAGATCATGGCCAGGCCGCGGCCCTCGGCCTGCAGGATGCGGGAGACCAGCTCCGGCTTGTCCATGTTGTGCGCACGGAAGACGTGCTGCGTGATGTTGGCGACGGTCGCGCCCTCGCCGTCCTCGGAGACGGCGCGGATGTGCGTCGGCTGCGTCATGTACCGGCGGGCCAGGCCGATGACCGCGCCCGGCATGGTCGCCGAGAACAGCATCGTCTGACGCTTGGCGGGCAGGTAGGCCATGATCTTCTCGACGTCGGGCAGGAAGCCCAGGTCGAGCATCTCGTCGGCCTCGTCCAGGACGAGCGCGCGCACGCGCGACAGGTCGAGCTTGCGCTGTCCGGCCAGGTCGAGCAGGCGGCCGGGGGTGCCGACGATCACGTCGACGCCCTTGTTGAGGGCCTCGACCTGGGGCTCGTAGGCGCGGCCGCCGTATATGGCCAGGACGCGGACGTTGCGGACCTTGCCGGCGGTGAGCAGGTCGTTGGTGACCTGGGTGCACAGCTCGCGGGTCGGAACCACCACGAGGGCCTGCGGGGCGTCGGTCAGCTGGTCGGGCGTGGCCCGGCCGGCCTCGACGTCCGCGGGGACGACGACCCGCTCCAGCAGGGGAAGGCCGAAACCGAGCGTCTTGCCGGTACCGGTCTTGGCCTGGCCGATGACGTCCGTGCCGGAAAGGGCGACGGGGAGGGTCATCTCCTGGATCGGGAAGGGGGACACAATGCCGACGGCCTCAAGGGCTTCGGCCGTCTCGGGAAAGATCCCGAGGTCTCGGAACGTAGTCAGGGTGCTGCCTCTTCTGTGAGACGCGGCGCGAGGCGGCGAGGGGGGTCCTACCGTGCTGTGCTTGCAGTACTGCCACGTACGAAGCTGCGCGGGACCACTAGCCTTCGCTCAAGCGCATCTGCCGCTGAGGGGGCCCCTCGTGGGAGGCGGTACGCATGGACGTACGCACCACACCGAGGGCGGTCGGTTGGAGCCGATCGGGCCACCGACCGGGCATCCTCATTCGGATGGCCCGCCGAGTATTCGGCAGGCGCATTACCACTGTACCCCGGAATCGCGCAGGTGTGTCGGGTGAATTCACCGGGTAGGTGGGTTTAGGTGGACAGGCTATGAGCAGACGTGGTGACTTGAGGCGCCATTCGGCGGGCTATTGTGCGGAGCATGCCGACCGTAGAAAACGCCTCGCCCGCCGACGACAGCACCCCCACCGAAGCCACGGGGATCGCCTCGCAGGACTGGGTGACCGCATCTGCCTCGCCGCAGTACCGGGCCGCCGTCGTGGACCTGCTCGGCGCGCTCGCGTACGGGGAGCTCGCGGCCTTCGAGCGCCTCGCGGAGGACGCGAAGCTCGCGCCCACCCTGGACGACAAGGCCGAGCTCGCCGCGATGGCCTCCGCGGAATTCCACCACTTCGAGCAGCTCCGGGACCGCCTCGCGAAGATCGAGGTCGAGCCCACCGCCGCCATGCAGCCCTTCGCCCAGGGCGTCGACGACTTCCACCGCCAGACCGCCCCGTCGGACTGGCTGGAGGGCCTGGTCAAGGCGTACGTCGGGGACTCCATCGCCAGTGACTTCTACCGTGAGGTCGCCTCCCACCTGGACACCGACACCCGCGCCCTCGTGCTCGGCGTGCTCGACGACACCGGCCACGGCAACTTCGCCGTGGAGAAGGTGCGCGCCGCGATCGAGGCCGACCCGCGCTGCGGCGGCCGGCTCGCACTGTGGGCCCGCCGCCTGATGGGCGAGGCCCTCTCGCAGGCCCAGCGCGTGGTCGCCGAGCGCGACGCGCTCTCGACCATGCTGGTCGGCGGCGTCGACGGGATGGCGGCGGGCTTCGACCTCGCTGCCGTCGGCGAGATGTTCACCCGGATCACCAAGGCCCACACCAAGCGGATGGCGGCCCTCGGCCTCGCCGCCTGACCTGACGGTCCGCTACATCGTCGGCCCCGGCGCGCCCTGTGCGCGCCGGGGCCGACGTACGCGGTCCGGGGAGCCGGCCCTCACGGCCCGGCTTTCAGGGGTCACCCCCGCGACGGGAGCGAAAACGGAGTCCTGTGGGGACGCCTGCGGGGCCCGTGGGCCGGACGGAGCAGCAGGGACAGCACCACGGCCGAGACCAGCACCGCGCCGATGAAGGTCGCCATCAGGGTGTTGTGCCCCGGGCCCAGCGCGAAGTGGGTGAGATAGGCGCCGAACAGCGCCCCCAGCACTCCGCTGACCAGCACCGTCTTCCGGGAAGGAAGCCGGGGCGCGAGCACTCGGACGGCTGCGGCGGACAGGGCGAGGCCCAACAGCGCGGAGCCGAGCACTTCCATCAGCACCATGAGGTCTCTCCCATACGTCAGGGCAAACCGGGTCACTGCGGTCCTACCCGAAGCGGAAGAAAGAGAAACGACCCGGTGGAATCAACCACCGGGCCGTTTCGGACAGTTCTCAGTGCTTCTCAGAGCGCTCCGAAACCGACCTTGCGTGCGGTCGGCTCACCCAGGTCGACGTACGACAGGCGGTCGGACGGCACCAGGACCTTGCGGCCCTTGTTGTCGGTGAGGCTCAGCAGCGGCTCGTTGCCGGACAGCGCGGCGCTGACGATGCTCTCCAGCTCCTCGGCGCTCAGGTCGCTCTCCAGCACGATCTCCCGGGGTGCGTGCTGCACGCCGATCTTGACCTCCACGGCTTTGTCCCTCCGACGATCCGGTTCGCGCGATCAGCCGCGCCGTACGCGGTCCACATTAGCCCGGAGAGGGGACGCGGACCGCGCAGAGCGGACACGCTGGCAGCGAACACCGCGAGGACCGCGCGGCGACCGTCAGGATTCGGTGCCGTGCAGCGGGAAACCGGCGATGCCGCGCCAGGCGAGCGAGGTCAGCAGCCCGACCGCCGTGTCACGCGCGACCGGGCTCTCGCTGGACAGCCAGTAGCGGGCCACGACCTGCGAGACCCCGCCCAGGCCCACGGCCAGCAGCATCGACTCGTCCTTGGACAGGCCGGTGTCCTCGGCGATGACGTCGGAGATGGCCTCCGCGCACTGCAGCGAGACGCGGTCGACGCGCTCGCGCACCGCGGGCTCGTTCGTCAGGTCGGACTCGAAGACCAGTCGGAACGCGCCGCCCTCGTCCTCCACGTACGCGAAGTAGGCGTCCATGGTGGCGGCCACGCGCAGCTTGTTGTCCGTCGTCGACGCCAGCGCGGTGCGCACGGCCAGCAGCAGCGCCTCGCAGTGCTGGTCCAGCAGGGCCAGGTACAGGTCGAGCTTGCCGGGGAAGTGCTGGTAGAGCACCGGCTTGCTGACGCCGGCACGCTCGGCGATGTCGTCCATCGCGGCCGCGTGGTACCCCTGGGCGACGAAGACCTCCTGGGCCGCGCCCAGCAGCTGGTTGCGCCGGGCTCGGCGCGGCAGTCGCGTGCCCCGCGGACGCGCTGCCTCGGTCTGCTCGATGGCTGTCACGCCGCCTCCCACTTTCTCTCAGAACACAGGCGCTCTGCGCCGCGCCGCCATCGTACTTTTCGGTAACCGAATCTGGGGGGTCCAAGCCGAGTTTTCTCGCGGTACGGACGGCCCGGAGGCGCTGGTCAGCGGTCGGTCGGCAGTCGGTCAGCGGTAGTCGTCCTCGTCCAGCGGCACCACCCGCGCCTGCTCGGCGGCATCGCCGTCCGCGGCCTGGCCGGCCTGGTGGCCGTTGTCGGGGTCGTCGTCGTCCGGCCGGAGATCGGCCTGCTGTTCCGCAACATCCGCCTCGGGCGCCTCAGGATCGAGGGATTCCGGAAACCGCTCCCGAAAGGTGTCCGGCTCCGCAGGGTCGACAGTCATCGCCGCTCCCCTCGCTTCCTTGTGTCACTTACGAGCCTAGGAGGATCGCGGGGGCACCGCTATGCGGATACCAGGATCCGCGATGTGTCTGTGACCGCGAACACAACAAGTGGAGCGTGATCCTCTCGTAACATTGCCCGCATGTCTTCGACCGAGCTGCCGGGCGTGCGGTCCACCGCCGAACTGTCCTCCCCCGCGGGAGCGGTCCGGCTGGCCGACGGAGAGCAGCTGCGCACCGCCGCGCTGCCCGGACTGGATCTGGCCGTCCGGGTGCGCCCGCCCCGGCGCACCGGCCTGCCGCCCGCCCTCTTCGTGCACGGGCTGGGCGGTTCCTCGCAGAACTGGTCGGCGCTCATGGCGCAGCTGGCGGACACCGTCGACGGCGAGGCCGTGGACCTGCCCGGCTTCGGCTGGTCCCCGCCACCGTCCGACCGCGACTACTCCGTCACCGCGTTCGCCCGGGCGGTCATCCGCCACCTGGACGCCGCCGGTCGCGGACCCGTCCACCTCTTCGGGAACTCCCTCGGCGGCGCCGTCTCCACCCGCGTCGCGGCCGTCCGCCCCGACCTGGTGCGCACCCTGACGCTCGTCTCGCCGGCCCTTCCCGAGCTGCGCGTGCAGCGGTCGGCCGTGCCGACCGCGCTCCTGGCGCTGCCCGGGGTGGCCGGGCTCTTCAGCCGGATGACCCGGGGCCTCACCGCCGAACAGCGCACCCGGGGAGTGACGGACCTCTGTTACGGAGACCCCTCCCGGGTGACTCCCGAGGGGTTCCGCAACGCAGTGGAGGAGATGGAGCGCCGGATGGCCCTCCCGTACTTCTGGGACGCGATGACCCGCACGTCACGCGGCATCGTCGACGCCTACACCCTCGGGGGACAGCACGGACTGTGGCGCCAGGCGCAGCGGGTGCTCGCCCCGTCCCTGCTGGTCTACGGTGGCCGGGACCAGCTGGTCTCGTACCGTATGGCGCACAAGGCCGCGGCCTCCTTCCGGGGTTCGCGGCTGCTGTGCCTGCCCGAGGCCGGGCACGTGGCGATGATGGAGTACCCCGAGGTGGTGGCCGCCGCCTTCACGGAGCTGCTGCGCGACACCGGCGCGGGGGCTGCGGACCGGGACACCGAAGAGGGCAGGGGCTGAGGGGTCGTGGGACGACACAGTCGAAAATCCGGGGCGCCCGCTCCGGAGTCCGCTCCGGCGCAGGCGCCCGCCGCAGCGCGCCAGCAGGCGCAGCCGGATCCCCTCTCGTACGGGGACCAGTACGCGTACGACGCCTTCGGCAACGACGACGCCTTCGGCAACGACGTCTTCGCCAACGGCGACCCGTTCGCCGGGTGGCCCGAAGCGACCGTCACCCACCAGGGGTACGTCCCGCAGGACCTGCCCGCCGCCGACACGCGTGCCGGCGGCCACCCCCAGCAGTACGAGTCCGGCGGCGCCTGGGGCGCCCGGCCCGACTCCCGCCCCGACTCCCGCCCCGACTCCGGTTCCGTGTACGGGGACTGGCGCGGGGTGCCGCGCCCGCGCACCGAGGCCCCCGCGGCCCAGGTGGCGGCCCACGCCGCGCTCCTGGACACCGGCACCCCGGCCTTCGGCACCCCCGCCGTGGGCTTCCCGCAGGTCGTGCCCGAAGAGGCCGCGCCGGACCCCCTCACCTCCACCGGCTCGCACCGCCGGGTGCCCGGCCCGCGGATGCCGGCCGACCCCGCCGCGGAGCCGGCCGGGTCCGAAACCGAGTCCGCCTCCGGCTCCGGGCGCGGTCGCAAGGTCCGTACCTACACCGGCATGGCCGCGGCCGCCGCCGCCACCGTCCTCGCGGTGGTCGTCGCGGGCCAGTCGTACCTCGACGGCGACACCGACGAGGCCAGGGCCGGCGCGCCCGCCGCCACGGGCAAGGACCGCAGCGACACCGCCGCCTCCCGCTCCGACGGCCGCCCCACTCCGAACGGCGGCGTGGCCGCGCCGGTGGCGCCGTCCGCCGAGGCGCCCGCGCCCGAGCTGACGTACGAGCAGCAGATGGCGGCGCAGCTGCCCCTCGACCCGAAGCTCACCGGGCCCGGGACCTTCGACACCGTGCCCGGCGTGGCCAAGGCCCCCGGCAAGGGCAAGATCGTGCGCTACCGGGTCGACGTCGAGCAGGGCCTGGGACTGGACCCGCAGCTGTTCGCCGAGGCCGTCCACCGCACCCTCAACGACGACCGCAGCTGGGGCCACGGCGGTACGAAGACCTTCGAACGGGTACCGGGCGGCGAGGCCGACTTCGTGATCACCCTCGCCAGCCCCGGCACCACCGGCGTCTGGTGCGCCAAGTCCGACCTCGACACCATCGTCGGCAACGTGTCCTGCGACTCGGCGAAGACCGAGCGGGTGATGATCAACGCCTTCCGGTGGGCCCAGGGCTCCGAGACCTACGGCCCGGGCCAGATGCTCACCTACCGCCAGATGCTCATCAACCACGAGGTCGGCCACCGGCTCGGCCACGGCCACGTCAACTGCCGCACCCCGGGAGCGCTCGCCCCGGTCATGCAGCAGCAGACCAAGTCCCTCAACATCGACGGCATCCAGTGCAAGCCCAACCCCTGGGCGTTTCCGGAGAGTTGACGCAGCGTCGGCGGAACGGGCCGGCCGTCGCGTTGACAAGCCGTCCGATCATCGGTCATGGTTCTCCGCATGTCGCACCGCCACACCCTGACCGCGAGCGCCGCCATTGAGCTGGCGCTCCTCGGTGTGGCCGCGCACAGCGTGGCCGACATCTTCTGTCGCTGACGCCGGCCCGACCGCGCAGCGACCCTCTTCGTCCCTTTCGTGACGCCGCCGCGCCCGGGCACGCCCATGCCTGCAGGCGCGGCTTCCTCCTGTTCGGTGCCGGTCCGGTACCGCCGCTGATCGCTGATCGCCGCCCCTCGCGTGGCCCTTCCGTTCCTCCTTCACGCCGAGAGGTCCTTCTCCGATGCCCAGTCAGTCCCACATATCGCGCCGCGTGGCCGCGGCCGCCGTCAGCCTCGTACTGGCCGGGGGCGCCGCCGC
This sequence comes from Streptomyces virginiae, assembly GCF_000720455.1. Classification (GTDB taxonomy): domain Bacteria; phylum Actinomycetota; class Actinomycetes; order Streptomycetales; family Streptomycetaceae; genus Streptomyces; species Streptomyces virginiae. The sequence continues at coordinate 409,037 of NZ_JOAK01000005.1, read as the reverse complement.
CTGCGGGCCCAAGGACGGCGCTGACGGGGCCGGCGCCGCCGGCGGCAAGCCCGGCGCCGCGGGTGCGCCGCAGAAGGGCGGCACGCTGACCGTCCTCAACTCCGAGCCGCAGAACGACTTCGACCCGGCCCGGCTCTACACCTCTGGCGGCGGAAACGTTCCCTCGCTGGTCTTCCGTACGCTGACCACCCGCAACCGCGAGGAGGGCGCGGCCGGCACCAAGGTCGTGCCCGACCTGGCCACCGACACCGGAAGGCCCAACGCCGACGCCACCGAGTGGACCTACACCCTCAAGGACGGCCTCAAGTACGAGGACGGCTCCCCGATCACCACCGCCGACATCAAGTACGGCATCGAGCGGTCCTTCGCCGCCGAGCTGTCGGGCGGAGCCCCCTACCTGCGGGACTGGCTGGTCGGCGGCGAGAGCTACGAGGGCCCGTACAAGGACGGCGGCAAGGGGCTCGACTCGATCCTCGTGCCCGACCCGAAGACGATCGTCTTCAAACTCCGCAAGCCCGAGGGCGAATTCCCCTTCGTCGCCACCCAGACGCAGTTCGCCCCCGTCCCCAAGGCCAAGGACACCGGCGCCAAGTACGAGGAGCACCCGGTCTCCTCCGGCCCCTACAAGGTCGTCAAGAACGAGAACGACGGCGAGCACCTCACCCTGGAGCGCAACGAGCACTGGGACGAGAAGACCGACGAGGAGCGCAAGGCCTACCCGGACAAGATCGACGTCCGCTCCGGTCTCGACTCCGCCGTCATCAACCAGCGCCTGACCACCAGCGCCGGCCCCGACTCGGCCGCCATCACCACCGACACCAACCTCGGCCCGGCGGAGCTCGCGCAGATCGGCGACAACAAGGAACTCGCCGGCCGCGTCGGCACCGGCCACTTCGGTTACGTCAACTACATCGCCTTCAACCCCAAGGTCGCACCCTTCGACAACCCGAAGGTGCGCCAGGCCGTCTCCCACGCGATCAACCGCACCAGCGTGGTCAACGCCGCCGGCGGCTCCGCACTGGCCGAGCCCGCCACCACCTTCCTGCCCGAGCGCGAGGCCTTCGGCTTCACCCCGTACGACCACTTCCCGGCGGGCAGGACCGGCGACCCGGCCAAGGCGAAGGAACTGCTGAAGGAGGCGGGCTTCCCCGACGGCCTCACCGTCACCCTGACCCACTCCACCGCGCAGAACCGCCAGACCAGCCCCGAGGTCGCCACCGCGGTCCAGCAGGCGCTCGCCGCCGCCGGCATCACCGTCAAGCTGGAGGGCCTGGAGAACAACGCCTTCAACGAGCGCCGCTGGGACGCCAAGAACACCCCCGGCTTCTTCCTCTCCCGCTGGGGCGCCGACTGGCCGTCCGGAGGCCCCTTCCTCGCCCCGATCTTCGACGGCCGGCAGATCGTGACCGGCGGCTCCAACTACAACCACGCGCAGCTCGACGACCCGGCCGTCAACGCCGAGATCGACGAGATCGCCAAGCTGACCGACCTCGCCGCGGCCGGCAAGCGCTGGGGCGCCCTCGACAAGAAGATCGGCGAGCAGGCCCTCACCGTGCCGCTCTTCCACCCGGTCTACAAGCGGCTCGTCGGCAAGGACGTCAAGAACGTCGTCATCAGCGACTGGACCGGCGTCCTCGACATCTCGCAGGTCGCGGTCAAGTGAGCATCGCCCTCGAACGGTCCGCGCCGGCGCCCGGGGCCGTCCCCCCGGGAGCCGGCGCCGGACGCCAGGTGTGGCGGCGGGTGCGACGGCGGCCCTCCGCCCTCGCGGCCGCCGCCGTCCTGGCCCTGCTCGTCCTCCTCGCGCTCGCCGCCCCGCTGCTCTCGCACCTCACCGGACAGGACCCCGGCGCCTACCACGACGACCTCGTGGACTCCGCCCGCGGCGGCGTCCCCCTCGGCTCCTTCGGCGGGATCTCCGCCGACCACTGGCTCGGCGTCGAGCCGGGCACCGGCCGCGACCTGTTCACCCGGCTCCTGTACGGCGCACGGATCTCGCTGCTCGTCGCCCTCGGCGCGGTCGCCGTACAGACGGCCGTCGGCGTGGGCGTCGGACTCGCCGCCGCGCTCGGCGGCCGGTTCGCGGGCCGCCTCATCGGCCTGGCCACCGACGTGATGATCGCCCTGCCGATGCTGGTCATCGGCATCGCCCTCACCGCGGTCGTCCCGCCCGACTTCCCGCGCCCCCTGCTCCTGATCCTCCTCATCGGGCTCTTCGACTGGGGCGGCACCGCCCGCATGGTCCGCGCCCAGACCCTCGCCCTGCGCGGCCTCGACTTCGTGGACGCCGCCCGGCTCTCCGGCAACGGCACCCTGCGGATCGCCTGCCGCGAACTGCTGCCCTCGCTGGCCGCCCCCGTCATCACCATCGCCGCCATCAAGGTGCCGACCGCCATGGTGGCCGAGGCCTCCCTGTCCTTCCTGGGGGTCGGCGTCAAGCCGCCCACCCCCTCCTGGGGACAGATGCTCTCCAGCGCACAGACCTGGTTCCGGGCCGACCCGGCCTACGTCCTGCTGCCCGCCGGGCTGCTCTTCGTCACCGTGCTCGCCTTCACCGTCCTCGGTGACGCCGTCCGCACGGCCCTCGACCCGCGCGAAGGCTCCCGCCTGCGGGTCGGCACCGGAAAGGAGAGCAAGGCGTGACGCGCTTCGTGCTCCAACGGATCGGCGGCGCACTGCTCGTGCTGCTCGCCCTGTCCGTCCTCATCCACGTCCTCTTCTACTTCGCCCCGGGCGACCCCGCCCGCCTCGCCTGCGGAGAACGCTGCAACCCGCAGCAGATCGCCCAGGTCCGCGAACAGCTCGGGCTGAACGAATCGGCCGTCGCCCAGTACCTGCACTTCCTCCAGGGGCTGGTGGCCGGCCGGGACTACTCCGCGGGCGCCGGGCAGGCCCTGCACTGCGACGCGCCCTGCCTGGGATTCTCGTACCAGACCGACCAGCAGGTCACCGGGCTGATCCTGACCAGGCTGCCCGCCACCCTGTCGCTCGCGCTGGGCGCGCTGGCGATCTGGCTGCTGGTCGGCGTCGGCACCGGGCTGCTGTCCGCGCTGCGCCGCGGCGGCATCACCGAACGCCTGCTGACCGTCCTCACCCTCGCCGGGACCGGCACGCCCGTCTTCATCCTGGGGCTGCTCCTGCTCATGGCGGTCTGCGCCTACCTCCAGTGGCTGCCGTTCCCGACGTACGTGCCCCTGACCGAGGACCCCGAACAGTGGGCCTGGAACCTGCTGCTGCCCTGGCTGACGCTCGGGCTCTTCGAGAGCGCCAAGTACGCCCGGCTCACGCGCAGTTCGACCCTGGAGGCGCTCGCCGAGGACCACATCCGCACCTTCCGCGCCTACGGGGTGGGGGAGCGGGCCCTCGTCACCCGGCACGCGGTGCGCGGCGCCGTCGCCCCCGTGATCGCCCTCAGCGCCGTCGACTTCGGCACGATGATCGGCGGCGCGGTGCTGACGGAGTCGCTGTTCGGGATCCCCGGTCTCGGCAAGACCCTGATCGACGCGGTGCGGGTCGTGGACCTGCCCGTCGTCGTGGGCGTCGTCCTCGCGATCGGCGCGGCCGTCGTCGTCGCGGGCGCGATCGCCGACCTGCTCTACGCCGCTGCGGACCGAAGGGTGGCCCTCGCATGACACAGGCACTGGTCGAGGTCGCCGGCCTCGTCGTCGACTTCCCCGTGGGCGGGGCGGGCGACCACGTACGGGCCGTGGACGGGGTCTCCTTCACCCTCCGGGCCGGACGGGCCCTGGGCATCGTGGGCGAGTCCGGCAGCGGCAAGTCCACCGTGGCCGCGGCCCTGCTGGGCCTGCACCGCGGCACCGGCGCACGGCTGGCCGGCACCGTCCGGGTCGGCGGCACCGACGTGTCCGCGGCCACGCCCGCCGAACTGCGCCGCCTGCGCGGCGGGACCGCCGCCATGGTCTTCCAGGACCCGCTGAGTTCCCTCGACCCCTACCTCGCCATCGGCGACCAGATCGCCGAGGTCCACCGGATCCACTCGGGCGCCTCCCGGCGCGCCGCCCGGGCCCGGGCCGTCGAGGTCCTCGACCGGGTGGGCATCGCGGACGCCGTACGCCGCTCCCGGGCGCGGCCGCACGAGTTCAGCGGCGGCATGCGGCAACGGGCCCTCATCGCCATGGCGCTGGCCTGCGAACCGCGGCTGCTGATCGCCGACGAGCCGACCACCGCGCTGGACGTCACCGTCCAGGCCCAGATCCTGGACCTGCTGCACGGCCTGCGCGAGGAGCGCGGACTCGGCCTGCTGCTGGTCACCCACGACGTGGGCGTGGCCGCGGAGAGCGTGGACGAGCTGCTGGTCATGCGGGACGGCGCGGCGGTGGAGCGCGGGCCGGTGGCCTCCGTGCTGACCGCCCCCGCAGAGCCGTACACGCGGGAGCTGCTGGCGGCGGTGCCCAGGCTCGACGGGCCGCGCCGTTCCCGGAGCGGCCACCCGGACCCCGCGCCCCGAACGCCGGGGCCGGATGCGCCCGTCGTCGAAGCCGTCGGGCTGCGGCGGGAGTTCGGCCGGCGGGGGCGGCGGGTCGCCGCCGTCGCCGGGGTGTCCCTCGCCGTGCGGGCCGGGGAGACCCTCGGCATCGTCGGCGAGAGCGGCTCCGGCAAGAGCACGCTCGGTCGGATGCTCGTCGGACTGCTGGAGCCCGACTCCGGGCAGGTCCGGCACGGGGGCGTCCCCGCCACCGGCATCACGGGCGGCGTCCAGATGGTCTTCCAGGACCCCGTCTCCTCCCTCAACCCGCGCCGCTCCGTCGGCGAGTCCATCGCCGACCCGCTGCGCGCGGCCGGGGAACGCGACACGGCGGCCCTGCGGGCCCGCGTCGGGGAACTGCTGGAGCGCGTCGGACTGGAGGCCGGGCACTACGACCGCTACCCGCACGAGTTCAGCGGCGGCCAGCGCCAACGGGTCGGCATCGCGCGTGCGCTGGCGCCCCGGCCCCGGCTGATCGTCTGCGACGAGCCCGTCTCGGCCCTCGACGTGACCACGCAGGCACAGGTCACCGCCCTGCTGGCGGAACTCCAGCGGGAGTCCGGCATCGCCCTGGTCTTCATCGCGCACGACCTGGCGGTCGTCCGGCAGGTCAGCGACCGGGTCGCCGTCATGCGGGCGGGCGAGATCGTGGAGGAGGGCCCGGTGGACGAGGTCTACGACCGTCCGGCCCACCCCTACACCCGCCAACTGCTGGCCGCGGTACCGGAACTCGATCCGGCGCTGGCCGCGGAACGGAGATCGTCCCGCCAGGAGGCCTACGCCACCGCCTAGTTCGAGCCTTCCGGGGCTGTACTTCTAGCGTGCTCGAACGCGAACCGTACGGGAAAGTTACGACTCTTCACCCCTTCCGGTGGCGCGACGGACAACCGTCCGTCGCGCCTTCGGCATATCCGCTTGAGTTCTCCCGCGGCGGGTCGCCTGACCGACGGCGACCGCCTGGACGGGAGATCGGGGGTGCCACTCGTGCGGATCGGACTGCTCACGGAAGGTGGTTATCCGTATGCGACGGGCGAGGCCAGGCTGTGGTGCGACCGCCTCGTGCGCGGACTCCCGCAGCACGAGTTCGAGCTCTACGCGCTGAGCCGCAGCGCCGAGCAGGAGCGCGCCCGGGTCCCGCTGCCCGAGCACGTCACCCACGTCCGCACGGCCCCCCTGTGGGCCCCCGCCGACGACGGACGGACCTACTCCCGGCGCGAGCGCCGACGGTTCGCGGACTGCTTCAAGGAGCTGGTCCAGGGGATCTGCGCCGGCGCACCCGACCCCTTCGCCAGCGGGCTGTACGGGCTCGCCGCTCTCGCCCGCGAACAGGGCGGGCTGTACGCGGCACTACGCTCCGAATCCGCGGTACGGGCCCTGGAGGCCGCCTGCCGGGCCCCCGGCGCGAGCCGCACCGTACAGGCGGCGCAGGTGACCGACCTGCTGGAGTTCGTGGACGAACTGGAGGGCATGCTCCGGCCGCTGTCCCTCGACTGGTACGAGGAGAACGCCCACGGCGAGGGCCTCGGCGCGGTCGACGTCTGCCACGCCGCCGCCGGCGGCGTGGCGGCGCTGCCCGGCCTGCTGGCCAAACGCTTCTTCGGGGTCCCGCTGCTGGTCACCGAGTACGGGGTCCAGCTGCGCGCCCACTACCTGGCCCACCTCGGCGGCGCCGCCGAGGGCGAGGAGCCCCGCCCCGCCGTCCGGGCCCTGCTCGCCGCCTTCCACCTGCGGCTGGCCACCGAGATCTACGCCCGGGCCGACTTCCTCACCCCCGGGAACGCCCACGCCCGGCGCTGGCAGGAGCGCTGCGGCGCCACCCGTGACCGGCTGCGGACGGTCTACCCGGGGATGGAGGCGGACCGATTCACCACCGTCGGAGAGGCCGCCGACCGCGGGGACCCCGACACGCTGGTGTGGGTCGGCCGGGTGGAGCCCGCCAAGGACCTCATCGCCCTGCTGCACGCCTTCGCCGAGGTCCGCAGGGCCGAACCGCGCACCCGGCTGCGGATCTTCGCCACGGCCGCGGACCCCGGCTACCTCGCCGACTGCCGCTCACTCGCCGCGCAGCTGTTCCCCGACGAGGCCGCCGACAGCGTCACCGTCGGGGAGAACCCGGTCTCCTTCGAGGAGATCGGCGGACCGGAGACCCCCTCCGCGGCCGAGGCGTACGGCGCCGGGCGCGTCGTCGTGCTGTCCTCCGTGATCGAGGGCTTCCCCATCACCCTGGCCGAGGCGATGCTCTGCGGGCGCGCCACCGTCTCCACCGACGTCGGCGCCGTCTGCGAGGTCATCGGAGGCACCGGGCTCGTCGTCCCGCCGCGCAACCCGCGGGCGCTCGCCGAAGCCTGCCTGTCCCTGCTCGGGGACGCCGAGCGGGCGGAACGCCTCGGGGCCGCCGCACGGGCGCGCGCCCTGGAGCTGTTCACCGTCGAGCAGAACGTCGCCGCCTTCCGGGAGATCTACCTGCGGCTGCTGGCCAAGGGCTCCCAGCGGCCCGACGGCGGCGTCCCCTTCGCCCGCCCCCCGGAGGCCCGGGTGCCCGGCCACTGGACCAGCCCGACCTGGGCCAAGCCCGCCCCGGACCCGACCTCGGAGGCCGCCGTATGACCACCGTCGACCCCGACACCGCGGCCCCGCCGTCGGCCGGAAGGGCGCGCAGGCGGGCCGCGGGGGACCCCGTCAAGGCCCTGCTGCACCGCCACCGCGAGCTGTGCGAGCGGGCCGTGGACCCCCTGGAGATCGCCGCCGGCCTGGAGGCCCACGGCATCACCGACCGCACCGCCGCCCGCTTCCGGCACCGGGACGTCTTCTCCCTCGCCGAGGAGCTGTACGCCCGCAGCCCGCGCGGAGAAGAACCCGCCGCCGCGTCCGCCCCGGTCCCGGCCGGGCCGTCCGCCTACCGCGCCCTCGGCTGTGCGCTGCTCCCCGGCGCCCTCGCCGCCGGCGCCGCCGCCGCGGGCCAGGCGTGGGCCGGGCCCGCAGCCGTGGCCGCCACCGTCGCCGCCCTGGTGTGGCCCGGCCGGGCCGCCGGGGGCCGGTTCCCGTGGCTCGCCCACCTGCTCGCCGCGGCCGTCGTCGGCTGGGCCGTCCACCGGCACGGCACCGCCCTCGCGGTCGGCCTCGCGCTGGCCGTCGCCCCCGGGCACCTGCTCGCAGCGGCCTTCGCCGCCGGGGCCAGGGCCCGGCTCGACGGGAGCCGCGCGCTGGAGGACTTCGCCGACCGGGCCCGCCCCCTGCTGTTCGCGTCCGTCGCCGGCTCCACCGCGGCCGCCGTCGGCGCCGCCGCCCTCACCGGCGCACCGCTGCCGGTGGCCGTGCCGCTCGCCCTGCTGCTCTTCCTGACCCGGCTCCTGCTGCGGCACGGATCCCGCCGCGGACCCGTCGCCGCCGCACTCGCCCTCGCCCTGGTCCCGCTCCCGGCGGCGGCCCCCGCCGCAGCGGCCGTACTCCTCGTCCACGCCGTCCTCGCCCTGTCCCGCGCATCCGCGCACGCGAGGCCATGACGTCCCCCGGGACCACCACTTCGGAGCCGACGCCGAGGCGCAACTCCCGTACCCCGCCCCATCCGTCCACCCGTCCGCAAGGAGAAACAGACATGACCGGCCAGCCAACCGACCAAGGGGTCTCGCGATGAGGGTGCTGCTGATCGGAGCCAACGGATACCTCGGCCGCTACGTCGCCGACCGGCTGCTCGCCGACCCCGCCGTCCAGCTCACCGCGCTCGGCCGTGGCGACGACGCCGACGTCCGCTTCGACCTCGCCACCGGCAGCCCCGGAGCGCTCACGCGCTTCCTCGACGCCGTCCACCCGGGCGTCGTCATCAACTGCGCCGGAGCCACCCGGGGCGGGGCCCGCGAACTCACCCGGCACAACACCGTCGCCGTCGCGACGATCTGCGAGTCGCTGCGCCGCAGCGGCTGCGGGGCCCGGCTCGTCCAGCTCGGCTGCGCCGCCGAGTACGGGCCCAGCCAGCCCGGATCCTCCACGGCCGAGGACGCCGTCCCGAGACCCGGCGGACCATACGGCGTCAGCAAACTGGCCGCCACCGAACTGGTGCTGGGCTCAGGGCTCGACGCCGTCGTCCTGCGGATCTTCTCGCCCGTCGGCCCGGGCACCCCCGCCGGGTCCCCGCTCGGCCGGCTCGCCGAGGCCATGCGCCGCGCCATGCAGTCCGGTGACGGCGAGCTCAAGCTCAGCGGGCTCGGCGTGCAGCGCGACTTCGTCGACGTACGGGACGTGGCGCGGGCCGTGCACGCCGCTTCCCTGTCCGCCGCCCAGGGCGTGGTGAACATCGGCACCGGCCGTGCCGTCCGGCTGCGTGACGCGGCCGCCGTCCTGGCCCGGGTCGCCGGGTACGGAGGGGCCCTGCACGAGCTCGACGTACCGCACGGCGGGCCCCAGCAGGCGCACGGTCACCCCGGCCGCCCGCCGGCCGGGCTCACCTCGATCGGGTCCCCCCGCTCCGAGGCCACCGCCGAGCAGCTCGCCGCCACGGCCCCCCAGCCGTACCCGTACCCGGACGGCTGCGGGGCCTGGCAGCAGGCCGACGTGCGTACCGCCCGCGACCGGCTCGGCTGGCGGCCCCGGATCAACCTGGAGGAATCCCTCGCGGACATCTGGATGGAGGCGGCGTGCCGCATCTGACCACTCCGCCGGGGGCCCTGACGGCGGCCGCGACCGGGGCCGGCCGCCTCGGACTGGGCATTCCCGGCTACGCGCACCCGCTGCTCGCCCCCGTGGAATGGGCCGAACTGACCCGCCCCGGCACCCCGCTGCACTGGGCCGTGCTGAACGTCGCCGACGGCCCGGGCGGGCGGCCCGATCCGCACTGCACGGAAGCGGCCGCGAAGCTGCACGCCGCGGGTGGCACGGTCCTCGGCCATCTCGCGATGCGGGACGGATCGCGGTCCTTCGGGGAGCTGGTCTCCGACGCCCACCGCTTCCGGGACTGGTACGGGGTCGGCGGCTTCTACCTCGCCGGGGCCCCGGCGGACAAGGCGGAGCTGGCCTCGGTGCGCCGCGTCGCCGACTCCCTGCGGGGCCTGGGGCAGGACCTGCGGATCGTGCTCGGGCACGGCACGCACCCCTACGAGGGCTACGCGGACGCCGCCGACCAGCTGGTCACCTTCTCCGGGGCCTGGGCCGACTACCGCTGGTCGCAGGTGGCGGAGTGGACGGCCGAACATCCGCCGGAGCGGTTCTGCCACCTGGTCCACGGGGTGCCGCGCACGCACCTGGAGGAGGCGATGCGGATCGCCCGCTGGCAGGGCGCCGGCACCATCTGGTTCACCGACCGCCGCGCCGTCGGGGACCGGGACCCGTGGGCCTCCATGCCCGGGTACTGGGACGAAATCGTCTCACGTATCGGAACAGGTGTCTTGGAATGAAGACGGGCGTGGCAGTGTTACGGAGAGAACCACCGTTAAGTCGTAACCATCTACGGAGTCCCCGTGTCGCTGCCACCCCTGGTCGAGCCGGCTGCTGAGCTCACCGTTGACGAGGTCCGTCGGTACTCCCGCCACCTGATCATCCCCGACGTGGGGATGGACGGCCAGAAGCGCCTGAAGAACGCGAAGGTGCTGGCCGTGGGCGCGGGCGGCCTCGGCTCGCCCGCCCTCATGTACCTGGCCGCGGCCGGCGTCGGCACGCTGGGCATCGTGGAGTTCGACGAGGTCGACGAGTCGAACCTGCAGCGCCAGATCATCCACAGCCAGTCGGACATCGGCCGCTCCAAGGCCGAGTCCGCCCGCGACAGCGTGCTGGGCATCAACCCGTACGTGAACGTGGTCCTTCACGAAGAGCGGCTCGAGGCCGAGAACGTGATGGAGATCTTCAGCCAGTACGACCTCATCGTCGACGGCACGGACAACTTCGCCACGCGCTACCTCGTCAACGACGCCTGCGTGCTGCTGAACAAGCCGTACGTGTGGGGTTCGATCTACCGCTTCGACGGCCAGGCCTCGGTCTTCTGGTCCGAGCACGGCCCGTGCTACCGCTGCCTCTACCCGGAGCCCCCGCCGCCGGGCATGGTCCCGAGCTGCGCCGAGGGCGGCGTGCTGGGCGTGCTCTGCGCGTCCATCGGCTCCATCCAGGTCACCGAGGCCATCAAGGTCCTCACGGGCGTCGGCGAGCCTCTGGTCGGCCGTCTGATGATCTACGACGCCCTGGAGATGCAGTACCGCCAGGTCAAGGTCCGCAAGGACCCTGACTGCGCGGTCTGCGGTCCGAACGCCACCGTCAAGGAACTCATCGACTACGAGGCCTTCTGCGGCGTCGTGTCGGAGGAGGCCCAGGAGGCGGCCGCCGGCTCCACGATCACTCCCAAGCAGCTCAAGGAGTGGATCGACGCCGACGAGCAGATCGAGATCATCGACGTCCGCGAGGTCAACGAGTACGAGATCGTCTCGATCCCCGGCGCGAAGCTGATCCCCAAGGGCGAGTTCCTGATGGGCACGGCCCTGCAGGACCTGCCGCAGGACAAGCGCATCGTCTTGCACTGCAAGACGGGTGTCCGCAGTGCGGAAGTCCTCGCGGTCCTGAAGTCCGCGGGCTTCGCGGACGCGGTGCATGTCGGCGGCGGCGTGATCGGCTGGGTCCACCAGATCGAGCCCGAGAAGCCGGTCTACTGATCGCCCTCTGATGTCCCCGCAGGGGCCGTACCCGCGTGTTTCGCCGCGGGTACGGCCCCTGCGCGTTTCGCCGCGGGTACGGCCCCTGCGCGTTTCCCGGTTCCGAGATCCGGGTCAGGCGCCGAGGGGTTCCACCGGGGCCGACGGCTGGGCGGGAGGTTGTGAGGCGTCCGGGGCCGGGGTGCAGACGGTGTTCGCCGCGGGCACCTTCCCGTCCAGCAGGTAGGAGTTCACGGCTCCCTGCACGCACGGGTCGCCGCTGTTGTAGGCCCCGTGTCCCTCGCCCTTGTACGTGAGCTCCACGCCCACGCCGGGGCCGAGCCGTTCCACCATCTTGCGGGCGCCCTCGTACGGGGTGGCCGGGTCGCCCGTGTTGCCGATCACCAGGATCGGGTCGGCGCCGGGGGCGGAGACGTCCGGCGTCGACGCGGTTCCGGGCACCGGCCAGCCGGTGCAGCCCATCATGGCCCAGCCGAGGAAGTCCCCGAAGACCGGCGAGGCGGCACGGAAGTCGGGCAGCTTCGCCTTGGTCTGCTCCAGGGTGTAACGGTCCTTGGAGTCCACGCAGTTGATCGCGGTGTTGGCGGCGCCGATGTTGCTGTAGTCGCCGTTCTGGGAACGGCCGTTGAGGGCGTCCGACAGGGCCATCAGCAGCTGGCCCTGGCCGCCCTCGGCCTCGTCCAGGCCCTGCTCCAGCAGCGGCCAGAGCTCCTGCGAGTAGAGGGACTGGGCGATGCCGTTGGTCGCCGAGGACTCGGTCAGCATCCGGTCGCCGATCCCCGGGATGGGCTTGGCGGCCAGCTGCTTCTGGAGCTTGATGATGTTGTCCTCGATCTCCTTGGCGGTACTGCCCTGGAGCCGGCACTCGTCGCCCCGGTCCACGCAGTCCTGCGCGAAGTTGCCGAGGGCCAGCTGGAAGCCCTTGGCCTGGCCGAGGGCCCCCTGCTCGGAGGTCGCGGTCGGGTCGACGACGGCGTCGAAGACGGTCCGGCCGACCTTCTCCGGGAAGAGGTGGGCGTAGACCCCGCCCAGCTCGGTCCCGTAGGAGATCCCGAAGTAGTTGAGCTTCTCGTCGCCGAGGGCCTGGCGGATCCGGTCGAGGTCGCGGGCGGCGTTCTCGGTGCCGACGTACGGGAGCACCTTCCCCGACTTCGCCTCGCAGGCCCGCTGGTACTTGCGGGTGTTCTCCAGGTACGCCTTCTCCGCCTCGGGGGTGTCGGGGGAGGAGTTCGAGGCGTAGTAGGCGTCGAGCTGCTTGTCGTCCAGGCACAGGACGGGGGCGCTGCGGCCCACCCCGCGCGGGTCGAAGCTCACGAGGTCGTAGCGCTGGCGCAGGGCCTCGTACTCCTTGGCGGCGCCGGGCAGCGTGGTGATGCCGGACCCGCCGGGTCCGCCGAAGTTGAACACGAGAGACCCGAGGCGCTCTTTCTGGTTCCTCGCCTTCGCCCGGATCAGGGCGAGAGGAATCGTTTCTCCTTCGGGGTCGGCGTAGTCGAGCGGCACGTGGAGCGTGGCGCACTGCCAGTCCTTGGGCGGCGCCTGCCCGCCCCCCTCGGCCGCCGTCGGGGCCTCGCAGTCCCCCCACTTCAGAGGTGGCGCCCCCTCGGTGCCGCCCGCCTTGGGCGTCTTCTCCTCCCCGCTGTCGGAACAGCCACTGGTACCGGCCACCCCGGCCAGGAGAGCGACGGCGACGGCGACCCGCAGGAGGTGTTTGGGCATGTCACCATCCTGCGCGCGCCGGTCGGCCCCCGCCCGCGCGCTGACCCGTTCGGGTAAGAACGCACCCGGCGACGGCCTGCGGGGGCGTCCGGTACCGCCGGCCCACGCCCCGCACGGCCGCCGGAGCGGGAGCGGCCGCATCCGCCGCGGCCGGGCCGCCCGGCGGGGGCGGAAACCCAGGCCCGGGGCGGAGCACCCGGAAGCCCGCCGACCGGGCCGGAGGCTAGATGGCCTCCTTGCGGGTCAGGAAGTTGAACGAGATCCACCCCGGCAGGACCGGCAGCCAGAACGTCATCAGGCGGAACAGCAGCACCGCCGAGATGGCCACCTCCTTCTCCAGCCCGGCCGCGACCAGGCCCAGCGTCAGGGTGGCCTCCACCGCGCCCATGCCGCCGGGCGTCGGCGCGGCCGAACCGAGCGCGTTGCCCGCCAGGAACACCACCGCGATGCTCGCGTAGCTGATGGCCTCGCCGCCCCCGAACGCCCGGATCGAGGCGTCCAGGCACATCACGAAGCAGCCCGTCAGCAGCAGCATCCCGCCGATGCCGGTCACCAGCTTCTTCGGCCGCTGGAGCACGTCCAGCATGCGCGGCACCACGCCCGCGAACAGCGCCCGTACCCGCGTGACCACGAACTTCCGCATGAACGGGACCGCCGTCACCACCAGCACCAGGACCGCCACCGTCAGCAGACCCGCGATGACCGTCCGGGACGGGGTCATCTCCGGGGTCTTCTCGGTGCCGGTCAGATAGCCGAAGGACAGCAGCAGCAGGATGTGGCTGGCCAGACCGAACAGCTGCGAGGCGCCGACGCTCGCCACCGCGAGCCCCGGCCGGATCCCCGCCCGCTGCAGGAAGCGCGTGTTCAGGGCGACGCCGCCGACCGCCGCCGGCGCGACCAGCTTCACGAAGGACCCGGCCACCTGCGCGACCACGGTCCGCAGGAACGGCACCCGCTCGGGTACGAAGCCCAGCAGGCTCATGGCCGCCGCGACGTAGCTGAGCGCCGAGAAGGCCAGGGCCGCACCGACCCAGCCCCACTCCGCGTCCGCGACGGTCTCGGCGAGGGGGACGTGCGCGAGCTGCGTCAGCAGGAAGTACGCGCCGAAGGCGCCCGCGATGAACGAGACCAGCGTGCGCGGCCGGATCCGCTCCAGCCGCGCCGGCTCCACCGGCGCCTGCGGACGGATCAGCAGCACCTGCTGGCGGATCTGGCTGAGCAGGTCCTCCTCGCGGGCCCCGTCCAGGGCGTCGTCCAGGGCCTTCTTCTCGGCCTTGCGGTCCGCGGCGGAGACCGCCGCGGTCGTCCCCGGAGCCGCGGCCTCCGCCTCGCGCGCGGCCTTCGCCGCCCGCGAGGACTCCAGTACGGCCTCCCGCTCCCGCTCGGCCCGCTCCCGGGCCAGCTTGCGCAGCGTCCCCCGGGTGGAACGGCTCAGCGCGATCGGCTGGAGCAGCGGCAGGCAGCCCGCCACCGTGTCCGGGCCGAGCACCGAGACCGCCGAGGCCACCGCGCGTTCCGCGCCGACCCGCAGGCCGAGGGTGGCCAGCAGCTGCGCGACGTCCATCCGGAGCACCAGGTCGCCCGCGGCGATCTCCCCGCCCCGCAGGTCGGTGAGGATGACATTGCCGGAACGATCCACCACGAGCGCGTCCCCGGTGAGCCTGCGGTGGGCGATCCGCCGCGACTGCAGGGCGCGTACCTGCTCCCACGCGTTGCGGCTCAGCTCGTCGGTGATCTCCTCGTCGGGGAGGGAGTCCAGGGTCCGGCCGCCCAGGTGCTCGTACACGAGCATCACCGCGTCCGGCCCCAGCTCGGAGGTGGCGATCAGCTTCGGCGCGTTCGCCCCGGCCGCGATGGCCGCGTACGCGAGGAGCGCCTCCTGCTCCAGGGCCTGCCGCAGCGACTGCAGGCTGCGGCGGGTGGTGATGCCGCGCAGGGTGAGCCGGCGCCAGACCCGGTAGAAGAAGCCCTGGGCCTGCTGTTCCCGGTCGACGACGGTGACGTCGAGCGGAGGACCGTCCTCCAGGGTGACGTGGTAGCGCCGGCCGCGGTCGCCGGTCTCGGACGCCTCGGGACCCTCGGGCATCTCGGCGCGCATCGCGCTGACCGGCTGGAAGCCGACGCGGCGCAGCCCGGCGAGGAGGTGCTGCCCGGTGGGGCGCACGTTGGGGGAGCCGACGGCGTACAGGGTGCCGTAGGCCACGCTCCAGCCGATCAGCACGGTGAGGATGATCGAGAAGGGCGTGGTGTAGCCGTTGACCAGCATGGTGAGCGCGTTGAGCAGCAGGACGACCCACAGCGCGACGCGCCAGTGGGGCCTGCGGGTCATGCCGACCGCGGTCATGTACGCGATCACGGGCGCGAGGTAGCCGTGCACGGGATCGGTGAGGGCCCCGCCGCCGGCGGAACGGGTGAGGGCGTCCTGGATGGTGTCGGGGGCGGCCTGGGAGACCCACAGGTCGGTGGCCAGGGTGACGCCGTGCGCGAGGACGGCGGCGAGCACGCCGTCGGCGATGCGCAGCCCGTCGCGTTTGATCAGCCGCTCGATGGCGAAGGCGACGGGGAGCAGCAGCACCGCGATGCTGGAGACCAGCGCCGCGACCTTGATCAAGAGGTCCGGCGCCTGGCCGGTGCCCTTGCTGATGTCCTCCTCCAGGCCGACCGTGGTGCCGTGGGCGAAGGCGGCGATGCCGAGGAGCACGGCGATGCCGAGGATGCCGACGAGGAGGCGTACGAGGTCGGACGGCCGGTGCACGCGGGCGGCGAGCAGCGGTTCGTCGACCTCGACCTGGTCGGCGGCGGTCGGGGCATGGCCGTGCGGGGCCTCCGCGTCCTCCTCGCCGCCGGCGTCGTGACCTTCGCCGGTGTCGTCGCCGCCGCGGGTGCGGCCGGCCGGGAGGCCGGGCGCGAGGCCCGGCGCCGGGTCCGGCGCCGGGTCCGGCGCGAGGTCCGGCGCGAGGTCCTGGGGGCGGTTCTGCGGGCGGGAGGCGGGGCCGTCGTCAGGGCGCGCGCCGTCGTCCCCCGCCGCGCCTTCCGGAGGGCTCACACCCTGCTCCTTCGTCGTCACATCCGTCTCTTCTTGATCACGTATCACCAGTCACCGCCCGGAAGATGGTGGCACGGACCGAGGGGCCGCCGGGGCATCAGGGTGCGCGCCGGTCCGGAACCACAACTTCCACCGACGGGTGGCCGGCGTACTGCACCATGTGCTGAATGAGTGAGGAGCTGCCCGCGCACGCGGAGCGCGTACTGGAGGTCGTCGAGCGTATTCCGCCCGGCCGGGTGATGACATACGGGGACGTCGCCGAATGGCTCGGCGAGGGAGGACCGCGCCAAGTCGGGCGTGTCATGGCCCTGTACGGGGGAGCCGTGCCCTGGTGGCGCGTGGTGCGGGCGGACGGCATGCCGCTGCCCGGCCACGAGGCGCGCGCCCTGGAGCACTACCGGACGGAGTCCACCCCGCTGCGCCTGACGGCCGGCGGCGAACCGCGCCTGGACATGCGCCGGGCGCGCTGGGACGGGGACCCGGACCCCGGACGGGACCCCGGACGGGACCCCGGAGGGGACGGCGGGCGCGACGAGGCTCACACCTGACAGCTTCGGCCATGCGGCGCCGGGGCGGGCGATCGGGCGACCGTGCGAACGCCCGTCCGGGGTACCCGGGGGGACTGCGCGGGGCGCGCCGGTTGCCGTAGCGTTGCCTCTTCGGCTTCCGCGCGAGCCGGCACGGCAGCACCGCCACACCCCGCAGACCCACCAGGACCGGCACCTCACGTGATCACCTCTTCCTCCGACCGCACCGAACGGCGGCGTACGCGGACCCCCGACGCGTACCGCCTCGTGCGCACCGGGCCGGAACGGGTGGATCCCCCTGTGCTGGACGCAGCGCAGCGGGCGGTGGTTGACCACCCCGGCGGACCACTCCTGGTCCTGGCCGGACCGGGCACCGGGAAGACGACCACGCTGGTCGAGGCCGTCGCCGCCCGCGTGGAAGCGGGCACGGACCCCTCCCGGATCCTCATCCTCACCTTCAGCCGCAAGGCGGCGGTGGAACTGCGCGACCGGGCCGCCCTGAGGCTGGGCGGTGCCCGCGCCCCGCAGGCCACCACCTTCCACTCCTTCTGCTACGGCCTGGTCCGCGCACACCAGGACACCGACCTGTTCGCCGACCCGCTGCGGCTGCTGTCCGGCCCCGAGCAGGACGTGATGGTCCGCACCCTCCTGGAGGGCCAGCGCCGGATCCGCTCGATCCGCTGGCCGGACGACCTGCGGGCCGCGCTGACCACGCGCGGGTTCGCCGACGAAGTCCGGGCGGTCCTCGCCCGCGCCCGCGAGCTGGGCCTCGGCCCGCAGGCCCTCGCCGCCTTCGCGGACCGCATCGGCCGCCCCGACTGGAAGGCGGCGGCCGCCTTCCTCTCCGAGTACCTGGACGTCCTCGACATGCAGGGGACGCTGGACTACGCCGAGCTCCTGCACCGCGCGGTGCTCCTCGCCGAGCGCACCCCGTCGCTGGCCTCCGCCTACGACGCGATCTTCGTGGACGAGTACCAGGACACGGACGCCTCGCAGCTGCGGCTGCTGCGGGCCCTGACCGGGCGCGGCGGCACGCTGGTCGCCTTCGGCGACCCGGACCAGTCGATCTACGCCTTCCGCGGCGCCGACATCAACAACGTGCTGGACTTCGAGTCCGCCTTCCCGGGCGCGCGGGTCAGGGCCCTGACGGTGGGCCGCCGCTCGGGCGCGGCCATCCTGCAGGCGACCCGCCTCCTCACGACCCGCATGCCGCTGCCCCGCCTCCCCGCGGACGCGGTCCGCGCGCACCGCGCCCTGCAGGCCACGCGGGAGGGCGGCCGGGTGGAGGTCTTCACGTACCCGACGGCCGGCGCCGAGCTGGACAACATCGCCGACGTCCTGCGCCGGGCCCACCTTGAGGACGGCGTGCCCTGGCAGGACATGGCCGTCCTGGTCCGCGCCGGCGGCCGCACCCTCCCGCAGATGCGCCGCGCCCTCATCGCGTCCGGAGTCCCGGTCGAAACGGACGGCACGGACACCCCCCTCCGCCACGAACCGGCGGTGGCCCCCCTCCTGACCGCCCTCCGCCTGACGGCCACCCCGCCCGCCACCGCTCCGGCCGAGCCGGGCCCGGAACCGGACCCCGAACCGCAGGCCGCCCCCGCGCAGCCGCCCCCGGCCGACGGCCGGCCCGCATCTGCCGCAGCAGGCGAGTCCGGGCCGCAGGGGGACCACGCCCCGGAGCCCGGGGCCGAAGCCCTGCCCGCTGCCGCGGGCGGCCCCGGCGCCCAGGAGCCGACCCCGGCCGTCGCTGCCGTCGCAGGCGAGTCCGGCCCGGTGGCGGGCCGCGCCGCCCCGGCCGGGGGCGCGGGTCCCGCGTCGGCCGCCGCCGACCCGCAGGGTGACGTGGCTGCGGGCCTCGGGCCCGCGGACAGCGGCACGGGGTACGGGGCCGGCCCCGTAAGCCCCGCCGACCCGGCCGGAGGCGTGGAGGTGGAGGCGGCGCTGACCCTGCTCGCCTCCCCCCTCGGCGGCATGGACGCCGCCGACCTGCGGCGGCTCGGCCGCGCTCTGCGTGACGAGGAGCGCGCCGCAGGCGTCAAGGTGCCCGCGCCCTCCGACGTCCTGCTCGCCCGCGCCCTCGCCGAGCCCGAGCGCCTCACCGCCCACGACCCCGCCTACGCCCGCGGCGCGCAGCGCCTCGGCCTGCTCCTGCGCAAGGCCCGCGAGCTCCTCCAGGGCGGCGGCACCGCCGAAGAGGCCCTGTGGATCCTCTGGGACGGCACGCCCTGGCCGGACCGGCTGGAACGCCAGGCCCGCCGCGGCGGCGCGGCCGGCCGCAACGCCGACCGCGACCTCGACGCCGTCTGCGCCCTCTTCGACACCGCCGCCCGCGCCGAGGAACGCACCGGCGGCAGCGGCGCGCTCAACTTCCTCGAACAACTGGAGGCGGAGGACATCGCCGCCGACACGTTGACGGCCCGCACCACCCGCCCCGACGCCGTCCGGCTGATGACCGCCCACCGCTCCAAGGGACTGGAGTGGTCCCTGGTCGTCGTCGCGGGCGTCCAGGAGGGCCTGTGGCCCGACCTGCGCCGCCGCGGCTCCCTGCTGGAAGCCGACCGCATCGGCCGCGACGGCCTCGCCGAGCCCCTCACCCCCGGCGCCCTCCTCGCCGAGGAGCGCCGCCTCTTCTACGTCGCCGCCACCCGCGCCCGCGACCGTCTGGTCGTCACCGCCGTCAAGGCCCCCGCCGAGGACGGCGACCAGCCCTCCCGCCTGCTCACCGAGCTCGGCGTCACCCCGAAGGACGTCACCGGCCGGCCCCGCCGCCCCCTCGCCGTCCCCGCGCTCGTCGCCGAGCTGCGCGCCACCACCGTCGACCCGGACGCCTCGCCCGCCCTGCGCGACGCGGCCGCCCGCCGGCTGGCCCGCCTCGCCGCGCTCACCGACGACGAGGACCGCCCCCTGGTCCCCGCCGCGCACCCGCAGCGCTGGTGGGGCCTGTACGAGCCCACCCGCAGCAGCGTCCCGCTCCGCGACCGGGACCGGCCCCTCGCCCTCTCCGGCAGCGCCCTGGACCAGCTCGCCAACACCTGCTCCCTCCAGTGGTTCCTCGGCCGCGAGGTCAAGGCCGACGCACCGTCCACCGCCGCCCAGGGCTTCGGCAACGTCGTCCACGTCCTCGCCGACGAGGTCGCCTCCGGCCGCACCCCCGCCGACCTGGCCGTTCTCATGGAACGCCTCGACTCGGTCTGGGACGCCCTCGCCTTCGACGCCCCCTGGAAGTCAGCCCAGGAGAAGGAGAACGCCCGCGCCGCCCTCGAACGGTTCCTGCGCTGGCACACCACCGACCGCGGGGGCCGGGAGGCCGTGGCCACGGAGCACGAGTTCGACGTCACCCTCGAAGCCGGCGACGTAGCCGTCCGCATCCGCGGCTCCATGGACCGGGTCGAGGCGGACCCGCAGGGCCGCGCCTACGTCGTCGACTTCAAGACCGGGAAGTCGGCTCCCACCAAGGACGAGGTCGCCCGCCACCCCCAGCTCGCCGTCTACCAGCTCGCCGTCCGCGAGGGCGCCGTCGACGAGGTCTTCGACGGACAGCGCCCCGAAGCCGGCGGCGCCGAGCTGGTCCAGCTGCGCCAGGGCGCCGCGATCCGCGACGGCGGCGAAACGGTCCCCAAGGTCCAGGCCCAGGAGCCGCTCGACGGGGAGTGGGTCGGCGATCTGCTCGCGACCGCCGCCGGCCGGGTGCTGGACGAGCGGTTCGCGCCCGCCACCGGCCGCCACTGCGACCACTGCTCCTTCCGCAGCTCGTGCAGCGCCCGCCCGGAGGGCCGCCAGACCGTCGAGTGAGGTCGGGCCGGTCCCCTGAGCGGTCGGGCGGTCGTCCGGTGATCCGGTCGGCTGGGCGGTCGGGGCTGTCGGTGGGGGCGGCTAGCCTTTTTACGTGTCCGCGCGTGCGTCCGTACTGACCGATCCCGAGCAGCTCAAGGAGCTCCTCGGGATCCCCTTCACGCCCGAACAGATGGCCTGCGTCACCGCCCCGCCCGCCCCGCAGGTGATCGTCGCCGGTGCCGGATCCGGCAAGACCACCGTCATGGCCGCCCGCGTGGTCTGGCTCGTCGGCACCGGCACGGTCGCGCCCGAGCAGGTCCTCGGCCTCACCTTCACCAACAAGGCCGCCGGCGAACTGTCCGAGCGCGTACGCACCGCCCTGGCCCGGGCCGGCATCACCGACCCCGACCCCTCCCCGGCCGACGCCGCCGCGGCCGGCGGGGAGCCGCGCATCTCCACGTACCACGCCTTCGCCGGCCAGCTCCTCAAGGACCACGGCCTGCGCATCGGCCTGGAGCCCAGCTCCCGCCTCCTCGCCGACGCCACCCGCTTCCAGCTCGCCGCGAAGGTGCTGCGCGACGCCCCCGGCCCGTACCCCTCGCTCACCAAGTCCGTCCCCGACCTGGTCGGCGACCTCCTCGCGCTCGACGCGGAACTCTCCGAACACCTGGTCGACCCGCAGAGCCTGCGCCTCCACGACACCGCGCTGCTGGACGTGCTGGCCGGTACCCGGCTCACCAACGAGGACCTGCGCAAGGTCCCCGAGGCCGTGCGCGGCCGCCTCGAACTGCTGGAGCTCGTCGGCCGCTACCGCGCCGCCAAACGCTCCCGCGACCTGTTCGACTTCAGCGACCAGATAGCCCTCTCCGCGCAGCTCGCCACCACCCGGCCCGAGGTGGGCGCGCTGCTGCGCGAGGAGTTCCGGGTGGTCCTGCTCGACGAGTACCAGGACACCTCCGTCGCCCAGCGGCTGCTGCTGTCCGGCCTGTTCGGCGCGGGCACCGGCCACGCCGTCACCGCCGTCGGCGACCCGTGCCAGGCGATCTACGGCTGGCGCGGGGCCTCCGTGGCCAACCTCGACGACTTCCCCGAGCACTTCCCGCACGCCGACGGCACCCCCGCCACCCGGCTCTCCCTCAGCGAGAACCGGCGCAGCGGCGGCCGCCTCCTGGACCTGGCCAACGGCCTCGCCGCCCCGCTGCGCGCCATGCACGAGGGGGTGGAGGCGCTGCGTCCGGCGCCGGGCGCCGAGGGCGTCGGGCAGGTCCGCTGCGCCCTGCTGGAGACCCACGCGCAGGAGCTCGACTGGGTCGCCGACTCCGTCGCCCACCTGGTCCGCACGGGTACGGAGCCGCGCGAGATCGCCGTCCTGTGCCGGTCCGCCGGGGACTTCGCGCAGATCCAGGCCGTCCTGGTGGACCGGGACGTCCCGGTGGAGGTCGTCGGCCTGTCCGGGCTGCTGCACCTCCCCGAGGTCGCGGACCTCGTGGCCGTCTGCGAGGTCCTCCAGGACCCGGGTGCCAACGCCTCCCTCGTCCGGCTCCTCATCGGACCCCGCTGGCGGATCGGCGCCCGCGATCTGGCGCTCCTGGGCCGCCGGGCGCGGCTCCTGGTGGGCCGTACGCCGGCCGGGGCCGACCCCGACGAACGGCTCGCGGCGGCCGTGGAGGGCGTGGACCCGGCCGAGATCGTCTCCCTCGCCGACGCCCTGGAGACCTTCCTCGACGGCGCGGGCCAAACCCCGGACGACCTCCCCTTCTCCGCCGAGGCCCGGGTCCGCTTCGCACACCTCGCGCAGGAGCTCCGCGACCTGCGCAGGTCGCTCGCCGACCCGCTGATGGACGTCCTGCACCGGGTGCTGTCCGCCACCGGCCTCGAAGTGGAACTGTCCGCTTCCCCGCACGCGCTGGCGGCCCGCCGGCGCGAGACCCTGTCGAACTTCATGGACGTCGCCGCCGGTTTCGCCGCACTCGACGGGGAGGCCACGCTCCTGGCCTTCCTGGCGTTCCTGCGCACGGCCGCCCAGTACGAGAAGGGCCTCGACCACGCCCTGCCGGGCGGCGAGAACACGGTGAAGGTCCTCACCGCCCACAAGTCCAAGGGCCTGGAGTGGGACGTCGTGGTGGTCCCGGACCTGTGCGCGGGGTCCTTCCCGAAGGAGAAGGCACCCGAGGCCTGGACCTCCTACGCGAAGGTCCTCCCGTACGCGCTGCGCGGCGACGCCCCCACCCTGCCCGCGGACCCGGCGTGGACCTCGGCCGGCCTGAAGTCCTTCAAAGCCGCCCTCAAGCACCACAAGTCGGTGGAGGAGCTGCGCCTGGGCTACGTGACCTTCACCCGCCCCCGGTCCCTGCTGCTGGCCTCGGGCCACTGGTGGGGCCCCACCCAGAAGAGGCGCCGCGGCCCGTCGGAGTTCCTCACCGCCCTGTACGAGCACTGCGCGGCCGGTTCCGGCGAGATCGAGGCCTGGGCGGACGAGCCCGAACCGTCCGCCGAGAACCCGGCCCTCGCGGGTGAATCCGCCGCCGACCACTCCTGGCCCCTCCCGCTCGACCCGCACTCCCTCAAGCTGCGCCGCGAGGCGGCCGCGCTGGTGGAGTCATACCTGGCGACCCCGCCCCCGCCGGACCAGGACGACGCCTACCTCTGGCCCCCCGACTGCGAGGACCCCGCCTACGGCGACGAACCCTGGCCCCCGGACCCGGACGACCTCTGGTCCGCCGATCCGTGGCCGCCGGCCGACGCGCCTTCCGCGGCGCCCGCCGTCGAAGCCCACCCCCCGGCCGCGCGGGTCCCCGGCTCCGCCGACGGCCGGGAGACGGACGCGCCTTCCGCGGCGCCCCGCGTCGAAGCCCACCCCCCGGCCGCTGCCTCCGACGGCTGGGACACCGACGCGCTCTGGGGCGAGGGTGCCGCCACCCCGTGGCCGGGTGACGTCCCCGACCTCGCGGGCGGGCCGGCCGCGCCCGGAGCCGCGGGCCGGGCCCGAGCCGCCGACGGGACTGAGACCCCCGCCCCCCGGGGCGACGGCCCCTGGGACGACGCCGACCGGGCCCCCAGCCCCAGCCCCCGTCCCGACGGCCGACATGCCCTGCCCCACCCGCGCGGCGCGTGGGCCGACGAGGCCTGGGCCGCGGACCCGGTGGCGCAGCCGGGTATGCCCGGGCCCGTTTCCCCGGCCGGCCCGCAGGCCGACCCGGACCCCGCCCAGGGCGGAGCCGCGCGCGGCGCGTGGGCCGACGAGGCCTGGGCCGCCGACCCGGCGATGCGGACCGCCGTCCCCGCGGCCCAGCCGCACTCCGCGGCGCGGCCCGGCCCGCCCGACCCCGCCGGAGGCGTGCGGCTCACGCCCGAGGAGGCCCGGGCGATCGCCTCCTGGGACCGGGACCTCGACGCCCTGGAGGGCGAGCTCCGCCGTGCCCGCGCGGCCGTCCGCGACGTGGAGCTGCCCCCCGCCCTGTCGGCCAGCCAGCTGCTCCGGCTCGCCGCCGACGAGCAGGGCTTCGTACGCGACCTCGCCCGCCCCATGCCCAAGCCCCCGCAGCCCGCGGCCCGCCAGGGCACCCGCTTCCACGCCTGGGTCGAGTCCCGCTTCGACGAGCTCCCGCTCCCCTTCCTCGACGTCCTCGACCCCGTCGCAGACCTCCCCGGCGCCGCCGGCTCCGGCTCCGGCCAGGACATCGCCGACGAGGCCGACCTCGACGCCCTCAAGGCCGCCTTCGAGCGCAGCCCGTACGCCGACCGCCCGCCCCACCGCATGGAGGCCCCGGTACAGCTCACCCTCGCCGGCCGCGTCATCCGCGGCCGCATCGACGCCGTCTACAAGACCACCGACGCCGACGGCGACGACGCCTACGAGATCGTCGACTGGAAGACCGGGCGGACCACCGAGGCCGATCCGCTCCAGCTCGCCGTCTACCGGCTGGCCTGGGCCGAAGCCACGAACACCCCGCTCGACCGGGTCACCGCCGCCTTCCTGCACGTCCGCAGCGGCCGGGTGATCCGCCCCCGCAACCTCCCCGGCAGAGCCCGTCTTGAGCGGATCCTCCAAGGCGAATCGGGCACCGACGGTGACCACCAGGCGGACGGCTAGGCTCGGGGCATGAGCGACACCCAGCCGGACAACGTCGTCCGCACGTACATCGACACCCACCGCGCCGCGTTCCTCGACGACCTCGCCGAGTGGCTGCGCATCCCCTCCGTCTCGGCCCAGCCCGAGCACGCGGACGACGTACGCCGCAGCGCCGAATGGCTCGCGGCGAAGCTCAAGGAGACCGGGTTCCCGGTCGCCGAGGTCTGGGAGACCGACGGCGCTCCCGCCGTCTACGCGCACTGGCCGAGCGAGGACCCCGACGCCCCGACCGTCCTCGTGTACGGCCACCACGACGTGCAGCCCGCCGCCCTCGCCGACGGCTGGGACACCGACCCGTTCGAGCCGGTGGTCCGCGACGGCCGGATGTACGCGCGCGGCGCCGCCGACGACAAGGGCCAGGTGTTCTTCCACACCCTGGGCGTGCGGGCGCACCTGGCGGCCACCGGCAACGCCGCCCCCGCCGTGCACCTCAAGCTGATCGTCGAGGGCGAGGAGGAGTCCGGCTCCGCCCACTTCCGCGAGCTCGTCGAGACCCGCGCCGGCGAACTCGCCGCCGACGTCGTGATCGTCTCCGACACCGGCATGTGGTCCGAGACCACTCCCACCGTCTGCACCGGCATGCGCGGCGTCGCCGACTGCGAGATCGACCTGCACGGCCCCGACCAGGACATCCACTCCGGAGCCTTCGGCGGAGCCGTCCCCAACCCGGCGACCGCCGCCGCGCGCCTCGTCGCCGCCCTGCACGACGACGACGGCCGCGTCACCGTCCCCGGCTTCTACGACGGGATCGCCGAACTCACCGACGCGGAGCGCGCGCTCATCGCCGAGCTGCCCTTCGACGAGGCCGAGTGGCTGCGCACGGCCAAGTCCCACGCGGCCGCCGGCGAGGCCGGCTACAGCACCCTGGAGCGCGTCTGGGCCCGCCCGACGGCCGAGGTCAACGGCATCGGCGGCGGCTACCAGGGCCCCGGCGGGAAGACCATCGTGCCCTCCTCCGCCCACGTGAAGCTGTCGTTCCGCCTGGTGTCCGGGCAGGACCCGTACGAGGTCGAGGCGGCCGTCAAGGAGTGGGTCGCGGCCCGGATCCCGGACGGCATCCGCCACGCCGTCACCTTCGGCGCACCGACCCGCCCGTGCCTGACCCCG
This sequence comes from Streptomyces virginiae, assembly GCF_000720455.1. Classification (GTDB taxonomy): domain Bacteria; phylum Actinomycetota; class Actinomycetes; order Streptomycetales; family Streptomycetaceae; genus Streptomyces; species Streptomyces virginiae. The sequence continues at coordinate 383,614 of NZ_JOAK01000005.1, read as the reverse complement.
CTGGACCACCCGGCCCTGCAGTCCGTCGTCCGGTCCATGGGCCGCGCCTTCGGCCAGAAGATCCGCTTCACCCGCGAGGGCGGCTCCGGACCCGCCGCCGACCTCCAGGACGTCCTGGGCGCGCCCGTGCTGTTCCTCGGCATCTCGGTGCCGTCCGACGGCTGGCACGCGCCGAACGAGAAGGTCGAGCTGGACCTGCTGCTCAAGGGCGTCGAGACGGCCGCCTACCTCTGGGGGGACCTGGCCGCCGGACCGCACGCCCACCGCACGCCCCGCACACCCGCCTGACGCGGCGCACACACCTGTCGTACCGAGCCTGCCTGTCCCACCACCGGGGGAGTTGGAAGTACCAGTGAGCACCCATACCGAGCGCCCTCTCTCGCTCACCGCGCCCAGCGGCATCGACCGCAGCGCGCACCACCGCCTCGACGAGGCCTGGCTCGCCGCCGCCTGGAGCCACCCGACGACGCGCGTCTTCGTCGTGTCCGGCGGCCAAGTCCTGATCGACGACACCCCCGACGGCGGCACCGGCATCGTGATGACCCCGGCCTTCGAGGCCCCGGTCACCGAGACCCACCGCTACTTCCTGGGCACGGACGAGGACGGCGTACGGTACTTCGCGCTGCAGAAGGACGCGCTGCCGGGCCGCATGGACCAGTCGGCCCGCCCGGCCGGCCTGCGCGAGGCCGGACTGCTGCTGAACGACCGCGACGCCGGACTGATGGTCAACGCGGTGGCGCTGGAGAACTGGCAGCGGATGCACCGCTTCTGCTCCCGCTGCGGAGAGCGCACGGTGGTCGCGGCGGCTGGGCACATCCGGCGCTGCCCGGGCTGCGGCGCCGAGCACTACCCCCGCACCGACCCGGCCGTGATCATGCTGGTCACCGACGAGCACGACCGCGCGCTGCTGGGCCGCCAGGTGCACTGGCCGGAGGGCCGCTTCTCGACGCTCGCCGGGTTCGTGGAGCCGGGGGAGTCGATCGAGCAGTCCGTCGTCCGCGAGGTGTGGGAGGAGGCGGGCGTCAGGGTGGGGCAGGTCGAGTACGTGGCCAGCCAGCCGTGGCCCTTCCCCTACAGCCTGATGCTGGGCTTCAACGCCCGCGCCACCAGCTCCGAGATCACCGTGGACGGCGAGGAGATCCAGGAGGCCCGCTGGTTCTCCCGCGACGAGCTGCGCGCGGCCTTCGAGTCGGGCGAGGTGCTGCCCCCGTCGGGCATCTCCATCGCCGCGCGGCTGGTCGAGCTCTGGTACGGCGAGCCGCTGCCGAAGGCCGCGGCGTAACGTTCGTCACTGCGTGACAGCGGAAGGCCCCCGCCCGGCAGGACGGGGGCCTTCCGCGGACGCGGGAGCGGCTCAGACGGCGAGGGCCTGCTTGACCTGGGCGAGGCTCGGGTTCGTCATGACGGACTCGTTGCCGGCGGCGGACTTCACGAGCACGGTGGGCACGGTCTGGTTCCCGCCGTTGGCCTTCTCGACGAACGCCGCGGACTCCGGGTCGAGCTCGATGTTGATCTCGTTGTACGCGATGCCTTCCCGGTCCAGCTGGGTCTTCAGCCGACGGCAGTAGCCGCACCAGGTCGTGCTGTACATCGTGACGGTGCCCGTGTCCTGCATGCTGCGCTCTCCTTCGTGAAGGCTCTGTGGTCCGAGTACTCGAACGTACGCGACCGCACGGCCATTCCCGTCCGTGCACATCCACACCGCCGGTGTGACTGATATGACGTATCGGTGATGCCTGTGGACAGATTTCCCGCCCGGCTCACGAGACCTGGCAGCATGGCGGAGTGACAGCAGCAACGCACTCCTCATCCTTCACCGCCGCGGCGGACTCGGCCGACGCGGTGCTCCTGGGCCTCGACCCGGAGCAGCGCGAGGTCGCGACCAGCCTGCGCGGACCGGTGTGCGTGCTGGCCGGAGCCGGTACCGGCAAGACCCGCGCGATCACCCACCGGATCGCCTACGGGGTCCGGTCGGGCCAGCTCATGCCGGCCAGCGTGCTCGCCGTCACCTTCACCAACCGGGCCGCCGGCGAGATGCGCGGCCGGCTGCGCGCGCTCGGCGCGGGCGGGGTCCAGGCCCGGACCTTCCACGCCGCCGCCCTGCGCCAGCTCCACTACTTCTGGCCCAAGGCCATCGGCGGGGAGATGCCCCGGCTGCTGGAGCGCAAGATCCAGTTCGTCGCTGAGGCCGGGGCCCGCTGCCGGATCCGTCTCGACCGCGGCGAGCTGCGCGACGTCACCGGCGAGATCGAGTGGGCCAAGGTGACCCAGACGGTGCCCGCCGACTATCCGGCGGCCGCCCTCAAGGCGGGCCGCGAGGCACCCCGGGACATGGCCGAGATCGCCCAGATCTACGGCACCTACGAACAGCTCAAGCGCGACCGCGGAATGATCGACTTCGAGGACGTGCTGCTCCTGACCGTCGGCATCCTCCAGGACCGCCACGACATCGCCGAGCAGATCCGCGCCCAGTACCAGCACTTCGTCGTCGACGAGTACCAGGACGTCAGCCCGCTCCAGCAGCGGCTGCTCGACCTGTGGCTCGGCGAGCGCGACAGCCTCTGCGTCGTCGGTGACGCCAGCCAGACCATCTACTCCTTCACCGGCGCCACCCCCGACCACCTGCTGAACTTCCGTACGCGCTACCCGCAGGCCACCGTGGTCAAGCTGGTCCGTGACTACCGCTCCACCCCTCAGGTGGTGCACCTCGCCAACGGACTCCTGAACCAGGCCAAGGGACGGGCCGCCGAGCACCGCCTGGAGCTGGTCTCCCAGCGCGAGTCCGGCCCGGACCCGCTCTACGCCGAGTACGCCGACGAGCCCGCCGAGGCCGAGGGCGTCGCCCGCCGGATCCGCGACCTGATCGCCGCGGGCGTCCCGGCGGGCGAGATCGCCGTGCTGTTCCGCATCAACGCCCAGTCCGAGGTCTACGAGCAGGCCCTCGCCGACGCCGGGGTTCCGTACCAGCTGCGCGGCGCCGAGCGCTTCTTCGAGCGGCAGGAGGTCCAGAAGGCCATCCTCGCCCTGCGCGGAGCGGCCCGCTCCGGCGGGAACGACCCGCTGCTGGAGGACGTCGTCGACCTGGGCTCCCAGGTCCGGGCGGTGCTCAGCTCCACCGGCTGGACCACCGAGCCGCCCGCCGGCTCCGGCGCCGTGCGCGACCAGTGGGAGTCGGTGGCCGCGCTGCTCCGGCTCGCCGAGGACTTCGCCCGCACCCGGCCCGGTGCCACCCTGGCGGACCTCACGGTCGAGCTGGACGAGCGCAGGGCCGCCCAGCACGCCCCGACCGTCCAGGGCGTCACCCTGGCCTCCCTGCACGCGGCGAAGGGCCTGGAGTGGGACGCCGTGTTCCTCGTCGGCCTCACCGACGGCATGCTGCCGATCACCTACGCCAAGACCGACGACCAGGTCGAGGAGGAGCGCCGGCTGCTCTACGTCGGCGTCACCCGGGCCCGGCTGCACCTGACGCTCTCCTGGGCGCTCTCCCGCGCCCCCGGGGGCAGGGCCTCCCGACGCCCCAGCCGCTTCCTGAACGGCCTGCGGCCGGGCTCCGCAGCCCCGGGAATCCGGCCGGGCTCCGCGGGCGAGCGGGCGCCGCGGGCGCGCGGCCGCCGCGGGCCGGTGCTCTGCCGGGTCTGCGGCAGGACGCTCACCGAGGCCGGCGAGCTGAAGCTGATGCGCTGCGAGGACTGTCCGTCCGACATGGACGAGGGTCTCTACGAGCGGCTGCGGGACTGGCGGGCCGACCGGTCGAAGGAGCAGGGCCTGCCCGCCTACTGCGTCTTCACGGACAAGACGCTGATGGCGATCGCAGAGGCCGCGCCCTCCGAGGCGGGGGAGCTTGCGATGATCTCCGGAGTGGGCAGTCGCAAGCTTGACCGGTACGGAGCCGATGTTCTGGCCATCTGTGCAGGTGAGGAGCCTGGGGGCGAGGATTCTGACGACGCGTAGAAACTCGTCGGAAAAATAGTTTGCACATGCCCAGCCAAGACCCATAGGTTCTTAGCAACGGAAACGGTGGCTTCTCCGAAGCCCTGGATCCGTGCTGTACTTATCCGAATACGCATGGGACAGGCCCTCGGGCCGGGTCCCCGAGACGCCGAGAGGAGGCGAGACCAGTGACCAGCTTCATGACCTTCACCAAGATGACCGATCGCTCGGTTGATGCCTCCTGCCTGCTCGGTTCCGTCTCTGCTCTGGGTACCGGTGCGTCCGCGATTTCCGCCGACCGCCCCGCCCTGCTCGCGACCCTTGCGGTCAGCGAGCGCAATGAGCGACCGACCCAGGCACCGGTGGCAGTACTGGCAGCAGAAGCACAGGCGCACGGCGCCTATGGATTTGCCGCCGCGGCCGGTGCCGGCTCCCTGACGAAGCAGACGAAGCAGACGAAGCAGCAGCACCACCTGATGTGGGCCTTCCGTGGGCTCGAACCCTGGAGTGATCCAGCCTGATCGCATGATCAGGCCGGCGCCTTCAGGGCCGCGGAACCCCACCCGGGATCCGCGGCCCTTCTGTTTGTCCCCGACCGGGGGCCACGACAGAGAAGGGGCCTCGGGACTGGCAGAACCAGGTACCAGCCGAACCCGGCCGACCGGCCGGAACGACTAGCCGAACAAGACGAGGAAGAAACCACCGTGCAACTCGAAGCGCACGCCCCGTCCGTACCTCAGACCCAAACGATCTCCCCGCCCGCAGTCCCGGAGGACCACACCTTGACCCCGCTCACCGCGCTGACCGCGCTCGACGACGCCATCGAGAACCTCGGCGTCCCGGTTCCCTGCCGCACCTTCGACCCCGAGGTCTTCTTCGCCGAGTCCCCGGCCGACGTCGAGTACGCCAAGTCCCTCTGCCGCACCTGCCCGCTGGTCGAGGCCTGCCTCGCCGGAGCGGTCGAGCGCCGCGAGCCCTGGGGCGTCTGGGGTGGCGAGCTCTTCGTCCAGGGTGTCGTCGTGGCCCGCAAGCGTCCCCGTGGCCGTCCGCGCAAGAACCCGGTCGTCTCGGCATGACCGCCCTCGGAACCATCGACCGCCCCCTGACGCACGACCCCCTGAAGCAGGCCCTCATGACCGCCCACACCACGAGCGAGCAGCCCCACGGCGCCGCCCACGCAGACTTCATCACCACCGGCGCGATCACCTCGCGTCAGAACAGGACCCGCGAAATGCAACTCATCCCAGAAGCCCTGGCTCGTGCCCATATGGACGAGCGCATGCGTGAGGTGGACGCCGAGCGTCACGCCGTGCGCCTGGTCGCCGCCCGCCGCATGCAGCGGCGAGCCGAGCGCGTCTCCCTGCGCGCCCGGCGTGCGCTGGCCATGGCCGTCATGCACTGAGAACTGACAGCAGCAATCCGGGGGGACCGGTCCGAACGGACCGGTCCCCCCGGTGCGTTGCGCAGGCCCCGCCACCCCTGCCGGAGGTATCGTCGGCAGGTGGACCAGCCGACTCCCCAGCCCGACCCGTCGGGATCCGAGGCCCAGCCCGTCGTCTGCGCGCGCTGCGGCACACAGTCCCCCGGCGGAGCCCCGCCCACCTGGACCTGTTCGGTGGAGAACGGGACCAGAGAGTACTTCTGCGTCGAATGCGCCCGCGCCAACCTCCGGGCGATCGAAGGCAGGCTCGACTCCTCCTGGTGGTGATCTCCCAGGGGGCGGAACACCCCCTGGGACGTCACTCGGCCGAGGCGAACCCGGGCAGCCAGGTGTCCAGTTCCTCGCGCAGCCGCACCGTCGCGCCCAGCTGGCACAGCACCCCGATGGTGCTCAGCGTCACCCGGTGGATCAGCAGGTACGAAGGCGGCAGGTTGATCTGCCGGCCCAACTGGTGCGCGGGGGAGCGGGGATCGGCGATCCGCGCCGCCTGACCGCGCAGCCACGGCCGGGTGAAGGTGAACTCCTCCGCCTCCGCGGGCTCGATGATCGGCTTCAGGTAGTCCAGCACGGCGTCCGGGTCCAGCTCGACGGACTCCTTCACGAACCCCTCGGCGCACAGGTGGCCGTAGACCCCCTCGGCATCGCCGTCCAGCGTCATCCGCAGGGACCTGCCGATGGGCTTGGGCCAGCCGCCGGGCAGCCGGTCGACCGTGCCGAAGTCCAGCACGCCCAGCCGCATCCGGCCGTCCGCGCCCGGTATCAGCCGGAAGTTCCCCGGGTGCGGGTCGGCGTGCAGCAGACCGGTGCGGGCGGGACCGGAGAAGAGGAACCGGGCCAGCAACTGCCCGGCGCGGTCGCGCTCCTCCTCGGTGCCGTCGGCGATCACCTCCGACAGCGGGGTCCCGTCCAGCCACTCGGTCACGAGCACCTGGTCGCCCTGGTGCACCACGTCCGGGACGATCACGTCCGGGTCGTCCACGAAGGCGTCCGCGTGGGTCCGCTGGGCCTCGGCCTCCAGCTCGTAGTCGAGCTCCTCCGACACCCGGTCGCGCAACTCCTTGATCAGCGGCTTGATCTCCATCCCGGGGACCAGCGGACCCAGCAGCCCCGCGAACCGGCCGAGCTGCTTCAGGTCCGACAGCAGCGCCTCACCTGCCCCCGGGTACTGGACCTTGACCGCCACCTGCCGGCCGTCGTGCCACACCGCCCGGTGCACCTGCCCGATCGAGGCCGCCGCGGCCGGCTTGTCCTCGAACTCCTCGAACAGGTCCCGCCAGTCCGCGCCGAGACGGTCCGCCAGCACCTGATGCACCGTCGCCGTGGGCAGCGGCGGAGCCGCCTCCTGGAGCTTGGTCAGCGCCGCCCGGTAGGGGCCCGCGACCTCCTCGGGCAGCGCCGACTCGAAGACCGACAGGGCCTGCCCGAACTTCATGGCACCGCCCTTCAGTTCCCCGAGGGTCCGGAACAACTGCTCGGCGGTGCGCTGCTGGAGCTCGCGCGCCACGATCTCCGCCGACTTGCCCCCGATCCGCTTGCCCAGACCCCAGGTGACCCGACCCGCGATGCCGAGCGGCAGCGCGGCCAGCTTGACGGTACGGGTGACCGCCTTCCGGGGAAGATCAGACATGCGCCCCTCCAAATCCCAGACAGCTGCGCCGCAAGCGGCGTTCGGCAGAACCCTCGGTCCCGAAGCATCCTGTCACGGCCCTCCCGGCGGGCTCGCTCCCGATCCTCTCCCCGGGCCCCGTCCCGCCGGCTGGAGCCGCTCCGCGGACTCCGAGGCAGCCCCGCAGGGGCAGTCGGGGTGGGGGCGGACCGGAGCGGACTCCCAGTGGAGGGTGGGCAGGGCCGCTTCCCAGCGGGACCCCGTGGAGGCGGGCAGCCCGCCGTCCAGGAAGGCCAGCGCGTGGGCCGCGGCCAGCCCGGCCACCGCCGTGGACAGACCCAGGTCGCAGGAGGCGCTCCCGCGGCGGCGGTGGGACGAGCGCCACTGCACGAGCATCCTCGGCCAGGCCGCGTCCCGGTCCACGCGGTCGCGCTCCATGCACCCGGCACACGCCGTCATGCCCGGCAGCACCAGCGGCCCCACCAGACCCGTGCCCTCCAACACCCCCGCGTACAGGTGCGGAATGCCCGAGGCGACCCAGTCGGCCGCGGTGTCCGGGTCGGGGGCCCACGCGTGCAGCCCGTCCCGGGGCGCGACCACCACGAGGGCCAGCCCCGGCTCCGGACCCTCCTCCTCCCCGGCCCGGGGGCCCGGCCCCGGGGCCGCCGAGCGGACCGTGCCCGCCGCGGCCTCGGCCCGCATCCGGCCCACGCTCGCGGCCCCCAGTCCGCCCGGCGCCACATCCGCCGGCTCCACCCGGCCCCCGTCGAGCACCTCGACCCGCCCCACGCCCGCTCCCGACAGGACCGACGCGATCACTGCGCCCACCCGGCCGCTCCCGCGCACCCGGACCCGTATCGCCCGGCGCGCGGCGATCCCCCGCAGGTCCCCGCCGGGCTCCCGGTGGACCAGAGAGAGCGAACCCAGGTCCGGGCCCAGCCGCTCCAGGGTCTCCGGATGCCTGCGCAGCGCCTGCGCCCGCGGGCCGCCCGCCGAGGCGTCGTCGAGCAGGCCGGCCCCCGCCAGCCGTCGGACCAGGGCGTCGGCCAGGCCGTCCGGCAGCCCCATCCGTGCGGCCTCGGCCCGCAACAGCTCCATCCCCCGCGTCCCGTCGATCCGGTCGATGAGCGCGCCCGTCGCCGTGTCCACGGGCCCCAGCACCACCGCGTGCGCCGGTGTCACCCCGAACTGCACCGTCTGCAGATCCCGCCAGGCCCGCGCCAGCGCCGGCTTCACCCTCGGAAACATGTCCGACCCCCTCCCCGTCCGTGCGGCCTCGCACCGCCGCATTTCCCGCTCTCCGGCAACAGTGCCCCTCCGCCGGAATGCGCGCAGGAATTTGTCCACAGGCACGAGGTATTCGGCATATGAGATGAAGAGCAATGCCGCGTCGGAATCCGGCGCCGAACCGTCCGTGTTCGAACCCCGGACGCGCGGGACTTCCGCCACCGACACCGGGTAACGTCGTGGCGTGTCCGCCGACCCACCGCAGCGCGCCGTCGAAGTCCGCCGGAGCGCGCGCCGCCGCAGGACCGTATCCGCCTATCGCGAGGGTGACCGTACGGTCGTCCTCATCCCTGCCCGGATGTCCGAGGCCGAGGAACAGCGCTGGGTGGGCGTCATGCTCGAGAAGCTGGCCGCCCAGGAGAGCAAACGCACCCTCGGGGACGCGGAACTCACCGAACGCGCCGAGCGTTTGTCCGAGCAGTACTTCGACGGCTGCGCCCGCCCCCGCTCGGTCCGGTGGGTCACCAACCAGAACACCCGCTGGGGCTCCTGCACCCCGGCCGAAGGCAGCATCCGGCTCTCGCACCGCCTCCAAGGCATGCCGGAGTACGTCGTCGACTACGTGCTCCTGCACGAGCTGGCCCACCTCCTCGTACCCGGCCACGGACCCCGCTTCTGGGAGCTGCTGGAGGCGTACCCGCGCACCGAACGGGCCCGCGGTTATCTGGAGGGCGTGGTGGCGGCGGAGCGCCTGCCCAAGGTGCCCGCCGCCCGCGAGGAATGACCCCGCCGCCCGGAGCGACCGGCCGGCCGGACGCCCGAACCGCCACCCCGCCGTGTCACACAGCGTGATGTGTACCGGCTTGGTACCGGCTTGGCCGGATGTCGGCAGTTGCCGTTAGCCTGAGCGGCACGAATGCTCAGTCGGGATGGGGGACGTCGTTACGTATGGCAAGGGAATTCCAACGCGGCCACAAGGCCAAGGTCAGTGATCTCACGGCGGGCACCGATCTGTACGTAGGCGTCCAGATCGCCGGCCCCGGGCTCACCTTCGACATCAGCTGTTTCGGCCTCGACGCCAATGAACAGCTCTCGGACGACCGCTACTTCGTCTTCTTCAATCAGCCGAAGTCGCCGGAAGAGTCCATTCAGCTGCTCGGTGCGCAGGCCGGTGACACGGAATCCTTCCGGGTGACCCTGGACCGGGTTCCGGCGTCCATCCACAAGCTGTCCTTCACCGCCACCATCGACGGCGCCGGACAGATGTCGCAGATCGGCCCGGGCCACATCCGGATCGTGGCAGGCGGCGAAGAGGTCGTCCGGTACGCCTTCACCGGCGCGGAGTTCACCACCGAACGGGCCGTCATGCTCGGCGACTTCTACCTGAAGGACGTGTGGCGCTTCGCCGCCGTCGGCCAGGGCTTCGACGGCGGGCTCGACGCCCTCCTGAAGAACTTCGGCGGCGAGGTCGCCGAGGAGGAGCAGCCGCAGCAGCAGGCCCCGGCGGCCGGCGCCCCCGGCTTCGCCCCGCCGCCGCAGGCGGCCGCCCCGGCCCCGTCCTTCGGCGCCCCGGCTCCGGCCCCGCAGGCCCCGGCCCCCGCCCCGTCCTTCGGCGCGCCCGCCCCGGCCCCCGCGCCCGCCGCACCCCAGCCGCCGCAGTACCCGCAGCCCGCGGCCCCCGCCCCGGTGCACGCCGCGCCCACCATGGCCGCGCCCCTCGCCCCGCCGGCCCCCGCGCCCTACGGCCAGCCGCCGCAGCAGCCCTCGTACGGCCAGGTCCCCGGGCAGTACCCGGGCCAGGTGCCGCCGCCCGCCCCGGCCCCCGGCGGCTACGGGCAGCAGCCCTCCTACGGCCAGGTCCCGGGCCAGATGCCGGGGCAGGTCCCCGGCCAGCAGCCGGGCTACGCCCCGCAGGCCGCCGCCCCCGCGGCCGGCCTCGCCGCGGCCCTCCAGCCGTACAAGGAGGCCCCGACCGGCTCCCGCTGGACCCCGCAGAACCAGCAGCTCATGCGCGTCGACCTGTCGATGGGCGGCCAGGCCGTCCTCGCCCGCCAGGGCAGCATGGTCCTGTACCAGGGCAAGGTCGACTTCAGCTACAAGGGCGCCGGCTTCGCCGGCCGCATCGTCGGCAACGCCACCGGCCAGGAGATGCAGCTCATGCGCTGCACCGGCCGCGGCCAGGTCTTCCTCGCCGAGAACGGTGCGCACCTGCACGCCATCGAGCTCCAGGGCGACGCCATCTGCGTCTCCGCGGAGAACGTCCTCGCCTTCGACGAGTCCCTCCAGCACGAGGTACGCCGGATCGAGGGCCACGGCATCCCCGGCGGCGCCCTGTTCACCATGCAGTTCCAGGGCACCGGCACGGTGATCGTCAAGACCCACGGCGTCCCGGTCGTCCTGCCCGTCACCCCGACCACCTTCGCGGACAGCAACGCCATCGTGGCGTGGTCGGCCGCCTCGCAGGTGATCCTTTCCAGCCAGGTCCGGCTGCGGCGCAACGCCTACCCCGGCCACAGCGGGGAGACCGTGAACCTCCAGTTCCGCGGCGCCCCCGGCAACTTCATCGTCGTCCAGCCGTACGAGGTCTGAGGGAGCCCGACATGAACGCAATGAACCAGCAGCTCGCGGGCTTCGCCCCGACCCCCGTGACGGCCCGCATGGAGAACCACGGGCGGTCCATGCTCAAGGTCGCCATGCAGAGCGGCCAGGACCTCTTCGCCCGCACCGGCTCGATGGTCGCCTACGAGGGCTTCGTGCAGTACGAGCCCAACCCGCCGGCCGTCCGCCAGATGGCCTCGCAGTGGGTCACGGGCGAGGGCGCACCCCTGATGAAGTGCACCGGCGACGGCCTCCTGTACCTCGCCGACTACGGCGCCGACGTCGTCGTCATCAACCTCAACAACGACTCGCTGTCGGTCAACGGCACCAACCTGCTCGCCTTCGACGCGCACCTGCAGTGGGGCGTCGAGCGGGTCAAGGGCCTGGCGAAGTTCGCCGGCCAGGGCCTGTTCAACGTCGAGGTCGCGGGCACCGGCTGGGTCGCCCTGACCTCGCGCGGCACCCCGATCGTGGTCGACTGCGGCCGCGGTGAGGACGAGACGTACGTCGACCCCGACGCGCTCGTCGCCTGGTCGCCGAACCTGAAGGTCAAGGGCAAGCGCAGCTTCAAGGCCTCGTCGATGCTCGGCCGGGGCAGCGGAGAGGCCTACCAGATGGCCTTCTCAGGCCAGGGCATCGTCGTCGTACAGCCCAGCGAGGACAGCACCGACCGGCTCCGGGCCCGGGGCTGAGGGGGAGCGGACACATCATGCAGAGCGCACTTTTCGCCCACGCCGAGGCGCAGTCCCAGGACCGGTACACCGTCCAGAACCCGCAGCTGCTGCGGGTCTCCCTGACGGGCTCCGACGACGTACTCGCCCGCAAGGGCGCGATGGTCGCCTACCAGGGGCTCATCGACTTCGACGGCGAGTACCAGAGCACGAGCCAGCGCAACGCCCGCCGCCGCACCGGCGAGGGCCTGGACCTCATGCGCTGCTCCGGGCAGGGCACGGTCTACCTCGCCAACCTGGCCCAGTACGTCCACGTCGTGGACGTGGAGCAGGAAGGCCTCACGGTCGACAGCAGCTACGTGCTGGCCCTGGACTCCACCCTGCACACCGAGGTCATCGCGGTGGACAGCCAGTACGGAATCTCCGGTTCCGGCAAGTACCAGCTCAACATCTCCGGCCGCGGCAAGGTCGCCCTGATGACCTCCGGGCAGCCCCTGATGATGCACGTCACGCCCGACAAGTACGTCAACGTCGACGCGGACGCCATCGTCGCCTGGTCCACCTCGCTGCGGGTGCAGATGCAGGCCCAGACGCACTCCAGCGGCGTGTGGCGGCGCCGCGGCAACACCGGCGAGGGCTGGGAGCTGAGCTTCCTCGGCACCGGCATCGCGCTGGTGCAGCCCAGTGAGGCGCTGCCGCCGCAGAACGCCCAGATCGGACAGGGCGTCGCCGCGCAGTTCGGCATGGGCCAGCACGGCGCCCACGCCCAGAACCAGAACAACGCCTGGAACTGATCCGGGACGCGCAAGGGGCGGCCCCGCGAGGGACCGCCCCTTCCGCATGCCCGGGGGCCGCCCGCGGGCTCAGTCCATGGCGGCGAGCCGCGCCAGGGTCGCCTCCAGCAACAGGACGACCGAGGTGTCGGCCACCGAGGCCACCTCCCCGTACGGGAACCAGCGCAGGTCGAGGGACTCGTCGCTGATCTCCGCCACGGCCCCGGCCGGGGCCAGCGCCGCGTACTGCACGTCCAGGTGCCAGTTGCAGGGCGCCGGGATGGGATGCCGGTCCAGGCGCACCGGCCCGCCGGGCAGCAGGGTCAGCCCCTGCTCGATGCCCGACTCCTCGCGGCCCTCGCGCAGCGCCACCTCAGCCAGCGTCGCGTCACCGTCCTCGCAGTGCCCGCCCATCTGCAGCCACATGCCCAGCTTCTTGTGCAGGGTCAGCAGTACGCGCTCCCGCACCGGGTCGATCACGAGCGCGCTGGCCGTGAGGTGGCCCGCCCCGCAGGGCTTGTAGACCCCGTCCGGGTGGGCGGCCAGGTGCTCCAGGTACAGGTCGCGCAGCTCGGTCTGGTCCTCGTAGCCCTTCAGGACCAGGACCGCGTCTTCGTGCAGGCTCACTTCGTCTCTTCGCCTTCGTCGTCGCCCTGCTGCCCGCGCTTCTCGGCGGCCTCGCCGAGCATCTTGTCGATCTCGGAGAAGTCCAGCTGCTCGCGGTGCACGAAGCCGTCCGGGTCGTCCAGGTCGGAGGCCGTCGGCAGCATGTCCGGGTGCTCCCACAGCCCGTCCCGCCCGTCCACACCGCGCGCGTCGGTGAGCGAGGCCCACAGGCGCGAGGCGTCCCGCAGCCTGCGCGGGCGCAGCTCCAGGCCGATCAGCGTCGCGAAGGTCTGCTCCGCCGGGCCGCCCGAGGCGCGCCGCCGGCGCATGGTCTCGCGCATGGCGTCCGCCGAGGTCAGCCGCGGCTTCGCGGCCTCGTGCACCACCGCGTCGACCCAGCCCTCGACCAGCGCGAGCGCCGTCTCCAGACGGGCCAGGGCCGCCTTCTGCTCGGGGGTGTCCTGCGGCTGGAACATGCCGCCCTGGAGGGCCTCCTGGAGCTGCTCCGGGTTGGACGGGTCCAGCTGCCCGACCACGTCCTCCAGCTTCGAGGTGTCCACCTTGATGCCGCGGGCGTAGCCCTCGACGGCTCCGAACAGGTGCGAGCGCAGCCACGGGACGTGCGCGAACAGCCGGGCGTGGGCCGCCTCGCGCAGCGCCAGGTACAGCCGCACCTCGTCCGAGGGCACGCCCAGGTCCTTGCCGAAGCCCTCGATGTTCAGCGGGAGCAGCGCGGCCTTGCCCGCCGGGCCCAGCGGCAGCCCGATGTCGGTCGATCCGACGACCTCGCCCGCGAGGACGCCGACGGCTTGGCCGATCTGCTGGCCGAACATCGCCCCGCCCATGGAGCGCATCATGCCCAGCAGCGGGCCCGCCATGGCCTGCATCTCCTCGGGCAGCACGCCTCCCATGGCCGCGCCGACCCGCTCGGCGACCGGGTCCACGAGCTCCTTCCACACCGGGAGGGTGGCCTCCACCCACTCGGCGCGGCTCCACGCCACGGCCGTGGGGGCACCCGAGGGCAGCGAGGTCACGCCGTCCAGCCAGTGGTCGGCCAGGCGCACGGCCTCCTCGACGGCCGACTTCTCGGCGATGCCGACGCTGGTGTCCTTCACGCCGTCCGCCGTGCCCTGCGAGACGGTCTGGCGGGCGATGTTCTTGGCCATGTCCCAGTTCACGGGACCGCCCTCGTAGCTGAGCATCTGGCCGAGCTGCTGGAAGGCCGCACCGAGGTCGTTCGGGTTCATCGAACCGAACATCGCGGCGAACGGATTGTCCGCGCCGCCGGGGCCACCGGCGCCCGGCAGCCCCATGCCGGGGAACCCGAAGGGATTCGCGGGGCCGCCCTGACCGCCCTGGTCGCCCTTCTTCTTGCCTTCGTCGCCGTTGTCCGGCTCCTCCGGCGGAAGGCCGAATCCGAATGGGGTGTCGCTCACGGGTTTCCTCGGCTCGTAGGGCCGCCGGCGGGGGCCGGCGGGCAACGGTCAGACAACACCACCCAGCGTAGACACCGGAGCCCGCATCCGGGCTCGGTGCTCCGCCGGCTCCTGGGCTGCGGCAGGATGGACATCACCTGGTGGGTACGCGTCACGGCGCGTCCCTACTGAAGACAACCGCTGGAGACGCCCGGTGAGTTCCCCAGATCCGCACGTTTCGGATAAGCGCAGCCGCGCGACGCAGGACGAAGACCGCCCCGAGCACGGTGACGGCGCCCCCGGCGTTCGCCAGCCGCGAAACCCCGAAGGCCCCCGCCGGCCCAGCCCCGTGATCGCCGTGACCGGCGCCGCCTCGGGCGTCGGCGCGGCCCTCGTGAGCCGTCTGGCCGCCTCCGACGAGGTCAAGCAGGTCGTCGCCATCGACGAGCGGCGCGGGGACTGCGCGGCCGCGCAGTGGCACGTCCTCGACGTACGGGACCCCGCGATCGCCGAGAAGCTGCGCGGGGCGGACGTCGTGGTCCACCTCGCCCTCGACCTCGACCTGGAGACGGACCCCGCGGCCCGTACCGCGTACAACGTGCGCGGGACCCAGACCGTCCTGACGGCTGCCGCCGCGGCCGGTGTGCACCGGGTCGTGCTCTGCACCTCCGCGATGGTCTACGGGGCGCTGCCCGACAACGACATCCCGCTGTCGGAGGACTCCGAGCTGCGGGCCACCGCCGAGGCGACCGGCGTCGGCGACCTGCTGGAGATCGAGCGGCTCGGACGCCGGGCCCCCCGGGCCCACCCCGGCCTCAACGTCACCGTGGTCCGCCCCGCCGTCCTGGTCGGCGGCACCGACACCGCCCTGACCCGGTACTTCGAGTCCCCGCGCCTGCTCGTGGTCGCGGGATCCCGCCCCACCTGGCAGTTCTGCCACGTGGAGGACCTGGTCAGCGCCCTGGAGTACGCGGCCCTGGAGAAGGTCGAGGGCGAGCTCGCCGTGGGCTGCGAAGGGTGGCTGGAGCAGGAGGAGGTCGAGGAGCTGAGCGGTATCCGCCGCATGGAGCTGCCCTCGGCGGTGGCGCTGGGCGCCGCGGCCCGCCTGCACCGCATCGGCCTGACCCCGTCCCCGGCCGGCGACCTCGCGTACACGATGCACCCCTGGGTGGTGAGCGTCAGCGGGCTGCACGCGGCGGGCTGGCGGCCGCGCTGGACCAACGAGGAGGTCCTCGCCGAACTCCTCCAGGAGGTCGCGGGCCGCCACACGGTCGCCGGACGCCGGCTCGGCCGCAGGGACGCCGCCACGGCCGCCGGTGCGGCGGGCGCGACGGTCGCCCTGCTGGGCGCGGCCGCCGCGGTCCGCCTGGCCCGCAAACGGCGCGGGATCTGATCCCGGGCCGCCGGGTCCTGTAGGAGGCTCCCAAGGCGGGGACCGCGGGCCGGGCGAATCAGCTATTTCGCCCTGTCAGCGGCTAGGGCACGATGGACGGTATGGCACCGCACTTCGACCACCCCGGCGAGCAGGCCGCCCAGGACCCCGTCCGGCTGCTCGAGATCCGTGACACCCCGCTCTCGATCGACGAGGTCTTCCGGGCCGTCGGCGACGACGCCACGGGCGGGACGACGCTGTTCGTCGGCACGGTGCGCAACCACGACGGCGGGGCGGACGTCGACTCGCTCGGCTACTCCTGCCACCCGACGGCCGAGGCCGAGATGCGCCGGATCGCCGAGCGCGTCGTGGCCAAGTACCCGGTCCGCGCCCTGGCCGCCGTGCACCGCGTGGGCGACCTCGCCGTCGGCGACCTGGCCGTGGTCGTGGCCGTCTCCTGCCCGCACCGCGGGGAGGCCTTCGAGGCCTGCCGGATGCTCATCGACGACCTCAAGCACGAGGTCCCGATCTGGAAGCACCAGACCTTCTCGGACGGCTCCGAGGAGTGGGTCGGCGCCTGCTGACCCCGGCCGCGGGGCGGCGTTGGCCGACGGGTAGCCTCGCACCCGTTCGGCCGCGCAACACGCCCTCGATTTGCGTAACCCCCCCACGGGCACGAGCGTTGAAGCCACCAACGAAACGCACTTCGGGGTAGGGAGACACGCCCATGGCATCTCTGGCGTGGTTGCTGATTCCGCTGTTCGCAGCGATCGGCGCGGCGATATGGGGCAGCTGGGCGGCACGCGACCGCACGCAGGGCGACATATCCGAGCTCGCGGGCTACGCACGGTTCCGTGAAGCCATGGGCAACGGTCAGGGTCACGCCCATGCCGACCAGACGAGGGCGAAGGCCGAGGCGGCCTCCGCCTCCGACGCCGTCTGAGATTCCCCTGAGAGTTTCGCGCACGGGCCCCGTACGGACCGGCCCCGAGGGCCGCTCTCCAGTGCCGTCCCGTACTGTCGGATCCATGCCACGCCGCACCGCGACGATGCTCGCCTCCACCCTGGTGCTGTTCGCGCTGCTCTGCGCAGGGGTGTTCATCAAGGTCCCGTACTCCGAGATGAGCCCCGGCCCGACCGTGAACACGCTCGGGGACTCGCACGGCGAGCCCGTTCTCAACATCGCGGGACGCAAGACGTACCCGACCAGCGGGCACCTCAACATGACGACGGTCCGCGTCACGGGCGCCGACTACGAGATGAACCTGGTGGAGGCCGTCTACGGATGGCTGGACGGCGACAACATCGTCGTCCCGCACGAGAACCTCTACCCGAACGGCAAGACCGACGCGGAGTCCACGCAGGAGAACGCCGAGGAGTTCAGCCAGTCGCAGCAGAGCGCCAAGGTCGCGGCCCTCAAGCAGCTCGGCATCCCGGTCACCGCCCGCGTGATCGTCGCCACGGTCGTCAAGGACAGCCCCTCCGAGGGCAAGCTGCACGCCGGTGACGTGGTCAAGGCCGTGGACGGCGCTCCCGTCACCGCCCCCGAGGACGTGGCCAAGCTCGTCACCAAGCACAAGCCCGGCGAACCGGTCGAGTTCACCATCGTGCCCGCGGCCGACGCAGCCGCCGCGGCGAAGGCCGGCCGCGAGCCCGCCGGCACCTCCAAGGTCACGATCACCGCGGGCAAGGCGGAGGGCGACGGCCGGGCCATCGTCGGCATCCGGGCCGGCAGCGACCACACCTTCCCGTTCACGATCGACATCAAGCTCGCCGACGTCGGCGGCCCGAGCGCCGGGCTGATGTTCGCCCTCGGCATCGTCGACAAGCTCACCCCGGAGGACCTGACCGGCGGGAAGTTCGTCGCGGGGACCGGCACCATCGACGACGCCGGCAAGGTCGGTCCGATCGGCGGCATCCAGATGAAGACCATCGGCGCCCGCAAGGCCGGCGCCGAGTACTTCCTGACGCCCGCCGACAACTGCGCCTCCGCCGCCTCGAACGTGCCCGACGGGCTGACGCTGGTGAAGGTCTCCACCATCGAGGACGCCACGAAGTCGCTGGAGAAGATCAGCAAGGGGGACACGGCCGGGCTGCCGCAGTGCAGCGCCAAGCCCTGACCGGTCCGCCTCCCCGCACCGCTCAGGCGAAGGTCGCGGCCAGGGCCTCGGCCAGGCCGGGCACCAGGCCCCCGCCGGTGAGGACCTCCGTCGAGGAGTCCTTCTCGCGCAGCCGTACGGCGGACTCGCGCGAGCCGTCGCGCAGCACGGCCACGGTGATGCGGACCTCCTGCCGCTCCGGGTGCCCGGCGACCCACTTCGCCAGCTGCTTGTCGCTGAGCCCCTCGGGTACGGAGGCCTCCGCGGAGGGCGGCAGCATCAGGCGCTCGACGGTCAGCGCGCATCCGACGACGGCGTCGGGCCAGGCGATGGTGCCCAGGAACTTGTCGAGCGGGGTCCCGGACGGGACGGTGTCCTGCTCGATCGGGGTGAGGGAGCTCTTGCCGGCGTCGTCCTGGTCGAGGCCGAGCTGCGAGGCCAGGCGCGGCTCCTGCTTCTTGAGCCGGGCGGTGTCGACCAGCGCGAACAGCCGCGCGGGCTTGTCCCAGCCGAGGCCTGCCGCGTACTCGTCGATCTCGAGGCAGGCGCGGGTCAGCGGACTGGCCGCCATGGGGGTGCCGGGGGAAGGCGAAACGTTGGACATGGACAACATCCTGCCTCCTTTCCGCCTTATACCGGGAACTGACCGGAGCCTCAGTAAGTTGCATGAATGGGCTCTACGATCGGGGGTCCGTTCAATACCAGTACTCAGCGACTTTCGAGGTGCGCACCTTGGCTTTCCAGATGCCGGACCGCGGCGGAGGCCCTTCCGGGCCACGGATGAGAGTCGGCCGCCCCTCCCGGCGTGCACGCACTCTCCTCATGACTTTGGGCGTGCTGGCCGTCCTGGCCATGCTCTTCATCATGTTCGCTGGCTTCTGGACGGACTGGCTCTGGTTCCGCTCCGTGAAGTACTCCACCGTCTTCACCACCACACTGTGGACCAAGATCGGCCTCTTCGCCGTCTTCGGCCTGCTGATGACGGGTGCGGTCGGGCTGAACATCTGGCTGGCGCACCGGCTGCGGCCGCCGCTCAGCGCGATGTCGATGGAGCAGCAGAGCCTCGACCGCTACCGGATGAGCATCGCCCCGTACAAGAAGTGGCTGCTGCTGGGCATCTCGGTGCTCGTCGGCCTGATCGCCGGAGCGTCGGCGGCGGGCCAGTGGAAGACCTGGCTCATGTACGTGAACGGGGTGCCCTTCGGCACGAAGGACCCCCAGTTCCACATGGACGTGTCCTTCTACACCTTCGACCTGCCCTGGTACCGCTTCCTGCTCGGCTTCGGCTTCGCCGCCGTCGTCCTGTCGGTGATCGCCGCGACCGTCGTGCACTACCTCTACGGCGGACTGCGCGTGACCAGCCCGGGCGCCCGGGCCACCGCCGCCGCGACCGGGCACCTCTCGGTGCTGCTGGGCCTCTTCGTGACGCTCAAGGCGGTCGCGTACTGGCTCGACCGGTACGGGCTCGCCGTGAAGTCCAGCGACTTCAAGGCCGCCGACAACTGGACGGGCCTGCGGTACGTCGACGCCAACGCCTACCTGCCGGCGAAGACGATCCTCGTGGCGATCGCCGCGATCTGCGCCGTGCTGTTCTTCGCGACGCTGTGGCGCCGCACCTGGCAGCTGCCGGTGATCGGTTTCGGCCTGATGGTGCTCTCCGCGATCCTGATCGGCGGGCTCTACCCGGCGATCGTGCAGAAGTTCCAGGTCCAGCCGAACGAGCAGGCCAAGGAATCCCCGTACGTCCAGAAGAACATCAAGGCCACGCGCGACGCCTACGGGATCGCCGGAGCCGAGGTCAAGGACTATCCGGGCGTGCCGCAGACCGAGGACCGCACCAAGCTGCGGTCGGCGGCCGACACCACGGCCAGCCTGCGCCTGCTCGACCCGAACATCGTCTCTCCCGCCTTCCAGCAGCTGCAGCAGGTCAAGGGCTACTACGCCTTCCCGTCCACGCTCGCCGTCGACCGGTACAGCGGCCAGGACACGGTGATCGGCCTGCGCGAGCTGAACATCGGCGGCATCCCGAAGAACAACTGGATCAACGACCACTTCAAGTACACGCACGGCTACGGCGTGGTCGCGGCCAAGGGCACCACCGTGAAGGACGGCGCCCCCGACTTCACCCAGTCCGACCTCCCCTCCAAGGGGATGTTCGGCACGGACTTCGAGCAGCGGATCTACTACGGCGAGCAGACGAAGCAGTACTCCATCGTCGGCGGTCCGCAGAAGGAGCTCGACTACTCCGACGACAAGGGTGAGAAGGAGACCAGCTACCAGGGAGACTCCGGCGTCAACCTGGACAACCCGGTCAACCGGGCCGCCTACGCGCTGACCTTCAGCGAGCCGCAGATCCTGTACTCGGGTGCCATCGGCGACGGTTCCCGCATCCTCTACAACCGCACGCCCAAGCAGCGCGTCGAGGCCGTCGCGCCGTGGCTGACGATCGACGGGGCTCCGTACCCGGCCGTGATCGACGGCCGGATCAAGTGGATCGTCGACGCGTACACGACCACCAACGGCTACCCATACGCCTCGCGCACCACGCTGGGCCAGAGCACCGCGGACTCGCTGACCAACAGCCAGCGCGCGGTGGTCGCCCAGGAGAACCAGGTCAACTACATCCGCAACTCGGTGAAGGCCACCGTCGACGCGTACGACGGCTCGGTCGACCTGTACCAGTGGGACACCCAGGACCCGGTCCTGAAGACCTGGATGAAGGCGTTCCCGGGCACGGTGAAGCCCAAGAGCGAGATCGACAAGCCGCTCATGGACCACCTCCGCTACCCGCAGGACCTCTTCAAGGTCCAGCGCGAGCTGCTGACCCGGTACCACGTCACCGACCCGCAGACCTTCCTCAGCGGCAGTGAGGCCTGGGCCGTCCCGGACGACCCGACGACCAAGGCCGGTACGGCGGTTCCGCCGTACTACCTGTCGATGAAGATGCCGGAGCAGAAGGAGAAGGACCAGGTCTTCTCGCTCACGACGACCTTCACGCCGAACGAGCGGCCCAACCTGAGTGCCTTCATGGCGGTCAACGCCGATCCGGGCACCCCGGACTACGGCAAGATCAGAATCCTGAAGATGCCGACCAGCAAGCCGCCGGAGGGCCCCGGCCAGGTGCAGAGCAAGTTCCAGTCCGAACCGAAGATCGCCGAATCCATCCGCCTGCTGCGCGGTGGTGACTCGGAGATCGAGTACGGCAACCTGCTGGCGGTGCCGCTCGACGGCGGGATGCTCTACGTCGAGCCGGTGTACGTCCGCAGCTCCGGCCTGAAGTACCCGCTGCTGCGCAAGGTGCTGGTGACCTACGGCAACCAGACCGCCTTCGAGGACACCCTTGAGAAGGCGCTCAACGTGGTCTTCGGGGCCGAGGCCCCGACCACCCCGGTGCCGCCGGCCCAGCCGCCGGGCGAGGGCACCGTCACGCCGCCGACCAACCAGGACCCGACGGTCAAGGCGGCCCTGGCCGACGCGCAGCGGGCCATCGAGGACGCCGAGAAGGCCAGGCAGTCCGGTGACTGGGCGGCCTACGGCAAGGCCCAGGACGAGATCAAGGCCGCGCTGAAGCGGGCGATCGAAGCCGAGGCGAAGGCCACGCCCCCTCCGTCGGGCGGCTGATGATCAATGGGTGAAGGCTCCGTCCCGCGTCGTGATACTGTGGTTTCACCGACGCGGGGTGGAGCAGCTCGGTAGCTCGCTGGGCTCATAACCCAGAGGTCGCAGGTTCAAATCCTGTCCCCGCTACTGAAAACGAAGGCCCGGATCCATGGGATCCGGGCCTTCGTCATGTCCGGACAGGACACGCGGTCGCTGGGACGGGTGAGTTGGGGCAGGAGCGTGTTTGACTTACCCCACTGTGGGCATGTCGACAAAACGCTGTAGTGACCTCACTGACTGCGACATACCAGGTGTACGCGGGTAGCAGGTGATGCGACGATGGGATTTATGGGGGACAGGTCAACTCTGCTGGAGACAGGGCGGTTTGTGAGGGCGCAGGCCGAAGCGGGCACAGGAGCCAACGAGTCGGCACCGGTCGCCGACACGCACACCGCACTGACCGATGCGGATTTCGCGCAGGAGATGTTCGCCGAGACCGACGCGGCGAGCGACGCCGAGCTGGAGGCCCGGCACCGGGTGGCCGCCGACAAGGGCGACCCCGGTGCCATGAGCGTGCTCGGCGCGCTGCTGCTGCGCCGCGGAGACCTGGACGGCGCCGAGCCGTACCTGCGCGGCGCCACCGGCGAGGGGGACCGCGCCGCCGCCAACAACCTGGGCGTCCTGCTGCTCCAGCGTGGCTATCCCGAGGAGGCCGCGGGCTGGTGGAGGGTCGCGGCCGTGGCCGGGTCCGCGCCCGCCGCGCACGCCCTGGGCCGTCACTTCCGCGAGCGCGGGGACGAGCCGGCCGCCGAGTACTGGCTGCGCCAGGCGGCGGAATCCGGCCACGCGCTGGGCGCGTACGGACTGGCCGACCTGCTGGAGCACCGCGGGGACAAGGGCGTGGAGCGGTGGTTCCGCGCCGCTGCCGAACAGGGCCACCGCGAGGCCGCGTACCGGCTCGCGCGGCACCTGCGCAAGGGCGACCCCGCCGAGGCCGAGCAGTGGTACCGGCAGGCCGCCGCCCGCGGGCACCGGCGCGCCGCCCTGCACCTGGGCGCGCTGCTGGAGGCGCGCGGAGAGCTCAAGGAGGCCGGGCGCTGGTACCTGACCTCCGCCAAGCAGGGCGAGGCACGGGCCGCGTGCGCGCTCGGCTTCCTGCTGCGCGACGCCGGCGACGAGGACAGTGCGGCCGCGTGGTGGCACCGGGCGGCGCAGGACGGCGACGGCAACGCCGCGAACGCCCTGGGCGCGCTGCACGCCGCCCGGGGCGAGACCCAGACCGCCGAGCGCTGGTACCGGACCGCCATGGACGCGGGCGATCAAAACGGGGCGTACAACCTTGCTCTGCTGTGCGCCGCACAGGACCGGACCGCCCAGGCCGAGCAGTGGTACCGGCGCGCCGCCTACGCAGGACACCGCGAGGCGGCCAACGCGCTGGCCATCATGCTGCTCCAGGTCGGCGACGCGGCCGGGGCCGAGCCGTGGTTCTCGAAGGCCGCTGAGGCGGGCAGCGTGGACGCCGCCTTCAACCTCGGGATCCTGTTCGCCAGCCGCGACGAGGACCGTACGGCGCTGAAGTGGTACGAGCGGGCCGCCTCGGCCGGCCACACCGACGCCGCCCTCCAGGTCGGCATCGCCCTGGTACGGGACGGGGAGGAGCGAGCCGCCGAGCGGCACCTGCGGTGCGCGGCGGGCGGCGGCAGTGCGGAGGCGGCCTTCCGCCTGGCCGCGCTGCTGGAGTCGCTCGCTCCGCCGCCGGAGCCGCCGGCGCTGGGCGAGCCGGTGGGCAGCGCCCCGCGCACCGAGAGCGAGGAGTGGTACGAGCGGGCCGCCGAGCTGGGCCACCGCCGGGCCCAGGTGCGCGTCGGCATGCTGGCCGCCGCCCGCGGTGACATGGAGGCGGCCGCCCGCTGGTACCGGGAGGCGGCCGAGGCCGGGTCCCGCAACGGCGCGTTCAACCTGGGGCTGCTGCTGGCCCGCGAGGGGAGCGAGCCGGAGGCCGCCCTGTGGTGGACCCGCGCCGCGGTGGCGGGGCACGGCCGTGCCGCCCTGCGGCTGGGCCTGCTGGCAGCCCGCCACGGCGACCTCGCGGAGGGCCAGAAGTGGTGCGCCCGCGCCATGGAACTGGGCCCGGCGGAGGTCTCGGAGCGCGCGGCCCGGCTGCGCGAGGCGCTCGCGGAGGAACTCTCGGCGTGAGCCTCGTTCGGGGCCCGGACCGGGCCCCGAGCCGGGGCCCCGTCCGCCCACGGTTAACCGATTTGCATCTGCCGGGGGCGTTCACGTAACGTTGGGTTTACCGACGCGGGGTGGAGCAGCTCGGTAGCTCGCTGGGCTCATAACCCAGAGGTCGCAGGTTCAAATCCTGTCCCCGCTACTGAAGACTCAGGGCCCGGATCCTATGGATCCGGGCCCTGAGTCGTTTCCAGCCGTGAAGCACGCCGGGAAGCGGAAAGGCCCGGACCCCACGGGGTCCGGGCCTTTCGCGTCGTCCGGGCTCCGGGAATCAGGCGCCCGCGCAGTTCGGGCAGACGCCCCGGTAGGTGACCTCGACCGCCGACACGACGAAGCCGAAGCGTTCCGAGTCCGGCAGGTCGGCCAGCGGGTTGCCCGCCGGGTGGACATCGCGGATGGCGCCGCACTGGGCGCAGACCAGGTGCTGGTGGGGCCGGTGGGCGTTCGGGTCGTAGCGCTTGGCGCGCCGGTCCGTGGCGACTTCCAGGACCTCGCCGAGGGAGACGAGCTCGCCGAGGGTGTTGTAGACGGTCGCGCGCGAGATCTCGGGCAGCTTGGCCACGGCGCGCGCGTGCACCTCGTCGGCCGTCAGGTGCACGTGGTCACCGTCGAGCACCTCGGCCACGACGCGCCGCTGTGCCGTCATGCGCCAGCCGCGTCCGCGAAGTCGTTCCAGCAGGTCACTCATAGACATCAGCCTAACAGTGAGGGGATTCGGTGTAACTCCCGAACCGGTGCGGACTTGGATGCTTGCTTGACTTGGACAATGTCCATTGTAGGATCGAGTACGGCGAACGCCAAGGACAGGACACGCAGCGATGACGCAGGAGGCGCACGTGACGCAGGGACCGCTCACCACGGAGGCCGGGGCGCCGGTGGCCGACAACCAGAACAGCGAGACGGCCGGCATCGGCGGTCCCGTTCTGGTCCAGGACCAGCTCCTGCTGGAGAAGCTCGCGCACTTCAACCGCGAGCGCATCCCGGAGCGCGTGGTGCACGCCCGCGGCGCCGGCGCGTACGGCACCTTCACGCTGACCCGTGACGTCTCGCAGTGGACGCGCGCCGCGTTCCTGTCCGAGGTCGGCAAGCAGACCGAGACCTTCCTGCGCTTCTCCACCGTCGCGGGCAACCTGGGCAGCGCCGACGCGGTGCGCGACCCCCGCGGCTGGGCGCTGAAGTTCTACACCGAAGAGGGCAACTACGACCTCGTCGGCAACAACACCCCGGTGTTCTTCATCAAGGACGCCATCAAGTTCCCCGACTTCATCCACACCCAGAAGCGCGACCCGTACACCGGCTCGCAGGAGGCGGACAACGTCTGGGACTTCTGGGGACTGTCGCCCGAGTCCACCCACCAGGTGACCTGGCTGTTCGGTGACCGGGGCATCCCGGCGTCCTACCGCCACATGAACGGCTACGGCTCGCACACGTTCCAGTGGAACAACGAGGCCGGCGAGGTCTTCTGGGTCAAGTACCACTTCAAGACCGACCAGGGCATCAAGAACCTGACCCAGGCCGAGGCCAACCTCCTCGCCGGCGAGGACCCCGACAGCCACCAGCGCGACCTGCGCGAGGCCATCGAGCGCGGCGACTTCCCGACCTGGACCGTGCAGGTCCAGATCATGCCGGCGGCCGACGCCGCGACGTACCGCTTCAACCCGTTCGACCTCACCAAGGTGTGGCCGCACGCGGACTACCCGCCGATCGAGATCGGCAAGCTGGAGCTCAACCGCAACCCGGAGAACGTCTTCGCCGAGGTCGAGCAGAGCATCTTCTCCCCGGCGCACTTCGTCCCCGGCATCGGTCCCTCGCCGGACAAGATGCTCCAGGGCCGTCTCTTCGGCTACGGCGACGCCCACCGCTACCGCGTCGGCATCAACGCCGACCACCTGCCGGTGAACCGTCCGCACGCCACCGAGGCGCGCACCAACTCACGTGACGGTCACCTGTACGACGGCCGCCACAAGGGCGCGAAGAACTACGAGCCGAACAGCTTCGGCGGCCCGCACGAGACCGGCCGTCCGCTGTGGCAGCCGGTCCCGGTCACCGGTGGCACGGGCAACCACGCCGCCGCCGTGCACAGCGAGGACAACGACTTCGTCCAGGCCGGCAACCTCTACCGCCTCTACTCCGAGGACGAGAAGGCCCGTCTGATCGAGAACCTCTCCGGCTTCATCGCCAAGGTCTCCCGCGACGACATCGTCGAGCGCGCGATCGACAACTTCCGCCAGGCGGACGGCGACTTCGGCAAGCGGCTCGACGCCGCGGTCCAGGCCCTCCGCGGCTGACGGGCACCGCTCGCCGTAGCAGGACGCCGGGCCGCAGCCCCCTTTCGGAGGGCTGCGGCCCGGCGTCGTTTCACGCCGCCACGGTGCGCCGCGCGGGGACCCAGCAGCGGATGACGTCGCGCACGGACACGATGCCCACCGGTCCGCCGTGCTCCAGGACGATCAGGTGCCGGAAACCGCCGTGCGCCATCGCCTCGGCGGCTTCCTGCAGGGTGGCGTCGGGGGTGCAGAAGACGACGTTGTTGGTGGTGTGCGCGCCCACCGACTCCCGGTCGGGATCGTGGCCGGCGCCGATCGAGTTGAGGATGTCGCGCTCGGTCAGGATGCCGATTCCGCTGTGGTCGGGGTCGAGGACGACGGCCGCGCCGACGCGCCGGCCGGACATCAGGCAGGCCGCCTGCCGGAGGGTGTGTGCGGGTCCGAGGGTGAGGATCACGGTGCTCATTGCGTCACGGACGAGCATGAAGGGAGCCACCTCCTGGGGTGAGTCCCCCCGCTTGGGTGGGTGCGCAGCGCGAAGTCGTCTCCAGTGAAACGCTTCACAAGGGCACAAGCGGGGGGATCCTCAGATTCCCACGGACCGGGAGGGCCAGCAAGGAGGCGTGCGAAAGGAGCACGCCCGGCGCGCACACGCGTCAGGCGCGCGGGCGGAGCAGGCCCAGCATCTCCTCGTGGAGCAGGCCGTTGGACGCCGCGGCGTTCCCGCCGTGCACGCCGTCGACGCCGTCCAGGCTGGTGAACCGGCCGCCCGCCTCCTGGACCACCACCGCGATGGCCGCCATGTCCCACAGGTTCAGCTCCGGCTCGGCGCACAGGTCCAGGGAGCCCTCCGCGACCATCATGTACGGCCAGAAGTCGCCGTAGCCGCGGGTGCGCCAGCACGCCCGCGTCAGGTCCAGGAAGCCGGGCAGCCGCCCCTGCTCCTCCCAGCCGCTCAGCGAGGAGTACGCGAACGAGGCGTCGCCCAGCCCGGCCACCCGGGACACGCCGATCGGGGTGGTCCCGCCGAGCGCGCCGCCCGAGTACGCGCCACCGCCCTGCGATGCCCACCAGCGGCGGCCCAGCGCCGGCGCGGACACCACGCCGACCACGGGGCGGAACACGCCGTCCCCGCCCTCCGCCATCAGGGAGATCAGGGTCGCCCAGACGGGGACCCCGCGCACGTAGTTCTTCGTGCCGTCGATCGGGTCCACGACCCAGCGGCGCGGGCCGCTGCCCTTGAGCCCGTACTCCTCGCCCAGGATGGCGTCGTCGGGCCGGGCCGCCGTGATGCCGGCCCGGACGACCTCCTCCGCGGCCTTGTCCGCCTCGCTCACCGGGGTCATGTCCGGCTTCGTCTCGACCTTCAGGTCGAGGGCGCGGAACCGCTCCATCGTGGTGACGTCCGCCGCGTCGGCGAGTTCGAGGGCAAGGCGCAGGTCATCGTCATACTCGGGCATGCCCGAACAGTATCGGGGCTCCCGGACCCCGGCCAGCGAGGTCCACAGTGCGGCCGCACGAGTCCGGCCGGGCGCGGCTCTTGACACCGGACGCGCCCTTGACAGGGTCTGGCGCCCCGTCAACTCTGGCCGGAGAGCCGAGCGGGGAGGCGCGGATGCCGGCAGCCCGGGATTCCTTGCTGGACGCGGCGGCAGCGGCGCTCTCGGCGCGCCCCTGGCCCGACGTCCGGATGGTCGACGTGGCCGCCGCGGCCGGGGTGTCGCGGCAGACCCTCTACAACGAGTTCGGCGGCAAGGCGGGTCTGGGCCGCGCCCTGGTGCGGCGCGCGGCCGACCGGTACCTGGAAGGGGTGGACCGGGCCCTGTCCACCCCGGTCCGGGCCCCCGAGCGGCTCGCCGCCGTCGCGGAGTGGACCGTGGGGGCGGCCCGCGCGCACCCCCTCGTACGGGCCCTGCTCACCGGCAGCTGGGGGCCGGGCCTGCCCGCCGCGGGCCGGCGCGAACCGGGGCCCGGTGAGCTCGCGCGCGCCGTGCGCGACCGGGCGGCCGCCGCACTCACGCCGGGGGAGGGCCCGCAGCGGTGCGAGCTGGTGGTACGGCTCGCGCTCTCCTACGTGATCGCCCCGGGGGAGGAGCCGGGACCGGGGGAACTGATCGGGCTGCTCAGTGCGCCGACCCCGACAGCTGGAGCCCGATGACCCCCAGGATGACCAGCGTGATCGAGACGAGTTTGAGGGTGGAGACCAGGTCGCCGAGGAAGACCATGCCGTAGATCGCGGTACCGGCCGCTCCGATGCCCGTCCAGACCGCGTACGCCGGGCCCACGTCCAGCTTCTTCAGGGCCAGGGTCAGCAGGCCGAAGCTGCCGAGCGCGAAGCACGCGAAGGCGACTGTGGGCCACAGGCGGGTGAATCCGTGGGAGAGCTTGAGGCAGACCGCGAAACCGGTCTCCAGGAGTCCCGCGACCACGACCAGCAGCCACGCCATGGCGAATGCCTCCCCGCGTCATGTGACATCACGTCACTTGGTGCGATTATGCACTTATCCAGACAGGTCCTCCGACAAACACGGCATACCCGCCGGGTCGGTCAGTCGCCCTCGCGGCGCTCCCGCGTCTGCAGCAGCCGCCGCAGCGAATACAGCCGCGCCGGATCCGCGTGGCCGTCCTCCACCCACTTGTCGAGCGCGCAGTCCTGCTCGTCGTGGCTGCAGGCGCGCGGGCACTCCTCCGTACCGGGCACCAGGTCCGGGAAGGCCAGGATCACCCGGGACGGGTCCACGTGGTGCAGGCCGAAGGAGCGCACGCCCGGGGTGTCGATGACCCAGCCGTCGCCCGAGGGCAGCGGCAGCGCCAGCGCGGAGGTGGTCGTGTGCCGGCCGCGGCCGGTGACCGCGTTCACGTGCCCGGTGGCGCGCTGGCGGCCCTCGGCGACCAGCGAGTTCACCAGGGTGGTCTTCCCGACGCCGGAGTGGCCGACGAAGGCGGTGATCCGGCCGGTCAGACGCTCGCGGACCCGCTCGGCCGCGTCCCCGGCGGCCAGCTCCTCGCGGTTGGTGACCACGTAGTTCAGGCCGAAGGTCGAGTAGATCTCCAGGATCTTGTCCGCGGAGGTCAGGTCGGACTTGGTGAGCACCAGCAGCGGCTCCAGCCCGGCGTCGTACGCCGCCACCAGGCAGCGGTCGATCATCCGGGGCCGCGGCTCCGGATCGGCCAGGGCCGTGACGATCGCCAGCTGGTCGGCGTTGGCGACGACCACCCGTTCGTACGGGTCGTCGTCGTCCGCGGTGCGCCGCAGGACGGACTTGCGCTCCTCGATCCTCACGATGCGGGCCAGGGTGTCCTTCTTGCCGGTCAGGTCACCGACGATCCAGACCCGGTCGCCCACGACCGCGGCCTTGCGGCCCAGTTCCCGGGACTTCATCGCGGTGATCGTGCGGCCGTCGACCAGGCAGGTCAGGCGGCCGCGGTCGACGGTCAGGACGAAGCCCTCGGAGGCGTCCTCGTGCTTGGGCCGGATGCTCGTCCTCGGCCGGTTGCCCTTGGGGTTCGGGCGCTGGCGGATGTCGTCCTCGTCGGTGTGCTTGCCGTACCTGCGCATGACGGGCCCTACGCTCCCGCACCCGCTTCGGGTCCCGCGTCCCCGGCCAGCATGTCCGTCCACATCTTCGGGAAGTCCGGCAGGGTCTTCGCGGTCGTGGCCACGTTCTCGATCTGCACGCCCTCCACGGCGAGGCCGATCACCGCGCCCGCGGTGGCCATCCGGTGGTCCTCGTACGTGTGGAACACCCCGCCGTGCATCCGGCGCGGCCGGATGCGCAGACCGTCCTCGGTCTCGGTGACGTCGCCGCCGAGCGCGTTGATCTCCTTGGTCAGCGCGGCCAGCCGGTCCGTCTCGTGCAGCCGCAGGTGGGCGACACCGCGCAGCACCGACTCGGAGTCGGCCAGGGCCGCCACCGCCGCGATGCCCGGGGTGAGCTCGCCGACCTCGCTCAGGTCCACGTCGATGCCGTGGATCTTGCCGCTGCCGGTGAAGACCAGGCCCGCGTCCGTCAGTTCGCAGGACCCGCCCATCTCCGTGAAGATCCGGCGCAGCGCGTCACCGGGCTGCGTGGTGCGGCGCGGCCAGTCGGCAACGGTGACCGTGCCGCCCGTGATCAGGGCCGCGGCCAGGAACGGCTGGGCGTTGGACAGGTCCGGCTCCACGACCATGTCGCGGCCCAGCAGGGCGCCCGGGGCGACCCGCCACACGTCCTTCTCGCCGCCGGCCTCGGGGGTGTCCACCTGGGCGCCGGCCGCGCGCAGCATCTCCACCGTCATCCGGATGTGCGGCATCGACGGCAGCTTGCCGCCCACGTGGCGGACCTCGACGCCCTGGTTGAAGCGGGGGGCGGAGAGCAGCAGGGCGGAGACGAACTGCGAGGAGTTGCTCGCGTCGATCTCGACCGTGCCGCCCTCCAGCGCCCCACCGCCCTGGACGGTCATGGGCAGCGCGCCGCGGCCGTCGTCGTCGATGCGGGCGCCGAGCGTGCGCAGGGCGGTGATGACCTGGCCGAGCGGGCGCTCGTAGGAACGCGGGTCGCCGTCGAAGCGGATGTCGCCGTCGGCGAGGGTGGCGACGGGCGGCAGGAAGCGCATGACCGTGCCGGCGTTGCCGACGTCGACCGTCGTCGGGCCGTGCAGGGCCGCCGGGATGACCCGCCAGGCCTCGCCGCTCGCGGCGGCGCCGGCGGAGCTGGAGGAGACGGTCTCCTCGATGCCCACGCCCATCGCGCGCAGCGCGTCCGACATCAGCTGGGAGTCGCGCGAGCGCAGCGGGCGGCGCACCCAGCCCGGCTCGGAGGCGAGGGCGGCGAGCACGAGGGCGCGGTTGGTGACCGATTTGGACCCCGGCACCGTGACGGTGGCGTGGACGGTCCCATCGGCGAGCGGAGCGGGCCAGAGGGCAGGGGCGGGGGTCTCGGTCATGGCCCCCACTTTAGTGGCTTCCTCCGGGCCCGGATCTTGATCGCCGTCCGGTCTCAGAGGGTGGTCACAGGCCGAGCAGCCAGCGGCCGCCGCCGACCAGCGAGCAGAGCGCGACCACGTGGAAGAAGAGCAGCCACACCACGGGGTGCAAGTGGGTGAGGCGCCCCAGCTGGTCGGCGTCGGAATCGGGCGCCCCGCCGCCCCGCCGCTTGGCGCCCAGCTCGAAGACCGGCCGGACCCCGCCGAGCAGCAGGAACCACACCACGAGGTAGGCGAAGCCCGCCTGCACCTCGGCCGAGGTCAGCCACGAGACCAGCAGGAAGGTTCCTCCGGTCAGAATCACCGTCAGCGCCCCGTACGCGTTCCGGATCATCACGAGCATGGCCACCAGCAGGGCCGTGGCCGCCCACAGGAGCAGGGTGATCCGGTGCGCCGACAGCAGGGCCGCCCCGCCGAGCCCGAGCAGCGAGGGCGCGGTGTACCCGCCGGCCGCGGTCAGGATCATCCCCAGGCCCGTCGGCCTGCCCCGGCTGACGGTGACCCCGCTGGTGTCGGAGTGCAGCCGTATCCCGCTCAGCCGCCGCCCGGTGAGCAGCGCCAGCAGGCCGTGCCCGCCCTCGTGCGCGATGGTGATGGCGTTGCGCGACAGCCGCCACAGCGGGCGCGGCCCCACGGCGGCCAGCGCGACCACGCCGGTCGCGATCACCAGCCACTGCTCCGGTGCGGTCTGTATGCCCGTGAGCCGGTCCCACAGGCCGGCCGTCGTGCTGCTGTCCATGAGGTGGCGGACTCCTTGCGGTGGTGTGCGGTGGACATGGCAGTGTGACAGCCATGTGCGGACGGTATGCAGCGAGTCGTGGACCGCAGGACCTCGTGGAGGCCTTCGGCATCGAGAAGTGGGAGCCGGAGGAGGCCCTGGCCCCCGACTTCAACGTGGCGCCGACGAAGGAGGTCCACGTCGTCCTCGACCGTCCCCTGAAGGACGCTGCGGATCCGCGTCCGGTTCGCCAGCTGCGCGTCCTGAAGTGGGGCCTGGTGCCCTCCTGGGCCAAGAACCCCGACGGCGCCGCCCGGATGATCAACGCCCGCTCGGAGACCCTGCACGAGAAGCCTTCCTTCCGCCGGGCGTTCGCGCAGCGCCGCTGCATCATCCCCGCCGACGGGTACTACGAGTGGGTCACCGCCCACGACGAGCGGCAGCTGGAGGTGGAGGGGAAGAAGAAGCGGGCCCGCAAGCAGCCCTACTTCGTGCTCCCCTCCGACGGCTCCCCGTTCGCCATGGCCGGCATATACGAGTTCTGGCGCGACCGGACCCTGCCCGACGAGCACCCCCTCGCCTGGTGGGTGACCTGCTCGGTGATCACCACCGAGGCCGAGACGGGACCGCTGGGGGTGGCCCCCGACGAAGGACCGCGCTCCCTGGCCGACATCCACCCGCGGATGCCGCTGATGCTCACCCCCGACCGCTGGGACGCCTGGCTCGACCCCGCGAACACCGACACCGAGGGCTCCCTCCGGGAGCTGCTCGCACCCCCGCCGGGAGGCCTGATGCGGGCCTATCCGGTGTCCACCGCCGTCAGCAACGTACGCAACAACGGGCCCGAGCTGCTGACGGAACTGGCCGCGCCGGAGGAGGGCACCCTCTTCTGACCGGTTGGGGCGGCACGATGGGCGCATGACCACGCGTACCCAGAGTGTCGACACCCCGGCGGGCGAGGCCCGCGTCACCTGGCACACCGCCCCCGGGGCCCGGCTCGTCCTCGCCGTGAGCCACGGCGCCGGCGGCGGCATCGAGGCCCGGGACCTCCAGGCGCTGGCCGCCGCCCTGCCCGCCCGCGGGATCACGGTGGCGCTCGTCGAACAGCCCTGGCGGGTCGCCGGGAAGAAGGTCGCCGCCGCGCCCAAGGTCCTGGACGAGGGCTGGCGCGGGCTGTGGCCGGCGCTCACCGGTCCCGGGCTGCCGGTGGTCGCGGGCGGGCGCAGCGCCGGGGCCCGCGTGGCCTGCCGCACCGCCGCGGAACTGGACGCCGCCGGCGTGCTGGCCCTCGCCTTCCCGCTGCACCCGCCGGGCCGGCCCGAGAAGTCCCGGGCCGAGGAGCTCACCGGGGCCGGCCGGCCCACCCTCGTGGTCCAGGGCGGCCGGGACCCCTTCGGCCGCCCCGACGAGTTCCCGGCGCCGGCCGGGCGGCACCCGTACGAGCTCGTCGAGGTGGCCCACGGCGATCACGGCTTCGCGGTGCCGAAGAGGGCCGGCACCACCCAGGAGGAGGCACTGCGGACGATCACCGAGGCGGTCGGGGAGTGGCTCGCGCGGCTCCCCGGGTGACACCGGCCACACCGTCCCGGCGCCGGAGGGGCGAAGGCCGAAAACCCGTGGCGCGGCGGGGAATGCGCCGCCCCGCCCCCGGTGTTGTCTCAGATGTCGGTACACACGGAACGTCGGAGGAGAGGGAGCGAATGACCCAGGTCATCAGCCAGAACCGTCCGCAGGCCGCTGACCTGGACTGGACGGTGCTGCCCGCGCCCAAGCGCAGCCCGCTTCGGGCGGCGGAGGGCCGGGAAGGTCGACTATTCTCCGATTCGAGCGGATCCGCTTTCGGAGCCGCCACGCAGTCGGAGGAGGTGGGTCCTGTCGCTGGGACCGACGAAGGCCACGCGGAGGAGACGACCCCGGAGCGCAACGCGCGCTTCGAACGGGACGCCCTCGGCTACCTCGACCAGATGTACTCGGCCGCGCTGCGCATGACGCGCAATCCGGCCGACGCCGAGGACCTGGTCCAGGAGACGTACGCGAAGGCGTACGCGTCCTTCCACCAGTTCCGCGAGGGCACCAACCTGAAGGCGTGGCTGTACCGCATTCTGACCAACACGTTCATCAACTCCTACCGCAAGAAGCAGCGCGAGCCCCAGCGCAGCGCCGCGGAGGAGATCGAGGACTGGCAGCTGGCGCGCGCCGAGTCGCACATGTCGACCGGACTGCGCTCGGCCGAGTCGCAGGCGCTCGACCATCTGCCCGACTCGGATGTGAAGGAAGCCCTGCAGGCCATTCCGGAAGAGTTCCGCATCGCGGTCTATCTTGCCGACGTAGAGGGCTTTGCGTACAAGGAGATCGCGGACATCATGGGTACACCCATCGGAACGGTCATGTCGCGACTGCACCGTGGCCGCCGTCAACTCCGCGGAATGCTGGAGGACTACGCCCGTGAGCGCGGGCTGGTTCCCGCGGGCGCGGGCGAGGCGAACGACCGGAAAGGCTCGGGCTCATGAGTTGCGGAGAGCCGCACGAGACAGAGTGCTCTGAGGTCCTGGACCACCTGTACGAGTTCCTCGACCATGAGATGCCCGACAGCGACTGCACGAAGTTCGAGACCCACTTCGGCGAGTGCAATCCCTGTCTGGAGAAGTACGGGCTGGAACAGGCCGTGAAGAAGCTGGTCAAGCGCTGCTGCGGGTCGGACGACGTGCCGACCGACCTGCGGTCGAAGGTGATGGGCCGGATCGAGCTGATCCGGTCGGGTCAGGCGGTGCCCGACCACGACGTCACCGCCGACAATCCCGCTCCCGGCTGACGGCTCCGGTATCCGTCGAACATCTGAACAGCCGCCCCCGGAAGATCAGTTCATTCACCCGAATGTGCTAATCCGGGGGCGTCCGCATGGCGCAATACGAAAATGTGGCCCGCCCCGCTCGGGGCCCCACCTATTCTCCCCAATCGGTACCGGTCGGATTCGGTACCCGGCTTGCCCGGCCCAGGGGAGGAGAGCGCCATGCGGGGTCTTCCGCCGGCCGCGCGCGGATTCGTCCTCTGCGCCGTCCTGGCCGCGCTCGCCTGCACCGCCCCCGCCCTCACGGATTCCGCCACGTCCTGGCCGGCCGTGACCCTGCTCGCCGGGCTCTACCTCGGCTGCGAGCTGGTGAAGAGCTGCCCGCTGCCGGGCCGGCGGGTGCCCGAGGGCATCGGCTCCTTCTTCCCCGTGGTCCTCGCCGCCGTCTTCCTGCTGCCGCCCGCGGCCGCCGCGCTCGTGGCGCTGCCCGGCGGCTTCGCCGCCCCCGTGGTCCAGCGGCCCGTCCTGGTGCGCCGGGTCTGGCACGGCGCCCAGCAGGCCATGGGCGCCTGGGCCGCGGGACAGGTGTTCGGGCTGCTCTCCGGCCCGGCCGCGCTGGGCGGCGGGCCCTCCGCGCGGCCGGCGGACTTCCCCTACGCGATGCTCCCCGCGACGGCGGCGGCCACCGCCTTCTGCCTGGTGATCACCGCGCTCGACGGGGCCGTCCTGGCCGTCGCCGAACGCAGGCCCGCCGCCACCGCACGGCACGGTCTGCTCGCCCGCTCCGTCGCCCCGCACTGCGTCCACGGCCTCGCCGGCCTGATGATGGCCGTCATGTGGCGCAGCCCGTACGGGGTCCCCGCCGCGCTGCTCGTCCTGCTGCCGATGTACGTCTCCTGCTGGGTCTTCGCCCAGTACCACCGTGAGCGCGCCGCCCACCACGCCACCATCCGCGCCCTCGTCCAGGCCGTCGACATCAAGGACCGCTACACGCGCGGCCACAGCGAACGGGTCGGCCAGGCCTCCACGATGATCGCCCGCGAGCTGGGAATGGCCGATGAACGCCTGGAAGTGGTGCGCATCGCCGGCATCCTGCACGACGTCGGCAAGCTCGGCGTCCCGACCCGGCTGCTGCGCAAGGACGGCCCCCTGACCCCGCAGGAGCGGCGGATCATCGAGCTGCACCCCGAGTACGGGCACGAGATGGTGCGCGGCATCGGCTTCCTGGGGGAGGCCAGGTCCGCGATCCTGCACCATCACGAACGGGTGGACGGCTCCGGCTATCCCTACGGGCTGACCGGCGAGCAGATCCCCGTGCTGGCCCGGGTGGTGGCGGTGGCCGACGCCTTCGACGCGATGACCTCGACCCGCTCGTACAGCCGGGCCCGGCCGGTGCCCACCGCCCTGGCCGAGCTGGACCGGTGCGCGGGCGCCCAGTTCGATCCGGCGATGGTACGGGCCCTCACCGACGCCATCGGCCGGCACGGCTGGCACCCGGTGGTCACCTCCGACGACGACCTCCAGGTGATCAGCGACACGGCTCCCGCCGGGGTGGCTGCTCCCGGGGTGCCGGGGCCGGGGCGGCCCGCACCGCCGGTCACGCCGCCCGGCGGTGGCCGGGGGCCGGCCCGCCCCGCCCGGGGCGGGCGGTGAGGGCCGCCGCCCTGGCGGTGCGCGGCGCGGCGGGCGCGCTCGTCGCCGTCGCCCTCGCCCACACCCTGTGGCACGGGCTGGCCGAGCCCGGCGCCGCCCTGGCCTTCGGCACCCTGGTCGCCGTCGGGGAGCTCGCCCGCCGGGACCGGCCGGACACCCCCGAGCACCAGCCCGCGCCGCTCGGCTCGGCCGGCGCCCTCGCCTACGCCCTGCTCGGCCAGAACGCCGGCCAGCCGACCCACCACGGAGTGCTGGAGACCGTCACCGTCGTCGCCGCGGCCGCCCTCGCGGGGATCGTCCCGCACATCGCCCGCGGCCGCGGGCCCGCCCTGGACCACCTGGCCCGCCGGGTGCTCACCGTCGCCTTCGCCGCGGCCTGCTTCCAGCCGCTGTACAACTCCGGGCGGCTGGAGGACCGGGTGGGCCAGGGCCCGTACCTGGCCGTCTTCCTGCTGCTCCTGCTGGGCCTCACCGCCCTGTGCGACGCCGTCCTCGCCGCGGCCCTCGCCGGGGCCCGCACCGGCTGGCCGTACGGGCCGCTGCTGCGCGACGGGCTGCGCGCCCAGCTCGGCATCGGTTCGGCGATCTGCGCCACCGGCGTGGTCATGGCGCTCGGCGCGGCCGTCGCGGGCCTGTGGGCCATCCCCGTCTTCAGCCTGCCGCTGCTGCTGACCCAGCTGTCCTTCCACCGGATCACCGCGATCCGCACCACCTACCGCCAGACCATCACCTCCCTGGCCCGGGCCACCGAGATCGCCGGATACACCCCGCCGGGCCACTCCCGCCGGGTCGCGGCCCTCAGCTGCGCCGTCGGCCGGGAGCTGGGCCTGTCGGAGCGGGAGCTCACGGTGCTGGAGTACGCCGCCCTGATGCACGACATCGGCCAGCTCTCCCTGGTCGACCCGGTGCCCGACGGGGCCACCGCCGAGCTGCCCGCCGCCGAGGCCCGCCGGATCGCCGGGCTGGGCGGCGAGGTGGCGCGGCAGACCGGGGTGCCCGCCGAGGTGGCGGTGGTGGTGGAGCGGCAGGCGGACCCGTACCGGGAGCAGCCCGCGCTGGCCCGGATCGTGCGCGCGGTGAACGCGTACGACGACCTGGTGGGCGGGAACCGTCACCCGGGCGGCTCACTGGCCGCCCTGGAGCAGCTCCGCCTGGGCACCGGCCGGGATTACCAGCCCGAGGTCGTGGAGTGCCTGGCGAGGGTTCTGGCCAGGGGCGGACGTGGCAGAGTGGTGCCCGTCCCACCTGGGTAACCCATGGGTAATGAGCGGCCGTCCGAGTGGGCATGGTTGGATGCCAGTAAGAGTGTCCGCAAGGCTGCACCGTAGTCCCCCAGCCACCGCTGGGAGGTGCCCCCAGGCAGGCGGGAATCGTGAGGATCTTCGGGAAGGTACGGCATCGGCCCTCCGCCTCGTGGCGGCAGGCCACCGACCGCGCGTTCACGCTGATCGGCGACGGGCGGTACGAGGACGCCGGCGCGCTGCTGACCAGAGCCGCGGACCTGGAGCCGTGGCTCTCCGAGTCCTGGTTCAACCTGGCCCTGCTGCACAAGTTCCGGCACGACTGGGAGCAGGCGCGGGCCGCCGGGCTGCGCGCCGTGGCCCTGCTGGACCGCGAGACCGGAGCCCCCGACTGGTGGAACGTCGGGATCGCCGCCACCGCGCTCCAGGACTGGCCGCTGGCCCGCCGGGCGTGGCAGGCGTACGGGCTCAAGGTGCCCGGAGACCCCCACGGGACGAACGGCGGCGGGAACGGCGAGCCGGTTGGCATGGAGCTCGGCAGCGCCGCCGTGCGGCTCTCGCCCGAGGGCGAGGCCGAGGTGGTCTGGGGCCGGCGGCTCGACCCGGCCAGGCTGGAGGTCCTCTCGATCCCGCTGCCCTCCTCGGGACGGCGCTGGGGCGAGGTCGTCCTCCACGACGGGGTCCCGCACGGCGAGCGGGTGACCGCGGCCGGGCCCTCGTACCCGGTGTTCGACGAGATCGAGCTGTGGGCGCCCTCGCCGGTCCCGACCTGGGTGGTGCTGCTGGAGGCGGCCACCGAGGCGGACCGCGACGCGCTGGAGCAGCTGGCCTCGGACGCCGGCTTCGCCGCCGAGGACTGGTCCTCGTCGGTGCGGCTGCTGTGCCGGACCTGCTCGGAGAGCGAGATGCCGAGCGACGAGGGCGACGGCGAGCACCTGGACCCGCACGACCACAGCGAGCCGGGCCACCCCGGACCGCTGGGGCACCGGACGGCGGGCTCCGGATCCCTGTGGGTGCCCGAGCGCGAATGCGGCATCGCGGCACCGGCCGGACTCGTGCGCGGACTCCTCGACGGCTGGGTGGCCGACAGCCCGGACAGCCGCGAGTGGCGGGATCTCGAAGAAGTCTGCTGAGCCGGGGCCGTAGGCTGTACGGGCACATCGGTGGCCATCGGCGACCACCGGTGACCGGGACTTACGGAAGGCGTACGGCGGACATGGCGCAGCAGGAGAACCAGGTTGTCGATGGTGGCGAGGTCGTGAACGACGGGTACGTCGTGGACACCGAGGACTGTGAGGCGCGCGAGCTCGCCCACCGGGAGCGCGGCACCGCCCGCCCGATCACGGTCGTCGGCAACCCGGTCCTGCACAGCGAGTGCAAGGACGTCACCGAGTTCGGCGACGAGCTGGCCCAGCTGATCGACGACATGTTCGCCAGCCAGAAGGCGGCCGAGGGCGTGGGCCTGGCCGCGAACCAGATCGGCGTGGACGCCAAGGTCTTCGTCTACGACTGCCCGGACGACGAGGGCGTGCGCCACACCGGTGTCGTGGTCAACCCCAAGCTCGTCGAGCTCCCGGCGGGCTCGCGGGTGCTGGACGACTCCAACGAGGGTTGCCTGTCCGTCCCGACGGCGTACGCCTCGCTGGCCCGCCCGGACTACGCCGAGGTCGAGGGCCAGGACGCCCAGGGCAACCCGATCAAGGTCCGTGGCACCGGCTACTTCGCCCGCTGCCTGCAGCACGAGACCGACCACCTGTACGGCTACCTGTACATCGACCGGCTCTCGAAGCGGGACCGCAAGGACGCCCTGCGCCAGATGGCGGAGGG
This sequence comes from Streptomyces virginiae, assembly GCF_000720455.1. Taxonomy (GTDB): domain Bacteria; phylum Actinomycetota; class Actinomycetes; order Streptomycetales; family Streptomycetaceae; genus Streptomyces; species Streptomyces virginiae. The sequence goes on along the minus strand of NZ_JOAK01000005.1, from coordinate 344,585 downwards.
CACCCCGCGCTACGAGACCGTCCCCAACGCCCAGTCCTAGGCGGCCTGCGGGCCCCGGAAGGCACGCCTGAAGGCGTTCGGCGTGGTGCCCAGGGTCCGCAGGAAGTGGTGGCGCAGCGCGGCCGCGTTGCCGAAGCCGCAGCGGCCGGCGATCGCGTCGACGGTGTCGTCGGTGGACTCCAGCAACTCCTGCGCCAGCAGGACCCGCTGGCGCAGCACCCACTTGTACGGGGTGGTGCCGGTCTCCTGGAGGAAGCGGCGGGCGAACGTCCGCGGTGACATGTGCGCGCGCTCCGCGAGCTGCTCGACGGTGATCTCCTCCTCCAGGTGGCGGGCCATCCACCCGATCACCCCGCCCACCGTGTCGCAGGACGTGCGCGGCAGCGGCCGCTGGATGTACTGCGCCTGCCCGCCGTCCCGGTGGGGCGGTACGACCATCCTGCGCGCTACGGCATTGGCCACCTCGGCGCCGTGCTCCTGGCGGACCAGGTGCAGGCAGGCGTCGATGCCGGAGGCGGTGCCGGCCGAGGTGATCACCGCGCCCTCGTCGACGTAGAGCACGTCCGGGTCGACCAGCGCCCGCGGGAAGCGCCGCGCCAGGGCCGGGGCGTGCATCCAGTGCGTGGTGCAGCGCCGGCCGTCCAGCAGCCCCGCCGCGCCGAGGACGTAGGCCCCGCTGCACACGCTGAGCACGCGCGCGCCGCGCTCCACGCCACGGCGCAGCGCCGCCAGGAGCGGCTCCGGATAGGTGCGTTCGGAAGCGTTGCGGAAGGCGGGCACGCAGATCAGGTCGGCGCTCTCCAGCCGCTCCGGCCCGTGGGCGGGGGCGAACGCGAAACCGGTCCCGGACATGGTCAGCGGGCCGTCCTCCGCCGCGCAGACGGCGTAGTCGTACACCGGCAGCCCGTGGTCGCTGCGGTCGATCCCGAAGACTTCGCAGAAGATTCCGAACTCGAAGGGGGCCACTTCGTCGAGGAGGGCCACGGCCACGTTGGTCAGCATGGATCCAGTGTGGCAGTAATTCGCCCTTCCATGACAGTCCTGCCACTGGCCGGGTTTCGTGAACGGAGTGACAGTGGATACATGAACACGTTCCTGAGCTACCTCGCCGTCCTCGCCGTCGCCACCCTGCTCCTCGCCCCCAGCCTGTACGGGGCCCTGCGCGAGCGGCGCACAGACCGGCAGCTGCGGGCCGTGGAGACCCGGCTCGTGTGGCTGCCGCGGCAGAAGGCGGGCGGCATGCCGCCCACGCCGCGCCACCGGCACGGTCTGCGGTCCGCGGCCTGGCGCCGGCGGCGCCTCGCCCACTGAGCCCCGCCGACGTCCTCCCGCAGGCGTCCTCACCGCCCCGGAACGCGAAGAGCCGGGACGCGATCACCTCGCGTCCCGGCTCTCGGTGCACCCGGGGGTGCGCGGTCGGACTAGAAGTCCTCGTCCAGGTCGACCGTGCCCTCGACCGCGACCTGGTAGGCCGACGGGCGGCGCTCGAAGAAGTTCGTCAGCTCCTGGACGCCCTGGAGCTCCATGAACGAGAACGGGTTCTGCGAGCCGTACACCGGCGCGAAGCCGAGACGGACCAGGCGCTGGTCCGCGACGCACTCCAGGTACTCGCGCATCGACTCGGTGTTCATGCCCGGCAGGCCGTCACCGCACAGGTCGCGGCCGAACTGCAGCTCGGCCTCCACGGCCTCCTTCAGCATGTCGGTGACCTGCTGCTGGAGCGCGTCGTCGAAGAGCTCCGGCTCCTCCTTGCGGACCGTGTCCACGACCTCGAACGCGAAGTTCATGTGCATGGTCTCGTCACGGAACACCCAGTTGGTGCCGGTGGCCAGGCCGTGCAGCAGACCGCGGGAGCGGAACCAGTACACGTAGGCGAAGGCGCCGTAGAAGAACAGGCCCTCGATGCACGCCGCGAAGCAGATCAGGTTCAGCAGGAAGCGCCGGCGGTCGGCCTGCGTCTCCAGCCGCTCGATCTTCTCGACCGAGTCCATCCACTTGAAGCAGAACTGCGCCTTCTCACGGATGGAGGGGATCTCCTCCACCGCGTCGAACGCGGCCGCGCGGTCGTCCGGGTCGGGCAGGTAGGTGTCGAGCAGCGTCAGATAGAACTGGACGTGCACGGCCTCCTCGAACAGCTGGCGCGACAGGTACAGGCGCGCCTCCGGGGAGTTGATGTGCTTGTAGAGCGTCAGCACCAGGTTGTTCGAGACGATCGAGTCGCCCGTCGCGAAGAACGCGACCAGACGGCCGATCATGTGCTGCTCGGCGGGCGTCAGCTTCGCGAGGTCGGCGACGTCCGAGTGGAGGTCGACCTCCTCGACGGTCCAGGTGTTCTTGATCGCGTCCCGGTAGCGCTCGTAGAAGTCCGGGTAGCGCATCGGACGGAGCGTGAGCTCGAAGCCCGGGTCCAGGAGGTTCTTCTTGTCGGTGGAGCTCATTACTGGCAGGCCTCGCAGGACTCGGGGTTCTCAAGGGAGCAGGCCAGCGCCTCGGCGTCGACGGCCTGCGGGAGCGCCACCGGAGCGGCGGGGGCGGCCTGGGCGGCGCGGGCGATCTTCGTCGCCGGGCGCGAGCGCAGGTAGTACGTGGTCTTCAGGCCCTGCTTCCAGGCGTACGCGTACATCGAGCTGAGCTTGCCGATGGTGGGCGTCTCCAGGAACAGGTTCAGCGACTGCGACTGGTCCAGGAACGGCGTACGGGCCGCCGCCATGTCGATCAGACCGCGCTGCGGGATCTCCCACGCCGTGCGGTACAGCTCGCGGACCTCGGCCGGGATCCAGCCGAAGCCCTGTACCGAGCCGGAGGAGTCGCGCAGCGCCTCACGGGTCTGGGCGTCCCACACGCCGAGGGCCTTCAGCTCCTCCACCAGGTAGCCGTTCACCTGCAGGAACTCACCCGACAGCGTCTCGCGCTTGAAGAGGTTGGAGACCTGGGGCTCGATGCACTCGTACACGCCGGCGATCGAGGCGATCGTCGCCGTCGGGGCGATGGCGAGGAGCAGGGAGTTGCGCATGCCGGTCTCGGCGACGCGGGCGCGCAGCGCGTCCCAGCGCTCCGGCCAGTTCAGCTCGGTGTCGTAGTGATCCGGGTGCAGGACGCCGCGGGCGGTACGGGTCTGCTCCCAGGCCGGCAGCGGGCCGCTGCGCTCGGCGAGGTCGCAGGAGGCCTCGTACGCGGCCAGCATGATGCGCTCGGAGAGCTTGGTGGACAGGGCCTTCGCCTCCGGGGAGTCGAAGGGCAGCTTCAGCTTGAAGAAGACGTCCTGGAGGCCCATCGCGCCCAGGCCCACCGGGCGCCAGCGGGCGTTGGAGCGGCCGGCCTGCTCGGTCGGGTAGAAGTTGATGTCCACCACGCGGTCGAGGAAGGTCACCGCGGTGCGGACGGTCTCGTCGAGGCGCTCCCAGTCGATCTCACCGGTCTCCGTGAGGACGAAGGCGCCGAGGTTGACCGAGCCGAGGTTGCAGACGGCCGTCTCGCCGTCGTTGGTGACCTCGATGATCTCGGTGCACAGGTTCGAGGAGTGCACGACCGTGCCCGGCTCGGCGGTCTGGTTCGCCGTGCGGTTGGAGGCGTCCTTGAAGGTCATCCAGCCCTGGCCGGTCTGCGCCAGGGTGCGCATCATCCGGCCGTACAGGTCGCGGGCGGGCATGGTCTTGCGGGCGAGACCGTCGGCCTCGGCCTTGCGGTAGGCGGCGTCGAACGCGTCGCCCCACAGGTCGACCAACTCGGGCACGTCGGCCGGGGAGAACAGCGACCACTCGGCGTCGGCGTTCACGCGGCGCATGAACTCGTCCGGGACCCAGTGGGCGAGGTTGAGGTTGTGGGTGCGGCGCTGGTCCTCACCGGTGTTGTCGCGGAGCTCCAGGAACTCCTCGATGTCCGCGTGCCAGGTCTCCAGGTAGACCGCGGCGGCGCCCTTGCGGCGGCCGCCCTGGTTCACGGCGGCGACGGAGGCGTCGAGCGTCTTCAGGAACGGCACGATGCCGTTGGAGTGGCCGTTGGTGCCGCGGATCAGCGAACCGCGGGCGCGGATGCGGGAGTACGACAGGCCGATGCCGCCCGCGTGCTTCGACAGGCGCGCGACCTGGTGGTAGCGGTCGTAGATCGAGTCCAGCTCGTCCAGCGGGGAGTCCAGCAGGTAGCAGGAGGACATCTGCGGGTGCCGGGTGCCGGAGTTGAAGAGGGTGGGGGAGGAGGGCAGGTAGTCGAGGCGGCTCATCAGCCGGTACAGCGAGGCCACCTCCTCGACGGCCTGGACGCTCTCGTCCGCGGCGAGGCCGCAGGCCACGCGCAGCATGAAGTACTGCGGGGTCTCGATGACCTGACGGGTGATGGGGTGGCGCAGCAGGTAGCGGCTGTGCAGGGTGCGCAGGCCGAAGAAGCCGAAGCGGTCGTCGGCGCCCTCGGCGAGGGTGTGCTCGACCAGCGCGTCCAGGCGGCTCGCGTGCGCACGCACGAACGCGGCGGTGCGGTCGGCGATGAGGCCCTCGCGGTGGCCGACCTCGACGGAGGCGGAGAAGGAGGTGGAGCCCTGGCTCGCGGCCTCGTCGCGCACGGCCAGCGTCAGCAGGCGGGCGGCGAGCTTCGAGTACGCGGGGTCCTCGGAGATCAGACCGGCGGCGGACTCGGTGGCCAGCCCGCGCAGTTCGGCCTCGTCGGCGGCGGAGCTGCGGCCGCGGAGCGCGGCGGCGGCGACGCGGCCGGGGTCGGTGTCGGGGAGGTCCGCCGTAAGTTCGGTGAGGGTACGCAGCAGCGTGGCCCCCGGGCCCTCGGTGTTGTCGCCAGAAACGGACTCGGCGCGCGGTGCGGAAGGCGCGATGGTCACGGCGGGAGCTCTCCCTCGCTCGGCCCGGTCATCGGCGGCGGGCGCGGGCGCATGCGTGCGTGGCAGGAACGGGCACACCGCATGGCGTCCACCGGCCCAACCGCGAGGCCCGGACGTGTCGGCACCCGGTTCGGTCGATCCGGGCGCGCTGACGGCAGGTCATCGGACTTGGTGTCCGGTTGTCGGACACTTCATACCGTTGCGGGACAGTTCCGGATTCCCACCGGATTCCCCTGCGGCGACAGCAGGCATGAGCATACATGTGGGGGCGGCCTTGTGCGGCAACCCCCACATGTAGTGTCGGCGTGGCTACAGCTTGAGTCGGTACGTGAGGAGTGTCAGGCCTTCGATGGGCGCCCAGTCCCGCTCCGGAGTGCGTACGAAACCCAGGCGCGCGTAGATCCGGTGGGCCCCGGCCATGCTGCGCTGGGTGGAGAGCACGACGCCCGTGACGCCCTCCACGGCCCGCGCCCGCTCGATGCACGCCCGCACCAGGGCCTCGCCTGCGCCCTGGCCGCGGGCCGCGTGGGCCACCGCCAGCATCCGGAACTCCGCCTCGTCCGGGCCGGCGATGTCGGCGAGCGGGCTGCCGGGTGCGGCGAAGGTCACCCCGCCGAGCACCCGCCCGTCGCGCTCGGCGACGAGCACCTCGGCCAGGGCGGCGCGCCCGGCCACGTCGCGCAGCACGTTCAGGTAGGCGTCGTCCTCGTTGAAGTCCAGGTGCCCGTCGGCGAGGTAGGCCTGCGCCGTGATCTCGCCCAGCGTCTCGTAGTCGGCGTCCTGGACCGCTCTGATCGTGATGTCCATGCGGTCGAGTGTGCAGGACGGGTGTCGGCGGGTGCCGCCGTCGCCGGAAGGACCGGGTGCGCCGAACAGCGCGAAGGCCCCGCCGCGGGGAGCGGCGGAGCCTTCGGTGTGCTCGGGCCTCAGCAGCAGCGGAAGCCCTCGCGGGGGTCCGCCTCGCGGGCGTCCGTGCGGGCGCGTTCGAAGGCGCGGCGGGTCAGGACCTCCGCGTCCGGGTCGTGGGAGCGGGCGTGGGCCACGTACCGGTCGTATGCGGCCTCCCCGGAGAACTCCCGTACGTAGAACCTGGCCCGGGCCAGCACGGCGCGTACGCCGCTCACCCGACCGGCTCCTTGACCTGCCCGCCGCCGGAGTCGCGGTCCGCCGCCGCGGCGAGCTGCGCCCGCTCCTCGGCGGTGGCGATCAGGCCGGCCGGGGCCACGATCTCGGACTCGGTCCACGGGGTCTCGGAGAGGGTCGCCGACCCCGGGTCGCGGACGGCCTTGAGGCAGGTCCGGGCGGCGTCCGCGAGGACCACGATGATCAGGAGGGCGAAGAGGGCGCACAGGACGCCGTCCACCGTGGCGTTGGTGACCACGGTGTGCATGTCGTCCATGTTCTTGGCCGGGGCGATGACCTTGTCGGCGTCGATGCCCGCCTGGTACTTGTCGCGCTGGGCGAAGAAGCCGACCTTCACGTCGTCGGAGAAGACCTTCTGGTAGCTGGCGGTGAGGGTCACCGTGGCGTCCCAGACCAGCGGGACGCCCGTCACCCACGCCCACTTGAGCCGCCCGGACTTGACCAGCAGCGTGGTGCAGACGGCCAGGGCCACCGCGGCGAGCAGCTGGTTGGCGATGCCGAACAGCGGGAAGAGCTGGTTGATGCCGCCCAGCGGGTCCTTGATGCCGACCCACAGGAAGTAGCCCCACGCGCCGACCACGATCGCGCTCGCGAACCACACGCCGGGCTTCCAGCTGACGTCCTTGAAGGACTTGTGGACGTTGCCGAGGGTGTCCTGGAGCATGAAGCGGCCCACGCGGGTGCCCGCGTCGAGCGTCGTCAGGATGAAGAGAGCCTCGAACATGATCGCGAAGTGGTACCAGAAGGCCTTCATCCCGGCGCCGCCCATGACGGAGGAGAAGATCTCCGACATTCCGAGTGCGAACGTCGGCGCGCCGCCGGTGCGGGACAGCAGGCTGGCTTCCTCGACGTCCTTGGCGGCCTGCGTGAGCGCCTCGGGCGAGATGGCGAAGCCGAAGTTCGTCACCGCCTGCGAGGCGGACTCGACCGTGGTGCCGATGATTCCGGGAGGGGAGTTGACGGCGAAGAAGAGGCCGGGCTCGATGATGCAGGCCGCGATGATCGCCATGACGGCGACGAACGACTCGGTCAGCATGGCGCCGTAGCCGATCATGCGGACCTGGGTCTCCTTCTGGATCATCTTCGGGGTGGTGCCCGAGGAGACCAGGGCGTGGAAGCCCGAGAGCGCGCCGCACGCGATGGTGATGAAGACGAACGGGAACATCGACCCGGCGAAGACCGGGCCGTCGCCGCGTGCCGCGAAGTCGGTGACCGAGGGCATCTTCAGCGTCGGCATGGCGATGACCACGCCGATCGCGAGGAGCGCGATCGTGCCGACCTTCATGAAGGTGGACAGGTAGTCGCGCGGGGCGAGGAGCATCCACACCGGGAGGACCGACGCCAGGAAGCCGTACACCACCATCCAGATGACGAGCGTCTCCTTCTCCAGGGTGAAGGTCCCGGCGAAGGAGGACTCGGCGACCCAGCCGCCCGCGACGATGGCGAGCAGCAGCAGGGCGACACCGATGAGGGAGACCTCGGTGACCCGGCCCGGCCGCAGGACGCGCAGGTAGAAGCCCATGAACACGGCGATCGGGATGGTCATGCCGATGGAGAAGACGCCCCAGGGGGAGTGCGCCAGGGCGTTGACGATGACCAGTGCCAGCACCGCCAGCAGGATGATCATGATGGCGAACACGGCGACCAGGGCGGCGGCTCCGCCCACGGGGCCGATCTCGTCCCGAGCCATCTGGCCGAGCGAACGGCCGTCGCGGCGGGTGGAGAAGAACAGCGTCACCATGTCCTGGACGGCGCCGGCGAAGATCACGCCCGCGACGATCCAGATGGTCCCGGGCAGGTAGCCCATCTGCGCGGCGAGGACGGGGCCGACGAGCGGGCCGGCACCGGCGACGGCGGCGAAGTGGTGGCCGAAGAGCACCCGGCGGTCGGTGGGATGGAAGTCGACACCGTTGTCAAGGCGTTCGGCGGGGGTGGCCCGCGTCGCGTCGACCTTCAGCACGCGCTGCGCGATGAAGCGGGCGTAGAAGCGGTAGGCGATGGCGTACGAGCCCAGCGCGGCGGCGAGCAGCCAGGCCGCGGAGATCTCCTCGCCGCGCGAGAGCGCCAGCACGCCCCAGCCGATGGCGCCGACGAGCCCGACGAGCACCCACACGGCGATGGACTTGGGGGAGGGCGAGCCCGATGGGGTTCCCGGACTCGCCGTGTCCCGTTGTGTCCCTGTTGCTTCCGGTTCAGGCATGACCCTCGTCCCCTCGTCGATCATCTGCGTAAGCAGGCGGAATCTACGGGGGATTGCCTGGTGAACGTAAGACCCCGTCCGCATTCCGGTCGCGGGAATCCGCTGCGCGGGGGCCGGGGGGACGTGGCTCAGACGGCGGGGCGCTTGAGCCTGGCGACGAACTTGTAGCGGTCGCCGCGGTACACCGACCGCACCCACTCCACCGGTTCGCCGTCGGCGTCCAGGGAGTGCCGGGACAGCATCAGCATCGGCAGCCCGACGTCGGTGCCGAGCAGGCCGGCCTCGCGCGGGGTGGCCAGGGAGGTCTCGATCGTCTCCTCGGCCTCCGCGAGGTGGACGTCGTACACCTCGGCGAGGGCGGTGTAGAGGGAGGTGTACTTGGCGAGCGAGCGGCGCAGCGCGGGGAAGCGCTTGGCCGAGAGGTGGGTGGTCTCGATGGCCATCGGCTCGCCGCTGGCCAGCCGCAGGCGCTCGATGCGCAGCACCCGGCCACCGGTGTTGATCTTGAGCAGTCCGGCGAGGGTGTCGTCGGCGGTCACGTACCCGATGTCCAGCAGCTGCGAGGTCGGCTCCAGGCCCTGGGCCCGCATGTCCTCCGTGTAGGAGGTCAGTTGCAGGGCCTGCGAGACCTTGGGCTTGGCGACGAAGGTGCCCTTGCCCTGGATCCGCTCCAGTCGTCCCTCCACGACCAGTTCCTGGAGGGCCTGGCGGACCGTGGTGCGCGAGGTGTCGAATTCGGCCGCGAGCGTGCGCTCCGGCGGTACCGGGGTGCCGGGCGGCAGCGTCTCGGTCATGTCGAGCAAGTGCCGCTTGAGTCGGTAGTACTTGGGTACACGCGCCGTGCGAGTGGCTGCCCCGCCGTCCGGCTCCGTGAGTGCCCCTTCGGTGGCCATCGCCGCCCGCCTTCCCGACTCCAGTTTCGCTGCCGTCACCGGCTCCTCCGATATGTGCGGTCACATGGTGACACGACTGGGGGTACAGGCCTTCTCTCTCCCCAGGTGTCGGTCCGATAACGGACCGGGCACCCGCTCATTAGACCCTTGACACCCCTAAAGGTCTAGGCCAAGCTCCAGCTACTGGTCTACACCAATATGGATCAGATCCCAGCCCCACGGCAGTACTTCGCGTATGTCACCGCGGCGGGCAAGGGAAGTGCAGGCAGGCATCCCTGAGGAGGGTGGCGTGAAGCGCAAGCTCATCGCGGCGGTCGGTGTCGCGGGCATGATGGTCGGACTCGCGGCGTGTGGCAATGGGGACGACGACAAGGCCAAGGCCGACGCGGGTCCCAAGGAGATCACCGTCTGGGTCATGGACGGCTCCGCGCCGAAGGCCTGGATCGACGAGGTCAACAAGGAGTTCTCGGCCAAGCACCCCGGTGTGACGGTCAAGGTCGAGGAGCAGAAGTGGACCGGCATCCAGGAGAAGGTCACCACGGCCCTCTCCGAGAACACCCCTCCGGACGTCCTTGAGCTCGGCAACACCCAGACCGCCGGCTACGCGGTCACCGGCGGTCTCGCCGACCTGACCAAGGAGAAGGCCCAGCTCGGCGCCGACGCCTGGCAGAAGAGCATGCTCGCCTCGGCCGAGGTCGACGGCAAGCTCTACTCCGCCCCCTGGTACGCGGCCAACCGCGTCGTCATCTACGACAAGAAGGCCTTCGCGAAGGCCGGCGTCACCCCGCCCACCACCCGCGACGAGTGGGTCGCCGGCCTGGAGAAGCTGAAGGCGGCCGACCCGGCCACCCAGCCCATCTACCTGCCCGGCCAGAGCTGGTACGTCCTCGCCGGTCTCATCTGGGACGAGGGCGGCGACCTCGCCGTCAAGGACGGCGCCAAGTGGAAGGGCGGCCTCGGCACCCCGCAGGCCGGCGCCGCGATGGAGTTCTACAAGAAGATCCAGTCCTACTCCACCGCCCCCAAGGACAAGGACGAGGCGAACCCGCAGCAGTCCACCGACATCGTCCCCAAGGGCGGCGTCGCCTCCTGGATCGGTCTCGGCTGGGAGGCCGGCGGCGCCGAGAAGGCCCTGAAGGAGGCGGGCAAGGAAGCCGACTTCGGCTACTTCCCGATCCCGGGCAAGACCGCCGACAAGACCAGCACCGTCTTCCTCGGCGGCTCGAACCTCGCCGTCGCCGAGCGCTCCAAGAACAAGGAGCTCGCCAAGGAGTGGCTGGCCCTCGCCGCCGGCAAGGACCAGATGACCAAGTACGCCGCCGAGACCAAGGGCGCGCTGCTGCCGAACCAGGCCGCCGCCAACTTCACCCCCGCCGCGGGCTCCTTCGCCGAGGCCATGGGCAAGGCCGGCGTCAACGGCAAGATCACCCCGGTCACCGCGGGCTGGGCGAACGTCGAGACCGAGCCGAACCCCATCAAGGAGTTCATGACCAAGGTCCTGAAGGGTGAGGACGCGGCCAAGGCCGGCGCGGACGCGGACGCCGAGATCGCCAAGCGCATCAACAAGTAGTCCCGCCCCGCAGTACCCGCACGACCCAGCAGTGTGAACGCACCGGGGAGTGCGGCAGGTGCCCGGACACCCGCCGCGCCCCCGGTCGCGCTTTTGACTCCACAGTCAACCGCGAGGAAGCCAAGCCATGACCGTGCACTCCCAGGGAGCGGTGACCAGCGCTCCACAGGACGCACCACCGAAGTCCGCCGGACTGCCCGAGACGCCGGCCCCAGCAACCGGCCCCGGCGCCAGGCCGCCTCGCGGGGGCGGGAAGTCGCTCCCCACCGGGTGGCTGCCCTACCTGCTGGTCGCGCCCGCGGTGCTCGCCCTCGCGACGCTCCTGCTGTACCCGCTGATCAAGAACGTGATCCTGTCCCTCCAGGACATCAACAAGGTCGAGTTCATCCAGCGCAAGTACCCCTTCGCGGGATTCGACAACTACACCGAGCTGCTCGGCGACCCGGACTTCTGGACCGTCGTCGTCCGCAGCTTCGCCTTCACCCTGGCCAACGTCGCGCTGATCATGGTGCTGGGCAGCCTCATCGGCATCCTGCTCAACAAGCTCGGCAAGAAGATGCGCCTGGTCCTCTCGATGGCGCTGGTGATGGCCTGGGCCATGCCCATCGTCGCTTCGGTACAGGTCTTCCGCTGGCTGTTCGACGAGCAGTTCGGCGTCATGAACTGGGTCATGCGCACCGCCGGCTTCTCCGGCTACGAACAGCACAACTGGATGGAGACCGGCCTCTCCACCATGGTGATCGTCACGATCCTGGTGGTCTGGGGCTCCATCCCCTTCGTCGCCCTCAACATGTACGCCGGCCTCACCACGGTCGGCGCCGAGCTGTACGAGGCCGCCCGCATGGACGGCGCCAACGGCTGGCAGACCTTCTGGAAGATCGTCTTCCCGAACCTGAAGCCCTTCTTCCTCATCACCACCTTCCTTGAGGTGATCTGGGTGTTCAAGGCCTTCACCCAGGTCTACGCGATGAACAAGGGCGGCCCGGACCGCGCTTCCGAGATCCTGCCGGTCTTCGCCTACGTCGAGGGCCAGAGCCAGGCCCACTACGGCCTCGCCGCCGCGATCTCCGTCCTGACGATCGTGATCCTCGTGATCGTCATGTCCTTCTACTTCCGCCTGATCCTGAAGCAGGAGGAGGAGCAGTGAGCACGACCACCGCCCCGAAGCCCGCGGCTCCCGAGAGGCCCGCACAGCAGCTCCGCACCCGCCGCCCGGTGCGCCCCGCAGCCGTGGCCAAGAACCTCGGTGCCCTCCTGCTGGCCCTGGTCTTCGTCTTCCCCGTGTACTGGATGTTCTCGTCGGCCCTCAAGCCGTCCGACCAGATGCTCACGAAGGACCCCGTCTTCGTCTTCACGCCGACGCTGGACAACTTCGGCAAGGCCACCGGGGTCCAGAACTTCTGGACGTACGTCACCAACAGCGTCCTGGTCACCGTCGGCGCCGTCCTGCTGGCCCTGCTCGTCGCCCTCGCCGCGAGCTTCGCCATCGCCCGGATGCGGTTCAAGGGCCGCAAGGGCCTGGTCCTCACCGTGATGATGGCCCAGATGGCCCCCTGGGAGGTCATGGTCATCGCGATGTACATGATCGCCCGCGACGGCGAGATGCTGAACAGCCTCCCGCTGCTCACCGCCATCTACTTCGTGATGATCCTCCCCTTCACCATCTGGACCCTGCGCGGCTTCATCGCCGCCGTCCCGGTGACCCTGGAGGAAGCCGCCCAGATCGACGGCTGCACCCGCGGCCAGGCCTTCCGCAAGGTGATCTTCCCGCTGCTGGCCCCCGGCCTGATGTCCACCTCGCTCTTCGGCTTCATCACGGCCTGGAACGAGTTCGCCATGGTCCTGATCCTCAACAAGGACAAGACCGCGCAGACCCTGCCCCTGTGGCTGACCGAGTTCATGTCCGCCTTCGGCAACGACTGGGGCGCCACCATGGCCGCCTCCTCGCTCTTCGCGGTCCCGGTCCTGCTGATCTTCATCTTCCTCCAGCGCAAGGCAGTCGGCGGCATGACCGCCGGCGCCGTGAAGGGATGACGCCCACATGACCGTCCTTGCGCACCGCGCCACCGCCTCCGACGAGGTCACGCGCGACGCCCTCGCCGTCCTCCAGCCCGGCTTCGAGGGCACCACCGCCCCCGCATGGCTGCTCCGCAGGATCGGCGAAGGCCTCACCTCCGTCGGCCTGTTCGGCCGCAACATCGCCTCGCCCGGGCAACTCGCCGCGCTGACCGCGCAGCTGCGCGCCGAACGCGACGACGTCCTCGTCGCCATCGACGAGGAGGGCGGCGACGTCACCCGCCTGGAGGTCCGGGGCGGTTCGTCCTTCCCCGGCAACCTGGCCCTCGGCGCCGTCGACGACACCCGCCTGACCCGGGACGTCGCCCACGAGCTGGGCCGCCGCCTCGCCGAGTGCGGGGTCAACCTCAACTGGGCCCCCTCCGCCGACGTCAACTCCAACCCGGACAACCCGGTCATCGGCGTACGCTCCTTCGGCGCCGACACCCACCTCGCCGCCCGGCACACCGCCGCCTACGTCGAGGGGCTCCAGGCGGCCGGCGTCGCCGCGTGCACCAAGCACTTCCCCGGCCACGGCGACACCAACGTCGACTCCCACCACGCCCTGCCGCGCATCGACGTCGACCTCGACACCCTCGCCGCACGGGAACTCGTACCGTTCAAGGCCGCCATCGAGGCCGGGACGAAGGCCGTGATGAGCGCGCACATCCTGGTGCCCGCCCTCGACCCGACCCGCCCGGCCACGCTCAGCCCGCAGATCCTGACCGGGCTGCTGCGCAAGGAACTCGGCTACGAGGGCCTCATCGTCACCGACGGCATGGAGATGCACGCCATCGCCGGGACCTACGGGATCGAGCGCGGCTCGGTCCTGGCCATCGCGGCGGGCGCCGACGCCATCTGCGTCGGCGGCGGACTCGCCGACGAGGACACCGTCCTGCGGCTGCGCGACGCCCTGGTCGCGGCCGTAAGGGAGGGCACGCTGCCCCAGGAGCGCCTCGCCGACGCGGCCGCCCGGGTCCGCGCGCTGGCCGCGTGGACCCAGGGGGCCCGGCCCGACGCGCGGCCGGAGGGGAGCCGCGCGTCCGGCATCGGCCTGACCGCCGCCCGCCGGGCCCTCCTCGTCACCGGTACGGCGGGCCCGCTGACCGGCCCGTACGTCGCGACCCTGACCCCGGTCGCGAACATCGCCGTCGGCGACGAGACCCCCTGGGGCCCGGCCGCCGAGTTGGCCGCGCTGCTGCCGGACACCGCCTCGGACCTCTACCCGCAGGGCGCCACCGCCGCGGAGATCCTGGCGGCGGCGGGGGAGCGGACCGTCGTCGCGGTGGTCCGCGACGCGCACCGCCACCCGTGGATGGCCGAGGTGCTGGACACCCTGGTCGAGGCCCGGCCGGACACGGTGGTGGTCGAGATGGGGCTGCCGCGCGCCGAGCCGCGAGGAGCCCTGCACATCGCCACGCACGGTGCCGCGCGCGTCTGCGGACGCGCCGCCGCCGAGGTCGTCGCGGGGGCCGTCACGGCCGTGTGACGCGCCGCGGAACCGGAGCCGGGCACCTGTCACAGGGGTGGTGCCCGGCTCCGCCGCGTATGCGCCGAGGGCCGGGCTCCCCCGCGGGGGTGCCCGGCCCTCGGCGCGTTGCGGGGTCTACAGCCCCTGCCAGGACGGCTTGTTGGCGTAGGCGTGGCGGAAGTAGTCGGCCAGCTTGAGCTTCGAGGCGGCGGCCTCGTCCACGACGACGGTGGCGTGCCGGTGCAGTTGCAGCGCGGACGCCGGTACCAGAGCCGACAGCGGCCCCTCGACGGTCTGCGCGACGGCCTCGGCCTTGCCCTCGCCGGTGGCCAGCAGCACCAGGTGGCGGGCGTCGAGGATGGTGCCGATGCCCTGGGTGATGACGTGGTGCGGCACCTGCTCCAGGTCGTCGTCGAAGAAGCGCGCGTTGTCCACGCGGGTCTGCTCCGTCAGCGTCTTGATGCGGGTGCGCGAGGCCAGGGAGGAGCAGGGCTCGTTGAAGCCGATGTGCCCGTCGGTGCCGATGCCCAGCAGCTGCAGGTCGACGCCGCCGGCCTCGGCGAGGGCACGGTCGTAGGCCTCGCACGCGGCGACGACGTCCTCGGCCGAACCGTCGGGGCCCATGAAGGAGGCCTCGGTCAGTCCCAGGGGCTCGACGACCTCGCGCAGCACGACGGCGCGGTAGGACTCGGGGTGCCCGGCCGGCAGGCCGACGTACTCGTCGAGCTGGCATATCCGGGCCGCGGAGGCGTCGACCTCACCCGCCCCGACCTTGCGCGCGAGCGCCTCGTAGACGGGCAGCGGGGTAGAGCCGGTCGCCACGCCGAGCAGGGCGTCGGGCTTGCGGCGTACCAGGGCGGCCATGGCCTCCGCGATGAGCTCGCCGCCTGCCTTGGCGTCCGGGACGATGACAACTTCCACGCGGGGCCTGCCGATCTGGAGAGGTGGTGTGGTATAGACCAATCTAGCAGAGGGAGCCGGGTGCGGCGGGGGTCTCGACGCTTTCCATGGTGATCCCGATCCAGGCGTCCGGCCTCCCGGGGGTCACCCGTGAGGCCGATGCGGTGCACGGTGCTACAGCCGGTCTGACCTGCGATTGGTTGCCCTGTCTACAACTCCTTTGTCGCATAAGGTGGCTTTGGTAGGTAAATCGTGCTATGTGCGATTGGAGTGGTGGTCATGGCCAGGAATCCGACCTACACCTTCGAGAGTTACAGAGCCGTGGCGAGCGCCACGCGCGCCGCCGATCTCGCGGAGACCTCCTCCCCGTTCCAGATCGAGGTCCGCTTCATCGCAGGGCTGTCGAACAGCCAGAAGGACGTCTTCGCCGAGGCGGCCGAGCGCTGGGCACGGGTCATCGTCGGTGACCTGGAGACCGCGATCATCCGCGACTTCAGCGGCGAGGTGGTCGTCGACGACATCCTGATCGACGCCGAAGGGGTCTTCCTCGACGGCGTCTTCGGCGTCCTCGGCGAGGCCGGGCCGCGCATCTTCCGGCCGCAGACGGCGCTCGCCGGGGCGGGTCTCCCGGCGAAGGCCGTCATGCGGTTCGACAAGGCCGACCTCGGCCAGATGGAAGACGACGGCTCGCTGCTCGACGTCATCACCCACGAGATGGGTCACTGCCTGGGGATCGGCGCATTCGTCTGGAGCGCCTTCGGCCTGCTGAAGGACTGGCCCCCGGTCCTCGCTCCCGGCAACCCCACCTTCGTCGGCCCGGGCGCCATGGCCGAGTTCGGCATTCTCCGCGGTGCGGGGCAGCCCCTCCCGGTCCCGGTCGCGAACGTCGGCGACACCGGCAGCGCGGGCAGTCACTGGCGAGAGACGGTCTTCGGCAACGAGCTGATGTCGCCGACCATCGCCGCGGCCGGCAACCCGCTGAGCCGACTGACGGCGGCGAGCCTCGGGGACATCGGCTACGAGGTCGACCTCGACGGTGCGGAGCCCTACGAGCTGCCCGACCTCATGGGGATCGCGGCGGCGGGCGAAGGGCCGCCCGAGCCCCCGCGGGGCGTCGTGCTCCCGACCGTCCCCAGCTCCATCCCCTCCGAACGGCCGTAGCGCCGTCCGGCCCAGGGTGTGTCCATCGGATCTTGCCGGGCCCGCGCTGCTCGGCCGACAAGATCCGAAAGACCCCCCTAGATCAGTGCCAACTGCAGGCCGCCCGTGGCGTCCAGGTGCTGGCCCGTGACCCAGCGGGAATCCGCCGAGGCCAGGAAGGCCACCACGTCCGCCACCTCCTCCGCCGTGCCCACCCGGTGGAAGACCGAGCGGGCGGCCAGGTGGGCCCGGGTCCCGGGGTCCCCGAGCAGGGCCGCGTTCAGGTCCGTCTCGGTGATCCCCGGCCCGACCGAGTTCACGGTGATCCCGCGCGGCGCCAGTTCGGCGGCCAGCGAGCGCGTCATGGCGTTCGCCGCGCCCTTCGCCATGACCGTCGCGAGGATCGCCGGCAGCGCGAGGTCCGGGGTGCCGGTCACGTTCACGATCCGGCCCCCGTCCCGCAACCGCGCCAGCCCGTGCTGGATCACGAAGAACGGCGCCTTGGCGTTCAGCGCGTGCGCCCGGTCGTACGCCTCCTCGTCGGTGTCCGCGATCCCCGCGAAGGTCGCCGCCCCCGCGTTGTTGACGAGGATGTCCACCGCCTCCGTGTGCGCGGGATGGGCCCCGTACGCCTCCCAGAGGGCCTGCGCGTCCCCCGGGACCCCCAGCTCGGCCCGGATGGCGAAGGCCCGCCCGCCGGCCGCCCCGATCGCCGCGACGGTCTCCTCTGCCGCCGCCGCGTTGCGGCCGTAGTGCACCGCCACCAGTGCCCCGTCCCGTGCCAGCCGCTCCGCCACGGCCCGGCCGATGCCCCGGCTGCCGCCCGTGACCAGTGCCGTCTTTCCTTCGAGCACGCCCATGACGCGCCCCCCTCCGCATTCGCTAGTGGTCGCTACAGAAAGGACCGTATCAGATTCACTAGCGCCCGCTATAGAATGAGCGGATGGTGACCGGACAGCGCGGCAGACCCCGCTCCTTCGACCGCGACGCCGCCCTGGACAAGGCGATGACGGCCTTCTGGGAACGCGGCTACGAGGCGACCTCGATCTCCGACCTGACGACCTCGATCGGCATCAGCGCGCCCAGCCTCTACGCGGCCTTCGGCGACAAGCGCAAGCTCTTCGACGAGGTCGTCGTGGTGTACGGGAGCCGGTACGGCGACTTCGCCGGCGTGGCGCTCGCCGAGGAGCCCACCGCCCGCGCCGCCGTCGGGCGCATCCTGCGCGAGGCGGCCGAGGTCTACACCGACCCGGCCCACCCGCCGGGCTGCATGGTGATCAGCGCGGCGATCAACACCACCTCGGAGGAGGTGGCCCAGGCACTGCGCGAGCGCCGCAACACCAACCTGGAGCTCTTCGAGAGCCGGATCCGCGCCGACATCGCCACCGGCGAGCTGCCCGCGGACACGGACGCGCGGGCGCTGGCCCGCTACGCCGGGGCCGTGCTCCAGGGGATGTCCCAGCAGTCGCGCGACGGGGCCACCCGGGAAGAGCTGGAGGCGGTGGCGGAGCGGGCCCTGCTGGCCTGGCCGTGAAAGGCCCCGAAAATTCCTCTGGGCCACGGTGCAGGACGGGACCCTCAACCCGTCCGGCACCGTAGCCCGGAGTACTTACGGCCGTCAGGTGTGCGGTTCCCGGCGGCCGGTGAGAGGTGCCTGCGCGGTCAGGGCAGAGCGCGCGACTACCTCGATCCGTCCTCCTGTGCGGGGAGGGCGGAGACTCTAAGTCAATTCTGGACTAGACCATTCTGTTCTGTCCATCCAATGACGGTAGCTGGAAACCCGTCACTTCCTCCAACACTACGCGGCCCGCGCCCCTCCTGGATACTCCTGAGTACCGTCGTGGGGAAAGTCATCGTGCGTACCCGGGGTACGCTCGCAACGTGCCCTCCATGAACGACCTCGTACGCCAGCACACCGCTCTCGGAGAAACCGACCTGGAGTGGCTCCACCTGCTGGTCTCGGAGTGGCAGCTGCTCTCCGACCTCTCCTTCGCCGACCTCGTGCTGTGGGTGCCCACCCTCGACGGCACCCGGTACGTCTCGGTCGCCCAGATGCGCCCCAACACCGGCCCCACCTCGTACCAGGACGACATGGTCGGCCACCTGGTGCCGCGCGGCCGCCGCCCGCTGCTGGACGCCGCGCTCGACGAGGGCCGCATCGTGCGCGAGGGTGACCCCGAGTGGCGCGAGGAGGTGCCCGTCCGCGTCGAGTCGATCCCCGTCCGCCGCGAGGGCCGTGTACTGGGAGTGATCGCCCGCAACACCAACCTGCTCACTGTGCGTACACCCAGCCGACTGGAGCTGACCTACCTCCAGTCCGCCTCGGACCTCGCACAGATGATCGCGGCGGGCTCCTTCCCCTTCCCCGGCCAGCAGGTCGACATGGACGCCTCCCCGCGCGTCGGGGACGGCCTGATCCGGCTCGACGCCGACGGCGTGGTCACCTACGCCTCCCCCAACGCGCTCTCCGCCTACCACCGCCTCGGCCTCGCCTCCGACCTGGTCGGCCAGGAACTCGGCGCCACCACCGCCGAACTCGCGCCCTCCCGCGGCCCCGTCGACGAGGCACTGGTCAAGCTCGCCAGCGGCTGGGCCCCCCGGGAGACCGAAGTCGAGGGCAACGGCGGCGTCATCCAGCTGCGCGCCATCCCGCTCAAGCCGAAGGGCACCCGGATCGGCTCCCTGGTGCTCTGCCGCGACGTCACGGAACTGCGCCGTCGCGAACGGGAACTGATCACCAAGGACGCGACCATCCGGGAGATCCACCACCGGGTGAAGAACAACCTCCAGACCGTGGCCGCGCTGTTGCGGCTGCAGGCCCGCCGAATGGACTCTCCCCAGGGCCGCGAGGCGCTGAACGAGGCGGTGCGCCGCGTCGGCTCGATCGCGATCGTGCACGAGACGCTGTCTCAGAACCTCGACGAGCGGGTCGAGTTCGACGAGATCGCCGACCGCGTCATCGCGATGGTCTCGGAGATCTCGCCGGGCAAGGTCGACTGCAGGCGCACCGGCCGCTTCGGGATCCTCGACGCGGAGGTCGCCACCCCGCTGTCGATGGTGCTGACCGAAATCCTGCAGAACGCCCTG
Source organism: Streptomyces virginiae (assembly GCF_000720455.1). Taxonomy (GTDB): domain Bacteria; phylum Actinomycetota; class Actinomycetes; order Streptomycetales; family Streptomycetaceae; genus Streptomyces; species Streptomyces virginiae. The sequence goes on along the minus strand of NZ_JOAK01000005.1, from coordinate 325,301 downwards.
GAGCACGCCTTCCCCCAGGGGGAGCGCGGCACCGTGGAGGTGGCCGCGCTGCGCAGCGGGACCGGCCGCAAGGACGGCCGGCTGCTGATCACCGTGCTGGACGACGGCGACGGCCTGCCCGAGGGCTTCGACCCCCAGCGGGCCGGCAACCTCGGACTGCAGATCGTCCGGACCCTCGTGGAGGGCGAGCTCGGCGGCACCTTCGACATGGTCCGGGCCGAGCCGCGCGGCACCAAGGTCGTCCTCGACCTGCCGTCCAGCCCGCAGAAGTAGCAGCCGTACGGTGACTCAGCGTCAGCAGCGGCCCGTGGGTCGTGCGCACGCAGCGTAGTCACGGCACAGCACTGAGCCCCGGACCGAATGCTTCGGTCCGGGGCTCAAGAGCACGTTGCTGAGCGCTTTTCGGTTACTGCGCGCTGCGCGTCGAGGCTCGAAAGTCGTTTGTCAGGCGCTGGCGTTGCGCGCCCGGTTGCGAGCGGCGCGGCGCTTCATGGCGCGGCGCTCGTCCTCGCTGAGACCGCCCCAGACGCCGGAGTCCTGACCGGACTCGAGCGCCCACTGCAGGCACTGCTCCATGACGGGGCAGCGGCGGCAGACGGCCTTGGCTTCCTCGATCTGCAGCAGCGCAGGACCGGTGTTGCCGATGGGGAAGAAGAGTTCCGGGTCTTCCTCGCGGCAAACGGCGTTGTGACGCCAGTCCATGGCTGCTCCATCTCCTTGTATTGCGGGCACTTTGCTTGTGAATGTGAACGCTTTCACGAATCCCCCCGTGAGGGAAGGGCGACCGCCCGGTTTCACGCGGGTGATCAGTCAGAGATTCGTGGAGGGGTTCTGGCGGTCTGTGTGGGTGCCGGGTCTTGCGGGCTGTCCCGATCGCCATGAAGAGATTCGCAAACCTCGGACGGGGATACAACCCCTTCCGGAAAGTTTTTTTTGATTCGTCGGTGTCTACTAGGTCACAGCCCTACATCGTGAGGGTGGACCGGCGTGTAAACGTTCGAGTGAAAGGCTCGCGGGCTCTTCTACTCACACAATCACACGCAGTGCACGGCGTACGCCTGTGAACCGAACGCTGGTGCGCAGTCCGAGGTGATCACCGTCCATCTGGAACGGGAGGGGAACCTTCGAATGCAAGGTGAAGTCGGTCAGATCGTGCAGAGACACCGCATGCTTGCCGTGCGGACCCCGCTCAGGAGTGGAGGTCAGGAGCTGTGTCGCGTAGCGGGCGACGGCCGGAGTTGACAAACGGTTGAGTGCCAATACGTCAAGCGCAGTATCGAACGACGCCTCCGGAGAGGCGTAAAGCGGACGATTCCCCAGATACGTCCACGGTGAGGTGTTGCACACTATCGACAGCACCAGGTCCGTCACCGGGTCCGCTCCGGGGCGCTCCAGCGTCACCGTCCCGTGCCGCCGATTGGGCTCTTCCCAGAACTGGCGCATCAGCTGTCGTACATACAGGGCGTGCGTCGAACGCTTGCCCCGCTCGCGCTGCTGCTCGACCCGCCCCACGACACCCGCGTCGAAACCGAAGCCCGCGCAGAAGGTGAACCAGCGCGCCGGAACCGACTCGTCCTCCGTACCCGGAGTCCCCGCCGCAAGGCCCAGGCCGACCGTCCGCTCGCGCTCCTCGCGCAGCGCGTCCAGGAGCGCGCCCGTCGCCTCGACGGCGTCGTTCGGCAGCCCCAGGGCGCGGGCGAACACATTGGTGGAGCCGCCGGGGACCACCGCCAGCCGGGGGAGCCGGTCCGGGTCGGGTCCGTTGTGCAGGAGCCCGTTCACCACTTCGTTGACCGTGCCGTCGCCGCCCAGGGCGACCACCAGGTCCAGCCCCTCGTGCGCGGCCTTGCGTCCCAGGTCCCGGGCGTGTCCGCGGTACTCGGTCGTGACCGCCTCCAGCTTCATTTCGCTGGCCAGGGCATGGATCAGGACGTCGCGCGTGCGCGCACTGGTGGTCGTCGCTGCTGGGTTGGCCACGAGAAGTGCACGCATGAGCGCCAGACTACCCACCCCTTCACGAGCGGACCCTACTGCCCGTCCCCTCCGGCATCCGGAGGGCGCCGCTACCCTGCATGGGTGAGTAAGAAGCAGCCCGCGAACGCCCCCGCCCCCACCGCCGAAGCGCCCACCGCGCTGCCCCGCCGGCTGACCGCCGCGGCCGCGCTCACCGCCCTGGAGGGCCTGGCGCTCGCCGGCCTCGGCGTCTACATGCTGTTCGTCGGCATCGCCGGTGACCCCGACTCCCCGCAGCAGGCCGAGACGGGCGGCATCACCCTGCTCGCGCTCGCCGCGCTGCCGTTGATCGCCGCCCGCGGACTGCGCCTGGGCCGCCGCTGGAGCCGCGGCCCGGCGCTGATCACCCAGCTGATGGCGCTGCCGGTGGCCTGGACGCTCTACACCACCGGTGGTGCCATGACCGTCGCCGCCGCGGCCCTCGCCGTGGCCGCGGTGGCCGTCGCCGCACTCCTCGTCAACCCGACGGCGACCGAGGCCCTCGGCATCGGAGGGCCTTCGTCCTCCTGATCCCGGCTCATCCCCCGAGGCCGCTCACTCCTCGACGAGGAGCTTCTCGCGGAGCTGGGCCAGGGTGCGGGCCAGCAGACGGGAGACGTGCATCTGGGAGATGCCGACCTCTTGCGCGATCTGCGACTGCGTCATGTTGCCGAAGAAGCGAAGCAGCAGGATCCGCTTCTCCCGCGGCGGCAGTCCCTCCAGCAGGGGCTTGAGGGACTCGCGGTACTCGACGCCCTCCAGGGCCTCGTCCTCCGCGCCCAGGGTGTCCGCGACCGCCGGCGACTCGTCGTCGGTGTCCGGGACGTCCAGGGAAAGGGTGCTGTAGGCATTGGCCGATTCCAGCCCCTCCAGCACCTCCTCCTCGGAGATGCCCAGCCGCTCGGCCAGCTCGTGCACCGTCGGGGAGCGGCCGTGCTGCTGGGACAGCTCGGCCGTGGCGGTCGTCAGCGAGAGCCGCAGCTCCTGCAGGCGCCGGGGCACCCGCACCGCCCAGCCCTTGTCACGGAAGTGGCGCTTGATCTCGCCGACCACCGTGGGCGTGGCGTACGTGGAGAACTCGACCCCGCGGTCCGGGTCGAACCGGTCCACCGACTTGATCAGGCCGATCGTCGCCACCTGGGTCAGGTCGTCCAGCGGCTCACCCCGGTTGCGGAAGCGCCGCGCCAGGTGTTCGACCAGGGGCAGGTGCATCCGTACCAGCCGGTTGCGCAGCTCCGCCTTCTCCACCGAGCCGTCGGGCAGCGCCCGCAGCTCGACGAACAGGGCCCGCGCGCTGCTGCGGTCGCGCGGATCGGGCAGCGCCGCAGGCGCCGGAGACACCGGGAACCCCGCCACCGGGGCCGGCGCAGCGGCCTCCGGTGGCTGTGCCGGCTGTGATTGGTCGTGCTGGTTCTCGCTCATAGGGCCCGCCCGTCGCTCCGCCGAGTCCAAAAAGCCGTCTTCCGCATCCGCGTCAGCCGGGTGCGGCCGGGCGTGCTGCTGCTCCGGGATGCCGCCGTCGACCTCGTGCCGTACCCGGGGCCGATCCCCGCCCCGCACCGGGATCTCCCCGCCGCTCACGCCGGGCCTGGCCCCGCGCCGCGTTGTTTGTAAAGGCTGATGCTCACCGTCCGGTTCTCCTCGACCGTGGCCTCGACCTTGCCGGCCAGCGCCGACAGGACCGTCCACGCGAACGTGTCACGCTCCGGCGCGCGGCCGTCCGTGGTCGGTGCCGAGACGGTCACCTCCAGCGAATCGTCGATCAGCCGGAAGACGCAGCTGAGGACGGAGCCCGGCACGGCCTGCTGGAGCAGGATCGCGCAGGCCTCGTCCACCGCGATGCGGAGGTCCTCGATCTCGTCGAGGGTGAAGTCCAAACGTGCCGCGAGGCCGGCCGTGGCCGTCCGCAGCACCGACAGGTAGGCACCCGCAGCGGGCAGCCGGACTTCCACGAAGTCCTGAGTCCCGGGCTCGCCTGCGATCTGGGACACCCTCACCTCCAAGGTGGTACGAGCTCTTTTCGCCGGTGACGCTACCGCGATCCGGACGATCGTGTCGCGGCACCCCTCATGACGCCCGCTCCGAGCACCCTGCCCTGCGTCCAGTGACTGATGGTAAGCCCATGGGTACGCACAGTGGCTAGAGGTCTGCGGGGATCAAATCAGGGGAACCGGCGGAGGGTTGAACTACCCCGCCTCACACGATCGAACCGTCCACGAAACACCATCGCCAGGTCTCGCCCGGCTCGTAGCTGCGCATGACCGGATGGCCGCTCTCGTGGTGGTGCGCCGTGGCGTGCCGGAAGGGCGAGGAATCGCAGCACGCCACGTGCCCGCAGCCCAGGCACATCCGCAGCTGCACCGGGTGACTGCCGAGCTCCAGACATTCGGCGCAGGTCTGTGCAGACGGGACCGGTTCGGGGCGCGGCAGTTCGGCAACGTGGGTGCACTCGCTCATGATGGCCAGCGTACGGCCAGGGTGCGGGCGATCGACGAAGGAGGACGGATCTTCGATGGACGTATTGCAGCTGGTGGCGCTGGTCGCGGGCAGCGCGGCCGTGGCGGGGCTCGCGCGGCGCACACCGGTGCCCGCGCCGCTCCTGCTCGTCGCCGCCGGGCTGGCGGCCTCGTACGTCCCCGGCGTGCCCGCCTACACCCTCGACCCGCACATCGTGCTGCCGCTGCTGCTCCCGCCGTTGCTGTACACGGCCGCCGTGGACAGCTCGTACCTGGACCTGCGCGCCAACGTCAGGCCGATCGCGATGCTGTCGGTCGGCTACGTGCTCTTCGCGACGGTCGCCGTCGGGTACGCGGCGTACCTGGTGGTGCCCGGGCTGTCGCTGCCGGTGGCACTGGTGCTGGGCGCGGTGATCGCGCCGCCCGACGCGGTCGCCGCCACGGCGATCGCCCGCAAGCTGCGGCTGCCGAACCGGCTGACGACCATCCTGCAGGGCGAGTCGCTGGTCAACGACGCCACCGCGATCACCGCGTACAAGGTGGCGCTGGCGGCGGCGGTCGGGGTGAGCGCCGGCTGGGCGGGCGGCATCGCGGAGTTCCTGCTGGCCTCGGTGGGCGGCATCGGCGTCGGCCTGCTGCTGATGGTGCCGATCCACCAGCTGCGCAAGCGGATGCGGGAGCCCCTGCTGCAGAACACCCTCTCGCTGCTGATCCCCTTCGTGGCGTACGCGGCGGCCGAGCGGGTGCACGCGTCCGGCGTACTGGCCGTGGTCGTCGTCGCGCTGTACCTCGGGCACCGCAACTGGCAGGTCGACTTCGCCACCCGGCTCCAGGAGGAGGCGGTGTGGAAGATGGTCGCCTTCATCCTGGAGTCGGTCGTCTTCGCGCTGATCGGCCTTCAGCTGCCGGTGGTCCTCACGGGGCTGGGGGAGTACGAGGGCGCCGCCGCGGCCGGGTACGCCGTCGCGGTGTTCGTCGTGGTGGTGGTGGCCCGCTTCGTGTGGGTGTTCCCGGCGACGTTCGTACCGCGCTGGATGTCGCCCCGGATCCGGACGCGCGAGCCGGAGACCGACTGGAAGTCCCCGGTGATCGTGGGCTGGGCCGGGATGCGGGGCGTCGTCTCGCTGGCGATCGCCTTCTCCGTACCGATCTCGGTGCCGCACCGGAACCTGATCCTCTTCCTGACCTTCACGACGGTCATCGGCACGCTGGTGGTGCAGGGGCTGACGCTGCCGCCGCTGATCAGGGTGCTGAAGCTGCCGCCGAAGGACGTGCAGGCCGAGACGCTGGCGGAGGCGCAGGCGCAGAGCGAGGCCTCGCGGGCGGCGGAGGAACGGCTGGCGGAGCTGCTGGAGGAACCGGAGAACGCCACGCTGCCGCCGCCGCTGGCGGACCGGCTGCGGACGGTGCTGGAACGTCGGCGCAACGCGGTGTGGGAACGGCTGGGCGAGGTCAATCCGCTGACGGGGGAGTCCGCGGACGACATCTACCGGCGGCTCGCGGGGGAGATGATCGAGGCGGAGCGGGAGGTCTTCGTCGCGCTGCGGGACGGGCGGCGGATCGACGACGAGATGCTGCGGGCGCTGCTGCGCAGGCTGGACCTGGAGGAGGCGGCGGCGTACCGGGAGGCGACGTGACCCTGCCCCTGCGGGGGGCTCGGCGGTGTGGACGGGGCCGGTGTCTGGCGGGGGCGAGCCGGGGCCGGGGCCGGCGCGGGGGTGACGTCCGGGACTCATGATTCATGGCGCCCTGACCGGATCCACCTGTACGGCCTGCCGAGGCGCCAACACATCACGCTCTACGTCCCGGACATCACCCCCACCCGTCCCCGACCCCGGCGCGGGGGCGGCCCGGTCTAGGGGCGGCCGGTGATGATCGCGGTGACGGTCGTGCCCGCCGGGAAGGCGCCGGTGGTGGTCAGGGTGGTCAGGGCCCAGAGCAGTTTGGCCACGTAGATGCGTTCCACCGGGAAGCCGTGGCGGGCGGCGAAGTCGGCGGCGAAGGACTCCAGGGCCGCCGGGACGCGGGCGTAGCCGCCGTGGTGGAAGTCCTCCGCCAGGGACCAGTCGCCGACGGGGCCGCCGTACGCCTCGGTCTGGAGGGAACGTATCTCCGCCGGCAGGAAGCCGCCGGCCAGGACGGGGACGCCCAGTGCCCGCTGCCCGGGCGCGAGGCCCGCGGCCAGGCCCGCCAGGGTGCCGCCGGTGCCGCAGGCCACCGCCGCCACGTCGGTGACGCCGTGGAGCTCGCGGCCCAGCTCCGCGCAGCCCGCCAGGGCGAGGGCGTTGCTGCCGCCCTCGGGGACGACGTACCCGTCGCCCGCGCCCGCCTCGTCCAGCAGCGCGGCGAGCGCCTGCGGATCGGCCTTGGCCCGGTAGCGGGACCGGGAGACGAAGTGCAGCCGCATGCCGTCGGCCGCGCACCGGGCGAGGGAGTCGTTCAGGGGCCGGCCGGCCAGCTCGTCGCCCCGCACGATGCCGACCGTCCCGATACCCAGCAGCCGCCCGGCGGCCGCGGTGGCCCGCAGATGGTTCGAGTACGCCCCGCCGAAGGTGACGAGCCGGTCGTGCCCCGACTCCAGGGCCGCCCGCAGGTTGGGCGCGAGCTTGCGCCACTTGTTGCCGGGCAGCTCGTGATGCACGAGGTCGTCCCGCTTGAGCAGCAGCCGCACACCGTGCGCGGCGAACCGCTCGTCCACCGCCTCGACGAGCGGAGACGGCGGCCGAGCCTGCAGTTCGGGGTGGTCCACCCGTCCATTGTGGGGTGGCCGTCCCGGCTCCCCGCGACCCGGCACCGGGGGCTTCCTTCCGGTGCCGGGTCACAGGGCTACTTCAGGCGTTCCGCGATGCGGTCGCGGAGGGAGTCCATCGTGAAGCCGCGGGGGTCGACCTTCCCCGGCTGCCATTCGCGGTGGCCGATGACCGAGCGGGCCGTCCAGCGGTGGACCCGGCACAGGGCCGCCGCCGCGCGGGCGATGGCGTCGATCTGGGCCGGGGGCCACGGGTCCTCGCCGTCGCCGAGGTTGACGCACTCGAAGCCGTAGAAGTGGCGGTTGCCGTCGGTGGTCGCCTCGTTGTCCGGCGGGAGCCGCCGTTCCGCGATCACCGCCGCCAGGACGTCGGGGTCGCCGAGGCCGGCGTGGTTGGCGCGGCCGTAGCCGACCAGGTGGACGCGGCCGTCCTTCGCGATCACGCCGTGGCAGAGCGGTCCCGGGAGGGCGCTGTGGCCGTCGCGGCAGAGCTCGACGCTGTATGCGGTGCCGCGCGTGACGGTGTGGTGGATCATCACCCCGTGCACCGGCCCCCAGGGCCCCTTGTGGTTGCGGTTGTGGGTGCGCCAGGCGCCGACCTCGACGACGGTCACGCCTTCGTTCCTCAGTGCGTTGATGAACCGGTCCGCGGACATGGGTGCGGCCATGGCCGCCTCCTTCGTTGCGGTGCGGGCCGGGCACCCTGTGTGTCCGACCCATCACGCTCCGGTTTAGTGGAGGCAGGCCTTCCGCGGCTAGTGTTTTCGTACGGTGAGCGAGCCGATCCGGACAGGGCTCAAGCGGAAGCGAGCCACAGGTCGGGGCCGAACACCTCGTAGTGGATGTCGCTCGCCGGCACGCCCTTGGCGATCAGCTGCTCGCGCACGGACCGCATGAAGGGCAGCGGTCCGCACAGGTAGGCGGTGGTGCCGGGGGCCACGGGGACGTCGGTCAGGTCCATGAGGCCCGTGCCGTCGCCCGGCTCCGCCTCCTCCTCGTACCAGAAGCGGGCCGAGGCGTCGGCGAGCTTGTGGGTGAAGGCCCGGTGGTCGGCCCGCAGCGGGTGGTCCGCGGGGGAGCGGTCGGCGTGCAGCACCGTCACCGGGGCGGCGTACCCGGTCTCGGCCAGGTGCTCCAGCATCGAGAGCATCGGGGTGCAGCCGATGCCCGCCGAGGCGAGCAGGACCGGGGCCCCGGAGTCCTGGAGGACCAGGTCTCCGTACGGGGCGGAGACCCGCAGTGCGTGGCCGGGCCGGACGTGGGCGTGCAGGTGGTTGGAGACCTCGCCGTCGGGGCCCGCCGCGGACGGGCCGTGGACCCGCTTCACGGTGATCGCGCGGACCGCGGAGCCGGGTGCGCAGGAGAGGCTGTACTGGCGGATCTGGCGGGCTCCGTCGGGGAGTTCGACCTGGACCGAGACGTACTGGCCGGGCAGGTGCGCGGGCGCGGGGGCGCCGTCCGCGGGGGTGATGCGGAAGGTGGCGCAGTCGGCGGTCTCCTCCGACCGGCCGGTGACGGTCCACTCGCGCCACACGTCGCCGGCGGCGATCCGGTGTCCGGCGTAGAGGCGCTCCTCGATGGCGACGAGGGCGTTCGCCATCAGCCAGTAGACCTCGTCCCAGGCCCGGGCGACCTCGGGCGTGGCGGCCTCGCCGAGGATCTCGGCGATCGCCGCGAAGAGGTGCCGGTGGACGACCGTGTACTGCTCGCGGGTGACGCCGAGGCTGGCGTGCTTGTGCGCGATGCGGCTGAGCATCACGTCGGGGCGGGTGTCCGGGTGCTCGACGAGGTGGGTGGCGAAGGCGGCGATGGAGCCGGCGAGCGCCTGCTTCTGCAGGCCCGCGTTCTGGTTGCCCCGGTTGAAGAGGTCACGGAGCAGCTCCGGGTGGGCCGCGAAGAGCTTCGCGTAGAAGAGCTCCGTTATGTCGCCGATGGCCGCTCCGACGGCGGGCAGGGTGGCTCGGACGGTCGCGGTCGACTGCTCGGACAGCATGTGGAACTCCTCGCGTGGTGGAACTGGTCCATTAATTGGCATCTTAAATGCGTATTTTTGATCGCAGAGGCCCGCCGCAATGCGGACTTCTGTTCGAACTCCCGTCGGGGTGAGGCTATGGGGCCCGACGGGCAGTGGTAACCGGCCATTCGGCCCGGATGGTCAGGGACCTTCGGCCCTCGTGGGCGCCCGGCTCGAAATCCCCAGGAGGAGCGGGCCGGTCGGGGCCGCCACCAGGTCGTTCACCGTCAGCGGGTCCAGTGCGGCGAAGAACGCCTCCTGGGCGCGGCGCAGCGCGCCGCGCAGCACGCACGCCCCGCGCAGCGGGCAGGGCGTGGTGCCGTCGCAGTCCACGACGTCGCCGGCGCCCTCCAGCTCGCGCACCACCGCGCCCACCGAGGCGGCGCGCCCGGCTGCGGTCAGGGTGAGCCCTCCGCCGCGGCCGCGCCGCGCCTCGACCAGTCCGAGGTGCTGCAGCCTGGCGACCACCTTGGCCGTGTGGGTGTACGGGACCTCCATCGTCGCCGCCACGTCGCGCGTGGTCGGCAGGTCCGTCTCCTCGACGGCCAGGCGCATCAGGGTGCGCAGGGCCAGGTCGGTGAATCGCGTCAGCCGCATGGGGTCACCGTAGAAAACTCGCATCCGCGATACAAATTATGGCCGGCCGCGATCACTGCTTGGCCGAAAGCAGTGGGTCGTGCGGGTCTGTCGCAGCCCGCGGGCGGGGAGTTCGATCCGAGAGAGTGCCCCGTCCCGGTCGGAGTAGTCCCACCCTTTTGTGTAATGGTCCCACCACGTTGCGTGCTGAAAGGCTGCCTCCGCAGACCCATGGAGTGATCGAAAGGGAAAGACATGTCGGTCCAGGCAGGTTCCGAGTCCGAGGCCCAGACACCGCAGCGCAGTCTGGGGACGGCGGCCGCACGGAACTTGGCAACCACGACCAAGTCCGCGCCGCAGATGCAGGAGATCACTTCGCGGTGGCTGCTGAAGATGCTGCCGTGGGTGTCGGTGCAGGGCGGCACCTACCGGGTCAACCGGCGGCTGAGCTACTCGGTCGGCAACGGCATCGTGGAGTTCATCAAGACCGGGACCCAGGTGCAGGTGATCCCGGCCGAGCTCGGCGAACTCCCGCTGCTGCGCGACTACGAGGACCTCGACGTCCTCGGCGAACTCGCCCAGCGGTGCCGGCAGATCGACTTCGAGGCCGGCCAGGAGCTGACCTCCTTCGGCAGCCCCTCCGACGAGGTCTTCCTCCTCGCGCACGGCCGCATCGACCAGATCGGCCCCGGCCCCTACGGGGACGACGCCGTCCTGCGGACCGTCGCCGACGGCGCCTACTTCGGCGAGGACTCGCTCGTCGATGAAGAATCGATTTGGGAGTACACCGCCCGCGCCGCCACGCCCGGCACCGCGCTCGCCCTCTCCCGCCAGGACTTCCAGCTGCTGGCCGACCGGGTCCCCTCGCTGCGCGAGCACCTCGACCGCGTACGCTCCATGCCCGCCCAGCGCACCAACAAGTACGGCGAGGCGGAGATCGACCTCTCGGCCGGCCACCAGGGGGAGGCCGTCCTGCCCGGCACCTTCGTCGACTACGAGGCCCGCCCGCGCGAGTACGAGCTCTCCATCGCCCAGACGGTGCTGCGGGTGCACACGCGCGTCGCCGACCTCTACAACCAGCCGATGAACCAGACCGAGCAGCAGCTGCGGCTCACGGTCGAGGCGCTGCGCGAGCGCCAGGAGCACGAGATGCTCAACAACCGCGACTTCGGCCTGCTCCACAACACCGACTACGACCAGCGCATCCAGCCGCACGACGGCGGCCCCAGCCCCGACGACATGGACCAGCTGCTCAGCATGCGGCGCGGCTCCAAGCTCTTCCTGGCGCACCCCAAGGCCATCGCCGCCTTCGGCCGCGAGTGCAACAAGCGCGGCATCCACCCGGGGACGGTGGACGTCGACGGCACGCGGGTGACCACCTGGCGCGGGGTGCCGATCTTCCCGAGCAACAAGATCCCGATCAGCGACGCCCGCACCACCTCCATCCTGTGCATGCGCACCGGCGAGGACGAGCAGGGCGTGATCGGCCTGCACCAGCCGGGCATCCCGGACGAGATCGAGCCGAGCCTGTCGGTCCGCTTCATGGGGATCAGCGAGCAGGCGATCATCTCGTACCTGGTCACCGCGTACTTCTCCGCCGCGGTGCTGGTGCCCGACGCGATCGGCGTATTGGAGAACGTCGAGATCGGCCGCTGGCGCTGAGCGAGGTGAACACCATCGCGACCGGCGAGGGCCAGGAGGCCGCGGCCCTGCTGGAACGTACGAGAGAAACGGTCAACCCCGAACTGCGCCGCACCGTCGAGAGCCTGCCCGGTGGGATGCGGCGCGTGGCGATGTACCACTTCGGCTGGGAACACGCGGACGGCACCCCCGCCGAGGGCAGCCCCGGCAAGGCCATCCGCCCGGCCCTGGTGCTGGCCGCGGCCCGGGCCCTGCAGGGCCCGGGCGGCGGCCCGGTCGACCACGCCGTACCGGCCGCCGTCGCCGTGGAGCTGGCGCACAACTTCACCCTGCTCCACGACGACGTGATCGACAAGGACGTCCGCCGGCGCGGCCGGGCCACCGCGTGGACCGTCTTCGGCACACCCGACGCGATCATCACGGGCGACGCCATGATGGCGCTCGCGCTGCGACTGCTCGCGGAGGACCCGCACCCCGCCGCCGCGGCGGCCTCGTCCCGGCTCTCGGCCTGCACCATCGAGCTGTGCGCGGGCCAGCAGGCCGACTGCGCCTTCGAGCAGCGCCCGGACGTGTCGCTCGACGAGTGCCTGACCATGGCGACGGCCAAGACGGGGGCGCTGCTGGGCTGCGCGTGCGCGATGGGCGCGCTGTACGCGGGGGCCGGACCGGACGAGGTCGACGCCATGGACGCCTTCGGCCGGGAGGCGGGCCTGGCCTTCCAGCTGATCGACGACCTGATCGGCATCTGGGGGGACCCCGGGCACACCGGCAAGTCCGCCGGGGCCGATCTGATCGCCCGCAAGAAGTCCCTGCCGGTCGTGGCCGCCCTCACCTCGGGCACCGGGGCGGGCGCGGAGCTGGCCGACCTGTACGCGGGTCCCATGACCGGGGACGACGTACTCAGGGCGGCCGACGCGGTGGACCGGGCCGGCGGCCGCGACTGGGCGCAGGCCCACGCCGCGGACCGGATGGGCCGGGCGGTCCAGCAGCTGTCCCGGGCCGTTCCGGACCTCGGGGCGGCGGGCGGGCTGCTGGCGCTGGCGGAGTTCGTGACGCGCCGTACGAGGTGAGCGCCCGGCGTCAGGGCGCCACGGCGCCCCGGGCGCTGCGTCGCTGCGGGGGGAGGCCCGTTCCGGCACCGCACGGTGCCGGAACGGGCCTTACCGCATCGAGGCGCCAACTCTAGGATCGCTGACGGTTGTTGATCGTTGAGCGAAAGGTGTGACCAGTGGCGCTGGAGATACGTCAGGCTGATCAGTCGGACCGGGACGCGGTGGCGCGGCTGCTCGACGAGGCCTTCCGCACCGACCCGGTGAGCAGCTGGGTCTTCCCGGACCCGGAGCACCGGGCCGCCGTGCACGGAAGGTTCCTGGGCGTCTTCGTGGACGTCGCGCTGGCGGAGGGCCGGATCGACTACGCCGTGGACGGCTCGGCGGCGGCGCTGTGGCTGCGGATCCCCGCGGGCGAACCGGAGGGCGAGGACGAGGTCCCGGCGAGGATGCGGGCCGTGGCCGACCCGGACAACGAGCGGTGCGAGCTGGTCGGGCGGCTGACGGGCGCGGTGCACCCGACCTCGGAGGAGCACGAGTACCTGCTGATGATCGCGGTCGCCCCGGGCCGGCAGGGGGAGGGGCTGGGCACCGAGCTGATGCGGCCGGTGCTGGAGCGCTGCGACCGCGAGGGCGTGCCGGCGTACCTGGAGGCGAGCAGCGAGCGCAGCAAGGGCCTGTACGAGCGGCTCGGCTGGGAGTTCACCGGAGAGGCGGTGCGGCTGCCGGACGGCCCGCTGATGTGGCCGATGTGGCGGGGGCCCAGGGGCTGAGCTCCCCGCCGGAAGGTACGGGGCTTGCGTGACCACTTCACCTGAAGTACTTTACTCGACGTGCCCCGGTGCGGTGGCACTGTCCGACGGAAGAGAATCGCTTGCGCAAGCTCACGTACTTCATCGCCACCACCGTCGACGGGTTCATCGGTGCCCCGGACGGCGACGGCGATTTCTTCTACGCCCAGGTGGACCAGGAGTTCACGGAGTACCTCAAGGCCGAGTACCCGGAGACCATCGCCGCCCTCGGCCGCGAGCACCTCGGCATCGCCGACCTCCCGCCGAAGCGCTTCGACGCGGTTCTCATGGGGCGGCGCACCTACGAGCCGGGCCTCAAGGCCGGCATGACCAGCCCCTACGGCCACCTGCCCGAGCAGTACGTCGTCTCGCGCTCCCTCGCCACCGCGCCCGACCCGCAGGTCCAGCTGATCAACGGGGACCTGGCGGCCCGGGTCCGGGAGCTCAAGGCCCGCGACGGCCTCGGCATCTGGCTCTGCGGCGGCGCCGACCTCGCCACGCAGCTGATCGACGAGATCGACGAGTTCGTCGTCAAGACCTACCCGGTCTTCGCGGGCACCGGCATGCCGATGTCCCGGGCCGGCTTCGGCGTGCGCCCCCTGGAGCTGACCGGGGTCACGACCCTCGGCGGAGGCCAGATCGTCAGCACCTACGTCCGCACGCGCTGACCCGACGAACGTGCGAAAACCGGCCTACCGTGGAGGTATGGCCGGTGAACAGCAGCACGCGCACGAGAGGCTGGCCCCGCAGGCCGGGCACGAGCAGCAGACGTGCCCGGCGTGCGGGCTCGGCGTCGACACGGTGGTCAGGCGGCGCAAGTCCCTCGGGGTCTTCATCCCGGTGTGGAGCCGGGGTCCCTGCCGGAACCCCGACTGCACGGACTACGCGGACGCGGAGCGCGAAGAGCGGTGACTCAGCCGGTGGGCGCGAGCTCCTTCGCGCCCAGGCCGGAGGCGAAGCCGTTGGCCCAGAGCTGGTTCACGCGCGCCCGCTCGGCGGAGTTCGGGTTGGCGTTCGTGCACGAGGTGCCCGGGCCGCCGCCCGACATCAGCTCGCTGCACGGGCCCGAGTAGTGGTCCGGCAGACCCAGCACGTGGCCGGTCTCGTGCGCGGTCACGCGGGTGGAGTTGTACTGCTGGTTCTGCCGGTAGTCGAGGAAGATGTAGCCCCGGCCGTGCCCGTCGGTGCTCGCGTACGAGCCGCGCGAGTCGTTGCCCTCGCGGTACGAGAAGTTCCCGCCGGAGGACACCTCCTGCAGCTTCACGTTGCTCACCGAGCTGTTCCAGATGCGGGTGGAGTTGGCTATCTGGGTGCGGAAGCTCGGCGCGCTGCGGGTGTTGTACGTGACGGTGACGGCGAGGGCGCCCGGGTTCGCGGCACGCTGCTCGGCGACCGAGCGCTGCACGGCCTCGAAGAAGGCGCGGTTGGCGGCCTCGTTCTCCGGCGAACGCTCGTACGCCGCGAAGCTCGCGACATTGCCGACGGGGGCGGGAGCGGCGGCGGCGGTGGGGACGGCGCCGAGGGTGGCGGCGAGACCGATGCCGACGGCGGTCGCCAGCAGGGCCTTACGGGAGTGGCGCATGTGGGGGAGCTCCTACTCATCCGGTGCGGTGGGGGGTGGGTCTTTCGGTACCGGAGTCTGCGGGAGCGGAACTGGCCTGCGGATGATGTCACTGCCCGATAGCGCCGGCCTATCGGGAAGATTTCGACAGCCCAACTGGCGTGAGAATGGCGGGATTCGGGGGGCTATAGGTGGCTGGTGCGGTCCACGGGCCCGGCCTACCCTCGGGGCATGGAGCTTGAGGTCAGGCACCTGCGCGCGCTGTGCGCCATCGCCGACGCCGGAAGTCTGCACAAGGCTGCCCGGCAACTCGGCGTGAGCCAGCCCTCGTTGACGACCCAGTTACGCCGGATCGAACGGGCCCTGGACGGCGAGCTGTTCCTGCGCGAACGGACCGGCTGCCGGCCCACACCTTTCGGCCGCACCGTACTGGGCCGGGCCCGGCCGCTTCTCGCCGACATGGCCGCCCTGGTGGCCGAGGCCCGCGCCCAGGCCCACGGCCCGCGGCTGCGCATCGGCTCGACGGCCAGCCGGGCACTGCCGGGATGGCTGCGCCGGCTCCACCGGCGGCTGCCCGACACCGAGACCTCCCTCCTGGTGGACGTCTCCGCCAACGCGCTGCTCAGGATGGTCGCCGCGGGGCAGCTGGACGTGGCGTTCGTGCACGAGGTGGAGGGCAGCCCGCTGCGGGTGCCCGAGGGGCTCCAGACGCACGTGCTGATGGAGCGCGAGCCGCAGTTCGTCTCGATGCCGAGGGACCATCCCGCGGCGGGGCAGGAGATCGTCTCCTTACGGGACCTGGCCGCCGACCGCTGGGCGGTGGACCCGTCGGTCGACGGCGAATGGGACGGCCTGCGCCGGGTCTTCGCCGGGGCCGGGCTCGACCCGCCGGTACTGCACACCGACTACCACACGGCGACCTCGCTGATCATCTCCGGCGAGGCGGTCGCCCCCTGCCAGCCCACCTCCGGGCCGCGCGAGGACATGGCGATCCGGCCGCTGTGCGGGGACCCCCTCGCCGTGCGGCTGCTGCTGGCGACCCGCCCCGGCGCGCACGCCGAGGTCTACGAGGACCTCCGCGCGGCCTACCGCGAGGCCGCCCTGCGCACACCCCCGTACCGGGCGTGGCTGCACCACCACGCGAGCCCCCTGCTGGAGGCGGCCTGAACCCTGCCGACACCCCCTAGCGGCGCGCGCGTGCCCGGTCGTAGGCCAGTGAGAGGGTCCCCTGGGCCAGCAGGAGGGCCCCGGCCGCCGCCGACGCCGGGCTGCGGCGCCGGGCCGCCCACACCAGCAGCGGCGCCCCCGCCGCGACCTGGGCCGCGCCCAGCAGACGGGCCTTCGGGCCGTGGACCCAGGGGCCCAGCGGGCCCGCCTCCACCGCGTCGAGTTCGGCCCGCACGGCGTCGCGCCAGCCCGACCACTCCACCGTCTCGGCGCCCGGTGCCACCCGGGCCGCGCCCCGCAGCCGATCGGCCGGTTCTCCCGGTGTCAGACCGGGCGGCAGGGTCAGCCCGGCGCGCGTCAGCAGCGCGACCAGCCCGCGCAGCCGGGTTCCGCCGTCAACCTCCGGCTCGGGATCGGGGCGGGTGAGCCGCTCCAGTTCCTCCAGGTCGAGTACGGGATCCAGTCCCAGCCGGGCCGCCAGCGTCCGCATCGCGCCGGGCTCGCCCGCCGGCCGTCCCGCCGCGTCCCATTCCTGGGCGACGGTCCGCCGGAAGCCGCCGGCCAGCGAGAAACCGGCACGGCCCCCCTCCCACCACAGGCCCAGCACGGGCCAGTTGGTTCCGACCGCGATCGCCGAACCCCAGCCGGAGAACACCTCGCCCACGCTCGCCCCGCCGTCGAGCCACGGCTTGTCCTCGGGAACGAGCACGGTCCAGGCGCCCGCCGGGGCGAGCAGCAGGCGCACGCGCAGCAGGTGCGCGGGGGAGCGGGCGGCGAGGGGCTCGGTGCGGCAGAGCAGCATCCCGCCGGTCGGGGTCCTGGAAATTGACATGCTCACACGCTAAGGCAAAACACCCCCAAATGGCGGATTCCGACACCACTCTTGACTTCGCAAAGCCGCGATATATCGTGTTCTGTAGAAGACGCGATATGTTGCGTGCGTCGAGCCCGGTCCGTGAACGCACGAGGAGGATCAGCACCATGGCAGAGCAGTCGTCCCAGCCGTCGCGGTCGACGTGGCACTTCGCCGAACCGCAGAAGCTCACCTTCGAGGAGCCGGTGACCGAGCTCCGCGTGCGCGTCGTCAGCGGCACGGTGAACGTGGTCGCCGCCGAGGAGGGCCCGGCCCGCCTGGAGGTGACCGAGGTCGACGGACCGCCGCTGTACGTCGTGCAGGAGGACGGCGTCCTCACCGTCTCCTACGAGGACCTGCCCTGGAACGGCTCCCAGGGCCTCAAGCAGTGGTTCGAGGACAAGCCCTGGAAGACCTGGTCCGCTTCCTCCGCCCGCCGCAAGGTGTGGGAGCGCCGCGCGGCGGTGACCCTCACCGTGCCGGCCGCCACCCGGGTCCACGTGGCCACGGTCGACGCCACCGCCTTCGTCTCCGGCATCTCCGCCGCCACCGACGTCAAGGGGGTCTCCGGTGACGCCACGCTCGTCGGACTGTCCGGCCGGGTCAAGGCGCACACCGTGTCCGGCAGCGTCGAGGCCCAGTCCGTCACCGGCGACCTCGGCTTCCACTCCGTCTCCGGCGGCCTGACCGTCGTCGACGGCGCGGGCGTGAGCGTGCGGGCCGACTCCGTCAGCGGCGACATGCTGATCGACCTGGACCCCGGCCCGGGCGCGGCGCGCCCCGTGGACATCGCCCTGAACTCCGTCTCCGGCGAGGTCGCGATCCGCCTCCCGCACCCCGCGGACGCCCGCGTCGAGGCCAACACCGCCACCGGCGGCGTCTCCAACGCCTTCGAGGACCTGCGGGTCTCCGGTCAGCTCGGCGCCAAGCGGATCACCGGCACGCTCGGTTCCGGCGCCGGCACCCTGCGGGCCACCACGGTCTCCGGTGCCATCGCGCTGCTGCGCCGCCCGCAGGCCGACGCCCCCGCCCCCGCCGCTCCGCTCGCGCTCGACAAGAAGGTGCTCTGACATGCCGCCCGTCTTCGCCCACGGCCGCCTCCGCCTCTACCTCCTCAAGCTGCTGGACGAGGCGCCGCGCCACGGGTACGAGGTGATCCGCCTGCTGGAGGAGCGCTTCCAGGGCCTCTACGCCCCCTCCGCGGGCACGGTGTACCCGCGCCTGTCCAAGCTGGAGGCGGAGGGCCTGGTCACCCATGCCACCGAAGGCGGGCGCAAGGTGTACTCCATCACCGACGCGGGCCGCGCCGAACTGGCCGACCGCAGCGGGGAACTGGCCGACCTGGAGCTGGAGATCCGCGACTCGGTCACCGAGCTGGCCGCCGAGATCCGCAGCGACGTCCGGGGCGCGGCGGGGGACCTGCGGCGGGAGATGCGGGCGGCGGCCTCCGCGTCGGCGACGCAGGTGGGCGAGGACGACTCCTGGCAGGCGGCCAAGGAGGAGCTGCGCAAGGCCAGGCAGGAGTGGAAGGAACAGGCCCGCCGGGCGAAGGACGAGAGCCGCCGGGCCCGCGAGGAGGCGCAGGCGGCCCGTCGCCAGGCCAAGGAGGCCCAGGACCGGGCCCGCGAGGAGGTCCAGCGCATCGCGGGCCAGCTCCAGGAGCAGTTCGCCAAGTCCGGCGGCGTCCTGGGCAGTCTGGCCGGAGCGTGGCTCGGCGGCACGCAGGGCCCGGGCGCGGACCGGCCGTCGGACCAGCCGTCGGACCGGGCTTCGGACCGGGCTCCGGGCTGGGCCGCGGACCTGCCGGCCACCGGTGACCCCGCCCGTGATCTGGACCGGCTGCTGGACCGCTTCCGCGACCAGGTGCGGGACGCTGCGCGGGACCACGGGGTGACCGCGGCCCGGGTGGCCGAGGCCCGTGACCACCTCGCGGCCGCCGCCGCCCGCTTGAGCGGCACCTTCGGCTCCCGCCCCTGACCACCGGGACTCCGCCCCGCACCCCGCGCCTCAATCCCCGGCGGGGCTGAGGTGTGCGAGCCCGGGTGGTGCCCGGCGGGGCTGAAAGGCCGGGGCTCCGCCCCGGACCCCGCGCCTCAATCGCCGGCGGGGCTGGATGGTGCTGGCAGGGCCGGGTGGCGCCCGGGTGGTGCCCGGCGGGGCTGAAAGGCCGGGGCTCCGCCCCGGACCCCGCGCCTCAATCGCCGACGGGGCTGGGGTGTGCCGGCGAGGCTGGGAGTGGGGGCGGGACTGGGGTGTGCCGGTCAGGCTGGCCGGTGCGGATTGGCTGAAGTGCCGCTGGGGGTGGGTCGGTCGGGTGTGTGGCGGGGTGTCCCCGCAGGGCGTCGAACGCAATTCCGCCCCGCTGCTCGTCCGCCCCTCACGTTCGGCGCCCGAGGGGATACCCCGGCGCCCGCCCGGCCCCGCCCGCGCCCCGGCAGGGGCCCGGGTGACACCCCCGCACACCCGCCGCCCGAGCGGGCCGGAGCGGACCGTGTCCCGACCGACCGCCACCGCCGGGCACCCGCCGCCGGAGCGGGCCGGAGCGGCCGTGTCCCGACCGACCGCCACCGCCAGGCCATCCGCGCCGACCGGCCGACAGACCGCCACCGCCCGACCCGACCGCCACCGCCGGGCACCCGTCGCCGGGCCGTCCGTCAGTGCCGAGGCGGCCCGCCGGTCCGGTTATGCCGCCAGGGTGGTTTCCGCCGTGCTGTAGGTGATGCCGTGGTCCGTCAGGATCTCGGAGGCGGTGCCGGGGCGGGAGAGCAGGGCCAGCAGGAGGTGCAGGGTGCCGATGTGGTCGTCCTTGCGGCCCAGGGCGATGCGGAGGGACTGTTCCAGGACCTTCTTCGAGCCCTCGGTGAAGGGGACGTGGCGGCTGCCGCCGCGATCGTCCGGCTCCGCACGTCCCAGCGCGGAGCGCAGCGAGGCGCCCAGGGTCCGGCGGCGCGGCGCGGGGGCCGCGAGGGCGCCCTCGCCGTGGGCCTCCTCGATCCGGGAGACGATCTCGGTGAGGTCGATGCCGAGTCCGGCCAGCGCCTCCTCGTCCGCCCGGGACATGCCGCCCCGGCGGCGGGCCGCCGCGAGGTCGGCGGCCACCGCCGCGCGGTCCACGCCGAGGGGGTCCAGGGCGCCCAGGGCCAGCAGGGACAACAGCAGGTGCTCCTCGGTGACCGTGGCGGCCCCGGCCTGCCGGGCCTCGGCCACCGCCCCGGTCACGGTCGACCGCGCGTCGCGGGTGAAGCGTTCGAACATCAGAGCCTCCCGTACTTCTTGTGCACGGCCTGCCGGCTCACGCCCAGCTCGGCCGCGATCTCCTGCCAGGACCAGCCCTGTGCGCGGGCGCTGCGTACCTGCACGGCCTCCAGCTGCTCCAGCAGCCTGCGGAGGGCGGCCACGGCGCGCAGGCCCACGCGCGGGTCCCGGTCACCTGCCCGTTCGGCGAGATCGGTCGCTTCCGTCATGCATGTCAATGTAGGTTGACGCGGGAGGTGGCGTCAACCCCAGTTGACATCGGGCCGGGCGGGCCCCGGAGGTCAGGGCTTGAGGACGATCTTGCCGAAGAGGTCGCCCGACGCGAGCTTCTCGAACCCCTCCCTCGCCCGGTCCAGCGGCAGCACCTCGTCGATCACCGGCCGCAGCCCGGTCGTGGCGCAGAAGGCGAGGAGGTCCTCCAGCTCGTCCTTCGAGCCCATGGTCGAGCCCACGACCTTCAGCTCCAGGAAGAAGATCCGGGTCAGCTCGGCGTGCGCCGGGCGGTCGCCGCTCGTGGCTCCGGAGATCACCAGGGTGCCGCCGGGACGCAGGGACTTCACCGAGTGGGACCAGGTGGCGGCGCCGACGGTCTCGATCACCGCGTCCACCCGCTGCGGCAGCCGCGCGCCCGGCTCGAAGGCCTCCACCGCGCCGAGCTCCACGGCCCGCTTGCGCTTGGCCTCGTCGCGGCTGGTGGCGAAGACCCGCAGGCCCGCAGCCTTGCCGAGGGCGATCGCGGCGGTCGCGACACCGCCGCCGGCGCCCTGGACCAGGACGGAGTCCCCGGGGCGGACCCCGGCGTTGGTGAAGAGCATCCGGTAGGCCGTCAGCCAGGCCGTCGGAAGGCAGGCGGCCTCCTCGAAGGACAGCTCGGCGGGCTTGCGCAGGACGTTCCAGGCGGGGACGGTCACCTGCTCGGCGAAGGTCCCCTGGTAGCGCTCGGTCAGGATCGAGCGGGGCTCGTCCGGGCCGACCCCGTGGCCGCTCTGGCCGATCACGGAGTGCAGGACGACCTCGTTGCCGTCCTGGTCGGTCCCGGCCGCGTCGCAGCCGAGGATCATCGGGAGGCTCTCCTCGCCGAGGCCCACCCCGCGCAGCGACCACAGGTCGTGGTGGTTGAGGGAGGCGGCCTTGACGTTCACGGTCACCCAGCCGGGGCGGGCCTGCGGGGCGGGGCGGTCGCCCAGCACAAGGCCGTTCAGCGGCTGGTCACGGTCGATTCGGGCGGCATAGGCAGCGAACATGCCGCGACGCTACCGCTCGGTAGGGCCCGGTTCCAGACCTGCCGCGACCGCGCCGGTGAGGCCTTCGTCGCACCCGCACCCGGCCGGCGGCCTCCCGGCGCCGCGCGGACGACGAGAGGCCCGGCCGGAGTCGATCCGGTCGGGCCTCTTCGCGCACGTGCTCGGTCCGGGTCAGACCAGGCGGGCCACGCCGTCCGCCTTCGCGGCAGCGGCGACCGCCGCGGCCACGGCCGTCGCGACACGCTCGTCGAACGGCGACGGGATCACGTAGTCGGCGGCGAGCTCGTCACCCACGACACCGGCGATGGCGTCGGCGGCGGCGATCTTCATGCCCTCGGTGATCCGGGTGGCGCGCACCTTGAAGGCACCCGCGAAGATGCCCGGGAACGCCAGCACGTTGTTGATCTGGTTCGGGAAGTCCGAACGGCCCGTGGCCACGACCGCCGCGTACTTGTGCGCGACGTCCGGGTGGACCTCCGGGTTCGGGTTGGCCATGGCGAAGACGAACGCGTCCTTCGCCATCGTCGCCACCGCCTCCTCGGCGACGGAGCCGCCGGAGACGCCGATGAACACGTCCGCGCCGGCCAGGGCCTGCTCCAGCGAGCCGGTCTGGCCCGTCTTGTTGGTCAGGCCCGCGATCTCCGCCTTGACGTCCGTCAGGTCGGAGCGGTCCGCGGACACGACGCCCTTGCGGTCGGTGACGCAGACGTCGCCGATGCCCGCGTCCACCAGGATCTTGGCGATGGCGATGCCCGCCGCGCCCGCGCCCGCGATCACGGCGCGCAGGTCGCCGAGGGTGCGACCGGTGAGCTTGGCGGCGTTGCGCAGCGCGGCCAGCGTGACGATGGCCGTGCCGTGCTGGTCGTCGTGGAAGATCGGGATGTCCAGCGCCTCCTGGAGGCGCCGCTCGATCTCGAAGCAGCGGGGCGCGGAGATGTCCTCCAGGTTCACCCCGCCGAAGGACGGCGCCAGACGGATGACCGTCTCGACGATCTCGTCCGTGTCCTTGGTGGCGAGCGCGATCGGAACCGCGTCCACGCCACCGAACTGCTTGAAGAGGATGGCCTTGCCCTCCATCACGGGGAGGGAGGCTTCCGGGCCGATGTCACCGAGGCCGAGCACGGCCGTACCGTCGGTGACGACGGCGACCACGTTCGACTTCCAGGTGTACTCGTTCACCAGCTCCGGCTGCTCGGCGATGGCGGTGCACACCTTCGCCACGCCCGGGGTGTACGCCAGGGACAGGTCGTCCTTGTCGTTGACCGGAACCGTGGCCTGGATGGCCATCTTGCCGCCCCGGTGCAGTGCGAACACCGCGTCGGGGTTGTTGTCCGTCGCACTGTCGCTGCGAGGGTTGACGATCTCCGCTGCCACTTCGTGTGACCCCTTAATTCCTTTTGTTCGTTGAGGGTGGCCACTCCTGGTTAAGGGGTGGGCGGGCACCGCGTCCGTACTCCGCATCGACGGTTGGCCCGTCTCCGCGAAGGGGAGGTTCGTACGCGCGGGCGCGCCGCACGCGCGCCCTGAGCCCCGGATGAGGGGTGTAAGGATCTGTTCTACCCGAAGAACACTCGCTCAGACGAGTCGATTCCGGCTCAACCGTAGGTCACTTGCCCGCCTTTTGGCGAAAAGTCCAAACCTTGCCGTCCGGTGGGCGAGACGCTCCGTAGAAACTGCGCCCAAAAGGCCTGGTCACGGCAGTATCTGCGGCCTCGAACCCTCTTGCCCGCAGTCCTGTTGGCCTACCCCGGTCGCCCGTTATGCGATTTTGACCTGACGGGCAGCCTGAATGTCTCAGTCCGAATGGCAAGATGCCGTAATCACACAAGGTCGCGACACTCGATGGTGCGTGTCCGACCGTTTTTCGATGCTTTTCCACCACTGTCGGAGGAACGAAGCCATGACCGCAAGCACCACCCGTCGTACGACCGCCGCCCGGTCCCGGATCGCCGCGGTCGGCGCGATCGCGGTCGCCGGCGCCCTGATCCTCACCGGCTGTGGCGACCAGACCGACAAGGCGACCTCGACCCCGTCGGGTGCGGCGAACAACAGCAGCGCGCCGCTCTTCTCGAAGCTCCCGAAGAAGATCCAGGACGCCGGTGTGATCAAGGTCGGCACCGACGCGACCTACGCGCCGATGGAGTTCACCGAGGGTGGCAAGATCGTCGGCGTCGACCCCGACGTGGCGGCGGCCCTGAGCAAGCAGCTCGGCGTGCAGTTCAAGTTCGAGTCGGGCACCTTCGACACGCTGATCGGCAGCATGCAGACCGGCCGCAGCGACCTGGTCATGTCCTCCCTCACCGACACCAAGGCCCGTCAGGAGGGCCTGGACGACAAGGGCGCCAAGACCGGTGCCGGTGTCGACTTCGTCGACTACTTCTCCGCCTCGACCGGCATCCTGGTCAAGAAGGGCAACCCGCAGGGCATCAAGACCCTCGACGACCTGTGCGGCAAGACGGTCGCCGTGCAGCGCGGCACCACGTACGAGGAGTCCGCGAAGACCCAGGCCGAGAAGTGCAAGACGGACGGCAAGGGCGAGCTGAAGATCGAGTCCTTCCCGACCGACGCCGAGGCCCAGACCCGCGTGAAGGCCGGTGGCGCCGCCGCCGACCTGAACGACTCCCCGGTCGCCGCGTACATCGCGCAGACCGCCGGCGGCGGCAACGACTTCGAGGCCATCGCCAACCCGACCGACGCCGGCCTCTTCGGCATCGCGGTGGACAAGAAGAACACCGAGCTGCGTGACGCGCTCAAGGAAGCCCTCGACGCGATCATCAAGGACGGCACCTACAAGGCCGCCCTGGACAAGTGGAACGCCGGTTCCGGCGCCGTGACCGAGGCCAAGATCAACGCCGGTTCCTGACCTCCGCGTACCACCGCAGCACACTGAAGGGCAGTCACTGTGACTGACAAGCTCGACAAGGACCCGGGTCCGGCGGACACCCCGCCGGCCGGGGCCGTACCCCCCGAGGCGATCCGTGCCATCCCGGTCCGCCACTACGGCCGCTGGATCAGTGCCGTCGTCGTCATCGGTCTGGTCGTGGCGCTCATCGTCGCCTTCTCCCAGGGCAACGTCCGCTGGGCGACCGTGCCGGAGAAGCTGTTCGACCCCAGCATCCTGCGTGGTGTCGTCAACACGATCTGGATCAGCATCACCGCCATGGCCCTGGGCCTGGCGCTCGGCGTCCTCTTCGCCGTGATGCGGCTCTCGAAGAACCCGGTGACCAGCACCATCGCCTGGTTCTACATCTGGCTCTTCCGCGGCACCCCGGTGTACGTGCAGCTCCTCATCTGGTTCAACCTCGCCCTGATCTTCCCGATCCTGAACCTCGGGTTCTACAAGGACGAGATGACCCAGGTCATGACGCCGTTCCTGGCCGCCCTGCTGGGTCTGGGCCTCAACGAGGGCGCGTACATGGCGGAGATCGTCCGTGCCGGCATCCAGTCGGTCGACGAGGGCCAGACCGAGGCCTCGCACGCGCTGGGCATGACCCGGACGCAGACCATGCGCCGCGTCGTCCTGCCCCAGGCCATGCGGGTGATCGTGCCGCCGTCCGGCAACGAGTTCATCAACATGCTCAAGACCTCGTCCCTGGTCGTGGCCGTGCAGTACTTCGACCTGCTGCGCGCGGCCCAGGACATCGCCTCGACCTCGTTCGCGGTGATGGAGATGTTCTTCGTGGCCTCGATCTGGTACCTCGCCCTGACCAGCGTGTTCAGCGTCGGCCAGTACTACCTGGAGCGCCGCTACGCCCGTGGTGCGCTCCGCTCGCTGCCGCCCACGCCGCTGCAGAAGATCAAGGCGAAACTGTCCAGCTTCTCGAACCGCAAGGCGGTGGCCTGATGACTGCCATGGTGAAGGCCGAGGGCGTCCACAAGTCCTACGGTGCGGCGCACATCCTCAAGGGCATCGACCTGGAGGTCGCCCCGCGTGAGGTCTTCTGCCTGGTCGGCCCGTCCGGCTCCGGCAAGTCGACCTTCCTGCGGTGCATCAACCACCTGGAGCAGATCAACGCCGGCCGGCTGTACGTCGACGGAGACCTCGTCGGCTACCGCCAGAAGGGCGACAAGCTCTACGAGCTCAAGGACAGCGAGGTCGCGGCCCAGCGCCGGGACATCGGCATGGTCTTCCAGCGCTTCAACCTCTTCCCGCACATGACGGCCATAGAGAACGTCATGGAAGCGCCGGTCATGGTCAAGGGCGAGTCCAAGGCGGTGGCGCGCGAGCGCGCCGCCCGCCTGCTGGACCGGGTCGGCCTCGGGGACAAGGGCGGGAACTACCCCACCCAGCTCTCCGGCGGCCAGCAGCAGCGCGTGGCGATCGCCCGCGCGCTGGCGATGGAGCCGAAGCTGATGCTCTTCGACGAGCCCACCTCGGCCCTGGACCCGGAGCTGGTCGGTGACGTCCTGGACGTCATGCGCGACCTCGCCGACTCGGGCATGACCATGATCGTGGTCACGCACGAGATGGGCTTCGCCCGCGAGGTCGGCGACAACCTCGTCTTCATGGACGGCGGCGTCGTCGTCGAGTCGGGCCACCCGCGCGACGTACTGGGCAACCCCCAGCACGACCGGACGAAGGCATTCCTCTCCAAGGTGCTGTAGTCGGCGGCGCCGGGCGCCGCACGTGGACACGGCCGAGGGGCGGTACGGAATTCCGTACCGCCCCTCGGCCGTGCCGTCGGTGTCCTTTCCGGGTTCTCCGGATCCCCTACTTCAGACCTAGGACCAGCGCGTCCGAGGGCGAGCACCAGACCGTACGGGCCTCCGCGAAGCCCGCGGCGCGCAGCGTCTCGGCGTGCCAGGCCGCGGAGGGGGTGTCGCCGTCGGCGTGCTCCCCGTAGATCTCGAAGCGGCGGGCGGTGGGCTCGGCCAGCGCCGGCTCGGCGGCGGCCAGGGCCCACCACTCGCGCCAGTCCACCGCCCCGGCCGTCTTCGCCCGGTCCATGCCGGCGTGCCGGTGGGCGCGCTCGGCGGCGTTGATGCGCGGGGTGGCCGGATCGGGCATGTGGTCGGCGTTCATGAACACCCCGCCGGGGGCGAGCAACGGGGCGAGCTGCCCGTACAGCACGGCCAGCTCCTCGCCGTGCAGCCAGTGCAGGGCGGTCGCGGTCAGGACCGCGTCGTAGGTGTCGTGGGGGAGGGCCGAGCGCCAGGCGGGGTCCTTGAGGTCGGCGGTCACGAAGGCGACCCGCTCGTCGCCGGCGAAGTGGCCCCGGGCGATGGTCAACAGCGCGGGGTCGAGATCGACGCCCGTACTGGTGGCTCCCGGGAACCGCTTGAGGACGCGGTCCGTAATACTTCCCGTACCGCATGCGAGATCCAGCACCCGGGGGGTGGGTCCCACCAGTGCCTCGACCATGTCCAGCATCACCCGGAACCGTTCCTCGCGGTCGGGCATGTACCACTCCTGCTGGCGGTCCCAGCTGTCCTGCCAGGCCTGCCAGTCGGTACCGGTCCGTCCCGCGTCGGTCGTGTCGGTCGTGTCCGCCGTGTCCGTCGCATCCGCCATCCCGAACCCCTCCCTACGTAATACCCTCGAAGACGTCTCAGTCGTTACGAGAGACATTAATCCGCAGCCGTAAGGACTACAAGTGGAACTGGCCCATTACTCGGACTTCGCCGTGCGCCTGGTCAACACCGAGGAGCCGGCCCGCAACAAGGACGCGCTCACCTCGGTGGACGCCGTCCGCGCCCTGTTCGGCGCCAGCCAGCAGATGGCCCGCCGCGTCACGGACACCGACATCACCCGCTTCCGCAACGTCCGCGGCCGACTGCGGGCCGTCTTCGAGGCCGCCGACGGCGGCGACCACGTCCTCGCGGTCGACCTGCTGAACTCGCTGCTCATGGAGTTCCCGGTCAGCCCCCAGGTCTCCGGCCACGAGACCCTCGCCGACGACGGCCGCCCCGACTGGCACATCCACCTCGCCGAACACCCCTCCAACGCCTCGGCCGGCTACGCCGCCATGGCCGCCATGGGCCTGGCCTTCGCCCTCACCGAGCACGGCCCCGACCGCCTCGGCCTGTGCCAGGCCGCGCCCTGCCGCAACGCCTACCTCGACACCTCCACCAACCGCTCCCGGCGCTACTGCTCCGACCGCTGCGCCACCCGGGCGAACGTGGCCGCCTACCGCGCCCGCAAGCGGCTGGAGGCCGAGGCGTCGGCCCGCAGCACGCGCAGCGACGAGGCGGCCCAGGACAACCGGGCCCTCAGCGAGCGCTGATCCTCCTCGCGCGGCCGGAACCGCAGGACCGCCGTCGCCAGCACCAGCTCGCCGGGCACCGGCCCGTAGTCGGTGCTGTCGCCGGTCCGGTTGTACGGGTTGTCGCCGAGCACCCACCACGAGCCGCCGGGCCGCCGCTCCACCGCGCGCTTGACCACGAGCAGGTCCTGCTGGAAGGGGTGGCGCAGCACCACGATGTCACCCGGCCGGACGGCGGCTCCGTACCGGACCACGAGCCGGTCCCCGTCCAGCAGCGTGGGCACCATCGACGGGCCCGTCACCTCCACCACCTCGAACCGCTTGCGCGGGCGCGCGTTCTCCACCATGCGTGTCCTCCTCGTCACTCCCGCATGCTGCCGCACGGTCCCGTACATTCGCTCACCGGTCCGGCCGTGACCCTGGACTTTTGTCCTAAGCCCATGGGGGCGGCCGCGAAATCCGGTTCCCCAGCGAGTAATGTCCCCCCTTGAGAAGACGATCACGAGGAGGACAAACTCCATGCTTTCCCGCCTCTTCGCCCCCAAGGCGAAGGTCTCCGCCCACTGCGACCTGCCGTGCGGCGTGTACGACCCTGCCCAGGCCCGCATCGAGGCCGAGTCCGTCAAGGCCGTTCAGGAGAAGTACCAGGCCAACGACGACGCCGACTTCCGCGCGCGCGCCATCACCATCAAGGAGCAGCGCGCCGAGCTCGCCAAGCACCACGTCTCGGTGCTGTGGAGCGACTACTTCAAGCCGCCGCACTTCGAGAAGTACCCGCAGCTGCACACCCTGGTCAACGACACCCTGAAGGCCCTCTCGGCCGCCAAGGCGTCGAACGACCCGGCGACCGGCCAGAAGGCCCTGGACCTCATCGCCGAGATCGACCGCATCTTCTGGGAGACCAAGAAGGCTTGATCTCCCTCTAGGCGGCCTGAACTGCACTTTCGCGGGTCGCACCGCTTAGCTGTCCGCACCCGGTCCGCAGGCCGCCGAGCACGGCGTCCATGACGGCCCGGGTGCGGTCTTCTTCCCCGGGCCACAGGTGCGCGTAGATCCGCAGCGTGATGACGGCGGACGCATGCCCGAGGACCAGCTGCACCTGCTTGACGCTCGCGCCACGGCCTCGGCCAGGAAGGCGCTGCCCAGCGCTACTACAAGCTCGCCTGCGAAGCCGACCCCCACGGCCACGCCGCCTGGATGATGCGCGCTCTAGCCCACCAGGCCCTCAGCCTCAAGCACCCCCACCACTGCGTCGACCTCGTCGAAGGAGCCCTCCGCACAGGTCTCGGCCACATCGACGGCCAGACCGAGGCACTCCTCCACATCACCCATGCCCGCGCCTACGCCGCCACCGATGAGAAGTCGTCGGCCGCACGCGCCCTGCTTGCCGCCGAAGACGCCCTCCTCCGAGACGACGGTCCCCAGCCCAGCTACTCACGCGTAAGCGGCCCCGCTGCCGGCACCGTGACCAGCCACACCGCCCGCACCCTCACCGACCTCGCCGACCACATCGGCACCGAACAACAGCACCGCGACGCCCTCACCCGCTGGGACCCTGTGAAGTACAAGCGCGTCCACGCCCTTACCCACGCCGACCTCGGCGACAGCCTCGCCGCCCAAGCCCGCGCCGACGAAGCCGTTGCCGCCTGGACCCGGGCCCTGCTTGTCATGGAGGGCATGACCTCCGACCGCACCCGCAAGGCGATCACCTCGATCCGCTCCACGCTCGCGGTCTACCAGCGCCGCCGCGTTCCCGGTGCCGCCGATCTCGCCCGCCGTGCCCGCGAGGCGCTCGCCTAACATGCCCAACAACCCGCCCGACGAAGGGAACACCGTGGCCCAGCAGACCGACGACCGCTCCCAAGCCCTCAAGCCGGCGCTCGAATCGATGCCCCTGCTGGTCGCGGCTGTCATCGTCCACGACAAGGCCACCAACCGCGTCGTCCTCCTCCAGCGCAGCGAGAACGCGAAGTTCGCCCAGGGAATGTGGGACCTCCCCGTCGGCAAGAGCGAACCGGGCGAACCGATCACCGAGACGGCCGTCCGCGAGCTGTACGAAGAGACCGGTGTGACCGTGAAGCCCGAGTCTCTCAAGGTTGCCCACGTCATCCACGGAGCTTGGGGCGTGGAGGCCACCAACGGCTTCCTCACCGTCGTTTTTGCCACGCACGAGTGGGCCGGTGAACCCGAAAACCGCGAACCCCGCAAGCACTCGCAGGTCTGCTGGGTAGATGCAGGCGCAATCCCCGGGAACTTCGTGGACACCACCTCAAGCGCCCTCCGCCGGTACCTTACGGGGGCCCGGAAGTCTCCCTCGACGGCTGGCGATAGGAACGCCGATGCCGCTCCAGCCTGGAGGACGGCTGCCGTTCTTCAGGCTCGACCGGACTACCGGTGGGCTCTTCCAAGGTGAACGCACCGATCGGGCCCCCTCGAGGCTGACGCACTGCCTGGCTACATGTGGCTTCTTGTCACTCATGTTCACCGCCGAGGAGACGGCTACGATTTCCCGATGACCCGCCCGCTCGATCGAGCGGCGGTGCCTTGGCCGCGCCGTACAGGAGGAACGCCTTGACGCAGCACCACCTCCGTTTCGCCCCGGAGATCCTCGCCCGGCTCGGTGAAGAACTGGTCCCACACGCGGATTTGGGCATCATGGAGCTCGTCCGCAACGCTTATGACGCGGATGCCACGATCTGCCGACTGCAGATGAGTGAAGCCGAGCAGCCCGGCGGAACGCTCATCGTCTCGGACGACGGCGACGGAATGACAGCGGGCCAGCTCACCAATGGTTTTCTCCTCATTGGGAAGTCTGGAAAGGCGTCGAACACCCACACCCGTACCGGTCGGCGAAGGGTAGGCGAGAAAGGGTTGGGCAGAATTGCCGCCCTCCGCCTCGGCACTCATGTCACCGTGCGCACGCGCTCTGTGGACGACCCGGACATCGAGCACACGCTGACCATTGACTGGGACCGCATCGACGCGTCTGACGCCGTGGAAGACGTCCCCCTGGCTATAAAGAGCCGGAAGTCCGAGGGAGATACCGGCACGACCGTCGAAATCACGGGGCTTCGCCAGCGAATCGCCCAGCAGGACGCAGACCGTCTCGCGCGGTCGGTGCTCATGCTTACAGGCCCCTTCGCCGACGGTTCGGCGTTCCGAGTGACCTGCGATTCCCCGGAATTCGAGAACTTGTCCAGGGTGATCACTGCGGACCTGCTCCAGTGGGTCGAGTTTCGGCTCGTGGCTGAGCTGGACGAGCACGGAAAGGCTTCTGCGACTCTCTACAACTGGCGTGGTGAAGTAATTAAATCGGCGGGCCACGACGATGTAGGCAAAAAGCGCCAAGGGCGTGGCGATCGCAGTGCGCCTCTGACATTTTCCGCGCCGCCAGCTGCGTTCGAGATGTGGATGTTCAATCTCAACCCCGGGGCCTCCAAGGAGATTCGCTTCGCGCAGCAGCCCACAGCGGAGATCAAGGAGTGGCTCAAGCAGGTGGGCGGAGTCCATCTTTACCATCGGGAACTTCGCGTACAGCCCTACGGGGACATGGGGAACGACTGGCTGGTCATCAACCTACGGCGTGCAGCAAGCCCCGAGGGCCGCGCGTCCACGAATAACTCCGTTGGCCGCATTCGGGTGGAGGACCCTGACGAGCTCCTCCGGCCCAAGACGGACCGCAGCGGGTTCGTCGACAACCTACAGTTTCTCGAACTGCAGGAGTTCGCAAAGCGTGCCCTGGACTGGTCGGCGGAGCAGCGACTTGAACTGCGGGAGCAACGTCGCATTGGCGCAGTACCCAAGGCGCGCGACCGGGTCAAGGAAGCCGAGAAGCAGTTCCGCAACCTGTTGGAGGCCATCAGCCCGAAGGACACCGAAACGCCAACTCTGGACGGAGTCGCCGATTCCGCAGTGCTGGAATCCTTCACCGCCGGAGCCTCTGAGGTATTCGACTCTCAACGTCAGGAAATCGAAGCACTCCGCGAAGACCTCCTCTTGTACCGCACCCTGGCCACGGTCGGAACCAGCACCGCGGTCTTCGCACACGAGGCGATGAAGCCAGCTGCCCGCATCATCAACGAGGTCAAGACGGTCAGCCGTCGAGTCAAACAGCATGTCTCAGAGGACGAGTACAAGGAAAGGTTCCACTCGTCGGTCGAGAACTCGATCGACAGCGCCAAGACCCTAGAGACCTTCGCTCGTCTCCCATTGACCCTCCTTACGAAGAACAAGCGACAGATCACCGACGTTGACTTCGACCGGGAGTGCCCGGCAATCGTCCGACTGTTCTCCCGATATCTCGACGAGAGGGGTATCCAGGTCACCTACGATCTGGGCGCGGAGGGCGCAATCGTCCGCAGCACGATTGCCGACATCGAGTCAATCCTGTCCAACCTGATCGTGAATGCCGCACACGCCTTTACGCGTACGGATGCCATCCGGCCCGAGCGCACGATCCGCATCCGAACACGCCTGGCCGTGGAGGGAGACACAACTCGCCTGTGTCTCTCCGTCGATGACTCAGGTCCCGGAATCCGGGAAATCTCGCTGAGCGCGATCTGGCTGCCGGGCAAAACAACACGCGACAACGGGACCGGGCTGGGCCTCACAATCGTCCGGGACATCGTCGCGGACCTGGGAGGCACCCAAGAGGCGCGTCAGCACGGCGAGTTGGGCGGCGCACGTATCATGGTGTGGCTTCCGGTCCAAGTCGCCGGAGGTCAAGAGGCATGAGCTGGGGGGCCGCGTGAACGTACGTCCGTTGACAGAGGGATCGTCGATCGTGGTCATCGACGACGACGTCAATGACGCAATCAGCCTCATCCCTACGCTCCAGGACGCGGGTTTCCGCACGGAGATGATCACCCAGTTCACGCCGGGCCAGGACGCCGACGCGTTCCTCGCCTCCTTGGGCGATCGCTACGACGCCGTGGTGTGTGACCACATCCTTGCGGGGCGCGGCAACGTCCGCTTCACGGGTGCGGAGCTGGTGTGCAAGGCCAACCAACGCGCGGGTACGCCGTTGCCTGCCGTGCTCATCAGCAGCCATGTGAACACCGAGCAGAACGGGGCGATTCTGCGCTGGCGCGAGGGCATCCCAAGCGTTGTCGACAAAACTGATGCCTCTGACGAGGTGATCGAGGCGCTCCAGTACACGCTGGCCGAGCTGGCGGGAAACTTGGCCCGAGAGCGTCGAGCATTCGCAACGCCTATCGAAGTCCTTGAGGTCCGGCCCGGGGGCGAGGAACCCAAGGCAAAGGTCGTCGTGGTCGGCTGGAAGATCGACTCCTCCGTCTGGATGCCGCTGCGCCCCATCGAGGAGGCCACGGGCCTCCGACCAGAAGAGCTGCCCGGCCGGTGGCTTGAGGCCGAGGTGAACTGCTACGCGAAGGAAGCCTCCGAGCTCTTCTATCGCAACATCATTCTCGCTCCCGACCTGCCGCAGGGGTGGCTCACCGCATGACCGATCTGAACACGTCCACCGAGCTGCCGCTCAGCCGGCAGCCAGAAGCAGACTTAGCTGTCACCGTCCTGGATGTCGGGCATGGAAACTCTGCTGTGGTGCGCGACGGTTCCACTTGCGCCGTCATTGACGCGGCGCCCGGCGACATCGTCCAACGCGAGCTGGATCGTGTCGGATGCAAGCACATCGAGCATCTGATCATCTCGCACTCGGACCAGGACCATGCCGGCGGCGGCCCGCAGATCCTCCTCGACCCACTGCGCACGGTAGGAACCGCCTGGTTCAACACGGACGCGATGAAGAACACTCGAATCTGGGAACGCCTGATCCGAGCTGTTCACACCCGTTACAGAAGCGGCGGATTCGGCGGGCACCAGATGCTGCACACCGAGACTTCTCAGACGCTGCATTGCGGCCGGGCGAGGCTCGAAGTCTGCCACCCCAGCTTCCTGATGGCTGCCACCGGCCCGACGGAGACCTCCCCGACCTTCGGCAAACTGGCCACGAACACTGTGTCGATCGTGGTCCGCGTGCACCTGGAGGAGGAACCCGCCGTCCTCTTTGCGGCCGACATGGACGCGGTGGCACTCCAGCACATTCAGGAGAACGGCCATCAGCTGTCTGCGCCAGTTCTCGTCTTCCCCCACCACGGAGGGCTCCCAGGCAACGCCGATCCGCAGTCCTTCGCTAAGGAGCTGACAGAGCTCGTGGCACCTCGACTGGTCATCTTCTCCATTCGAGGTGGGCTGCGCCCTGCCAACCCGAATCGAGAAATCATGGAGGGTGTGCGGCTGGCAGCCCCGGACGCCCACATTGCGTGCACACAGCTTTCCGTCCACTGTCACGAAGAGTCGCAACTAGTCACGGACCGGCACTTGGCAGTCCTCCCGGCAGCGGGCCGCAAATCTGGTCGGTCTTGTGCAGGCAGTGTGACCGTGGCACGTGTCGAGGCAGGGCTTCGGTTTGACCCACCGCTGGAAACCCATCGCTCGTTCGTCGACGGCGGCTCTGTAACCAGCCCGCTCTGCCGACTCCCCATCCCCGGTCCACGCAAGGCTTCCAACAGCGTCGGCCGCGAGAAGGCAACTGATGGGGCATAGCACGACGTGATGCGGTGATCCGTTCCCAACTCACGTGGCCCTGCTGCAGAATGACATCGTAGCTAATCCGAACACTTGATCCAGAACGTCATCCCTTCCGGATCAGCAGGAGGGGAATGCATGAGTATCGCTGCATACGGCACCTACGCACGCCAGCTTGAGACCTTGGTGACCGACGTGGCCTCAGGTCATTGGCGCCGAGTGGCTGACGACGTAGCGCATGCCCTCAACGGCCAGGCATCGGCGGAGCTGCGACGCACGGTTTCGCGAGCAGACCGTCGTGCCGCCGGATCCTTCTTCACGACTGGCGAAGTCCGGCAGTCGTACGAGGAACTACTGGATCGCAGCGCAGTGTCCGGACGGACACTGGTGATCTGGGACCCCACCTGTGGCGCAGGAGACCTGCTCATCGCTGGCACTGGGCAGTTCCCACTGGGGGCGACACCAGCGGAGACGCTCACCCTGTGGAACCGCCGAGTAAGGGGCCACGACCTCTACGATCCCTTTGTAACGGTGGCCCGCATGCGGCTGGTTCTAGCCGTGCTGGACCGCCATCGGGCTGTCGGATCCGATGCGCCGCTCAAGGAACACCGATGGCGCACCGCCTTCCCACTCCTGCAGGTCGGCGACGGCCTGCAGGCATTGCGTGAAGCGTCCGAAGGCCGTGGCTTCGGGGGCCGACTGCTTCTAAATCCGCCATACGGCATGGACACGGCGCTCCCTGGCTGTACATGGTCGACGGGCAGGACGTCCTTGGCGGCGACGTTCACCGCTCATGCGTCAGCCGCGCTGGCCCCGGGCGGGAGGCTCTTCGCTGTCCTCCCTGACGTACTGCGCAGCGGAAGCCGCTACCGGGCCTGGCGAGACCAGCTTGCCGAGCGGCTGGAGATGGAGGAGATCCGCCCCCACGGTCTCTTCGACGACCACACCGACGTAGACGTCTTCCTACTTTCTGCAATACGGAGGAGTAGGGGTCACGCCGGCGCAGTTGCGTGGTGGCCGCCAGCCGCGGTCACCACGGACAGTACGATCGGCGACCACTTCCGCATTGGAGTTGGCCCCGTTGTCGACAACCGAGACCCTCACGACGGACCAGAGGTTCCCTACCTCACAGCGAAGGAATTGCCGGGCCAAGGTGAAATGGGGCTTCCACTGCGCAGCCGCCGCTTCGGTGGGCGTTTGATCGATCCCCCTTTCGTGGTCATGCGCCGAACATCTCGGCCAGGTCAAGGAGCCAGAGGAGGCGCCCGCGGAACCGGGGTTCTCATTCAAGGCGCTCAGCCGGTGGCTGTGGACAACCACCTGATCGTGGCCGAGCCGTTGGCAAGTGGCGTGACACGCTGCCGTGAGCTGCTGGAGGTGTTGGACGGGCCGAAGGTCGTCCACTGGCTCGACGAGCGCATTCGCTGCCGCCACCTAACCGTCACTGTTGTCCGATCACTCCCCTGGGGCTGACCTGCACCTGCACAACGGGTAGACAGACTGAAAGTCGGGCTAGGCCAGCGCACGTTGGTCAGGTAGGGCACGAGCGCGAAGCAGCAAGATGGCGGCGATGCCAAGTCTGCAATCACCGAGGGCCTGCCGAGCGGACATCAGTCCGCACACAGTCCGCAGGACACCCGATCAAGACCGTCGTACCCCATCGCCAGCCATCACCAAAAGGCCAGGTCAGCGGCCTGCAGCGGTCAACGCCGCAGGTCACCGACCCAGCCCATTACTAGGAGACCAAGGCCGCCTGAGCCTTCCTTCCACGCGCAGAGGGGCCCGTCCGCGATCGCGGACGGGCCCCTCTGCGTACCGGACCGCCTACCGCCCCCGGCTGCTCACCAGCAGCGTCCGCGTCCACGCCGTCAGCTGCCGCACCATCACCTCCGCCCGGCGGTGCGCCGACGGGAAGAACGGGAGCAGGACCAGCGCCGGCACGAAGGCGACGGTGACGATCACGAGGGGGACCAGGGCGAGCAGGACGATCAGGGAGCGCTGGGCCCACCGGGCGGGGACGAGGAGGGCGGAGGCGAGGCGGATCGGCATCGGGCGACGTCCTTTCGTGGCGGATTCGGTGACCTGCCCTCAACCGTCGTCGGAGTTCGCTACGTTGCGAAAGGCGCAACCGTTGCCAACGGGCGGGCAACCGCCGAAGGGGGAGCGCGGTGACCGAAATCGCACTTGGGAGGGGCCGTACCGGCGATGTCGAGCCGGGCGCCGTGCCCGAAGTCGCGGCGCTGGGCAACAGGTTGACGGACCTGTTCAACGGACTGGGCGTGACGCAGGCCGCGTACGCCGCACGCATCCACGTCGACAAGTCCGCCGTGTCCCGCTGCCGCGCCGGCAGGCGCGTCCCACCACAGGCCTTTGTCGACCAGCTCTTCACGGAGATATCCCGGCACCTGGGCGCCTCCGTACAGGAGCACGTCAAAGACGCCGTCCGGCAGCAGCGCCTCGACGCGCTGCGGGTGACCAACCCCGACGCCTACGAACTGGACTCGCTGCGGGCCGAGCTGGACCGCTCCCAGCGTGAGACGTACCGGACGGGGCTGCTCATCGAGTCGCTCACCGACGCCCTGGAGAAGAAGCAGCGCCAGGTCGAGGACCTGACCGGTGACCTGACCCGCCAGCAGATCGACTGGGCGGCGGAGCGAAGGGAGTCCGCCGGCCGCTACGTCCGGCTGCGCGAAGAGCAGGAGGCCGGTGCCACCGCGCGCGACCAGCTCCTGCGGCTGATCGAGGAGCTGCGATCGCAGCTCGCCGAGGCGCTCCGGCAGCGGGACCGGGCCGAGGAGCACGGACGGCAACTGCGCGCGAGGGTCCTGAGCCTGGAGGAGGAGCTCGCCGGCCGGCAGGGGTACGACGCACCGGACCTGCCGGCCCTGGAGGAGGTCCAGGAGCTGCTCGGGGAACTGTAGCGGGCCGGCGATCATGCGGGAGTCGTCCGGGAGCTGGTCACCGCGGCCCACGCCCGGCCACTGGCGGACGTCCTCGCACTCGTCGACTGGCTGCCGGCCGCGGCCGCCGGGCAGCTCGTCGCCGACGCGGCCCGGATGCGGCCCGTCCCCGACGTCCTGGCCGTCGGCGCCCATCCGGGTGTCGCCGATTCGGCCAAAAACCAGACCGCCCTCATCGAGGGGCTGGCGGCCCGGCTGTCACCGGCGGAGCTGGCGCGGGCATGCGGCGCATGGGCCGCCCTCCCCGAGGACGGGTCGAGACTCGCCGACCGGGCCCTCGCCGCGGCCGTGCGTGCGACGAGTTCACTGGACGAGGCACGGCAGGCCCTTTCCCCGGTGGCCGAGCTGTACCGGGGCGCCTGCACACCGCGCGCCACAGGGCGCGCACTGGCCGTCCAGTTCAGGAAGACCTCTTTGCTGGACACCGTCCTGATGGCGCTGGAACTCCCCTGGCCGGAGCTGATCACCTGGCTGACGGAAGTCGACGCGGCGCCCTACGGAGGGCGCACGGAACCACGCTTCCTGCCGGGGCTGCTCGACCTGGACCCCGAGGTGCGGACGGCAGTGGTCCGGGCCCTGGCCGCGCACACCTCGATCAGGTCATCGGTCCAGTTCGCGCAGGAACTGTACGGCGAACCGGGAGACGAGCGGCGAGCGGAAGGGAGGGTGCTCCTGGAGGTGTTCCTGGAGGCGGGCGAGGCCGCCCGCGAAGGATTCGAGGGCAGGCTCCGGAGCCAGACCCACTCCACCCACCTGAGGAACGCCGTCGCCCGATGGAGCCGCACCCTCCCGGTGGACCGGTCCTGACCGCGGACCGCCCCGACTACTCGTCCTCGTCGTCCTCGTCGTCCAGCCGGGCCAGCCAGGTGGCCAGGCGTTCCACCGGGACCTCGAAGTCCGGGTTCAGGTCGACGAAGGTGCGCAGCTGCTCGGCGAGCCACTCGAAGGTGACCTCCTCCTCGCCGCGCCGCTTCTCCAGCTCCTCGATGCCGCGATCGGTGAAGTACAAGTCGGGCTCCGTGCCGTGATGTGGATGTGCAGGGAATGTTTCCCGCCAGGATAATCCGCGGCGCCCGCCAGACCTCCCGTCGCCGGCGCCGCCGACGCTAGCCTGGTCGTCTCACCAGCGGGCGGGGGGCGCGGATGACCGACGGGCGCACGACCGGGACGGCGCGCGCCTTCGAGCTCCTCGAACCTCTCGTCCAGGCGGCGACGGTACGCGTCCACGCCCCGCCGGGCGGGTATGACACCCCCGGCAGCCATCGGACCGGTCCCACCTGGGGGAGCGGTTTCTTCATCGCCCCCGGCTGGGTCCTGACGTGCGCGCACGTGGTCGGCGAAGGGGGTGCCGCCGTGCGTCTGACAGGTCGCGAGGTCGGCATCACCTTCCACTCCGGCAGACCCCGCTACGGCGGCCCCGGCGTGCCGGGCACCGTCACCGGGACCGTCACCGGGCGCGTGGAGTGCGTACTGCCCGAGCGCCTGGAGGAACGGCGGCCCGGCCGGAACGCCCTGTGGGACCTGCCCGACCTGGCGCTGATCAGGGTCCTGGCCCCCGTCTCGCACGCCTGCGTCTGGCTCACCGACCGCTCCAGGCCGCGCTTCGACGAGGTCGCCTACTTCGGCTGCACCGAGGACCTCGGAACCCCCGAGATCACCGGCCGCACCACCCGGCTGCGCGGCACCGCCGGGAACGGCGCCGCCATCCGGCTCGCCGACGACGACGAGATCGACCCCGGCATGTCCGGCGGGCCCGTCGTGGACCTGGCCCGCGGGGAGGTCGTCGGCGTCGTCAAGGCCCGCCGGCACACCGGGGGCGGCGGACTCGCCGTCTCCGTCGTGCAGCTGCGCACCCTCCCGATGGCCGCCAGGGGCCAGGTCGGGCTCTACCGCCGGATCATGCAGGCCCACGACCTCTACCACTACGACCAGCACCTCAGCGACCTCGACAACCGCCGGACCTGGACCGACGTGCACGGCGAGCTCCCGCCGCAGGAGCGCGACCCGTACGGCGGCCGCGGCCGCCTCACCCCCGGCGAACGCACCACCCTGTGCGGACTCCTGGCCGAACTGCCCCCGCCCAGCTCGTCCGAGGCCGTACGGGCCCTGGTCGAGGCGGTCCGCGGCGAGGAACCGGACCCACAGCCGCCGGCCCCGCTGAGCTGGCGCGACGGGCTGGGGCTGCTGCACGACCCGCCGGGCGGGACCGGCGAGGCCGCGGCCATGCTCCGCTACGCGACCGACGTCAGCGTGGCCGAGTACCGGGAGCCCCCGACGCCGGGCGCCGACGAGGAACTGTGGGACTGGGTACGGGCCACCGCCGAGCGGCTGTGGCGGCCCCTGCGGCGGGAACTCGGCGAGCGCCACGAGCGGGGCCTCGCGGAGCGGGAGCGCCGCCGCCGGGCCTCGGCCGGACGGGCGGCGGGCGGCCCGGCCCGGCGGGCCGGCGGACTGCCGCCCGGCGCCTCGGTCCTGCTGGAGGTGTGGGCGCACGGCTGGGAGCACCTCTACGACTGGCGGGTCTCCGTGCTCGCCGGCCCGGCCCACCCCGGGCGGCTGACCCCCGTGGACTCGGGCGTACGGGCCACCGTGGCCGGTCTGCCGGAGCGGTTACGGGCCCCGCTCGCCGAGGCCTTCCGGCGGTGCGACACCCACGTCGCGGCGGCCCTGCTCGAAGTGGCCGTGGCCCCCGAGCTGTTCGGGCTGGCGGTGGAGGACTGGGTGGTGGCCGGCGGAGTACCGCTGGGCGTGCAGAGGCCGGTGGTGCTGCGCCACCCCGGAGGCCGCAGCGCCGCCCCCGGTCCGGCCCTCGGCCCGAACGGCCCGGGCACCGGCCCGGGCGGTCCGGACATCCCTCCGGGCGGTCCGCAGGCGCACCCGGCGGACCACGAAGCCGGCCGGGCCGCCGCCCGGTGGGCCCGGGTACAGGCGGGACCGCTCCAGGACGAACGGGCCGACTGCGCCGGGGGCCGCCCGCGCGCACCCTCCGCCGAATGGCTGTCGGGCCTGCCGGACACCACCGTCCCCGTCCACTGCCGGGCCGCCGACCAGGAGCCCACGCTGGGGTCGCTGCACGCCGTACGGGACGCCGGCTACGGGGTGGCCGTGACCCGCAGGCCGCCGCCGGACCCCGGGGTGTCGTGCGCGCCGTTCCACCGCGGGCTGCGGGAGGAACTGGCCGACGCGGGAAGGGCGGAGGTGCTGCCGGTGCGGCTGCAGACGTTGCGGGGCCGGGCGTACGGGGCGGACCCCGACGCGTACTGGGCGGCCGGGGCGGGGCTGGTGTGGGAGGACCCGGCGCGGCCGCTGCCGGACGTCGAGCCCCTCCACGGCGACCTGTGACGGCGCCGGGCCCGGCGGATTCGAGGGAGGGACACGCACCATGAACGACGAGTGGCTCATCTACCGCGGGGCCGGCGAGCCCCACGACGGGATCGACGCCCTGCCCGACCCGCCGCCCTGGCGCGACTTCGACGGCGGGCCGCTCGTGGACCCGGGCCGCGCGGCCGTGGCCGCCGAGGGCAACGTCGCCCGGCGGCTCGGGGCCC
Organism: Streptomyces virginiae; assembly: GCF_000720455.1. GTDB lineage: Bacteria > Actinomycetota > Actinomycetes > Streptomycetales > Streptomycetaceae > Streptomyces > Streptomyces virginiae. The sequence continues at coordinate 284,696 of NZ_JOAK01000005.1, read as the reverse complement.
ACCGGCAGGCCGCCGAACTGCACCGGCCGGAACCGGAGGAACTGGAGGTCATCAACGCGGCCCTGTACCTTCGGCGGCCGCTGCTGGTGACCGGCTTCCCCGGAACGGGGAAGTCCACCCTCGCGCACTCCGTCGCCCACGAGCTGAAGCTGGGGCGGGTGCTGCGCTGGCCGGTGGTGTCGCGGACCGTGCTGCAGGACGGGCTCTACCGCTACGACGCCCTCGCCCGGCTCCAGGACGTACAGCTCGCGGCCGGCGGCGCCGCGGCCGCGGGGGCTGCGGGGGCGGGGGCTCCGGGAGCGGGGACTCCGGGCTCGGGGACTCCGGGCTCGGCGGGAACGGGGCCGGGGGGAACGGTCGCCACCGTCCCCGGCATCGGGAAGTACATCCGCCTCGGCCCCCTCGGCACCGCCCTGCTGCCCACCGCACGGCCCCGCGTGCTCCTGATCGACGAGCTCGACAAGAGCGACATAGACCTCCCCAACGACCTCCTGAACGTCCTGGAGGAAGGGGAGTTCGCCCTCCCCGAGCTGGAGCGGGTCGCCGACACCGAGCCCGAGGTCGAGGTGCTCACCGACGACGGCACGAAGGTGACCGTACGGGGCGGCCGGATCCGCTGCAGCGCCTTCCCCTTCATCATCCTCACCAGCAACGGGGAACGGGACTTCCCCGCCGCCCTGCTGCGCCGCTGCATCCAGCTCAAGCTCGGGCAGCCCGGCGAGAAGCGCCTCGCCACCATGGTCCGCGCCCACCTCGGCGAGGAGGCCGCCCGGCTCGGCGGCGACCTGATCCGCGAGTTCCTGGGCCGCTCCCAGTCCGAGCTGGTGGCCGCCGACCAGCTCCTCAACGCCGTCTACCTCACCCACTACGCCTCCCCGGCGACCCGGGAGGACCTCGCGGACCTGCTCATCCAGCGCCTCGACCGCCCGAGGTGACGGACCGTGCCCGAACCCGCCCTGCCCGAACCGAGCGTGCCCGACCCCGCCGTGCCCGAACCCACCGCGCCGTCGTGTTCCCGCGCACCGGCGCCGCAGCCGCCCGCGCCACCCGCCGCGCCCGGCGTCCGTGAACTGGCCGCGCTGCTGCGGGCCGCCGGCCTCGACCCGTCCGCCGAGGAGCTCGCCGACGCCCTGTGGCTCGCCGGGCACATCCGCGGACCCGGACCGGCCCTGCCCGGCGCCCGGGGACCGGGCCCCGAGACGGACCCCGAAGACCCGGCCGCGGAACCCGCCGAGCCCGTACGGGCGGACACGGACGCCGAGGACCCCGTACGGCTCTACGCCCCCGGGGCACACCACGCGGGCGAGGCCGAGGGCGGGACGCCGGACGAGTCGCCCGAGGAGTACGGCATACCCGTACGCGTGCCCGGGGCCGCCGCCCTGCCCCGCATCCTCGACGTGCAGCGGGCCCTGCGCGCCCTCCAGCGGCACCGCCCGCCGGCCCCGCCCACCCGGCTGGTCATCGACGAAGGCGCCACCGCAGACGCCAGCGCCCGCGCCCTCGGGCTGCTCATCCCGGTGCTCCGGCCGGAGAGCCGGCGCGAGGCGACCGTACGGCTCGTGATGGACGCCTCCCCCTCGATGGCCGTCTGGCAGGACATGTTCGAGGAACTGCGGTCCGTCTGCGAGCGGCTGGGGGCCTTCCGGGACGTCCAGGTCCACTACCTGCACCGCCGCCCGGACGGCACGGCCGCGCTCGGACGCGGCCCCGCACCGGGCGCCGGGCTGCGCTCCGGGGACCAGCTGCGCGACCCGACCGGCCGCGCCCTCACCATGATGGTCTCCGACTGCGCCGGACCGCTGTGGCGCGAGGGGGCGGCGCAGCGGCTGCTGCACCGCTGGGCCCAGTGCACGCCGTGCATGGTGGTCCAGCCCCTCCCGCAGCGGCTGTGGGGGCGCAGCTGGCTCCCGACCGAGCGCGGCACCCTCGCCCGCCTGGAGGGCGCCGGACAGAAGCTGCGGTTCCGTCCGGACCGACCGGCGATGCCCGGGCGGCCCACGGGCGGACTCGCCGTACCGGTGCTGCCGCCGAGCCCGGCCGCCCTCGGGGCGTGGGCCCGCCTCGTCGCCGGCCTCGGCACCGGGCCGGTGGCCGCAGAGGTCGGCCGCGTGCTGGCCGACCACCCCGCCGCCCCCCTCCCGCCGCCGCCCGCGGTCCGGCCCCCGCGCGAACTCGTCGCGCGGTTCCGCTCCTCGGCCGCGCCCCGCGCCGTACAGCTGGCGGTGTACCTGTCGGCGGCTCCGCTGACGCTGCCCGTGATGCGGCTGGTGCAGCGCACGATGCTGCCCGACTCCGAACCCTCGGACCTGGCGGAGGTGCTGCTCAGCGGGCTGCTGAGGCGCAGCGGACCGGGGCCGGGGCACTGGTACGAGTTCGTCCCCGGGGTACAGGACGTGCTGCTGGGGCCGCTGGGACGGGACGAGGCGGCGCTGGTGCTCAAACACTGCTCGGAGTACGTACGGGCGCACTTCGGGTCGGGCGTACGCAACTTCCCCGCGCTCGCGGTCGCCCAGCTGACCGGCGTACCGCCGACGGCGACGACGGAGGGCCCCGGGGGCGACGACGAGGAACGCTATCCCGAGGGGCGCCTCCCGCAGGCCTTCGCGCAGGTTTCGGCCAAAGTCGTACGCCGCTACCTGCCCGGGATGCCGCCGGACGGGCAGCCCGTACGGCAGCCACGGGCGGCCCCACCGATCGCCCGGGCCGGGGCGGTGCGCGCCGCCCGCGACCGGCTCGCCGACGCGGACGCCGACGGCGACGCGGGAGCACGGGCCCTGCACGAGGCCGTGGCGGTCCTGCGGCGGGCCGTGACGGCCCCGGCCGGGCCCGCGGACCCGCCGGAGGAGGCCGAGACGGAACTGGCGGGGGCGCTGCTGAGGCTGTGGGCCGCCGAGCGGGATCCGGAACTCCTCGCCGAGGCGGAGCGGGCCCTGACCGGGCTGCGGACGGCCGCGGCGTGGGCGGCGCGCGGGCGGGTCCTGTACGAGCGGGCGCTGGCCGCCGGCCCGGACCCCGAACTGCTCGCGGCGGCCGACCGGGAGTTCGCGGCGGCGGCCGCGGCCGCCACGGCCGAACCGGAACTGCGGCGGGACTGCGCGGTGCGGCGGGCCGAGACCCTGATCCGGCTCAGCGGGCTGCGCGAGGACCCGGGCGCCCTGCGCGAGGCCCGCGCGGCCCTCGAACCACTGGCGGGCCCGGTACCGGGCGGCCCCGGCGGGGACCCCGGCCCGGACCCGGACGCGGACCCGGTGGCCTCCGCCGGGCCGTATCCCGAACTGCACCTGGCCCTCGGCCGGGTCCTGCTGGCGCTCCTGCCCCGCACCCCCGACCCGGCCGAGCGCGCCGCCCTGGCCGAACAGGCGGCGGCCCGCCTCGCGGCGGTCCTGGCCGCAGCCCCGCCGGGCACCGCGCAGGTGCGCGTGGAACTCGCCGACGCGCTGCGGTACCTGCCCGCGCGGCTGGAGGAAGCCACCGGTCAGCTGGCCACCGCCCTGGAGGAGACGGGCGGCGAGCCGGAGCTGCGGGTGGCCGCCCTGCTGTGCCTGGCCCGGGTCCACCGCGAGCGGTACGCGCGGGACGCCGACCCGGCGGCGCTGGAGGAGGCGGCCGAGGCGTACGGCCGCGCCCGGCGGCTCGTACCCCGCGACGGGGAGGCCTTCGGGGAACTCCTCCCCGAGTGGGGCGACGTACTCCTGGACCGGGCCCGCAGCGCCGGCGGACGCCGGTTCACCGGGGCGGCCGTGCGCGTCCTGCGCGAGAGCCGGGCGGCGGTCCCGCAGTCCGACCCGGGGGCCGCGCACCGCCTGATGCGGCTGGCCACAGGGCTGCGGCTGCGGCACGCCTACGAGAACGACGCGGTGGACCTGCGGGAGGCGGAGTACCTCCTCGAACTGGCCGTCCGCAACAGCCGCGGCCCGCTGGAACGGGCCCGCGCCTGGCGCGACCACGGCGACGTCCAGCAGGAGATCCACGGCCACACGCGGGCCGCGGACCGCCTCGACCGGGCGGCCGAGTCCTACCGGCTGGCCTGGCGGGCCGCCCTGGAGGCCGACCGCGAGGGCCGCGACGACCACGAGGGCCGCGAGGAGCACGACGGCCGGGCGGGCCGCGAGGACACCGCCCTGCGGCTGGCGGCGCGCGTGCAGGAGTCCCGCGGGGAGGTGCTGGAACGGCTCGCCCGGCCCAGGGCCGCCCTGGAGGAGTACCGCGCGGCACTGCAGCTGTGGAAGCGGATCGGCACCGACCCCGACGCCCGCTCCGAGGGGCTCCGCGCGCGGGTACGGGCCCTGGAGGCGGGACGGTGACGACCGCGCCGCGGGCGGGGCGGGCTGTTTCCGCCGACCGGGCGGAGGGCAAAGGGCAGGGGACCGTCCGGAATGCGACGCGACAGGGGGAACGGCGGCACATGGTGACGAAACGTCGGGACACGGCACCGGCCACCGCCCCGGGATGCCCCGGCCGGCTCCCGGACCTCTCCGGCCTCGACCTGGCCGCCCTGCGCGGGATCGACCACCCCGTACTGGCCCGGGTGATCGAGGGCCTGGTCGAACGCGTGACCCACCCGGCCGAGATCCTCAACGCCTTCGACTCCAGCGCCGCCTAGCTCCCGCTGGGGGTGCCGACTCCGGTCGGCCGGTGGTGCTGGGGCTCTGCCCCAGGCCCCGCGCCTCAATCGCCGGCGGGGCTGGGTGGTGCGGGGTGGTGCCCCGCCGGAGTGTCTCCTCGGCTCGCGCGGTACCGCATCTCGCGGCTGTGCTCGGTGGTGCGCGCTCGTCCTGCGGGGACACTCCGCCGTGTCCCCACCCCACGGCAGTGCTCCGGCAGTGCCCCGGAGCCCGCCCGACGCGTGGGAGCGGGGACGGGGAGGGGTGTCCCCGCAGGACGAGCGCGCGACCGCCGGGTACTGCCGCGATGGCCCGCACGCGCCGAGCCGAGGAGACACCCCTCCCCGTCCCCGCGACCGACCCGCACCATCAAGCCCCGCCGGCGATTGAGGCGCAGGGTCTGGGGCGGAGCCCCAGCAGCACCGGGGCCGGGGCCGCCCCGGACCGCTACCCCCGCGGGAGCGGCCGGGTTGACCACTTTCCGCCGTTAGCCGGGACCGGCGGAAGGGCAGGGATGGACCGTCCGCCGGGGCGCCCCCGGCGGCGGGGCGGGGAGGAGTACGGCGATGCGGCGAGCGATCACGAACGGCTCCCCGCTGCCCGCGCCCGCCCAGCCGGCGGATGCCTCCGGGGGTCCCGGCGACGGCCCGCGGTCCGGTCCCGCCGCGCACGCGGCCCGGCACGCCCGCAACGCCCCCTGGCCCTACACCCGCCTCGACGTCGCCGCCGCGCGCGCCGCAGGCCATCCGCCCCGTCCCATCCGGCAGTTCGTACTCAAGACCCGCAGCCGCTGCAACCTCGCCTGCACCTACTGCTACGTCTACGAGATGGCCGACCAGGGCTGGCGCGACCAGCCCGTCGCCATGGCCCCCGCCACCACCGCCCGCGCCGCCCAGCGGATCGCCGAGCACGCCGCCGCCCACGACCTGCCCCGCGTCGACCTGGTCCTGCACGGCGGCGAACCCCTCCTCACCGCCCCCGCCGCGCTCGCCGCACCCGTCGAGGCCGTACGGGCCGCGCTCGCCGCCACCGCCCCCCGCACCCGCGTCACCGCCACCGTGCAGACCAACGGCACCCTGATCACCCGCGGCCGCCTCACCGCCCTGGCCGCCGCCGGCATCCGCGTCGGCGTCAGCCTCGACGGCGGGCTGCCCGCGCACAACTCCCGCCGCGTGGACCACGCCGGACGCCCCGGCTTCGGCGCCGCCGCCCGCGGCCTGCGCCTGCTGGCACGCCACCCGGACAGCTACGCCGGGGTGCTCTGCGTCGTCGACCTCGACCAGGACCCGGTCGAGACGTACGAGTCCCTGCTCGCCTTCGCCCCACCCACCGTCGGGCTGCTGCTCCCGCTCGCCAACTGGAGCGCCCCGCCGCCCCGCGGCCCCGGCCGGCGCCCCGGCGGGCCGGGGACCCCGTACGCCGACTGGCTCCTCGCCGTCTTCGAGCGCTGGTGGCACGACGGGGAACGACGCACCCGCATCCGGCTCTTCGAGGAGATCATCGCCCTGCTGCTCGGCCTGCCCGCCACCACCGAGACCCTCGGGCTCGCGCCCGCCGCCACCGCCGTCATCGAGACCGACGGCTCCATCGAACAGGCCGACTCCCTGAAATCCGCGTACGAGGGGGCCGCCGCCACCGGCATGGCCCTCGCCACCCACAGCTTCGACCAGCTCCTCGACCACCCCGGCTTCGCCGCCCGCCAGCTCGGACGCGACGCGCTCGCCGCCGGCTGCCGCGCCTGCGACCTCGTCGAGGTGTGCGGCGGCGGCCACTACCCGCACCGCTACCGCGCCGGCGAGGGCTTCCGGCAGCCGTCCGTCTACTGCGCCGACCTCCAGGTCCTGATCCGGCACATCGCCACCGCCGTCCAGCACGCCGCCACGACCGCCGGCCGCCGCCACGCCACCGCCGCACACCCCCCGGTCGCCCACCCCCCGGCGGCCGCCTCATGACCGCCGCCCTCGCCGCCTTCACCGTCTCGTCCCACACCCTGCGCGCCCTCGCCTCCACCGAGCCCTCCCCGGAAGGCACCCGCCTGGTCCGCGACGTACGCCGCTCCAAGCGCCTCGTCCTGCTCCGCGCCGTCCTCGACGCCGCCCCCTGCGGCCGGTCCGGCCAGACCGCCGACCACTGGGCCCTGCTGGAGGAGGCCGAACGCCACGACCCGGCCGCCGTACGCGACGTACTGCACTACCCGGCCACCGGCGTATGGGCCGAGGAAACCCTGCGCCGGCTGCACGCCCCCTTCGGCCCGCCGCCGGACCTCGCCCACCTCGGCGCCCTCGCCGCGGCCGCCGCCCTGCGCTCCGGGATCCCCTTCACCCACACCCTGCGGCCCGTGCACGGCCGCCTCGTCCTGCCCACCCTCGGCCTGCTGCGCCCGGACCGCCCCGGCCCCCTCGTCCTCACCGAACGCTCCTGGGACCCCGACGACCCCGCCACACTGCCCCTGCACGCACTGCCCGGCGGCCGCACCGCCCTCGACGACCTCGACCCCTACCGGGCCCCCGGCCCCGCACAGCCCGCCCCCCTGCGCCCCGCCCGCCGCCTCACCCCCAAGGGCCACAAGCGGTGGGACACCCAGTGGTCCGGCGCCCTCACCCTGCTCCAGCGCTACGACACCGTCCGCGCCGAGGAGACCGGACAACTGCTGCGCTCCCTCGTACCGCTCGCCGGCGGCTCCCGCTCCAGCGGCGCCACCCTCCCCGCGGCCGCCGGCTCCGTACTGGCCCGCGCGCAGGCCCCGCCCGCCCTCGCCGCGACCCTCGTCCACGAGGTCCAGCACGGCAAACTCACCGCCCTCGCCGACGTCCTGACCCTGCACACCGCCGACGCCGTGCCCCGCCACTGGGCCCCCTGGCGCAGCGACCCCCGCCCGCTGGAGGGACTCCTGCACGGCACCTACGCCCACCTGGCCCTCGCCGGGTACTGGCAGCGCGCCGCCCTCTACGGCGCCCGCGGCGCCTGGGCCCAGCACGCCCGGATCCGGGCCCAGGTCGCCGCCGTCCTGCCCGCCCTGCGCGCACACGACCGACTGACCTCCGCGGGACGGGAGTTCACCGACGGCATGGCCGCCGCCGAACGGGCCATGGACGACCTCCCGCCCCCCGGCGACCAGCACGCCGCGGCCCGCCGGGCCGTCGACCGCGAGCGCCGCGCCTGGTGCGAGGCACACCCCGAACTCGCTCCGTTCGCACAGGTCTGACGGACCGTCCGCTGCGGTACCTTTTCAGTCCCGTCCACTGCCCGCAGCCCAGGGAGACGGCCGCATGACCACCGGTAGCCGGCAGGACCGCGAATCGGCGCAACAGCCCCAGCAGCCACCCCAGCCCCAGCGGCCGCAGCGCTTCGTCATCAGCTTCGCCGGCTTCAACCGCCCCTGGGCCGTGTGGATCGCCCACCGCCTGGAAGAACACGGCCACCGCGTCGCCCTCCAGCGCTGGGACCCGCAGAACAGCCCCGGCCTCACCCAGGCCCTCGACGACCTCGCCCGCTCCGGCAGCCGCGTCCTCCTCGTCCTCAGCGAACGCTACTTCTCCGCCGGCACCCACACCGACGAAGAGTGGAACACCGCCCTGCGCGCCGTCACCGACGACCACCCGGACCGGTTCGCCGCCGTCTGCCTCACCGACGCGCCCCTGCCCAGCGCCGTCGCCGTCCTGGAGAAGACCGACCTGTGGGGCCTGGACGCGTACGAGGCCGAATACCGCGTACTGCGCCGCCTGGAACTCCCCACCGAACGCATCGGCACCGAAACCGGCCGCCGCGGCCCCCGCTTCCCCAACGACCCGCCCGAGATCTGGGGCCGCGTCCCGCGCCGCAACCCCCGCTTCACCGGCCGCAACGACGTCATCGGCACCCTGCGCCAGGCCCTCGCCGAAGCCCCGCCCGGCGCGTCCACCGTCACCCTGCTCGGCCTCTCCGGCGTCGGCAAGACACAGGTCGCCACCGAGTACGCCTACCGCTTCGCCTCCGAGTACGACGTCGTGTGGTGGGTCCCCGCCGAAGACCGGCCCACCCTCCGCGAGCGCCTCGCCGACCTGGCCCCCGCCCTCGGCCTCCCGCGCGGCGCCGGCAGCTACGGCGAGCAGATCCGGGCCGTCCTCGAAGCGCTGCGTCGAGGAGCCCCGTACAGCCGCTGGCTGATGGTCTTCGACGGCTGCGACAACCCCGACGACCTGATCGACCTGCTGCCCTCCGGCGGCGCCGGCGACGTCATCATCACCTCCCGCAACCGCGAATGGGCCGCCCGCCACACCAGCCTCGTCGAGGTCCCCCTCTACGCCCGCCCCGAGTCGATCACCTTCATCCGCCGCCGCGCCCTGCGCCTCACCGCCGACGAGGCCGACCAGCTCGCCGAGGCCCTGGAGGACTACCCCCTCGCCCTCGACCAGACCGCCGGCTGGCTCGCCGACTCACCGCTGCCCGTCGGTGACTACCTCGCCCTGCTCCAGCGCCGCATGGACTCCCGCGAGGCCGTCACCCTCTCCGAGGACTACCCGCTGCCCTTCCCCACGGCCCTCGCCATACTCCTCAACAACGTCCGGGAGAACTTCCCCGACGCCCTCGCCCTGCTGCGGCTCTTCGTCTTCTTCGCCCCCGGCCCCGTCCCGCTGCGCCTGCTGCGCGAGTTCCCCGCCGACGACGTCCCCGAACAGCTCGCCGGACTCATCAACGACCAGATCCGCTGGAACGCCGCCCTCAACAAGCTCGTCCAGTTCTCCGTCGTACGGCTGGAGTACTCCGACCTCCCCGTGGAGGAGGGCGGCGGGCTGGAAACCGTACAACTGCACCGCATGGTCCACGGCATCGTCCGCGAGAACCTCTCCGAGGACGAGGCCGAACCCCTCGCCCGCGCCGTCCGCCAGGTCCTCGCCGCCGCCGACCCGGGCCGGCCCTCCGACTCCCGGCTCTGGCCCCGCTACGCCGAGCTCGTCCCCCACCTCACCCCCTCCGGGGTGATCACCAGCAGCAACCCCCGCATCCAGAACTTCCTGCTGCACTGCCTGCGCTACCTGATCCTCGCCGGGGAGTACCGCACCTGCCTGCGCCTGTGCGAGGAAACCGACCAGATCTGGCGGGCCCGGCTCGGCGAGGACCACCCCAAGGTCCGCGAGCTCAGCTACCAGTACGGCAACTCCCTGCGCAACCTCGGCCTGTTCCGCCGCGCCGAGATCCTCACCAGGGCCGTCGCCGACCGGCTCACCGGCGAACGCGGCGACCAGGACCTGGAGAGCCTGCGCGCCACCAGCGCCTACGGAGGCGTCCTGCTGTGCATCGCCAAGTTCGAACCGGCCCGCGAGATCTTCGAGCACTGCCTGGCCACCTACCGCGAGCTCCTCGGCGAGGACGACTCCATCACCCTCGACGCCCAGAACAACCTCGCCGCCACCTACCGGCTGCTGGGCCGCTACCAGGACGCCTACGACCTCGACCTCGACACCCTGCGCCGCCGCGAACGGGTCCTGATGCCCCTGCACATCTCCACCCTCGCCTCCGGGATCGCCTGCGCCATGGGGCTGCGCCTCATGGGCCGCTACCGCGAGGCCCAGACCCGGCAGGAACAGGGCGTCAAGCTCAACACCCAGGTCCTGGGACTCGGCCACCCCCAGACCCTGCGCGCCGAACACAACCTCGGCCTGTGCCTGCGCCGCTCCGGCGACATCCCCGGCGCCGGCCTGCGGCTGCGCACCGTCTGGGAGCGGGCGACGCGCGTCTTCGGCGTGGACTACCCCTGGACGCTGATGGTCGCCTCCGACTACGCCACGTACCTCAGGGAGTACGGCGACATCGGCGAGGCCCGCCGCATCTCCGAGGACGTGGTGCGCGGCTACCAGTCGCAACTCGGCCTCGCCCACCCGTACAGCATCGGCACCGTCGGCAACCTCGGCCTGGTCCTGCGCGCCCAGGGCGAACGCGCCGAGGGCCTCTCCCTCGCGGAACAGGCCCTCGTCGGCATGCGCGGCGCGCTCGGCGGCCGCCACCCCTGGACGCTGGGCTGCGCCCTCAACGCCACCGGCCACCGCAACATCACCGGGCGGCTGGAGGACGCGCTGGACCTGAGCCGCGAGACGCTCCGCACCGCAGAACGCGTCCTGGGCCCCGACCATCCGATGACGCTGAGCGCCCAGATCGCCCTGGCGGCGGACCTGCGGTCCGTACGGGAGGACACGGAGGCGGGCAAACACGAGGAGGCGGGCATCAAGGGCCTCACCCGCACCCTGGGCCCGCAGCACGTCCACACGGTCTCGGCGAAACAACGGGCGCGCCCGTACTGGGACTTCGAACCGCAGCCGTAGGGGGGTACGGGGGTTCGCGTGCTCGGCGCCTTCACCCCCGCGGCCCCGCCGGTGTCGGTCGGTGGCTGCCCACCCGCCCCCATCAGTGCCGGGGCGGAGCCCGGTCGGCTGCTGGACGGGGGCTTCGGTGAGGCTCGTTTGGCCAGCCGGGATCGGAAGGTGCTGGGGGTTTCCCGTCAGTCCCATCGTCTCTCCGTGTCGGGCCGGTCCCTCAAGGGCGCTCGTTCCTCGCGTCGCTGCGCGATGGCCTTCGGCCACCCTTGACCGACCGTCCCGCCACGGAAATCCGAAAGACTGCCGGGAAGCCCCCAGAGGGACGGGCCGGGGGACCGAGACAGGGGAGGGGCGTCGGAGATGCCCGGCCGGAGCCCCGGGCGCCCCAGATCGCTACGCGCTCCTGTCCGACGGCGTCTGCGACCCCCTGTGGCTGGGCATGGGCCGCCCACGATCGCTACGCGCTTCTCCCTGACCGCGTCCGGCCCTCGTTCGGGGCTGGTCAGGTGAGTTGATGCGGGTGCAGTTCGACCGGCTCGATGTTGTCCACTGCTGTGGAGAATTCGCGGCCGCACGGGCCACGGACGTAGGCGAGTGCAATCCAGTGGGGGTGGAGCCCGGCGGACACGTTTTCGTTGATCACGGCCATCAGTTCCAAGGCGTCTGCACGACGGCCTGCTCGACGGTGTCGGCGTGGAGCGGGTCCTGCTCAATGTGCACCCGGCGAGCGGTGCGGCCGTGGCCGCCTATCGGGCCTGGGGGTACCGGAAGGTCGGCGAGGCGCGTCCCGGGGGTGGCGTGGACCTGTTCGACGTGATGCTGCTCGATCTCCGTTGACCTGCCTGGGGTTTGCTTCAGGCCTGCTTGAGGGCGTCGGCCAGTAGCGTGCTCGGGTCGCCGGTGGAGTGGCGGCGGGAGGGGCCGGACGGCCACGTGGTGATCCCGTCGTCCTCCCAGCGCGGGACGACGTGGAAATGCAGGTGGGGAACGGACTGTTCGGAGCCCGGGCCGCTGGCGTTCAGGATGTTGACGCCCGTGGCGTCCAAGGCGGTTCGCATGGCTGCCGCGACGCGCTGGACCAGCGCCATCGACGTGGCCAGGACATCGGGCGGCGTGTCGAAGACGCCGACGTGGTGACGGGTGGGAACCACCAGGGTGTGCCCCGGTGCCAGCGGGTTCAGCGGGGCGAAGGCACACGCCTCGGGCTCTCGGGCCACCCAGCGGGCGGTGCCCTCACGTATGAGGCGGCAGAAGACGCAGTCCATGCGGCCAACACTGGCACAGGACGCTGCGGCCGTCGGGCCGGCACCGAACGGTGTCGGCCCGACGGTGCGGGCTCACTTCAGGTGGCGGTCCAGGAAGCGGCAGCCGTCCTCCAGTTCGAACCAAGGGGTGCCGGTGTGACCGCCCAGGTTGGCGTGCAGCGTCTTCTCCTTCGTGCCGAAGGCGTCGAACAGTTCCAGGGCCCGCTCTCGGGGGTTGCCCTCGTCGTCCCACTGCAGCAGGAACAGCAGTGGGATGGCGACCTGCCGGGCCTCCTCGCGCTGGGCGCGGGGCACGTAGCCTCCGGCGAAGAAGCCGGCGGCCTTGATGCGCGGTTCCACCACCGCCAGCCGGATGCCGAGGGCGGTCCAGCCCCCGGAGTATCCGACCGGGCCGCCGATGCCGGGGAGGGCGAGGACGGCGTCCAGCGTGGTCTGCCATTCCGGGACCGCGTTCTCGACGAGGGGGCCGATGAAGGACTCGAAGATCTCGTCGACCGGCTCACCCGCCCGCATCGCCCGGCGGAGTTCGGTGCGAGCCTGCTCGTCGGCGGCGGAACGGGGCCGCTCGCCGCATCCGGCGGCGTCGATGGTGGCCACCGCGTAGCCGCGCGCCGCGGTGTACCTGGCGCGGGCCACCAGCCGGGGGTCCGACTTGGGCAGGCCGTTGTTGTGCGCCATGAGGACCAGCGGGACCGGGCCGGCGGATTCAGGGGTCCACAGGGTGCCGGGGATCTCGCCGAGGGTGAATTCGCGTTCGAGGACGTTGTCGTCGAGGCGTTCGGAAGTGAACTGCACGGTCGTGCCTTTCGGGAGTGCGCTTGAACGGCGCTCCCGGGCGACCTATCGCCCGACCGTGACCCCGCAGGAGAGCACCCATGTCGATACTGCGTTCACGGGTACCACCTCCTCGTTCTCTCGCACGGCCACCGGCAAGGTAGCAGTGGCCGTCGTGGACCACCAAGGGAATTGAAGCCGGAAGGCCCGGTCCCCTCGTGGGGGCCGGGCCTTCCGTGAACCGGTGCACCGAGGCTTACGCCTCGAAGACCTCGTTCAGCAGGAGCTGCTGCTCCGCCTGGTGGCGCTTCGCGGAGCCCACCGCCGGGGACGAGCCGTGCGGGCGCGAGATGCGCCGCAGGCGCTCGCCCGCCGGGACGTCCGCGCCGACCGCCAGGTCGAGGTGGTCGATCAGGTTCAGCGCGATGAACGGCCACGCACCCTGGTTCGCCGGCTCCTCCTGGGCCCAGATGTACTTCGCCGCGTTCGGGAACTTGGCGATCTCGGCCTGGAGCTCCGCACCCGGGAGCGGGTACAGGCGCTCGATGCGGATGATCGCGGTGTCCGTGATGCCGCGCTTCTCGCGCTCGGCCTCCAGGTCGTAGTAGACCTTGCCGGCGCAGAAGACGACCTTGCGGACGGCGTTCGGGTCCACCGTGCTGTCGCCGATGACCGGACGGAACGAACCGGTCGTGAACTCTTCCGCCTTCGACGCCGCGGCCTTCAGGCGCAGCATCGACTTCGGGGTGAAGACGATGAGCGGCTTGTGGTGCGGGTTGTGGACCTGCCAGCGCAGCAGGTGGAAGTAGTTCGACGGCAGGGTCGGCATCGCGACCGTCATGTTGTCCTGCGCGCACATCTGCAGGAAGCGCTCGGGACGCGCGGACGAGTGGTCCGGGCCCTGGCCCTCGTAGCCGTGCGGGAGGAGCAGCGTGACGCCGGAGGTCTGGCCCCACTTCTGCTCGGCCGAGGAGATGAACTCGTCGACGACGGTCTGCGCGCCGTTGACGAAGTCACCGAACTGGGCCTCCCAGAGGACCAGCGCGTCCGGGCGGGCCAGCGAGTAGCCGTACTCGAAGCCCATGGCCGCGTACTCGGAGAGCAGCGAGTCGTAGACGTTGTAGCGGGCCTGGTCGTCGGACAGGTAGAGCAGCGGGGTGTAGTCCTCGCCGGTCTCCCGGTCGATGAGGACCGCGTGGCGCTGGCCGAAGGTGCCGCGGCGGGAGTCCTGGCCGGACAGGCGGACCGGGGTTCCCTCCATCAGCAGCGAACCGAAGGCCAGGGTCTCGCCCATGCCCCAGTCGATGGTGCCCTCGTCGATCATCGCCGCGCGGCGCTGCAGCTGCGGCAGCAGACGCGGGTGGACGGTGACGCCCTCGGGGATGGTGACCTGGGACTCGGCGATCCGCTTGACGACGTCCTGCGAGATCGCGGTGTTCACCGCGACCGGGAAGTCGGCCCGGTCGGGCGCCGGCGCCGCGGAGACCGCGGGCTGCGTGGCGGCCTCGCGGACCTCCGCGAAGACCTTCTCCAGCTGGCCCTGGAAGTCCTGGAGCGCCTGCTCGGCCTCTTCCAGCGTGATGTCGCCGCGACCGATGAGGGACTCGGTGTAGAGCTTGCGCACCGAGCGCTTCTTGTCGATCAGGTCGTACATCAGCGGCTGCGTGAAGGCCGGGTTGTCGGACTCGTTGTGGCCGCGGCGGCGGTAGCAGATGAGGTCGATGACCACGTCCTTGTTGAACGCCTGGCGGAACTCGAAGGCCAGACGGGCAACGCGGACGACGGCCTCGGGGTCGTCGCCGTTGACGTGGAAGATCGGCGCCTCGATCATGCGGGCCACGTCGGTCGCGTACATCGAGGAACGCGAGGACTCCGGGGCGGCGGTGAAGCCGACCTGGTTGTTGATGACGACGTGCACGGTGCCGCCGGTGCGGTAGCCGCGCAGCTGCGACATGTTCAGCGTCTCGGCGACGACGCCCTGGCCGGCGAAGGCCGCGTCGCCGTGGAGCGCGAGCGGGAGGACCGTGAAGTCCGTGCCGCCCTTGTTGATGACGTCCTGCTTGGCGCGGGCGACACCCTCCAGGACCGGGTCGACCGCCTCCAGGTGGGAGGGGTTCGCGACGAGGGAGACCTTGATCTGCTCGCCGTCGAGGCCGGTGAAGGTGCCCTCGGCGCCCAGGTGGTACTTGACGTCGCCGGAGCCGTGCATGGACTTCGGGTCGAGGTTGCCCTCGAACTCGCGGAAGATCTGCGCGTACGACTTGCCGACGATGTTCGCCAGGACGTTCAGGCGGCCGCGGTGGGCCATGCCGATGACGACCTCTTCGAGGCGGGCCTCGGCGGCCGAGTCGATGACGGCGTCGAGCAGCGGGATGACGGACTCGCCGCCCTCCAGGGAGAAGCGCTTCTGGCCGACGTACTTCGTCTGCAGGAAGGTCTCGAAGGCCTCGGCGGCGTTCAGGCGGCGCAGGATGCGCAGCTGCTCCTCGCGCTCCGGCTTGGTGTGCGGACGCTCGATGCGGTCCTGGATCCAGCGGCGCTGCTTGGGGTCCTGGATGTGCATGAACTCGACGCCGGTGGTGCGGCAGTACGAGTCGCGCAGCACGCCGAGGATGTCGCGGAGCTTCATCATCGACTTGCCGGAGAAGCCGCCGACGGCGAACTCGCGCTCCAGGTCCCACAGGGTGAGGCCGTGCTCGGTGATGTCGAGGTCGGGGTGCTTGCGCTGCTTGTACTCCAGCGGGTCGGTGTCGGCCATGACGTGGCCGCGGACCCGGTAGGAGTGGATCAGCTCGAAGACGCGGGCGGCCTTCGTGACGTCGTCGTCGTGCGAGGCGTCGATGTCGCGGTTCCAGCGGACCGGCTCGTACGGGATGCGCAGCGACTCGAAGACGGAGTCGTAGAAGTCGTTCTCGCCGAGGAGCAGGTTGGCGACGATGCGCAGGAACTCGCCGGAGGCGGCGCCCTGGATGACCCGGTGGTCGTAGGTCGAGGTCAGGGTCATGACCTTGGAGATGCCCAGCTTGTTCAGGGTGTCCTGCGAGGTGCCCTGGAACTCGGCGGGGTAGTCCATGGAGCCGACGCCCATGATGACCGACTGTCCGGGCATCAGGCGGGGCACGGAGTGGACGGTGCCCAGGCCGCCGGGGTTGGTGAGGGAGCACGTCACGCCGGTGAAGTCGTCCATCGTCAGCTTGCCGACGCGGGCGCGGCGGACGATGTCCTCGTAGGCCTGCCAGAACTCGAAGAAGTTGAGGGTCTCGGCCTTCTTGATGCCGGCGACGACGAGCTGGCGGTCGCCGTTGGGCTTCACCAGGTCGATGGCGAGGCCGAAGTTCACGTGGTCGGGCTTGACCAGGGTCGGCTTGCCGTCCTTCTCCGCGAAGGAGTGGTTCATCGACGGCATGGCCTTGATGGCCTGGACCATCGCGTAGCCGATGAGGTGCGTGAAGGAGATCTTCCCGCCCCGGGCCCGCTTGAGGTGGTTGTTGATGACGATGCGGTTGTCGAACAGCAGCTTCACCGGGACGGCGCGGACGGACGTGGCCGTCGGGACGTCGAGGGAGGCGTTCATGTTCTTCGCGACGGCAGCCGCCGGGCCGCGGAGCGTCACCAGCTCGGGGCCCGCGGGGGCCTCGGTGGCGGGCGCGGCCTTCTGCGGGGCTACGGAGGCGGGGGCGGGCGCGGCCGGTGCGGCGGCCGGGGCCTGGGAGGTGACAGTCACAGCAGGGGCACCAGAGGGGATGGCAGGAGCAGGGGCAGGAGCTGACACAGGCGGAGGAGTCGGCGTCGCGGAGTGCGCGGGCGCGGCGTCCGCCGCCCCCGTGGCGGCGTCGGCGACCTGCGGGGTCCGGGCGACGGCGGTGGCGGCCTGTGCGGAGGCGCCGTCCGTCGGCGTGGACTTCTCGGGACCGGCCGACGTCACCGGAGCGGCAGCGCCCCCCGGCTTGTAGTCGGCGAAGAAGTCCCACCAGGCCCGGTCGACCGATTGCGGGTCCTGGAGGTACTGCTGATAGATCTCGTCGACGAGCCACTCATTCGCGCCGAAGCCTGAGGCAGGGTTCTTCCCGCCCTCTGCTGCTTCGGTCGTGGTGCTCGAGTTACTGGGGGACTGTGGCGACACGGCGGCAACCGCCCTCTTCCGCTTCACAAGGTATGGACAGCGGGAATAAAGGCTACGCCTCCTCGGCCGCTGCATGCAGGCCGGGCGGGACTTACGTCGTGCAGGTCACATCGAACGGCGGGTTTCGTGACGTGGAATGGCGGGAAACCAGCCTGGTTCGGGTAGGGGGCACCGAGGTTGCGGCCCCCTTGGCTTCGCACCCCTGACGGACCCCGGGTACGTGTGGCCGAGATCATGTCCTTCCCACTCGAACCCTACGTCAACACGGCACCTATGAGCTGCCCGGAAGCGTGACGAGGATGCGGCAGCCACGTGACGATTCGGCCACCCCGATCCGGCCGCCGTGCAGCTCCACGGCCCAGCGGGCGATCGCCAGGCCCAGTCCGGTGCCTCCGTCGCCGCCGCGGGCGCTGCCCCGGTTGAACCGCTCGAAGACCCGGTGGCGCTCGGCCTCCGGGATGCCGGGGCCCTCGTCGCGGACCTCCAGCACCAGGCCGCCGGGCGCCTCGCCCGCCCGGGCCCGGACCGTGACCCGCCCGTGCGGGGGGCTGTGCTTGACCGCGTTGTCGATCAGATTGGCGACCACCTGGTGCAGGCGTTCGGCGTCGGCGTACGCGCACAGTTCCGGCGGGAACACGTCCAGGTGCAGGTGCACGTCGTTGCGGGTGTGCCCGCCCGAGCCGGAGAGCAGTCCCGGCCGGCCGGCGGCGGCCAGCCCCGACTCCTTCAGCACTCCGGAGAGGTACGGCCACACCTCGAAGCGGCGGGCCTTCAGCGGCACCACTCCGTTGTCCACCCGGGAGAGGTCCAGCAGGGTCTCCACGAGCCGTCCGAGGCGCTCGGTCTGCTTCAGCATGGTGCGCATGGTCTCCGGGTCGGCGGCGGAGACGCCGTCGACGACGTTCTCCAGCACCGCCCGCAGCGCGGCGATCGGGGTGCGCAGCTCGTGCGAGACGTTGGCGACGAGCTCCTTGCGGTGCTGGTCCACGGCCTCCAGGTCGTCCGCCATCAGGTTGATGGTGGAGGCCAGGTCGCCCAGCTCGTCGCGGCGTCCGGCGCCCCGCACCCGACGCGTGTAGTCGCCGTGGGATATCGCCCGGGCCACCGTGGTCATGTCGTCCAGCGGGGCCGTCAGGCTGTGCGCCACGAACTGGGTGATCAGCATCGAGGCGATCACCGAGAAGACGGTGATGAACCGCAGCTCGGTGTCGGTGCGCAGGGCCACCAGCAGCAGGCCGGTGGTGATGAAGACCGAGACCACCACGAGCGTGCCGAGCTTGGTCTTGATCGAGAACGGCGAGAAGGGCCGCAGCCCTCCGGTGGGCCGCTGGCGCTGGCGCTGCCCCTCCGCCCTGCCGTTCACGGCTGGGCCGGGGTCTCCAGGGCGTACCCGACGCCGTGGACCGTGCGGATCCGCTCGGCGCCGATCTTGCGCCGCAGGGCCTTGATGTGGCTGTCGACCGTACGGGTCCCGGACGCGTCGGCCCAGTCCCATACCTCCGCCAGCAGCTGCTCCCGGGAGAGCACCGCCCGCGGGGTCCCGGCCAGGCACACCAGCAGGTCGAACTCGGTCGGGGTCAGGTGCACGTCCTCGGTCTGCACCCGGACCCGGCGCTGGGCGTGGTCGATCTCCAGGTCGCCCAGGCGCAGGGTGGCGCCGCGCGGGGTGTGCGCGGCGATCGTGGCCCGCTCGACCCGCCGCAGCAGTACGTGGACCCGTGCGGCCAGCTCGCGCATGGAGAACGGCTTGGTCATGTAGTCGTCGGCGCCGACGCCCAGCCCGACCAGCATGTCCGTCTCGTCGTCCCGGGCGGTGAGCATCAGCACCGGGACCGGGCGCTGGGCCTGGACCCGGCGGCAGACCTCCAGCCCGTCGAAGCCGGGCAGCATGACGTCGAGGACCAGCAGCTCGGGCAGCCAGCTCTCCGCCGCGGCGACGGCCGCGGGGCCGTCGGTGGCCGTCTGTACCTGGAAGCCCTCGGCGCGCAGCCGGGCCGCGATGGCCTCGGCGATGGTGCGGTCGTCCTCGACGACGAGCACACGCCGCTGGGCGCCGGGTGTTGCCGCGGCGCCGGTGTGGGTGGTGTGTGTCTGTTCCATGTCCGCCCCTGAAGATCCCGCTGAATGGGGTGCAGCGTAGAGGAGGCTCCGGCCTGCGGCTACGTGGGGTTCGGACACGGCATATGCGTTGGACCTGAGTAAATGGAATGGGATGTACCGGGTGCCGGACCCCCCACGGGACCGGCACCCGGCGGGTGGGGCGGTCAGGTGCCCCACCGGCTGTGACCTCGTCGGATCCCTCTTGGAGGGGACCTACAAGGCCAGTCCGTGGCCGTGCGGGAAGACCGGGTCGTGAGTGTCGTTCGGCACATCCGCCCGGGAGGCGGCGACCGCGGCCATGGAACGGGGCAGTTCGAAGGGCAGCCGGCCCTCGGCGGCGGCCCGGCCGAAGGCCACGTCGAGCAGTGCCGCGTCCGAGGCGCCGTAGTCGGCGATCAGCGCCGCGGCGCGTTCGGCGATCTCCGGGATGACGGCCGCCCGCTCCAGATTGATGCAGACCAGGGTGGGCACGCGGTCCAGGAGGTCCAGGATCGCGGCCAGCTCGGGCTCGGGGAAGGCCAGGGAGCCGGAGTGGAAGAAGGACTCGAAGACGTTCTCCCGCGGCTCGTACGGGGTCCGCAGCCGCAGGACGGCCAGGTCGGCGTCGGCCGGGTCGGCGACGACCTCGCCGTAGGCGGCGGCCACGGCCTCGTCCACGCCCCGTACGCAGAGCCTGGGCCCCGCGGCGAGGGGGAGCAGGCCCGAGGGGTTGGTGAGGACGGTGAGGGAGCGCCGCTGGGCGGCCGCGCCCAGCGCCGTGAAATCGGCCCGGCCCACCGTCTCCTCGGCCAGGTCCGGGTCCACGTACGGGTTCTCGAACAGGCCGAGCGTGAACTTCTCGCGCAGCAGCCGGCGCACGGACGCGTCGATCCGGGACGCGCTGACGCGGCCCGAGCGGACCAGCTCCACGACGACCTCGGGGCACTGCTCGCCGCCGAACTGGTCGCAGCCGGCCTCCAGGGCGCGGGCCGCCCGCTCGGCCGTGCTCAGGTGCTCCAGGCCCCACGCGCGGGCCGGGTGCGTCTGCCCGAAGATCGTGGCGTCGTTGAGCAGGCCCCAGTCGGTGCACACGATGCCGTCGAAGCCGAGCTCCTCCCGGAGCAGGCCGGTGACCACGCCCTTGTTGAAACCGAAGCCGACCTCCTCCCAGTCCGTGCCGACCGGCTGGCCGTAGTACGGCATCATCTGCGCGCATCCGGCGGCGATCGCCGCCCTGAACGGCTCCAGGTGGTGCTCGCGCATGCCGCCCGGGTAGACCTGCTCCTTGCCGTGCGCGAAGTGCGGGTCCTCGCCGTCCTTCTGCGGGCCGCCGCCGGGGAAGTGCTTGACCATCGCGGAGACCGAGCCGGGCCCGAGCGCCGGGCCCTGCAGGCCGCGTACGTAGGCGCGTACGAGCTCGCCGGTCAGGCGGGCGTCGGAGCCGAAGGTGCCGGACTGGCGGGCCCAGCGGGGCTCGGTGGCCAGGTCGATCTGCGGGTGCAGGGCGACGCGGAAGCCGACGGCGAGGTACTCGCGGCGGACGGTGTCGGCGAACCGGTGGACGAGCCCGGGGTCGCCGATGGCGGCCAGGCCCAGGGCCTCCGGCCAGGCGGAGAAGGCGCCGGCGTTGAAGGAGGCGCCGATGTTGTCGGTGAAGGTGTGGCGCGGGTCGGTGGACAGGGTGACCGGAATGCCCAGGCGGGTGGCGGCGGCCATCTCCTGGACGGCGTTCTGCCAGCGGGCCATCTCGCGGGCCCCGTAGGTGCCCAGCAGGTTGAAGTGGGAGAGGAAGCGGTCCTCGATGAGCTCGGGCGTGGTGAAGGGCAGCATCGAGCCGTCGGTCTCGGTCACCGGGGTGCCGTCCGCGTTCATCATCAGCATGGAGTGGAAGAGCTGGCCGGCCTTCTCCTCCGGCGTCATCCGCGCGAGCAGGTCCTCCACGCGCCGGTCGACGGGCAGCGAGGCGTCCTTGTAGGCGGGCGTTGCGTTCATGGCGGCTCCTGGACCACGTGACCTGCGGCGGATCGGCAGGGTCAACGCAGAACCGAAAACCGTGTGGGTGCTAGGTTTTCGTGGGTGACGCGGGTCACAGGCCCCGGGTGCCGGCGCCCGTAGGGTGGGCCGCATGGCACAGGACAGGCCGCGAGCGGCCGCGAAGGGCTCGGGGCGGGGGACCTACGCCGTCGGTGACGCGCGCCGGCAGAAGATCCTCGACACCGCCGTCGAGCACTTCGCGCTGTGGGGCTTCCACGCCTCTTCGCTGGCCCGGATAGCGGCCGCCTGCGGGATCACCCAGGGCGGCCTGCTGCACCACTTCCGCGGCAAGGAGGACCTGCTGCTGTCGGTCCTCGCCCAGAGCGAGCAGCACGACGTCCAGCGGCTGTTCGCCACGCCCCCCGAGTCGGTCGCCGCCCACTTCGCCACCGTCGTCGCCCTCGCCGAGGACAACGCGCGGCGGCCCGGCCTCGTCCGCATGTTCAACACCCTGGTGGGCGAGGCGGCCAACCCCGGCCACCCCGCACACGAGTACTTCAGGCAGCGCTACGCCCGGGTGCTCGACCACACCGTGGAACTGCTGCGGGCGGGCGTCGCCCGCGGGGAACTGCGTCCCGGCACCGACTGCGAGGCCGCCGGCCGGGAGATCCTCGCCGTCATGGACGGACTCCAGATCCAGTGGGTGCTCGCACCCGAAAGCGTGGACATGCCGGCCCGGCTGCGCGGCTTCCTGGACCGGCTGCTGCGGGAGCTCAGCGCGCCGTGAACGGCGGCAGCGCTTGCGCCACCCGCTCCAGGGCGGGCGGCAGGGACCCCTGCTCGCCGGCGACCTCGTACCCGCCGTGCGCGAAGGCGTAGAAGAACCCGTCGTAGATCTTGGGACCGCCCGTCGCGATCCTGGGCAGACGGGCGAAGTCGGCCTCCCGGAGCGCCGTGCGCAGGGCCGCCAGCTCCTGCTCCGACAGCTTTCCGGTGCCCTCCGGCTGCGCCTTCCCGTCCAGCCGGGACCACGAGCCGTCGCCCTTCACCACGAGGGTGTGGGTCTCGCCGGCGAAGCCACCGCTGCGGGTGACCCGGACCAGGGTGTCGCCGGGGGCGGGAACCGCGCTCGGGCCGGTGCCGGTGCCGGTTCCGGTGCCGGTTCCGGTGCCGGTGCTGGGGCTCGGGCCGGTGCTCGGGCTCGCGGCGGGGCCGGCGCCCGTACTCGTACCCGTACTCGTGGCCGGTTCCGCGGAGCCCCCCGGCCGTGCGTCGTCGGCGCCACCGGAACCGGACGGTCCGCACCCCGCCAGGACCACCGCGCTCAGAAGTACCGCCGCCACCGCCCGGAACGCGCGCACACCCACCTCCGCAGACACTCGGGTCCACCCCCGAGTATGGAGTCCGCACCCCCGATCCGACAGCTTCAGGAGGCCGCCATCCGCCGCATCGCGCCATGGCGCCCGCTCCCGCCGCTGCTCGCCGCGGTCCTCGGCCTCTGGGGCCTGGAGCGGGGCGGCGGCATGTGGCGCGACGAGTCCGTCACCTGGCAGGTGGCGCACCGGTCGCTCGGCGGGATAGGGGACCTCCTCGGCCGGGTCGACGCCGTGCACGGCCTCTACTACGTCCTCATGCACGGCGTGTTCCAGACCTGGGACGGCGGCCTGTGGGCACTGCGGCTGCCCTCCGTCGCCGCCACCGCCCTCGCCGCCGCGGGGGTGGCCGCCGTCGCGCACCGGCTCGTGGGGGAGCGGGCCGCCCTCATCGCCGGCTGCGCGTACGCCGTGCTGCCCCCCGTCCAGATGTACGCGCAGGAGGGCCGCTCGTACGCGCTGGTCGCCGCCGCCGTGGTGTGGGCGACGTACCTGATGCTGCGCGAGCGGTGGGCCGCCTACACCGTGGTGCTGCTGATCGGCTGCTGGCTCCACGAGTTCGCCGCGCTCGCGCTGCTCGCCCACGCCTTCACCGCCCGGCACTCCCGGGGCTGGCGGCGGAGCGCCGCGACCGTCGCCGTCCTGCTGCTGCCGCTCGCCGTCGTGAGCGTGCGCCAGGCGCACCAGCAGCTCGGCTGGCTGGGCAGGCCGAGCTGGCAGGACTGGGCCGCGTACGCGGTGGTCGGCGCCGCCTCCCTGCTGCTCGCGCGGGGCGCACCGAAGGACCTCGTACGGGTGGCGCTGCCCCTGGTCCTGCTGCCGCCCGGACTGCTGATGGCGATCTCGCTGCTCAACCCCTGGTACGTCGACCGGTACGTGCTCTACGCGCTGGCCGGGCCCGCCCTGCTGGCCGGCGCACGGCTGGCCGCCGTCCGCGGATGGCGGCCGTGGGCGGCGGCGGTCGTCCTCCTCGTGCCGTTCGGCCTGTGGTCGGCGTGGCTGCGCACCCCCGAGAGCCGCAAGGACGACGTCCTCGCGGTGGCCGCCGCGGTACGGGAGCGGGCCCGGCCGGGGGACGCCGTGGTGTTCATGCCTTCCCGCAGGCGCGAGTGGCTGCTGTCCTCGCCGGACGTCTACGCGGGCCTGCGCGACCCCGCCCTGGCAGCCTCCCCGGCGGCCTCGCACAGCCTCCAGGGCACCGAGCTGCCCCCGGAACGGATCCGCGCGGCCCTGCTCGCGTCGCCCCGGGTGATCGCCCTGCTGGACCCGGTGGGCGAGCCGCTGGACCCGTACCCGCGCGAGGCGGCCAAGCGGGAGGTGCTGGCGGGCTCGTTCGACCTCTGCTCGGTCACCGGCGTGCGCGGAGCCCGGGTAGCGGTCTACGCCCGCCCCGGCGGCTGCGCGGACACTTCCTAGGGCGTGATCTGCGGACCGGGCCGGGTTCGCACCGCCGGTACCCCCTCGTCCCCGGACTCCGTCAGGAGGGATCCCGGGCCGCCCCCGGTCTGCGCGTCCCGCGTCGCCCCCGGCCCGCCAGGCGTCGGGCACGCCCCGACGCGTCCGGTGGACGCGCGCGGCCCCTGGCCTTGCAGGGGTTTCGCCCGGGGTGATCCCCCGGCGTCCGCCGTGCCGGTGCGCGCACGGACTTCGCCGGGTCCCCGCGCGGGTGGACGGTGCGGCAAGCCCGCGCCGCACGGGGGCGGTTGCCCGCCGGGTGGGGGCGCGCCGGAGGATGGGGGCGACCGCGTCGCTCAGCCGGCGGGCCGCCCCGCCCCCCTCGGGCGGGTGCGGCAAGCCGAGCCTCCAGGAGGTGCCGTATGCCCACGTCCGACCACCCCGCGTCCCGCGCGCCCGGGCCCGCGAACCCCGGACCGCTGGTCGGGGCCGACTGGCTGGCCGCCCGGCTCGGCGCTCCCGGACTGGTCGTCTTCGACGCCTCCGTCGGCGCCCACCGCGCCGCGGGCCACCGCATCCCCGGCGCCCGCCCCTTCGACCTCGACGGAGCCCTCTCCGACCACGCGGCGCCCGCCCCGCACACCATGCCCGGGCCCGCCGGGTTCACCGACGCGCTGCGGTCCCTCGGCGTCGACGACACCGACACCGTCGTCGTCTACGACGGCGCCGGCATCTACTCCAGCGCCCGCGCCTGGTGGATGCTGCGCGCCATGGGCTTCGACCGGGCCGCCGTCCTCGACGGGGGACTGCCCGCCTGGACGGCCGCCGGCCTGCCCGTCGAGGCCACCGCCCCGGCGTACGGGGGCCCGCGCGGCACCTTCACCGCCCGGCCCCGCCCGGGGCTGTTCGTCGACGCCCGGACCGTCGCCGCAGCCCTGTCCGACCCGGCCGCGGCCGTCCTCGACGCCCGTACCCGCGAGCGCTTCGAAGGCACCGCCCCCGAACCCCGTCCGGGCCTGCGCGGCGGCCACATGCCGGGCGCCGCCGGCCTGCCGTTCGGCGAACTCCAGAGCCCCGACGGCCTGATGCGCCCGGCCGGGGAACTCCGCGCGGCCTTCGAGGCGGTTACGGGCGGGCGCGAACGACTCCGCTTCAGCTGCGGCTCCGGGGTGACCGCCTGCGTGCTGGCCCTCGGCGCCGAACTCGCCGGCTACCGGGACCTGGCGGTGTACGACGGCTCCTGGAGCGAGTGGGGCCTAACCTCCCCGCTGCGCCCGGTCGTCACCGGCCCGGGCGCGGGCGTGGGCGCCGCCCCGGCGTCAGCCGAAGACGACGGAGCGCACCTTCAGGCGCTCTGACGCCCCGCCGGTGTGGGGCCGCAGCCGGAAGGAGGGCCCCTCGCAGTCGGTGTCGGCGAAGACCGTGGCCCAGGCGTCGGTGCGGTTCCTCGGCGAGTGACCGGGCTCGGGGTTCTCCTGGCCGACGCCGGGGAGGTTGAAGCACTGGTCGTCCGCCGGGTCGTTGAGGAAACCGGTGGCCTCGTAGCCATCGACGGTCACGTACTCGTACAGGAACCGCCCCGAGGCGGCGGAGGCGGAGGCCGGGACGGCGACGAGGAGCAGGGCGGCGCCGAGAACGGCGGTGAAGGCGGAGCGGAGACGCATCAGCTGTTCTTTCTACGGGTGGGAACGTTGCCGCAGCCACCTCTGCCCGGGCGGCGGGCGCGCATCCACGCGTCACGCGTACGGATGAGGAGGAAACGACCCTGCTCGGACCGAACGGCCGAAGCCGGCCCGGCCCGGCCCGGCGCGCCGGGTCCGGCCCGCCGGACCCGGGGGATAACCCCACACCGGATCCGGGTACCGGCACCATCGGCCGCGCGGCGCCGGCACCGCAGGATCGGGGCATGACTTCCCACCCCACCGCGGCCCGGGCCGCCCGCGCCACGGCCGTCGCCCTCGCGGCCGGCCTCGTCCTGGCCGGATGCTCCTTCACCGACGGCCCGCGCAGGACGGCGAGCGCCGACACCACGGTCACCGAGGCGGTCACCGCCGTCGAGGTGACCGGCGCCCGGGCCGGGTCGATCGAGATCACGCCGGGGACCGGTCCCGGCGTCACGGTCCGCCGTACGGTCCACTACCGCGGCGACACCGTTCCCACGCCCGGCCAGCAGGTCAGCGGGGGCGTGCTCACCTTCACCAACGGCTGCTCGGCGAGCTGCTCCATCGACTACCGGCTGGAGGTCCCCGCCTCCGCGAAGGTCACGCTGGAGAGCGACAGCGGCGACATCAGCGTGACGGGCGTCGCCGCCGCCGAGGTGGAGGCCGACTCCGGCGACGTCCGGGCCGAGGGCATCACCGGACCCCTGGAGATCAGCACCAGCTCGGGCGAGATCACCGCCACCGGACTGTCCGGCCCGGACACGTCGGTGCGCTCCGACTCGGGCGACGCGCGCCTGGACTTCGTGAAGGCACCCTCCTCGGTGCTCGCCGAGACGACCTCCGGCGACGTCAGCCTGAAGGTGCCCCACGCCCCCTACCGGCTCGCGGTCTTCACCACCTCGGGCGCCCGCCACGTCTCCGTCCCCGACGACGCCTCCGCCCCCTCCCGCCTGTCGGCGAAAACCACCTCCGGCGAGGTCACCATCTCCCCCCTGAACGGCTGACCGCCCCCGGTCCGGGAGGCGGCCCGGGCGCGTTCGCCCCCGGCGAACGGGCGTTGGGGAACATCGGCAGGCGCAGATGCATTGAGTCGGGATAGCTCAACTTCACTGCCGGAGGGAAGATCATGGCTTCGACGTCCGTAACGCTCACCCTGCCCGTACTGCCGCTCGACGACGAGGTCGTGCTGCCCGGAATGGTCGTTCCGCTGGACCTGTCCGACGCCGAAGTGCGCGCCGCCGTGGAGGCCGCGCAGGCCGCCGCCGGAAAGAACGGCAGCGGAAAACCCCGGGTGCTGCTCGTGCCGCGGATCGACGGGAAGTACGCCGCGACCGGTGTGCTCGGAACCGTCGAGCAGGTCGGCCGGCTCTCCGGGGGCGACCCGGGCGCGCTCATCCGCGGCCTCGGCCGCGTCCGCATCGGCGCCGGCACCACCGGGCCCGGAGCGGCGCTCTGGGTCGAGGGCGAGACCGTGGACGAGACGGTCCCCGATCCGCTGCCGGGCGCCGTCGCCGAGCTCGTCAAGGAGTACAAGGCGCTCGCCACCAGCTGGCTCAAGAAGCGCGGTGCCTGGCAGGTCGTGGACCGCGTCCAGCAGATCGAAGGGGTCTCCGCCCTCGCCGACAACTCCGGATACTCGCCGTTCCTGACGGTCGAGCAGAAGGTCGAACTCCTGGAGACGGCCGACCCGGTCGCCCGCCTCAAGCTCGCGATCAAGGCGCTCAGCGACCATCTCGCCGAACAGGACGTCGCCGAGTCCATCGCCAAGGACGTCCAGGACGGCGTCGACAAGCAGCAGCGCGAGTTCCTGCTGCGCCGCCAGCTGGAGGCCGTACGCAAGGAACTGCGCGAGCTGAACGGCGAGAAGGACGGCGAGGAGTCCGACGACTACCGGGCCCGCGTCGAGGCCGCCGACCTCCCCGAGAAGGTCCGGGAGGCCGCCCTCAAGGAGGTCGACAAGCTGGAGCGCTCCAGCGACCAGAGCCCCGAGGGCTCCTGGATCCGCACCTGGCTCGACACCGTCCTCGAACTGCCCTGGAACGAGCGCACCGAGGACCAGTACGACATTCAGGGCGCCCGGGCGGTCCTGGACGCCGAACACGCCGGTCTCAGCGACGTGAAGGACCGCATCACCGAGTACCTGGCCGTGCGCAAGCGCCGCGGCGAGCGCGGCATGGGCGTCATCGGCGGCCGCCGCGGCGGCGCCGTCCTCGCGCTCGTGGGCCCGCCCGGGGTCGGAAAGACCTCGTTGGGCGAGAGCGTGGCCCACGCCATGGGCCGCAAGTTCGTCCGCGTCGCCCTCGGCGGTGTCCGGGACGAGGCCGAGGTGCGCGGCCACCGCCGGACCTACGTCGGCGCCCTGCCGGGCCGCATCGTCCGGGCCGTCAAGGAGGCCGGGTCGATGAACCCCGTGGTGCTCCTCGACGAGATCGACAAGGTCGGCTCCGACTTCCGCGGCGACCCCGCGGCCGCCCTCCTGGAGGTCCTCGACCCCGCCCAGAACCACACCTTCCGGGACCACTACCTGGAGGTCGAACTGGACCTGAGCGACGTCGTCTTCCTGGCCACCGCCAACGTCCTGGAGGCCATCCCCGAGGCACTCGCCGACCGCATGGAGCTCGTCCGCCTCGACGGCTACACCGAGGACGAGAAGGTCGTCATCGCCCGCGACCACCTGCTGCCCCGCCAGCTGGAGCGCGCCGGGCTCGCCGCCGATGAGGTGGTCCTGGAGGAGGACGCCCTGCGCAAGCTGGCCGGGGAGTACACCCGCGAGGCGGGCGTCCGCACCCTGGAGCGGGCCGTCGCACGCCTGCTGCGCAAGGTCGCCGCCCAGCACGAGCTGGGGGAGCGGGAACTGCCCTTCAGCATCGGCGCCGACGACCTGAGGGCCCTGATCGGACGCCCGCACCACGTGCCGGAATCCGCCCAGGACCCGTCCGAGCGGCGCACCGCCGTCCCCGGCGTGGCCACCGGCCTCGCGGTGACCGGCGCGGGCGGCGACGTGCTGTTCGTGGAGGCCTCGCTGGCCGACCCGGAGACGGGCGCGGCCGGACTGACCCTCACCGGCCAGCTGGGCGACGTGATGAAGGAGTCGGCGCAGATCGCACTGAGCTTCCTGCGCTCGCACGGCGCCGAACTGGAACTCCCGGTCGCCGACCTCAAGGACCGGGGCGTGCACATCCACTTCCCGGCCGGCGCGGTCCCCAAGGACGGTCCGAGCGCGGGCATCACCATGACCACCGCCCTCGCCTCGCTGCTCTCCGGGCGGCAGGTGCGCACGGACGTGGCCATGACCGGCGAGGTCTCGCTGACCGGGCGGGTCCTGCCCATCGGCGGGGTCAAGCAGAAGCTGCTCGCCGCCCACCGGGCGGGTCTGACCACCGTCATCATCCCCAAGCGCAACGAGGCCGACCTGGACGACGTCCCGGCCGAGGTGCTGGAGGGGCTGGAGGTGCACCCGGTGACCGATGTGCGCCAGGTGCTGGAGCTCGCCCTGGACGGCGCGCAGGTGCCGGTCACCGCCGTCGCCTGACCCCTCACCGAAGGGCATGGTCCGGCCTCCGGACGGCCCGGTTCCCCGCTCCGGCGGGGCCCCGGGCCGTCCGCACACCCGCTGCGAAATACTGGGCCCCCACCCACCGGGGTGCCACACAGCGAAAAAGGAGCGGTACGTGCACGGGAGTGAAGACCAGGAGTTCCTTGCCCTGGAGCGGGAGCTGTCCGTCTTCCTCCGGCGGGCCCGCGCCTCCTCCGGGGAGATGGCCCGCGAGCTCCACCCCGAGCTGGAGCCCGCCGCGTACGGGCTCCTCGTGCGGCTGGAGGCGGCCGGCCGGCAGCGGGCCACCGACCTCGCCGCCTACTTCGGCGTCGGCAAGGCCACCATGAGCCGGCAGCTGCGGGCCCTGGAGGTCCTGGGCCTGGTGGCCCGCGAGCAGGACCCCGCCGACGGGCGGGCCTTCCTCGTCGGGCTCACCGAGGAGGGTCGCGAGCGGTTCCTGCGGGTCCGGGGCGCACGGCGCGAGCAGTACATGCGCAAGCTCGCCGGATGGGACCGCGGAGAGGTCGCGGAACTGGCCCGCCTGCTGCACCAGTTGAACGCCGGCGCCGAGTAACGGAACCCCGGCGCCGCACCGCCGGCGCCCCAGCGCCGCAGCGCCCCAGCGCTCGACCGCGGGCCTCTCAGAGCTCCGCGTAGACCGCCGACGCGTCGTCGTGCCGCTTGTACCGGGCCGGCGGGCGGGCCGGGTCGGACTCGACGGCGCGGACCCGGCCGATCAGACCTTCCGCGCCCTCCTTCCGCAGCACCGCCAGGCACTCGGCCCAGTCGCCCTCCCCGAACGTGTCCGTCCACCGGCTCGCCCCGTCCGTGAGCGCCGCCACCGCCCGCACCCGAGCGCGCGGGGTGCGCCCGGTGACCGCCCGGGCCGCCACCGACGGGTCCGCGGCCGCCGTGAAGAAGCCGCCCTCGGCGTTGCGCAGGGCGTCCGTCGCCGCCACCGAGCGCAGCACCTCCGGCGGCACCCGGTCCAGCCGGTCGTCGAGCACCGCCGTCACCCCGCCCCCAGGCGCCTGGAGGAGCAGCACGGAGTCCGAGAGCACGAGGTGCTCCACGTACGCCTCGTCCCAGCGGACCACGACGACCGTCGCCTGCGGGGTGCGCACGTGAGAAAGGTCACACGTGTCCCCGTGGGCCTCGGCCGTGGCGCGGACGGCCTCGGCCAGGATCCGGTCCAGCGGCATGTCCCGTCGCGATCCGGACAGTTCGGTCAATCGGCCGCCGAGCCGGGCCACGAACCACGGCACGCCGTGCACGCATCCGCCGCCGCCCGCGGGCGGGGTGACCCCGTCCAGGACGACCAGGACCCCGCCCCCCGGAGCGGGCGCCGACGCCGACACCCAGTCCTCATTGGGGCGTTCCTGACTGCCGGGGGCCGTGGCGAGGTCGATGCGCATGCGGACATTCTGCCCGCCGGGCGCCCGCGGACCCGGGAAGGTACGGACCAAAGGGGGAGGGGTGGGCGGACCGCGCACGCGAGGCGCCCGGACCCGGCCCGGCAAGGCCCCGGCGCAGGACGGGCGATGTGGGCGGGGCATACTGCCAAAGGCCGCATCGATCTTTCAACCACCTGTCCACGGACCCGCCCTGGGGCCGGGTGCCCGAGTTGGTCGCCAACTCATCCGTGATGTTCACTCGTTCGAGTGGCCGGGTGGGCGATGTGCGGCTCTCTCCCCAACACGCTGCAAAGGTCTGAGGCGGTACGAGGGGGCAGGGGGCGTTTACTTGTTGACCGGCCGTTACCTCGGCCACACGAGTAGACGAGCAAAAGCACACGTACAGGATTGCGAGCACCGGTGCAGAAGAAGCGGTCTCGGAAGAA
The DNA here is from genome assembly GCF_000720455.1 of Streptomyces virginiae. Lineage (GTDB taxonomy): Bacteria > Actinomycetota > Actinomycetes > Streptomycetales > Streptomycetaceae > Streptomyces > Streptomyces virginiae. Next base: position 253,777 of record NZ_JOAK01000005.1, on the reverse strand, counting down.
CGGCACCGCCGCCGAAGGCCCGGCCCCCGCAGGACGCCGCGTCCGCGTGCGCAGCCGGCTGGTCGTCGGCGTCGCCGTCGCAGGGCTCACCGTCCTCGCGGCCGGCACCCCCGCCGTCGTCACCGCCGCGAGGGAGCTGAACGACTCCCAGCGGCTGGTCACCCTCGCCGAGCAGACCGGCCAGATCCTCACCCTCACGCACGTCCTCGCCGACGAGCGCGACGCCGTGGTCGAATACGCCGCCAAGGGCCGCCCCGGCGCCGCCAAGGCCGGCCTCCAGGACCGCGTGCTGCGCACCGACCGGCAGATCGCCGAGGCCGCGACCGAGGTCGACGAACCCCTCGCCCTGGCCCTCGCCCAGATCCAGGCCGTCCGCACCGAAGCCATCGACGGCAAGGGCACCCCCCTCGCCGCCCACCAGGCCTACACCGGCGTCATCACGGAACTCCTCGCCCCCGGCACCCGGCTCGCCGAGCTGACCCCGCCGCGCGCCGAGTCCGCCCTCGCCACCACCCGCCCGCTGGCCCCCCTGGGCCAGGCCGTGGAACAGGCCTCCGCCACCCGCGGACTGCTGCTCGGGGCACTGTCCGTCCCCCGCGGCGAGCAGCCCCCCGGCTCGACCACGGTCGACGAACTCACCACCGCCGCCCAGCGCACCCGCGTACGCGAGCAGGCCGCCCTCGACGACTTCGCGCGGGTCGCCCGGCCCGACGTACGCCAGACCCTCGCCGCCACCGTCACCGGCCCCGAGGTCAAGGCCGCCGACGACTACCTCAAGCGGCTCACCGACCGGCCCACCCTGACCGCCCCCGACCGCAAGACCGACGGCGCCGCCGTCGGCGCCGCGCTCACCGCCCGCATCGACCGGATGCGCACCGTCGAGGCCACCCTCGCCGGCCAGCGCGCCTCCGCCCTCGCATCCCTGCGCGACGACGACGTGACCCGCCTGGAGATCCTCGTCGCCCTCATGGGCCTGCTCTTCCTCGGCGCCGTCGGCTTCTCCACCGCCGTCGCGCGCTCGCTCACCCGCCCGCTGTCGGTCCTGCGGCGCGGCGCGGAGCGCCTCGCCACGCCCGAGGGCTCGGTGGAGCCGGTGCGGTTCACCGGCCGCAACGACGAGTTCGCCGAGGTCGTCCGGCACCTGAACGCCGTGCGCGACCAGACGGTCTCCCTGCACACCCGGATCGCCGGGCTCGACGCCGACCGGCGCCGCATCATCGGCCGCAACGAGGCGCTCGCCTCCGGCAGGGAGGTGCTCGAAGAGGAGCTGACGAAGCTGCGCGAGGGGCTCGAAGAGCACCGCCGCATCATGTCGACGACCTCCGTCTCGCTGTCGCTGCGCACGCTGGGCCTGGTGGAACGCCAGCTCGCCGTCATCGAGGAGCTGGAGTCCAAGGAACAGGACCCGGACCGGCTCGCGACCCTCTTCAAGCTCGACCACCTGGCGACCGTGATGCGCCGGCACAACGAGAACCTGCTGGTCCTCGCCGGGCAGGAGCACGGCCACGGGCAGGGGCTCCCGGTGGCACTGGTCGACGTGATGCGGGCCGCCGTCAGCGAGATCGAGCGCTACGAGCGCGTCGACCTCGCGGCGCTGCCCTCGTACACGCAGGTCGCCGGACACGCCGCCGACGACATCTCCCACGTCCTGGCCGAACTGCTGGAGAACGCGACGACGTTCTCGCCGCCGGACGTCAAGGTGAAGGTGTCGGGCTGGACCCTGGACTCCGGCGACGTGGTGCTCTCCGTCGTCGACGAGGGCATCGGCGTCACCGACGACCGCCTCGAAGCGCTCAACGCCCGGCTGTCCACGCCCGAGGCGTACGACGAGGAGCCCGAGGAGGAGCACGGCCTGGGCCTCGGCCTGTACGTGGCCGGGCGGCTCGCGGCACGGCACGGGGTCACCGCGGAGCTGCGCGGCGCGCGGCACGGGGGGACCGAGGCCCTGGTCGTCATCCCCGCGACGCTGCTGCCCGCCACCCCGCCGGCCTCGCCCGTCCACACCCTGGCCGTACCGGGCGCGCCCTCGCTGCACCTGCCGGGCGTGATAGCGGAGGCGAACGAGAACACCCTCCAGGCCCGCCCGCGCGGTGCCCACGCAGCCCCCGAGGCCGAGGCCCCGGCCGCCGAGCCGGTGGCCGAGCCGGTGGCCGAGCCGGTCACGCCGGTCACCCTGGCCGAGGCCCTCGCACCCCCCGCCGACGAGCCGTCCACCGCCACCCCGGCCCCGGACACCCTTCCGGCGGACGAGGCCTTCACCACCGAGCCCCCCGCAACGGACCCGGCCGACCAGGTGTTCACGGCGCCCCCGGCCACGGACGCCCCGCCCGCCGACCAGGTGTTCACGGCGGCTCCGGCCGCCGACGCCCCTCCGGCCGACGAGGTCTTCACCGCGGCTCCGGCCGCCGACGCCCCTCCGGCCGACGAGGTCTTCACCGCGGCCCCGGCCGCCGACGCCCCTCCGGCCGACCAGGTGTTCACCGCGGCCCCGGCCACGGACGCCCCTCCGGCCGACGAGGTCTTCACCGCCGAGCCCCCCGCAGGGGACCCGGCCGCCGAGGCCCCGCCCGCGGAGCAGGCCTTCACCGCCGAGCCCCCCGCAGGGGACCACGCACACGCCCCCGCCGAGGCCGACTGGCTCCCCCGCCAGGGCAGCCACCCCGCCGACCCGTCCGACGGCGGCGGCCCCGTCACCGACAAGGGCCTGCCGAAGCGCACCCCGCGCACCGTCGCCGCCCCGCGCACCGAGGACGTACGACCCCAGCCGCCGCGCCGGGTCGACGCCGAAGAGCTGCGGCGCCGACTCGGGGGCTTCTACCAGGGAGCCCAGGACGGCCGCCGCGTCGTCGCCGCCGAGCTCGCGCAGGACCGGGACCCGGACCGGGGGCAGGAACAGAGCAAAACCGACCAGGGGGACAGCGCACAGGAGGCACGCACATGACCGCGCCCAGTACGTACGGACTGAGCACCCAGGCCCGCAACCTGCAGTGGCTGCTGACCGACCTGGTCGAGGAGGTGCCCGGCGTCAACTCCGTCGCCGTCGTCTCCTCGGACGGGCTGCTGCTCCTGTCCTCCGACCCCGGAGCGGGCGGCGCGGGCGAACCACAGGCGACGCCGCGGCCCAAGGGCCCACGGGGGGCGTCCGCCGACCTCGCCACCATCGTCTCCGGCCTCGGCAGCCTCACCACGGGGGCGGCCGCCCTCATGGAGTTCGGCGCCGTCAAGCAGACCATGGTGGCGATGGAACACGGCTCCGTCTTCGTCATGGCCATCAGCGACGGCTCACTGCTGGGCGTGCACGCCACGCCCGACTGCGACATGAGCGTCGTCGCCTACCACATGGCCCTGTTCGTCGGCCGCGCCGGCCACGTCCTGACCCCCGAAGTCCGCAGTGAGCTGCGCCAGTCGATGGAGAACACCCCGTGAGGAGACCGGCCGCCGACCGACTCCCGATACGCGGAGCCGACCGCCGACCCGCCCGCGTCCGCCCGTACTCCCTGACGGGCGGCCGGACACGGTTCACCCAGGTCCTGCACGTCGAGACCTTCGTCGCCGCCCTGGACACCAAGGCGTCCGAGCCGCAGAAGCCCGACCGCATGCCCGAGATGCCCGCCATCGTCGAGGTGTGCCGCCGCATGCGCACGATCGCCGAGATCGCCGCACTGCTGAAGCTCCCGCTCGGTGTGGTCCGCGTCCTCGTCAGCGACCTCGCCGACCAGGGCAGGATCCGTGTCTACGCGACGGGCAACGGCACCGGCCGGCCCGAACGCGCGCTGCTGGAAAGGGTGCTCGGTGGCCTTCGCCGTCTCTGACAAGCCCGTGGTCGACGACGAACCGGCACAGCCCTGGCAGTACGACCGCTCCCGCGCGCCCGTCGCCGTCAAGGTGCTGGTCGCGGGCGGCTTCGGCGTCGGCAAGACCACCTTCGTCTCCTCCGTCTCCGAGATCACCCCGCTGCGCACCGAAGCGGTGATGACCCAGGCCAGCGTCCCGACCGACGACCTGTCCGGCACCCCGGACAAGCACACCACCACCGTCGCCATGGACTTCGGCCGCGTCACCCTCGACGACGACCTCGTCCTCTACGTGTACGGGACCCCGGGCCAGGAACGCTTCTGGTTCATGTGGGACGACCTGGTGCGCGGAGCCATCGGCGGCCTCGTCATGGCCGACACCCGACGCCTGCGCGACTGCTTCCCCGCCCTCGACTACTTCGAGAGCTCCGGGCTGCCGTACGCCGTCGCCGTCAACCACTTCGAGGGCTCGCAGTCGTACGAGCCCGAGGACGTGCGCGAGGCCCTCAGCGTCCCGCCGCACGTACCCGTGGTGATCATGGATGCGCGAGAGCGCCGGACGGTGGTCGAATCCCTGCTGGCGCTCGTGGGGCACGCCCTCGACAGCACTCCCGAATAAGAGGACTTGAGAGATGCGCAGGATACTTGTCGTCGGAGCCGGCCAGTCCGGTCTCCAGCTGGCCCTCGGACTCCAGTCCAAGGGGTACGAGGTCACCCTCATGTCCAACCGGACCGCGGACGAGATCCGCACCGGACGGGTCATGTCCACGCAGTGCATGTTCGACACCGCCCTCCAGCACGAGCGCGACCTCCAGATCAACTTCTGGGAGCAGCAGGCGCCGAAGATCGAGGGCCTCGGGGTCTCGGTCGCCGCACCCGACGGTAGCCGCCCCATCGACTGGCTCGGCCGGCTCAAGGGCCACGCGCAGTCCGTCGACCAGCGCGTGAAGATGGCCGGCTGGCTGGACACCTTCGCGCAGCGCGGCGGGCAGCTCGTCATCCACGGCGCGTCCGTCGCCGACCTCGACTACTTCTCCCGCACCTACGACCTGGTGCTGGTGGCCGCCGGCAAGGGCGAGCTGGTGTCGATGTTCGGACGGGACGCGGCGCGTTCCCCGTACGACACCCCGCAGCGCGCGCTGGCCGTGGCGTACGTGCACGGGCTCGGTCCGCGCCCCGAGCACCCGGAGACGGAAGCGGTCCGCTGCAACCTCGTCCCGGGCGTCGGCGAGCTGTTCGTGATGCCGACCCTGACGACCTCGGGCCGGGCGGACATCCTCTTCTGGGAGGGCCTGCCCGGTGGTCCGCTGGACGTCTTCAACGGCGTCAAGGACCCCGCCGAACACCTCGCGCTCACGCTGGGGCTGATGGAGAAGTACACGCCGTGGGAGTACGCCCGGGCGACGAAGGTGGAGCTGACGGACGCGGGCGGCACGCTCGCAGGCCGGTACGCTCCGGTCGTCCGCAACCCGATCGGACGCCTCCCCGGCGGTGGGCTCGTCCTCGGCGTGGCCGACGTGGTCGTCGCCAACGACCCGATCACGGGCCAGGGTTCGAACTCCGCGGCCAAGTGCGCGGCCTCGTACCTCTCCTCGATCCTCATGCACGGGGACAAGCCGTTCGACGAGGCGTGGATGAAGGCGACCTTCGACAAGTACTGGTTCACCACGGGCAAGCCCGTGACCCAGTGGACGAACGCGATGCTCGGCGTCCCGCCGGAGCACGTGCTCAACCTGATCGGCGCGGCCGGGCAGCTCCAGCCGGTGGCGAATCGATTCGCCAATGGCTTCGACAACCCGGCCGACTTCGACGCCTACTTCTACGACCCCGAGGACACGGCCGACTACCTGGCCGAGGTGGCCGCGTCCGCGGGCGCTTCCTCCGAGGAGTAACCGGCATCGTCCCCCGCCGTCGCCGTGCCCGAGGCCTCGGGCAGCGGCGGCGGGGCGAACGCCGCGAGCGGCGTCCCGTCCGGGTCCGGCCGGACCGCCCCCAGCAGCGGGTTCGCGGCGACCGGCGAGACCTTCACGACGGACCCGGGCCGCGGCGCCTGGATCACCTTGCCGTCACCGACGTACAGGCCCACGTGCGTGGCCTTGGGGAAGTACACCACCAGGTCCCCAGGCCGCAGCTGGTCCAGCGGCACCTTCGGCAGCCGCGCCCACTGCTCCTGACTGGTCCGCGGGATCGCGCGGCCCGCATGCGCCCAGGCCCGCGAGGTGAGACCGGAGCAGTCGAAGGACCCGGGCCCCTCGGCGCCCCAGACGTACGGCTTTCCGATCTGGGCCGCCGCGTACCGGAGGGCCGCGCCACCGGCGGCCGTGGGGGTGCCCGTGCGCGTGGGCAGGGCTCCGGAGGTCACCAGGTCCCGCTGCGCCGCCGCGGTCTTCTCCTCCTCGCGCGCCCCGAGCCGGGCGAGCTGCTCGGGAGTCAGCGAGGCCAGCAGCCGCTCGACCTGCCTGAGCTGCGACGCGACCTCCTCCTTCTGGACCTTCTGGCGTTCGGCCAGCGTCTGCCGGGTGTCCAGGGCCTTGCGGGCCCGTACGGCGAGTGCGTCGGCCTCCTTCTCGCCCTTCGCGAGGCGGCCCAGCGCCGCCGCCCGGCGGGCGCCCTCGCGGGCGGCGAGCCGACGCTGGTCCAGGGCCGCCTGAGGGTTCCCGGCCAGCAGCATCCGGGCGTAGGGGGACAGGCCCTGGCTGCCCTGGTACTGCTCGCGGGCGAGCCGCCCGGCGAGGGCCCGCTCGGAGTCGAGGGCCGTACGGGCCCTGCCGAGCGCGGCGTTCCGCAGCCGCTCCTCCCGCCGGCTCGTCTCCAGGGCGTCCTCCGTGGACTTGTACGCCTCGGAGGCCTCCTCGGCCTTCTGGTACAGGCCCTGCAGGCGGGTGAGCAGCGCGCCCACGTTCTCCCCTTCGGGCAGACCGGGCTCGGCGCCGGCATCCTGGACCGGTCCGGCGACGAGGAGCGCTACGGCGACACAGGCAGCGCGAAGCCCCCGATATGACATGGAATCACCTCCGAGACCGCCGAGCCTGCCACGCCCGGTATGACAAATCCCCCAACGGAGTCGGCCGGTCGCGCGCGGCCACCCGGTTGGGGGATGGGGCGGGGGCTTCGGTGGGGCTGGGGGCTTCGGCGGGACGGACCCACTCGGGCGGGGCCGGAAGCCCCCGCCCCGCCCCGCCCTCCCGGTCCCGTCCGAGTGGATCCCCCCACCCCCCTCAGTCGTTCAGCAGGCGGGCCTTCGCCGTCGTGAACTCCTGGGGGGTCAGCAGGCCCTCGCGGGCCAGGTCGGCCAGTTGGCGTAGCTCCGTCACCAGGCCCGCCGGGGGAGTGGGGGCGGGCTCCGGGTGGGTGTCCGTGTCCCAGTACAGGGCGTCGATCGGCTCGGGCTCGTCCATCGGGTCCGGCTCGGGCTCCTCCATCGGCTCCGGTTCCGCCGCCCGGACGGCCCGGGCCGGCGGGAACCCGTGCGGTGGTTCGTCCGGGCGCACCGCGCCCGCCGTGTCCTGCGCCGTCCCCGACGCCCGGGCCAGCAGGCCCCGGAGCAGCGGGGACCCCGCCGGGCGGTTCGCGGCGTGGACCGTCACTCCCATCGGGCGGATGAACATCAGGCCACCCCTGCCCGGGGGTCCGCCGGTACCCGGTCCGGCGGGATGCGGACCGAGCCCACGATCCGCCCGCCCGCCGCCCGTACGGCCACCGCGGCGTCCTCGGCCCATACGTGTTCGACCACCAGGAGCAGCGCGCAGCTGCCGCGCTCCAGCAGGTCCGCCGCCTCGTGCACGTCCTCCGGTCCGATCAGCCGGGCCGCGTCCCGCCCCGTCAGCAGGCCGTGCAGTTCGACGAACTCGTCGAACTCGGCCGCGAGGACCTCGCCCGACGCGGTCTTCGTGGCGACGAGGCCGTCGATCAGCCGGACCACCCCCGTCTTGCGCAGCCCCATCACGGCCTCGACGGCCGGCACCCGCAGCTGCTCCTCCGGGAAGGCGAGGACGATGAATTCCACAGGTCCCATGCGCCTCGGCTCCTCACTTTCGGTACTTTCGACCGTTTGTGACGACTCTTCGGCACACTATGACATAAGCGGACATACCATCCGTCTGCTTGCTACGTTTCGGGGTATGACCGCTCTGACGGCGAAGGTGGCGGAGCCAACCCCGCCCCCGCCACCCGCAGCCGGCGCGCCCAAACGCCGCGGAGTCGAGCTGGCGCTCCTCGCGGGCGCCGTCCTGATCTCCGTACTCGGTCACCTCCTCGTCGGCCTCGCGACCACCGGCCGCATCCCCGATCCCGCCGACCGCTACGCCGTCGGCCTCGCCGCAGCCGCGCTGCTCGCGCACCTGGCCGTCCGGCTCGGGGCCCCGTACGCGGACCCCCTCGTGCTCCCCATCGCGGTCCTGCTCAACGGCCTCGGCCTGGTGCTCATCCAGCGCCTCGACGCGACCACCCCGGGCCACCCCACGGCGGACGACCAGCTCCTGTGGTCCGCCCTCGGCCTGGTGCTCTTCGTCCTCGTCGTCGCGCTGCTCCGCGACCACCGGGTCCTGCAGCGCTACGCGTACCTGTCCGTCGCCACCGCCCTGGTGCTGATGCTGGTGCCCGTCTTCTTCCCGGCGGTCAACGGCGCGCACATCTGGATCCGCTTCGCCGGGCTCTCCTTCCAGCCGGGGGAGTTCGCCAAGATCCTGCTCGCCGTGTTCTTCGCCTCCTATCTCGCCGCGAACCGCACGGCCCTGGCCCTGACCGGCCGCCGGCTGTTCTGGAAGCTGCGCCTCCTCCCCGGCCGCGTGCTCGGCCCGATCCTCGCGATCTGGCTGCTCAGCGTCGGTGTGCTCGTCCTGGAGCGGGACCTCGGCACCTCGCTGCTGTTCTTCGGCCTTTTCGTGATCATGCTGTTCACCGCCACCGGGCGGATCGGCTGGATCGCGATCGGACTGCTGCTCGCCGCCCTCGGTGCGTACGCCGTCGGGACCTTGGAGCCGCACGTCAACAGCCGCGTGGACGACTGGCTGAATCCTTTCGCCTCCATCGAGCGCGGCGAGGGCCCGGGCCAGCTCGCCCAGTCCCTCTTCTCCTTCGGCGCCGGCGGCCTGCTCGGGGCCGGGCTCGGCCACGGCCAGTCCTTCCTCATCGGGTTCGCCGCGAAGTCGGACTTCATCCTCGCCACCGCCGGCGAGGAGCTCGGACTCGTCGGCCTGACGGCGATCCTGCTCCTCTACGGGCTCCTCGTCGCCCGCGGCTTCCGCGCCGGGCTCGCCCTGCGCGACCCCTTCGGACGGCTGCTCGCCACCGGCCTCGCCTCGATCATCGCGCTGCAGGTGTTCGTCATCGCGGGCGGTGTCACCGGGCTGATCCCGCTCACCGGCATGGCCATGCCCTTCCTCGCCCAGGGCGGCTCCTCCGTCGTCACCAACTGGATCATCGTCGCCCTGCTGGTCCGGCTCAGCGACAGCGCCCGCAGACCCCGTCCCGCGCAGGAGGCGGCCGAGTGATCCGCTACATCCGCTGGTGCGCGTACTTCTGCGCGCTGCTGCTCCTGGCCCTGCTGGTCAACATCGCCCGCGTCCAGGTCTGGGAGTCCGCCGCCTACGGCGCGAACCCGGCCAACAAGCGCACGGCCATCGAGCGTTACGCCGAGCCGCGCGGGGACATCCTCGTCGACGGACGGCCCGTCACCGGCTCCCGGGACAGCGGCCAGCTGCTGCGCTACGAGCGGTCCTACACCAACGGCCCGCTCTACGCGCCCGTCACCGGCTTTTCCTCCCAGACGTACGGGACCAGCTTCGTCGAGCGCGCCGAGGACGCCGTCCTGTCGGGCACGGACCCGGGGCTGTCGGCGTTCCCGCTCTGGTACGACCTGGCGCGCGGCCGCCCCGCCGGCGGGAACGCCGCCACCACCGTCCGCGCCGCCGTGCAGCGGGCCGCGTACGCCGGACTCGGCGGCAAGCGCGGTGCGGTGGCCGCCCTCGAACCGGCCACCGGGAAGATCCTCGCGCTGGTCAGCAGCCCCTCGTACGACCCCTCCGTGCTGTCCGGCACGGGTGCGAAGGCGAAGGGGGCCTGGACGGCGCTGAACGCGGACCCGGCCAGGCCGATGCTGAACCGGGCGCTGCGCGAGACGTACCCGCCCGGCTCCACCTTCAAGATCGTGACGGCGGCGGCGGCGCTCGACGCGGGCGTGGTCACCGATGTGGACGCGCCGACCCGGACCCCGGACCCCTACCCGCTGCCCGGGACCAGGACCCTGCTGCCGAACGCGGCGACGGGCTGCGAGGACGCCTCCATGGCCGAGGCCGTGCAGTGGTCGTGCAACACGGTCATGGCGAAGATCGGGGTACAGGTCGGGCTGCGCGGGATGGTGGAGGCGGCGCGCCGCTTCGGTTTCAACACGGAGGGGCTGCGGGTGCCCTCGTGGGTGTCCCGGTCGAACTTCGACACCGACATGAGCCTGGACCAGCTGGCCCTGTCCTCGATCGGGCAGTTCAACACCACGGCGACACCGCTGCAGATGGCGATGGTGGCCGCGGCCGTCGCGAACGGCGGTGAGCTGGCCTCTCCGTACCTGGTGGAACGGACCACCCAGGACGACGGTTCCCCGGTGCGGCGCGGCGACCGGCGCAGCCTCGGGCGGGCGATGAATCCGGCCACCGCGCTGCGGATGCAGGAGCTGATGGTGAAGGTGGTGGAGAACGGCACCGGCAAGAACGCGGCGATCCCGGGCGCGGTGGTCGGCGGCAAGACCGGCACCGCCCAGCACGGCGTCGGCAACGCGGGGACCCCGTACGCCTGGTTCATCTCCTGGGCCCGCGCCGAGGGCGCGGCGCTGCCGGCGGTGGCCGTCGCGGTGGTCGTGGAGGACGCCTCGGCGGACCGGGGCGACATCAGCGGCAACGGCGCCGCGGCGCCGATCGCCCGGGCGGTGATGCAGGCCGCCCTGGCCGCCCGGTGAGACTCCCGCCGGGCGTCCCGCGCCGGCCGGCGCGCGCAGTCGCCGGCCCGGGGCGGACCACGGGTCCAGGGTCGGCGGGGTCGGGTCGGCGGGGTCGCGCCGGCGGGGTCGGGCCGGCGGGTCGGGTCAGCGCTCCGGACCGCGGCCACCGCCGTCGGAGATGGCGGCCTCGACCTCCGCCACCCGCGCCGCCTCCTCGGCCGCGAAGCGCTCGCGGTCGAGGGCGTCGGCGACCTCCTCGTCCTGGCTCATCAGCAGGTCCAGGTTGGAGTCGCCCATGTGGAAGACGCCCAGGTCCACGTACGCCCGTTGCAGCCGCTCGCCCCACAGTCCGATGTCCTTCACGCACGGCACGATCCGGCTGAAGAGCAGCTTGCGGAACAGGTGCAGGAACTCCGACTGCTCGCTGAGCCGCTCCGCCTCCTTCGGCGGGATGCCGAAGTTCTCCAGCACCTCCACCCCGAGCAGCCGGTCCCGCATCAGGTGGCAGCCCTCGATCACGAACTCCTCGCGCTCGCGCAGCTCGGCGTCCGTCAGCTGCCGGTAGTAGTCGCGCAGCGCCATCCGCCCGAAGGCCACGTGCCGTGCCTCGTCCTGCATCACGTACGCCAGGAGCTGTTTGGGCAGCGGCTTGGCGGTCGTGTCCCGGATGAGGCCGAAGGAGGCCAGCGCCAGCCCCTCGATGAGCACCTGCATGCCCAGGTACGGCATGTCCCAGCGGGAGTCGCGCAGGGTGTCGCCGAGCAGTCCCTGGAGGCTGTCGTTGACCGGGTAGAGCATCCCGACCTTCTCGTGCAGGAAGCGCCCGAAGATCTCGGCGTGCCGAGCCTCGTCCATGGTCTGCGTGGCCGAGTAGAACTTCGCGTCGAGGTCCGGAACGGACTCCACGATGCGCGCCGCGCACACCATCGCGCCCTGCTCGCCGTGGAGGAACTGGCTGAAGTTCCAGGCGGTGTAGTGCCGGCGCAGCTCGCCCCTGTCCTTCTCGGTGAGTTTGGACCAGTGCCGGGTCCCGTACAGCGGAAGGGCCTCGTCGGGGGTGCCCAGCGGATCGTACGGGTCCACCTCGATGTCCCAGTCGATGCGCTTGGCGCCGTCCCACTGCTTGTCCTTGCCCTTCTGGTAGAGGGCGAGGAGCCGCTCGCGGCCGTCGTCGTACTCCCAGCTGAAGCGGGCGGAGCCGGAGGCGGGGATCTGCCAGACGGCCTCGCCCGGGTCCTCGGTGTAGAGCTCGTGCGTCGACACTGACGCCCCCTCGTCTCACGTACTGCGGTGCAGGACCGGACAGTTGGCAGAGTCACACGTTGGTAGACGCGGGGTCAACAAGTCGTGCGCGGGGGATTGACGACCTTGCTGACAAGCAGTCTCATAAGAACTGACCGCCGGTAACTCGACGACGAGGTGTCCGAAGCCATGACGACCGTGACCGAACGAGCCGCGCTCAGGGACGCCCTCGGCCTCCTCAAGGACCGGGAGCAGATAGCCGAGCGCCTGCTGGAATCCTCGGCCAAGCACTCCTTCGACCCCGACAAGGAACTCGACTGGGACGCACCCATGGTCGAGGGGAAGTACTACTGGCCGCCCGAACTGCTCTCCCTCTACGACACCCCGCTCTGGAAGAAGATGGGCGAGGAGCAGCGCATCGACCTCTCCCGCCACGAGGCGGCGGCGCTCGGCTCGCTCGGCATCTGGTTCGAGATCATCCTCATGCAGCTGATGGTCCGCCACATCTACGACAAGTCGCTGACCAGCAAGCACGTGCGCTACGCGCTCACCGAGATCGCCGACGAGTGCCGGCACTCGATGATGTTCGCCCGGATGATCCAGAAGAGCGGCAGCCCCGAGTACCCCGTCTCCCGCCTCAACCACAACCTCGCGCGGATCCTGAAGACCGTCTCCACCACGCCCGGTTCCTTCGCGTGCACCCTGCTCGGCGAGGAGATCCTCGACTGGATGCAGCGCCTGACCTTCCCGGACGAGCGCATCCAGCCGCTGGTCCGCGGCGTCACCCGGATCCACGTCATCGAGGAGGCCCGGCACGTCCGGTACGCGCGCGAGGAGCTGCGCCGCCAGATGCTGACGGCCCCGCGCTGGGAGCAGGAACTCACCCGGATCAGCTGCGGCGAGGCCGCCCGCGTCTTCTCCCTCGCCTTCGTCAACCCGGCCGTCTACGACAACGTCGGCCTGGACCGCCGCGAAGCGGTCGCCCAGGTCCGGGCCAGCGGCCACCGCCGCGAGGTCATGCAGACCGGCGCCAAGCGGCTCACCGACTTCCTCGACGACATCGGCGTACTGCGCGGCGTCGGCCGGAGGCTGTGGCAGAGCTCGGGACTGCTGGCGTAGCCACGGCAGGGGCCCGGGCGGCCGGATCGGGCCGGGACTTCGCGGACGCCGGCCGCGGCCGGCCACTCGCGGGCTACCCTGCGGTCATGACCGTACGCGCGTACCGCAGGCTGAGCGTCGAGGAGCGGCGGGCCCAACTCCTCGACGCGGCCCTCTCGCTGTTCGCGCACCGGGCTCCGGAGGAGGTCTCGCTGGACGACGTCGCCGAGGCCGCCGGAGTCTCGCGCCCGCTCGTCTACCGCTACTTCCCCGGCGGCAAGCAGCAGCTCTACGAGGCGGCCCTGCGCTCGGCGGCCGACCTCCTCGAACTCTGCTTCGCCGTACCCCAGGAGGGCCCCCTGACCCGGCGGCTGTCCCGGGCCCTGGACCGCTACCTCGCCTTCGTCGACGAGCACGACACCGGCTTCGCGGCCCTCCTCCAGGGCGGCAGCGTCGTGGAGACCTCCCGGACGACGGCGACGGTCGACGGCATCCGCCGGGCCGCGGCCGACCAGATCCTCCTCCACCTGGGGGTCCCGGCGCCCGGGCCCCGGCTGCGCATGATGGTCCGCACGTGGATCACCGCGGTCGAGGCGGCCTCCCTCATATGGATCGACGAGGGCAAGCAGCCCGAGGTCGACACCCTCCGGGACTGGCTGCTCGACCAGTTCATCGCCCTGCTGACGGCCACCGCCGCCACGGATCCGGAGACCGCCGCGGCCGCCCGGGCAGCCCTGGCCATGGAATCGGCGGACGGCCCGGTCGGGGCCCTGGCCCGGCGCGTGATGCCGGTGGTCTCCGAGGCCGCCCACCTGCTGTGACACTGGTGGGGTGAGAAGCCAACCGACCCCGTTCGAGGGCGGCCCGATGGACGGCCGGGTCCTCCCGATCCTGCTCGGCCCGACCGGACACCCGCCGAAGTGGTACGAGATTCCCGTCCCGACGCCGGACGGCCCGCCGACGGTGCTGCTGTACGAACGCGTCCCGTCGGGCTACTCCAAGCGGCTGGGCCTGCAGAAGGGCTGGAAGTACGCCTTCCGCCCCTCGGGCACCAAGCCCCGCCCCCGCTGGCCCTGGACCAGAACCCCCCGCCCCCAGGACTGACCCCGGCCCGTCGCCCCGGCCGGCGGGCCGTACCCCCTGACCGCGGTACCCGCGGCCCGGGCCGGGCAGGGGGCTGCGCCCGCGTGCGCCGCGGCGGCGCCCGGGGACGGGGCGCAAGCGGCTGCCGGGCGGTGTGTCAGGAGCCCGGGAGGGAGAGGACCGCCAGGCCGCCGCCGGTCTCCGCGGTGTGGAAGCGCAGCGTCGCGCCGATCGCCTCCGCCTGGCCCACGGCGATGGTCAGGCCCAGCCCGTGGCCCTTCCCGCCGCTGCGGAAGCGCTGCGGGCCGTGCGCCAGCAGGTAGTCGGGGAAGCCGTCCCCGTGGTCCCGTACGGTCACCACCGGCCCGTCCACCGTCAGCACCACCGACGGCCGGCCGTGCTGATGGGCGTTGGCCACCAGGTTCCCCAGGACCCGCTCCAGCCTGCGCCGGTCCGTCTCCACGTGGGCGTCCCGCAGGACGACCACCTCCGTGTCCGTCCCCGACGCCCGCACCACGCGCCGGGCCAGCCGCCCCAGCTGGTGCAGGTCCGTCTCCACCGCCTCGCTGCCCGAGTCCAGCCGGGAGATCTCCAGCAGGTCCTCCGTCAGCTGCCGCATCGTCCGTACCCGTTCGCGCACCAGCTCCGTCGGCCGGCCCTCCGGCAGAAGCTCCGACGCCGCCTGCAAACCGGTCAGCGGCGTGCGCAGCTCATGAGCCACGTCCGCCGTGAACCGCCGCTCGCTCTCCAGCTTCGACTGCAGGCTGCCGGCCATCGTGTCCAGCGCCCCGGCCACCGTCGCGACCTCGTCCTGGCGCCGCGACGGGTCCTTCGTGCGCGGGTCGTCCACCCGGGCGTCGAGATCTCCCTGGGTGATCCGCCGCGCCACGGTCGCCGTCTGGTGCAGCCGACGGGTCACCCGGGTCACCGAGAAGGCGCCCACGAGCAGCGTCCCGCCGATCGCCAGCACCGACGAGCCGATGATCGCGTTGTCCAGACCGCTGATGGTGCGGGCGCTCTGCCCGTAGTCGACGGCGGTCGCCAGCGCCCGGCCGTCCGCCGGGGCCGCCGCCCACATCGTCGGCCGGCCGCGGTGCTCCGCCACGACCGTCCCGCGGTGGCCGCTGACCGCGAGCGCCCGCAGTTCCGGCGGCAGCCCCACCGGGTCCAGTCCGGAACCGGGCGGCAGGTTCTCGCCCGCCTCGTAGGCGCTCGCCACGTCGTTCAGCTTGCCCAGCGCCTTCTCACGGGCCGTGGCCACCGTCTGGCGGGTCACCTCCACGTGCACGAGCGCGCCGAGCACGGCCGCCAGCGAGCAGCACATCACCACGATGAAGCACGCCGACTTCCAGGTCAGCGTGGCCGTCCAGGAGGGTAGCCGGAGCCGGCGCCGGAGCCGGAGCGGCAGGCGCCGCCCGGGGCGTCGCCCGCGGTCCTCGCTCACGGCCGGTCCGGTGCGGGACCGGGACCGGGACCGGACCCGGGACCGAGACCGGCGCCGGATCCGGGGCCGAGACCAGGGCCGGATCCGGACCCCGGACCGCCCCCGGTACCGCCCCCCGGACCGCCCCCGGGTCCAGGTCCGGGTCCCGGGCCGCGGTCGGCCGGGCCCTGCGGATTCGCGGGCACCCGTACGATCTGCTCGCGCGTCGGCAGCATGGTGCGCTGCTTCTCCTCCCAGGACCAGGCGGTGATCAGCTCGTAGCCGCGGTTCCCGCTGGGCACCCGCAGGACCACGTCCCGCCCGGCCAGTTCCACCGAGACGACGGTCTGCGTGGTCGCCATGATCCGGTTGAGCCGCCCGTCGCGGTCCGCCGTGTAGACCCGTACGGACATCTTCCGGTCCGGGAACTCGATGCCCACGATCAGCTCGTCCTTGCCGTTGCCCGTGAGGTCCCGGTAGTACGGCGACAGCACCGGGCAGGCCCCTGGGTCCGCGTCCCCCTTCTTGCAGGCGTTGATCGCGGCCGCGGTCTGGGCCGGTATCCCGTCCGCCCCGGCCCCGGCCTTCGGGTGGACCCGCAGTTCCGCCTGGACGAGGGCCACCGGATCGACCGCGTGCACGTCCTCGTCGCGGACGGGCGGGATCCCCTTCACGTACTCGGGCGGGGCCCCGGCCGGATCGGCCGGCGGTACGGTCGCCCCCTGGCGGTCGGGCCACAGGTGTACGGGCCCGCTCGCGGTCGCGGTCGCCCCCGCGGCGACCAGCCCGCCGGTGTCGCCGCACCCCGCCAGCAGCGGGAACACGGCGAGGACCAGCAGCGGGACGACGGCGGGAGCGGGGGAGCGGCGGTGCCCGGAGCCGCCGAAACCGAACCTCTTCACGGCCCCCCTGTCCACAGCCCCCGTGCCCTTCTGCCCGCGTTGCGCCGTCGGTCGATCAGGCCCACCATATGCGGAGGTGCGCCCCTTTTGCCCATGCGGGTGTCGATGCCGGTACCGGTACCGACCCCCGGCGCGCGCCGGTCATCGGGTACCCGGTGTCCCGGTCAGCCGTCCGTGCGTCCCCTGCGCAGCATGGCGAAGCCGAGCCCGGCCGCACCCACCGCCGCGATACCGCCGCCCGCGGCGAGCAGCAGTACGCCGTCGCCGGGTCCGTCGGCCAGCGTACTCAGCCGCCGCCCCTCGGCGGAGGCGGCCTCCAGGGCGCGCGTGTCGCCGGAGGCGGCCCGCTGCTCGGCCGAGACCGGGACGACCTGGCCGTTGCGCTGCCCGTTGCGCGCGGCGTCACGAGTGCCGGTCTTGTGCCCGGCGCCCGCGACGGCGTGGCCACCGTCCTGCGCGGAGGCGTCGCCCACCCAGGAGGTCAGCCGGCCCGCCGGGTCCAGGGCCGCGTGCAGTTCACCGGAGGCGCCGACGTCGGTCACCCCGTCACGGCTGGTCAGGGTGGTCGCCCTGGCGCCGTCGGCGGCCAGGATGTCGGCCTGGTAGCCGCCCTTGGCCGTCCGGTAGACCTTCGCCGTGGACACCCCGTCGGCCAGCGAGAGGCTCTTGACCAGGGTCCGCTGAGGGGCCGCGGAGTGCGCCGACGAGGCCGCCGGTACCCCTTCGGCCAGAGCGGCGGCGGTGGGCAGCGCCAGCAGGCTGCCGGCACAGGCGGTCACGGCGGCGGCGCGAACGAGAGTGCGGCGGCGGACGGTGCTCACGGGAAGTCCTTCGATGCTGGTCACGGCCTGGCGTCTCCAGGTGCGACCAACCTAGGGGGCGGCCGTTGCGGCGACACCCCGTTCGTGTAACAGCGAAGTCGCAACGTTCCGTCGGAGTCGTTACACAACCGAGGGATTGCCGTGCGGCGCCCCGGCTGCTCCCATGGACGGCGGGGGTGAGGGTGAATGCGCGGACTCAAGGTACTGCCCAGCGGCCGGCCCGGCCGTGGCCGACTGTACGTCAACCTGCCCGACGGACAGGCGGTCGCCTGGTACGACCGCCAGGCCAACCGGATCAGCGTGCTCGCGGACGACCACCGCGAAGCCGTCCTGGCGGTGCTGCGTCCCTACCTGAGCGGCACCGTGTCCATCGGGCCGCCACCGGTCCCCACCGCGGGCGACCTGCGCCGCCTCGCCCTGCCGCCGGACGCCGACCTGGCACCGAACCGCCCCGGCGAGACCCTGCTGGGGGAGCTGGAACACGGCGCCGCGGGCACCCGCGCCCGGCACCGGCTGCGCCAGGACCTGACGGCGCAGCAGCGGATGGGTGACGCCTTCGACGCCCTGGAGCCGGACGGCTGGCGGACCCTGCACTGCGTCCCGCTCCCGGGCTTCGGCCACATCGACCACCTGGTCATCGGCCCGGCGGGGATCTTCTGCGTGCGTACGGTCCCGGGGCGCCGTCAGCGGGCGGTCGTGGGCGACCTGTTGCTCACGGTCGGCCGTGCGGAACCCCGCCCGGACCCCCGCTGGATCCGCGGCGCGGCGGCCCGCGCGACGGCGCTCCTGGCCGCGAAGGTGACCCCCGCGCTGGCGGTGGTCGACGCCTCCCGCCTGGAGACGGCCCCGACGGTCCGCGACATCCGCGTCCTCCAGCCGCCGACGGCGACCCCGGACCTCGTCGCGTCCCCGACGGCCCTCAAACCGCCGGACGTCGAAGCCCTGTTCGCCCAGGCCCGGGACACCGCCACCTGGCTACCGGACACCGGCCGCGCCGGCGCTGAGGCGCCGGGCCCGGGACGGAGCCCCGGAAAACGCTGAAAGGGCGAGGCGGGCAGAGCCCGCCGCAGGCCTGCCCGCCCCGACTCCCGCACCCGCCCCGGCTCCCGCGCCTGCTCTCGCCCCCGGCCCGGCCCCCACACCTGCTCTCGCCCCCGGCCCGGCCCCAGCTCCCGCTCTCGCGCCCGGCCCCGGCCTCGGCCCGGCTCGGCCCGGCCCCGCCCGCCCGGCCCCGGCCCGGCCCCGGCCCGGCCCCGGCCCGGCCCCGGCCCGGCGTGGCCCTGTGTCGGGCGGAGGCCCGCTTCCGTGGCGTCACACCCGCACCCGCACCGGCACCCGCACCGGCGACCGCACCGGCGACCACACCCGCGCCCGTGCCTGCTCTCGTGCCTGCTCTCGTGCCCGCCCCCGGCTCGGCCCGCCCCCGGCTCGGCTCGGCCCGGCCCGGCTCGGCCCGGCCCCGGCCCGGCTCGGCCCGCCCCCGGCTCGGCCCGGCCCCGGCCCGGCCCGGCTCGGCCCGGTCCCGCGTCAGGCGGAGGCCCGCTTGCGTGGCGTCGCGGCCTTCTTCGCGCCCGCTCCGGTCTTCTTCGCACTCGCCGCCGAAGTCGACTTCGTCGTCCCCGACTTGGCCGCCGTCGACTTGGCGGTCGTCTTCTTCTTCGACGCGGCCGACGTGCTCTTCGCCGCCGCCGTCGCGGCGGTCTTCTTTGCCGAAGCCGCCGTCGACTTCTTGCCGCCCACGGCCTTCGGCGCGGCCGAGGTCTTGCGGCCCGCCCCGCCCCGCCGCATCGGCGTGACCTCGGCCCCTGCCTTCGTCTCCGGCTCCTCGGCACCGGCACCGGCACCGGCACCGGCCCCACCGGTCTCGCCCCGCGAGGCCTTCGCAGCCCGCACGCTCTTCTCCAGCGCCGCCATCAGGTCGATCACCTGCCCGCCGGCCGGCTCCCCCGGCGCCTCCGCCGGCTCGAACGCCCCACCCGCCTTCGCCGCGATCATCGCCTCCACCGCGTCCCGGTAGTCGTCGTGCAGCGACGCCATCTCCACCTCGCCGAGCGTCGCCATCAGCGCGTCCGCCAGGTCGAGTTCGGCGTCCCGGACCGTCACCTCCACGTCCGGAGCGACT
The DNA here is from genome assembly GCF_000720455.1 of Streptomyces virginiae. Lineage (GTDB taxonomy): Bacteria > Actinomycetota > Actinomycetes > Streptomycetales > Streptomycetaceae > Streptomyces > Streptomyces virginiae. The sequence continues at coordinate 234,361 of NZ_JOAK01000005.1, read as the reverse complement.
CCCTCCGGCACCCGGATCTCGTCCGGCCACAGCAGCCCGTGCATCGCGATCACGTCGTCGACGACCCGCAGCATGCCCAGCCGCTCCCGCCCCCGCAGCGCGTACTTGGCGATCGCGACCTTCCGGCTCCGCTTCAGCGCCTCCCGCAGCAGCGTGTACGGCTTCGCCGCGGTCGCCCCGTTCGCCGCCAGGTAGTACGCCGCGTCCATCTGCAGCGGATCGATCTCCTCGGCGGGTACGAACGACATGATCTCGATGGTCTTCGCGGTCGCCAGCGGCAGCTGCGCCAGGTCCTCGTCCGTGATCGGGATGACGGACCCGTCCGCCTCCTCGTACCCCTTGCCGATCTCGGCGCCCGGCACCTCCTCTCCGTCCAGCTCGCACACCTTGCGGTAGCGGATCCGCCCGCCGTCGGCGAGGTGGATCTGACGGAAGGAGATCGAGTGGCTCTCGGTCGCGTTCACGAGCTTGATCGGAATGCTGACGAGGCCGAAGGAGATCGCTCCGTTCCAGATGGATCGCACGGTTCCTCCTGTTTCGTGGCAATCTCATCGTATGACGCCGATCACGTTGGTGGAGGGCCGTCGCATCTCGCTCAGCAACCTCGACAAGGTCCTCTACCCGGAGACCGGCTTCACGAAGGGCGAGGTGCTCCACTACTACGCCACCGTCGCGGAGCCCCTGCTCGCCCAGATCCACGACCGGGCGGTGTCCTTCCTGCGCTACCCCGACGGACCGGACGGCCAGCTGTTCTTCACCAAGAACCCGCCGCCCGGCGCACCCGACTGGGTGAGGACCACCCCCGTGCCGCGCTCCGAGGACCCTTCCGCCGAACAGGTGGTCGTCGCCGACATGGCCACCCTCATGTGGTCCGCCAACCTCGTCGTCGAGTTCCACATCCACCAGTGGCCGGCCGGCAGCCCCGCCGTCGCCGATCGCATGGTCCTCGACCTCGACCCCGGCGCGCCCGCGACCGTCGCCGAGTGCAGCGCCGTCGCCCTCTGGCTGCGCGAGCGCCTCGCCGCCGACGGCCTCGACGCCTACGCCAAGACCTCCGGCTCCAAGGGCCTGCACCTGGCCGTGCCCCTGGAGCCGACCCCGTCGTCGCAGGTGTCCGCGTACGCGAAGCAGCTCGCCCAGGAGGCCGAGCGCGAGCTCCCCGACCTCGTGGTCCACCGCATGGCCAAGGCCCTGCGCCCTGGCAAGGTCTTCGTCGACCACAGCCAGAACGCCGCCGCCAAGACCACCGCCGCCGCCTACACCCTGCGCGCGCGGGCCCGCCCCACCGTGTCCGCCCCCGTGTCCTGGACCGAGGTCGAGGCCTGCCGCACCCCCGCCGACCTGGTCTTCCTCGCCGACGACATCGGGCCGCGGCTCGACCGCGACGGAGACCTCTTCGCCCCGCTCGCCGACCCCGCGAGCGGCCGCCCGCTCCCCAGGGCCCGGCCGTGATCCGCGTCGCGCTGGCCGCCGCCGTACGCACCCTGCCGCGCGCGGCAGGACTGGCGTACGAGCCGAAGTTCGACGGGCACCGGCTCGTCGTCGTGCGCTCGGCGGCCGACGTGACGCTCCAGGCCCGCTCCGGCCGCATCGTGACCAGCGCGTTCCCCGATCTCGCGGCGGCGGCACTGCGGTTGCCCGCCGGGACGGTCCTCGACGGCGAGGTGGTGGTCTGGCACGGGGGCCGGACCGACTTCGCCCTGGTGCAGCGGCGCGCGGCGGCCACCCCCGCCCGGGCCGCCGTCCTCGCGCAGAGCCTGCCGGCCTCGTACGCAGCCTTCGACGTGCTGGAACTGGCCGGGCTGGACGTGCGCGGCCGCCCGTACGAACGGCGCCGGGCCCTCCTCGTCGACCTGCTCCTGCCGCTCGGGCCACCCCTCCAGCCCGTCCCGATGACGACCGACCCGGAACTGGCCGCCACCTGGTACGAGACGCTCCCCGCCAGCGGCATCGAGGGCCTCGTCGTCAAACGGCTGGACCAGACCTACCCGGCCGGGCGGCGCGGCTGGCAGAAACTGCGGCACACCGACGTCCGGGACGCGGCGGTGGTCGGCTACACCGGAACCCCGCGCCGGCCGCTCGCCCTGGTCCTCGTCCTGCCCGTCGGGGACGAGACCCCGCTGGTGTCGAGCCCGCTGACGGCGGCGCTGCGCCGGGAGGTGGCCGAGGCGGCCGCCGCGCGCGGTGGCGGCGAGCCGCCGGCGACCGCCACCGCCACCGTCACGGCCATCGGGCTCGGGGAGGTCCCCTACCGCGCCCTGGACCCGCCGCTCACGGCTGAGGTCCGCCACACCTCGGCCCGGCACCCGCCGCCGGAGGTGCTGCGGCTGCGGACAGACCTCTGACCCGCGCGGGAGGCGCGGGTCAGGCCGTCGTTCTGTCGTGTCGTCGGATCAGGCGTGCGCGCCGCGCCCGGCGTCCGGGGGAGCCCCGGGCTGCGGGTGAGGACCCGGCCCCTCGGGCAGCTTGTAGCCGGACTCGCGTTCCTTGCGGACCTCGTCCGGGTGGCTGGAGGTCGTCGAGCCGAAGTTCCCGTAGCCCTGCATCTCGTGCGGTCGCAGGCCGCCCTCGGGGATCTCCACCTGGTCCCGCTCCTCGCGGACCTCGTAGACCGCTCCGCCGTTCGGCAGGTGGGGCTGCTCCTCGGCGGCGGGGGGTGGCGGTTCCTTCGCCCGGACCAGCTGGCCCAGCTTGAAGCCGCCGAGCAGCATGGCGACGACGGCCAGTCCGATGACCGGGAACCACGCGACATCCGTGAGGATCGAGTCCACGCTCAGGATCATGTCCATACGGAGCATTTTCCCCCATGTCATCCTGTTATGCGCATTTCGGTGGCGCGGCAAGGACGTGCGCGGACCCGCCCCGGCTCAGGTGTTGATGGGCCCCTCGGTGTCCCGCAGCGCACCCGCCTTGCGGGATCCCAGCACCCCGAGGATCTCGGCGCAGATCGCCAGCGCGGTCTCCGCCGGGGTGCGGGCCCCGAGGTCGAGCCCGATCGGCCCGTGGACCCGGGCCAGCTCCGCCTCGGTGACCCCGGCCGCGAGCAGCCCCTCCCGGCGCCGCGCCGTCGTACGCCGCGACCCGAGCGCCCCGATGTACGGAACACCGGCGGCCAGCGCCGCCCGCAGCGTCGGCACGTCGAACTGCTCGTCGTGGCTCAGCACGACCACGCACGCGGAGTCCCGGCGCGCTTCGATCGCCTCGACCGCCGGCTCGGCCGCCTCGACCCGTACGGCCTCCCAGCCCAGCAGCAGCGCCTGCCGCTCGATGACGACGGCGAGCTCACCGCCGCCGCCGATGACCACGTACGGGGCCGACGGGTGCGCCTCGACCAGCACCAGGCCGGTTTCCCCGTAGAGGGCGTCCTTCCCGGCCCGCCGGGTGGCCAGCAGCTCACCGGCCCGCCGCCCGGCATCGTCGCCCGGCACCGCACCGGCCCGTACGACCTCGCTGGACGCCTGGTCGGCGGCCTCGTTCAGCCGGGTCACCAACGCCACCCCGGCGCCCTCGCCGAGCAGCTCCCACCACTCGGCGGGAATCGCCGCGAGCGGCTGGAGCAGCACCTCGGCCTGCCCGCCGCAGGTCAGCTTCGCCGCCACGGCCTCGTCCGCGGCCACGGACACCTCGCACACCCGCGCGGTGACCCCGGGCCCCATGGCCACGGCTTCGGCGACGAGCTCGGCGTCGAAGACCCCGCGGTACAGGCTGCCGACGCACTCCCCCCGCGCGTCGACGAGCACGGCTCCCGCGGGATCCCGCGGCCCGAAACCCTGCTCGGTGACGGGCCGGGCCAGATACCCCGCCCGCCCCCTCGGCCACCCACTGCTTCGCCGTCTCCACCAGCTCACGCATCCGTGCCGCCCCATCCACTCCGAGCTCTTTCCCGCAAAGCGCCAGGTCAGCGGCACGCTGCGGCTCAACACCCACCATAGGCAGCCACCGGCCCCCTCCCCACCCGACAAACCCACAGATTGCCCGGAGCAGACCTCGTACGGATGACCGGAACCGGGAGGGCCCCTGCGTGCCACACTGGCCCACGACTTCGGGGCATGCGGGGGACAGGGGAACAGTGGACGAGGTATCGCAAGTGGCCGACCGCGCCGTTCATCTGGCGCGCGAACCCCGAACCCGACGGTGGGCCCACACCTCCCTCTGCGTCCTGGACGCGGTCTTCTCGATCAACGCCGACTACGACCGGCACACGGCCCCGACCTGCCACCGCTATGCGACCTGGGCCGGCATCACCTCGTACCTCCCGGCCCCCGAGGAGCAGCCGCTCAGCCAGTTCGTGACCCATGTCCGGGCCGCGGGTGTGGAGGCCTTCTCGGAGCAGGTCCTGCGCAACCGCCAGCGCACGCGGGCACACCACGCAGCTCCACGAAAGACGGAGGCGGCCCTCCAGTACGCCGAGACCCTGGCGTCCCACGGCGTGAACACCCTCGCCGACGCCGATGCGCTCCTCGCCGACACGGACCGCCTGAAACCCGTCGAACACGCCCTCGCCGGCATCCCCGGCCACGGCTCGGGCGCCCGTCTCTCCTACCTGTGGATGCTGGTCGGCGCCGACGACCGCATCAAGCCGGACCGCATGATCCTCCGCTGGCTCGAAGACGTGCTGCACCGCCGGGTGACCACACCGGAAGCGACCCGCCTCATCACAGAGGCGGCAGCCCAACTGGGCTGCACCCCCTGGGAACTGGACCACGCGATCTGGAAGACCCAGCGCGGCCTCTGACCACCCCACCCCGGCGGCAGCTGCTCGCCCCGGGCCACGGGTCAGATGTCAGACCGCCCTGTCATCCTGCGCCGGTGAGAATGACATGGGCCGACTTCTGGGCGCTGATAGCCACCCTGAACGGCGAGGCCACCCAAGAGAGCTGTCAACATCTGGCGGAGGAGCTGAGCCGCCGCCCCGTCCCCGACATCATCGGATTCGCGGAGCGCCATGCCGAGGCCCTCTACCGCCTGGACCAGGAGAAGTTCGGTGTCCTCCCCGTGATCGACCTGACGGTTCGCGACGGCAGGCCGTTCCCGCAGTCGTCCGACGGCTTCCTGTACGCACGCTGCGCTGTGGTGGCCGCAGGGCAGTCCGTATGGGAGAGCGTCTTCTCCGATGCCGACAAGTTCGCTCCGTACACCTCCACCGAGTGCGACGGCGAATGGCTGCTGTACGTGCCGGACCGGGCGTACGAGCTGGCCACTGGTGATGAGTGGGACCGTACGACGCGGTACTGCTTTGAGAGCTGCTCCAACCGGGACGGTTGGCCGCACCTGCAGGACCGAACTACCCCCTGATGGGGATCTCGTAGACGACCTCGCACAGCGCAACGGGAAGGACGATGTCCGCCGTCTCTACGGGGCGGGCGCCCCTCGTGGCGGTAGTACGTCCGCCGTATGTGGGTGACCAGAGCACCCTTCTGGATCCCGAGGAGTGACGCCTCTCCGCGCTCGCCTGCCGCGGCTCCGGCTGCTCCACGGCGTGGCTCACGGTGATCCCAATCGCCGCCATCCGGTTCACGACGCCAACGCCGGCATGCGGCTCGCCTTCCGGCAGGACGACGAGCGTGCCCGCGGTGAGCTCGTACGGCTCCCAACTCGTCGACACCCGTTGGCGGCCGTCCGCCGGCAGAAGCCCACGGTCTCCAACGAGGTGGACCCCCGGGTCGTGGCCAACCCGGAGCAGGCCCGAGCGCTGCTCCACGCGGTCTCGTATGTCGGTGGCTACCGCCGGGCACGCGGCAGGCGGCTGGTGGGCCTCTATGCCGGGACGTACTTCGGGGGCTTTCGGCCGGCCGAAGCCGTGGGGCTGGCAGAGTCGGATCTGACGTTGCCGGACTCCGGGTGGGGCACGGCTCTGCTCCACCGGACTCGGCCGAGCGTGGGCAAGCAGTGGACCGATTCGGGGGAGAGCCATGACGATCGCGGTCTGAAGAACCGACCCACCGAGGATGTGCGCCGGGTGCCGGTCCGGGGGCCTCGACGCATTCCGGTATTGGCAGGTCCGCTTTGTTCTGCCGGCTAGCTCATCAGGTGGCCTGGGACCGCTCCGTGGCGAGTGCGTGCGCAAGGCTGTCACGGGCGCTGTTGAGCGCAGCGAGCATCTGCACCCGGGTCTGCTCGAAGTGAGGATCGACCTCGATGCCAAGGTCATGTCGCAGCATGACGCGCAGGAGATATACGCCATCGGACAGCGGGCCGCTGAACCATGTCTTGGCCCGCTGGTATGCCTCGTCGGGCCTGGGACTCCTCGGCAGCTGTTTGACGGCCGAGTACCCGACTCCGAGCGATCTGTTGAGAGCTGAGGCTATCTGCAAGACATCATTTGCCAGTGCCATCTGAGCTTGGGAGTACTGTTCGGCCCACGCTTCCTTGGCAGCGTCCAGGAGCAGAGGGTCGGTGCTCTCACCACGTGCTGCAGCTTCGACAGCATCCCTGGCGGCAACCCGGTAGGCGCGCGCTGCAGTGTTCAGATGGGCGTACAGGTCGCGCTTGGCCAGCAGCGCTTGCTCAGCGCGCCCTTCTTCTCGTTCACGGTCGGCACGCTGGTTCAGTTCCGCAGCTTGGGCTCGGCTGGCGCGCTGGCTGAGCATTGCCCCGCCCAGAGTGCCGCCCAGCACTCCTCCGGTGCTGATGAGAGCGACGGCCAGCGTGTTCACATCCACGGATCCCCCAAGTCGTCCGGTACATCTTCCAAGACCAGGACGCGAGAATGAAGACCAGTGTTGCTCGCCCATGAGGAGCATCGTCACCTGCGGAAATGCCTCGGGATCCTGTCCACGAACAGTCCACAGGGTCTGACATACGGGTGCACAGGGCGGCAGTTGGCTGCACATACGCGAAGACCCCGGCTTCAGCGTTGCCGCTGATGGCGGGGTCTTCGGGCACTTCCTGCGAAGTGCCCCCGGCAGGATTCGAACCTGCACACACGGCTCCGGAGGCCCGGAGGCCCCGTGCGCCTCACGCATTTCAGCAGGTCAGATGCCTATCGCGGTCATACAGAGTCCCAGCGGTCCACGAATAGGCCGCGCGAGCTCACTTCTTCTTCCGCAACTTCCGCATCTTCGCTTCAGCTTCCTTCTTCTTTCGCTGCGCCACACCATAAGCGGTCCAGGCCCCCTGGTGCTTCGAGCATTGCCCGCTCCCGGTGATCGCCTTGTTCCGGCAGCGGCGACCATCCTGCGTCGCCGCCCCGCACAGCGGCTGCGTCATCTCGCCCCCTCCATCGGCCCTCGCCAGCACCACGACGATGGTGCAGGCAGTGGAACATGAAGAGGGCGCACTGGGGGTCGACCGAAGCTCAGGGGCGCACGCCCGCCCGCAAGACGGGACGCCATGAGCTTGGGAATCACCGGGCCGTCGCGGAGGGGGTTTACGCTGACCAGCGCTAACGGCCTCTGGTGATTAATCGCGAGGCGTCACGCTTGACTGCTCTTGACCGCTGGGATCCGCTCTTTCTGGCACGGATGTGGCACGGGCTTCCATCCGCTCTGACGGGTCGCGTCACCGACCCCGCACCCGACAACACTGTCACCCGAATGGCCCAACATAACGTGCCACCCACATGGGTGAAGATCAAGCTGGCTAGTGCCCCAACCGAGGCAATCTGTGAAAGGCGAACCAAATGCGCATTAGACGAATCCTCGCCGCAGTCTTCGCCACGGCAGCCCTCGCCGGACTCGGCCTCACAGGCGCCGCCACCGCCACCGCCGCCGGCACCGTCATCCCGGCCAGCGTCACCCCGGGTGAGTGCACCGACAACGGCGGAACGATCGATCGGTCGACGCCCGTGCTCCCGACCTGCAGGGGCGGTACGTACGACGGGCAGACGGTCGACTAAACCCCACTGGAGCCCGTTGCGAAAGTGGATCAGCGCCCCGCAGCCACGGGTTGCGGGGCGACTCCCTCGCGAGCGTTCTCCCTCGGCTGACGGCTCAACGTACCTGGGAGGCGTGACGATCGCACACGGGCCAGATGAGGTCGGCGGGAGCGGCTTTGGGCTGGAGCTGCCATGGGGCGAGAGAGGGGGCCCGTACGCTGGTCGCGAATCGGGCAGTCTCTAGGGCAGCAGCCTGTCCGGCCACACCCGGGACCACCTCGACGCAGTCGTTGCCGAACTCAACAGCCGCCCAGGCAAGACGCTCGGCTGGGAAAGGCCCAGCCCAGCGCCTGTTCAAACTGCTCGCCACTACACGTCGGTGATCACGTGTTGCAACGACCCCTGGGATTCGCCCGTGAGCTGGGCCTTCGCCGTAGAGCGGGTGACAGGAACCGAACCCGCGCTCTGAGCTTGGGAATCACCGATCTTGGCGACGCTATCCGGTTCCTGACCTGTGCAAACGGGCGTCAGAGACAACTCCGAGCTTCGCTCTCGCAGCCGCCGTTGACCGCTGTTCCCCGTCCTGCCTGGCACGCGTCTGGCACGGCCATGCTCCTCACCAGTCGCGCCAGCGGTCCGTGATCGCCGCCGGATCGATGCCCTGCCGAGCGGCCAGAGCGTCGACGTCCACACTGTGTTCGCTCAGGGTGAGGTAGATGTACTCGCACAACTGCTCCCGTTCCTCAGTGCAAAAGTGAGGGCCGCCATGCTGTCTGTCCCAGTTGATTGCGTTGAGTGCGAGAACCACCCTCTCCACGGCCCCGAAGACAGCAGGGCTATGCAGGTACGGGCACAGCGGCTTCCGAGGAGCTTGATGTTCAACCCCTGTCGGCCCCTAGCAGCCGTGACCGTTTGAGCATATGGACGCCTGGACGCCGCGCACGGAGGACTCCTCCCGGCCCCACACCGCCTCACGGTGACCCGTCGCCCGTGGACGGCCTATATCACGTCACAGCGAACCGGCTCCGACCGACACACATCGAAAGGGGCATATCGGACCCCTGGGGTTCGCTGCTGACCTGCCATGTCGTCGAGTTCGTGTGATGCTGCTCACGGCTGCGAAAGGCCCCAAAACGTGGTGTTGTACACGCATCGCTGCGGATGGTAGCCGGGTGACATGTCGGGCATCTTTTGCGTACCCCATGATCAAGGCCGCATCGGTCAATGACTGAGATACCCGTTATGGCGCCAATAAGGCTGCAGGACGCCAGAGTTCGGAGGTCAGGGGCCCAACTATGGCGCAGCACACGTTTCTTGAAGGGAGGTGCGGCGCCCTGGTAGCGGTTGTACTCGGCACCCGCCGGGTGCTTCCACAGGCTCTAGCCGCAGTCGACCTACGGGAACGGCTGCGGCCCCCTGCTACCAACAGGGGGCCGCCGGGTAGTTGCGTGCACCCAAGAGGGGGGCTTACCCATGGCCCACATTAACGACGGATCTTTGTCCCGTCAGACTGAAGAGACTCAGGTCACCGCTCGCTGCCCCAGGCGTAAGCGACGCTTTGCTGCTTCCCTTGGCGTTGCGGCGGGGGGGCGGCGGCCTGATCGCCGGTCTCGTCACCGGCGTCCTCGACCCGGAGGTGACGAGCGCAGTGCTGGCCGTTGTCACGGTCACCGCCGCGGTCGTCCAGCGGCTGGTTCGTCGTCCGGCCACTGCCGCCGAGGTCGCTCCTCGGGTTGGCGCCGGCTCTTCGGTGAACAGCTCTGACTAAGTGGCCCCGTCGGGTTATCTGATCGCCAATGCCACCCTGCTTGGGCAGGAGGATGCTGAAGGCGGTATCACTGGATCGTCCCGTCGACTCCACAAGGTCCGTGCCTCTTGGCGCGCCGCCGGGGCCCTGCCAGAAAGAGCCCGGCTGGCGCGTCGGACGAGACGAATCAGGAAGACTGGCCCAGGTCTCGCTGGCGGCCTGGGTGGATCTCACGCACCACTCACGCGAGAACAGCGAGAGACAACGAGAAAGCCCCGGACTCAGTGGGACTGAGTTCGGGGCTTCATCTTTGGCACTTCAGCAGGTCAGCGACACTTACACACTGTCTAGCTGGAGTGCCCCCGGCAGGATTCGAACCTGCGCACACGGCTCCGGAGGCCGTTGCTCTATCCCCTGAGCTACGGGGGCGTGTCGCTTGTGGTGCGGCGACGGGTTGAACACTACCAGCTTCCGCGGGGTGATCAGGAACCGTTTTGTGGGGGACGGGGGAGTGGGTCGCCCGCACGGGGTGGAAGTGGCAAAAACCCGGACGCGGGGGCCCGGGCGGACCTACTCTCGAGTTGTGCCAGGCGTCTCGGGCCGGGTCCTCGTTGTCGACGACAACAAGGTCATCCGGCATCTGATCAAGGTCAATCTCGAGCTGGAGGGCTTCGAGGTCGTGACCGCGAACGATGGTGCCGAGGCTCTGGACGTGGTGCACCGGGTGTGCCCTGACGTGATCACCCTTGATGTGGTCATGCCCCGGCTGGACGGGTTCGGGGCCGCCGCGCAGCTGCGGGCCGATCCGCGGACGCGCGACGTGCCCGTCGCCATCGTCAGCGCCTGTTCGCAGCAGGAGGTCGAGGCCGGGATCGAGGCCGGGGTCGACGCCTTCCTCGCCAAGCCGTTCGAGCCCACCGAGCTCGTGCGCGTCGTGCGTCGGCTCGCCGAGCGCAAGGACCGGCGCGACGGGAGGAAAGGGGCTCCCGCCGGGAGGGGGCGGGGCTGAGTCCCCGTCCGGGCCACCGGCCTGATCGGCAGGACACCCCCGGGGCCTGTTGTTCACATGGCGAAACCCTTCGTGGGATGACCGGGCGTCTCCCCTAGGCTGGGTCCCGTGACCCCCGCAGACCTCTCCCGTTGCGTCGTACGCGCCGTGCGCTGCGCCGTCGCGGACGGGGAGCTGGCCGCCGGGGCGGCCGTGCCCGAGCGGGTCGTCGTCGAGCGGACCCGGCCCGGCGGGGTCGGGGACTACGCCACCCCCGTCGCCTTCCAGGTCGCCAAGGCCGCCCGGTGCGCGCCGCGTGACGTGGCCGACGTACTGGCCCGCCGGCTCGGCGCCGAGCCGGGCATCGAGCGCGTCGAGGTCACCGGAGCGGGGTTCCTCAACTTCGTGCTGCCCGCCCCTTCCGCGCCCGCGGTCATCACCGACGTGATCGTGCGTGACATCGCCATCCGGGACGTCCGCGGGGGCGCCGCCCATGTCGTTCCCGCCGACGAGAGCGGGCTCGGGCTGCGCGAACGTGTCGTGCGGCGGAGTGTCCTGCGGCTTCTGTGCGTCCAGTGTGGGGTCGCCGACGGCACACTGCTCGACAGCCCGGCCGGCGCCCCCGTAGCCCCCGGCGCCCCCGTAGCCCCCGTCGCCAAGCGGGACGGCGACGTCGTCGCCCGTTACGGCGCCGACGCCGCCTGCTGGGCGATGCTCGCCGTGCCCGCCCGCGAGACCCCTTCCTTCTCCGACGCGCTGCTGCACCAGGGCGAGGCCAACGAGTTCTTCCGCGTCCGGTACGCCCACGCCCGCAGCCGGGCCCTCGTACGCAACGCCCACCAGCTGGGCTTCCACCAGGAGCCCGGCGACGTCGACGACGCCCCCGCCCTGCTGCGGCTCCTCGCCGACCACCCCCTCGTCCTCGAGGCCGCCGCGCACCACCGGGCGCCCGAGCGGCTCGTGCGCAGCCTCGTCGAGCTGGCCGACGCGCTGCTCGACTTCCAGTACCGCGTACTGCCCCAGGGGGACGAGAAACCCTCGGCCGCCCACCGCGCCCGGCTGGCACTCGCCGAAGCCGCCGGGACGGTGCTGGCCGGCGGCCTGGCCCTGCTCGGCATGGACGCACCCGAACGCCTATGAACCGCGAAGAGAGAAACCGATGAGCCGCTCCGCGCACCCCGCCGGCCCCCGCCACGCCGACGTCCTGCCCGAAGGGCACTACTCCCCGCCGCCCGCCGACCTGAACGCGCTCGACGAGAAGGTCTGGTCCCGCACCGTCCGGCGCCAGGACGACGGCGTCGTCTCCGTCGGCGGCATCGAAGTCACCAAGCTCGCCGAGGAGTTCGGGACCCCCGCGTACTTCCTCGACGAGGAGGACTTCCGGGCCCGCTGCCGGGCCTGGGCGCACGCCTTCGGCCCCGACGCCGACGTCTTCTACGCCGGCAAGGCGTTCCTGTCCAAGGCCGTCGTGAAGTGGCTGAAGGAAGAGGGGCTCAACGTCGACGTGTGCTCCGGCGGGGAGCTGAGCACCGCCCTCGCCGCCGGGATGCCGGCCGACCGGATCGCCTTCCACGGCAACAACAAGTCCGAGGGCGAGATCCGCCGGGCCGTCGAGGCCGGGGTCGGACGGATCGTCCTGGACTCCTTCCAGGAGATCGCCCGGGTCGCGCACATCGCCCGCGAGCTGGGCGTACGGCAGCCCGTGCAGATCCGCGTGACCGTCGGCGTCGAGGCGCACACGCACGAGTTCATCGCCACCGCCCACGAGGACCAGAAGTTCGGCATCGCCGTCGCGGACGGGTCCGCCGCCGAGGCAGTGCGCCGCGCCCTGGGCCACGACTCGCTGGAGCTGCTGGGCGTCCACTCCCACATCGGCTCGCAGATCTTCGACATGGCCGGCTTCGAGGTCTCCGCCAAGCGCGTCGTGCGGCTGCTCGCCGCCGTCCGCGACGAGCACGGCGTCGAACTGCCCGAGATCGACCTCGGCGGCGGCCTGGGCATCGCCTACACCTCCGGCGACGACCCCCGCGAGCCCCACGAGATCGCCAAGGCGCTCACCGAGATCGTGGCCCGCGAGTGCGAGAGCGCGGGGCTGCGCGCCCCCCGGATCTCCGTCGAGCCCGGCCGCGCCATCGTCGGCCCGACCGCGTTCACCCTGTACGAGGTGGGGACCATCAAGCCGCTGGAGGGGCTCCGTACCTACGTGAGCGTCGACGGCGGGATGTCCGACAACATCCGTACGGCCCTCTACGACGCCGAGTACTCCATCGCGCTCGTCTCCCGTACCTCCGACGCCGAGCCCATGCTCGTGCGCGTCGTCGGGAAGCACTGCGAGAGCGGTGACATCGTCGTGAAGGACGCGTTCCTGCCGGCCGACCTGGCGCCCGGCGACCTCCTCGCCGTGCCCGCCACCGGAGCGTACTGCCGGTCCATGGCCAGCAACTACAACCACGCGCTCCGCCCGCCCGTCGTCGCCGTGCGTGACGGACAGGCACGAGTGATCGTTCGCCGCGAGACGGAGGAAGATCTCCTGCGTCTCGACCTCGGATGATGAAATAGGTATCTCAGTCAATGGACCGAGGATGGAAAGTGCTGTCCATTGAGTGAGACTGGTTCACACCCCGCGCGCAAACCGCGCGCGGGGTATTGATGGAAGATCGAAAGGCGTAGGTCGAATGATGCGTACGCGTCCGCTGAAGGTGGCGCTGCTGGGCTGTGGAGTGGTCGGCTCAGAGGTGGCTCGCATCATGACGACGCACGCCGACGACCTCACGCAGAGGATCGGCGCGCCCGTGGAGCTCGCCGGCGTGGCCGTGCGCCGCCCCTCCAAGGTGCGCGAGGGCATCGACCCGGCCCTGATCACCACTGACGCCACCGCCCTCCTCAAACGCGGCGACATCGACATCGCCATCGAGGTCATCGGCGGCATCGAGCCGGCCCGCACCCTGATCACCACCGCCTTCGAGCACGGCATCTCGGTGGTCTCCGCGAACAAGGCGCTGCTCGCCCAGGACGGCGCCGCACTGCACGCCGCCGCCGAGCAGCACGGCCGCGACCTGTACTACGAGGCCGCCGTCGCCGGCGCCATCCCGCTGGTCCGCCCGATGCGCGAGTCCCTCGCGGGCGACAAGATCAACCGCGTGATGGGCATCGTCAACGGCACGACGAACTTCATCCTCGACAAGATGGACTCCACGGGCGCCGGCTACCAGGAGGCGCTCGACGAGGCCACCGCCCTCGGGTACGCCGAGGCCGACCCGACGGCCGACGTCGAGGGCTACGACGCCGCCGCCAAGGCCGCGATCCTGGCCGGCATCGCCTTCCACACCCGCGTCCGCCTGGACGACGTGTACCGGGAGGGCATGACCGAGGTCAGCGCCGCGGACTTCGCGTCCGCCAAGCGGATGGGCTGCACCATCAAGCTCCTCGCCATCCTGGAGCGCGCCGCGGACGGCGAGTCCGTCACCGCCCGCGTCCACCCGGCGATGATCCCGCTCAGCCACCCGCTCGCCTCCGTCCGCGAGGCGTACAACGCGGTCTTCGTCGAGGCGGAGGCCGCCGGGCGGCTCATGTTCTACGGGCCCGGCGCGGGCGGTGCCCCGACCGCGTCCGCGGTCCTCGGCGACCTCGTCGCCGTCGCCCGCAACAAGCTCGCCGAGGCAACGGGGCCCGGCGAGTCGGCGTACACCCAGCTGCCGGTCAGCCCCATGGGCGAGGTCGTCACCCGCTACCACATCAGCCTCGATGTGGCGGACAAGCCGGGCGTCCTCGCCCAGGTGGCGACCACGTTCGCGGAGCACGGTGTGTCCATCGACACCGTGCGGCAGCAGGGCAAGGACGGCGAGGCCTCCCTCGTCGTCGTCACTCACCGCGCCGCCGACGCCGCCCTCTCCGGGACGGTCGAGGCGCTGCGGAAGCTGGACACCGTGCGCGGTGTCGCCAGCATCATGCGTGTTGAAGGGGAGTAAGGACCCATGAGCAGCAATCGCACCCACCAGTGGCGCGGCATCATCGAGGAGTACCGGGACCGCCTGCCGGTGACGGACACGACTCCGGTGGTCACGCTCCGCGAGGGTGGCACTCCTCTCGTTCCCGCGCAGGTGCTGTCCGAGCGCACCGGCTGCGAGGTGCACCTCAAGGTCGAGGGGGCGAACCCCACCGGGTCCTTCAAGGACCGCGGCATGACCATGGCGATCTCCAAGGCCAAGGAGGAGGGCGCCAAGGCCGTCATCTGTGCCTCCACGGGCAACACTTCGGCCTCCGCGGCCGCGTACGCGGTGCGCGCCGGGATGGTCTCCGCGGTGCTCGTGCCCCGCGGCAAGATCGCGCTGGGCAAGATGGGCCAGGCCCTCGTGCACGGCGCCAAGATCCTGCAGGTGGACGGCAACTTCGACGACTGCCTCGACCTCGCCCGTGCGCTGTCCGACAACTACCCGGTGGCGCTGGTCAATTCGGTCAACCCGGTGCGCATCGAGGGTCAGAAGACGGCCGCGTTCGAGATCGTCGACGCGCTCGGCGACGCCCCGGACGTGCACGTGCTGCCGGTGGGCAACGCGGGCAACATCACCGCGTACTGGAAGGGGTTCAAGGAGTACAAGGCCGACGGCCTGGCCTCCCGTACGCCCCGCGTGTGGGGTTTCCAGGCGTCCGGTTCCGCGCCCATCGTGCGCGGCGAGATCGTCAAGGAGCCGCACACCGTCGCCACCGCGATCCGCATCGGCAACCCGGCCTCCTGGGACTACGCCCTGCAGGCGCGCGACGAGTCCGGCGGCCTCATCGACGAGGTGACGGACCGCCAGATCCTGGCCGCCTACCGGCTGTTGGCCTCCCAGGAGGGCGTCTTCGTCGAGCCCGCCTCGGCCGCGTCCGTGGCCGGTCTGCTCAAGGCCGCCGAGCTGGGGCTGGTGGACCCGGGGCAGAGGATCGTGTGCACCGTCACGGGCAACGGCCTGAAGGACCCCGACTGGGCGGTCGCCGGCGCTCCGCAGCCCGTCACCGTTCCGGTGGACGCCGAAGCCGCCGCCGTGCGCCTCGGCCTGGTCTGACGCACAGGCGTGTGAGCCGGGTTCCGGAGGTTCCCCGAGTGTCCTGACCGGCACTCCCGGGCCCTCCGGAACCCGGCAACTCACCTCGTACGACGACAAAAGTACGGCCGAAGCGGGTCCAACCCGGTCGAATCCGCGACACGCATCGTGCGCCTCCTGTGCGCCCTATGTCGCGAGAGAACCTTCCTTCGATAGGCTGTACTTACATCCGCCACCGCGCATATGACTGCGGTGCTGCCCCGAGGGCCTTCGGGTGTCGTGCGTTCTCCAGTACATTCACAGCGAGCCAGCGAAGAGCGAAGTCCTCGCACAGTCACAAGGAGTGTCATCGGACGATGGCCGGTCCAGCGTTCCGCGCCGCCGCCGTACGGGTGCGCGTCCCCGCCAGCAGTGCCAACCTCGGCCCCGGCTTCGACGCCCTGGGCCTGGCCCTAGGCCTCTACGACGACGTCGTCGTACGGGTGGCCGACTCCGGCCTGAACATCGACATCGCGGGTGAGGGCGCCGACACCCTCCCGCGGGACGAGAGCCACCTGCTCGTACGCTCCATGCGCACCGCCTTCGACCTGCTGGGCGGACAGCCGCGCGGCCTTGAGGTCGTCTGCGCCAACCGCATCCCGCACGGCCGCGGCCTGGGCTCCTCCTCGGCCGCCATCTGCGCCGGCATCGTCGCCGCCCGCGCCGTCACCATAGGCGGCGAGGCGAAGCTCGACGACGCGGCGCTCCTGGAGCTCGCCACCGAGATCGAGGGCCACCCCGACAACGTCGCGGCCTGCCTGCTCGGCGGGTTCACCCTGGCGTGGATGGACGGCGGCAGTGCCAGGGCGATCCGGATGGAGCCCGCCCAGTCCATCGTTCCGGTGGTCTTCGTACCTTCCAGGCCGGTCCTCACCGAGACGGCGCGCGGCCTGCTGCCGCGCACCGTCCCGCACGTGGACGCGGCCGTCAACGCGGGCCGCGCGGGCCTGCTCGTGGAAGCCCTGACCAGGCGTCCCGAGCTGCTGCTGCCGGCCACCGAAGACCGGCTCCACCAGGAGTACCGGTCCCCGGCGATGCCCGAGAGCGTGGCACTCGTCAACCGGCTGCGGGCGGACGGCATCCCCGCGGTCATCTCCGGCGCGGGCCCCACGGTCCTCGCGCTGGTCGACAACGACGCGGCCGACAAGGTCGCGCAGCTCGCGGGCGAGGGGTGGGCGGCGAACCGGCTCGCACTCGACGCCGCGGGCGCGAGCGTTCTTCCGCTGGGAACCCAGGGCGGCTAGGCCTGTCCGCGTGACAGGACCAGTCGGCCAGGGGCGGGCGGCCAGGGCAGGCCGCCCGCGCGGAAGGGCGCGATTGCCGGTGATTGAGAGGGGGAATATCTATTGGATCCGGTAGTGTTAGTCTCAAGTGCGCATCGGAAGCCGCCATGGCTCGGTGCTCAGTGTCCCCATCCGGGACCACATTTCTTCCGGGAGCCTCCCCGACTGCTTTGATCACTTCCAGCAGTTTCGAGCACGCTCCGGAATCGGCGTGATTTTCCCACGCTTTTCAGCTCGGGGGCTTCTCGCCGGAACCCACGCACGTTCTCTTTCCGCCGTATCTCTATCGGCGGACCACCGCCCCGGCACGGTCCACACCAAGGACCGTTGTCGGACAGCACAACCGGTCGCCGAGCCAGACAGGCCGACGTCCGCTCCAGGGAAGGACCCTTCGTGAGCGACACCACCGATCTGATGGGCGCTGCCGACACCTCTGTCGACACCAGTGCCCCCGCCGCGGGCGCCGCGCCCAAGCGTCGACGCACCGGCACCGGCCTTGACGGCATGGTCCTCGCCGAGCTGCAGCAGGTCGCGTCGGGCCTCGGCATCAGGGGCACCGCGCGGATGCGCAAGAGCCAGCTGATCGAGGTCATCAAGGAGGCGCAGGCGGGCAGCGGTGCCCCCAAGGCCGCCGCCTCCGCCGCCGCGGACACCGCCGAGGCCAAGCCGAAGCGCCGCGCCACCAGCAAGGCCCGTACGGCTGCCGCCGAGGCCGCACCGGCGGAGGCCCCCGCGGCCCCGGCCGAGAAGCCGGCCGCTCAGGCGCAGATCGAGATCCCGGGCCAGCCGGCCAGCGATGACGCCCCGGCCGGCGAGCGCCGCCGCCGTCGCGCGACGGCCCCCTCCGGCAGCCCGGAGGGCTCGGCCCCCGTCTCCGTACAGGTCGAGCAGAAGGCCGACACGGCCACCGCCACCGCGCCCGCCGAGACCAAGGCCGAGGCCGCCACCGCGGTCTCCGCCGGCCAGGCCCAGGGCCAGGACGGCGAAGGCCGCGGCCGCCGCGAGCGCCGGGAGCGCGGCGACCGCCAGCGCGACCGCCGTGACCGTGGCGCCAAGGCCGACGACCAGGGCCAGGGCGGCCAGGGTCAGGGCGGCCAGGGCCAGCCCGCGCAGGGCGGCCAGGGCGGCGGCCGTCAGGACCGCGCCGACCGTCAGGACCGCCAGCAGCAGGGCGGCCGCGGTCAGGGCCAGGGCCAGGGCCAGCAGGGTCGCCAGGACGGCGGCCCGCAGGACGACTTCGACGACGAGGGCGGCCGTCGTGGCCGCCGCGGCCGCTACCGCGACCGCCGTGGCCGTCGTGGCCGCGACGAGTTCGCGCCGAACGAGCCGCAGGTCGCCGACGACGACGTGCTGATCCCCGTCGCGGGCATCCTCGACATCCTGGACAACTACGCGTTCATCCGGACCTCGGGCTACCTGCCCGGCCCCAACGACGTGTACGTCTCCCTCGCCCAGGTCCGCAAGGCGGGTCTGCGCAAGGGCGACCACACCACGGGTGCCGTGCGCCAGCCCAAGGACGGCGAGCGCCGCGAGAAGTTCAACGCCCTGGTGCGCCTCGACTCGGTGAACGGCATGGCGCCCGAATCCGGCCGCGGCCGACCGGAGTTCCAGAAGCTGACGCCCCTGTACCCGCAGGACCGGCTGCGCCTGGAGACCGACCCGGGCGTGCTGACCACCCGCATCATCGACCTCGTGTCGCCGATCGGCAAGGGTCAGCGAGGCCTGATCGTGGCCCCGCCGAAGACCGGCAAGACCATGATCATGCAGGCGATCGCCAACGCGATCACCACCAACAACCCCGAGTGCCACCTGATGGTCGTCCTGGTCGACGAGCGTCCGGAAGAGGTCACCGACATGCAGCGGTCGGTCAAGGGCGAGGTCATCTCCTCGACCTTCGACCGCCCGGCCGAGGACCACACCACCGTTGCCGAGCTGGCCATCGAGCGCGCCAAGCGTCTCGTCGAGCTCGGTCACGACGTGGTCGTCCTGCTGGACTCCATCACCCGTCTGGGCCGCGCGTACAACCTCGCGGCGCCCGCCTCCGGCCGCATCCTGTCCGGTGGTGTCGACTCGACCGCGCTGTACCCGCCGAAGCGCTTCTTCGGTGCCGCGCGCAACATCGAGGACGGCGGCTCGCTGACCATCCTGGCCACCGCGCTGGTCGACACCGGCTCGCGCATGGACGAGGTGATCTTCGAGGAGTTCAAGGGCACCGGCAACATGGAGCTCAAGCTCGACCGGAAGCTCGCCGACAAGCGCATCTTCCCGGCCGTCGACGTCGACCCGTCGGGCACCCGCAAGGAGGAGATCCTCCTCAACGCGGAAGAGCTCGCCATCGTCTGGAAGCTGCGCCGGGTGCTGCACGCGCTCGACTCGCAGCAGGCGATCGAACTGCTCCTCGACAAGATGAAGCAGACGAAGTCGAACGCCGAGTTCCTGATGCAGATCGCGAAGACGACCCCGTCGGGCAAGAACGACGACTGAGGTCGGCCGGCCGGCGTCCCGCGCCGGACGTGAGGCATCACCGCAGCAGCCCCCGCCGCACACCCGCGGCGGGGGCTGCTGCGCGTTCTCCCGGCGCCTGGAGCGCCTCGGGGAGGCAGCCGCGGCCCGTGCGAGCTTTCCCACATCACACCCCCCGCGGGGCCTCCCGCCGCCCGCGCCGAAACCGCAGGTGAAGGGCCCGTTACAGAAAGCTTTGTCCGGGTTCGTACGCAAGTGGCGACCGTGCGGGGGGTTGCGGCCGCCGTGGAACCCTTCAAGGCATTCGCCCGTCTGTGTCAGAGGACCCGCGGGGTGGACGGCGGGCCGGTACGGACCCGGGGACCGGACTCAGGACTGAGGAGACCATGACCGAGGACAGCAAGGGCCGCGGCCGGCGGGCCGCGGGCCGGCGCCGACGCAAACCGGCGGGGCGCCGCAGGGCCCTCGTCATAGCCGCCTGGAGCGCCGCCGCGGTGGTCCTGCTGGGCGGGGCGGGCCTGGGCTACTTCTACTTCAAACTCAACGGCAACCTGAAGACGGTCGACATCGACCAGGCGCTGGGCACGGACCGCCCGGCGAACGTCGACAACGGCTCGATGGACATCCTCGTCCTCGGCTCCGACTCCCGCGGCGGCGCCAACGGCGCCTACGGCCAGGACGACGGCGGCTCCGCCCGCTCCGACACGGCGATGATCGTCCACCTCTACGAGGGCCACCAGAAGGCCAGCGTCGTCTCCATACCCCGCGACACCATGACCTCCCGCCCCGAGTGCCCCACCGGCAAGGGCAAGAGCGACCCCGGCGGCAAGCGCCGGCAGTTCAACGAGGCCTACACCGTCGGCGGCGCCGCCTGCGCCGTCAAGACCGTCGAGAAGATGTCGGGGATCCGCATGGACCACTACATCGAGGTCGACTTCACCGGCTTCAAGAAGATCATCGACACCCTCGGCGGGGTCCAGGTGACCACCACCAAGCCGATCAAGGACGAGTACAGCCACCTCGACCTCCCGGCCGGCCCGAACCAGCTGAACGGCGAGCAGGCCCTCGGCCTCGTCCGTACCCGCCACGGCGTCGGCGACGGCGGTGACCTCGGCCGAATACAGCTGCAGCAGGCCTTCATCAAGGCGCTGATCAAGCAGGTCAAGGGCGTCGGAGTGTTCGACAACCCCAAGAAGCTGTTCGACCTCGCCGACGCCGGGACCAAGGCGCTCACCACCGACAAGGCGCTCGGCGACGTGAAGTCCCTCGCCGGCTTCGCCCAGAGCCTCCAGGGCATCGACGCCCAGGACATGCAGATGATCACCCTGCCGGTGACCACGGACGCACTCGACGCGAACCGCGTCACGCCGCTGCAGAAGGAGTCCAAGATGGTCTGGGACGCCCTGCTGGCCGACCGGCCGATCCCGGCCGAGGCCACCGTGAACTCCACCGGCGACAAGAGCGCGGCCGGGACCGTCGTCCAGTAGGGCCGCCCCGCGGACCGGCGCCCCGAAGGGCGTCGGAGCCCGCCGGAATAGAAGCGGACCCCTTCCCGTTGAGGGAGACGTCCTCAGAATTTTGACAGGCAGCCCGGTCCTGGCAGACTGGTCTGTCGGCCCCGGTTCACGCAAGTAGCAATTCGGCTCCTGCGACCCGGCGCCCTCCCGAATCTAGGAGACACCTTGAAGCGCGATGTTCACCCCGAGTACGTCGAGACCGCGGTCAGCTGCACCTGCGGTGCGTCGTTCACCACCCGTAGCACCCTGACCGAGGGCACCATCCGTGCCGAGGTCTGCTCCGAGTGCCACCCGTTCTACACGGGCAAGCAGAAGATCCTCGACACCGGTGGCCGTGTGGCCCGCTTCGAGGCGCGCTTCGGCAAGGGCGCGGCCAAGAAGTAGCGCGACCCAGGCGCCGGTCTCCGGCCGCCCCCTGTCCACTCGGGGGCGGCCGGACCGGCGCCTTTGTCGTCGTATCGCCCGTCCCCCCGTGCAGTCCCCCCGCACTTTCACCACAGGAGTCCCCCGATGTTCGAGGCGGTCGAGGAACTGGTTGGCGAACACGCCGACCTCGAGAAGCAGCTCGCCGACCCTTCGGTCCACTCCGATCAGGCCAACGCGCGCAAGCTGAACAAGCGCTACGCGGAGCTGACCCCGATCATCGCTACCTTCCGTGCCTGGAAGCAGACGGGCGAGGACATCGAGACGGCGAAGGAGTTCGCGGCCGACGACCCGGACTTCGCCGCCGAGGTCAAGGAGATGACCCAGCAGCGCGAGGAGCTCACCGAGAAGCTCCGCCTGCTGCTCGTCCCGCGCGACCCCAGCGACGACAAGGACGTGCTCCTGGAGGTCAAGGCGGGCGCGGGCGGCGACGAGTCCGCCCTGTTCGCCGGCGACCTGCTGCGCATGTACCTGCGCTACGCCGAGCGCGTGGGCTGGAAGACCGAGATCATCGACGCCACCGAGTCCGAGCTCGGCGGCTACAAGGACGTCCAGGTCTCCGTCCGCACCAAGGGCGGCAACGGTGCCACCGAGCCCGGCCAGGGCGTGTGGGCCCGCCTGAAGTACGAGGGCGGCGTGCACCGCGTCCAGCGCGTTCCGGCCACCGAGTCCCAGGGCCGCATCCACACCTCCGCCGCCGGCGTGCTCGTCACCCCGGAGGCCGAGGAGGTCGAGGTCGAGATCAACGCCAACGACCTCCGCATCGACGTGTACCGCTCCTCCGGCCCCGGCGGCCAGTCCGTCAACACCACCGACTCGGCCGTGCGCATCACGCACATCCCGACCGGTGTGGTCGCCTCCTGCCAGAACGAGAAGAGCCAGCTCCAGAACAAGGAGCAGGCCATGCGCATCCTGCGCTCCCGCCTGCTGGCCGCCGCCCAGGAGGCCGCCGAGCAGGAGGCCTCCGACGTGCGCCGCAGCCAGGTCCGCTCCGTGGACCGGTCCGAGAAGATCCGTACGTACAACTTCCCGGAAAACCGGATCTCGGACCACCGCACCGGTTTCAAGGCGTACAACTTGGACCAGGTCCTCGACGGTGACCTCGACGCGGTCATCCAGGCCTGCGTGGACACGGACTCCGCGGCCAAGCTCGCCGCCGCGAACTGACCGAAACCCGCTTCACCCCCCGTACGACAGCAGCCCGGAGGACCAGCGTGAACTTGCTGCTTGCCGAGGTGGCCCAGGCCACCCAGCGGCTGGCCGCCGCCGGCGTGCCCTCACCGCGCTTCGACGCGGAGGAGCTCGCCGCCTTCGTGCACGGCGTCAAGCGGGGGGAACTGCACCACGTCAAGGACGCGGACTTCGACGCCCGCTACTGGGAGGCCGTCGCCCGCCGCGAGGCGCGCGAGCCGCTCCAGCACATCACCGGGCGCGCCTTCTTCCGGTACCTGGAGCTCCAGGTCGGGCCCGGGGTCTTCGTGCCCCGGCCCGAGACCGAGTCGGTCGTCGACTGGGCCATACAGGCCGTCCGGGCGATGGACGTCGTCGAGCCGCTGATCGTGGACCTGTGCACCGGCTCCGGCGCGATCGCGCTGGCCATGGCGCAGGAGGTGCCGCGCTCGCGCGTGCACGCGGTGGAGCTGTCCGAGGACGCCCTGCGGTGGACCCGCAAGAACGCCGAGGGCTCCCGCGTCACCGTCCACCAGGGCGACGCCCTGAGCGCGCTGCCCGAGCTCGACGGCCAGGTCGACCTGGTCATCTCCAACCCGCCGTACATCCCGCTCACCGAGTGGGAGTACGTCGCCCCCGAGGCCCGCGACCACGACCCGGAGATGGCGCTCTTCTCCGGCGAGGACGGACTCGACACCATCCGGGGCATCGAGCGCACCGCCCACCGGCTGCTGCGGCCCGGCGGCATCGTCGTCGTCGAGCACGCCGACACCCAGGGCGGCCAGGTCCCGTGGATCTTCGCCGAGGAACGGGGCTGGGCCGACGCCGCCGACCACCCCGACCTCAACAACCGCCCGCGCTTCGCCACGGCCCGCAAGGCGCTGCCGTGACCGGCGCGACGCATCCCGCCACCCCCCTGCTGCACGAGGAGGCCCGCTGATGGCCCGGCGATACGACTGCAACGACGCGACGGACCGCAAGACGGGTCTGCGTGAAGCCGCATCCGCCGTGCGCCGCGGCGAGCTCGTCGTGCTGCCCACCGACACCCTGTACGGGATCGGCGCGGACGCCTTCAGCCCGGAGGCCGTCCACGACCTGCTCGCCGCCAAGGGCCGCGGCCGCGGCATGCCCACCCCGGTGCTCATCGGCTCCCCGAACACCCTGCACGGTCTCGTCACGGACTTCTCCGAGCAGGCCTGGGAGCTCGTCGACGCGTTCTGGCCGGGCGCGCTGACGCTGGTCGCCAAGCACCAGCCCTCGCTCGCGTGGGACCTCGGCGACACCCACGGCACCGTGGCCGTGCGCATGCCCCTGCACCCGGTCGCCATCGAGCTGCTGACGGAGGTCGGCCCGATGGCGGTGTCGTCGGCCAACCTCTCCGGACAGCCGGCGCCCGAGGACTGCGACGCGGCGCGCGAGATGCTCGGCGACTCGGTGTCCGTGTACCTGGACGGCGGTCCGACGCCCGGCATCGAGCCGTCGTCGATCGTCGACGTCACGGGGAAGGTTCCCGTGCTGCTGCGCGAGGGGGCGCTCAGCGCCGACCAGCTGCGGGAGGTCGTACCCGACCTCGAGGTGGCCCCGTGAGCCCTGAGGGGCGTGGCATAGCAGGGGGAAGCACTTTCCGCATACTCCACGTCAGCACGGGCAACGTGTGCCGCTCGCCGATCACCGAGCGGCTCACCCGGCACGCCCTCTCGCACCGCCTCGGCGGTCCCGTCGGCGGCGACCTCATCGTGGAGAGCGCCGGCACGTGGGGCCACGAGGGCGCCCCGATGGAGGCGAACGCGGCCGCCGTGCTCGCGGACTTCGGGGCCGACGCGTCCGGGTTCACCGGCCGCGAGCTGCTGGACGAGCACGTCATACGCGCCGACCTGGTGCTGACCGCCACGCGTGACCACCGTGCGCAGGTCATCTCGATGGGCCACTCGGCGGGACTGCGCACCTTCACGCTGAAGGAGTTCACCCGGCTGGTCCGGGCCATAGATCCGGCCACGCTGCCGCCGCTGGACGACGGCATGGCGGAGCGGGCGCGGGCGCTCGTGCGGGCCGCCGCTGCGCTGCGCGGGTGGCTGCTGGCGCCGTCGCCCGACGCGGACGAGGTGTACGACGCCGAGCGGTGTGAGGAGCGCGTCGGGAAGGTGTTCAACCAGGCGCTGGACCCGGTGGTCACGGCCCTGACGGGTGTCACCGCCCACCGTTGATCCGGCGGCGGGAGGCCGGCGCAGCGGGCCGATGCCCGGGAGGCCCCAGGGCCGAGCGGTGTGAGGAGCGCGTCGGGAAGGTGTTCAACCAGGCGCTGGACCCGGTGGTCACGGCCCTGACGGGTGTCACCGCCCACCGCTGATCCGGCGGGGCCGGTCGTGGGCGCCCCGGATGCGCCGGGGCGGTCGGGAGGCGTCGGCAGGGCGCCGTGGGGATCGCGGGCCTAGAGTGGCTGGTACCCGGTACCCCCCCTGGAGTCGCGCCATGAGCGTCATCACCCAGCCCACGGACCTGCTGCGCCGGCAGGACCCGCAGATGGCCGACGTACTCGCCGGGGAGGCCCGCAGGCAGGCCGGCACGCTGCAGCTGAGCGCGGCGGAGAACTTCACCTCGTCGGCCGTCCTGGCGGCGCTGGGGTCCCCGCTCGCCAACAAGTACGCCGAGGGCTACCCCGGCGCCCGCTACCACGGCGGGTGCGAGTACGCGGACCTGGCCGAACAGGCGGCCGTCGAGCGGGCCAAGGCGCTGTTCGGGAGCGAGCACGCCAACGTGCAGCCGCATTCCGGCTCCTCGGCCGTCCTGGCCGCCTACGCGGCGCTGCTGCGGCCGGGGGACACCGTGCTGGCCATGGGGCTCCCGTACGGGGGACACCTCACCCACGGCTCGCCCGCCAACCTCTCGGGACAGTGGTTCGACTTCGTCGGCTACGGCGTCGACGCCGGGACGGGCCTCATCGACTACCGGCAGGTGCAGGACCTCGCCCGGTCGCACCGGCCGAAGGCCATCGTGTGCGGGTCGATCTCCTATCCCCGCCACCCCGAGTACTCGGCCTTCCGGGAGATCGCCGACGAGGTCGGGGCCTACCTGATCGCCGACGCCGCGCATCCGATCGGACTGGTGGCCGGCGGGGCCGCGCCCAGTCCGGTCCCGTACGCCGACGTCGTGTGCGCGACCACGCACAAGGTGCTGCGCGGGCCGCGCGGCGGGATGGTGCTGTGCGGCGCCGAGTTCGCCGAGCGCATCGACCGGGCGGTGTTCCCCCTCACCCAGGGCGGGGCCCAGATGCACACCATCGCCGCCAAGGCCGTCGCCTTCGGCGAGGCGGGCCGGCCGGCCTTCACCACCTACGCCCACCGCGTGGTCGCCAATGCCCGGGCGCTGGCCGCGGCGCTGGAGGAGCGCGGGTTCACGATCACCACCGGCGGCACCGACACGCACATGGTCACCGCGGACCCGGCGGCGCTGGGCGTGGACGGCCCGACCGCCCGCGGCCGGCTGGCCGCCGCCGGGATCGTGCTGGACACGTGCGTGCTGCCGTACGGGGACCAGCGGGGCGTAAGGCTGGGCACGGCCGCGGTGACCACCCAGGGGATGGGGGAGCCGCAGATGCGCCGGATCGCGGAGCTGTTCGCGGCCGCGCTGGGCGGGGAAGCAGCGAAGACACGTACGGAGGTCGGCAAGCTCACGGAAGGATTTCCCCCTTACGGGGAGTAATAGGGACAAGAGGGGTGTAGTGGAACCGGGATACCGCACCCTCGCGTCCTCGGTAGAGGGGACATCGCAGCTAATGTGTGGGGCTGAGATGGCCGGCGATACATCTGGGGCAGCCAGTGCGTGAATATCTGCTGACGCTTTGCGTCACGGTCGCGGTGACCTACCTGCTGACCGGGCCCGTGCGGAAGTTCGCGATCGCGGCCGGGGCCATGCCGGAGATCCGCGCCCGCGACGTGCACCGCGAGCCGACGCCGCGCCTCGGCGGGATCGCGATGTTCGGCGGCCTGTGCGCGGGCCTGCTGGTCGCCGACCACCTGCAGAACCTCAACGCGGTCTTCGAGAAGTCGAACGAACCGCGCGCACTGCTCTCCGGAGCCGCCCTGATCTGGCTGATCGGTGTCCTGGACGACAAGTTCGAGATCGACGCCCTCATCAAGCTCGGCGCGCAGATGATCTCCGCCGGCGTGATGGTCATGCAGGGCCTGACCATCCTGTGGATCCCGGTGCCCTTCATCGGCACGGTCCCGCTCACCCAGTGGCAGGGCAACCTGCTCACCGTGGCGCTCGTCGTCATCACCATCAACGCGGTGAACTTCGTCGACGGCCTCGACGGCCTCGCCGCCGGCATGGTCTGCATCGCAGCCGCCGCGCTCTTCCTGTACGCGTACCGGATCTGGTTCGGCTACGGCATCGAGTCCGCGGCCCCCGCCACCCTCTTCGCGGCCATCCTGATGGGCATGTGCCTGGGCTTCCTGCCGCACAACATGCATCCCGCCCGGATCTTCATGGGCGACTCCGGCTCGATGCTCATCGGCCTGGTGCTGGCCGCCGCCGCGATCTCGCTGACGGGACAGGTGGACCCGGACGCGCTGGCCCTGTTCGCCGGTGGTGAGCGCAACGCGACGCACGCGATGCTGCCCGTCTTCATCCCGCTGATCCTGCCCCTGACGATCATCGCGATCCCGATGGCGGACCTGATCCTGGCCATCGTCCGGCGTACGTGGAAGGGCCAGTCGCCGTTCGCGGCCGACCGCGGGCACCTCCACCACCGGCTCCTGGAGCTCGGGCACTCGCACAGCCGCGCGGTCCTGATCATGTACTTCTGGTCGGGGCTGATCGCCTTCGGCACGGTGGCCTACTCCGTGCATTCCGCCACGATGTGGATCGTGCTGCTGATCGCCGCGCTGAGCGCGGTGGGCCTGATCCTGCTGCTCCTGCCGCGCTTCACGCCGCGCACCCCGAAGTGGGCGGAGGGTCTGGTTCCGCCGCGCTACCGGCACGCCGCGCGCGCGGCGGAGGCGGCCGCTGAGGCGGCCGCACTGGACGCCTCGGGCACCGAGCCGGCACCCGCCAGGCCGATCGCCGCGGGCGTCTCGGGCGTCAACGGAGCGACCGCCGTGGGCCCCCGTTCGCGCTTCCCCGAGCGGCGTAAGGCTGAATCCACTCGCTGACCGTCGCTTCACATGTCGGACATGGACGCCCATTAGCAGACAGTCGACCCGGCTGTCGCGCACACACGCGCAGGGTCACTCTCATGTGTGACAGTCGGCACACCCAGCAGGTAAAGCTCTCATCAAATAGTTTGTGATACCGTTCACTAAACCCGGCGACAGAGCCGAAGGACCGTAGTGCGACGGTCCCTTGGCCCGAGGTTCTCTCTCGGACCGGGCTTACGCTCGTCCCGTACGAGTCCAGTGCCCCCACCACCACGCGGAGCGAAACCGCCATGCGGTCAGATGACGTCCGATCCCTCCTGCAAGCCGCCGTGCCCACGGCCATCGCCGGCGCAATCGCCGCTTTGGTCAGCGGGCTTGTCGTCGGCGGCAAGGGCGCGGTCGGAGCGGTCGTCGCGACGCTGGTCGTGATCGTGTTCATGGGCATCGGATTCGTCGTTCTGCAGCGCACGGCGAAATCGCTTCCGCACCTCTTCCAGGCCATGGGGCTCATGCTCTACACGGCCCAGATCCTGCTGCTTTTCGTGTTTGTCGCGGCGTTCAAGAACACCACCCTGTTCAACCCCAAGGCGTTCGCGATCACGCTCGTGGCGACCACCCTCGTGTGGATCGCCGCGCAGACCCGCGCGCACATGAAGGCCAAGATTCTTTACGTCGAACCGGACTCGACGACGGGCGACAAGCCCGAAAATCCGGGACCGAAGACGTGAAGGGTAGGGCCGGGATAAGTGGGCGTTCGAGATCCTGCTATCGTCCGGTGCCAACTGCGGCACTGCGGGCGCGGGCATCTGAGCTGACGCCTGTTCCATCGCGAGGCTCGATGCCTGACTGCCGCCCCACCATCCGTTACACCAGTCCAGTGCCGAACCGCGGCTGCGCGCCGCGCCGACACAACGAGGTTGCCGTACCTATGCGCCACGCTGAAGGAGCCCTGCGGTGAGTGCTGCTGACATGACGCTCGCCTTCGAGATCAATTGTCATTTCGAAGACGGCACTGGCTGCGGCTTCCCGGGCCCGACCCTGTACTCGTTCCTGTTCAAGCCGATCTTCGGTGACGACAGCGGCCTGTACTTCAACAAGACGATGCTTCTGGCCCTGCTGGGCTCGATCGTCATCGTCGGCTTCTTCTGGGCCGCGTTCCGGAAGCCGAAGGTCGTCCCGGGCAAGCTGCAGATGGTCGCCGAGGCCGGCTACGACTTCGTGCGCCGCGGCATCGTCTACGAGACGCTGGGCAAGAAGGAGGGCGAGAAGTACGTCCCCTTCATGGTCGCGACGTTCTTCTTCGTCTGGATGATGAACCTCTGGTCGATCATCCCGCTCGCCCAGTTCCCGGTGACCGCGGTCATCGCGTACCCGGCCGGTCTCGCCCTCGTCATCTACGTCATGTGGATGTCGGTGACCTTCAAGCGCCACGGCTTCGTCGGCGGCTTCAAGAACATCACGGGCTACGACAAGTCGCTCGGCCCGGTTCTGCCGATGGTCATGGTCATCGAGTTCTTCTCGAACGTCCTGGTCCGTCCCTTCACCCACGCGGTCCGACTGTTCGCGAACATGTTCGCCGGTCACACCCTGCTGCTGCTGTTCACCATCGCCAGCTGGTACCTGCTGAACGGGATCGGCATCGCCTACGCGGGCGTCTCGTTCGTCATGGTCATCGTGATGACCGCGTTCGAGCTCTTCATCCAGGCCGTCCAGGCCTACGTCTTCGTGCTGCTGGCTTGCAGCTTCCTGCAGGGCGCGCTCGCCGAGCACCACTGAGCGCGGCCCGCTCCAAGCAATCCCCCCAGTCGTCCGGTGGCCAACCCCCACCGGTCCGTGAAAGAGAAGGAAGAACTGGCATGTCCCAGACCCTTGCTGCCGTCACCGGTTCCCTCAGCTCCGTTGGCTACGGCCTCGCGGCGATCGGCCCCGGCGTCGGCGTCGGCATCATCTTCGGTAACGGCACCCAGGCGCTCGCCCGTCAGCCCGAAGCTGCCGGTCTGATCCGCGCCAACCAGATCCTCGGCTTCGCCTTCTGTGAGGCGCTCGCCCTCATCGGTCTGGTCATGCCGTTCGTCTACAGCTGACGAACCCCACGACTAGTTCGAATCGACGAAAGGCACTGATGTGAACCTCCTGGTTCTGGCGGCCGAGGAGCCTCAAAACCCCCTCGTTCCGCCGATCCCCGAGCTCGTCATCGGTCTGATCGCCTTCGTCATCGTCTTCGGATTCCTCGCGAAGAAGCTCCTCCCGAACATCAACAAGGTTCTGGAAGAGCGCCGCGAGGCCATCGAGGGCGGTATCGAGAAGGCGGAAGCCGCTCAGACCGAGGCCCAGAGCGTCCTGGAGCAGTACAAGGCCCAGCTCGCCGAAGCCCGGCACGAGGCCGCGCGCCTGCGCCAGGAAGCGCTGGAGCAGGGCACTGCGCTGAAGGAAGAACTGCGCGCAGAGGGCCAGCGGCAGCGTGAGGAGATCATCGCTGCCGGCCACGCCCAGATCGCGGCAGACCGCAAGGCCGCCTCTCAGGCGCTGCGTCAGGACGTTGGCAAGCTCGCCACCGACCTGGCCGGCAAGCTCGTCGGCGAATCCCTCGAGGACCACGCCCGGCAGAGCCGCACCATCGACCGCTTCCTCAGCGAGCTTGAGGAGAAGGCCGAGGCGGCCCGATGAACGGAGCGAGCCGCGAGGCGCTGGCCTCCGCGCGCGAGCGTCTCGACGCGCTGACGGACAACACGTCCGTCGACGCGACGAAGCTCGCCGGTGAGCTGGCCGCTGTCACCGCGCTGCTCGACCGTGAGGTCTCGCTGCGTCGGGTCATCACGGACCCGGCGCAGGCCGGCGAGGCCAAGGCCGAGCTCGTCGCTCGGCTGCTCGGCGGTCAGGTCGGCGGGGAGACCCTCGACCTGGTGTCCGGCATGGCCCGGTCCCGCTGGTCGCAGTCCCGCGACCTGGTGGACTCGCTGGAGGAGCTGGCGGCCACCGCCGACCTCACGGCGGCCCAGCGGGCAGGCGCGCTCGACGACGTCGAGGACGAGGTCTTCCGCTTCGGCCGGATCGTGTCCTCGAACACCGAGCTGCGTGCCGCGCTGACCGACCGTGCGGCGACCGCCTCCGCCAAGAGCCAGCTGCTGCGCAGCCTGCTCGGCGGAAAGGCGAACGCCGCCACCGAGCGCCTGGTGACGCGTCTTGTCACGCACCCGCGTGGACGTAGCCTGGAAGCGGGACTCGAGTCCCTTTCCAAGCTCGCCGCCGAGCGCCGTGACCGCATGGTCGCCACCGTGACCAGCGCGGTTCCGCTCAGCGACGTGCAGAAGCAGCGTCTCGGCGCGGTGCTGGCCAAGCTGTACGGCCGCCAGATGCACCTGAACCTCGACGTGGACCCCGAGGTCCTCGGCGGGATCTCGGTGCGAGTCGGCGACGAGGTCATCGACGGCACCATCGCGGACCGCCTCGCAGAGGCGTCCCGACGCATGGCCGGCTGACCAGCCACCAAAAGTACAAAGCATTCCTAGCGGCCCGGTTGGGCCGTGCAGAACTTGCAGAAGATTCCTGGGGGTCGCCCCCAGACCCCTAAGAAGCTTCAGGCCCAACAAGGAGAGCAGGGAACCCAGATGGCGGAGCTCACGATCCGGCCGGAGGAGATCCGGGACGCACTGGAGAACTTTGTCCAGTCGTACCAGCCGGACGCGGCCTCGCGCGAGGAGGTCGGAACGGTCAGCGTTGCCGGCGACGGCATCGCGAAGGTGGAGGGCCTGCCCTCCGCCATGGCGAACGAGCTGCTGAAGTTCGAGGACGGCACCCTCGGTCTCGCCCTCAACCTCGAGGAGCGCGAGATCGGTGCGATCGTCCTCGGCGAGTTCAGCGGTATCGAGGAGGGCCAGCCGGTGCAGCGCACCGGTGAGGTTCTCTCCGTAGGTGTCGGCGAGGGCTACCTCGGCCGCGTCGTCGACCCGCTCGGCAACCCGATCGACGGCCTCGGCGAGATCGCGACCGAAGGCCGCCGCGCCCTCGAGCTGCAGGCCCCGGGCGTCATGGTCCGTAAGTCGGTGCACGAGCCCATGCAGACCGGCTACAAGGCCGTCGACGCGATGGTGCCGATCGGCCGTGGCCAGCGTCAGCTGATCATTGGTGACCGTCAGACCGGCAAGACCGCTCTGGCCGTCGACACGATCATCAACCAGCGCGACAACTGGCGCTCGGGCGACGTGAACAAGCAGGTCCGCTGCATCTACGTCGCCATCGGCCAGAAGGGCTCGACCATCGCGTCCGTTCGCGGCGCCCTGGAAGAGGCCGGCGCGCTCGAGTACACGACGATCGTCGCCGCCCCGGCGTCCGACCCGGCCGGCTTCAAGTACCTGGCGCCGTACACCGGTTCCGCCATCGGCCAGCACTGGATGTACGCCGGCAAGCACGTCCTGATCATCTTCGACGACCTGTCGAAGCAGGCCGACGCCTACCGCGCCGTGTCGCTGCTGCTGCGCCGCCCGCCGGGCCGTGAGGCCTACCCGGGTGACGTCTTCTACCTGCACTCCCGTCTGCTGGAGCGCTGCGCGAAGCTGTCCGACGAGATGGGCGCCGGTTCGATGACCGGTCTGCCGATCGTCGAGACCAAGGCGAACGACGTGTCGGCGTTCATCCCGACCAACGTCATCTCCATCACCGACGGCCAGTGCTTCCTCGAGTCCGACCTGTTCAACGCGGGCCAGCGCCCGGCGCTGAACGTCGGTATCTCGGTGTCCCGCGTCGGTGGCTCCGCCCAGCACAAGGCCATGAAGCAGGTTTCGGGTCGTCTCCGCGTCGACCTGGCCCAGTACCGTGAGCTGGAGGCGTTCGCCGCCTTCGGTTCCGACCTGGACGCCGCGTCGAAGGCCTCGCTGGAGCGCGGCAAGCGCATGGTCGAGCTGCTGAAGCAGGGCCAGTACCAGCCGATGCCCGTCGAGGAGCAGGTCGTCTCCGTCTGGGCCGGCACCACCGGCAAGATGGACGACGTCCCGGTCGCCGACATCCGTCGCTTCGAGTCGGAGCTGCTGGAGCACCTGCGCCGCGAGCGCAAGGACCTCCTGACCTCCATCGCCGACGGCGGCAAGATGTCGGACGACACCCTGGGCTCGATCGCTGACGCCATCGCGGCCTTCAAGCGCCAGTTCGAGACCTCGGACGGCAAGCTCCTGGGCGAGGACGTGCCGGCCGTCAACGTCTCCAAGTGACGACGGAAGGGACCTGACTCATGGGAGCGCAGCTCCGGGTCTACAAGCGTCGCATCCGTGCCATCACGGCGACCAAGAAGATCACCAAGGCGATGGAGATGATCGCCGCCTCGCGCATCGTCAAGGCGCAGCGCAAGGTGGCGGCGTCGATGCCGTACGCGACCGAGCTCACCCGTGCGGTGACCGCGGTGGCGACCGGTTCGAACACCAAGCACGCCCTGACCACCGAGGTCGAGGCGCCGACCCGCGCCGCGATCGTGCTCATCACGAGCGACCGCGGTCTGGCCGGCGGCTACTCCTCGAACGCCATCAAGCAGGCGGACCGGCTCACCGAGCGGCTGCGCGCTGAGGGCAAGGAGGTCGACAGCTACATCGTCGGCCGCAAGGGTGTCGCCTACTACGGTTTCCGTGAGCGCAAGGTCACGGACTCGTGGACCGGCTTCACCGACAGCCCGGCCTACGCCGACGCCAAGCGCGTCGCGGCGCCGCTGATCGAGGCCATCCAGCTGGAAACGGCCGAGGGTGGCGTCGACGAGCTGCACATCGTCTACACGGAATTCGTGTCGATGATGACGCAGAACGCAGTGGACGGCCGGATGCTGCCGCTCAGTCTCGACAAGGCTGCGGAGGAGGACGGTGCGAAGGGCGAGATCCTTCCGCTGTTCGAGTTCGAGCCGTCGGCGGAGGACGTCCTCGACGCCCTGCTGCCGCGCTACGTCGAGAGCCGGATCTACAACGCACTGCTGCAGTCGGCCGCTTCCGAGCACGCCGCCCGCCGCCGTGCGATGAAGTCGGCGACCGACAACGCCGGAGACCTCATCAAGAGCCTCTCCCGGCTTGCCAACGCGGCCCGCCAGGCCGAAATCACCCAGGAAATCAGCGAGATCGTCGGTGGCGCGAGCGCCATGGCCGACGCGACCGCGGGGAGTGACAAGTAATGACGACCTCTGTTGAGACGGCCGCCGCCACGGGCCGCGTCGCCCGGGTCATCGGCCCGGTCGTCGACGTGGAGTTCCCCGTCGACGCGATGCCCGACATCTACAACGCGCTGAAGGTCCAGGTCGCCGACCCGGCCGAGGACGG
This sequence comes from Streptomyces virginiae, assembly GCF_000720455.1. Classification (GTDB taxonomy): domain Bacteria; phylum Actinomycetota; class Actinomycetes; order Streptomycetales; family Streptomycetaceae; genus Streptomyces; species Streptomyces virginiae. The sequence continues at coordinate 200,469 of NZ_JOAK01000005.1, read as the reverse complement.
CGCGCTCAAGACGCTGACCCTTGAGGTCGCCCAGCACCTGGGTGACGGCCTGGTCCGCACCATCTCCATGCAGCCCACCGACGGTCTGGTCCGCCAGGCCCCGGTGACCGACACGGGCGAGGGCATCACCGTCCCCGTCGGTGACTTCACCAAGGGCAAGGTGTTCAACACCCTGGGTGAGGTGCTCAACTACCCCGAGGCGAACGCCGAGGTCACCGAGCGCTGGCCGATCCACCGCAAGGCGCCTTCGTTCGACGAGCTCGAGTCGAAGACCGAGATGTTCGAGACCGGCGTCAAGGTCATCGACCTTCTCACCCCGTACGTCAAGGGTGGAAAGATCGGTCTGTTCGGTGGTGCCGGTGTCGGCAAGACCGTTCTGATCCAGGAAATGATCTACCGCGTCGCCAACAACCACGACGGTGTGTCGGTCTTCGCGGGCGTCGGTGAGCGTACCCGTGAGGGCAACGACCTCATCGAGGAGATGGGCGACTCCGGCGTCATCGACAAGACGGCGCTCGTCTTCGGCCAGATGGACGAGCCCCCGGGCACCCGTCTGCGCGTCGCCCTGGCCGGTCTGACCATGGCGGAGTACTTCCGCGATGTGCAGAAGCAGGACGTGCTCTTCTTCATCGACAACATCTTCCGGTACACCCAGGCGGGTTCCGAGGTGTCGACCCTGCTCGGCCGTATGCCCTCCGCGGTGGGTTACCAGCCGAACCTGGCCGACGAGATGGGTCTCCTCCAGGAGCGCATCACCTCGACCCGTGGTCACTCGATCACCTCGATGCAGGCGATCTACGTCCCCGCGGACGACCTGACCGACCCGGCGCCGGCGACCACCTTCGCCCACCTCGACGCGACGACGGTTCTCTCCCGTCCGATCTCCGAGAAGGGCATCTACCCGGCCGTGGACCCGCTGGACTCGACGTCCCGCATCCTCGACCCGCGGTACATCGCGGCGGACCACTACGCGGCCGCCATGCGTGTCAAGGGGATCCTGCAGAAGTACAAGGACCTCCAGGACATCATCGCGATCCTCGGTATCGACGAGCTGGGCGAGGAGGACAAGCTCGTTGTCCACCGTGCCCGTCGCGTCGAGCGCTTCCTGTCGCAGAACACCCACGTCGCCAAGCAGTTCACCGGCGTGGACGGTTCGGACGTTCCGCTCGACGAGTCGATCACCGCGTTCAACGCGATCTGCGACGGTGAGTACGACCACTTCCCCGAGCAGGCGTTCTTCATGTGCGGTGGCATCGAGGACCTGAAGGCCAACGCCAAGGAGCTGGGCGTCTCCTGATCCGGCGCGCTCCGCGAGGAGCGCATCCGGTTCGCAGGTTTCGACGGAGAGGGGCGGGTGTGTCCCGTCCCTCTCCCCACGCCCATTAGAATTTGACCCAACACCCGGCCGACCCGCCGGGTGGTGACCCGAGGAGCCACCTTGGCTGCTGAGCTGCACGTCGAGCTGGTCGCGGCGGACCGCAATGTCTGGTCCGGCGAGGCCACCCTTGTTGTCGCCCGCACCACGTCCGGCGACATCGGCGTCATGCCCGGTCACCAGCCGCTTCTCGGTGTGCTGGAATCGGGCCCGGTGACCATCCGCACCAGCGAGGGCAACACTGTCATCGCCGCGGTGCACGGCGGATTCATCTCGTTCGCGGACAACAAGCTGTCCCTGCTGGCCGAGATCGCCGAGCTCGCGGACGAGATCGATGTCCAGCGTGCGGAGCGGGCACTGGAGCGCGCGAAGTCGGAGGCCGACGCGGCCGCCGAGCGTCGCGCGGATGTCCGGCTGCGCGCCGTAACGGGCTGACCGCCCGTCGGAGTTTCAACCGCCGAGTCCCGGAGGGCGACCTTCGGGGCTCGGCAGACCTCAGCCGCGGTCCGTGCTGGAATTTTCCAGACCGGGTCGCGGCTGAGGCGATGCGGGTCCGTTTTTTCTCATGCGTATTCGATGAGCGAGGAGGTCGGTGAAGATGCTCCTCGCTCTGCTTGTGAGCGGCCTGGTCGTAGCCCTGGTGGTGATCGGGCTGTTCGTCTTCGGGCTGCGCCGCAGACTGATCCAGCGGTCTGGCGGCACCTTCGACTGCAGCATGCGCTGGGGTGTGGCCGAGGAGCCGGACATCTCCGGCAAGGGCTGGGTGTACGGGGTCGCGCGCTACAGCGGTGACCGGATCGAGTGGTTCCGGGTGTTCTCGTACTCCCCGCGCCCGCGCCGGCTGCTGGAGCGGTCCTCCATCGAGGTGCTGGCCCGTCGCGCCCCGGAGGGCGAGGAGGAGCTGGCCCTGCTGTCCGACGCCGTCGTGCTCGGCTGCCTCCACCGGGGGACGCGCCTGGAGCTGGCGATGAGCGAGGACGCGCTGACGGGCTTCCTCGCATGGCTGGAGGCGGCGCCGCCCGGCCAGCGGGTGAACGTGGCGTAGCACCCCTTCGGGGTGGGCGCCGCGGCGACACGGAGAAGCCGGGGAGACGGGGGCGGACCCGTCTCCCCGGCTTCGGTCTTTACTGCAGCCCGGTGTGGACCGCGTTCGCGAGCTCACCGTTGGTGGTGTCGCCGCTGAACTCCCAGTAGAAGGCTCCCCGCAGGCCCTGCTGCTTGGCCCAGGTCATCTTCCCGGCGATGGTGGCGGGGGTGTCGTAGCTCCACCAGTTGCTGCCGCACTTGGCGTAGGCCGTGCCGGCGACGGTTCCGGTGGCCGGGCAGCTGTTCTTGAGCACCTTGTAGTCCTCGATGCCCTGCTCGTACGTGCCCGGGGCCGGTCCGGTGGCGGTGCCGCCGGGGGCGGCCTGGGTGACGCCGGTCCAGCCGCGGCCGTAGAAGCCGATGCCGAGGTTGAGCTTCGAGCCGGGGACGCCCTTGGCCTTGAGCTTGGCGATGGCGTCGGCCGAGTTGAAGCCGGCCTGCGGGATGCCCGCGTACGAGGTCAGCGGGGAGTGCGGGGCCGTCGGGCCCTGGGCCGCCCAGGCCCCGAAGAAGTCGTACGTCATGACGTTGTAGAAGTCGGTGTACTGCGCGGCGCCCGCGTAGTCGGCCTTGTCGATCTTGCCGCCGTCCGAGGCGTCGGCGGTGATGGCCGCGGTGACCAGGTTGTTCGCGCCGAACCGGGACTTCACGGCCTGCATCAGGTTCTTGAAGGCTGCCGCTCCGCTGGTGTCGCAGGACAGGCCGCAGGCGTTCGGGTACTCCCAGTCCAGGTCGATGCCGTCGAAGACGTCGGCCCAGCGCGGGTCCTCGACCAGGTTGTAGCAGGACTGGGCGAAGGCGGTCGGATTGGCGGCGGCCTGCGGGAAGCCGCCGGACCAGGTCCAGCCGCCGAAGGACCACAGCACCTTGATGTTCGGGTACTGCTTCTTCAGCTTGCGGAGCTGGTTGAAGTTGCCGCGCAGCGGCTGGTCCCAGGTGTCGGCGACGCCGTCGACGCTCTGGTCGGCGGTGTAGGCCTTGTCGTAGTCGGCGTAGGCGTCACCGATCGTGCACTGGCCGTTCTGGACGTTGCCGAAGGCGTAGTTGATGTGCGTGATCTTGCTCGCCGTACCGGACGTGACCAGGTTCTTCACGTGGTAGTTGCGACCGTAGACGCCCCAGTTGGTGAAGTAGCCGAGCTTGACCTTGCCGCCCGGGTCCGGCGGGACGACCCCGCCGGTCGTGGTGACCGTGGTGGAGCCGGAGGAGGGACCCGTCTGGTCGGCGGTGTCGCGGGCGGTGACGCTGTAGGTGTACGTCGTGCCCTTGGTCAGGCCCGAGTCCGCGTAGCTGGTCCCGGTGACGGTGGCGATCTTGGCGGAGCCCCGGTAGACGTCGTAGTTCTTGACGCCCTTGTCGTCGGTGGCCGGGGTCCAGGTCAGGGTCAGCGAGGTGTCGGCGACGTTGCTCGCGGTGGGGGCGCCGGGAGCCGTGGGGGGAGCGTCGCCGGGCTGGGTGCCGCCGTCGCAGGAGGCGCCGTTGATCTTGCAGCCGCTCGGGGCGCCGGAGCCGGAGCCGTTGAAGCCGAAGCTGGCGGTGGCGCCGGGGGCGAGGGTGCCGTTCCAGCCGACGTTCTTGGCCGTCCAGTGCGTCCCGGAGGCGGTGACGGTGGCGTCCCAGGCCGAGGTGACCGAGGTGCCCGCCGGGTAGTCCCACTCCACGGTCCAGCTGCTCAGGGTGGTGGTGCCGGTGTTCTTCACCACCCACTTGCCCTCGAAGCCGGACCCCCAGTCGGAGACCTTGGTGTACGTCGCGGTCGCGGAGGCCGCGGCCTGGGCCGGGCCGGCCAGGGCCACGAGCCCGGTGACGGGCAGGGCGAGCACGGCGACGACCGCCGCGACTCTGGTGAAGAACCGGGTGCGCCTGGTGGGGGGTGGGGATGCTGTGCTCAAGGGTGCTCCTCCGTAGGTCCGTCGCGGCCGTGGGGCCGACTGCGACATGGGGGTGGGACCTGCGCCGCCCGTGAGCACGCTTTGTCATGGCACGCTCACCACAGTGTTGCCGCGAGCGTAGAAAGGTCTGGACCAACCGTCAAGAGGTCCAGACCGGTGTCGCCCGTCGTCCGCCGGGCGCCCGCTAGATGCCCAACTCCTGCGCCAGGACCGCCGCTTGGAGTCGGCTGCGCAGCTCCAGCTTGCCCAGCAGCCTGCTGACGTGGGTCTTCGCCGTGGCCTCCGCCATCTCCAGCCGCTCGGCGATCTCCGCGTTCGACAGGCCCTCGCCCAGAGCGCTCAGCACTTCCCGTTCACGGGGCGTGAGGGAGGCGACCGCCGCCGCCCGCCCCGGCTCAGGGGCGCTGCGCACCGGACGCGGCGCCGCGAACTCGGCGATCAGCCGTCGGGTCACCGCCGGGGCGATCAGGCCCTCCCCGCGCGCGACCGTCCGTACCGCCGCCATCAGCTCCGCCGCGTCGGCGTTCTTCAGCAGGAAGCCCGCGGCGCCCGCCCGCAGCGCCCCGAAGACGTACTCGTCGAGGTCGAAGGTGGTCAGCACCAGTACGTCCGCCAGGCCCTCCTCGACGACCTGCCGGGTCGCGGACACCCCGTCGAGCCGGGGCATCTGCACGTCCATGAGGACGAGATCCGGCCGCAGCTCCCGGGCCAGGCGCACCGCCTCCTCCCCGTCGGCCGCCTCGCCCACCACCTCGATGTCGCCCGCGCTGCGCAGGATGAGCACCAGCCCGGCCCGCACCGCGCCCTGGTCCTCCGCCACCACCACTCGAATGGTCATGCCTCCACCACCTTGTCCTCCGCGGGCAGTGACGCCCGTACCTGCCACACCGCACCGCGGCGGCCCGCCGCGAACTCCCCGCCCAGCAGTTCCGTCCGCTCCTTCATCCCGATCAGCCCGGCCCCCGAACCGGGCGCGCGGGGCCCGGGGCGGTCCCCGTAGGGCGAGTCCACCGCCACGCTCAGCAGCCCGTCCTCGTGCGCCACGCGGACCGTCACCGTGCCGGGGGCGGCGTGCTTGAGGGCATTGGTCAGGGACTCCTGGACGATCCGGTACGCCGCCAGCTCCACGGGGGCCGCCGCGGGCTCCCCGGACGGCCGGTCGTCGTGCAGTACGAAGGTCAGCCCGCTGGCCGAGCCGTTGGTACCGGCCTGCCCGATCAGGGCGTCGAGGCCGTCCAGGGAGGGCACCGCGGCCGGCTCCCGGTCGCCGCCGGCGTCCCGCAGCAGCCCGATCAGGCGCCGCATTTCGGCCAGCCCCTGCACGCTGTTCTCGCGGATCACGCCGAGCGCGTCGCGGCTGGTCGCCGCCGTGTCGATGGAGAGCGCGGCGGTGGAGTGGATGGCGATGGCGGAGAGGTGGTTGGCCACCATGTCGTGCAGCTCCCGGGCCATCCGGGCGCGTTCGGCGGCCACGGCCTGCTCGCGGTCCATCTCGGCCAGCAGCGCCGTCTGCTCGGCGCGCAGCCGGGCGGCCTCGGCGGCCTCGCGGTGGTTGCGCAGGGTGGCGCCGGTCAGCGCCGGGGCGAAGCTGACGATGCCGGTGATCGCGCCGATCAGCAGGGCCTGGGGGGTGCGCAGCCAGGCCAGCGAGGCGATGGTGACGACGACGGTGATCAGGCCGGTGCTGACCGGGAGCCGCCGGGCCATGGCCGGCGTGCCGTACACGACGGCCGCGTACATCAGGTCGGTGAAGATCACGACCGTGGCGAGGCTGCCGACGGTGAACTGGTCGGCGATCACCCCCACGGTGCCGACGGCCAGGGTCACCCGGGGTCGGGTGCGGCGCAGCAGCTCCATCGCGCCGAGGGCCACGAGGGGGACCAGGGCGGCCCAGGCGGGCAGGAAGTCGCGGTCGCGGCTGCTGTACACGCCGAGCGACCAGAACACCAGACCGGCGGCGACGCTGACCACCGCGAGGAGGACGTCGTCACGGTGGGGGCGCAGGCTCTTCTCGGTCACGGTCCCATCCAACAGGGTCTACGGCCGCCGCACGTCGGCGGAGCGGCCGAGGCGCGGCTACATCGAAGGATGCAGCCGCACATGGTCATTCGCGACGACGAATCGGGCCGCGGCGGGCGGGAGCCTTGAAGGACGACGCACCCGAGCGGAGGGAGAATCCCGTGATCGTCGCGCTGATCATCGCCTGTGAGGTCGGCTTCTGGGTCCTGCTGGCGGCGGGACTCGCCCTGCGCTACCTCGCGAAGATGCCCCGGCTGGGGGCGGCGGTCCTGCTCTGCGAGCCGCTGATGGAGCTGGCCCTGCTGGTCGTCACCACGATCGACCTCAAGAACGGCGCCGAGCCGGACTGGAAGCACGGTCTCGCCGCGCTCTACATCGGCTACACCGTCGCCTACGGGCACTACACGATCAAGTGGCTCGACGGGCACGCCGCGCACCGGCTCGCCGGGGGACCGAAGCCGGCGGGCGCCGGCTACGGCAAGCGGCGGGCCCGGCACGAGTGGAAGCTCTGGGTCCGTACCGTGATCGCCGCGGCCGTCGCCCTGACCCTGCTGCAGGCGGCCATCTGGTACGTCGGCGACGCGGGCGACGTCAGCTCGCTCCAGGCCTGGCAGTTCGGCGCCCTGCGGGCCGTCGGCATCCACGCCCTGGTCGCGGCGGCCTACACGATCTGGCCGAAAAAGGCCCCCGCGGGCGCCGAGGAGGACCGGCCTTCCCTCGCCGCGAGCGAGCGCTGAGCCGCCGCGTCCGCCAGGCCGTCTAGCGTTCGCCGCCCGGCACCCACAGCACGTCCCCGACCTCCTTGTTGGCCACCCGCGCCAGGATGAACAGGAGGTCGGAGAGGCGGTTCAGGTAGGTGGCGGTGAGCGGGTTCATCGTCTCGCCGTGCACCTCCAGCGCCGCCCACGTCGAGCGCTCGGCGCGCCGGACCACCGTGCAGGCCTGGTGCAGCAGGGCCGCGCCGGGGGTGCCGCCGGGCAGGATGAAGCTGCGCAGCTTCTCCACCTGCTCCAGGAAGAGGTCGCAGTCGGCCTCCAGCTTGTCGACGTAGAACTGCTCCACGCGCAGCGGCGGGTACTCGGGGTTCTCCACGACCGGGGTGCACAGGTCCGCGCCCACGTCGAACAGGTCGTTCTGCACCCGGACCAGCACCTTCACGACCTCCGCCGGCAGGCTGCCGAGCGCGATGGCCGTCCCGATGGCCGCATTGGCCTCGTTGGCGTCCGCGTACGCGGAGATCCGCAGGTCGGTCTTGGCCGTGCGGCTCATGTCGCCCAGGGCGGTCGTGCCCTTGTCGCCGGTACGGGTGTAGATGCGCGTGAGGTTCACCATGCGGCCAGGGTAGACGGGCCCGCCGGGCGGCCGCCGACCCGCCGCGGCGCGTGAACTGTGAGGCAGCGCACCGGTCATGGGCCGTACCGGTGTGATGTCCGTCATCTGAGACGTGACGCGTGTTACTTCACGGTCACACCGCACCCCCCGGACGCTAGTCTCCGCCGGAGTGGCTACGAAGCCGTGCCGTATTTGAGAACAACGAGGGGTGTGCAGTGGCTGGGAAGCTCGCCGTCATCGGTGCGGGACTCATGGGTTCCGGGATCGCTCAGGTCTCCGCTCAGGCGGGATGGGACGTCGTGCTGCGCGACGTCACCGACGCCGCGCTGACCCGGGGCACGGACGGGATCAAGGCCTCGTACGACAAGTTCGTCTCCAAGGGCAAGCTGACGGCCGAGGACGCCGAGGCGGCCCTCGCGCGCATCACGACGACCACCGACCTGGACGCGGTCGCCGACGTCGACATCGTGGTGGAAGCGGCCTTCGAGAAGATCGAGATCAAGCACGAGATCTTCCGCGCGCTCGACAAGATCGTGCGCGAGGACGCCATCCTCGCCTCCAACACCTCCGCCATCCCGATCACCAAGATCGCGGCCGTGACGGAGCGTCCGGAGCGGGTCGTCGGCGCGCACTTCTTCTCGCCCGTCCCGATGATGCAGCTGTGCGAGCTGGTCCGCGGCTACAAGACGAGCGACGAGACCCTCGCCGCGACCCGGGCGTTCGCCGAGTCCGTCGGCAAGACCTGCATCGTCGTCAACCGCGACGTCGCCGGCTTCGTGACGACCCGTCTGATCTCCGCGCTGGTCGTCGAGGCCGCCAAGCTGTACGAATCGGGCGTGGCCTCCGCCGAGGACATCGACATCGCCTGCAAGCTGGGCTTCGGTCACGCGATGGGCCCGCTGGCCACGGCCGACCTCACGGGCGTCGACATCCTGCTGCACGCCACCAGCAACATCTACACGGAGTCCCAGGACGAGAAGTTCGCGCCGCCGGAGCTCATGCGCCGCATGGTGGACGCCGGGGACATCGGCCGCAAGAGCGGCCAGGGCTTCTACAAGCACTGAGAGCGGTCCACCCACTGAGCGCCATCGTTCGAATGCCTTCACCCGTCAGGGTGAATTAGGTATCGGTTCGCTCACGGTCGGCAACTTCCCTGCCCGCGCGGCAGTCAGTTGCAGTGAGAGTTGCCGACCACGGACCAGTTGCCATACGTACGCAGTACTGCCGGGAGTACACATGCACATCAGGGGCGACCACGCCGAACTCGCTGTCGGGGGCCGCCTCGACGTGCGCAGCGCGGCGGACGCCCGTACGGCCCTCCACACCGCCCTCGACGACGGCCACGGCGACCTCGTGCTCGACCTCACCGGGCTCGACTCCTGGGACGCGACCGGCCTCGGCGTGATCATGGGCGCGCACCGGAGGGCCGGCCGGACGGGACGACGCCTCGTCCTGCGCGGGGTGCCGCCGCAGATGCAGAGGCTGCTCGTGGCGACCCGCCTGCACCGGATCCTCGCGATCGAGGGCGGCCTGGAAGCCGAGTCGCTGCCCCGGGTCTGACCCGCAAGCCGCTGACCTTTGCATTTCCTGCGGAAAGTAACGGTCCGGTGGTGATCGAGCCCCTACGGTTTCCCGCACGACCGGCCACGGTCTAGGGTTCGGGCGGAAACCGGACCAGTGGCGACAGCGGGTGCGCGACGGCCGGGCGGTACGACGGCGAGGCGCGCGGCCCGCGATGGGGGACTGGGTCATGGACCGTACACAAGGGCAGAGCGGGCGGGACGAGCAGGGCGCGGGCGGCCCCGGGACGCCGTCATCCGCCTCCGCTTCCGCCGCCGCGCCCGCGTCGACCGGGCAGGCGCCGACGCCGTCCGGACCCCCCGGGCCCGCGCGCGTCGTCACCCTGACCGCCGGGGACTTCACCCTCACCGTCAACCCCGTCGACGGCAGCGAGATCGAACCGCTGCGGCCCGGCACCGAGCGCGGCCGTCCCGCCAAGCGCGACGCCGCCGCCCGCGCGGTCCGGGACGCCGCCGCCCGGCCCCCCGTACTGCCCGGGCCCCCGATATCCGGCCGGCCCCTGCTCGCCCGCGGCGAGGAACTGGAGCGACTCGTCCGGCTCCTGGGCCGCGGCCGGTCCGTCCGCCTGACCGGACCTTCCGGTTCCGGACGCAGCGCGCTGCTCGACGCGGTCGCCGCCCGGTGCGCGGGCCTCGCCCCCGACGGGGTCGTACGGATCAGCGGGTACGGGCACCAGCAGCCCGGAGAACTGCTCCACGCGCTCTACGCGACCGTGTACGACGCCCCGCGCGAGCGCCCCGAACGCGACGAGCTCCTCGCCCGCGTGCGCGACATCGGGGCCGTCGTCCTCCTCGACGACCTGGAGATGGGCGGCAGCGCCCTCGACGAGCTGCTGCGCGCGACCCCCGAATGCGCCTACCTGCTGGCGGCCACCCCCGAAACAAAGGCCCCTTCCGACGACTCCCACGTCGAAGAGGTCTTCCTCACCGGACTCGGCAAGGAAGACTGCGTGGCGCTGCTGGAGGCGGGCCTGGGACGGCCGCTGACGGACGAGGAGACCGCCTGGGCGGGCGACCTGAGGTTCGCCTCCGAGGGGCTGCCACTGCGCTTCGTACAGGCCGCCGCGATGCTGCGGCAGCGCGACGAGCTCAACCACAGCGACGAGGACGACGACGAGGAGGAGCCCGGCGTCTTCGAGGAGCGCCCGCGCGACAGCGGAGTGGTGCCCCTGCCGACGCTGGCCGAGGGCGCGGCCCCGGCGGAGCTGCTCGCGTCGCGGGTCAGCGAGTCGGCGCGGGCGGCCCTGCGGATCGCGTGCGCGCTCGGCGGCGAGCTGCCGCACCACGCCCACCTGCCGGCGCTCGTGGGGGACACCCACGCGGACACGGCGGTGGCGGAACTGCTGGACTGCGGGCTGCTGACGCCCGTCGGGACGCGCTACCGGCTGGCCGCCGGGGTCGCCCGCCAGCTGGAGGACGTCGGCTACGGGGACACCGCGTCGGAGGAGGCCCGTACGGCCGCCCGGCACTACGCCTGGTGGACCGGGCACGCCTCGGTGGTTCCGGAGCGGGTGGGGAGGGAAGCGGACGCGGTGCTCGCGGCGCTGGCCGGCGCGGACGTGGTGGCCGCGGCGGTGCTGGCGCGCACGGCAGCCCCCGCCTTCGCGGCCTCGCTGCACTGGGAGGCCTGGGAACGGGTGCTGCGCTCGGGGGCCGAGGCAGCGCGCAAGGCGGGAGAGGTCGCCGAACAGGCGTACTTCCACCACGAGCTGGGTGTGCTCGCCCTGTGCGAGGGGCGTGTCGACCGGGCCCGCGCCGAGCTGGAGACCTCCATCGGGCTGAGGGGCGCGCTGGCCGACAAGCGGGGCACCGTGGCGGGCCGGCGGGCGCTGGCGCTCGTCGTGGACCGGGAGGTCGCGGGGGCCGCGGCCTCGCCGCCGCTGCGCCTGGAAGCCCCCGCGGCCGCCTCGGAGGCCGTGACCGTGGCGACCCCCGCGACCCCCGCGACTCCCGCGACCCCCGCGACCCCCGCGACTCCCGCGACTCCCGCGACTCCCGCGACGCCGGCCGTGCGGACGGACGCGGTCACGAAGGCCGTCCCGGCGGCGAAGTCGGCTCCCGCCCTCCGGTCCGGTCCGGCCGCGGCCCCCCGGGTGGATCCGGCCGTCTCCGCGGCCGCCGTGACCCGCGTGGCCCCCGTGACACCGGCGGTCCCGGTCTCCGCCGAGGCGGTCACCCGGATGACCCCCGTGGTACCGGTGAACCGGCGCTCCGAGCCGCCCACGACGCTCTCCGAGGTGTTCGAGGACGCCTTCCCGCTGTCGCCGCAGCCGGCCCCGCCCGCGGCCCCGGTCCCCGCCACCGTCCCCGCCGGGCCCGCCCGGGGCGCGGGCCGCCGCCGGCGGGTGCTGCTGGCCGCCGCCGGAGCGCTGACGGTGGTCGCGCTGGGCACCGTCGTGAGCCTGGCGATGAGCTCCTCGGACACCGAGCCGCCCGCGGACGGCCCCGCCGTGTCCTCGACTCCGACGACCGCGGCGCCCACCACGGTGCAGCAGAACAGCGGGAACGATCCTGCAGAGGAACCGCCCGTGACCGCGCCGTCGGACGGGGGCACCACCCCGGGGGCGAGCGCCGCCGCGCCCACGCCCGGCCGCACGCCGGGCCGTACCCCGTCCCGCCGCCCGTCCTCGACGCCGAGCAACTCCCCGCGGCCGGGCACCCCTTCGACCGCACCGACCGCCACGGAACCGACCCCGACCGTCACGGAGACCGGCGAGGCCACGCCGACCGCCACCGCGCCCACCGGACCGGGAACGGCCACCGCCACCTCGCCGACCACGGCCCCCTGAAACGCCGACGGCTCCGTCCTCGCGGACGGAGCCGTCGTTCGTTCGCCGAACGGGATCAGAACAGGCGGAGCTTGTCGTCCTCGATGCCGCGCAGGGCGTCGTAGTCCAGCACCACGCAGTCCATCCCGCGGTCCGTCGCCAGCACCTTCGCCTGCGGCTTGATCTCCTGCGCGGCGAAGACGCCCCGGACCGGGGCCAGGTGCGGATCGCGGTTGAGCAGCTCCAGGTAGCGGGTCAGCTGCTCCACGCCGTCGATCTCGCCACGGCGCTTGATCTCCACGGCCACCGTCGCGCCCGAGGCGTCCCGGCACAGGATGTCCACCGGGCCGATCGCCGTCATGTACTCGCGCCGGATCAGGGTGTAGCCCTCGCCCAGGGTCTCGATGCGGTCGGCGAGCAGCTCCTGGAGGTGCGCCTCGACGCCGTCCTTGATGAGCCCCGGGTCGGTGCCGAGCTCGTGGGAGGAGTCGTGGAGCACTTCTTCCATGGTGATGATGAGCTTCTCGCCCGCCTTGTTGACGACCGTCCACACACCGGCGTCGTCACCGCTCCCCTCTTTGAGGGTGCACGGCGGCGACATCCAGTTGAGCGGTTTGTACGCCCGGTCGTCCGCGTGGATCGAGACACTGCCGTCGGCCTTCACGAGGATCAGACGGGGTGCCGAGGGCAGATGGGCGGTGAGCCGGCCCGCATAGTCGACGGAGCAGCGGGCAATCACGAGACGCATGGTCGGCAACGCTACTCGACCTACGGCCCTCCACGCGATTCGCCCCTGAAAGCCCCGTTCGCCGATGGCGCGTTGTATGCGCATTCTCCTGGTGCGTCACCCATGGGGCGCCTACCGTGGTGAGCGGGAGGTCGTCGAGCGTGCACTCTGCGTCGCGATCTCCTTCCCTGCCCGTAAGACTCCGGCAACCAGTCAGCCGGGGTCGCGAGAGGAGAACCCATGTCGCTCGACGTCTCACCGGCCCTACTCGAACAGGCCGAGCGAGGCGAGGTCGACGAAGCCGCTTTCGTCGACTGCGTCCGGACCTCCCTGCCCTATGCATGGGAGATGATCAGCTCGCTGGTGGCCCAGCTGAAGGTGGACGGCGGACAGTTCGCCGACAACCAGACGCCGCCGCCCGACGAGCAGGCGCGTGGGCAGCTGCTGCGCGCACTCGCGAGTGACGCGATACGCGGTGCGCTGCAGCGGCACTTCGGAGTGCGCCTGGCATTCCAGAACTGTCACCGGGTGGCGGTCTTCCCGCTGGATCCCTCGGTGGACGACCGGCTGGCCAAGTTCACTTCGATCCGCGGCCAGCTGCTCAACCAGTCGCCGGAACTGCGGGACTGCTGAGCCGAGGCCCGAGCCGGTAGATCTCAGCCGAGACGGGGCAGGACTTCGGCGCCGAGTCGTCGTACGTTCTCCTCCGTCGCGGCGAGATCTCCGGAGCCCTCCGTCAGGAGGGCGAAGCGCGTGATGCCCGTGCGCGCGGCGGTGGCCGCCAGGCGGTCCGCCGCCAGCCGTGGAGTGCCCACCGGGTGCAGGTCGCACAGCAGTTCCGTGTACGCGACCGGATCCCGCATCGCGCGCACGCGGCCGTCCACGGTCACGTGCGCGTCCAGGCCCAGCCTGAGCCAGCCCGGCATGGACTTCAGCAGGGTCTCGCGCGCGTCCGCGGTGGTGTCCGCGATCTGGCACACCCCGGCGGACACGTGTCCGGCCGCGGCCACGTGCTCGGGGGAGTGGCCCGCCGCGAGCGCGGTGCTGCGCCACAGCGCGACCATCTCGGCCTTGTTCTCGTCCCCGCAGTGCATGCCCAGCAGCATCGGCAGCCCCCGCCGCGCGGCCATCCGCACCGACGACGGCGAGGTGCAGGCCACGATCACCTCCGGGCCCGATCCGTCCCCGTCCAGGGCCTCCGACGGCCGCGGTACGACGGCCACCTCGCGGAAGGCGTACCGCTCGCCGGCGGCGCCCACCCGCGCCTGCGTGAGCCATCGCCGCAGCAGGTCCAGGGACTCCGGGAAGCCCTTCTCGTAGGCCTCCAAACCGCCCCCGAAGACCTCCAGGTCGACCCACGGCCCGCCGCGCCCCACCCCGAGCGTGAAGCGGCCGCCCGAGGCCAGGTGCAGCAGCGCCGCCTGCTCCCCGAGGGCGACCGGGTGGGTGCTCGGCAGTACGCTCACGGCCGTGCCCACCCGCAGCCGGCGGGTCCGGCCCAGCAGCAGCCCCGCCAGGGTCACCGCCGACGGGCAGACCCCGTACGGGACGAAGTGGTGCTCGGCGAGCCAGACCGAGTCGAGCCCGGCCTCCTCCGCCACCTCGGCGGTCCGCACCGCCCGGTGCAGTGCCTCGCCCTGTCCCTGGCCCGGGAACTGGGCCGCCAGTACAAACGCTCCTACGCGCATCGCCTTTAGCCTCCTCGCGGCTGACGCGGCCTCCCCCAGGTGGACCGGTTCTTCCTATGGCAACAACGTCTGACACGTGCCAAAGGCACGGGCTGACACGAAAGTTATTGGGATTGTCGGGCCAGTCCCGGCCGGCGGCCCGGCCCCCCGTAGACACCCTGCGGGTACCCGGCCTCGCTGCGCGTAGTCTGGAAGAAAGTCACTGCCGTCAGCCCATCCGTGAGGTATACGTGTCACCGCGCAACAACCGCCGCAGGGGCGGCGAGACTCCGGACGAGCGCCCGGGGAGCGGCCTGGACCGCTTCGGGCTGGAGCGCACCGAGGAGTACCAGGGCGAGGACTGGAAGGTCCGGCACGTCGCGGGCGCGAGCGCGGCGGGCAAGCGCTACCGCTGCCCCGGCTGCGACCAGGAGATCCCCTCCGGCACCCCGCACCTGGTGGCCTGGCCCGAGTACGGCGGCGTGGACGACCGGCGGCACTGGCACAAGGCCTGCTGGAACGCGAAGGACCGCCGCACCACGAAGGTGCAGCGGTCCCGCAACGCGCCGAGGTACTGACCCCGGAGAGGCCCGGCCGGCTAGACGTCCCGGCGGCCTACGACGACGTACGAGGCGGCCACGGCAGCACCCGTGATCAGCATGATGATCAGCAGGTTGGACAGGTTGCTCGGTGCCGGGCCCATGTCGCTCTCCTGCATGCCGAACAGCTGGCTCAGCGCGACCGGCACGTTGCGCTGGAGGACCGCCCGCCCGATGGGGGCCACGGCCTCCCAGACCGTGAGCATGGCCCCTATCACCGGCGGCAGCGTGACCACGCCGAGCATGACGGCGATCGCCCCCGCCGAGTGCCGCACCAGCGCGCCGACGGCGAGTGCGAGCACCCCGAGCAGGGTGACGTAGAGGCAGCCGGCCGCGGCGCCCAGCCACTCGTCCGCCGCGTGCGGGCCGGCCGCGGACCCGGCGTGGGCGAGCATGGCGGCGATCCCGACCACGAAGACGGACAGCGTGGTGGCGACGAAGGCCGTGATGCTGAAGACGAGGTACTTCGCGGTGAGCACCCGGAAGCGGTCCGGGGCGGCGGTGAAGGTGGTGCGCACCAGCCCGGTGGCGTGCTCCGAGGCGATGGTCAGCACACCGAGGACCATCACCGCGACCTGCCCGACCATCAGGCCGAAGAGGGCGGGCGTGGTGAAGGAGATGGACTCGTAGTCCCGGTCCACGCTCTGCGTGACGAAGAGCAGCCCGATGCCGACCACGGTCAGTACGAGGGCGCCCAGCGTCCACAGGGTGGAGCGGATCGAGATCAGCTTGGTCCACTCCGAGGCGAGGGCGTGCCCCAGGTGCGGCCGCGGCGTGGGCAGCGGAGAGCTGTAGCTCCGCGGCTGATCCGGCGTCGTGGTCGTCGGGGTCATCGGGTGTCCTCTGCGGAGTCCTTGGCGGTGCTCGCGAGCTCGCCGGGATTGCTGGGCATCAGGAAGGGTTTCCCGCCCGCTCCGGGCGGCGGCGGGGCGAAGAAGCCCGCCTGCGGGACCTCCGGGGCCGACGGCCCGTCCTCCCAGGCCGGGAGGGCCAGCGGGTCCTGCTCCCACAGCTCGGCCCGCGGGTCCTCGGTGGAGGTGTACTCGACGGCGGACTGGGTCATCCGCATGTACGCCTCCTCCAGCGAGGCCCGGTGCGGGGACAGCTCCCACAGCCGTACGCCGGCCGCGTGCGCGAGGTCGGAGATGCCGGGCAGCTCCAGCCCGGTCACGCGCAGTGCTCCGTCGGGCTCCTGCAGGACCCGGCCGCCCGCCTTGGAGAGGGCCCTGCCCAGCGTCTCCCGGCCATCGGGATCGGTGTCGGCCGCACGCACCCGAGCGAATCCGGCCGAGTTGTGCGCGATGAACTCCTGCGTGCCCATGTCGGCCAGCAGCCGGCCGCGGCCGATGACGATGAGGTGGTCGGCGGTCAGCGCCATCTCGCTCATCAGGTGCGAGGAGACGAAGACGGTGCGGCCCTCGGCGGCGAGCCGGCGCATCAGGTTGCGGACCCAGAGGATGCCCTCGGGGTCGAGCCCGTTGACCGGCTCGTCGAACAGGAGGACCTGGGGGTCGCCGAGCAGCGCCGTGGCGATGCCCAGGCGCTGCCCCATGCCGAGCGAGAAGCCCTTCGTACGCTGCCGTGCGGCGTCCTGGAGGCCGACGACGGCCAGGACCTCGTCCACCCGCTTCTCCGGGATCCCGGAGAGCTGGGCGATGGACAGCAGGTGGGTGCGGGCCCGCCGGCCGCCGTGCACGGCCTTGGCGTCGAGCAGGGCCCCGACGTGCCGCTGGGCGTTCGGCAGCTCCCGGAAGGGGAGGCCGTTGATCGTGACACGGCCGGAAGTGGGCCGGTCGAGGCCCACGATCATGCGCATGGTCGTGGACTTCCCGGAGCCGTTGGGCCCCAGGAAACCCGTCACGTGACCAGGCTTGACCTGGAAGGACAACTGGTCGACGGCGGTCTTGGCGCCGAAGCGCTTGGTCAGGCCGACTGCCTCGATCATCTTGCTGCCCCTTACCAGGCCGGGACGACTCTCGCCCGTGTAAGGGTTAAGAGGATAGCGAGGATCCTACGGTTCCGTCCCGGGCCGGATCCCTGATCCGTCCCCGAGGCCGACCCTGGCATGACCCGTAGTCCTTCCGGAGGGGACCGGCCGTCAGGCGTCCCTCTTATTGAGGACGAGGTAGCCCCCGAGTACCGAGGCGGCCACCCACAGGAGCATGATCCCGAGCCCGCCCCACGGCCCGTACGGGGACTCCGCGCTGCCCATGGCGTTCGGTACGACCTGCATGATCTTCGATCCGGCCGCGGTGGGCAGGTACTGGCCGTACTCGCGGGTCGCCTCGAAGGCGTTCAGGAGGTTGGTGACGATCAGGAAGAACGGGATCAGGATGCTGATCGAGGCGACCGAGCTGCGCAGCATGCTGGCGACGCCCATGGAGAACAGGGCGATGAGCGCCATGTACACGCCGGCACCGACCACCGCGCGCAGGACGTTCTCCCCGTCGAGACCGGTGCCGTGGTCGCCCAGGATCGCCTGGCTGAGGAAGAACGACACGAAGCTGGTCAGCAGTCCGACCAGCAGCGCCAGCACCGTGGCCACGGTGAGCTTGCCGAACAGGAAGCCCCCGCGGGCGGGCACGGCGGCCAGGGAGGTGCGGATCATGCCGGTGCTGTATTCGGTGCTGACCACCAGGACGCCGAAGACGATCATCGCCAGCTGGCCGAACTGCATCCCGGCGAAGCTCACCAGGGTGGGGTCGAAGGTGGCCCGCTCGATCTGGCTCATGTCGTCGAAGCTCGCCGCGACGGCGGTGGAGATCAGGGCGCCGAAGCCGGCGGTGACGATCAGGGCCAGCGCGAGCGTCCAGCTGGTGGAGGCGACGGTGCGGATCTTGGTCCACTCGGAGGTGAGGACGGCGGAGAAGGCCATGGTCACTGCCCGCCCTTGCGTGCCGAGTCGAAGCCGGCGCCCCAGGCGGGGACGTCGGCCGGCCGGGCCGGGTTGTCACCGGCGGCGCCTGGTGCGCCGGGTGCGCCCGGTGCGTGGGAGTGGTACTCGACGGAGTCCGCCGTCATGCGCATGAACGCTTCCTCCAGTGAAGCCCGCTGCGGGCTGAGTTCGTGCAGCACGATCTGGTGCTGGGCGGCCAGCTCGCCGAGCTGCTCCGCGCCGGCGCCGTCGATCTCCAGCGTGCCGGTGGCGGGGACGCTGACGGCGTTGATCCCGGCGTCGTGCAGGACGTCCTTGAGCCGCTCCTGCTGCGGCGAGCGCATGCGGACGTAACTGCGGGAGTTCTGGTGAATGAAATCAGCCATAGAGGTATCGGCCAGTAGTCTTCCCTGTCCGATGACGATCAAATGGTCTGCGGTCAGCGCCATTTCGCTCATCAGATGGGAGGACACGAAGATCGTGCGCCCCTCTGCCGCCAGGCCCTTCATCAGATTGCGGATCCACAGAATTCCCTCGGGATCCAGACCATTGACGGGTTCGTCGAACATGAGGATCTGCGGATCACCCAGCAATGCGGAGGCGATTCCCAGCCGTTGGCCCATGCCCAGCGAAAATCCTTTGGACTTCTTCTTGGCCACCGGCGTCAGCCCGACCAGGTCCAGCACCTCGCCGACCCGGCGCTCCGGGATGCGGTTCGACTGGGCCAGGCAGAGGAGGTTGTTGTACGCGGTGCGACCGCCGTGCATGGCCTTCGCGTCCAGCAGCGCACCGACGTGCTTCAGCGGTTCCTGGAGGTCCCGGTAGCGCTTCCCGTAGATCCGGACCGCGCCGCTGGTCGGATTGTCCAGATCCAGCATCATGCGCATGGTCGTCGACTTGCCCGCCCCGTTGGGGCCGAGGAAGCCGGTCACCACCCCCGGTCTGACCTGGAAGCTGAGGTTGTTCACGGCGGTCTTCGCGCCGAATCGTTTCGTGAGGCCCTCGAGCTCGATCATGCGGCCACGCTAGAGCGCCCGAGGGCCCTACGCCACCTCAAAAGAGTGACATAGGGCCCTCGATCAGGCTCTTTTCGCTACCGGCGAGTAATGCCCGCGGTCTAGCGGCTCTGCTGCGCCGGCACGCCGCGGGTGACCGGCTCGTCGTCCACGATCGGGTTGGCCGCCGCGACGGCCGCACCGGTGAGCGTCGCCAGCATCTCGCGGACGTTGGTCAGCTGCGCGTTGATCGAGTCGCGGCGGTTGGTGAGCGCTGCCAGCTCGCGCTCCGACTCGCTGCGGATGCGGTCCGCCTTGGCGTTCGCGTCGGCCACGATGTCCTCGGCCTGGCGCTGCGCGGTCTCCACGGTCTGGCGGGCCCGGCGCTCGGCGTCCGTACGCAGCTTCTCGGCCTCCAGGCGCAGCTGCTCGGCGCGGTGCTCGATCTCCGCGAGGCGCTTCTCGGCCTTGGCCTGACGGGAGGCCAGGTCGCGCTCCGACTGCTCGCGGCGCTTGGCCAGGTTCGTCTCGAAGTCCGCGGCGGCCTGGGCGGCCTTGGCGCGGGTCTCCTCGAACAGCGCGTCGGCCTCCTCGCGCTTGGAGGCCGCGTCCTTCTGGGCCTCGGCGCGCAGGGTGGCGGCGTCGCCCTTGGCCTTCTCGACGATGCGGACGCCCTCGTCCTCCGCCTTCGACTTGCGGTCGGCCGCGAACGACTCGGCGTCGTTGCGCACCTGCTGGGCGGCCGACTCGGCGAGCTCACGGTGCTGCTCGGCCGCGCGACGGGCCTCCTCGCGCAGGTCCTTCGCCTCCTCCTCGGCCAGCCGCAGGATCTTCTCGACCCGGGCGCCGAGACCCGCGTACGACGGCTCGGCGTCGTTCACCTGGGCCTGGGCGTTCTGCGTCTCGAGGTGCAGCTCCTCGATCCGCTTTTCCAGAGAGTTGATACGTCCAAGGGCGCTGTCGCGGTCGGAGACCAGCTTGGTAATGCGGTCGTCCACCTGACCGCGGTCATAACCACGCCGCACGAGCTCGAAGCCGAAGGGGGAGGAAGTGTCGCTCATGGGGTTCCTGTCGAATGAGACCGATGAGGTGCTACGTGAGGTGTTAAGGGGAATCCTAGGCGCCCAGACGGCGTGTCATCGAGTCAATCCGCGTTTGATCTGGACAATGACACCCCTTTTGAGTGGCAAGGCGGCGGATTGCTTGTCACCCGTTCGCCTGAACCTTCATCAGGTGCACACATCCCCGACCACTTGGCTAGCCCTCTGACGACTTACCACCCGAACGAGTGGACCCCGCTGTCACTCCGGCCTTGGTGCCCCCCGCTCCCTGGCCGCCGACCGTGGACTTTCCGCCGCCCGAAGGCGCCTCGAATGATTCCAACGCCTCAAGAACGTCCTGGACACGGGAGATCTCCCCCTGAATGTCCTGCCGCCTGCGGACCAGGACCTCCAGCTCGCGACGGCCCTCCTCGACGAGGCGCTCGGCCTCC
Organism: Streptomyces virginiae; assembly: GCF_000720455.1. Classification (GTDB taxonomy): domain Bacteria; phylum Actinomycetota; class Actinomycetes; order Streptomycetales; family Streptomycetaceae; genus Streptomyces; species Streptomyces virginiae. The sequence continues at coordinate 180,062 of NZ_JOAK01000005.1, read as the reverse complement.
GCCTTGGCCTCCGCCAGCGCCTTCTCGGCCTCCCGGGCCACCTCGGCCTTCTTCTGCTCGGCCTCCTTGAGCAGCGCCTCCGCCTTGCGGACCGCCGCGATGCGCACCTTGCTCGCCTCGCTGCTCGCGTCCGACAGCAGCTCCTTGGCCTTCGCCTCGGCCTCGACGCTCTGCTCGGTCGCCGCGCGCACCAGCTTGTCCACGCGCTCGCCGGCCGACTTCATCTGCTCGGCGGACTCCCGGCGGGCCCGCTCGTGGAGCTCCTCGACCTCGCCCTCGACGCGGCCGCGCAGCTCCTCCGCCCGCTCCCTTATGGCGGCGGCGTCCGTGCGCGCGCCGACCAGCAGCTCGTTGGCGTCCGTACGGGCCTTCTCCACCAGGGAGTTGCCCTCGACGGTCGCCTCCGACGTGATCCGCGCCGCCTCCTTGCGGGCCGCGTCGACCATGGCGTCGGCCTGCTCCTCGGCCGCCGTGGTGGCGGCGAGGGCCTGCTTCTGCGCGTCGACGGTGAGCTTGTCGGCCTCCGTCGCCGCCTCGGTGATGAGCCGGTCGACCTGCTCCGCGGCCTCGCTGCGGCGCTTGTTCGCCTCCTCGCGGGCCTCGTCCAGCAGCCGCTCGGACTCCGTACGGGCCTCCGCGCGGATGCGCTCCGCCGCGGTGGCGGCCTCCGACTTGACCCGCTCGGCCTCCGACCGGGTGCGGGCCGCGTGCTCCTGCGCCGAGGACAGCGCCTCCGAGGCGTCGGCGCGCAGCCGCTCCGCCTCGGACGCCGCCTCGCCGACCGTGCGCTCGTTGTCCTTGCGGGTCTGCTCGATGAGCTTGTCCGCCTCGGACGCCGCCTCGGTGATGAGCCGGTCCGCCTGCTCGGCCGCCTCGGTGCGCAGGCGGTTCGCCTCGGCGCGCGCCTCGTCCAGCGTCTGTTCGGCGTCGCGCTCGGCTCCGGCCAGGGTCTCGCCCGCCGCGGCCGTGACGCGGTCCGCCTCCGCGGTGGCCTCGCCGATGATCCGGCCGCCCTCCGCGCGGGCGTCGTCCAGGACCCGGGCCGCGTCGGCGCGCAGCCGCTCGGCCTCCGCCGCGGCCTCGGCGACCTTGGCCTCGTTGGCGACGCGGGTCTCGTCGATGAGCCGGTCGCCCTCGGCACGCGAGTCGACCATGATCTTCGCGGCGTCCCGCTCGGCGCTCGCCAGGGTCTCGGCCGCCTGGGACTTCAGCCGGGCCGCCTGGGTGGTGAGGCGCTCGGCCTCCGCCGCCGCCTCGCCCACGGTGGCCGCGTTCGCGGCGCGGGTCTCCTCGATGAGGCGGTCCGCCTCCGCGGAGGCCTCGGTGATGAGCCGGTCGACCTGCTCGGCGGCCTCGGTACGCAGCCGGTTGCCCTCGGCCCGGGCCTCGTCCAGCGTCGCCGCGGCCTCGGTGCGGGTGGCCTCGGCGGCCTCGGCCGCCTCGCGGGTGACCCGTTCGGCCTCCGCCTCGGCGTCGGCGACCGTGGCCGCGTTCGCCGCGCGGGTCTCCTCGGTGATCCGCGCGGCCTCGGCCGCGGCCTCGGCGGTGATCAGGGCGCCCTCGGTGCGCGAGGCCTCCAGGGACTCCGCCGCCTCGCCGCGGATGCGGTTGGCGTCGTCACGGGCGTCGGCCCGGGTGCGGGCGGCGTCCCGCTCGGACGCGGCCAGCGCGTCCGTGGCCTCGGTACGCACCCGCTGCGCGTACTCGGCGGTGTCGGCGCGCAGCTGCTCCGCCTCGGCGATCGCCTCGCCGACGGTCCGCTCCGCCAGGGCCTTCGCCGCGTCCGTCTCCGCGCGCGCCTCGGTGCGGATGCGGCCCGCGTCCTCGGTGGCCCGCTCCCGCTCCTCGTAGGCGTCGGCGCGGACCCGGGCGGCCTCTTCCTCGGCCTCCGTCTTCGTACGCTCCGCCACGTGCTCGGCGGCGCTGCGCAGCCCGGAGATCTCCTCCTCGGCCTGCTCGTGCAGGCCGGCCACGGCGTCGCGCACCTGCTGGGCGGTGGCCTCGGCCGCCGACACCAGCTCGGACGCGCGGCGTTCGGCCTCCTCGGTCAGGCGGGCCGCCTCGGCCTGCGCCTCCTCCGAGCGGCGGCGGGCCGCGGCCAGCAGCTCCTCGCTCTGCTCGCGGGCCTGCGCCCGCTCCTGCTCGGCGTCGGTCCGGGCCGACGCCAGGGTCTCCTCGGACTCCCGGCGGCGCCGGGCGGCCTCCTCCTGGGCGGCGGCCAGCGCCTCGGCGGCCTCCTCGGCGACCCGCTCGGCCGCCGCCTTGGCCTCGGCGCGCAGCCGGTCCGCGGTCTCCTGGGCCTCGGAGCGCACGCGCTCGGCCTCGGCCTCGGCCTCGCCGCGCAGCCGTACGGCCACCTGCTCGGCCTCGGCGCGCACCCGGCCGGCGTCCTGCGCCGCCTCCGTGCGCAGCTGGTCGGCCTCTGCCTCGGACTGCGTCTGCAGCGTGCGGATGCGTTCCGCCGACTCGGCGCGCAGCCGGTCGTTCTCCTCGCTCGTCTCGCGGCGGATGTTCTCCGCCGCCGTGCGGGCGTCACGCAGCGTCTGTTCGGCCGTGGTCAGCCGGGTCTCGGCCTCCCTGTGCAGCCGTACGAGCTCCTCGTCGGCCTCCGCCCGCTTCGCGGCCAGCGCCTGCTCGGTCTCCTCGCGCCGTGCGAGGGCCGCCGCGTCCGCCTCGGCGCGGACCGACTCGGCCTGCTCCTCCGCCTCGCCGCGCAGCCGCTCGGCCTCGGCGCGGGTCCGCTCCAGGGTCTCCTCGGCCTGCTTGCGCAGGGTTCCGGCCCGCTCGACGGCCTCGGCGCGGACCCGCTCGCTCTCGGTGGTCGCCCCGGAGCGCAGCTCGTCCGCGTCCGCCTTGGCCTTGCCGAGCAGTTCCTCGGCGGTCTTGGCCGCCTCCTCGATCTGCTGGACCGCCTCGCGGCGGGCCTCGCCGCGGATCCGCTCGCCCTCGGCGACGGCCTCCGCGCGCAGCTGCTCGGCCTCGCCGCGCAGCCGGCGGGCCTCCTCCTGCAGTTCGACCGTGCGGGCCCGGTACTCCTCGGTGTCGTCCTTCGCGGCGCCCTTGAGCTCGTCGGCGGTCGCCGCCGCCTGCAGGCGCAGCCGGTCGGCCTCGGCCTCGGCCTCGCGGCGGATCCGCTCGGCCTCCTCGGACGCGGCCCGGGTGGTGGCCCGGGCGTCCTCCGAGGCCTTGTTCAGTACGTCCTCCGCCGTGCGGGCGGCCTTCGCCAGCTGCGCCGCCATGTCCTCGGCGGCTGCCGTGCGGGCGCTGTCGCCGGCCTCGGCGCGTACCCGCTCGGCGTCCGCGCGGGCGTCGGCCAGGGCCTGCTCGGCCTCGGCCTTGAGGAGTTCGGCCTCCTTGGTGGCCTCGCCGACCAGCCGGGCGACCTGTTCCTTGGCGGTGCGGGTGCGCTGCTCGTTGACGGACTCCGCCGACGCGAGCTGGCGCGACGCGCTCTCCTTGGCCTCCGCGAGGACCTTCTCGGCCTCGGCGCGGGCCTCGCGCAGCGCGGACTCGGCCTCCTGCACGCGGGATTCGGCGACCCGGCCGAGGTCGAGGGTCTGCTGCCGGGTCTGCTCGGCCTCGGCGGAGGTGGTGGAGCGCAGCCGTTCGGCGTGCTGGGTGGCCTCCTGCGCCTGCGCGGAGGCGGCGGTCAGCAGCCGCTCGGCCTCCTTGCGGGCGCGCAGCAGCGTGGACTCGGCCTCCGCGCGGGCGGCCTCGGCGTCGGCCGCCATCCGGCGCCGGGTCTCCTCGGCGACCCGGGCGGCCTCGGCGCGGGCCGCGTTCAGCGACTGCTCGGCCTCGGCGCGGGACTCCTCCATGAGGCGGCGCGCCTGGGCCTCCGTACGGGCGCGCAGCTGCTCGGCCCAGGCCACGTTCTCGTTGACGTGCGCCTCGACGGTCTGGCGGCGCTCGTTGAGCTCCTGGTCCAGCCGCTGGCGGCGGTTGACGGCCTCGCCGTGCAGCTCGGCCTGCAGGCGCGCCTGGTGCTCGGCGTGCTCCTGCAGGATGCGCTGGGTCTGCGCCCGGGCGTCGCGCAGCTCGCGCTCGGCGTCGGAGCGCATCTGGTCGGCCTGGATCTGGGCATTGCGGAGCAGCTGCTCCGCCTGGTAGCCCATGTCCGCGCCGTCGTAGGCAGGACGGGACGCCAGAGCCCGGCGTACCTCGTGGAGCTTGGCGCGCAGCACCTCGACCTGGTAACCCAGGTCTTCAGCGTGCTGGACGGCCTTCCCGCGCTCCTTCTTCAGCCGCTCCATCTCGGCCTCGAAGCGCGAGAGATGGTCGGCCTCGGCCTGATGGCTCTCCTGGCTTTCGTAGCCCCGCACAGCGCGGTCCCATCCGTCCCCTGGTCGCAAGCTCACTCCCAATGAGCATCGCTCGCCCGCTGAACGACGCCCCCGGGGGAATGGTGTCAGATACCGGGGCAGGGGTCACAGGCCCCGACCCTCTCCGCACCGAACCCCGGCCGAGCCATGGCCACTCTACCGGCCGGGGAATCGGGGCATCAGTGGTCAGGGTTTGACGTGACCAGTTCGGTCAGGACTCCGTGGCAGTCCTTGGGGTGCAGGAAGGTGATCGAGGACCCCATGGAACCGGTGCGGGGCTGGTCGTAGAGGACGCGGACGCCCTTGCCGCGGATGGCCTCCGAGTCGCCGTGGACGTCCTCGGTGCCGAAGGCGATGTGGTGCACGCCCTCGCCGTTCTTGGCGAGCCACTTGCCGACCGCGGAGTCCTCGCGGGTGGGCTCCAGGAGCTGGATGTAGGAGGCGCCGCCGTCGGAGGTTTCGTTGATCTTCAACATGGCCTCGCGGACGCCCTGCTCCTCGTTGACCTCGGTGTGGAACACCTCGAAGCCGTACGTGGCACGGTAGAACTCGACAGTCTTGTCCAGGTCGAAGCAGGCGATCCCGATGTGGTCGATTCTTGTCAGCATGGGGACAGTGCACCGCCGAAGGGGGTCGTCACGCAACGTGCGCGCGATCACACCGGCAGCCCGGTGACCGCTGCGGTACCGCCCAGTACATTCACGTAAACCCTCGTTCACTCCTCATCCAAGGGGCTGTGCCTCATGTCCGGATCGAACAACACCACTTCCGTGATCGTCGCCGGGGCCCGCACGCCCATGGGGCGGCTGCTCGGCTCGCTGAAGTCCTTCTCGGGCGCCGACCTCGGCGGCTTCGCCATCAAGTCCGCGCTGGAGCGGGCCGGGATCTCCGGCGACCAGGTCCAGTACGTGATCATGGGCCAGGTGCTCCAGGCCGGCGCGGGCCAGATCCCCGCCCGCCAGGCGGCGGTCAAGGCCGGCATCCCGATGAACGTCCCCGCCCTGACGATCAACAAGGTGTGCCTCTCGGGCCTGGACGCGATCGCGCTGGCCGACCAGCTGATCCGCGCCGGTGAGTTCGACATCGTGGTCGCGGGCGGCCAGGAGTCGATGACCAACGCCCCGCACCTGCTGCCCAAGTCCCGCGAGGGCTACAAGTACGGCGCGATCGAGATGCTGGACGCGATGGCCTACGACGGCCTCACGGACGCCTTCGAGAACATCGCGATGGGCGAGTCCACCGAGAAGCACAACACCCGCCTCGGCATCGAGCGCGCTCCGCAGGACGAGTTCGCCGCGACCTCCCACCAGCGCGCCGCCGCCGCCCAGAAGAACGGCGTCTTCGAGGCCGAGATCACCCCGGTCGAGATCCCGCAGCGCAAGGGCGACCCGGTGATCTTCTCCACCGACGAGGGCATCCGCCCCGAGACCACGGTGGAGTCGCTCGGCAAGCTGCGTCCCGCCTTCGCCAAGGACGGCACGATCACCGCCGGCACCTCCTCGCAGATCAGCGACGGCGCGGCCGCCGTGGTCGTGATGAGCAGGGCGAAGGCCGAGGAGCTCGGCCTGGAGTGGATCGCGGAGATCGGCGCCCACGGCAACGTGGCCGGCCCGGACAACTCCCTCCAGTCGCAGCCGTCCAACGCGATCCTGCACGCCCTGAAGAAGGAGGGCCTGGAGGTTTCCGACCTGGACCTCATCGAGATCAACGAGGCCTTCGCCGCGGTCGCCGTCCAGTCAATGAAGGACCTGGGCGTGACCCCGGAAAAGGTGAACGTCAACGGTGGCGCCATCGCCCTGGGCCACCCGATCGGCATGTCCGGCGCCCGTGTGGTGCTGCACCTGGCGCTGGAGCTGAAGCGCCGCGGCGGCGGGGTCGGCGCGGCCGCGCTGTGCGGCGGCGGCGGCCAGGGTGACGCGCTGATCGTCCGCGTCGCGAAGTAGGCACGGCAGGCAGCCGCGGGCCCGGACCGGGCCCGCGGCGGCCCCCGATCCCCGGGCCTCGCGGGCCCGCCTTCCCGGGCCCGGCGGCCCTCACGCATCCCGTACGAAGAACCGAGGAGCGCAGCACAGATGACGGCGGTGGACGTCCCCCAGCTGGTGGCCCAGGCGCGGGAGGGCCGGCCGAGAGCGGTGGCCCGGCTGATCTCGCTGGTCGAGGGGGCGTCCCCGCAGCTGCGCGAGGTGATGGCCGCCCTGGCCCCGCTGACGGGCGGGGCGTACGTCGTGGGTCTGACGGGCTCGCCGGGCGTGGGCAAGTCGACCTCGACCTCGGCGCTGGTGTCCGCCTACCGCAAGGCCGGCAAGCGCGTCGGCGTCCTCGCCGTCGACCCGTCCTCGCCCTTCTCGGGCGGTGCGCTGCTCGGCGACCGGGTGCGGATGTCGGACCACGCCTCGGACCCGGGCGTCTACATCCGTTCCATGGCCACCCGCGGCCACCTGGGCGGCCTCGCGTGGGCCGCCCCGCAGGCGATCCGGGTGCTGGACGCGGCCGGCTGCGACGTGATCCTGGTCGAGACGGTCGGCGTCGGGCAGTCGGAGGTGGAGATCGCCTCGCAGGCCGACACCTCGGTGGTGCTGCTCGCGCCCGGGATGGGCGACGGGATCCAGGCCGCGAAGGCGGGCATCCTGGAGATCGGCGACGTGTACGTGGTCAACAAGGCCGACCGGGACGGCGCGGACGCGACCGCCCGGGAGCTGAACCACATGCTGGGGCTGGGCGAGGCGCGCGGCCGCGACGACTGGCGGCCGCCGATCGTGAAGACGGTCGCGGCCCGCGGCCAGGGCATCGACGAGGTCGTCGAGGCGCTGGAGAAGCACCGGGCGTGGATGGACGAACGCGGGGTGCTCGCCGAGCGGCGGGCGGCGCGGGCAGCGCGGGAGGTCGAGACGATCGCCGTGACGGCGCTGCGGGCGCGGATGGCGGACGTCCACGGGGACGCGCACCTGGGCGCGCTGGCCGCCAGGGTCGCCGAGGGCGACCTGGACCCGTACGCGGCGGCCGACGCCCTCCTGGCGACCCTGACGGAGTCCTGAGCGGGACTGCGCGGGCCGGCGGACGGGCGCGGGCCCGGCCGCCGGGGCGACCGGGCGGGCGGGCCGGCGTCAGTTGTCGTTGTCGTCGTCCGAGTCGGAGTCCGAGCCGGACTGGGTCACCTTGCCCGTGGCGTGGTCCACGTGGGCGTTCCAGGTCTTGCCGTCGGAGGATTTGACCTCGACCTCCCAGTAGGGGGCCTTGCCGTCGTCGCCGTCCTCCCACTGCACGGACCAGACCTGACCGGGGTGGGCGGCGAGGGCCGCCTTCATCGCCCCTTCGGCGGTGACCTTGGCGGAGACCAGGGCCTTGTTCTCGCCGGCGTTCTCGTCGGTGTCCCGGTTCTGCTCGGTGACGGCGCCGCTCGCGGACACCTCCAGCTCGGCGTGGCCCTTGCCGTCCTTGCTGATCACGTCGACGTGCCAGACGGAGCCGTCCTTGTCGAGGGACTCGATCACGCCCGGGTAGTGCTTCAGGGCGGCCGCGGCAGCACCCTGCGCCGTCACGTCGGCGCGCAGGGCGGGGGCCGCGGTGACGGTTCTCGCCGCGTCGGAGGACATCGCGGCGGCGGCGGTCACCGGACCGCCGACGATCAGGACGACGGACGCGGCCGCAGAGACGTACCGGGTGCGCTTCATGGAAGGACCTCCTCAGGCCGGCCATGGCGCTCACAGTTGCCCGGCGGCGGCCGGCAGCGGGCGGATACCGCCCATTGTCCGGCCTGCCGCCCCGCGGGGCGCGCCGAGCGTCCCCCTCAGACCTTCCCGCGGGTGCCGCGCAGGTGCTCCGCCACCGGCGTCAGCGAGGCGCGAAGCGCCGCCAGGGCCTCCGGCGGCAGCAGGTCGATGAAGTGCTGGCGGACGGACGCCACGTGGTGCGGGGCGACCTTCCGCATCGTCTCCATGCCCTCGTCGGTGAGCACCGCGTACAGGCCGCGGCGGTCGGACTCGCAGTTGACCCGGCGGACCAGGCCCGCCGTCTCCATGCGCGTGATCTGGTGCGACAGCCGGCTCTTGGACTGCAGGGTGGCGGTCGCGAGATCGCTCATCCGCATCCGGTGGTCCTGCGACTCCGAGAGGTTCACGAGGATCTCGTAGTCGTTGTTGGTGAGTCCGAAGGGCTGGAGATCCTTTTCCAGCTGGTGCATGAGCAGCCTGCTGACGTCCAGGTGGGTGCGCCAGGCGCACTGCTCCGCGTCGGTGAGCCAGCGCGTGGCCGTCTCGGTCTCCATGGTCTCCATGAATGAACTCTACCTAAAAAGTTGAATTGCGTACAAAGGTCGAAAGTCCCGGCCGTCCGTCACAGTCCCAGGCGCCGCTGGAGATCACCCAGCTGTCCCGGCATCCGAGGCACGCCCATCTGCCCCAGTGGTCCCTGGCCGGCACCCGGCACGCCCTGTGCGTTGCCCGTGGCCGCCCCGGCGCCCACCGCGCCGACCGACTGCTCCGCCATCAGCATCTCCGAGGACTGCAGGAGCACAGTGCCGGCTCCCACGAACTCGAACTGGTGCTCCTCGCCCGAGGTGCCCCCGATGCCGGTCAGTGAACGCAGTCCGCCCATCACGCCGGACATGTAGCCGTGATCGTAATGGTGACAGGGGGACGGGCAGTCCGCCCAGCCGACGAGCGCCTGGGGGTCCACGCGCAGCGGCGGCTCCATGAACACCACCGGCCCGTTGGAGGCCGCCACGAACTTCCCGGTCCCGATCAGCGTCAGGAAGCCCGGGACGATCGACTGCTTCAGGGCGAGCGAGGGCTGGTACGCCAGCAGGTTGCCCGAGCGGATCGTCAGGTTGCCGTCGTCCAGGTCGTACGAGTTCACGTCGAAGGCCCGGTCGGCCAGCAGCATCTTGCCCTGGCCCTCGGCGACCACCCAGTCGCTGGCGTGCAGCGGCGAGTGGAAGCTGGTGCGCAGCAGGCGGTCGAAGCGTCCGTTGCCGATGCCGTTGAACTCGATGCGCCCGTAGTACGAGATCATCTTGCCCTTCTGCAGGAACCACTGGCTCCCCTTGAGCTCCACGCAGAAGGTGTACGCGTTCACGTTGTCGTCGGACGGCAGCGTGTACGGGTCGAAGACCGTCGGGCCGCCCGGTCCGCCCATCACGGGGCCAAAGTTCACAGCTTCTCCTCGGAGGCCTGTACGTACACCGCGCCCTGACCGGACAGTTCCAGCTGGAACGCCTCGCCCGAGCCGCGCCCCACCATGTCCCGCCACCCGAGGGCGGTGGAGAGCTTGTTCCTGACGTCCCCGTGGTGGGCCACGTAGGCCTGCGGGTCCACGTGGACCGGCCGGTTCGGGGTGATGGGGAGTTCGATGACCCCGCCGTGGGCCATCACGGCGACCGAGCCGTGGCCCTTGAGGGTGGTGGTGAACAGGCCCTGGCCGGTCACCTGGCCGCGGACCATGCCCATGACCCCGCCCTGCGAGCCCATGAACATCGTGCCCTGCTGCAGGGTGCCGTCGAAGGCGAGCAGCCGGTCGGCCTCGACGTAGAGGGTCTCGCCGGTCAGGTTGATCACCTGGATGTGGTGGCCGCCGTGGCCGAACATCACCGTGCCGCTGCCCTCGACCGTCATCAGCGGGGTCTGTTCGTTCGCCACGCGGCGCCCGATCATGCCCATGACCCCGCCCTGACCGCCCGTCAGGCTCGGGGTGAAGGAGACGTCGCCGCGGTACGCGAGCATCGCGCCGCGCTGGCTGAACATCCTCTGGCCCGGGATCACCTGGGCCTCGACCATCTTCGAGTTGATTTCGCGGAACGGCATCAGACGTCGCCCCCGATGGTGTTGCGCTCGCTGGGCTGCACGTAGACCAGGCCCTCGCCCTCGAAGCGGATCTGGAAGGCCTCGCCGGACCCCTCGCCGATCAGTGTGCGGAAGGTCACACCGGACTGGAAGGACTGCTGGAGGTTGCCGGTGTGCGCGATGTACGCCCCCGGGTCGACGGACAGCGGGTACTGGGCGCTCACGCGCAGCACCACGGCCGGACCGTCGGAGATGATGGCCGCCTGGCCCGAGCCCTCGACCGTCGTGGTGAACAGGCCGTTGCCCGTCGAGGCGCCGCGCAGCCCGGTGAAGGTGGTGCCGGTGCGCAGACCGGCGTCGGTGCACAGCAGGTTGCTGGACTCGACGTAGAGCTTCTCGCCGCGCAGATTGACCAGATTGATCTCACTTGCGCGGTCGGCGAAGAAGCAGGTGCCGTGCCCCTGCACTTCCATCACCGTCATCTGTTCGCCGGTCAGCCGGCGGGTCACCATGCCGCGGAGGCCTTCGCCGCCGCCGGTCATCTTCTTGAAGGCCATCTGCCCGTCGTACGCGACCATGGAGCCGTTCTTCGCTTTCACGGCGTCCCCGGTCAGGTCGACGGCCAGCACCTTGCTGCCTTGGAGTCGGAACTGAGCCACGGGAAGACGTTATCGGCAGCGGGCGGACCCGAACAGGGCCCGTGGCCGAGATATGCCACACCTCGGCGGTATGGGCGTGAAACCGGTGCGATCCGGGCCCACTCCGGGCGGGAGGGGCCGGGTCAAGATCCCGTAAAGCGGCTGAGACACTGGAGGCGACCCTGGCCTCCACCCCGAAGGTTCCACGTGGACATCAAGACCGCCTCCGCCCTGCACCGCCTGCGCCTCGTCTCCGTGCCGGAGGCGCTGTCGTTCCCGGCCCTGCTGATCTTCGGCTCGCTGCTGAGCCGGGTCTCGGACATCGACTACCTGTTGCTGCCGCTGGGTCTGCTGCACGCGTTCCTGTTCATGGTCTACGCGGTGCTGCTGCTGGACGTCTGGTACAAGGCGAAGTGGCCCTTCAAGAAGGTCGTGTTGTTCTTCGTCCTCGCGGTGGTGCCCCTGGGCGGCCTCTACGGCGACAAGCTCCTCAAGCGGGAAGAGGCCGACAGCGTGGTGGCGGCCCGTGCCCGTGAGGCGGCCCAGGCGTGATCGTCGCGTTCTCGGTGACCCCGCTGGGTGTCGGTGAAGAGGTCGGGGAGTACGTCGCCGACGCGGTCCGGGTGGTCCGCGAGTCCGGTCTGCCCCATCGCACCGACGCGATGTTCACGACGGTCGAAGGCGAGTGGGACGAGGTCATGGACGTGATCCGGCGTGCGGTCGCCGCCGTCGAGGAGCGGGCGCCGCGCGTCTCCTTCATCCTGAAGGCCGACATCCGACCCGGCGTCACCGACGGAATCACCTCGAAGGTCGAGACGGTGGAACGCCACCTCGGGCAGGGCTGACCCCCGCCCCCCTGTACGTCCCCAGCGCCCCCGGCCCATCCGGCCGGGGGCGCTTTCGCGTGCCATGCCCCTGCGGGGTGCTCGGCGGTGTCCCGGTGTGGGGCGGTGCCCCGTACGAGGGTCTCCTCGGCTCGGCGCGGCCGGGCATGTCGCGGTTGTGCCCGGTGGTTGCGCCTCGTCCTGCGGGGACCCTCCTACGCGTCCCCGCCCCACCGCCCGCCCCGGCCCCCCGGACCGGCCCTGCCGAGCAGCTCGCAGAGCAGGCCGCACCGTTCCAGCCCCGCCGGCGTTTGAGGTGCGGGTCCGGGCAGAGCCCGGCAGCCACCCGCAGGGCGACCTGCAAGGTAAGGGTTGAGCGATCGCTCAAATTCGCCTAGGGTCCGGATTGAGCGATCGCTCAAAAAGGGGGAAGGGGTGGGGCGTGGGCCTGTACGTCGAGACGGTGATCCGGGCCGGGATGGACGAGCTGTGGGAGCGCAGCCAGGATCCCGCCCAGCATCAGCGCTGGGACCTGAGGTTCACCTCCATCCACTACCTCCCGCGGTCCGAGGGCGAGCCGCAGCGGTTCCGGTACGCCACCCGCGTACTGCCCTTCGTCTCCGTCGACGGGACCGGCGTCTCCGCGGGGGAGCGCCGCCGGCCCGACGGGACCCGGGTGTCGGCCCTGCGGTTCGCCTCGGACCATCCGCTCTCGCTGCTCGCCGAGGGCAGCGGGTACTGGCGCTACGTTCCGGACGGCGACGGCGACGGCGCCGGGATCCGCTTCCTCACCGGCTACGACTACCGGCCCCGCTGGGGCCGCTTCGGGGCCCTGGCCGACCGGCTCGTCTTCCGGCCGCTCATGGGCTGGGCCACCGCCTGGTCCTTCGACAGGCTGCGGCTGTGGTGCGAACGCGGAACCCCGCCCGGCCCCGCCCTCGCCCGGGCGGTCGCCGAGAGCGCCCTGCGCGCCCTGCTGTCGGCGGCCGCCCTGCTGTACGCCCCCGCCGCCGTGGCCGTGCTCGTCCTGGCCGCCGCGCTGCTGCTGCCGCCGCTGCCCGGAACCCCGGCCGCGCGCCGCTGCCTGCGCACGCCGCCCGGCCGCACCCCCGTCGCCGCACCCCGTCTGCTCAGCACCCTGGAGCCGTCATGACCTCCATCTTCCGGGCCCACATGGGCTCCGACTTCGACCGTCTGCACCCGCAGATCCAGCGCCGCTTCTCGGTCGGGCTGGACAGCGGGGAGGGCTGTGTCGGCCGCGGGACCATGGAACGGATATGGCACGGCGGCAGCTTCGTGAAGCCCTTCCTCCGGCTCGGCGGGATGCGCAACATCCTGGTGCCGCGCGAGGGACGCGACGTCCCCTTCGTCATCGAGAACCTCCCGTACCTCGACTCCCACGGGCGCGAGACCGTCACCTTCGTACGGACCTTCCAGCTGCCCGGCGGGCCGCACCGGTTCGACGCCACGATGGTCCACAGCCCTGAGCGTGACTGCGTCCTCGACTACCTGGGCACGCACCAGCACCTCGCCAGCGACCTGCACATGAGCGCCGAGGCGGACGGTTCGCTGCTCATCCGCTCCGGTGAGCACCGCTTCCGCGAGGGCCCCGTCGACGTCCGCGTCCCCGAACTCATCGGCGGTGACGCCGAGGTGCGCGAGTCCTTCGACGACGCCACCGGCCGCTTCCGGATCAGGGTGCGGGTGGTCAACCGACGCTTCGGACCGCTCTTCGGCTACGAGGGGTCCTTCACCGCCCAGTACGTCGACGTCCGCACGCACGGGGTCCGCGGAGACCTGCGACCGGTCCGCGAGGAGGCCCGGGCATGAGCGCGGCCACCAAGGACAAGCTCCTCGAAGGAGCCCTGCGCACGCTCGTGGAGCAGGGCATCGCCAAGGCCTCGGCCCGCACCATCGCGGCCACCGCCGGAGTCGGCCAGGGCCTGATCTTCTACCACTTCGGTTCCGTCGACGAACTGCTCGCCGCCGCCTGCCGGTACGGCGCCGAGCAGCGGGTGGACCGCTACCGCGACCGGCTCGCCGCGCTGGGCAGCCTCGCCGAACTGGTGGAGTTCGCCCGCGCGATGCACGCCGAGGAGCGGGAGGCCGGGCACGTCGCCATGCTCGGGCAGCTGCTGGCCGCCGGTCAGACGTCGCCCGCCCTCGCGGCCGCCACCGCGGCCGGACTCGGCCTGTGGATCGAGGAGCTGGAGGAGGTGCTCACCCGGCTGCTCGCGGCGACCCCGCTGGACGGGTTCGCCGACCCCGCGGGGCTCGCCCGGGCCACCGCCGCCTCCTTCGTCGGCATCGAGCTGTACGAGGCGGTGGACCCGCAGGGCGCCGGCAGCGCGTTCGACGCGCTGGAGCAGCTCGCCGGACTGGCCGCGGTACTGGAGGGCCTGGGGCCGCTGAGCCAGCGCGCCGTACGCCACGGACTGCGCCGCGGCACCCGCGGCTGAACCGCGTGCGGCGGCTCAGTCGCGGGCGCGGCGGGCCAGGCCGAGGGCCTGTTCGGGCCACCAGGTGCCGGCCGCCGGGCCGCCGCGGCAGGTCCCGTCGGACTCGCCGGGCCGCTTCACCCAGAGGTACGCGTCGACGAGCGGGTCGCCGGTCCGGTCGGTCGGCGGTGTGCCGAGGGCGCGGCCGGGCGGGTTGCAGGAGGCCCGGATGCGGTCGCCCGGCAGCGGCCCGGCGCCGTTGCGGCCGGTGTCGATGACGAAGTGCCGGCCCTTGGTGGCCCGGGAGAGTTCGGCGCCGTAGGCCCGGACGGCCGCGTCCGGCTGGAAGCCGGAGACGTTGAGGGCGAAGCCGTCGGCGCGGTCGAGGCCCGCCTCGCGGAGGGGGCCGACGAGGTCCGCGGGATCGCGGATCCACGCCGGATCGCCTGCGTCCAGATAGACCTTCGTATTGCGGTTCCGCTTGAGCCGGTCGACGGCCTCGGAGAGCAGCCGGTAGCGCTCGGCGCGCTGCCCGTCGCGCACGCAGCCGTCGACGGCCTGCGCGACGGCGTGCGGCTCCAGCACGACGAGGGCCCGGGCGTCGCCGATCGCGTCGGCGAATGCGCCGATCCAGCCGCGGTAGGCCCGGGCGTCGGCGGCGCCCCCGGCCGGCCGGCGTCCGCAGTCGCGGTGCGGGATGTTGTGCGCGGCCAGCACCAGGGTCCGCCCGGCGGCCTTCGCGCCCGCGCGGGCCCGGCGGATCCCGGGGCCGGGATCGCCCGGCCGTCCCCACAGGGCCACCGGCCGGTCCGCGATCCGGCGCAGCACCTGGGCGTCGTCGTAGCGGCCCCTCGCCTCCCACGCCACGACCTGCCGGGCGGCGTCGCCGTCCGGGTCCACCCAGAAGGCGGACCCGCCGTCGGCGGCGGCCGGGGCCCCGGGGCCGGCGGCGGGCGGGCGCGGCCCGGACTCCGGTGCCGTGGTGCAGGCGGGAGCGGCCGCGAGGAGCAGGAGCAGGCCGAGGACGGCGGCGGGCCGGGGACGGCGCGGCCTGGGACACGGCCTGGGAGCGACGGGGGGCATCCGGTTTCCTCGGGACGAAGGGTCGGGCGGCAGACCGTAAGACCGGAATATGGTGACATGACGGACCGTCGGCTCGGCCGTGCGACACCGCCCGCCCCGGTCAGCCGACGGCGTCCCCCGTGGTGAGGGCGATGGCCAGCGGGGTGCGTTCGTAGAGCACCTGGTGGCCCCGGCGGGCGGAGATGAGCAGCCCCGCCGCGTGCAGGACCCCCAGGTGGGCCGAGACGGTGGACGGAGCCAGGCCCAGGCGGTGGGCCAGGGCCGTGGTGGACGCCGGTTCGTCCAGCGCGCACAGCACGTCCGCCCGGGCCCGGCCCAGCAGCCGGGCCAGCGCGGTCGGCGTGTCCTCGCCCGCCGGGGTCCACAGGGCGCCGACGCCCCGGGCCGGGTAGACGACCGTCGGCTGCCACGGCGGGTCGAAGCCGCCCGCGATCTGCGGCCAGACGAAGGCGCTCGGCATGAGCAGCAGCCCCTGTCCGCCCAGGACGCGGTCGTGGTGGGTGGGCCGCTCGATGGTCAGGGTGAGCGAGGCCGCGTCCCAGGCGAGTTCGGGGTGCAGGCCGTCGAAGAGGGACTCCAGCCCACCCGCGGCGAGGCGGCGCGTGTGGAAGAGGATGTCCGCCTCCAGCAGGGCCCTCAGCCGCGGCCAGTGCGGCTCGACCAGCACGGCCCAGGCCCGCTCCAGCAGGTCCGCCAGCTCGCGCACCGCCCGCGCCGGATCGGCGAGCAGGTACCGCCCCGGGTCGCTGTCGAGCGCACCCGGCGTGCACGCCAGCGACCTGCGCATGTCCTCGCGCGCCGCGGCCGGATCGGCCGCTCGGATCACCGCGAGCTCCTCCTCGAAGGAGACGCCCGGCCCGCTCGGCGGCGGGCTGATGAAGTCCGTACTGTGCCCCCGGCGGGGCATCAGCAGCCACAGCGGCCGCAGGTCCAGCCCGTCGGCGGCGGCCCGGATCCGCTGGAGCCACGGCAGGTGGTAGCCCTGCCGGTCCGGGCGGCTCAGGGTCCGGATCGCCTCCTGCGTCTCCCACGCCGGCGACAGCGCGAACCGGCAGCGCAGCAGGTCCTCGTGCCCGAAACGATGGTGCAATCCCATGCCGCACCCTCCCCGCTCCGCGGACCGTCCCGCCCGACATTCGTCCCAGGCCGAATCTCTACGCCGGCCAGCCTAGGCCCCCGACGCTGCCGTCATGGCAACCGTCACCCCGGCCCCGGCCGAAGCGGGCTCCGCCGGCTACCGCAGCGTCTTCCGGACCCCGGAATTCCCCGCCGTCTTCGCCGCACACCTGATGTCCGTACTCGGCCTGGTCGTCGCCGAGATCTCCCTCTCCGTCCTCGTCTACCGCCTCACCGGATCACCCCTGATGAGCGCGCTCACCTTCGCGCTCGGCTTCCTCCCCTACGCCCTCGGCGGCACCCTGCTCGCCGGGATCGCCGACCGCCTCCCCGCCCGGCGGGTGCTCGTCACGTGCGACCTCGTCTGCGCGGCCTGCGCCGCGGCCATGGTGCTCCCCGCCACCCCCGTCGCCGCGCTCCTCGTCCTGCGCTGCGCGACGGCCTTCGTCGCACCCCTCTTCCAGGGCACGCGCAACGCCTCCCTCCCCGACATCCTCGGCTCCGGCGAGGCGTACGTCCTGGGCCGCTCGCTGCTGCGCCTGGTCGCCCAGAGCGCCCAGCTCATCGGCTTCGGCCTCGGCGGGCTGCTGCTCACCGTGCTCGCCCCGCGCGGCGCCCTCGCGCTGACCGCCGCCGGATTCCTCGGCTCGGCCCTCCTGCTGCGGCTGGGCACCCGCGCCCGCCCCGCACGGACGGCCGTCCGCACCTCACCGCTCGCCGGGATGCGGGCCGTCCTGGGCCGGCGCCGGCTGCGGGCGCTCACCCTGCTGTTCTGGCTGCCGCCCGTCTTCCTCGTCGTCCCCGAGGCCCTGCTCGCCGCGTACGCCGACGGCATCGGCGCGGGGACCGCCGTGCTCGGACTGATGATGTGCGCCATGCCCGTCGGCACCATCGCCGGCGAGCTCTGGGCGGGATCCGCGCTCAGCGCGCGGACGCGTTCGCGGATCGTCGCCCCGCTGGCCGCCGCAGGCCTGCTGCCGTTCCTCCTCTACGCCGGCCGGCCGGGCGTACCCCTCGTCCTGCTCGCGCTGCTGCTCGCCGGGCTGGCCCACGCCCACACCCTGGGCCTGGACCAGTGGTACGTGGAAGCCGTCCCCGACGAGCTGCGCGGCCGGGCGATGACCCTGCTCAGCACCGGCCTGATGACCCTCCAGGGAGTCGGCATGGCCCTGGCCGGGGTCGCCGCGGAGTTCTTCCCGGTGCACGTGGTCGTCACCGGGTCCGGGGTGCTCGGCACCGCCGTCGTGCTGGCGCTCCTGGCCGAACTGCGGTCCGCCGTCCGGCAGGAGGAGCGACTGAGGGATGAGACGGCCCGCGCCGGGAAGTGACCTCCCGGTAGGGTCGGAGGCGTGCCCAAGCCGCTCAGCCTTCCCTTCGACCCCATCGCCCGCGCCGACGAGCTCTGGCAGCAGCGGTGGGGGCCCGTGCCCTCGATGGCCGCGATCACCTCGATCATGCGCGCCCATCAGATCCTGCTCGGCGAGGTCGACGCGGTCGTCAAGCCGTACGGGCTGACCTTCGCGCGCTACGAGGCCCTGGTGCTGCTCACCTTCTCCAAGGCGGGCGAGCTGCCGATGTCGAAGATCGGCGAGAGGCTGATGGTCCACCCGACCTCGGTGACCAACACCGTGGACCGGCTGGTGAAGTCCGGCCTGGTCGCCAAGCGGCCCAACCCGAACGACGGCCGGGGCACCCTCGCCTCCATCACGGAGAAGGGCCGGGAGGTCGTCGAGGCCGCCACCAAGGACCTGATGGCCGTCGACTTCGGCCTGGGCGCCTACGACGCCGAGGAATGCGGGGAGATCTTCGCCCTGCTCCGCCCGCTGCGGGTGGCCGCCGCGGACTTCGAGGAGTCCTAGGTCGTGTCCGCGAAGTCCCGCCTGCGCGCCCGCCCTCCGGGCGGCCGACGCTACTGTGCGGACACTCCCTAGGGGGTGTCCGGGCGGTGTGCCCCCGTTCGGACCCGTCCCGCGATCCCGGGGCCGCGTCAAGATCGAGCAAAACGGACGGTTAGGCTCGTCCGCATGAAACGAAGCGTGCTGACCCGCTACCGCGTCATGGCCTACGTGACCGCGGTCATGCTCCTGATCCTCTGCGCCTGCATGGTGGCGAAGTACGGCTTCGACACCGGCGCCGAGCTGACCTTCTTCGTGTCGCAGGCCCACGGTGTGCTCTTCATGATCTACCTGGTCTTCGCCTTCGACCTGGGCTCCAAGGCCAAGTGGACCTTCGGGAAACTGCTCTGGGTGCTCGTGTCGGGCACGATTCCGCTGGCCGCGTTCTTCGTCGAGCGCAAGGTGCGTGCCGAGGTCGAGCCGCTGGTCAGCGACTCCCTCGCGACCGCCCGGGCCTGATACGAGGCGAGCGTCACCCACCCCCGGGGCGAGTCCCCGGGGGTTTGCCATCGACATTTACTAGGACGTCCTAGTAAATTCGTGGGTATGGACGCTGACGCCATCGAGGAGGGCCGCCGCCGCTGGCAGGCCCGTTATGACAAGGCCCGCAAGCGCGAGGCAGACTTCACCACGCTCTCCGGCGACGAGGTCGAACCGGTCTACGGGCCCCGGCCCGGCGACGCGTACGAGGGCTTCGAGCGGATCGGCTGGCCGGGGGAGTACCCGTACACCCGCGGTCTGCACGCCACCGGCTACCGCGGCCGGACCTGGACCATCCGCCAGTTCGCCGGCTTCGGCAACGCCGAGCAGACGAACGAGCGCTACAAGATGATCCTGGCCGCCGGCGGCGGCGGGCTCTCCGTGGCCTTCGACATGCCGACCCTCATGGGGCGCGACTCCGACGACCCCCGCTCGCTCGGCGAGGTCGGCCACTGCGGCGTCGCCATCGACTCCGCCGCCGACATGGAGGTCCTCTTCAAGGACATCCCCCTCGGTGACGTCACGACCTCCATGACCATCTCGGGCCCCGCCGTGCCCGCCTTCTGCATGTACCTCGTCGCCGCCGAGCGCCAGGGCGTGGACCCCGCCGTCCTGAACGGCACGCTCCAGACGGACATCTTCAAGGAGTACATCGCCCAGAAGGAGTGGCTCTTCGAGCCCGAGCCGCACCTGCGCCTCATCGGCGACCTCATGGAGTACTGCGCGAAGGGCATCCCGGCCTACAAGCCGCTGTCCGTCTCCGGCTACCACATCCGTGAGGCCGGGGCCACGGCCGCGCAGGAGCTGGCCTACACCCTCGCCGACGGCTTCGGCTACGTGGAGCTGGGCCTCTCCCGCGGCCTGGACGTGGACCACTTCGCCTCCGGTCTCTCCTTCTTCTTCGACGCGCACCTCGACTTCTTCGAGGAGATCGCCAAGTTCCGCGCGGCCCGCCGGATCTGGGCGCGCTGGATGAAGGAGGTCTACGGGGCCAAGAGCGAGAAGTCGATGTGGCTGCGCTTCCACACGCAGACCGCCGGCGTCTCCCTCACCGCGCAGCAGCCGTACAACAACGTCGTGCGCACCGCCGTGGAAGCCCTCGCGGCCGTCCTCGGCGGCACCAACTCGCTGCACACCAACGCCCTCGACGAGACGCTCGCGCTGCCGAGCGAGCAGGCGGCCGAGATCGCCCTGCGCACCCAGCAGGTGCTGATGGAGGAGACCGGAGTCGCCAACGTGGCGGACCCGCTGGGCGGCTCCTGGTACGTGGAGCAGCTCACCGACCGCATCGAGGCCGACGCCGAGAAGATCTTCGAGCAGATCAAGGAGCGGGGCCTGCGCGCCCACCCGGACGGCCGGCACCCGATCGGGCCGATCACCTCGGGCATCCTGCGCGGCATCGAGGACGGCTGGTTCACCGGCGAGATCGCCGAGTCGGCCTTCCAGTACCAGCGGTCGCTGGAGAAGGGCGACAAGCGGGTCGTCGGCGTCAACGTCCACCACGGTTCGGTCACCGGCGACCTGGAGATCCTGCGGGTCAGCCACGAGGTGGAGCGCGAGCAGGTCCGCGTGCTCGCCGACCGCAAGGGCCGCCGCGACGACGCCAAGGTCGCCGCGTCCCTGAAGGCCATGCTGGACGCCGCCCGCGACGGGTCGAACATGATCCCCGCCATGCTGGACGCGGTGCGGGCCGAGGCCACGCTGGGCGAGATCTGCAACGCGCTGCGCGAGGAGTGGGGCGTCTACACCGAGCCCCCGGGCTTCTGACCCCGGGACCCCGAGGTCCGCGGCGAAGGCCGGTCATGCCACTCCCATACGCTGGGGGCGTGACCGGCCTTCCCGTTTCCGTGCCCGGGGTCAGCGTCCGTGTGGTGATGCAGACCGGCTGCGGACCGTACGCGTACATCGTCGCGGACTTCGAACCGCCCGGCGCGGACGGCGAGTCGGAGTTCCTGCACACCGTCTCCGACAACCGGCTCCCGCACGAGTTCCTGCCCGCCGTGTGGGAGGGGATCCAGGAGGGGCTGAACGGGGTGGCGGCCGCCGTGGTTCTCACGGACGGGGGCTTCCACGAAGTGGACTCCCGCGACTTCGGCTACCGGCTCGCCGGCCGGTACGCCGGTACGGCGGCACTCGCGGCCGCCGGCCTGGGGGAGCCGCCCGTGGACCGCGGCCGACAGATCCGGGTGGACTGGCCCGGCAGGCGCCGGCCGCATGCCGGGCCCGTGGTGTGAGCGGACCCGCCGGAGGGTCAGGCGGCGGCGGACGGGCCGCGCAGTCCGTGCATCAGCAGCGCGGTGAAGGCGCCCACCCAGAGCTCGTCCACCGGCTCCGAGCTCACCAGGGCGCGGTGCACGACGGTGCCCGCGATCACGTCGAAGATCAGGTCAGTGGTGCGGCCCGCGAGGAACTCGTCCTCCTCGTAGGGGAGTTCGCCGCGGGCCTGGGCCCGTTCGCGACCCAGTACGACGAGACGTTTCTGCCGGTCGACGATCGCCGACCGGATCCGGTCACGCAGGGCCTCGTCCCGGGTGGACTCGGAGACGACCGCCATCAGGGCCGTACGGGCCTCCGGGCGCCGCAGCAGCTCCGCGAAGCGCAGGACCACGTACTCGATGTCGGCTTCCAGGGAGCCTCGGTCCGGCAGTTCGAGGGAGTCGAAGAGCTCCGCGACGGCGTCCACGACCAGCTCGCTCTTGCCCGCCCAGCGCCGGTACAGGGTGGTCTTGGCGACGCCCGCGCGGGCCGAGACGTCGCCCATCGTCAGCTTCGACCAGCCCAGCTCGACCAGCGCGTCCCGGGTGGCGGCGAGGATGGCGGCGTCCGCGGCCGCGCTGCGGGGGCGACCGGTGCGGCCGGGGCTGGGGTTGCGCATGGCCGAGACCATACCCGTCGGTAGCCGAACGGGCCGCTGTGGTTCAGATCACGGGCGCCGCGGGGGCGCGCAGGGCCGCCGGGGGAGTTACGCTACGGCTCGTAGCGTAAGAGCGACAACCACGCGAAGAGCTACTGGCGCCAGGTGGGGACCCGGCGCCGCCCAGCAAGACGATCGCGGCGGATGCGACGGCACGGCCAATTCACGCGATCTTTTTCGTCGGCGCGCGCACACGGGGGAGGATGTACGCATGCAGCCCAGAAACATGTCCATGAGCGGCGTCGTCGACCTCGCCGCTGTGAAGGCGGCCGGCGAGGCCAAGGCCAAGGCCGAGCAGGCCCGCGCCGAGGCGGCCCGCCAGGCGAGCCAGGGCGGCGGGTCCGCCCCGTCCGCCGGCGCCGTCCCGCCGTCCGCGCTCGTCGTCGACGTAGACGAGGCCGGCTTCGAACGTGATGTGCTCCAGCTCTCCGCGGAAGTCCCGGTCGTCCTGGACTTCTGGGCCGAGTGGTGCCAGCCGTGCAAGCAGCTCAGCCCGCTCCTGGAACGCCTGGTCATCGAGGCGAACGGCCGCCTCGTGCTGGCCAAGGTCGACGTCGACGCCAACCAGATGCTGATGCAGCAGTTCCAGATCCAGGGCATCCCGGCCGTTTTCGCCGTGGTCGCCGGTCAGGTGCTGCCGCTCTTCCAGGGCGTCGCCCCCGAGCAGCAGATCCGCGAAACCCTCGCCCAGCTGGTCCAGCTCGCCGAGGAGCGCTTCGGGATCATCGGCATCGAGGTGGACCCGAACGCCGAAGGGGCCGCCGGGCCCGTCGAGACCGAGGCCCCGGCCGGTCCGCACGACGCGCTGCTGGAGGCGGCCGTCGTCGCACTGGACGCCGGTGACCTGGGCGGCGCGGTGCAGGCGTACAAGAACGTACTCGCGGACGACCCGGGCAACACCGAGGCCAAGCTCGGCCTCGCCCAGGCGGAGCTGCTCGCCCGGGTCCAGCACATGAACCCGCAGGAGGTGCGCGCCGCCGCGGCCGAGAACCCGCGCGACCCGGCGGCGCAGATCGCCGCGGCCGACCTCGACCTCGTCGGCGGGCACGTGGAGGACGCCTTCGGCCGCCTGGTGGACACCGTCAAGGTCACGTTCGGTGACGATCGGGATGCGGTGCGGCTGCGGCTGCTGGAACTGTTCGAGGTCATCGGCGCCGACGACCCGAGGGTGACGGCGGCGCGGACGGCGCTGGCGCGCGTGCTCTTCTAGACCGGCTCCCGACCGGCTCCGCAGCCGCTCCGGACCGGTCCCGCGAAGGGTCCCGGACCCCGTCGGGCCGCCGCCGATTTGTTGACACGTAGATAAACAGCGGCCGCACTTTGCCAAAACTTGGCAATTGCGGCCGCTGTTACTCGCAGTAAATCGAACCCCGTGAACTGTCCGGTGTGTTCACCATTTCACCGTTCTGTCATGGCCCCTGGTGGCACCCTGCGTTGCCGACGGACGGTTACCGGCAGCATTCAGGTTATCTGGCCGTTACCCGCCAGTAACGAACCCCCTTGTGCCCCGGCCGGGAATGGACCACGATCGGCGACGCTCGGTCCTTCCCGCAGAGCCGCTCACTCGGAGCCGCGGTGGAGGGTCCCCACCGGGCCGGCCGGTGGCAGTGGCACCGGCCGTGGGACAGGGGGGTCTCTGCCACACGGCGGGGCCTGTCCTCCAGGTTGCGCGAACGCGTGGCCCAGTGGTTGTCGCTCGGGGGTGAACGCCGGTGTATCGGACGTGGCACGGCCGCGGCCCGGCCGCCTGCGCTCCTTCCCGAGGACGTAGCACTTCTCCCATCCCAGGACGGGCACGGCCCGGACCGGAGATGTACGTCCGAGAAGGAGGAACGAAATGAGTTCTCAGGTTCGTGGCGGGACCAGATGGAAGCGCTTCGCGCTCGTCATGGTGCCGAGCATCGCGGCCACGGCCGCGGTCGGTGTGGGTCTGGCGCAGGGTGCCCTCGCGGCGTCCTTCAGCGTCTCCGGCCAGGACTTCAAGGTCTCGGCCGACAAGCTCGACGGTGACAACCTCATCCAGTACGGCGGCATCGCCGAGGGGCACGACCTCAAGGGCAATGCGCAGCACCACCCGGTGACGATCTCCGGGTTCAGCCACGCCGAGATCACCAACATGTGCCAGTCGCTGGTGACCCCGACGCCGCTGGGCAACATCACGCTGCAGCTGCGCACCGGCCACAAGGGCAAGCCGGCCGTCGCCGACAACATCTACCTGGATGTTGCGGAGCTCGACACCGACGCCGAGTTCAAGAACCTGGACATCGGTGTCGCGGTCGGCGACCCGAACCACAAGACCAAGCCGCAGGCCGGCACGGTCAGCAGCCCGTACGCGTTCTCGCAGCGCGCCGACAAGGCGATCCTGACCAACGTGCGCCAGAAGGCGTGGGCGACCACGGCCGGCACGTTCAAGCTGCCCGACCTGAAGCTGCGTCTGCTCGGTGGCGACCAGCCGTGCTACCAGGACATCAAGGACTGATCCGGTCCTGGTGAATGACCGGACGGGCGGGCGTCGGCGGCCGTTGCCGCCCGCCCGTCCGGGCTCCACAGAGTTCTCCGTACCACCGTTTCCAGGGAGCTGTTGTCCATGAACCCCCAGGCCCCGGTTTACGTTCGCGCAGAAGACGACGCCTGGCTCACCGTGGTGTACTACCACTTCCGCGCCTGGCGCGGTCGCCGTCCCTTCTGGGCCGGGCTGTTCACGCTCCTCGGTGGCTTCCCGATCGCGTACTTCCCGTATGCGGACCTCCGGTTGGGCAACGTCAGTCTCGCCATGGCCACCACCGGCGGCGCGGGCGCACTGATCATCGGTGTACTGCTCATCACGCTGGGCCTGGCCCTCTGGTTCCAGCAGACCATCCGTGTCTTCGCCGGCGTCGCCTCGATCCTGCTGGCGCTGGTGTCCCTGCCGGTCTCCAACCTCGGCGGATTCGGGATGGGCTTCATCTGCTCCCTCATCGGCGGCGCCCTGGCGCTGTCCTGGGCCCCCGGACAGCCGGTGGACGAGGAGCCGGCGGACCAGCCGCCGGCCGCGGTCGCCCTGGCCAAGTCGGAGGCGATGGCGGGTGCCCCGGGCATCCCGGGACCCCGTGAGACGGAGACGGCAAACGCGAGCGAGACGACTGCCCACGCCGATGGCGGGAGGAACAGTGCGGGGTGACGAGACGCAGCGGGCAGTGGCCCCGGGCGCAGAGTCCCGTGAGAGGAAGGGCCCGCGCCACGCGGCGCCCAGGAAGTCGCTGCTGAACAAGATCCAGATACCCGTCGGCAAGACCATGGCGCTGGCGGCGATGCCGACGGCCGTGTTCGTCGGGATGGGCATGGCGCCCAAACTGGCCGTGGCCGACGACAAGGAGATCCCCTTCGCGCCCGGCCCGTGCGTGACGCGGTCCGACGAGCCGGCGGAGACCGAGTCGAAGTCCCCGTCCCCCAAGCCCTCGACGACGGCCTCGCCGAGCGCCTCGCCGAGCGCGTCCCCCGCACCGTCCACCGCCGCGAAGCCGAAGGCGAGCGCCTCCCCGGAGGCGGCCAAGTCCCCGTCGGCGAACGCCCCGGCCCCGGCGGCCACCACGCCGGCGCCGACCAAGTCCGCGAACCCGCTGGACCCGCTGGGCGTCGGCGACAAGCTCAAGGACCTCGTCGACGGTCTCGGCCAGCCGCTCAAGGACACCAAGGCGACCCCGACGCCCACGGCCACGCCGTCCACGACGGCCAAGCCGACCACCCCGGCTCCGGACCCGGCCGCCGAGGCGATCCGGGACGCCGCCAAGCAGGCGGGTGCCAAGGTCGAGGAACTGCCCGACGCGGTCAAGGACACCGTCAAGCAGCCCAAGGACGAGACGCCCGAGAACGAGGGCGACGAGGACAAGGCCGACAAGGACGACGCCGACAAGGACGGGGCGAAGAAGGACCCGGACGGGAAGGAGCCCTTCCCCTGCCCGACCTACGACGCCGAGGCCCTCGCCAACGCCGAGCTGGAGCAGGGCATCCCGCTCCTGCCGGACGAGCCCTGGTACCTCGACAGCTCCCTGCTGACCCTCTACGGCCTGGACTACCACGGCATCGTCGAGGTGAAGACCGCCGGCGGCAAGGTCAAGAAGGTCCTGAAGTTCACGGCGGACTCGCTGGACATCAAGGACCTCTACCAGACGGTCGGCAAGGGCGGGAACGTCGCCCACCTGAAGTCCCGTCCGGGCTCCACGTCCAAGATCCGCGGCGGCACGGTGACGATGTACACCGAGAGCCTCAAGGGGAACCTCTTCGGTCTGATCCCGATCGAGTTCACCCCGAACAGCCCGCCGCCGCTGAACGTCCCGTTCGCCTTCTTCACGGACGTCAAGGTCGTCCAGGCGGCGCAGTTCGGCGGGACCCTCACGGTCCCGGGCCTGAAGAACTACATCGGCCCGCCGGAGTAGTCCCCGCAGCGCCGTACACACCGAGGGCGGCACCCCGCATCACTGCGGGGTGCCGCCCTCGGTCTCTGTGCGGCAGAGTCGGGTGCGGCGCGGCGACGTCAGTCGCGCGCGACGCCGCCCAGGTGGTGGACCCGGACCATGTTGGTGGTGCCCGGGACGCCGGGGGGCGAGCCGGCCGTGATGATCATGGTGTCGCCGTCGTTGTAGCGGCCCAGCTTGAGCAGCTCGCCGTCCACCAGGTCGACCATCGCGTCGGTGGTGTCCACGTGCGGGACGATGTACGACTCGACGCCCCAGCTCAGCGTGAGCTGGTTGCGGGTGTTGACGTCGGTGGTGAAGGCCAGGATCTGCTGCGTGGCGCGGTAGCGCGACAGACGGCGGGCGGTGTCGCCGGACTGGGTGAAGGCGATGAGCGCCTGGCCGTCCAGGAAGTCCGCGATCTCGCACGCCGCGCGGGCGACGGAGCCGCCCTGGGTGCGCGGCTTCTTGCCCGGGACCAGCGGCTGGAGGCCCTTGGAGAGGAGCTCCTCCTCGGCCGCCGTGACGATCTTCGACATCGTCTTGACGGTCTCGATCGGGTAGGCGCCGACCGAGGACTCGGCCGACAGCATGACCGCGTCCGCGCCGTCGAGGATCGCGTTGGCGACGTCGGACGCCTCCGCGCGCGTCGGGCGGGAGTTGGTGATCATCGACTCCATCATCTGGGTCGCGACGATCACCGGCTTGGCGTTGCGGCGGCACATCTCGATGAGCCGCTTCTGGACCATCGGGACCTTCTCGAGCGGGTACTCGACGGCCAGGTCGCCGCGGGCCACCATGACCGCGTCGAAGGCGGCGACCACGGCCTCCATGTTCTCGACGGCCTGGGGCTTCTCCACCTTGGCGATGACGGGGACCCGGCGGCCCTCCTCGTCCATCACCTTGTGGACGTCCTTGACGTCGTTGGCGTCGCGGACGAAGGACAGGGCGACCATGTCGCAGCCCATCCGCAGGGCGAAGCGCAGGTCGTCGACGTCCTTCTCCGACAGGGCGGGGACGTTCACGGCGGCACCCGGCAGGTTGATGCCCTTGTGGTCCGAGATGACACCGCCCTCGATGACGATGGTCCTGACCCGCGGGCCGTCGACCTCGGTCACCCGGAGCTCGACGTTGCCGTCGTTGATCAGGATCTGGTCACCCTTGGCGACGTCACCCGGGAGGCCCTTGTAAGTGGTGCCGCAGATGGACTTGTCGCCCGGGACGTCCTCGGTGGTGATGGTGAACTCGTCACCGCGCACCAGCTCGACCGGACCCTCGGCGAAGGTCTCCAGACGGATCTTCGGGCCCTGGAGGTCGGCGAGGACGCCGACGGCGCGCCCGGTGTCCTCGGAGACCTGCCGGACGCGGTCGTACCGCTCCTGGTGTTCTGCCTGGGACCCGTGGCTGAAGTTGAATCGGGCCACGTTCATACCTGCCTCGATGAGCGCTTTCAGCTGCTCATACGAGTCGACGGCGGGGCCCAGCGTGCAGACAATTTTGGAACGGCGCATGACTGGATCCTATCGGTTTGTTTCGCAGCGGAATATTCCGGCTGGTGGAAAGTCCAAGTGACTACTGGGTAACCAGCGCGTACGCCTGGGTGGCGATCTCCAGTTCCTCATCCGTCGGGACCACCGCCACGGCCACCCGGGCATAATCCGCCGAAACCAGGCGCGGCTGCGGGGAACGCGCCGCATTGGCTTCGAGATCCAGCGCCAGGCCCAGCTCGGCCAGGCCGTCGAGCGCGGCCTCCCGGACCTGGTAGGCGTTCTCGCCGACCCCGGCCGTGAACGCCACCGCGTCCACCCGCCCGAGCACCGCCGAGTAGGCCCCGATGTACTTCTTCAGCCGGTGGACGTACGCGTCGAAGGCCAGGCGCGCCGTCGCGTCGCCCTCGCCCGCCCGCCGCAGCACCTCGCGCATGTCGTTGTCGCCGCACATGCCCAGCAGACCGCTCTTCTTGTTCAGGAGCGAATCGATCTCATCCACCGAGAGGCCGCCCACCCGCGCCAGGTGGAAGACGACCGCCGGGTCGAGATCGCCCGAGCGGGTGCCCATGACCAGCCCCTCCAGCGGGGTCATGCCCATGGACGTCTCCACGCAGACCCCGCCGCGCACGGCCGAGGCGGAGGCGCCGTTGCCCAGGTGCAGCACGATCACGTTCACGTCCTCCACCGGCCGGCCGAGCAGGCCGGCCGTCGCCCGGGAGACGTAGGCGTGGGAGGTGCCGTGGAAGCCGTACCGCCGGACGGAGTACGCGTCCGCGGTCGCGGCGTCGATCGCGTACCGCGCCACGTACTCCGGCATGGTCGAGTGGAAGGCGGTGTCGAAGACGGCGATCTGGGGGATGTCCGCGCGCAGCGAGCGCGCCACCTCGATGCCCGTGACGTTCGCCGGGTTGTGCAGCGGCGCCAGGGGGATCAGGTTGCGGATCTCCGTGAGCACCTCGTCGTCGATCACCGTCGGCCGGGTGAACCTCGTCCCGCCGTGAACCACCCGGTGCCCCACCGCGGCCAGCTCGGGGGAGTCCAGACCCGTCCCGTCGGCGGCGAGCTCGGCGGCCACGGCCTTCAGCGCGGCCTCGTGGTCCGCGATCGGGCCGGTCCGCTCGCGCTTGCCGCCGGCCGCCGCCGGGCCGGCGAGCGGCTCGTGCACCAGCCGGGAGGTCTCCTCGCCGATGCGCTCGACCAGGCCGACGGCCAGACGCGACCGGTCCGCCATGTCGAGGAGCTGGTACTTGACGGACGAGGAGCCGGAGTTGAGGACGAGTACGCGCGATGCGGTCACGGTGCGGGTCTTTCCTTGTCGCGGGCGGTGAGGAGGGGAGGGGGAGGGGAAGGGGTCAGGCGGTGGCGGCGGGACCCGGCGCGCCCTGCGCCTGGATGGCGGTGATGGCCACGGTGGTGACGATGTCCTGGACGAGCGCGCCGCGCGAGAGGTCGTTGACCGGCTTGCGCAGACCCTGGAGCACCGGGCCGACCGCGACGGCGCCCGCCGAACGCTGCACGGCCTTGTACGTGTTGTTGCCGGTGTTGAGGTCGGGGAAGATCAGCACCGTCGCCCGGCCGGCCACCTCCGACCCCGGCAGCTTCGTCGCGGCGACCGAGGGCTCCACGGCCGCGTCGTACTGGATCGGGCCCTCGACGGCCAGATCGGGGCGCTGCTCGCGGACGATCTCGGTGGCCTTGCGCACCTTGTCGACGTCCGCGCCCGAACCGGAGGTGCCGGTCGAGTACGAGAGCATCGCGATCCGCGGCTCGACGCCGAAGGCGGCGGCGGTCGCGGCCGACTGGACGGCGATGTCGGCGAGTTGCTCGGCGTTCGGGTCCGGGTTGACCGCGCAGTCGCCGTAGACGAGGACCCGGTCGGCCAGGCACATGAAGAAGACCGAGGAGACGATGGACGCCTCCGGCTTGGTCTTGATGATCTCGAAGGCCGGGCGGATGGTCGCGGCGGTGGAGTGCACCGAGCCGGAGACCATGCCGTCGGCCAGGCCCCGCTGGACCATCAGGGTGCCGAAGTAGTTGACGTCGGTGACGACGTCGTGGGCCAGCTCGACGGTCATGCCCTTGTGGGCGCGGACCTGCGCGTAGTACTCGGCGAAACCTTCCCGCAGCGGGGAGGTCGCCGGGTCGATGAGCTGCGCGCCCGAGATGTCGACGCCGAGGTCGCCGGCCTTCTTCAGGATCGCCTGCTCCTCGCCCAGCAGGGTCAGGTCGCAGACGCCCCGGCGCAGCACCACGTCCGCGGCGCGCAGCACGCGCTCCTCGGCGCCCTCGGGCAGCACGACGCGGCGGCGCTCGGAGCGGGCCCGCTCCAGCAGCTCGTGCTCGAACATCATCGGGGTGACGCGCTCGGAGCGGGCCACCGAGAGCAGGCCGCGCAGCTCGCCGGTGTCCACGTGCCGTTCGAAGAGGCCGAGGGCGGTCTCCAGCTTGCGCGGGGTCGCCGAGTTCAACCGGCTCTGCAGCGAGAACAGTTCGGCGGCGGTCGGGAAGCTGTTGCCGGCCACCGACACCACGGGCGTGCCGGGCGCCAGCTTCGAGGCCAGCGTCAGCACGTCCTTGCTCGGGCGCTCGTTCAGGGTGAGCAGGACGCCGGCGATCGGCGGGGTGCCCGAGGTGTGCGCGGCCAGCGCGCCGACGAGGAGGTCCGAGCGGTCGCCGGGGGTCACGACCAGGCAGCCGGGGGTCAGGGCGTTCAGGAAGTTCGGCAGCATGGCGCCGCCGAAGACGAAGTCCAGGGCGTCGCGGGCCAGGCCCGCCTCGTCGCCGAGCAGCACCTCGCCGCCGAGGGCCCGGGTGATCTGGGCGACGGTCGGGGCGGACAGCGACTTGTCGTCCGGCAGCACGTAGCAGGGCACGGGGAGGCGGGCCGCCAGCCGCTCGGCTATCAGGTCGCGGTCCTCCGCGGCCACCCGGTTGACGACCATCGCGACGACGTGGCAGCCCAGGCTCTCGTACGCGCGGTAGGCGTTGCGGGCCTCGGCGCGCACGGTCTCTGCGGGGTGCTTGGTGCCGCCCACGACGGGGACGACGACCGCGCCCAGCTCGTTGGCGAGGCGGGCGTTGAGCGCCAGCTCGTCGGGGAGGTTGGTGTCGGCGTAGTCGGTGCCGAGGACGAGCACGACCTCGTAGTCGCGGGCCAGCCGGTGGTAGCGGTCGACCAGCTGGGAGACCAGCTCGTCGGCGCCCTTCTCGGCCAGGATCGCCGAGGCCTCGCGGTACTCCATCCCGTAGGCCGTCGAGGCGTCCTGGTCGATCCGGTAGCGGGCCTTGAGGAGGTCGAAGAGGCGGTCGGGTGCGTCGTGGAGCAACGGTCGGTAGACGCCGACCCGGCCCGTCTGCCGGGTCAGGAGTTCCATGATCCCGAGTTCGACGACCTGTCGGCCGTCCCCCCGCTCGATACCGGTCACGTACACGCTGCGCGTCACGCGTGCTCTCCGTCTCTTGGTGTGGTCGATCGACCCGGTTGGGGTGGCTTGCCCTCTTGACAATACCTCTGTCAATGGATAGGGCGCCCGATGGAACAAAGCCCTGGTCCGGGGGGTCGGAAGGCCCTCCGGGGCGAGTGGCGCGGAGCGCGCCCCACCCGGAGCGCATGGAACAATCGGACAGGCGGCACCAATACGCCCTACATATGTACGGGCCGGCGCAGGCACCCTCGCACACGGCCGGGTGCGACCAGGAGCAGGAGACACAGCACGATGCGTATCGGAGTTCTCACCGCGGGCGGCGACTGTCCGGGCCTCAACGCTGTCATCCGTTCGGTCGTACACCGCGCCGTGGTCGGGCACGGCGACGAGGTCATCGGCTTCGAGGACGGCTTCAAGGGCCTCCTCGACGGCCACTTCCGCCCCCTCGACATCAACGCCGT
Organism: Streptomyces virginiae; assembly: GCF_000720455.1. Taxonomy (GTDB): domain Bacteria; phylum Actinomycetota; class Actinomycetes; order Streptomycetales; family Streptomycetaceae; genus Streptomyces; species Streptomyces virginiae. Next base: position 148,766 of record NZ_JOAK01000005.1, on the reverse strand, counting down.
CAGCGGCATCCTCGCCCGCGGCGGCACGATCCTCGGCTCGGCGCGCATGGAGCGGGCCCGGCTCCACGAGGCCGCCGAGAACGCGCAGGAGCTGGCCACCCGCTACGGCATCGACGCCCTCATCCCGATCGGCGGCGAAGGCACCCTGACCGCCTCCCGGATGCTGTCCGACGCCGGGATGCCGGTCGTCGGCGTACCGAAGACCATCGACAACGACATCTCCTCCACCGACCGCACCTTCGGCTTCGACACCGCCGTCATGGTCGCCACCGAGGCCATCGACCGCCTCAAGACCACCGCCGAGTCGCACCAGCGCGTGATGGTCGTCGAGGTCATGGGCCGGCACGCGGGCTGGATCGCCCTGGAGTCCGGCATGGCCGGCGGCGCGCACGGGATCTGCCTGCCGGAACGCCCCTTCGAGGTGGACGCCCTGGTGAAGATGGTGGAGGAACGCTTCTCCCGCGGCAAGAAGTTCGCTGTGATCTGCGTCGCCGAGGGCGCGCATCCGGCCGAGGGCTCCATGCCGTACGAGAAGGGCGCGATCGACGCCTACGGCCACGAGCGCTTCGCCGGCATCGGCAACCGCCTCGCCATCGAGCTGGAGCACCGCCTGGGCAAGGAGGCCCGCCCGGTCATCCTCGGCCACGTCCAGCGCGGCGGCACCCCCACCGCCTACGACCGCGTCCTCGCGACCCGCTTCGGCTGGCACGCCGTGGAGGCCGTCCACCGCGGTGAATTCGGCAACATGACCGCCCTGCGCGGCACCGACATCGTGATGGCCCCCCTCGCCCACGCGGTCACCGAGCTGAAGACGGTCCCCGAGGGCCGCATGTACGAGGCCGAATCGGTCTTCTGACCCGCGCGGCCCGGACCCGCCCGCCCCACCGCCCCACCCGCCGAGCCGGGACTCCGGTCCCTCCCTTCCCGCCGAACGGCCCCCCGACACACCGCTCCGGGCCCCGCCGATTGCTCCGGACCCGCTGGATATCATTCCGGCGGGGGGATGGGTCAGCTGAGTCGTGTGCACGTGTAGGGCCCGCATGTCCGGGGCTCGTCCTCCGTTCGCACGCACTCGATGGAAAGGTGACCCACTCCCGTGGCGACCAGCTCTGCCGTCCTGACCCCCGAACCGGTCCTGACCAGACCGGAAACCGTGGTCACCGGCCCCGCCCCACGGCGGAGTCCCTCCGTCCTCGCCGCAGCCCTCGCCGCGTCCTGGGCGGTGCCGCTGCTGCTCCACGCGGTCGCCCTCGACGTACTGCTCCTGCCCGTCCTGATCCTGACGATCGCCGCCCTGATCCGGGTGGGCGGCGGGCTGCTCGACCGCCTCGTGGTCTCCGCCTTCCTGCTCTGCGGCGCCGTGATGGCCCTCGGCCTGCTCTTCTCCGTCTGGCCGTGGGGCCTGGCCCCCGTGCCCGGGGCCGGCCTGCTGCTGACGACCGCCTCCGTGTCCGGCTGGCTGGCCCGCCGCCGACCCCGCATCCCGCTGCGGCTGCGCGGCTCGGACGCGCTGGTCGTCGCCACCGTGGCCGTGGTCTGGCACTACGTCCACCACCCGGTGGCCGGCAAGTCCGCCGCCGACCGGCTGGCCTACTTCGTCACGTCCGAGGACCGGATGGGGCACTTCTCGTACTTCACCGGCATCCGGCAGGTCGGCGGCTACGCCTTCCTGCACCAGGACGCCGCCAGGACGTACATGATGACCCCGTCCGAGGCGGTCTACCCCCAGGGCTCCCACTTCCTGCTGGCCTGGATCGACTCCCTGGTGACGTCCTCGGCCCAGGCGGGCTCCGCCCTCGCCATGACGAACCGGTACTTCCTCTATGTACTCGCCGCCTACGCGCTGTTCTGCGGGGCACTGGTCTGGGCAGCCCGCTGGATCGGCGGCCCGCGCCTGCGCGGCTGGCGCGCGGCCGCGGTCTGCGCCACCGTCGCCGCGGTGATGATGTCCGGCTCGATGGCGGAACTGATCGAGCGCGGCTTCGACTCCGAGACCATCGGCCTGCTGTTCCTGGCCCTGGCCCTCGCCCTGCTGGTACGCCCCGCGACGGGCAGGGCCGAGTTCGTCCTCGTCGCGATGGCCGGGCTGATCGCCGTCACCTACGTCTACAACCTCTACGGCGCCCTCGTCGGCCTCGCCCTGACCGCGGTGCTGCTCGTCCACCGGCGCCGGTTCACCGGACGCTGGGTCCCGGTCCTCGCGGCACTCGCCGGCGCCGCCCTCGTGGCGGCACTGCCCAGCGTCTTCTCCGTCCTCACGAAGCTGGACGTCGCCAAGACCTCGAACCTGGCCGGCCCGATGGTCATACCCGACCGACCGGTCTTCATCGGACTCGGGCTGCTGGCGCTGGTCGTCGCCACCCTCCCGGTGAACCGCCGGACCGGCACCGGCCGGATGGTGCTGGCTGTCGTCCTCGGCGCGGCCACGGTGATCGGCGTCTTCGGCGCCTGGCAGAAGGCCACCATCGGCTACTACTCGTACTACTTCGAGAAGCTGACCGCCGCAGGGCTGGTGATCGCCCTCCTTTCGCTCGGCCTCACCGGGCTGATGCTGCCCGCCGCCGGGAGCACTGCGGGAACCGCGCTGCGTCGCCGGGCGGACCTGCTGCTGCGCTCCGGCCTCGCGGCGGCGGCGGCGCTGGCACTGTTCGGCGGCGTCCAGTGGGGCGTGCCCTCCGGCTGGGGCCACCCCTCGGCCTGGTACGACAGCCCCATGCTCAAGTGGACCCGGGGCGAGGCCAGGAGCGCCGACATCGCCCGGCCCGCCGCCGCCCTCACCGAACGCGACCTGCGCGGGGCCACCTCGCCGGTGATCGCCCTCTACAGCAACGACGCCTACCTCAACCTCAGGTCGACCTTCCTCGCCCAGATCCTCACCAAGCAGGGGGGCGGCATGGTCGGGCTGTACGAGGTCTTCTACGTCAAGGTCGGCGGACCCGTCGCCGTCGAGGAGAAGGAGTACCAGGCTTCGCTGGGCCACCTGAAGACCGCGATCGCCTCGTGCCCGGCCCCGCCCACCGTCCTCGTGGGCGACCCGAAGACCGCCGACCGGATCAGGCACGACCTGGCGGCCGGCGGCATCGCCGCCACCGTGGTCGACGCGCCACTGCCGTAGCTCCGGGCGGCGCGGACACGACCTAGGCCGCGCCGCCCGCGAGCTGCCAGAAGCGGTCCACGATGCCCGTGAGGAACTCGCGGCCCGCGTCCCCGCTGGCGGCCTCGCCCTGGCCGCCCCAGCTCAGCGTCGCCACCATCCGCGACTGGTAGTCCCCGTGCAGCTGCTCCAGCACCCGCTCCAGGTGCTGCTTGGGGATCGGCAGCAGCTTGCCCAGCGGCTTCACGTACGCCTGCCAGCGCGTGGTGACCGCGCTGCGCAGCAGCTCGGCCAGCTCCTCGTGCTTGCCGGTCGCCGTCACGAACTGGGCCAGGGTCAGCCCGAGCACCGTGGCGAGGGCGGCGGACTGCCGCTCGTTGCCCTTCCAGCGCCCGGTGTCCTCCATCTTCTGGTAGGAGCTCGTCTCCAGGCCGATCCGCCGGGCCAGTTCGTCCGCACCCAGCCCGCGGGCCATCCGGTGCTCCCGCAACGTGACCGGCTCGGCGAGCAATTCGCCCGGCGCACACCACAGGACGCCCGCGAGCGCCGTGAGCTCGGCGGACGACGGTGATATCTCCCCGCGCTCCCAGGCCATCACCGTCTCGGGCGTGACGACGAGTCCGTACTGGGCCCGCAGGCCGTAGGCGACATGTCCGGGAGCCATGCCCAGGGCCGCGCGCAGGCGCCGCGCGGCGGGGGCATTGAATGGTGGGCTGGAGTGCACACCGCACACCGTAGAAGTGGCCGGGCTGCGCCGCCTACAGACCAAACAAACAAGCCCATACCTCGTAGGAACGTCCTATGAAGTAGCGGGCTTTTGGCGAGTTTTCCGGCGACTGTCCGGTAATCGGGGCACTCGAAGATCCAGTACTGAGTACGGTTCCAGCCAAGTCCCCGCGACGCAAGACCCCACACACGGCCTCCACGGAATGTGAACCGGAACCCCCTCCCGTACGTGGTTCCTGTGGGGCCCTCGCATACGGGGGTGGCGAGGGCCCCGCCCTGCGCACCCCTTGCCTTGACGTCGGCGTCAACGCATACGGTCGGGCCATGCGCATCGGCGAACTGGCGAAACGGGCCGGGACCAGCACCCGGACGCTCAGGTACTACGAGGCGCGCGGGCTGCTGCCCGCGCGGCGTGCGGACAACGGCCACCGGACCTACGACGAGGACGACCTGCGGCTGCTGCGGGAGATCCGCACCCTCCAGGACTTCGGCTTCGAACTGGAAGAGACCCGGCCGTTCCTGGAGTGCCTGCGGGCCGGTCACCCGGCCGGGGACTCCTGCCCCGCCTCGCTCGCCGTCTACCGGCGCAAGCTCGCCGAGCTGGACGACCTGATCGGCCGGCTCGCAGACGTACGGGACCAGGTCGAGCGGCAGCTCGCCGGCGCCGAGGAGGCGGCCGGCGGGGCCGCCGCCCCGCGCTGCGAAATGACGCCCTGACCCCACGAGAGAGGAATCGACATGGTGCACGCCCACGGAGTGGCCGAGGTGACCGACACGGACTTCGAGGCCGAGGTGCTCGCCGAGCGCGGCAGGGCCGTCCTCGTCGAGTTCACGGCCGACTGGTGCGGCCCCTGCCGCCAGCTCGCACCGGTGCTGTCCGCGATCGCCGCCGAGGAGGCCGACCGCCTGAAGGTCGTGCAGATCGACGCGGACCGCAACCCCGAGGCCGTGACCCGGTACGGGGTGCTGTCCATGCCGACCCTGCTCGTCTTCCGCGACGGCGAACCCGTCCGCCAGATGGTCGGCGCCCGGCCCAAGCGCCGCCTCCTGCAGGAACTGGAGGACCAGCTCGCTACGGCCTGAGCCAGATCGTCGCCAGCGGCGGCAGCGTCATCCGCAGGCTCGCCGGGCGGCCCTGGGCCGGCACCGGCTCGGGCCGCAGCGCCTGCCCGTGGTGGACCCCGCTGCCGCCGTACGCCTCCATGTCGGTGTTGAGGACCTCACGCCACAGCGGCACCTCCTCCGGCACCCCGATCCGGTAGCCATGCCGGACCACGGGCGAGAAGTTGGACACCGCCAGCAGCTGCGAGCCGTCCTGCGCGTACCGCAGGAAGGCGAAGACGTTGTCCTCCGCCGCGTCCGCCTCCACCCAGGCGAAGCCCTCCGGCACGGTGTCGCGTTCCCACAGCGCCGGCGCCGCCCTGTAGGTGCGGTTCAGGTCGCGCACGAGGTCGCGCACGCCCCGGTGGTCGCCGGCCGCCGCATAGGAGGAGTCCAGCAGCCACCAGTCCGGCCCGTAGCTCTCCGACCACTCCGACCCCTGGGCGAACTCCTGCCCCATGAAGAGCAGTTGCTTGCCCGGGTGGGCCCACATGAAGCCCAGGTACGCCCGGTGCGCGGCCCGCTGCTGCCACCAGTCGCCCCCCGGCATCTTCGACACGAGCGAACGCTTGCCGTGCACCACCTCGTCGTGCGAGATCGGCAGCACGTAGTTCTCGCTGAAGGCGTAGATCATCCCGAAGGTCATGTCGTGGTGGTGGTACTTGCGGTGCACCGACTCCTTCGACATGTAGCGCAGGGTGTCGTGCATCCAGCCCATGTTCCACTTCAGCCCGAAGCCCAGCCCGCCGCCGTCCGTCGGCCGCGTCACGCCGTTCCAGGCGGTGGACTCCTCCGCGATGGTCACCACCCCCGGGCAGCGCCGGTAGACGGTGGCGTTCATCTCCTGCAGGAACCCCACCGCGTCCAGGTTCTCCCGGCCGCCGTGCTCGTTGGGCGTCCACTCGCCCTCGCTGCGCGAGTAGTCCAGGTAGAGCATCGAGGCCACCGCGTCCACGCGCAGCCCGTCCACGTGGAACTCCTCGCACCAGTACACGGCGTTGGCGACGAGGAAGTTGCGGACCTCCTTGCGCCCGTAGTCGAACTCCAGCGTCCCCCAGTCCGGATGCGCGGCCCGCCGCGGGTCCTGGTGCTCGTACAGCGCCCGCCCGTCGAACTCGGCGAGCGCCCACTCGTCCCGCGGGAAGTGCGCCGGCACCCAGTCGACGATCACGCCGATCCCGGCCCGGTGCAGCGAGTCCACGAGGAAGCGGAAGTCGTCCGGCGTGCCCATCCGCGAGGTCGGCGCGTAGAAACCGGTGACCTGGTACCCCCACGAGCCGCCGAAGGGGTGCTCGGCCACCGGCATCATCTCCACGTGCGTGAAGCCCAGCTCCTTGACGTACGCGGGGAGCTGCTCGGCGAGCTGCCGGTAGGACAGTCCGGGCCGCCAGGACGCCAGGTGCAGCTCGTACACCGAGAAGGGGGCCTGGTGCGGGGCGCGGGCTCCGCGCCGCGCCATCCACTCCGCGTCCTGCCACTCGTACTGCGACGCCGCGACCACCGAGGCGTTCGCCGGCGGGACCTCCGCGGACCGGGCCATCGGGTCGGCGCGCAGCGTGTGGCTGCCGTCCGGGCGCGTGATGTCGTACTTGTAGAGCGTCCCGGCGCCCACGCCGGGCAGGAACAGCTCCCAGACGCCGCTCGCGCCGAGCGAGCGCATCGGATGGGCGACGGAGTCCCAGTAGGAGAAGTCCCCGGTGACCCGCACCCCCTGCGCGTTCGGCGCCCACACCGTGAACCGGGTCCCCGCCACGCCCTGGTGCTCCATCGGCTGGGCGCCCAGCGCCGTCCACAGCTGCTCGTGGCGGCCCTCGCCGATCAGGTGCAGGTCCAGCTCGCCGAGGGCGGGCAGGAACCGGTAGGGGTCGTGGATCTCGATCTCGTCGTTGTCGTACGCCACCAGCAGCCGGTAGTCCGGCACCGCCGTCAGCGGCAGCAGCCCCGAGAACAGCCCGTCGCCGTCGTCGTGGAGCTCGGCCCGCAGCCCCTTGGCGATGACCGTGACCGCCTTGGCGTAGGGGCGCAGCACCCGGAAGGCCACCCCGCCGCGCTGGGTGCGCGCGCCCAGTACCGCGTGCGGGTCGTGGTGGCGGCCCTCCAGCAGCCGGGCCCGTTCCTCGGAGCCGAGCACCGGCGCCGGCCGGACCCCGTGCGGAGGGGCGGCGCGGCGGGCCCGGGGAGTGCGGGGCTTCTTGGCCGCCGCCGGGGCGGGTGCGGCATCGTCGCGGACGGTCGGTGACGGCTGTCGTGCGGCGCTCACGCGAGCGGCCTCCTCGGGGGCTTCGGGTGGGGAAGCGGGTGGGCGGAGAGGGTGCCCGGGGCGGGCGGGGTCGGCGGCACGCGGTGGGCGGGCCGCGCGGGCTCCGAGAGCCGCCGGATCGCGGCCATCGGGACGTGCAGCCAGTCGGGACGGTGCCGGGACTCGTAACGGGCCTCGTACACGGCCTTGTCGGTCTCGTACGCCCGCAGCAGTACGGGGTCCTCGCGCGGGTCCCGGCCGGTGGTGCGGGCGTAGCCCTCGCAGAAGGCCGCCCGGCAGTCGTCCGCCCAGGCGGGGGCGAACGGCCGGTGCGAGCGGGCGGCGTAGTCGAAGGAACGCAGTATCCCGGCGATGTCGCGCACCGCCGGTTCGGGGCGGCGCCGGTCGGCCAGGGGCCGGGCCGGCTCGCCCTCGAAGTCGATCAACGACCAGCTGCCGTCCAGGGTGCGCAGGGTCTGACCCAGATGGAGGTCACCGTGGATGCGCTGGGCCGCCACCCCCGTCCCGCGGGACGCGGCCAGTGCGTCGAACGCCCCCCGCAGCCCGGCCTCGTAGGGCCGCAGCGCCGCCACCTCCCGGGCGGTGGCCGCCAGTCGAGCCGTCATCCCGGCGGCCAGCCGGGCGGTCTGCTCGGGGCCGAGCGCGACGGTGGGCAGGGCCGCGGCGAGCGCGCTGTGCACCTCGGCCGTGGCCCGGCCGAGCGCGTGCGCCTCGGCGGTGAAGTCCTCGCCGGCGCCGAGCCGACGCAGTGCGAGCTGCCAGCCGTCGTCGGAGCCGCGCAGGTACGGCTGGAGCACCCCCAGGGTCAGCGCTTCGCCGCCGGGCGGCTCGGCCTCGTACCAGGCGACGGGCGCCGGCACCCGCGCGCAGCCGGCGGCGGCCAGCGCCCTGGGCAGCTCCAGGTCCGGGTTGACGCCGGGGCCGACCCGGCGGAAGACCTTCAGGATGAACGAATCTCCGTAGATCAGGGAGGAGTTCGTCTGTTCCCCGGACAGCGGCCGGGGAGTGAGCCCCGCCGGGATGGGCGTGGCCGGGTCCCGGTCGAAGCGCAGCGGGCCGAGCGCCCCGGGGGAGCGCAGCCGTTCCAGCAGCATGGCCGCGAGCCGGGGGTCCCCCAGCGCCTCGTAGATCACGCGGCCGGCGTACGGCCCCTCCTCGGCGTGGCCGATCAGGGTGGGCGCGAGGGCGGGCGGCAGGGACGGGCGGATGCCCAGCAGCAGCTGGTAGCAGTCCCCGTCCACGTCGAGGAGCACGTGCAGCAGTCCGGGGGTGGAGCCGGGGGGCAGCAGGTCGGCCGCCGAGACGGTCGTGAGTCTGCTGATGGCCCGGCCCTTGCCCGCGAACCAGCGCTGGGCGGGCAGCCAGGCCCGCAGCATCGGTTCCAGCGGGGCGATCCCGGCGGCCCGGTCGGCAGTGAGCCGGCTCCGGGCGGATGCAGCCTCCGACATGGCGTCGCGTCCTTTCCCCGGGCCGTCACAGAATGCGCAGAGTGTCCCGGATGCGCGGCAGTTGCTTCTCCGGCATGTGCGAGTGTCGGGTCAGGATGATCCGTACAGGGGCGGGCGATTGACCCGTTCGAGCCGCCCGCCCCTTGGTCGAGGCGTGTCCGCCTGTGACCGTGCCGGCTATTCGGCGCGGCGGTCACCGCGCTGTTCGGCACGCAGCCGGAACCAGTAGAAGCCGTGTCCCGCCAGGGTCAGCAGGTACGGCCACTCGCCGATCGGCGGGAAGCGCACATCACCCGTGAGCTCCACCGGTACCCGCCCGTTGAACGACTGCAGGTCCAGCTCGGTGGGCTGCGCGAAGCGCGAGAAGTTGTGCACGCACAGCACCAGGTCGTCCCCGTACTCGCGCAGGAACGCGAGCACCGCCGGGTTGGACGACTGCAGTTCGGTGTACGAGCCGAGGCCGAAGGCGGGGTTCGCCTTGCGGATCTCGATCAGCCGGCGGGTCCAGTGCAGCAGCGAGGAGGGCGACGCCATGGCCGCCTCGACATTGGTGACCTGGTACCCGTAGACCGGGTCCATGATGACCGGCAGGTTCAGCCTGCCCGGATCGCACGAGGAGAAACCGGCGTTGCGGTCCGGGGTCCACTGCATGGGGGTGCGCACGCCGTCGCGGTCGCCCAGCCAGATGTTGTCGCCCATGCCGATCTCGTCGCCGTAGTAGAGGACCGGCGAGCCGGGCAGCGACAGCAGCAGGGCCGTGAACAGCTCCATCTGGTTGCGGTCGTTGTCCAGGAGCGGCGCGAGGCGGCGGCGGATGCCGATGTTGGCCCGCATCCGCGGGTCCTTGGCGTACTCGGCGTACATGTAGTCGCGCTCTTCGTCCGTGACCATTTCGAGGGTGAGCTCGTCGTGGTTGCGCAGGAAGATGCCCCACTGGCAGTTCTTCGGGATGGCCGGGGTCTTGGCCAGGATCTCGGAGACCGGGTAGCGCGACTCTCTTCGCACCGCCATGAAGATGCGCGGCATGACGGGGAAGTGGAACGCCATGTGGCACTCGTCGCCGCCCTTGGCGAAGTCCCCGAAGTAGTCGACGACGTCCTCGGGCCACTGGTTTGCCTCGGCGAGCAGCACCGTGTCCGGGTAGTGCGCGTCGATCTCCGCCCGGACTCTCTTCAGCAGCTGGTGGGTGCGCGGGAGGTTCTCGCAGTTGGTGCCCTCCTCGGCGTACAGGTAGGGCACGGCGTCGAGACGGAAGCCGTCGATGCCGAGGTCCAGCCAGAACCGGAGGGCGGAGATGATCTCCTCCTGGACGGCCGGGTTCTCGAAGTTGAGGTCCGGCTGGTGGGAGAAGAAGCGGTGCCAGTAGTACTGCTTGCGGACCGGGTCGTACGTCCAGTTCGAGGTCTCGGTGTCGACGAAGATGATCCGGGCGTCCTGGTACTGCTTGTCGTTGTCGGCCCACATGTAGTAGTCGCCGTAGGGGCCCTCCGGGTCCTTGCGCGACTGCTGGAACCACTCGTGCTGGTCGCTCGTGTGGTTCATGACGAAGTCGATGATCACCCGCATGCCGCGGGTGTGCGCGGCGTCCACGAACTCCACGAAGTCGGCGAGGTCGCCGAACTCGGGCAGCACGGAGGTGTAGTCGGAGACGTCGTAGCCCCCGTCGCGCAGGGGAGAGGCGAAGAACGGCGGCAGCCACAGGCAGTCGACGCCGAGCCACTGGAGGTAGTCCAGTTTGGCGGTGAGGCCCTTGAGGTCCCCGACGCCGTCGCCGTTGCTGTCGTGGAAGGAGCGGACGAGGACCTCGTAGAAGACGGCCCGCTTGAACCAGTCGGGATCGCGGTCCTTGGCGGGGGTGTCCTCGAAGGTGTCGTGGACGGGATCGTTGATCATCATGTGGTGGGTGACCCTCCGGTGGGCGGGGACGGTCGCAGAGCGGCCAGTACGTGCGCGGGCGTGCGGCCCGGCTCTAGGCGCACGTAGTTCGCCCTGCCCCAGTGATAGGTCTCGCCGGTGAGCTCGTCGCGCACCGCGAGGGACCCGTGCCAGTCGAGGCCGAGTACCGGCATGTCCAACGAGACCGTCGCCTCCTGGGTGTGGTGCGGATCGAGGTTGACGACCACCAGTACGGAATTGGCGCCCGCGTGCTTCGAATAGGCGATCACCTGTTCGTTGTCGGTCGGGTGGAAGTGGATGTCGCGCAGCTGCTGGAGCGCGGGGTTGCGCCGGCGCAGCCGGTTCAGGGCGGTGATCAGCGGGGCGATGGTGCGGCCCTCGCGGTCGGCGGCGGCCCAGTCGCGCGGCCGGAACTCGTACTTCTCGGAGTTCAGGTACTCCTCGCTGCCCTCGCGCACCGGCGTGTTCTCGCACAGCTCGTAGCCGGAGTAGATCCCCCAGGTGGGCGACATGGTGGCGGCGAGGACCGCGCGCACCTCGAAGGCGGGACGGCCGCCCTTCTGGAGGTACTCGTGCAGGATGTCGGGCGTGTTCACGAAGAAGTTCGGCCGCATCACCGAGGCGGAGGCGGTGGCGGACAGCTCGGTCAGGTACTCGGTCAGCTCGGCCTTGGTGTTGCGCCAGGTGAAGTACGTGTACGACTGCTGGAAGCCGACGGCGGCGAGCGCGCGCATCATCGCGGGCCGGGTGAAGGCCTCCGCCAGGAAGATCACGTCCGGGTCGGACTTGTTGATGTCCGCGATCACCTTCTGCCAGAAGACGACCGGCTTGGTGTGCGGGTTGTCGACACGGAAGATGCGCACCCCGTGGTCCATCCAGTGCCGCAGGATCCGGCAGGTCTCCTCGACGATGCCGGCCATGTCGGTGTCGAAGTGGACCGGGTAGATGTCCTGGTACTTCTTCGGCGGGTTCTCGGCGTACGCGATCGTCCCGTCGGCGCGGTGGCGGAACCACTCCGGGTGCTTCTCCACCCACGGGTGGTCGGGGGAGCACTGCAGGGCGAAGTCCAGCGCGATCTCCATGCGCAGCTCGCGGGCGCGCGCGACGAAGGCGTCGAAGTCCTCGATGGTGCCCAGTTCGGGGTGGACCGCCTCGTGCCCGCCCTCGGTGGAGCCGATGGCCCACGGCACGCCCGGATCCCAACTCCCGGCGGAGAGCGTGTTGTTCGGGCCCTTCCGGTAGGTGCTGCCGATCGGGTGGATGGGCGGCAGGTAGACCACGTCGAAGCCCATCGCGGCGATCGCGGGCAGCCGCTCGGCGGCGGTCCGGAAGGTGCCGCTGACCGGAGCCTCGCCGGGCTCCACCACCGCTCCCTCGGAGCGCGGGAACATCTCGTACCAGGAGCCGAAGAGGGCCCGCTTGCGCTCGACGATCACGGGCAGCGGCTTGGACGCGGTGACCAGCTCCCGGTAGGGGCGCCTGGCGAGCGCGGCGGTCACCGCGGGGGCGAGGGCGGCCTCGTACCGCTCGGCGGCCGGCAGGTCCTCGTCCCGCATGATGTCGGCGGCGGCCAGGACGGCCTCGCGGCCGTCGCGCTTGGGGATCCGGGCGGCGGCCCGCTCGTAGAGCTCCGAGCCCTCCAGCAGCACCAGCCCGGTGTCGATCCCGGCGGGGATCTTGATCGCGGCATGGGCCCGCCAGGTGCCCACCGGGTCGCTCCACGCCTCGACGGTGTACGTCCACCTCCCCTCGACCTCGGCGGAGACCCGGGCGCCCCACCGGTCGGTGCCGGGAGCGAGTTCGCTCATCGGCACGGGGGGCCGCAGCCGCCCCTTCGGATCACGCAGGACGACGTGGGCGGAGAGGGCGTCGTGTCCTTCGCGGAACACGGTGGCGGAGATCTCGAAGACCTCGTCCACGACCGCCTTGGCGGGTCTGGCGCCGCAGTCGACGGCGGGGCGGACGTCCAGCACGGGAATGCGACCGATCATGATGGGATCACCTGGGGGCAGTTCGCAGGGCTCGGTGACAACAGGCCAGCCGGTATCACGACTGGTAGTGCACGCTCTGTTCGCTCTGTTTCTAGCCGCTCAAGAGACGGCTGGGCTGCGGGCATGGCCGCTCCTGTCCGCGTTCACTCGGGTGGCGGGGAGAGGGTTTGTGGGCGGGTGCGCCGTGCGTGTACCACGTGTACCCGGGGAGCCCTTCCCACTCTCCTCCCGCCCAATCCGCGCACTTGGTTAACTACTCGTACGTAGTGGCACGGGCAATACCAAGGCTCCGCTCGACATCCGGCGGGGCTCCGTCAAGTCGGCTGGGACTAGGTGACGTAGGAGCCCGAATCATCGGTCACAGCGGTCTCCGGAGCCTCTCGGGAACCACCCGCGCGGGGGTACGGGAGACAGCGGGTCGCCGGCGCCGTGGGGTGGGAGTGACCCCTGTTTCACAGGATTTGAGAGATGTGGCCGAAAAAAGCCCGCCTTGGCGTGCCGTGCCGTGCCGTGCCGTGCCGTGCCGTGCCGTGGCGTGGCGACGGCCGTCGTGCGCGGGACGCTGCCGGCGCTCCGTGCGCACGGGACCGCAGGCCCGATGCCGCCTCCGGGCCGCCGCTCGGCGTCACCGCGTGGGCCCGGCCCGGCGCCGAGGCCGACCGGGTGGGCGCCCGGTGCGCGGGACGCTGCCGGGGCTCCGTGCGCACGGGACCGCACCCTCCTGCCGCAGGTGCCGGAGACCTACCGGTCCGAGCCGGACCGGGGCTCCGCACCGGGCGCGGTCGGCCGTGAGCCGGCGGACGTCCCGGACGAGCTCGGCCGGGACGTCGACGGAAGGCTCCGGCTCCGCGGCGGCGGCGGGGCACGGCGCCATGCCCGTCAGCGCCGCCGGCCTGCCGGCCGGGACGCCCGAGGACGGCTGCGAAGTCGGCAACGAGCTCCGGGGGCAGCGGCTCGCTGCCGTGGCCGACCCGCCCGTAGCCGGAGGCGACCCGGGGCGTGTCTTTCGGATCGTGCCGGGCCCGCGTGCCCGGCACCGGGCCTCGCCGCGTTGTCGGGGCTCCCGCGTACGTCCGGTACGCGGGGGGCTCCTCCGCCTTGCAATCGCACGCACCGGACCCCGCCGCGCCCGCCCTCCGGGCGGTCGGTGCTACTGCGCGGACACTCCCTGGTACCGGCCGGTGGGCAGCAGAAAGGTCCTGGCCGTCGCCGACCGGCTGAGGTTCCGGTTCCGCGCCATGCGCACCGGCGCACCGCCGCCCGCCGCCCGCCGCCCGCCGCCCGCTGCTCGGGCGCCAGGGCCGGCGCATGCCGTACGGGCCGGGGAACGCTCCACCCGGCGCTCGCGTCCAGCGCCGCCAGGCCGTCGGGGACGGCCACCCCGGCCGCCGCGAACAGGTCCGCCACATGGACCCCCTGGGGGCGCGAGAGCCGCCGGAGCAGGATCCCGTCAGGCGCTGCGCCGTGGAACACCGCTGCCACCTCGGACTCGGCGACACCGGTGAGCGGGGCCGGCGAGGCGACGTCCAGCCGCGACGCGCACCGGCCGGTCCGGCGACTCACCGAAGCCCGCCTACCCGGCCACCCGCACCCCCCGGACCACGCCGCCCGCCGCAGGCGGCATGGCCGGAATGCGGGGGCGTCGCTAGCCTTCCCGGGGTGATGCGCGGGTGCACAGCGTGGTGCGGCCGCTCCGATCCGCAATCCCCTGCGAAGGTGGAACGTGTGAAGGCTATCCGTCGATTCACCGTGCGCCCCGTCCTCCCGGAATCCCTGCTGCCGCTCACCGATCTCGCGCGCAACCTGCGCTGGTCGTGGCATGCCGAGACCCGCGAACTCTTCCAATCCGTCGACCCCGAGGGCTGGCAGGCCGCCGGCGGAGATCCCGTCCGGCTGCTCGGCACGGTCTCCGCCGCCAGGCTCGAGGAACTGGCCGCAGACCGCCGGTTCCTGCGGCGCCTCGCCGTCGCCGCCGCCGACCTCGATGACTACGTGAACGGCGGGAGGTGGTACCAGAGCCGGGAGAACGGCGCGGAACTGCCCGCCGCCATCGCCTACTTCTCCCCCGAATTCGGCATCACCGCCGCCCTGCCCCAGTACTCCGGCGGCCTCGGCATCCTCGCCGGGGACCACCTGAAGGCCGCCAGCGACCTCGGGGTCCCGCTCATCGGCGTGGGACTCCTCTACCGGCACGGCTACTTCCGCCAGTCGCTCTCCCGCGACGGCTGGCAGCAGGAGCACTATCCCGTCCTCGACCCCAACGAACTCCCGCTCGGCCTGCTCCGCCAGGACGACGGCACCCCCGCCCGCGTCTCGCTGACCCTGCCCGGCGGCCGCGCCCTGCACGCCCACATCTGGCAGGCACGCGTCGGGCGCGTACCCCTGCTGCTCCTGGACTCCGACGTCGAGGACAACGACGCCGCCGCACGCGAGGTGACCGACCGGCTCTACGGCGGCGGCAGCGACCACCGGCTCCTCCAGGAGATGCTGCTCGGCATCGGCGGGGTGCGCGCGGTGCGCGCCTACTGCGGGATCACCGGCCATCCCGAGCCCGAGGTCTTCCACACCAACGAGGGCCACGCCGGCTTCCTGGGGCTGGAGCGCATAAGGGAACTGGAGCGGGAGCGGGGCCTCGGCTTCGACGCCGCCGTCGAGGCGGTGCGCGCCGGGACCGTGTTCACCACGCACACCCCCGTCCCGGCCGGGATCGACCGCTTCGAGCGGAGCCTGGTCGCCCGGCACTTCGGCGAGGGCGGGGAGCTGGCCGGGGTACCGGTCGAGCGGATCCTGGAACTCGGCGCGGAGTCCTTCCCCGGCGGCGACCCAGGCGTGTTCAACATGGCGGTGATGGGACTGCGGCTGGCCCAGCGGGCCAACGGCGTGTCCACCCTGCACGGCGCGGTCAGCCGGGAGATGTTCGCCGGGCTGTGGCCCGGCTTCGACCCGGCCGACGTGCCCATCACCTCCGTGACCAACGGCGTCCACGCCCCGACCTGGGTGGCACCCGAGGTCGTCCGGCTCGGCGCCCGCCAGATCGGAGCGGGCCGCACCGAGGACGCCCTGTCGGTCGGCGGCTCGCGGCGCTGGGACGCGGTCGCCGACATCCCCGACCAGGACGTGTGGGACCTGCGCCGGGTGCTGCGCGAGCAGCTGGTGCAGGAGGTGCGGGACCGGCTGCGGGCCTCGTGGCTCCAGCGCGGGGCCGCCGCCGCCGAACTGGGCTGGGTGGACTCCGTACTCGACCCCGACGTGCTGACCATCGGCTTCGCCCGGCGCGTGCCCTCGTACAAGCGGCTGACGCTGATGCTGCGCGACCCGGACCGGCTGCGCAGACTGCTGCTGGACCCGGAGCGGCCCGTGCAGATCGTCGTGGCGGGCAAGGCGCACCCGGCCGACGACGGCGGCAAGCGGCTCGTGCAGGAACTGGTGCGCTTCGCGGACGACCCGAGGGTGCGCCACCGGATCGTCTTCCTGCCCGACTACGGCATGGCCATGGCGCAGAAGCTCTACCCGGGCTGTGACGTCTGGCTGAACAACCCGCTGCGCCCGCTGGAGGCGTGCGGTACGAGCGGGATGAAGGCCGCGCTGAACGGCTGTCTCAACCTGTCCGTCCTGGACGGGTGGTGGGACGAGTGGTTCGAGCCGGACTTCGGCTGGGCCATCCCGACCGCCGACGGGCTCGGTGCGGACGAGGACCGCCGGGACCACCTGGAGGCGAGCGCCCTCTACGAGTTGATCGAGGGCCGGGTCGCGCCCCGCTTCTACGACCGGGCCGGGCGCGCCGGGCTCCCGGTGCGGTGGATCGAGATGGTCCGGCGCACGCTCGTGTCGCTGGGGCCGAAGGTCCTCGCCGGACGGATGGTGCGCGAGTACGTGGAGCGGCTGTACGCGCCGGCCGCGCTCGCCCACCGCGCCCTCACCGCCGACGCGGCGCGGGACCTCGCCTGGTGGAAGGGCCGGGTCCGGGCGGCGTGGCCGCGGGTCGGCGTCGAGCACGTGGAGGCGCTGGCCGCGGCTCCCGTGAACGGCACCGCCGAGCTGGGGTCCACCCTCACGCTGCGGGTGCAGGTGTCCCTGGACTCCCTCGCGCCCGAGGACGTGGAGGTGCAGGCGGTCGCGGGCCGGGTGGACCCGCAGGACGTGATCCGGGACGGGCGGACCTTCCCGCTCAAGCCGGCCACCGGTCCCGACCTGGAGGGCCGCTGGGTGTACGAGGGGCCGCTCGCCCTCGACCGCACCGGGCCCTTCGGCTACACGGTCCGCATCCTGCCGACGCACCCGCTGCTGGCGACCCCGGCCGAACTGGGCCTGGTCGCGGCCCCCGCGGACACGGACAACGGCGGCGGGGTACTGCTGCGCTAGGTCGTGTCCGCGAAGTCCCGCCTGCGCGGTCCGGGCTTCGCGGGCACTTCCCAGGCCCCGTCGTGGAGGCGGGCGCGCGGGCGGCGGGTGCAGCCGCCGCCCGCCGCCCGCCGCCCGCGGCCTCGGAGAGGCGCACGACGGGGGACCTCCTGGGTGAACCTGCGTACGCGCCGGTATGCCGAATCGTTTCGGCACCCTCCTCCGCTCCTACGCTGCCCGCGGACGCCACCGGATCCGGCGTCCGCGGAACCCGAGGAACCCGAGGAACGGACTCTCCCCCATGCGTCTTGGCACCACCGCCGCCGTGTTCGTCGGCGCGCTCGCGCTCGCCCTGCCCACGGCCGGCCCGGCGCCGGCCGACGACCACGGTGACCGCCTCGGCACGCTGAACTACCGGTACTTCGACGACGCCGGCCGTGAGCGGCAGGGCCGGATCCGGCCCGCGGACGACGGCACCTGCTACCTGCTCACGGGCACGTCCCGCCGAGACCCCGCCGTCGAGGTCACCAACCGGACGCGGTCGCGGGCCCTGCTGTTCGACAACCCCGGCTGCGGCGGCAGGGCCGTCGCGACGCTGGGGCCGAACGGGTCCGTGTCGGACGTGGAGGTCGTGGCGGCCTTCTTCAAGCCGGCGGACGAAGCCGGTCAGGGTCCGGGACGCGGCGACTGGAACGACGGCGGCGACCAGGAGGAGGGCCGCGGCGACTGGGGTGACGGCGGCGAACAGGGCCAGGGCCGCGGTGACCAGAACGACGAGGACGCGGCCGGGGAGGACGACCAGGGCCGCGGCGACTGGAGCGACGGCGGCCAGGGCCAGGGCCGGGGCGAACCGAACGACGCGCAGGACGTGGAGGACGTGGAGGACGTGGAGGACGTGGAGGACGTGGACGCGGCGCAGGAGGACTTCGTCTCCATGGTCCTGCGCGCCATCGGCTGACCGGCCGGACTCCCGCCCCGGTCCCGCCGCGCCGTCCAATGGGACAGGGCCGCCCGGGGAGGTCTACTCCCGGGCGGCCCCGTGTCTATCTATCTGTTCGGCTGTGGCTCACGCTGCCCCGACGGGGTCAGAAGGTGAGCTTCCAGCTGTTGATGTAGCCGGTGTCCAGGCTGGCAGCGTCCCTGACGCGAAGCTTCCAGGTGCCGTTGGCGACCTCGGAGGAGGCGTTCACGGTGAAGGTCTGGACGATGTTGTCCGCGCTGCCGCCGGTGCGGTTGCGCAGGTTGTACACGCTGCCGTCGGGGGCGACCAGGTCGACCACCAGGTCACCGACGTAGGTGTGGACGATGTTCACGTCCACCTTCAGCGTGCTCGGGGCGTTGCCCGTGCGGGTCACGTTGATCGGGGACTCGACCGTGGCGTTGTCCGTGATCTGGTAGTCGGCCGTGTTCTCGAAGACGTTCTGCTGTCCGGTGCCGACGGTCCAGGTGAAGGACGCCGTGCCGGTCTTGCTCTGCGAGTCGGTCACGGTGACGGTCACGTTGGACGTGCCCGCGGTGGTGGCCGTACCGGAGATGAGACCGGTCGAGGAGTTGATCGACAGGCCGGCCGGCAGGCCGGTCGCCGCGTAGCTCAGCGCACCCGGGTTGGTGCTCGTGGCCTGGACCTGCAGGCTCACGGCGGTGTTGATCTGGGTGTTCTGGTTGGCGATCGGGGTGACCGAGACGCCGCTCACGATGCGCGGGCCGACGTTGATGGCCGCCCAGGCGTTCGCCGCGTTGTTGTAGGTGGTCGAGCCGGCGCCGTACAGGTCGGCCGCCGCCTGCAGGGTCGCCGTACGGGCGGCCGCGTAGTTGGTGTTCGACTTGAACAGACCGGTGGTCAGCGCGCGGAACCAGATCTTCGAGGCGGCGTCGCGGCCGATCGCGGTGACCGGGAGACCGTCGGAGGTCGGCGAGTCGTAGCTCACGCCGTTGACGACCTTGGCGCCGGAGCCCTCGGAGGCCAGGTAGTACCAGTGGTTGGCCGGGCCCGAGGAGTAGTGGACGTCGATCGAGCCGAGGCCCGAGTACCAGGCGTCCTTGGACGCGCCGTCCTTGCTCGGCTTGTCCATGTAGCGCAGCGGGGTGCCGTCGCCGTTGATGTCGATCTTCTCGCCGACCAGGTAGTCACCGACGTCCTGGGGGTTGGCGGCGTAGAACTCGACCGCGGCCGCCATGATGTCGGAGGTGGCCTCGTTCAGGCCGCCCGGCTCACCGCTGTAGGTCATGTTGCCGGTGACCGAGGTCAGACCGTGGGTCATCTCGTGCGCCGCCACGTCGGTGGAGGTGAGGGGCTTGTTGTTGCCCTCGCCGTCGCCGTACGTCATGCAGAAGCAGGAGTCGGACCAGAAGGCGTTCACGTAGGAGTTGCCGTAGTGGACCCGGCTGTACGGGGCCACGCCGTCGTTGCGCAGGCCGTTGCGGCCGTGCACGTTCTTGTAGTAGTCCCACGTGACCGCGGCGCCGTAGTGGGCGTCGCCGCCGGCCGTCTCCAGGTTGGAGGGCAGGCCGTTGCCCCATACGTCGTCCGGGCCGGAGAAGAGCGTGCCGGTGCCGGAGCCGGTGCCGCGGTTGAGGTTGTAGGTCTTGTGGCTGCCGCGCGCGGCGTCGGTCAGGTTCCAGGTGCTGCCCGACTGCGTGGTCCCGAGGGTCACTTGGCCGCTGTACATGGTGTTGCCGGTGCCGGTCTCGATGGCCTGCCACTCGGTGATCTTGGCGCCGGTCTTGGCGTTCGTCACCACGTGCAGCTCGTTCGGGGTGCCGTCGTGCTGGATTCCGCCGACGACCGTCTCGAACGCGAGGACCGGAGCGCCTTCGGCGGCCCAGATCACCTTGCGGGCGTTCTTGGAGGGCTTGGCCTCCTTGGAGCCCTCGGCGCCGGCGGCGGCGACGGCCTGGCTCTCGGCGGCCGCCGGGGTGACGGAGGCGTCCGTGTCCGCGACCTTGATGTCGTGGTGGGTCGCCTTGGTCACACTCTTGGTGACGCCGTCCTTGGCGTGGACCGTGAGGTCACCGCCGAGCACGGGCAGGCCGTTGTAGGTCCGCTCGTATGTGGTGTGCGTCGTACCGTCCGCATCCTGGACGACGTCGCGGACGATGAGCTTCTCGCCACTGCCGAGGCCGAGCGCCTTGGCGGCCTGCGCGGTGGTCGAGTTGGCTTCGGCGAGGAGCGTCGCACGCTCCGATGCGCTGAGTACGCGGTTGGCCGCGCCCGGATTGGACTGGGCGGCCTTGGGTGCCTGTGACGCGGTGGCGTCGGCGGTGGCGGTTCCGGTCTGTATACCTACGGCGAGCAGGGCTGCCGCGGCAACGAGCGCGCCCGCCGCGGTGGCACGCCTCTGGGGGGTGGACCTCAACGCAGACTCCTTCTGCAAGGGGGGTTCCGGATGGCTGGGTGGGCCTCCGGGCAGAGCAGGTGCGGTGCGATGAACGGTCGAAGATTGCCACTTGGCGCGTCGGATGTCAGGGCCGCGTCAAAAGGTTGGCCGGAAACGGTTCGTTGTCCGAAGATACGTATCCGGTATCCGGACCATTCACCTTCGTGTGCGTCGCACGACGTCCGGGATTCGGAACGCCTGCTACCGGTTGCTAACACTTGCGCAACAAGAGGCTGGGTTGACCGAAACGGCATTTACCGTACGGGTGTTTGTCGTACTGTTTGCCGGTGCGGCGATGTCCGTTGCCAGGGGAAGCCATGGACACTTGCCACTGTCATAGACCACGTGCCAGGGGGGCCCATGAGGCATGTTCATTTTCCTGCGCAAAGAGTGGCCAGGGCGGCCCATGAGTCCCTGGCTCCCGTGCGGCGCCTCGGGGACAAGGCCCGCTGGTACCGTCCGGCCGCCATGGCCGCCGACTTCTTCGGCGCAGCCGTCCCCGTCGGACTCGTCTTCGACGCCGCTCAGCAGGTCCGACCCGTCTACTGCGCGCTGGCCGCCGCCGTGGCGTGGACCGGGATACAGGCGCTGCGCCGCCGGTACGCCACCCGGGCGCTCGGAGAGTCCCGCGGAGTGCTGCCCGTCCTCCACGACTGGCTGATTCTGATCGGCGTCCTGGCCGTGGCGCGCGTGGTGACCGAGGAGGACACGCCCCGGCTGTCCGCCCTCGGGGCCCTGCTGCCCGCCCTGCTGATCACGGTCGCCTGCCACAAATTGACCTACCGTCACCTCTCGGCCGCCCGCCGCGAGGCCCAGGCCGTGAGCCGCGTGCTCGTCATAGGGGAGCCCGACGCGGCCGAGGACGTCATCGCGCACCTCGCCGCCCGCACCGACCACCCGTACGTGGTCGTCGGCGTCGTCCCCGTCGGCACCGGCCCGCTCGCCAGCGGGGTCCCCGTGGCGGCACGGCTCGACGCAGACGCCCCCGAGGCCCCCGGCGTCGACTCCGCCGCCGTGCTCGGCGCGGTCCTGAGCCACCACGCCGACCTGGTGCTGGTCGCCCCCGGCGTGCGCATCACGGGGGAGCGGCTGCGCCGCATCGCCTGGGCCCTGCACGACGCGGGACTGGAACTCGCCGTCTTCCCCGGACTGGTGGAGGTCTCCGTCAAGCGACTGGAGACCCTGTCCGCCGGCGGACTCGCCGTGCTGCGCGTCGCGCCGCCGGTCAGCCGCGGCGTGCAGACGCTGCTGAAGTCGGCCCTGGACCGGGTGGGCGCCGCGGCCGGGCTGCTGCTGCTCTCCCCGCTCTTCCTCGGACTCGTGCTCGCCATCCGCTTCGGCTCGCGCGGCCCCGCCTTCTACCGCCAGCGGCGCATAGGCCGCGACGGGGTCCCCTTCGTCATGTGGAAGTTCCGCACGATGGTGGTGGACGCCGACGCCCGCAAGGCCGAGCTGGCCGGGGCCAACGAGAACGACGGCCTGATGTTCAAGATGCGGCGCGACCCCCGGGTCACCCGGGTGGGCCGACTGCTGCGCCGCACCTCCCTGGACGAGCTGCCGCAGCTGGTCAACGTGCTCATCGGCGACATGTCGCTGGTCGGCCCGCGCCCGCCGCTGCCGGACGAGGTGGCCCAGTACGACGAGGTCGAGCTGCGCCGGCTGACCGTGCGGCCCGGAATGACGGGGCTGTGGCAGATCAGCGGCAGGTCGGACCTGTCGTGGGACGAGACGATCCAACTGGACCTGCAGTACGTCGACAACTGGTCCTTCACCAGTGACGTCGACGTGATGGGCCGTACGCTCCGCGCCGTCGTCGACGGTCGCGGAGCCTACTGAGGGGCCGAGGCCGCCTGTGCGATCAGCTCTGCTCGCGCCACCACTTGTACGTGGAGGCGATGCCGTCCCGCAGCGGGATGCCGGGCTTCCAGCCGAGCGCGGTCAGGCGGCCGACGTCCAGCAGCTTGCGCGGCGTCCCGTCGGGCTTGGAGGTGTCCCAGGCCAGCTCGCCCCGGAAGCCGGTCACTTCGGCGACCGTCTCGGCCAGCTCGCGGATCGTCAGGTCCTCGCCGCAGCCGATGTTGACCGGCTCGTCGCCGTCGTAGGTGTTCAGCAGCACGGCGCAGGCCGCGGCCAGGTCGTCCACGTGCAGGAACTCCCGCCGCGGGGTGCCGGAGCCCCACAGGGTGACCTCCTCGCGGCCCTCGGCGGCGGCCTCGTGGAAGCGCCGGATGAGGGCGGGCAGGACGTGCGAGGACTCCAGGTCGAAGTTGTCGCCGGGCCCGTAGAGGTTCGTCGGCATGGCCGAGATGTACGAGGCCCCGTACTGCTTGCGGTACGACTGGACCTGGACGATGCCGGCGATCTTCGCGAGGGCGTAGGCCTCGTTGGTCGGCTCCAGCGGGCCGGTCAGCAGGGCGTCCTCGTGGATCGGCTGCGGCGCCAGCTTCGGGTAGATGCAGGACGAACCGAGGAA
Organism: Streptomyces virginiae; assembly: GCF_000720455.1. Classification (GTDB taxonomy): domain Bacteria; phylum Actinomycetota; class Actinomycetes; order Streptomycetales; family Streptomycetaceae; genus Streptomyces; species Streptomyces virginiae. The sequence continues at coordinate 126,059 of NZ_JOAK01000005.1, read as the reverse complement.
CAGCAGACGGCCCACGCCGGCGGCGTGGGCGCCGCCGATCACACTGAGCTGGATCTGCAGGTTCTCCTCCAGGAACTGCACCGGGTACGTGCTGTTGGCCATGATCCCGCCGACCTTGGCGGCGGCCAGCACGACGGCGTCCGGGCGGACGTCCTTCAGGTACGCCCCGGTGGCCGCGGCGTCGCGCAGGTCGAGGTCGGCACGGCCCCGGGTGAGCACCTCGTGGCCGTCGGCGGTGAGCCGGCGGGCGACCGCGGACCCCACGAGGCCGCGGTGGCCCGCGACGAAGACGCGGGCGTTCGGGGGCAGGAGCGGCAGCGAACTTGTCATACCGCCGATGATGCCAGTCCGCTCCCGCGCGGGGCGCAGTGGTCCAACGGCCTCGGGCCGCCCCGCCGACGCGACCCCGGGACCGGCCTCGGCGGGCCCCGCGGTCCTGGCCGACGGCCGGGACGTGGCACTCGGCGCCGCCGGTGGCGCCGGCTCCGGAACCGGGGCCGTGCCGGGCGGCGTCCGCACCACAGAGCGGCGGGCGCCCCGCAAGGGGTGCGCAGGGGCGGCCGTGTACGGTACGCATCCAGCCCCCGGGCCGCGACCCGACCGCTCCGTACGCCGCCCCGCAGGGCTCACTCCGCACCCACCCCGAGGCAACGCCTCACCACGACACACAGCAACCACCAGCAAGGGGACCCCATGGGCAAGACCGCACTGATCACCGGAGTCACCGGACAGGACGGCTCGTACCTCGCCGAGCTCCTGCTCTCCAAGGGCTACACGGTGCACGGTCTCGTGCGGCGGTCCTCCAGCTTCAACACGGAGCGGGTCGACCACATCTACCAGGACCCGCAGACGGCCAACCGGTCCTTCGTCCTGCACCACGCCGACCTCTCCGACGGCGTCGCGCTTGTGAACCTGCTGCGCGACATACGCCCCGACGAGGTCTACAACCTCGGCGCGCAGTCCCATGTCCGCGTCTCCTTCGACGCCCCGCTCTACACGGGCGACGTGACCGGCCTCGGCGCGCTGCGGCTGCTGGAGGCCATCCGGGCCAGCGGTGTCGACACCCGCATCTACCAGGCCTCGTCCTCCGAGATGTTCGGATCCACCCCGCCGCCGCAGAACGAGCAGACCCCGTTCCACCCGCGCAGCCCGTACGGCGCGGCCAAGGTCTTCGCGTACTGGACCACGGTGAACTACCGCGAGGCGTACGACATGTTCGCCGTCAACGGGATCCTCTTCAACCACGAGTCCCCGCGCCGCGGCGAGACCTTCGTGACCCGCAAGATCACCCGCGCGGTCGCCCGCATCAAGGCCGGTCTGCAGGACCACCTCTACCTCGGCAACCTCGACGCGGTGCGCGACTGGGGCTACGCCCCCGAGTACGTCGACGTCATGTGGCGGATGCTGCAGCAGGACGAGCCCACCGACTACGTGGTCGCCACCGGAGTGGCCGCGACCGTCCGGGAGTTCGTCGAGTCGTCCTTCTCGCACGCCGGACTCGACTGGACCGAGCACGTCCGCTACGACGCCAAGTACGAGCGCCCCAGCGAGGTCGACGCCCTCATCGGCGACGCCTCCAAGGCCCATGACCTGCTCGGCTGGAAGCCGTCGGTCCTGGTGGCCGAATTGGCGCAGATCATGGTCGACGCCGACATCCGCCAGGTCGAGGACCAACTGGCGGGCGCAACGGTCCGTATCGATCGCTGAGGCCTTATATTTCCCCTACGATTTGCCGTGTTCCGGTCATGCAGGCGGTTCTGCGCCAGCGTGACCGGGGCAAACGTGCCGTATGTCCCTAGTGCACCCTCCATGCTGAACCTTTGATTCCAAGTTGGTATGCAATGGGTCAAGGGAGGTGACCAGGCCCCCGCGTGAGCCCTAGTCTGCGCCAGATACATATGGCTGTTCGGATAGTTCCAGCCATCAAACCGGGCGATTGCCCTGGGGGGCTCATGCGTAGATCCAGAGGGCTGACTGCCGCCCTCGTACTGTCACTGGCCGGTGCGGGCACCGGTATAGGCCTGGTGTTGATGCCGCAGGCGTCCGCCATCACGGCACCAGTGGCATTCACCGCCGACGAGCTGCCGACCTGGCAGCCGGACGGCATCGTCTGGGCGATGGCCCAGGCCAACGGCACCGTCTTCGCCGGCGGCACCTTCTCCGCCGTCCGCCCGCCCGAGGGCGTGGCGGGTGCCGAGCGGGAGGCCGTGAACTTCGTCGCGCTCGACGCCGCGACGGGCAACCCCACCTCCTGCAAGCTGGCCTTCACCATCGGCGACGGCACCGCGACGGTGCGCACGCTGGTCGTGTCGAAGGACAAGAAGACCCTCTACGCGGGCGGTTACTTCGGCGCCGTCAACGGAACCCCGGTCTCCAGCCTCGCGGCCATCGACATCGCGACCTGCACCCCCAAGGCAGCGTTCCACCCGGGCTTCCCCGCCACCGTGCGCGGACTCGCGGTCACGGACGACACCCTTTACGCGGCCGGTGACTTCACCACCGTCGAGGGCCAGACCCGCGAGCGGTTCGCCGCCGTGGACGCGTCCTCTGGCGCGCTCAAGCCGTTCGTCGCCAACGTCGACGAGCCGGGCCGGGCGGTCGAGGTCACCCCCGACGGCAAGAACGTGCTGCTCGGCGGCGACTTCTTCACGGTCAACAACGCCAACAGCCACGCGCTGGCCGTCGTCGACGCCGCGTCCGGCGCCGTGAAGAAGACCTACACCAACATCCCGTCGAACTCGGTCGTCAAGGACATCTCCACCGACGACACCGGCTTCTACACGGGCCACGAGGGCTCCGGCGGCGGTGTCTTCGACGGTCGCATCGGCCTGCGCCTGAGCGACTTCACCGAGAAGTGGCGCGACCGCTGCCTCGGCGCCACCCAGTTCGTCCTGCCGTACGAGGGCGTCCTCTACAGCTCCTCGCACGCGCACGACTGCTCCACCGAGCTGGAGTTCCCCGACGGAAAGCGGAACTTCCTGCTGGCCCAGCCGACCAACCACGAAGGCGCCGCCCCCGCGCCCGTGGACGGTTTCGTCCGCGGCCCGGCCAAGCTCGGCTGGCACCCCACGGCCAACGACGGTCTCGGCGAGGGCATCGGCCCGCGCGTCATGGCCGTGGCCGAGAAGAACGACGTCAAGTACATGTGGGTCGGCGGTGAGTTCACCCTCATCAACGGCAAGGCCCAGCAGGGTCTGACCCGCTTCGCCTCCACCGGCGACGTCGGCGCCCCGACCACCCCGGTGGCCAGCGCCTCCAGCGTCAAGCCCGGCGAGGTCCAGGTCCGCTGGCGCACCAGCTACGACGCGGACGACAGCAAGCTGACGTACCGCATCTACCGCAACGGCTCGGCCACCCCGGCCGCCACCGTCACCGCCAGCTCGCTGGAGTGGGAGCGCCCGCAGGCCTCCTGGAACGACACCACGGTCAAGGCCGGACAGTCCTACACCTACCGGGTGACCGCGACCGACGCCGCCGGCAACACCAGCGCCCTGTCGGCCACCACCTCGGTGACCGTCCCGACCTCGGTCCAGTCCTACCCGAACCAGGTCCGCACCGACGGCGCCGATCTGTACTGGCGCTACGACGACGCGGTCAGCCCGTACACCGCCGACTCCTCGGTGTCCGGCAACCGCAGCGGTGTCCAGGTCAACGCCCCCGCCCTGAAGCAGTCGCCCGGCGCCACCCCCGGCAGCACGGCGATGGGCTTCAACGGGACCAGCCAGCAGGTGCACAGCGACCGCCGTCAGTCGGTCGGCAACGCCTTCACCATCGAGACCTGGTTCAAGACCAACACCACGCGCGGCGGCAAGCTCATCGGCTTCGGCAACAACACCACGCGCAGCAGCGGGTCGAACGACCGCCACATCTACATGACCAACACCGGTCGCCTGGTGTTCGGCGTCTACAACGGCTCGACCCGGACGGTCTCCACCGGCCTGTTCGAGACGTACAACGACAACAAGTGGCACCACGTGGTCGGCACCCAGGGCCCCGGCGGCATCACGCTGTACGTCGACGGCCAGAACAAGGGCTCGCTGAACGCCACCAGCAACAGCACCTACGCGGGCTACTGGCACGCCGGCGGTGACAACCTCTCCGGTTGGCCGACCCGCCCGACGAGCAACTTCTTCGCCGGTCAGCTCGACGAGACCGCCGTGTACCCGACGGCGCTCACCCAGGCCCAGGTCAAGAACCACTTCGACCTGGCCAAGGCCCCCACCGACACGGTCTCCACGGTCAAGACGACCGAGGACACCTACGTCAACCAGGGCGCCCCGAGCACCGCCTACGGCACCGCCACCTCGCTGGCCGTGCGCGGCAGCGGCTCGCTGTACCAGGCGTACATGCGCTTCGACCTGCCGGCCGCCCCGGCCGGCCAGGTCCTGAAGTCCGCCTCGCTGCAGTTCAAGACCAGCACCCAGGCCAGTGCCGGCACCGCCGACACCGTCTCCGTGGTCCCGGTCACCGGCAACTGGAGCGGCGCGAGCACGTCGTTCAACACCAAGCCCACCCTCGGCACCACCCCGCTCGGCACCATCGCGGGCGTGCCGGAGGGCTCGGCGGTGCACAACGTCGAGCTGGACACCGCCGCGGTCACCGCGGTGCTGGGCAGCAGCTACAGCCTGGGCCTGACGAGCAGCGGCACCGACCCGCTGTGGATCTGGTCCTCGGAGTCCACGGCCGCGGAGGGCACTCCGCAGCTGGTCCTCACCTTCGGCGCGAAGTAGCACCACCGAAGCAACCGCCTGACGGATGCGGGGCCCGGCTGCGTGGCCGGGCCCCGCATTCCTGTGCAGATCCTTTTGAGTACGGGAGCCATCCGATGTACCGACGCTCCGCAGCGGCCGCTGTCCTGCTCGCCGCCGCCCTGACGCTGACCGCCTGCAGTTCGGGCGGGGACGGCGCCGACGCAGACGCCAAGGCGAAGCCCCCGGCCTCGTCGGCGGCCCCCGACCCGGCGGACACCCCGGCCCCGTCGGCGCCCGCCGCCGACGCCAAGCCGACCGGCCCGGTCCTGCCCGACGCCAAGCTCACCCCGAAGACGGGCAGCTTCACGGCGGAGGAGAAGAAGTACCTGAGCGGGCGCGTCCCGGAGAAGATGGACCCGGCGGCCGTCCTGCAGACCGGCCAGGAGGCCTGTCAGCGGGTGGCGCGCACGGCCAAGCGCGACAAGGACGCGGCGACCGGCGCCGTCATCACCGGGGAGATCGCGGGCGCCAAGGACGCGATCACGCACCTGTGCCCGGACCAGAAGCCCGTCCTCGCCGCGGCCGAGAAGGGCTTCCCCGAGGGACCCCGGCAGTCGCCCGCCGCGGGCAACTACCGGGCACTGACCCAGGCCACGAACTGCACCTGGGAGGCCAAGGGCAAGGACGGCTCGGTCCTCGCGTCGGGCCCCGAGACCCCGCCCAAGGCCGGCGACAAGATCACGGCCACCATCCCGGCCGGCACCGCGGAGTTCAACTCCTCCGGCTGCTACGCCTGGATCCCCGCGTAACACCACAGCAGTCGCGAAAACGCCCCTCGGGGCCGGTACTTCCGGCCCCGAGGGGCGTTTTGCTGCCCGATACCCGGGTACCCGCGCGGTCACAGTCACCACACCGGAAGGCGGACCCATGGGCATCGGCGGATGCATAGGCCTGATCGTGGTGGGCGCCATCCTCACCTTCGCCAGCGACTGGGAGATGGAGAGCGTCAACCTCGACCTGGTCGGTCTGATCATGATGGCGGTGGGCGGGATCGGCCTCGCCGTCTACACCAGCATCTACAAGCGGCGCCGGGCGGCGGGCGCGATCCCCGTGGTGGAGGAGCGCCGCCGGGACGTCATCTGACCCGGCGGCACGGCCCGGCGGCGCCTCACCTGCGCAGCGCGGCCTCGTACACCGGCAGCAGCGTGTCGAGTACTGCGTCCATGGAGAAGGAGCCGTCGGCCAGCTTCCGCGCCGCGAGCGAGGCCTCGCGGCCCGCCTGCGGGTCCAACAGCTCCAGGACCGCCGCGGCCACCCCCGCCGGACCGGGGTCGACCGCGCGGCCCGCCCCGGCCCCCGCGATGTCCCGCGCCAGGCCGTTGGAGTGCGTCACCACCGACGGGACGCCCACGGCGAGGGCCTCCAGGACGGACATCGGGAACGGCTCGTCCACCGAGGGCAGGACGTAGACGTGGGCCCGGCGCAGCTCCTCCAGCACCTGGGCGCCGGACAGCGCCCCGGGGACCGTGAACCGGTCCGTGAGGCCGAGTGCCACGATCCGGTCGCGCACGGCTCCCAGTTCGCCCTCGTCCGGGCCCGCGACGACGAAGTGCGCGTCCGGGTGCTCCGCGAGCACCGCCGGGGCCGCGTCCACGAAGTCCACCGGCCGCTTACGGGCCTGCAGCCGCGCGGAGTACAGGACGCGGGGCGCCCCCTGCGGAGCGGGCCGCTCCTCCTGCGCCGGGGTCCCGTTGACCAGCCGGACCGTGTTCGCCAGCGGCGCGCCGACCACCGCGTCCAGGCCCTCCCGCTCGTGCGGGGTCAGGTACAGCACGGCGTCCGCGCCGCGCAGCAGCCGGCGTACCGCCACCGCGTCCAGCACCTTCGCCAGGAGCTTCTCGCTCGGGTCCACCATGCCGTGGGTCTGGAGCACCAGCGGCTTGCCCGCGCGCAGCGCCGCCAGCGCCACCGGCAGCGTCACCAGGTCGCGCGCCAGGTGGACGTGCACCACGTCGGCGTCGCGCACCAGGCGTCCCGCCGAGGCCAGCAGGGCCGGCGAGGTCATCCCGCTGAAGCCGAGCGGCAGCAGCCGGCGGGCCGGGAACAGCTTCGCCGGTACGCCCTCCACGGACGTCGGCCACTCGTCGAAGCCGTCGCCCAGCGCGAGCAGCCGCGCCTCGTGGCCGCGGGCCCGCAGCCCCTTCGCCAGGTTCAGCGCGACCCGCACCGGCCCGCCGAAGGCGTGCGTGGGGGAGTGCAGGGTGACGGCGTGCAGGACTCTCACAGCGGCACTCACTTGGGCTCCTCCACCGGGCGGCGCCGCCCGTCCTGCGTCTGCAGGGTCAGTTCCGGCAGGTCCTTGTGCACGACGGCCCCCGCGCCCGCGACGGCGCACCGGCCGACGGTCACCCCGGCCAGCACGGTCGCCCGTACCGCCACCCAGGCGCCGTCCTCGACGGTGATCGGCGCGTTGCGGTAGCGGAAGTCCGCGGCCCGGTGGTCGTGCGAGCCGGTGCACAGCATCGCCTCCTGCGAGAGGCACACGTGCGAACCGATGGTCACCGGCTCCAGGTTCAGCACCCAGACGCCCTCACCGATCCAGGCGTGGTCCCCGACGGTGAGCTTCCACGGCCACAGCACGCGGACCTTGTGACGGATCAGCACGCCCTCGCCGATCTTCGCCCCGAAGGCACGCAACAGCGAGACCCGCAGCCGGGGCGGACAGAACCAGGCCATGAAGACCGTGTTCATCACGGCGAACCAGAGCGCCTGCGTCAGCAGCCCGCGCCCCTTGTCGTACCCGGCCAGCGTGAAGGAAGGAAGATCACGCAACAGATGCCCCCATCGTGCTCTCGGCCACGGCCTCCCCGGGCGCGGCCCGCTCAGACTAGACTGCGCGCGGACCAGGCACATCGGGTGGGGGCGGCAGTGACGACGGACATACGCAAGCCCTCCGCAACACCCGCCAGGCCCGCCGTCCCGTCCCCCTTCGAGGACGAGAGCATGTGGGGCCGCGAAACCCTGCCGCGCACCCTGCTCTCCCGCGCGCTGTCCGTACCGCTCGCGCTCGGATTCACGGTCTTCCTGCCGCTGTTCGTCGCCGTCCAGACGGGCGCGGGCACCCGCGACGCGGCCTTCTGGCTGCAGCTGCTGCTCACCATGTACGCGGGCGCCCGGCTCTCCGCGATGGTGCTCACCAGCCGCCGCAAGCTCCTCCAGGGCTCCTTCTGGCTCTTCGTCTACATGGCCATGGGCGTGGCCCCGCTCGCGCAGGCCGTCCTCGGCCAGGTCCCGACGCCGGTCGTCGGCCCGCGCTCCGACCTGACCGTCGCCATCGGGCTGGTGCTGCTCGGCTGCACGGCCTTCGACGTCGGCGTGCTGCTGGCCCGTCACCGCCCGGCCGGGCGAGCGGGCGGCTCCCAGAAGGAGTCGAGGCCCGTCATGGCGCACCGGCGCCGGCTCCAGCTGCTGACGATCCTGTCGTTCCTGTGCAGCGCCGCCTTCATCATGAAGCTGGGCGGCCCCGCGGTCTTCTTCTCCAGCCGGCAGGAGATCATCGCCGGCATCGAGGAGGCGGGCGTCTCCAACGGCGACGGCCAGGCCGGCCAGGCCCTGCTGCGCGGCTTCGGCACCGTGCCGGCCCTGCTCGCGCTGCTCCTCTACACGCGCTGGCTGATCACCTCGAAGTTCGCCCGCCGCAAGGTGTCGATCATCGTCACGTGGGGGGCGCTCGCCTGCCTCAACCTGATCGTCAACAACCCGATCTCGAACCCGCGGTACTGGTTCCTGACGGTCATGTTCGCGCTGCTCTTCACCGTCTTCCCGGTGAGCGCGGCGATGTACCGGGTGGCGCTGTCGATGGCCGTGGTCGTCGCCCTCCTGATCTTCCCGTTCGCGGACCGCTTCCGGTACGACGAGAAGAACTACCGGCCGGTCGAGACCACGTCCTTCCTGGAGCCGATGGCGCTCAAGGACTACGACCAGATCGGCATGTTCGCGAACACCATCACCTTCTCGGAGTCGGGCCCCGGGCACTTCTACGGCCGCCAGCTGGCCGGATCGATCTTCTTCGCGGTGCCCCGCTCGGTCTGGGAGGGCAAGCCGAGGGACACGGGCGTGATGGTCGGGCAGTGGATGGGCACGGTCAACACCAACCTCTCCTCCCCGATCTGGGCGGAGCTGTGGCTCGACTTCGGGCCGCTGGGCATGGGGGCCGGGCTGCTGGGCATGGGGTACGCCGCCGCCCGCGTCGACCGGCGCTACGCGAAACGGGCCACGCGCAGGTCGCCGCCGGGCAGCCTGATCTCGGTGGTCGTCCCGCTGGTCGCGGGCTACTCCTTCATCCTGCTGCGCGGGCCTTTGCTTCAGGCGTCGGGGCGCGTCGCGATCGCGGCCCTCTGCCTCGCGCTGGTCGCGACCCACCGCACGGACAAATCCACCACCCTCCGCTGACGCGCCGCCCTTTCAGCCCCGCCGGCGTTTGAGGCGCGGGTCCGGGCGGAGCCCGGGAAACGGAGAAAGGGCGGGGCGGGGAGAGGCTCCGCGCAGCGGGTCAGGCCGCGGAGGCGGGCAGGGGCTCGCTGTCCAGCCGGGCACCGGCAACCGGCAGGCGGGCCACCCGAAGCCAGGCGGCCAGCGCCTTGATCGCGGAGCCGGCCGCCAGGGCCCAGGCGGCGCCCGCCACCCCCCACACCGCGTAGCCGCCCAGCAGCAGTCCCACCGACAGCAGCGAGAAGACCACCTGCAGGGACAGCGTGGCCTTCGGGGCGAGCACCCGCAGGGTCAGCAGCGCACACGTCCCGAGCCCCATCACGGCGTACTGCGCACCCGTCGCCGGCAGCAGCGCGGACGCCGCCGCCCAGGTGTCGCCCAGCAGTTCCCGGCCCAGCCGGTCCGGCAGCAGGTACAGGGCCGTCGCCCAGCCCGCGCCCACCGCGGCCAGCACCAGGCCCAGCGCCGCAGTCGCCCGCACCGTGGCCCGCTTGCCGCCGAGCCGCCCGAGCACCGGGGGCCCGAACGCGTTCGCGGAGTTGAACAGCACGTTCAAAGGCCCGAAGAGGGTGGTCGCACCCCGCAGCGCACCGACGGCCAGCGGCGTCGCGAAGACACCGAGGCCCAGCACGGCGAGCTGGCTGGAGCCGTTGCCCACCGCGAACTCGACCACGAACCGCTGCCCCAGGTGACCCCGCCGCAGGTACGGCCGCAGGTCGGCGCGGGAACCGCGGACGTACGGCCGCAGCAGCCACAGGCCCACCGCCAGCGCGGGCAGCGCGGACAGCCCCCACACCAGCACCAGCCGCCCCGCCGACGCCCCTTCGGGCTGCAGGGCCAGGGCGGCGACCACGCACACCAGCCGCAGCGCGTCCGCGGCCAGCGCCCGCTCGGGGGCGCGCAGCGCGGAGAAGCAGTAGCGCAGCCCGTCCTGGAGGAGCACCAGCGGCAGGACGAGGCCCAGCGCGAGGAAGGCCCGCCCGGTGGCCCCGGGGAGGGCGAGGCCCACCACCGCGAGCAGCACGCCCACGGCGGCCGACGCGGCCGAGGTGAAGCCGGCGGCCGAGCGGCAGGCCGCACCGAGCCCGTCGCCCTTCTCCAGGACCAGGCTCTGGCCGACGTAGGCCATGTTCAGCCCGAGGAGCACGCTGAAGGCCACGTACACCATGGAGAAGTCGGCGAACCCGGAGGCCGAGGACAGCCGGGCGGCCAGCACCAGCACCAGGATGTTGGTGGCGCTGGAGGCGGCCTGGTCCAGTACCGAGGCGACGGCGGCGAGGCCGCGTCGGCTCATCTGCGGCCCATGCGTACGGTGCGCAGCGCGACGGTGTCGGTGCCGTCACCCGGGATGTGCTGCTCGGGCTCGGCCACCTCGTACGGGATCGGCTGGGGCTGCGGCGCGGCCTTCCCCGGCTTCGCGGGGGCGGCCGGACCGGCGGCGGCCGGGCCGCCCTTGTCCTTGCCCTTGCCGCGCTTCTCGCCGGGCAGCGGCGCGTGCAGCACCGCGCCGAGCACCGTGCCGCCGGCGCCGCTGATGAGTTCGCGGATCCGGATGAGGTCGGTGCGGTGGATGGCGCGCGGGTCGCAGACGACCAGGACGCCGTCGACACGGTCGACGAGGGCGAGGGCGTCGGCGTAGGAGAGCACGGGCGGTGCGAGTACGACGACGGTGGAGTTGGGGGCGTCGGCCTCGGAGATCAGCCGGGTGGCTCGGGCGGAGGTCAGCGCGCGCGGGACGTTGCGCGCCCGGTCGCCCGGGATGAGGTCGAAGGAGCCCGACTCCCCGGCGTCCACGACGAGCTGGCGCCCGTCGGGCCACTCGGAGTCGGCGTGCCGGCCGGGCGCGGGCGCGCCGCCCTGGCCCTGGCTCCAGCGGGGACGGCCGCCGGCGTCGGTGGGCAGCTGGCTGGCCAGCACGGGGGTACGCAGGTCGGCCTCGATGAGCAGCACGTCCTTGCCGGTCTCCGCGAAGGAGGCGGCCATGTTCACGGCCACCGCGGCCGCGGTCTCGCTGCTGCCGCGCGGAGCGACGACGAGGAGCCGGCGCCGGTCGGCGAAGCGGGAGTCGTAGGCGAGGCGGAACGCCACCGAGCGGTACTCCTCGGCGAGCCGGGGGTCGGCCTCGCCGGCGGCGAGCAGCGGCCCGCCGCCCGTCCGGTCCCGCGGCAGGTAGCCCAGGACGGGAGCGCGCAGGGCCCGGGCCACGTCGCCCTCGGAGCGCGGCGCCGGGTCGAAGACCAGCCGGACCCAGGCGGCCAGCAGGCCGAGCGCGAGGCCCACGGCCGCGCCGAGCGCGAGGGACATGAGGATGCCGGGTCCGTCGGTCGCGGTGGGCGCCGTCGCGGCACTGGTGACGCGGCCCGGGGTCATGTCCAGGGCCTCAAGCTTGGTGATCTTGGTGTTGTAGCCGCCGACCTCGCTCTGCAGGTCGGTCTTGGCGGAGCTGGCGGCGTCGCGTCCGGCGCCGGCGGGCATCCGGGCGATCTCCTTGGACGTCTCGTCGAGCTGCTTGGCGATCGGGTCGCGCTGCTCCTTGTAGCCCTTGACCATCTTGTCGCGGGTGGCGTCGAGGGACTCCTGCCGCTTGAGCAGGTACGCCTCGGTCATCGCGTTGGCGCGCTTGGCGGCCTCCTTGGGGGAGTCCGCGGTGTAGGTGAAGCGCAGCACCATGGTCTGCGGCGGGTTGGTCACCTGCAGGCCGGAGCGCAGGGCGGCGAAGTCCTTGGCGGACACCCCGAGCTTCTTCGCCGCCTCGTTGGCGATGGAGGAGCTGAGCGCGACCTGGCGCTCGGAGCCGATGTTGATCGCCTTGTCCGGGGCGAGGCTCGGGTTGAACGGGTCGTCGGTGGGCGCGCGCAGCACCACGTCGGCGGTGGCGACGTAGGTGTCGGCGGTGGATATGCCGAGGTAGACGCCGCCCAGCAGGCCGACTCCGATGCCCGCGCCGATCAGCCTGCGGTAGCGCAGGAGCTGGCGGAACTGGTCCCTGAGGAGGTCGGGTTCGTCGTCGGCCGGTGCCGCTGCCGGGCGGTTCGTCTCGATCACGGCCGGGTTCCCCCAAGTGCTTCGTCCATCAGTGCGTCGATGCGGGCCAGGCCCGCTTCACGGCTCAGGTGCGCCGCCACGTGGCGGGGCCCCGCCGCTCCCAGTGCGTCCGCGCCCTCGGGGTCTTCCGCCAGGGCCCGTACGGCCTTCAGCAGGGCCTCGGGGTCCTCCGGCGGTACGAGCACCCCTGCGCCCGAGCGTTCCACCTCCTGGGCGGTCCCGCCTTCCGCCGCCACTGAGGCGACGACGGGCCGGCCGGTCTGGAAGTAGGAGGTGAGCTTCGACGGGACGCTCATGTCCAGCACGGCGGCGTGCTGTGTGACCGCGAGAACGTCCGCCGCCGCGAGGATATCCGGGAACTCGCCGTCAGCGGCAGGGGGGATGATGTCCAGATTCGGCACGTCCGCGGACAGATCGGCGAGCGCGGAGCGCTGACTGCCGTCGCCCATCAGGACGAAACGGACCTTCGGGTCCAGCCGTGCGGCGCCCACGAGGACTTCGAGTCCCTGCTTGAGGCCCATGTTCCCGGAGTGCAGCACGACGGTCTCGCCGGGGCCCCAGCCCAGGTGGCGGCGGGTCTCGCCGCGCGGCTTGGTGGGCTTGGGCACGTGCGACCAGTTGGGGACGAGACGGATCCGGCCGGGGTCCACGCCCATGCCGACGACCCGCTCCACGAAGGTCTCGTGGATGACGCCGACGAGGGTGGCCCGCTTGAGGGCGTACGCCTCGGCGCGGCCGGCGATCGCGGCCGCCTTGTCGCCGCCGCTGATCCCGCTCTGCGCGGCGGCGGCGCCCATGAGGTCCTGGACGACCGGGACGTAGGGGACCTTCCAGCGCGCCGCGAGCCGGGCGGCGAGCACTCCGCCGGCCAGGCTGGGCATCTGGGCGAGCACCGCGTCCGGCCTGGGCATCCGCGGCGGGGCCACGGAGCCGTGCAGCAGAATCGATCCTTCGAACAGGGCCCGCTTGACGGCGGTCTGGCGCGGCGGCACGGTGTGCGCGCGCCGGTGCACGGTGACGCCCGCGCGCTGTTCCGTGCGCTGGAGCGCCCCCTTGTATTCCGGTTCGAGCGACCACGCGGGGTAGTGCGGCATGCCGGCGAGGACGTGCGTCTCGTGGCCGAGATCCGCCCAGTGCTCCGCGATCTGCGTCGCATACGGGCCGATACCCGCGTGCTCCGGAGCGTAATTGGTGGAAACCAGCAGCATGCGCCGCTGACCGGATCTGGACACCGAGCGTCCCCTCTTCCCCTGGATGATGCGCACGTCACCCTATTCGTTCACCCGCGTGCTGCGGAACGTGCACGCTATTGTCTGCTAATCCGCTACACCGGGGGGTGTGGCCGCTGGGGACAAAGAGATGACGGAGCGGTACATGTCGGACATTGGTGCGCCTTCGCGTCGACCGTATCGAGTCGGTTACGCGCCGGGCGCCTACGATCTGTTCCACATCGGGCATCTCAACATCCTTCGGCACGCCCGGAGTCGGTGCGACTACCTCGTCGCCGGAGTGGTCTCCGACGAGATGGCCGAACTCGCCAAGGGCCGACGCCCGATGATCCCGCTCGTCGAGCGGCTGGAGATCGTGCGCAGCGTGAAGTACGTGGACGCCGCCTTCGTCGAGACGGTGCCCGACAAGGTGGAGACCTGGAAGCAGGTCCGCTTCGACGTCATCTTCAAGGGCGACGACTGGCGGGGCACCCCCAAGGGCGACAAGCTGGAGAAGGACTTCGCCGCCCACGGCGTCGACGTCGTCTACTTCCCCTACACCGTCCACACCTCCAGCACCCAGCTGCGCCGGGCGCTGGACGCGCTCGCCGAACCGGCCGCGGGACCGGGGCAGGTCACCGGCGAACGGCGCTGAGCTCCCGGAACCACTTGGCGAGGAACGCCAGCAGGAACAGCGCGGCGACCGCGCCCAGTCCGGCGTAGGCCCAGGCGAACAGCTTCCCGCCGCCGAGGAGCAGGAACACCAGGCAGAACACCCCGTAGTCCACGGGCAGCAGCGCCACCGCGCGCGCGGTCGACGGCGCGGCGGCGGGGCTTCCCGGGGCCGGCCTGGGCTTGAGCTTCTCGGTCAGCAGTCCGCCGAAGAAGGTGACGACCGCGGCGAACTGGAAGCCGAGCGGTACCAGGAGCCAGCCGTCGGCCGTCGTCCCGTACTCCTCGGGGAACCGGTAGAACGCGATCAGCACGCACGAGTGCAGGGCCGTGAGCTTGGCGGCGTCCACGACGTGGTCCAGCCACTCGCCGGCCGCACTGCCGCCGCCGCGCAGCCGGGCCAGCTGGCCGTCGGCGGAGTCGAAGGCGAACCCGACGGCGAGCGCTGCCCACACGGCGATCCCCAGCGTCCAGGAGGGCCCGGTCAGCGCGACCGCGGCCACCGCCGCGAAGCTGAAGGCGGCGCTGATCAGCGTCACCTGGTTCGGGGTGAGCCCGAGCGCGTACGAACCGGCCGCCAGGTAGCGCCCGGTGGGCCGGTTCACGAACCGGGAGTAGAGCGACACCCCCTTCGCCGACTTCTGCGCCCCGCGCAGTTCCCGCAGCGCGGTCCCGACTCTGCCCATGCAGGGGCTCCCCTCAGCGACGATGTCGAACACATCATCGCAGTACGGATGAGCGAGTCGGTTCCGGATGTCTGCGGACGTCCGGAAGCAGCAGTACGGACAGGTTCGCGGTGGCGCTGAGGACGGCCGCGACCAGCAGCGGGACCGTGGCTCCGACCGCGGCGGCCAGCGGGGCGGCCACCGCCAGCCCCAAGGGGCGCGCGGCGAACGAGATGAGGGTGTCGAAGGATCCGACCCGACCCAGGGTCTCCAGCGGGATGCGGCGCTGCATCTCCGTCTCCCACAGCGGGCTCAGCACCCCCAGGCCGAACATGGCGCAGCAGAACGCGGCCGCGGTCGCCGGCAGCGGCAGCCGCAGCGCGAAGGCGGTGAGCGGCAGTGCCTGGGCGGCTGCCCCGACGGCCACCCCGTACAGCGGCCGGCGCAGCGGCAGTCGCCCGGCCGTCCAGACGCCGGCGAGCATGCCGACCGTGCCGACCTGGGCGATCACCACCCAGGAGCCCTCGCCGCCCAGGTCCTCCATGGCGATGACCGGACCCAGCGTCAGGAGCAGCCCGGCCGCCAGGTGCCACACCCCGTGGGCCAGCACGTTGGCGAGGAACCACGGGTGGCGCCTGGTCTCGGCCCAGCCGGCGCGCAGTTCGGTGCCGAAGGCGGCGCGCGGGGCGGTACGCGGGACCGTTGTGGTGCGCAGGCCGCCGAGGGTGAGCGCGGAGAGGACGAAGAGCGCCCCGGTGAGCAGCGAGGCCCAGCCGCCGCCCACGGTCAGCGACAACGTGCCGGCGGCCGCCGGAGCCGCGACGTTCGCGAGTCCGGTGGCCACCCCGAGCCGGGTGTTGACGCGCAGCCGCCCCTCCTGCGGAACCGCGGCCGCCACGAGCGTGCGTACCGCGGGCGTGCCGAAGGCCACCGCGGCGCCGGTCACGGCGGCGAGCGCGGCCAGCTCGGGGACGCGGCCGTCGAGTCCGGTCATGAGCAGGACGCCGGTCGCCAGTTGGGCGGCCGCCCGCACGAGGTCGGCGACGAGGACCACCCGCCGGGCGGGGAACCGGTCGGCGGCCACCCCGGCGACGGGCAGCAGGAGCAGCATGGGCAGCAGCTCGCAGGCCAGCACGAGACCCAGATCGCCGGAGGAGCCGGCCCGCAGGAGGGCCAGGGTGAGGGTGGTGGGCACGAGTGCGGAGGCGAAGGCGGCGAAGGTGCGGCCGGCGACCAGCCGCGGTATCGGCGAGATCATGCCCGGAGGTTATTTCGCCAGCGAATCATTCGTCAACGAAATACCGGCGCAGGCCCGGGCGGAGGACGGGACATAATGCGGGCATGGGCAGAGAGGCGGCCGAAGGCCGGGCGCGGAGCGCGGGCGGACGGGCCACCGGGGCGGAGGCGGCAACGGAGCGCGCCGAGGACGCCGCCGAGAGCACCGGCGGGAACAGCGCCGAGAGCACCGGCGGGAACAGCGGCGAGAACTCCGCCGCGGAGTCCGCCGAGGAGTCCGCCGAGGACTCCGTCGACCGCCACATCGCCCGCTGGACCGGCAAAGTGCCCTTCGACGTCCCCACCGAGGCCGTCATCACCCGCATCCAGCTCCTCGCCAAGCACGTGTCGCACGGCAAGGAGCGGGCGCTCGCCGAGACCGGGCTCCAGGCCTTCGAGTTCGAGACGATGCACCGGCTCGCCTCCCGCGGCGCACCCTGGCGGGCCCCCTCCGCCGAGCTCGCCGCCGAACTGCTCCTCTCCCCGGCCGGGATGACCGGCCGCCTCGACACCCTGGAGAAGTCCGGCCTGGTCCGCAGGCTGCGAGCCGCCGCCGACCGCCGCCGGGTCGACGTGGAGCTCACCGAGGAGGGCCACCGGCGGTGGCTGGACGCCATGCGCTGGCGCGGCGTCGCCGAGCACGAGATGATCGAGCCCCTCGACGACGGCGAACGCGCCGCGCTGGCCGCCCTCCTCAAGCGGATGCTGCTGGCGGTCGAGACCCGCTGACCCGCAGCAGGAGCACCGAGCGGGCCGGCACGGTCACGGTCTCCCCGGCGCGGTGCACGGTACCGGGGACGACGGCCTGCTCCTCCAGGGAGGTGTCCAGGACCAGCTCGTACTCCTCGGCCCACGGCGCCCCCGGCAGCACCCACGCCGCCGGCCGGTCACCGGTGTGCAGCAGGACCAGGAAGCTGTCGTCCGTCACCTGCCGGCCCCGCTCGTCACGGCCCGGGATGTCCCGCCCCGACAGGTACATTCCCAGCGCCGCCGCCGGGGCGTACCAGTCCCGCTCCGTCATCTCCACGCCGGCCGGCGTGAACCAGGCCAGGTCCCGCAGCCCGTCCGCCCCCTGCGGCCGCCCCGAGAAGAACGCCCGCCGCCGCAGCACCGGATGGGCGTGGCGCAGCGAGATCAGCCGGGCCGTCAGGGCGAACAGCGAGCGCCACGCCGGATCCTCCAGCAGCGACCAGTCCACCCACCCCGTCTCGTTGTCCTGGCAGTAGGCGTTGTTGTTGCCGCCCTGGGTGCGCCCGAACTCGTCGCCCGCCACGAGCATCGGCACCCCGGTCGACAGCAGCAGGGTCGTCAGCAGGTTGCGGAGCTGGCGCCGGCGCAGCACCCCGACGCGCACGTCGTCCGTCTCGCCCTCCGCCCCGCAGTTCCACGAACGGTTGTCGTTGGTCCCGTCCCGGCCCGCCTCGCCGTTCGCGTCGTTGTGCTTGCGCTCGTAGGACACCAGGTCCCGCAGGGTGAAACCGTCGTGCGCGGTCACGAAGTTCACCGAGGCGTACGGCCGCCGCCCACCCCACGCGTACAGGTCGCTCGACCCCGACAGCCGGTACCCGAGGTCGCGTACGTCGGGCAGCGCACCCCGCCAGAAGTCCCGCACGGCATCCCGGTAGCGGTCGTTCCACTCCGTCCACAGCGGCGGGAACGCCCCCACCTGGTAGCCGCCCGAACCCACGTCCCACGGCTCGGCGATCAGCTTCACCCGCCGCAGCACCGGGTCCTGGGCGATCACCGCCAGGAACGGCGACAACATGTCCACGTCGTGCATCGAGCGGGCCAGCGCCGCCGCCAGGTCGAAGCGGAAGCCGTCCACCCCCATCTCCGTGACCCAGTAGCGCAGCGAGTCCGTGATGAGCCGCAGCACGTGCGGACGCCCGGCGTGCAGGGTGTTCCCGCAGCCCGTGTAATCGGCGTACCGCCGCTGGTCGGACTGGAGCCGGTAGTAGCCCCGGTTGTCGAAGCCGCGCAGCGACAGCGTGGGCCCCAACTCGCCCGCCTCCGCCGTGTGGTTGTAGACCACGTCGAGGATGACCTCGATCCCCGCCGCGTGCAGCGCCCGGACCATCCGCTTGAACTCGCCGACCTGCTGCCCGGTTGTACCGCTCGACGAATACCCGGCGTGCGGGGCGAAGTAGCCGACCGAGTTGTACCCCCAGTAGTTGCGCAGCCCCCTGCGCAGCAGGTGGTCCTCGTGCGCGAACTGGTGCACCGGCAGCAGCTCGACCGCCGTCACGCCCAGCTTCACCAGGTGCTCGACCGCCGCCGGATGGGCCAGGCCCGCGTAGGTGCCGCGCAGCTCCTCGGGAACACCCGGATGGCGCATCGTGAAGCCGCGCACGTGCAGCTCGTAGATCACCGAATCGGCCCAGGGAGTCTTCGGCCGGACGTCGTCCGCCCAGTCGTCGTCATCGTGGACGACCACGCCCTTGGGTACGAACGGCGCGGAGTCCCGGTCGTCGCGCACGGTGTCCGCGATGTACTGCTGCGGCCAGTCCCGGACGTGCCCGTACACCTCCGGCGGCAGAGTGAAGTCCCCGTCGACGGCACGCGCGTACGGGTCCAGGAGCAGCTTCGCCGGATTGTGCCGGACGCCCGTCCAGGGATCCCAGCGACCGTGCACCCGGAAGCCGTACCGCTGCCCCGGGTGCACGCCCGGCACGAAACCGTGCCAGATCTCGTGCGTGAGCTCCGTCAGGACGCAGGCCGTCTCGGCCCCGGCCTCGTCGAACAGGCACACCTCCACCGACTCCGCGCCCTGCGCCCACACGGCGAAGTTGGTGCCCGCGGTCCCGTCCGGACCGTGGTGGAAGCGGGCCCCCAGGGGATGCGAGGACCCCGGCCACACCGCCGGGGCCGGGCGCACGGGTGCCCGTAACACCTGCCCCTTGACCTGGCCGTTCGTCCGACCGTCCGACCGTCCGTTCGACTGATGGCCCAGTGGGCCGCCCGGTTGGCCGTCGACGTGCGGTACGGGCGCGGCCTGTCCGCTCCGTACCGCTCCGACGGCGTTGCTGACGGCTTCCACCGCCTCCTGCTCGGCTGCGCTCGACACTGCCCGCCTCCACGGCTCCTCGGTACCGGCGGGGGGAGGGGAGTGTGTGGCCCCGGCGTCCCGGCCCGGGCCCGCCCCCGTCTGGTCCTTCCCACTGTTCTGCCCGGACTGTTCTGCCCGGAACGTCGCCCGCCCTCACGTTTCCCCCGGAGGGCTCCGGTCGTTGGAGGGATCGTGACACTTCTGACGAGGCGGGCAGGGGCGGGCTTGGCCGCCGTGGCGGCATGGGCGGGCCTGCTGGGCGGGCTGGCCGGCTGCACCCAGGACGGCAAATCGCCCGTCGAGATCCAGCTCCCCGGCAGAGTCCGCTCGCCGGACGAAGCCATCCGCATCACCCCCGACGACAACGCCAAGGGCGTCCCGGCCGACGGGCGGCTGACGGTCACCGTGCCCGAAGGGCGGCTGGAGCGGGTCGTGGTGACCAAGGTGGAGGACGCGCAGGCGGAGGAGGTCCCCGGCGCCATCGCCGCCGACGGGCTCAGCTGGAGCCCCACCCCGCAGGCCGGCCGGCTCGCCCTCGCGGCCAAGTACACCGTGGACGCGGTCGCCCTCGACGGGCACAACCGCCGCCAGGCCCGGCACACCACCTTCACCACCTACGTTCCCGAGGAGCGGTTCATCGGCTACTTCAAGCCAGAGAACCGCTCGACCGTCGGCACCGGCATGATCGTCTCCTTCAAGTTCAGCCGTGAGATCGAACGGCGCGCCGACGTGGAGCGCGCCATCCGGGTCACCTCCGAGCCGGCCGTGGAGGTGGCCGGCCACTGGTTCGGCAAGGAACGCCTCGACTTCCGGCCCAAGCAGTACTGGAAGCCGGGGACCAAGGTCACCGTGCGGATGGACCTGCGCGACGTCGAGGGCGCTCCCGGCTCGTACGGGATCCAGTCCAAGACCGTCACCTTCACCGTCGGGCGCTCCCAGATCTCCACCGTGGACGCGGCCGCCCACACCATGGAGGTGCGCCGGGACGGCGAGCTGCTGTCGACCGTGCCGATCAGCGCCGGGGCGCCCAAGACCACCACCTACAACGGGAAGATGGTGGTGATGGAGCTCTTCGACGTCACCCGGATGAACGGCCAGACGGTGGGGTTCGGCGGCGAGTACGACATCCCCGACGTCCCGCACGCCATGCGGCTCACCAACTCCGGGACCTTCCTGCACGGGAACTACTGGTCCAGCCCCGACACCTTCGGCACCACCAACGTCAGCCACGGCTGCGTGGGCCTGCGCGACGACAAGGGCGGCGGCTCCGACACCCCGGCGGGCTGGTTCTTCGACCGGACCCTGATCGGGGACGTGGTGGAGGTCGTGAACTCGCAGGACAAGACGGTCGCCGCCGACAACGGGCTGGGCGGCTGGAACATGTCCTGGGCGGACTGGGTGGCCGGATCCGCGATCGCCTGAACGGCGCCCCGCCCCCCGCAAGAGTGACTTGTGTGATCGGAATGCCGTAGCGGCGAGTGTCCACGACCCGTACCGCCGACCCCTGCCCCCAGCCTGTCAGGGCACGTGAGGGCAGCAGGGGAAACGGACGGAGCGTCATGTCAGCAAGGAACTGGACCCTCGGGCTCGCGATCGGCGCCGTGCTGGCCGCCGCCGCCCCCGTGGCCGCCGCCCCCGCGGCCGTCGCCGCCGGACCCGGCGCCGACCGGCCGGTGGCGGCCGCCCGGGCGCCGCTGCCCGACGGACTGGGTCCCTGCGTCCCGGGCCGCTGCCCGGACCCGTACCCGCCGATCAACAGCGACGGCGTCCTGCGCGGCCGGGACAACGGCATCAACATCTTCGCCGGCGGCGACTTCCGGGTTCGCGGACGGGCCTCCGAGGCCGAGGGCCGCCTCGTCGTCCTCGGTGGCTTCGACCAGGACAAGGTGGCCGGCGGCGACAGCCGGTACAACGTCGGCATCGTCGGCGCCGGATCGCTCGTACCGCCCCCCGAAGGCGCCGACTTCCTCACCACCGGCGGAGGCGTCACCGTCGCCGCGGGCGAACGCCTCCTCGCCGACGGCGGTGTGGTCCGCCACGCGGGCACCGTCACGGGGGTCGTCTCCGGCCGCCTGGTCCCGGACCCCGCCGCCGTCACCCCGTACGCCGGACTGCGCGAACGGCTCAGCGCCGCCAGCCAGTGCTACGCCCGGGTCGACGGGCAGCCCCGCCCGGCCACCGGCACCGTCGTGAACAGCGGCTTCGAGACCGTCTTCACAGGCGACGGCACCTCCGCGCTCCAGGTCTTCAACGTCGACGCGAACCTCGTCGGCAACGGGGGCGGCCAGCAGGGCATCCGGTTCGCCCGCATCCCGGCCACGGCCACCGTCCTGGTGAACGTGCTGGGTGCCACCCGCACGATCAACACGTACAGCGGCGGCATCGCGGACACCGACCCCCTGAACGCCTACCGCGAGCGGCTGCTGTGGAACTTCCCCGACGCCACCACCGTGCGGCTGACCGGCGGCGGCCAGTTCCAGGGCAGCTTCCTGATGGGGCAGCAGACCTCCGAGACCACCGTCACCCTGCCCGGCATCAACGGCCGCTTCTTCACCACCGGCTCCGTCACCCACGGCAGCGAGACCGTCGGGGGCGGCGGCCAGGAGTTCCACGCCTACCCCTTCAACGGCGACCTGCCCGACTGCGCCGGCCCGGTCCCGGTGACCGGCTCGGTCTCCGTCCTCAAGCGGGACGCGGCGACGGGCGCGGCACTGGCGGGCGCGCGGTTCGAGCTGTGGCGGGAGACCAACGGCACGGCCGGCCTCCAGCCCACCGGTCCGGGCGCCGACACCCGCGTCACCGAGTGCACCACCCCGGCGAGCGGCCTGTGCGAGACGACCACCGAACTCGGCACCTACTACTGGCGCGAGACCCAGGCGCCCCCCGGGTACGTGCTCCCGCCCCAGCCGGTGAACGCGCTGACGCTGACCGCCGAGAACGCGCAGGCCGGCGTCCGGTACGAGGCGGACAACCAGCGGAGCCCCGAGCCGCCGGACGGCGCCCGGGTGGTGCTGCGCAAGACGGACGGGGCGACGGGCGCGGCACTGGCGGGCGCGGAGTTCGAGCTGTGGCGGGAGAGCAACGGCACCCCCGGGCTGCAGACCGCCGGCCCGGGCGGTGACACCCGGCTGGACGGCGCCTGCGTGACCGACGCACGGGGTACCTGCACGGTGGAGCTGCCCGTCGGCCAGACCTACTACTGGCGGGAGACCGCCGTTCCGGCCGGATACGAACCGCCGGCGGACCCGGTCACGCGCTTCGACCTGACCGAGGGCGACGTGGCGGACGGCATCGTCGTCGCCGTCCCGAACACCAGGAGCGAGCGGTACGAGGGCGCCATCCGGGTCCTCAAGCAGGACGCCAAGACCCGGCGGCCGCTGCGCGGCGCGGTGTTCGAGGTGTGGCAGGAGACCAACGGCACCGCCGGCCTGCAGACGCGCGGCATCAACACCGACCGCAGGGCGGCGGACGGCTGCGCCACGGACCGCGGCGGAGTCTGCGACTTCGGCCCGCTCCCCGAGGGCTCCTACTACCTGGTCGAGACGGCCGTGCCCGAGGGCTACGCGCTGCCCGCGGACCGGGTGACCGGACCGCTGACGCTGGACGCCGCCACCCCGGACCGACGGCTCGTGGTCACGCTCCGCAACGAGCGCGACGGCCACGGCAAGGGCAAGGGAGACCACGGCAAGGGCCACGGCAAGGGAAACCACGGCAAGGGAAACCACGGAAAGGGAAACCACGGAAAGGGAAACCACGGAAAGGGCAAGGGCGGGCACCCCGGGCACCCGAAGGACGCCAAGGGTCCCCGGGCCTGACCTCCCGGTCCGACCCAAGGCCCCCAACGACGGACGGAGCGGCATGACAGCCAGGACGACGAGGGCGTGGACCACCGGTCTCGCCGCCGCGGTGGTGCTCACCGCGGCGGCGCCGGCCCTGGCCGCACCGCCACCGGCGGCGGCCGGCAGCGCCAAGGTCGTGCTGCGCAGCACCGACCTGGACACCGGGGCGCCGCTGCCCGGGGCCCGGTTCGAGCTGTGGCGCGAGACCAACGACCGGGCCGGGCTCCAGAGCACCGGCCGGGGGGCCGACGAAAGGCAGCACGACCGCGACTGCGTGACCGACGCGAAGGGCGTCTGCACGGTGGAGCTGCTGACCGGCGAGACGTACTACGCGCTCCAGGTCGCGGCCCCCGCCGGATACGAGTGGCCGGACGAAGCGTCCACCGGATTCGACCTGGGCGCGGCCGCCGCCCGGGACGGATTCGTCCTCAATGTCCCGAACCGGCGCCCCGACACGGCGTACAGCGGCTGGATCCTGGTCCGGAAGAAGGACGCGAAGACCGGCACCCCGCTGCACGGCGCGGTGTTCGAGCTGTGGAAGGAGACCAACGGCACCACCGGCCTCAAGACCGGGGGCGTCGACGCCGACCAGCGCGTCAGGCCGGGCTGCGCCACCGACGCCGACGGCACCTGCGCCTTCGAGGGGCTCGCCGACGGCGGGTACTTCCTGGTCGAGAAGGACGTCCCCGAGGGCTACGTCATGCCGAAGACCCCGGTGACCGGCCCCTATCGGCTGGACGCCGCGAGCGGCCGGCAGCTCGTGCTCACCGTCCACAACAAGCGGGCCGAGCCGATCCCCCTGGAGGAGAAGGGCGCGGCCGCGGACGAGGGCACCCGGGAGGGCGGCCGCCGGGCCCGGACCGAGCGGCCGGGTGCGCCGGTGGAGTGACCTCCTCACCCCGGCGGCGCAGCAGCGCGAGCCGTACCCCGGCGACACGGTTTGGCTGGGGTACGACCCGTCGCGCTCGCAGACCGAGGAGGCTCCTATGGCCGCACGTCAGGGGAGAGGCCCGGTGGCCCGGGCGGCCGTGATCGGCGCCCTGCTCGCACTCGCGGGCCCGCACCCCTCCCTCGCGGCGGCCGCCCCGGCGGAACCGGAGAGCGCGTGCGTGGCGGGCACCGGCCCCTACCAGCGGGAGCTGGAGCACCACGTGGGACGGCCGGTCGACGGGGTGCAGTCCGCGGCGGACTGCATCGCGGTCCGCGACTTCCAGCGCAAGAACGGCGTCAGCCCCGCCGACGGCTACGCGGGCGTCGCCACCTACCGCACGATGCTCGTCGTGACGGCCCGCCCCGACCCCAACGCCGCGGGCGACTGCCCCGCACGTGAACACCGCGTCACCTGCGTCGACCTGGACCGCCAGCTGCTGTGGGTGCAGGAGGACGGCGACATCGTCCTGCGGCCCGTGCCGATCCGCACCGGCCGCGACTTCCAGGAGACCCGGACCGGCTGGCACGAGGTGTACTGGCGCAGCAAGGACCACGTCTCCACGCTGTACGGATCGCCCATGCCGTACGCCCAGTTCTTCGACGGGGGCCAGGCCCTGCACGGCTCTCCCGGCACCCTCTACGAGGGCGGCGGCTCCGCCGGCTGCGTCAACCTCACCGAACCGGACGCCAAGCGCCTGTGGGACCTGCTCGGCGAGGGTGACGCCGTCTACGTCTGGGGCACCAAGCCGGGCACCGAGGACTGACCTGCAAGCCGTCCCGGCCGTGTCGCGGCAGTTGGGACGGAACGGTGACAAGACCGTGGCTCATCGTGATCCTCCCGTGTGATTTCCTGTCGACATGCGCGCGACTGTCCGTGCGCGGGGGACATGGGGAGAACACGAGTGAACGTGCAGCCGATACGCGGCCGCGCCCGGACCGGCCTGCCGGCCCTTCTGCTGGGAGCGGCCCTGCTGTTCACCACCGCCTGCAGTGGCGGTGGCGGCGGCAACAGCAACGGCAGCGGAAGCGACAACGCCGGGGGCGGTGGCAAGACCGGCACCGAGGCTTCGAAGGCCGTCGTCAGCGTCAAGCCCGACGACGGGGCCAAGGAGGTCGCGACCAGCGGCGTCCTGAAGATCACGAGCACCGGGGGCAAGCTCAGCACGGTGACCGTCGCCGACACCAAGGGCAACGCGGTCGAGGGCAAGGTCTCCGACGACGGCGCGAGCTGGGAGCCGGCCCGCCACCTGGCCTCGGCCACCGAGTACAAGGTCCACGCGGTCGCCAAGGACGAGGCCGGCCGGGAGTCCGCCAAGGACACCTCCTTCACGACCCTGACCCCGACGAACACCTTCGTGGGCCACTACACGCCCGAGGACGGCGCGACCGTCGGCGTGGGCATGCCGGTCTCGATCAACTTCTCCCGTGGCATCACCAACCCCGAAGCCGTCGAGAAGGCCATCACGGTGACGGCCGAGCCGGCCGTCCCGGTCGAGGGCCACTGGTTCGGCAACGACCGCCTCGACTTCCGCCCCGAGAAGTACTGGGCCGCGGGCACGACGGTCACCGTCAAGCTCGCCCTGGACGGGGTCGAGGGCCGCCCGGGGGTCTACGGCAAGCAGACCCGTACGGTCACCTTCAAGATCGGCCGCTCGCAGGTCTCCACCGTCGACGCGGCCGCGCACACGATGCAGGTCGTCCGGGACGGCCAGGTCCTCAAGGACGTCCCGATCACCGCGGGCGCCCCGTCCACCACGACCTACAACGGTCAGATGGTCATCAGCGAGAAGTACAAGGTCACCCGGATGAACGGCGCGACCGTCGGCTTCGGCGGGGAGTACGACATCTCCGACGTCCCGCACGCGATGCGGCTGTCGAACTCGGGCACCTTCGTGCACGGCAACTACTGGGCCCCGTCGAGCACCTTCGGGTCGTCGAACGTCAGCCACGGCTGCGTCGGCCTCAAGGACGTCCGCGGCGCGGGCGACTCCAAGCAGCCCGCGGCCTGGTTCTTCGACGAGTCGCTGATCGGCGACGTGGTCGTCGTGAAGAACTCCAAGGACAAGCAGATCGCCCCGGACAACGGCCTCAACGGCTGGAACATGGACTGGGCGGAGTGGATCAAGTAGATCCGTCCCGTACGCGGTAGAGGTGGCCCGGTGCTGTGACACACAGCACCGGGCCACCTCGCGTTAACCGCCGCTAACCTGACCCGTATGACCATCTCTCTCGAAGTCTCCGAAGGCGTCGGCACCCTCCGCCTGGACCGGCCGCCCATGAACGCCCTGGACATCGCCACCCAGGACCGGCTGCGCGAGCTCGCCGTGGAGGCGACCGACCGGGCCGACGTCCGCGCGGTCGTCATCTACGGCGGCGAGAAGGTGTTCGCGGCCGGCGCGGACATCAAGGAGATGCAGACGATGGACCACGCGGCGATGGTCGTCCGGTCCCGTGCGCTGCAGGACGCCTTCACCGCCGTCGCCCGCATCCCCAAGCCCGTCGTCGCCGCCGTCACCGGCTATGCGCTGGGCGGCGGTTGCGAGCTCGCGCTGTGCGCCGACTACCGGATCGCCGCCGACAACGCCAAGCTCGGCCAGCCCGAGATCCTGCTCGGCCTGATCCCCGGCGCGGGCGGCACCCAGCGGCTGTCCCGGCTGGTCGGCCCCTCCCGGGCCAAGGACCTCATCTTCACCGGCCGCATGGTCAAGGCCGACGAGGCGCTGACCCTGGGCCTGGTCGACCGGGTGGTGCCCGCCGCCGAGGTCTACGAGCAGGCGCACGCCTGGGCGGCCAAGCTCGCGCAGGGGCCGGCGATCGCGCTGCGCGCCGCCAAGGAGTGCGTGGACGCGGGCCTGGAGGCCGACATCGACACCGGGCTCACCATCGAACGCAACTGGTTCGCGGGCCTGTTCGCCACCGAGGACCGCGAGCGCGGCATGCGCAGCTTCGTCGAAGAGGGCCCGGGCAAGGCGAAGTTCGTCTGACCGTCCGGCCCGGCGGTCCTCCCTGTGGGTGGATTAGCCAGGCCTTAAGGCAACCTTAAGGCGCATCGGTGATCCACTCGCTGTGATCACTTCCATGCGGTGGGTCACGCCAGGTCAGGGCCCGTTTCGAGGCCACCCGGTTGCCTCCCGCATATGACAGGAGACCCCCTTGGATTCGTTGAATCCGGGGGGTGTTTTCCTGTGGAACGGCCCGGAGGGGCAGGGCGGCCGTCCATGATGGGTGCATGGCGGGCCTGGAGGGTGTGGAACAGCCGCGGCAGCGCGGCGGTGCTTCGGCGGTACGGCTCACGGCGGCCGTCGAGGAGGAACAGGGCCTCAAGGCGCTGGAGTTGTACGGGAATCCTGCCGAGGCGGAAGTGACGTTGCCGTCCATGCCGGAGTCCGCCGGTACCGCTCGCCGGCTCACCCAGTGCGTGGTGGTCCGCCTCTGGGGCCTCTCGCCGCAGATCTCCGAGCACGCCGTCCTGCTGGTCTCCGAACTCGTCGGCAACGCGGTCCGCCACACCGGCGCCCGCTCCTTCGGCTTACGCATGCTGCGGCGGCGCGGCTGGATCCGGGTGGAGGTGCGCGACCCCTCGCGCGGGCTGCCGTGTCTGATGCCGGTCCACGAACTGGACACCACCGGCCGCGGCCTCTTCCTCGTCGACAAGCTGTCCGACCGCTGGGGCGCCGACCTGCTGCCCCGGGGGAAGATCACCTGGTTCGAGATGCGGGTCGCCGACCGCCAGAACGCCTGAAGCCCCCGGCTCGCCGTGTGGGGCGGTGTGGGGGCTTCATGGGTGCGCCGAGGATCTGAGGGGGTGTGATCCTCGGCGTGGCGACTTCGCTCGGGTCAATGGGAAGTCGTGGTTTCGACTATGACAGACGCGCGCTCGAACGCCAAAAGTCCCTACTTGGACATAAGTGTGCAAATCGCAAGACTTTCTAGCTAAATCCTAGGTGAGGTGGGCCACTCGCCTCGCAATCGATGAATAACTATCGACTCCTCTGAGTAAATCGTTGATCACGTGGCGGATGGGCCACCCGATTCACCCTCTTCGGTGAACGTCCCGAAATGGGTCAATCATTACCTTCCGGGCCCCCCGGCCCCGCCCGCCCCGCGGGGCCCGCGCAGCCGGCCCCGGCCGCTGCCCCGCGCCGGTTCGCCGGGCAGCCCCCCGAGATCGGCCACGGTCCGCGCGAGGGCGACCGGGTCGCCCTCACCTTCCACGGCAACGGGGAGCCCGCCCTCGCCCGCGCGGCCCTGGCCGCCGCCGAGAAGGCCGGCGCGCGGATCACCGTCCTGGCGATCGGCGCCTGGCTCGACGCCCACCCGGACATGGCCCGCCGGATCCTCGACGGCGGTCACGAGCTCGGCAACCACACCCAGCGCCACCTCGCGATCAACGACATGACCGAGGCGGAGGCCTACGCCGAGATCACCGGCTGCGCCCAGCGCCTCAAGCGACTCACCGGCTCCATCGGCATCTGGTTCCGGCCCTCTCAGACGCAGTACGCGACACCGCTCGTCCAGAAGCTGGCCCGGCGGGCGGGCTACCCGCACGTCCTGTCGTACGACGTCGACTCCCTCGACTTCACCTCGCCCGGCGCCGCGGCCGTCATCCGCAACGTCACCGGGACGATCCGGCCCGGATCCGTGGTGAGCCTGCACTTCGGCTACGCGGACACGGTCGACGCGATGCCTCCCCTCCTCGAAGAACTCGCGCGCCGCAAACTGCGCGCGGTGACCACCACGGAGCTGCTGACGCCATGAAGACCACCCGCCTTCCCCGGAATGCCGGCGTACTGCTGGCCGGTCTGGTCCTCGCCGCCCTGGCCGGCTGCGGATCAGCCGGAAAGGGGCCCGCCGAGGCGCTCGGCACCAAAGGCCCGGCCAAGCCCGTCAAGGCCGTACCGGCCGCACCGCCCGGGCTGCCCGGCATGCCGCCCCTGCTGGATCCGAACGACGTCTACGCGGCCGACCGGCCGGGCAAGCTGTCCCCGGTGGTCAAGGACTTCCCCTCCCGCGTCTACGTGCCGAACACCAGCTCCAACACGGTGTCCGTCATCGACCCGGAGACCTACCAGGTCATCGACACCATCCCGGTCGGGGTCCAGCCCCAGCACGTCGTCCCCTCCTGGGACCTGAAGACCCTGTGGGTCAACAACAACCGGGGCCACACGCTCACCCCGATCAACCCCGCCACCGGCGAGGCCGGAAAGCCCGTCGAGGTCCACGACCCCTACAACCTGTACTTCACGCCCAACGGAAAGTACGCGGTCGTCATGGCCTCCCTGGACAAGGAGCTGGTCTTCCGCGACCCGCACACCATGGACCGCGTGAAGACCGTCCCGGTGACCTGCTTCGGCGTCAACCACGCCGACTTCTCCGCCGACGGCCGCTACTTCATCGTGAGCTGCGAGTTCTCCGGCGAACTCCTCAAGGTCGACACGGAGAAGATGGAGGTCGTCGGCCAGCAGAAGCTGCCGTTCGAGGGCGCGATGCCCCAGGACGTCAAGGTCTCCCCGGACGGCAAGACCTTCTACGTCGCCGACATGATGGCGCACGGCATGTGGGTGCTCAGCGGCGACACCTTCGAGACCCCCAAGCTGCTGCCCACCGGGAAGGGCTGCCACGGCCTCTACGTGAGCCGCGACTCCAAGGAGATGTACGTCTCCAACCGCGGCGAGGGCACCATCTCGGTCTACGACTTCCCGCAGAAGAAGCTCACCAAGAAGTGGACGCTGCCGGACGGCGGCAGCCCCGACATGGGCGGCGTCTCCGCCGACGGCAAGGTGCTGTGGCTGTCCGGCCGCTACAACTCCGAGGTGTACGCCGTCGACACCGTGACCGGCAAGCAGCTCGCCCGGATCCCGGTGGGCGGCGGCCCGCACGGACTCGCCGTGTACCCGCAGCCCGGCCGCTACTCGCTCGGCCACACCGGGATCTTCCGCTAGGGGGCCGGGGGGCCCGCCCGCCCCGGGTGCCGCTACCCTGGGCCGGTCAACAAGCACCAAGAAGGGGTGGACCCAGTGGCGGACATCGAGAGCGCACGGGCTACGTTCGACAGGTTCGACGTGAACGGTGACGGCTTCATCACGGCCGACGAGTACAGCGCCGCGATGCGCGCCATGGGCGACGCCCACGTGACCCCGGCCGTCGCGGACTCCGTCGTCGCCTCCAAGGACGCCAACGGCGACAAGCTGCTGAGCTTCGAAGAGTTCTGGGCCTCCCTGAACAAGTAGTCCCTCCGCCGCCGCCCCCGCCCCGGTCCGCCCGGGCGGGGGCGGCGCCGTGCGTCGTAGGGCACCGGCGCCCGCGAGGGCCTCAGGCCTCCGGGCCGGACATGTCCCCGACCTCGCCGAGGGCCTCCTCCAGCCAGGTCAGCCAGAACGTCTCCAGAGCGATCCCCCCGTGCAGGACGAGCCGGCGCAGCCGGTCCTCCACTGCGTCGCGGCCCGGCGGGAAGTCCTTCTCCTCGATGGCCTCGTACTGCGCCAGCTGGCGACGGTGCAGGTCCAGATGGCGCCGCAGCTCAGGGCCGAGCCCCTGCGGCCCCACGACGCCCGCCGCCCGGATCCGCAGCAGCAGCGGATCGCGCATCGGCTTCGGGTCCTGGCTCTCCGCGACCCACCGGGCCAGCTCCGTGCCGCCCGCGGGCAGCACCTCGTACTCCTTCTTCTGCCCCCGCACGGGCACCTCGCTGGGCAGCGCCCGGATCAGCCCGGCCTCCTCCAGCCGCCCCAGCTCGCGGTAGATCTGCTGGTGCGTCGCCGACCAGAAGTACCCGATCGACTTGTCGAACCGCCGGGTCAGCTCCAGCCCGGACGAGGGCTTCTCGAGCAGGGCGGTGAGGATGGCGTGCGGCAGGGACATGCCGCCATCCTAGGTTTGCCGCGGCCCGGCGCCGCGATCACCTCTCCACGGCCGCCCCCGGACGGGCCAGGCCCGGTGGCGGCCGCCCCGCGCACTGCACAGGCTGGGGTGTGTGGCTGCCGACGAGAACACCGCGACCCCCGCGCCCTACGCCGACCTCACCGCCCTCTACGTGAACTGCACGCTCAAGCGCTCGCCCGAGACCAGCAACACCGAGGGCCTGATCGACAAGAGCCGCGCGGTCATGGAGTCCGCGGGCGCCCGTACCTCGCTCATCCGCGCCGTCGACCACGACATCGCGACGGGCGTCTGGCCGGACATGACCGAGCACGGCTGGGAGAGCGACCAGTGGCCGGTCCTCTACAGCCAGATCATGGACGCCGACATCCTCGTGCTGTGCGGGCCGATCTGGCTCGGCGACAACAGCTCCGTGATGAAGAAGGTCATCGAACGGCTCTACGCCTGCTCCTCCCTGCTGAACGAGCACGGCCAGTACGCCTACTACGGCCGGGTCGGCGGCGCGCTGATCACCGGCAACGAGGACGGCGTCAAACACTGCGCCATGAACGTCCTCTACAGCCTCCAGCACCTCGGCTACGCGATCCCGCCCCAGGCCGACGCGGGATGGATCGGCGAGGCCGGCCCCGGCCCCTCCTACCTCGACCCCGGCTCCGGCGGCCCCGAGAACGACTTCACCAACCGCAACACCGCCTTCATGTCCTGGAACCTCATGCACCTGGCCGGCCTGCTCAAGCGCTCCGGCGGCATCCCGGCCCACGGCAACCAGCGCTCCCTGTGGGACGCAGGCTGCCGCTTCGACTTCCCCAACCCCGAGCACCGATGAGTTCTCCGCGCCCGGACGGTCCCATGAGGGACGACACGACTGGAGGAAGCCCGTGGAGCAGCTGCTGAGAGTCCAGAACTTCACCGTCTCGCGCGACGGGTTCGGCGCCGGCGAGCCCCAGAGCCTGGAGCGGCCGTTCGGCCACGCCGACCCCGCGGCCATGTTCGCGTGGGCCGGAGCCACGGCGAGCTGGCCGAACCGCACCGACCCGGGCGGCAGCCGGGGCCTGGACGACTACTTCACGCGCGACTTCACGCACAACATCGGCGCCGAGATCATGGGCCGCAACAAGTTCGGGCCCCAGCGAGGGCCCTGGGCCGATCACGAGTGGCGCGGCTGGTGGGGCGAGGAGCCCCCGTTCCACACCCCGGTCTTCGTCATGACCCACCACCCGCGGCCCTCGTTCACGCTCTCCGACACCACCTTCCACTTCGTCGACGCCGACCCGGCGACGGTCCTCGAAGCGGCCGGAGAGGCGGCGCGGGGCAAGGACGTCCGGCTCGGCGGCGGAGCCACCACCATCCGCGAATTCCTCGACGCCGGTCTCGTCGACACCCTGCACGTGGCGGTCGCACCCGTGGACCTCGGCTCCGGGGTGCGGCTCTGGAAGTCGCCCGAGGAGCTGCTCGACCGGTTCCACCTGGACGTCGTGCCCAGCCCGAGCGGCGTGACGCACCACCTGTTCTGGCGCAGGTGACGCGCGCGGCGGGGGTGCGCGGCCAGGCCGGCACCCCCGCCGCTGGTTCAGCGGTTCAGCGGTTCAGTGGGCGATGTCCACGACGAACCGCTCGGGCGAGTGCAGGCTGTAGGCGCGGTAGTAGGGGACGGTGTCGAAGGCGGCGCCGAAGGTCACGTACCCCTCGTAGTCGCCGGTCATGGCGAGGCCCTTGAGCTTGCTGAGGTAGATCTTCTGGAGCTTGGGGCCGTGGTAGACGCTCCCACCCGCGTCGTCGTGCGCGGCGGCGGGATTGAGGCGGATCTCCAGGAAGTACTTCCCGGCCAGCGGGACGGGCTTTCCGGAGCCGTCGTACACGAGCTGTGCGACGGGCGTGACGGTCACCGTGGGGGTGTACCCCTGCAGGTCGATGACGATCCGGTCGTACGTGGCGTGCCCGCCCCAGCGGGCGTTCACGACGAGCGGGGTCGGGGCCTGGACGTCGGCGGTGGCCGAGGTGAGGGTGGAGGCCGAGGCGGGCGCGGCGAAGGACAGGCAGGCGGCGAGCAGGGCGCCGGTCGCCAGGGCCACGAACTGCCGGAGACGGGTGTTGATCATGACGTCCCCTCGATTCCGAGAGACGGGGACAGGTGGCACAGTCTGGGACGCCGCGGCGGATTCTTTGGTTCCGTGCCCCGGCCGAGGGGGACGAACACGGCGAGGGCTCCGGTCCCCGGCCTGGGCCGGGGACCGGAGCCCTCGTTTCTCAGCAGCCGCTGCCGGCTACCACATGCCGGGTGCGGCGTACCAGGAGGCGCGGACGCCGTCGAAGCCGCCGTCGGCGCGGCTGGTCAGGGTGAAGGCCCTGGTGTCGCCGGCCGCGTAGTTGTACATCATGACGATGTCGGCGCGGCCGTCGCCGTCGGTGTCCCCGGAGACGGGGGTTCCGCTGCTGGTGGCCCACCAGTTGCCGTCGCCGGACTTCCAGCTGGCGAGGGGGGCGTTGAAGCCTCCGTCGGGCTTGGCGGTGAAGGTGTGGGTACCGGTGGCGCCGCTGTAGTCGTAGACGATGGCGAGGTCACCGCGGCCGTCGCCGTTGTAGTCCCCTCCGGTGGATTCGATACGGGCGGACTGGAAGGCCTGCGCCGTCGCGGACCAGGACTTGAAGGGTGCTTCGAAGCCGCCGTCCGTCTTCGCCTTGAAGGTCCACATCGCGGTCTCGACCGTGCCGTTGAAGTACACGGCGGCGATGTCGGAGCGGCCGTCGCCGTTGGAGTCGACCACCTGGTACTGCGCGGCAGCGTTGTGCCAGCCGCTGGCCGAGCGCCAGCTGTCGAGCCCGGCGTTGAAGGTACCGTCCGCCTTGCTGGTGAAGGTGGTCGCGGCCGTGACTCCGCTGCCGTGGTCGTGCACGACGGCCACGTCGGCCCGCTTGTCGCCGTTGAAGTCGCCCGCGAGCAGGGCCACCTTGCTCCAGTCCCACTTGCCCGCCGGGATCTGCAGGGGGGCGCCGGGAGTGGTGAATCCCCCGTCCGGCGTGCCGAACCAGGTGAAGACGGCGTTGTGGCCGTCGCCGTCGCCGTAGCCGTAGAGGGCCGCGACGTCGGCGCGCTTGTCACCGTTGAAGTCCCCGGTGGCCCACTTGGCGCTGGCGGCGTTGAAGTTCCGGGCGCCGCTGCTCCATACCTCACGGGGCTCGGCGAGCCCGCCGTCCGGCTTGGCGTCCAGGACGTACAGGCCGGTGGTGTCGTTGCCGTAGTCCTGCACCGTGATCAGGTCGCTGCGCTTGTCGCCGTTGACGTCACCGCCGAGGTCGGTGCGCAGGTGTGCCGTGCGGTCGTTCGGCTTGTGGGCCGTGGTGGTGTAGCTGTGGCGGTTCCACTTGATGTAGCCGCCCTCGAAGTCCGAGCGGATCGAGGCGTTGTTCGTCGCGTACTCGGCCGAGGTCGGGAAGCCGAGCCAGCCGTTCTCCGAGTTCTCCGCGGAGTACTTGGTGCGGTTCGCGTTGCTGACGGGCCAGGCCCCCGTGCCGCTGCTCCAGAAGAAGGTCGTCGTGACCGCCGAGGCACCGACGGCCTTGAAGTGCTGGTGCGCACCGGCCTTGGGGCTGGTCGGGGCCTCCGGGTCCACGGGGAACCCGTAGACGCTCACGCCGCCGAGCCTGAGGAACGACTCGTAGATCCCGCCCCTGACCGGCTGACCGCCGGTGGCGAAGGAGTAGTACAGGGCGCTCTTGGCGCCGTTCTTGCCGAAGGTGGTGACCCACCCGGTTCCGCCGGGGGTCACCATCTCGTCGGAGGTGGGGTAGCCCAGGACGCCGGACTCTCGCTGCATCTCGGACCACTTGTTGCGGATGCCGCCCTGGATGGACCAGGCCCCGGTGTCCGGGCTCCAGTAGATGGAGCGGTCCTCCGCGCCGGCGGAGTTCTTCAGGTGGATGTAGCGACCCTTGCCGTCGGGTGCGACGACGGTGTCGGAGGTCGGGTGTCCGAACGTGAGCCCGCCGAGCGCCTTGAACTTGGCCAGGACGGGGCCGCACAGGCTGCGCTTGCCGCCGGTGTGCGTACCCTCGACGGTCTCGCACTCGTTCCAGGGAGTACCGATCTTGACGAGGAGGCGCGGCTCTCCGAAGGCGGAGCCGTTCTGCATCGCCCGGCCCGGGAACTCGTACAGCAGGCCGTCGGTGCTCAGGGCGTGGAGATCGGCGAAGCCGTCGCCCTCGAAGTCACCGTTGCTCAGCGGTACCGGGTAGGTGCCGGCGGGGATGGTGCCCAGGGAGGCCGAGCGGACCGCGGCGTCGCCGTAGACCGTGAGGTCCGCGCTGACCGCGCCGAACTCGTCGGTGCCCTTGCGGCTGGTGTACTGGTGCACCTTGCCCGTGGTCCTGTCGCGGGCCCAGAGCTCGGAGAGGCCGTCACCGTTGAGGTCGCCGGGGACGGACAGGGTCATGTTCTGCCAGTCGGCCTGACCGAGCGAGATCGGCTTCTGGAAGGTGTCCAGGAAGCGGTCGGCCCGGGAACCGAGGAAGAGGTAGAGCTCGCCGCCCCTGCGGATGAGGAGATCCGGGTCGTCGGCGTCGTTCAGGACCCCGTCGTAGTTGTCGTCGTTGGTACTGGCGACCACCAGCACCTGGTCGGCGTTGGTCCACAGCCGGTTCTCGGCGTCGTAGACGTCGAACTCGAAGCGGCCCGACTCACCGCGCAGGCGGCCGGAGCCGTCGTTCTTGTGGAGCCAGAGCTCCTTCTTCTGCGGGTCCTCCGCGCTGGGGCTCAGCGCGATCAGGTCTTCGTAGCCGTCCTCGACGTTCCAGCTGCCGCGGTGGGCGATGACGGAACCGGCGAAGGAGGTCTGCGCTGCCGCGACACCGGCACCGAGGGTGCCGCCGGTCGCGCCGTCCCGCTGCCAGGGGTAGGTCCGCAGGGTTCCGGTGCTGGGGTCGACGGCCCACAGGTCGACGGTGGCGTCACCGTTGAGGTCGCCGGGCTTGTCCGGACCCGGGGTGCGTTCGGGCTGGAAGTGGTAGGCGTACTGGTCGGACTGGTTGCCGGCCGCGTCGACGCTGCGGACGTAGAGGTACTGCGGCCCCGCGCTGTAGGGCTTGAAGGTCACGGGCTCGGAGGGGCCGCCCTTCTTGGTCGCCTTGACCTGGCGGAAGGTGCTGTCCTGGTCGGACCACCACACGTAGCCGGTCACGTCGTCGACGCCGTTCGCGCCGAAGACGAAGGTGCCGTTGGTGCGGGCCGGCTTGCTGGGCTTGCCGCTGCCCGTGGGCGGGAATTCGGCCGAGCTGACGGAGGGCAGCTTGGACGGCCGGGACCGGTCGATGGTGAAGGCGCACTGGTCGGACGTCGCACTGTTGGTGGTCCAGTCCGTGGTGGCCACCTTCCACCAGTACGAGCCGTCAAGCCCCGAAGCGTTGATCCGGACCACCGCGTCGCCGCCGCTGCTGACGTCCACGTGCTGCGATCCGGAAGCCGCGGCGCCGGCCTTGCCCCACTCGAAGTAGGCGCGGAGGTTGGTGTCCTCGTCGTCGTGCACGCGGGCGCGCAGCTCGACTTCGCTGGTCAGGCCGAAGGTGCCGCCCGTGCAGGGCACGGAGGGGTTGGTCTTGAGGTCCGAGGGCTTGGCCGGGGCGGTGTTGTAGCGCGTGGAGACGCGCGCCGAGTTCGGGTCGAACTTGCGCCAGGACGTGTCGACGGCGTTGGACACCGAGCGCAGGCCGAAGGACCAGGTGCCCCACTTGTTCGCCGCGGCCTTGCTCACGGCGGGCAGGACGTCGAACTCGACCAGGCCGTCACTGGCATTGGGGCAGTTGCGGCCGCCGAAGGACTGTCCGGAGCGGTCCACGCTGCCCTTGCTGGCGGGCTGGCGGTTCCAGGTGATGTTGTTGGGCAGGTCACGGCCGATGTCGAAGAGCTCGACATCGCCGGAGTTGCAGGACCAGGACCCGGCGTGCACCTGCTTGATGCGCATGACGGAGTCCAGGATCTGCTTGTCCTGGAGATTGCCGGTGCCGACCCGGAAGTAGGAGTTGCCCCAGGCGGTGTTGCCGTTGTTGTCCTTCGCGACGCCGACGCGGGCGAAGTCCTTCATGGTCGATCCGCCGTTCCAGAACACCATGTCGGCGCTCCCGCTGACCCCCGTGTTCTTGTAGGCGAGGGACCAGGCGTTGCGTGCCGCGTCAGGCGCCCACTTGGGGTCGATGACCACGGGGAACACCGTCTCCGGTGCCTTCAGCAGGGCGGCGTCCGTCTTCAGCGAGAGGGTCTCACCGCGCAGCTCGACACCGAGGTCGGCCTGCCTGGACCCCTCGGTCGTGCCGGACAGTACGTCGTCCAGCGGGCGCGGGGCGGGGGCCGCGGGCGGCGTCGCCGGGTCGGACGCCGGTGCGGCGAGGCTCCGGGCGGCGGGGGCTCCGCTCTTGGCACCGGCCGGCTTGCCCTCCGCCGGCGCCTCTGCCGCCGACTTCGCCTCGGGGGCCTTCTGGCCGGGCCCTGAGACCCCGGCCGGCTGTCCGGCGGAGGAGTCCCACATGCTGGGCTCGGGCGTCGAGAAGACGGACCGCCCCGTCGGGTCGACGGCGCGCAGCCGGCCGTCGGGCTCGGCCTTGACCGTCAGGCCCTTCCCCTTGAGGCCGAAGTCGACCTTCGCGAGGGCGGGGTTCTTCGCAGCCTCGGCGGACTTGACGACCAGCGAGTGACTGAAGGAGTCCGCGGTCGCCTTGACCGCGAGGTCGACGCCCGGCAGCACTTCCGGGTACACGGCGGTGTCCCCGGAGAGCTTCGGCGCGGGCAGCTTGCCCGGCCAGCTCAACTGGATCTCACGGCCGTTCTCGCGCATGACGGCGAGCGGACCGGTGCCGCCGCCGGAGAAGGACACGTCCGTACGGGCCGCCTTCGGGGCGATCCGGCCCTGCGCCTTCACCTGGAGGGTGGGGTCGACGGGCACGAGGGCGGAGCCCTGCCGCACCCGGACCGGGAAGAGCGCCCGGTCGAGTGTCATGGTGCCGTCGGGGTTGGCGTACAGCTCATCGGTCTCGGTGCGCCCGCCGACCACTTCGACGGGCTTCCCCGACTTCTTCGCGGACTTCTTCGCCGACTCGGTTTCCTCGGCCAGCGGAGTGCCGATGGCGGAACTGTCTATTCCGCTTTTCGCTTTCGGTGCGGGCGCGGCGAAAGCCGCGGGAGCCGCCGAAATCGCGCCGCCCGCCAGAGTGGTGGATATCACGACGGACATCGCTCTCAGCCGCCGCCGACCGCTCACGCCGAGCGGTCTTTCTGCTTGCTTCACTTGTTTCCTTCACTAACGCCGAACCCCGTATCTGGGGTGGCTCGACCAGCCGGTGTGGCGAAAAACATACCGGCTTGACCTGCAGGGTGTCCGAAAAGAGTCATTCGGTCTTTATGTTCACTTTACTGGAACGTGGGGAGTTCGTTGCCCTGATTGATCTCCTTAGTTAACGCTCTGGTAGTAATACCCGACGTCATTTCGGCTCCCGTCATGGAGGTAGGGTTTGAAGCCGCAGCGTTCGTTTTTCCGTCAGGGGAAACGGCATAGACACAGAGCCGGAGGGTGGTCTGTCCTCAGGCCGGGGTGGACCGCGTCAGCGGTCGTCACCGCCCTGTTGGTGACCGGGCTTCCCGCAATAGCGGGAAGCGCCTCGGCCGCAGACCTGCCGGGTACGCAGAAGCTCACGAACGTTCCCGGCAAGAGGCTGTCGGACACGTCGAAGTCCAAGGACGCGGGCAAGGCGGCCGCCGCCAAGCGCACCTGGAAGGGCGCTCCGGCAGTGGAGCTACCGAAGCCCGGAACGGCGGACGTCGAGGTGCCGGCGAAGGGCGGGGCGACCCCGCCCGCCGCCCCCGGCATCAAGATCTCGCAGTTCCTGGCACCCCCTCCGGCCGAAGTCCCGGCGGGCAAACTGCCGGTCAAGCTGAAGGCGGTGCCGGCGCCGACCGACCGCGTACCGGCCGCCGTCTCCACCGAGGTGGAGGTGAAGAACCAGGCCACCGCCACGGCCCTCGGCATCGACGGCGTGGTCATGGCCGTCAGGCCCGCTGACGCCTCGTCCGCCTCCGTGCCCCTCTCGGTGGAGCTGGACTACACGAAGTTCCGCAACGCCTACGGCGGCAACTGGGGTTCGCGTCTCCAGCTGGTCGAGCTCCCCGCGTGCGCCCTGACCTCGCCGGCGAAGCCGGAGTGCCAGAAGCGCACCCCGGTCGCCTCGAAGAACAACCCGGTCACGGGCACCGTGACCGCCACCCTGGCGGCCTCCTCGGGCGCGCAGACCCGCTCGGCGGCGTCCGCACCGACGGTGCTGGCCACGACGGCGGGCGCGAGCGGCAGCAACGGCAGTTTCACGGCGACCTCGCTGAGCCCCACCGGTTCTTGGCAGGGCGGCGGCTCGGCGGGTGACTTCTCCTGGTCCTATCCGATGGACCTGCCGGCCTCCCTCGGCGGTCCGGCGCCGTCACTCGGCCTGGGCTACTCCTCGGCCGCCGTGGACGGTCGTACCTCCGCCTCCTCCGGCCAGTCCTCCTGGGCGGGCGACGGCTGGGACGTGTCCACCGGGAACAACTTCATCGAGCACAGCTTCGTTCCGTGCTCCGACGACAAGAAGGCGGGATCGGGGTTCAACAACCCCAAGCAGATCACCGGTGACCTGTGCCAGGGCGCACCGATGGTGACCCTGAGCCTCAACGGTTCTTCCACCCCGCTCGTCCTGGACGACGCCGACCCGCAGAAGAAGACATGGCGACCGGCGCAGGACGACGGCTCCAAGGTCGAGCTGCTGGACGGCGCGACCAACGGTGACACCGGCGGTCAGCACTGGCGGGTGACGAACCAGCAGGGCGTCCAGTACCACTTCGGGCTGAACCGCCTGCCGGGCTGGACCACCGGGAAGCTGGAGACCAACTCCGCGTGGACGGTGCCGGTCTATGGCAACCACCCGGGCGAGGCCTGCTACAAGGCCTCCTACGCCGATTCGGTCTGCAACCAGGCCTGGCGCTGGAACCTCGACTACGTCGTGGACCCGCACGGCAACGCCATGACCTACTGGTACGCCAAGGAGCACAACAACTACGGCTCCAACGTGCAGGACGACGGCAAGACGACCGCCCGCCCGTACGACCGCGGCGGCTGGCTCCAGCACGTCGACTACGGCCTGCGCTCGGACAACCTCTTCACCCTGTCCCCGGCACGGGTCGACTTCAAGGCCGTCGAGCGCTGCATCCCCACCAAGGACTTCGACTGCGCCGACACCAAGCTCGTCGACGGTGCGAAGTGGGACGTGACCAAGAACTGGCCGGACGTACCCGCCGACCAGATCTGCGACACCGGCAAGGAGTGCAAGGACCGCTACACGCCGACCTTCTTCAGCCGGAAGATGCTCGAGGCGGTCACGACCAGTGTCCTCAAGGCGGGCAAGCACGAGGCGGTGGACACCTGGGTCCTGACGCACGACTTCCGTTCCACCGGCGATGGTGGTGTGGCCCTTGAGTACCCGATGTGGCTGGCACAGATCCAGCACACCGGCAAGAACGGCGACGGCGCCGATGCCGAGATGCCTCCCGTGGTCTTCGAGGGCGTCCAGCTGGAGAACCGCGTCGACAACAACGAGGACGGCAGCCCGCCGTTCCTGCGCTGGCGCGTCCAGAAGATCCGCACCGAGACCGGCGCGGTCACCGCGGTCAAGTACGCGCCGACCGAGTGCAGCACCAAGGAGCCGAAGAAGCTCCCTGCCTCGCCCGAGAACAACACCCTGCGGTGCTACCCGGTGATCAAGGAGATCCCGGACCCGAACGACCCCAAGGGCGAGAAGAAGCTCTACGTCACCGACTGGTTCCACAAGCACCGCGTCGACCAGGTCAGGGACGAGAACCCGAACGCCATCTCCCCGACCAAGGAGACGAACTACCAGTACCTCGACGCTCCGGCCTGGGCGTTCGACGACGAGACGGAACAGCTGAGCGAGAAGGCCCGCACGTGGTCGCAGTGGCGCGGCTACGGCCGCGTCCGCACTCTGGTGGGCTCCGCCCCGGACAAGCGGTCCCAGGTCGAGACGGTCTTCTTCCGCGGCATGGACGGGGACAAAGCCCCCTCCCAGCCCGGCGGCAAGCGCTCGGTCAAGATCAAGGACTCCGAGGGCGGCGAGATCGCCGACAGTCGGCACTTCGCCGGTCAGACCCGCGAGACGCTCTACTACAAGGGTGAGGGCGAGGCGCTCGAATCGGCATCCCTCGTCACTCCGGGCGTGGCCGGTCCGACCGCGACGCGCAAGCGTCCGGACGGTGCCGCGCCGCTCGAAGCCTGGGTGGGCAACCTCTCGAAGGTCGCCTCGCGCACCGTGCTGTCGGACAACCGGGGCCAGCGCCGTACGTCCGTGGAGCACAGCTACGACGCACGGGGGCGGGTCGCGCAGACGACGAACCGTGGCGACCTGGCCGTCGACACCGACGACGTCTGTGTCCGGTACGAGTACCACGAGGACCCGTCCAAGTGGATGTTCGCGCACAAGAAGCGGTCGGAGGCGCTGTCCAAGGCGTGTGACGCGCCGAACATCTCCCGCCCGGCGGACGTGATCGCCGACCAGATCTCGCACTTCGACGCGGTGGGCAACACGGTCCGGAGCGAAACCCTCGGCTCCTACGAGGGCAGTACCCCGAAGTACACCGTCGCCGGAACGGCGACGTACGACGTCTACGGCCGTCCGGTCACCCAGACCGACGTCCACGGCGCCACGGCGAAGACGGAGTACACGCCGGCTGCCGGCGGAGTGCTCACGAAGGTCACGACGACCAACCCGCTCGGCCACGCGACCGTCACCGAGATGGACGCGGGCCGCAGCCTCCCGGTGGTCAAGGAGGACGCCAACAAGCGGCGTACCTCGATGCAGTACGACGCGCTCGGCCGACTCGTGAAGGCGTGGTCACCGGACCGCGACCCGACGAAGACCGTCCCAGACGCAGAGTTCTCGTACGACATCCGCCCCGGATCGGCCGACGCACCCGTCATCATCACCAACAAGTACCTCTTGGAGAGCGGGAAGTACCGCACCCGGTACGACTTCTACGACGGCTCGCTCCGCATGCGGCAGACGCAGCAGCAGGGGCTCGACAAGGGCCGGGTGATCACGGACACGTTCTACGACAGCCGCGGCCAGGTCCGGATGGAGAACGGGGCCTACTTCAACGACCAGCCCGCCTCCAACCAGATGTGGGTCCCGGTAGAGAGCAAGATCCCTTCCTCCAGCCGCACCGAGTACGACGGCATGGGCCGCCCGGTGGCGACCATTGCGCAGAAGAACGGGGAGGAGACCTGGCGTACGACGACGTCGTACGGCGGGGACTGGATCGCGGTGGACCCGCCCAAGGGTGAAACGCCCACGAAGGCGATCATCGACGGGCAGGGCCGCAAGACCGAGCTCCAGCAGTTCGAGGGCGACGCCCCGACGGGAACGCCCGCGAACACCATCAAGTACAGCTACACCCCCAAGGGCCAGCTGAGTTCGGTGACGGACCAGGGGGGCAACCTCTGGTCGTACAAGTACGACCTGCTCGGCCGCGTGTACGAGACGAGCGACCCCGACAAGGGCGTCTCGAAGACCTCGTACGGTGTCGGTGGCCGCATCGCGTCCACGACCGACAGCCTCGACAACACCATCGCGTTCGCCTATGACGCCCTCGGCCGCACCACGGCCACGCACGAGGGCTCGCTCCAGGGGCGCAAGCTCACGGAGCAGACCTACGACACGCTGCCCGGGGCGCTCGGGCTCCCGGTGTCGTCCACGCGGTACGACGAGAAGGGCAACGCCTACGTCCAGGCGGTCACCGGCTACGACGCCGAGTACCGGCCCATGGGCAGCAAGATCGTCATCCCTGCCAACGAAGGCAAGCTGGCGGGCACGTACGCCTATGCCAAGACCTACAGCAAGACCGTCGGACTCTCGACGTCCACGCTGTTCCCGGCCGCGGCCGGACTGCCGGCCGACCGCGTGGCGACCGGCTACAACGGCCTCGACATGGCGACCAGCACATCGGTGAACGGTCGTGCCTTCCTGACGAGTTCGGAGTTCTCGCCCCTGGGTGACCTCGTCCGCACCAACGTCGGTGAGGCCAACAAGCAGATCGTCTCGACCTACGAGTTCGACGAGCAGACCCGGCGGGTCAACCGGACGTACCACTCGCAGCAGACCGGGATGACCGGGTACAGCCAGATCAGCGACGTGCGTACCACCTATGACCCCTCGGGCAACATCCTGAAGGTCACCGACCAGCGGGACGGTGCGCCGGGCGTCGCCGACACGCAGTGCTTCGCCTACGACTACCTGCGTCGCATGAAGGACGCCTGGACGGCGACGGACGACTGCGCCAAGCAGCCGGGCGCCGCCGGCCCGGGCTCGGCACCCAAGGTGGGCGGACCGGACGCCTACTGGAGCTCGTACACCTTCGACGCGGTCGGCAACCGCAAGACGGAGGTCAAGCACGATACGACGGGCGACCTGAAGAAGGACGTCACCCGCACCTACACCTATCCGGCCACGGGCCCCGCCAAGAACCAGCTGCTCAAGGTCGACACCACCGGCCCCGGTGGCACGCGGACCGACAGCTACGCGTACGACGCTGCCGGCAACACGACGCGGCGAACCGTCGAGGGCGCCACGCAGAACCTCGAATGGGACGTCGAGGGCCGGCTGAAGAAGGTGTCCCCGGCGCCGGGCGATACGGCCAAGGACACGGAGTACCTCTACGACGCCGGAGGCAACCGCCTCATCCGTCGTGACCCGACCGGCGACACCCTGTATCTGCCGGGTACCGAGATCCACGTGGCGAAGGCCACGGGAGCCGTCCGGGGAACGCGGTACTACTCGTCCGCGACCGGGCCCGTGATGGTCCGCGTCGCCGAAGGGGGCAAGACCACCACTTCGTACGTGCTCGCCGACCACAACGGCAGCGCGACGACGTCGGTGGACGCCGCCACGCAGGCCGTGACACGCCGCAAGTTCACGCCGTACGGTGACCTGCGCGGCGAGAAGCCCGCCGTGTGGCCGGGGCAGAAGGGCTTCGTAGGCGGCACGGTCGACGATTCGACGGGCCTCACGCATCTGGGCGCTCGCGAATACGACGCCTCGCTCGGAAGGTTCATCTCGGTCGACCCGAAGATGGACATGGCCGAGTCCCAGACGATGAACCCGTACGCCTACGGGAACAACAGCCCGGTCACCTTCTCCGACCCCTCGGGCGAGTTCTGGGGCGGCTTCATTCAGCTGATCCGCCTCTACAGGGAGCTCCTCAGGCAGTACAACAGCATCATCGCCCGCACGCCCCCGGCGCCGGCGAGGCCGACACCGACGGTTTCGGCGCGTGATGTCGAGAAGGCCACCAAGA
Source organism: Streptomyces virginiae (assembly GCF_000720455.1). GTDB lineage: Bacteria > Actinomycetota > Actinomycetes > Streptomycetales > Streptomycetaceae > Streptomyces > Streptomyces virginiae. Next base: position 81,949 of record NZ_JOAK01000005.1, on the reverse strand, counting down.
TCAAGCAGATGTCCAAGGTGGACGTCGCGAAGAACATCGCCATCGAGGTCGGGAAGGGCCTCATCGGCTGGGAGGACATCGCCGACTGCCTGGGCGGGAACAAGACGACCTGCGCCATGCTGATCGGTGAGCAGTTCCTGGGCGTCCTCGGGAAGGGCAAGCGCGTCGTCAAGGCGCTCGACCGCGCCTGGACGATGTACAACAAGTGGGAGGACGAGGTCGTCTGGGCCACCGGACTCCTCAAGCGCTCGGACAACGACGCCAAGGCCTTCGCCAAGTACGAGGAGGACATGCGTGCGTGGCAGAAGCAGGCCGATGCGGCGAAGGCGCCGAAGAAGGCCGACGACGTCGAGGCTCCGGCGGCGAAACAGGCCGACAGTGGGGGTAGCGGTGACAGCCCCGGTGGCAGTGGCGGCGGTTCCGGCGGCGGAGACCGGACGACCTACCGCGGCATGGACATGGACGAGGACGGACTTCCCGTTCTGGGGCGCTCGCCGAAGAAGCTCGGCATCCGTGTCGACGGAGACAACCCCGACGTCCACCCGTCGGCGAACGGGACCGTTTCCCCGGGTGAGGGGATGTCGGGTGCCGTAAGCCCCAAGGGACTCCCGTCGCACCGACGCCCTGTGTCGTTCGGCGGTACGGGAAAGTCCCTGCACATGTGGTCCATCGACTCCCGGGACCTGCCGAAGGGCCTCAAGGCCGTCAAGGACGGCAAGACCCACGTGACCATCGGGCCGGCCTATGAGATGCCTCTGGAAGAATTCGAGGATCTGTTGGCCTCGACGCGGCACCTGTGGCGCCGGATCGAGCCCTCGTGAAAAGAAGGATGTGAGGGCTGAATGGCGCTTTCCGAATCGATGGCGGACTGGGTCGACTGGGATCAGGCGGCCTACCTGCTCGGGCTGAGTCTCGGCGCCATCACACCCGAGGTCCCCTTCTCGAGGAGCAAGCGGATCTTCTGGGAGGACAACCCGGCGGGGCGCGGGCTCCACGCGGCGCTCCTGGCCCTCGTCGAGGGCGGACTGCTGGAGTCGCGCGACGACGACGAGCAGTTCAGGTGGGTGGCCACCACCAAGCGCCTCAACGAGTTCGACTGACCTGTCGAGCCGAGCGGTAGGGAGTCGTCGGGGAGCGCTGTCGGCGTTCCCCGGCGCTCTCCTCGCCCCGAACACGTACGGCCCGGTCCCCTGAGCGTTCAGGGGACCGGGCCGTTCTTCGCGTCAGTACGCCGGTCGGTGCGCGCCGGTCAGCACTCGATGACGTTGACCGCGAGGCCGCCGCGGGCGGTCTCCTTGTACTTGACCTTCATGTCGGCGCCGGTCTCCTTCATGGTCTTGATGACCTTGTCGAGGGAGACCTTGTGCGTGCCGTCGCCGCGCATCGCCATCTTGGCGGCGGTGACGGCCTTGACCGCGGCCATGCCGTTGCGCTCGATGCAGGGGATCTGGACCAGGCCGCCGACCGGGTCGCAGGTCAGGCCCAGGTTGTGCTCCATGCCGATCTCGGCGGCGTTCTCGACCTGCTCCGGGGTGCCGCCCAGGACCTCGGCGAGGGCGCCGGCCGCCATCGAGCAGGCCGAGCCCACCTCGCCCTGGCAGCCGACCTCGGCGCCGGAGATCGACGCGTTCTCCTTGAACAGCATGCCGATCGCGCCCGCCGCCAGCAGGAAGCGCACCACGCCGTCCTCGTCCGCGCCCGGGACGAAGTTCATGTAGTAGTGCAGGACGGCCGGGAGGACGCCCGCCGCGCCGTTGGTGGGCGCGGTGACGACACGGCCGCCGGCGGCGTTCTCCTCGTTGACCGCCATCGCGTAGATCGTCGTCCACTCGCTGCGGTGCATCATCGGGTCGCCCTCGGTGCGCAGCTGGCGCGCCGTGGAGGCGGCGCGGCGCTTGACCCGCAGGCCGCCCGGGAGGATGCCCTCGCGGGACATGCCGCGCGAGACGCAGGACTGCATGACGCGCCAGATCTCCAGGAGGCCCTCGCGGATCTCCTCCTCCGTGCGCCAGGCCTTCTCGTTCTCCAGCATCAGCGAGGAGATCGACAGGCCGGTCTCGTTCGCCAGGCGCAGCATCTCGTCACCGGAGCGGAAGGGGTACTTCAGCACCGTGTCGTCGAGCTTGATCCGGTCCTCGCCGACCGCGTCCTCGTCCACGACGAAACCGCCGCCGACCGAGTAGTAGGTCTTCTCCAGCAGCGGGGTGCCGGCCTCGTCGTACGCGAAGAGCGTCATGCCGTTCGCGTGGTAGGGCAGGGAGCGCCGGCGGTGCAGGATCAGCTGGTTCGGCTCGTCGAAGGCGATCTCGTGGCCATCGCCTATCTCCGCGCCCAGCAGGCGCAGGCGACCGCTCTTGCGGATGCGCTCCACCTCGTCGTCCGCCGTCTCGACGTTCACGGTGCGGGGGGAGTGGCCCTCCAGGCCCAGCAGCACCGCCTTGGGGGTGCCGTGGCCGTGGCCGGTCGCGCCGAGGGACCCGAAGAGCTCGGCCCGCACGGAAGCCGTCTGGGCGAGCACTCCGTCCTTCTTCAGCCGCGTCACGAACATGCGGGCGGCGCGCATCGGACCGACCGTGTGGGAGGAGGAGGGACCGATGCCGATGGAGAAGAGGTCGAAGACGGAGATGGCCACGGTGGCGGACTCCCTTGTCTGCTCGTGGGGTGGGAGGGGGCAGGAGAGGTGGATTGTTCAGATTTTGTCCGACAGACGAGCTTAACGCGGTCCGGTGAACGTCCTGGCTGCCGGCCGACGTGGGAAGGATTACGCGGACGGGTCGGGCAGGTGTCGCCGTGCGCCCCGGGCGCCGGGGGAGCAGGAGGGACACGGGAAGGGCCCGGCCCGTGCACAGACGGGGCCGGGCCCTTCCACGCCACCGCTAGAGCGACGGGTACAGCGGGAACTTCGCGGCGAGCGCCGAGACGCGCGCCTTGAGGCCCTCGGCGTCGTACGTCGGCTTCAGCGCCTGCGCGATGATCTCGGCGACCTCGGTGAACGCCTCGGCGTCGAAACCGCGGGTGGCCAGGGCCGGCGTACCGATCCGCAGACCCGAGGTGACCATCGGGGGCCGCGGGTCGTTCGGGATGGCGTTGCGGTTGACCGTGATGCCGACCTCGTGGAGGCGGTCCTCGGCCTGCTGGCCGTCCAGCTCGGAGTTGCGCAGGTCGACCAGGACCAGGTGCACGTCGGTGCCGCCGGTGAGGACGTCCACGCCCACGGCCTTGACGTCGTCCTGGACCAGACGGGCGGCGAGGATCTTCGCGCCCTCCAGGGTGCGCTCCTGGCGCTCCTTGAACTCGGGCGAGGCCGCGATCTTGAAGGAGACGGCCTTGGCCGCGATCACGTGCTCCAGCGGGCCGCCCTGCTGGCCCGGGAAGACCGCGGAGTTGATCTTCTTGGCCAGCTCCTGCGTCGACAGGATGACCCCGCCGCGCGGACCGCCGAGGGTCTTGTGCGTGGTGGTGGTCACGACGTGGGCGTGCGGGACCGGGTTCGGGTGCAGGCCAGCGGCCACCAGGCCGGCGAAGTGCGCCATGTCGACCATCAGGTACGCGCCGACCTCGTCCGCGATGCGGCGGAAGGCGGCGAAGTCCAGCTGGCGCGGGTAGGCGGACCAGCCGGCGACGATCAGCTGCGGCTTGGACTCCTTGGCGAGGCGCTCGACCTCGGCCATGTCCACCTCGCCGGACTCGTCCACGTGGTACGGGACCACGTTGTAGAGCTTGCCGGAGAAGTTGATCTTCATGCCGTGGGTCAGGTGACCGCCGTGGGCCAGGTTCAGGCCCATGATCGTGTCGCCCGGCTTGAGCAGCGCGAACATCGCGGCGGCGTTCGCCTGCGCACCGGAGTGCGGCTGGACGTTCGCGGCCTCGGCGCCGAACAGCGCCTTGATGCGGTCGATCGCGATCTGCTCGACCACGTCGACGTGCTCGCAACCGCCGTAGTAGCGGCGGCCCGGGTAGCCCTCGGCGTACTTGTTGGTGAGGACCGAGCCCTGGGCCTCCATGACGGCGACCGGAGCGAAGTTCTCCGACGCGATCATCTCCAGGGTGGACTGCTGGCGCACGAGCTCGGCGTCGACGGCTGCGGCGACGTCGGGGTCGAGTTCGTGGAGAGGGGTGTTCAGTACGGACATCAGGATCCCCTGGGGTCAGTTACCGGCGGTGAGCTTGGTGTACTCCTCGGCGGAGAGCACGTCCTTGGGCTCCTCCGAGATGCGCACCTTGAACAGCCAGCCGCCCTCGAACGGGGCGGTGTTCACGAGCGCCGGGTCGTCCACGACGTCCTGGTTGGCCTCGACGATCTCGCCGGAGACCGGGGAGTAGAGGTCGGAGACCGACTTGGTCGACTCCAGCTCGCCACAGGTCTCGCCCTCGGTCACGGTGTCGCCGACCGCGGGGAGCTGGGCGTAGACGACGTCACCGAGCGCGTTGGCCGCGAACTCCGTGATGCCGACCGTCGCGACGCCGTCCACGACGTCGGACAGCCACTCGTGCTCCTTGGTGTAACGCAGATTCTCGGGGGTGCTCATGGCCTGATTCTCCTGGATGCGGGGGAGTGGATACGAACTACGGTCTTGGGTACTGAGACGGCGCCGTTCCGGTACCCGGACGGCGGACGGCGGACGTCGTGCGCGGACGGTTACTTCTGCCGCTTGTAGAACGGCAGCGCCACGACCTCGTACGGCTCATGCGTACCGCGAATGTCGACGCCGACGCCGGAGGCGCCGGGCGCGGCGTGCTCCGCGTCCACGTACGCCATGGCGATCGGCTTGCCCAGCGTCGGGGACGGGGCGCCCGAGGTGACCTCGCCGATCACCTCTCCGCCGAACGTGACGGGGAAGCCGGCGCGCGGGACGCGGCGGCCCTCGGCGATCAGGCCGACCAGCTTGCGCGGCGCCTTGGTCGCGGCCTTCTCGGCGGCGGCCTCCAGGGCGGCGCGGCCGACGAAGTCCCCCTCCTTCTCGAACTTCACGACCCGGCCCAGACCCGCGTCGAACGGCGTCAGGGCGGTGGTCAGCTCGTGCCCGTACAGCGGCATGCCCGCTTCCAGGCGCAGGGTGTCGCGGCAGGACAGGCCGGCCGGGACCAGGCCGACGCCCTCGCCGGCCTTGGTCAGCGCCTGCCACAGCTCCACGGCGTGCTCGGGGGCGACGAACAGCTCGAAGCCGTCCTCGCCGGTGTAGCCCGTACGCGCGATCAGCGCGGGCACGCCCGCGACCGTGCCCGGCAGGCCGGCGTAGTACTTGAGGCCGTCCAGGTCGGCGTCGGTGAGGGACGCCAGGATGCCGGGGGACTCCGGGCCCTGCACCGCGATCAGCGCGTAGGCGTCGCGGTCGTCGCGGACCTCGGTGTCGAAGCCGGCGGCGCGCTCGGTCAGGGCGTCCAGGACGACCTGGGCGTTGGAGGCGTTGGCGACGACCATGTACTCGGTCTCGCCGAGACGGTAGACGATCAGGTCGTCGACGATCCCGCCGTCCTCCTGGCAGATGTGCGTGTAGCGGGCGCGGCCGACGCCGACGGTCGAGATGTTGCCGACGAGCGCGTAGTCCAGGGCCTTGACGGCCTCCGGGCCGGTCAGCGTGATCTCGCCCATGTGCGAGAGGTCGAAGAGGCCGGCCTTGGTGCGTACGGCGTTGTGCTCGTCGCGCTCGCTGGCGTACCGCAGCGGCATGTCCCAGCCCGCGAAGTCGGTCATGGTCGCACCGAGCGAGCGGTGCAGCGCATCGAGGGCGGTCAGGCGGGGGGCAGTGCTCATGGGTGTGGCTCCCGGGTCCCAGGGCATCGACATGACATGACGAGGACTTTCCTCCCCATCTGTCATCGGAACCTGAGAGGTTCGCCGAGAGTTCCGCCGATCCATCGATCGCCGGTATCCGCGACTTGCACCTTGGGTGGAGCTGCCGAGCAGCTCGCTTTTCAGATCTGCCTCATCCACGCGGTACGGGGCCTGAGAGATTCAAGGGAGGTTCTTGCTCCTTCGGCGCCCACGCACCGCCTTGCGGCGTGCCGGGACTCTCCCGCGCGGATTCAAGCGGCCGGTATGCAGTTGGTCCAGATGGCGCACATCATTGCACGCCATGCCCGAGATCGGGGGTGGGGGTCCGAAAGTTCGTACGCCCATCCGAGCGTCCGGAACGGAACCGGACATGCCGATTACCGTCTCTTTACACTCAGTGGGCAAGGGTCCAGGCGGCCCGATTCGGGGGAGGCGAACACTGTGCGGAGATTCGGAGTGGTGGCGACGACGGGAACCGTGGACGCGGTGCCGGCGCAGCGGCGCGGCGCGCGCGAGCGCAGGAAGGCGGCGGACGGCGGCCTCGGCCTCGTACGCGACCTGCGCGGCCCGGCGCTGCGCGCACCGCGGCGGCTCGGCTTCGCCGAGGGCGACATCGTCGTGGTCTCCGGCCTCCCCGGCGGCGGCAAGAGCACGCTGATCAAGCGGGCCGCGCCGGAGGGCGGGGTCGTCGACTCCCAGGACACCCGCGAGCGCTGGGAGCGCCGGATGCCCGCCGCCCTGCCGTACGCGGTGTACCGCCCGATGGTGCGCGCCGCGCACTACTGGGGGCTCTACCGGATCCTGCGCTCGGGGGCCTCCGTGGTCGTCCACGACTGCGGCACCCAGAGCTGGGTGCGCGCCCTGCTCGCCGCGGCCGCCCGCCGCCGGGGCCGCGAGCTGCACCTCCTCCTGCTGGACAGCAGCCCCGAGGAGGCCCTCTCCGGCCAGGCCGCGCGGGGCCGTGGAGTGTCCGCCTACGCCTTCGCCCGCCACCGCGGCGCCGTGGGCCGCCTGCTGCGCGACGCCGAGGCGGGCCGCCCGCCCGCCGGCTGCGCCTCGGCGACCCTGCTGGACCGCCGCTCGGCCGCCGCCGTGACGGGGATCGGCTTCCAGGGCTGACCGCGGGCGGGGCGCACCCCTGAACGAGCCCCGGCAGCGGCGTCCGGCCGGGGGCGGATAGCCTCGGCACGACACACCGCGGAACCGACGGAGGCAGGGGCAGATGCAGGGCAGCGGCTGGCCGGGGAATGAGCTGGAGCAGGTGCTCGGGGCGGCGCTCGGGCAGCCGGACGCCGGCGGCCGGATCCTGGAGGTGCTCGGGCGCAGCCAGGTGTGGGTGCCCCTGCCCGGCGGCGGCGGTCCCGACTCGGCCGGCCTCGACCTGCCCACCATGGACATCGGCGGGGCGGCGTACGTCCCCGTCTACAGCTCCGAGGCCCAGTTCCTCGCCTGCGTCGGCCCCGGCATGGACTTCGCGGTGGCCCCGGCGGTCGAGTTCGCCCGGGGGCTGCCCCCGCAGCTCGGCATCGCGCTCAATCCGGAGGGCGCCGTCGGCGTCCCGCTGCCCCCGCCGGCCGTGGCGGAGCTGTGCCGGGCCGGCCGCAGCCCGCTCGACGGCCCCGCCACCGGCGGCCGCGTGCGGCTCTTCGAGCCCGACTGGCAGGACGACCCGGTGGACTTCCTGGCCGCCGCCGGCGAGGAGTTCCGGGCCACCGGCGTGGTCGCAGCGGCGCACCGCTGCCTCGCCAGCGTCGAGGGAGGGGCCCCGGAACTGTTCATCGGTGTCCGCCTGGTGGGATGGGAGCCGCAGATGCGCGAGGCCCCGATGGAGGCGCTCGGACGGGCCCTGACCCGCGTTCCGGCGCCGTGGCCCGTGCAGTTGATCCTCCTGGACGCGGCCCAGGACCCGGTCACGGACTGGATTCGTGAGCGCGTACGCCCCTTCTACCTCGCGTAGGGCCGCTTAAGCTGGTTACATCTCCTGGCCGCACGCATGAGCGCTGGCCCGGGTAAGGCACGCGTGGAGCGACGGGCGGACGAAGAGGGGTACCGGGTGAGTGCGTCAGGCACGGCCGCGGCCGGGCAGGTCGAGCACATGATGCGCCAGGTGACCCCCGGGCGCTACGAGAGCTACGAGTCACTGCTGCACGCCCTCTCCGAGGGCCGGCTGTGGATGCTCCTCTGGCAGGGGCAGCCGGGGTCCCCGGACGCCCAGTACGGCGGCATGGAGGTCGACGGCCTCGGCTACGCACCCTGCGTCACCTCCCCCCAGGAGCTGGCCGCGAGCGGCTGGAACCGGGGCTACGAGGTCGTCACCGGGCGCGACATCGCCCGCGCCCTCTACCCGGACCGCTGGGGCCTGTGGCTCAACCCGCACGCCCAGGGCGGCGGCCTCGGCGTCCCCTGGGCGGATCTGCGCCGCATCGCGACGGGCCTGGACCGGATGCCGGCGGGCCCGCTGCGGCTGTCCGAGCCCAGCATCGAGCTCCCCCAGTTCTACGGGCTGCTGACCCAGCACGCCCACCGCACCCCGGCCGTACGGTCGCTGCGCCGCGCCTGGGTGCAGCCCGCGCTCGGGTCCCCCTACCTCGCGGTCGGGCTCGACCTGTACGACGCCTCCGCGCCCGCGCTGGAATCCGTACGGGAGATGATGCGCCAGTCGGTCGGGGCGGTCCCCGAGGGCGTCCCGGTGTGCACGGTCGCGCTGGCGGACGAGCACGATCCCGTGGCGATGTGGCTGCGGGCGCAGACCCGCCCCTTCTACGACCGCGAGGGCCAGGCACCGGCGTACTGACCCGCCCGCCGACGCCTCCCGCAACCCGTGCGGGGCCTCCGGCACGACATCCGCATATTGAGACATCCATCTCGAAGGCCGCACAGGACCCATCGGTGCGGCCTTCGGCATATCCGCTGAATACATCCAAAATCCGCGCTCGAAAGGGCAGTTGGGCCGGATGTCCGTTCCGCGCCGAACATGCGGTGTTTCACCGCTCAACAGGTCTGGCGGTTCGGATAACGGAAGGTGTAGGCGCAGATCACGGTTGCGCATCACATCCCCGGGGGGTCTGGCGGCTGGTTGAGAGGGCGTTGAAGACTCCCCCCACCGAAGGCCGGTCCATCTCGCAAGCACCAGCTCTTCACGTGCACTTCCGGCACATTTCTCGCCAATCGCACCACCAGCGACGCCGATTGAACCAAGCCGCCACAGCGGCGGGCATGGGCCGGCCACCGTCGGCCGAGAGGGGTCCCCACCACGATGACGGCACCACTGCACGACACCAGCGCGGCCGAGCCCGCAGCCGTGGCCGCCCCCGAAGTTCCGCAGAAGGCGATCGAGGGGCGCTCGCCGTGGCAGATCGCCTGGCTGCGCCTGAAGCGCGACAAGGTCGCGCTGGCCGGCGGTGTCATCGTGCTCCTGCTGATCATCGTCGCGATCTTCGCGCCGCTGATCGTCAAGGCGTTCGGGCACCCGCCGGAGGAGCTCCACGAGGACCTGCTCGACCCGCTGCTGGGCCTCCCGCTCGGCGACTGGGGCGGCATGAGCGGCGACTTCCTGCTCGGCATCGAACCGGTCAACGGCCGCGACGTCTTCAGCCGCATCGTCTACGGCGCCCGGATCTCGCTGCTGGTGGCCTTCCTGTCCGCCTTCGTGGCGGTATCGCTGGGCACCTTCTTCGGCATCGTCGCCGGCTACTTCGGCGGCTGGGTCGACGCGGCCATCAGCCGGGTCATGGACCTGCTGCTGGCCTTCCCGCAGCTGCTCTTCATCATCGCGCTGATCTCCGTCATCCCCAACAAGCTCTGGGGCTTCGAGGGTTCGGGTCTGCGCATCGCCGTCCTGGTGCTGGTGATCGGCTTCTTCGGCTGGCCCTACATCGGCCGGATCGTCCGCGGCCAGACCCTCTCGCTGCGCGAGCGCGAGTACGTCGAAGCCGCGCGCAGCCTCGGCGCGGGCCGCTTCTACATCCTCTTCCGCGAACTGCTCCCGAACCTGGTGGCGCCCATCACGGTCTACGCGACGCTGATGATCCCCACCAACGTGCTGACCGAGGCGGCCCTCAGCTTCCTCGGAGTCGGCGTCAAGCCGCCCACGCCGTCCTGGGGGGAGACCCTCGCCACGGCCGTGCGGACCTACGAGGACGATCCGCTCTTCATGATCTTCCCCGGCGTAGCGATCTTCATCACCGTGCTGGCCTTCAACCTCTTCGGCGACGGCGTCCGTGACGCCCTCGACCCGAAGGGCTCCCGCTAGCCACCGCAGGGCAAACCAAGGACCGGCCTCGTGCCGTACGTACACCGGAACTACAACGGAGGGTTGCGAGCATCGTGACTACCCATCGCACGTCGAAGCGCAGACTTGCCGCCGGCACGGCCGTCGTGCTCGCGGCCATGCTCACCGCGACCGCCTGTGGCGGGGCCGACAAGAAGGACGACAAGGGCGCCGCCTCGGGCGGTGGCTTCAACGCGGGCATCGAGAAGGTCGCCAACGCGTCGGACAAGAAGGGCGGCGAGCTGAAGTTCGTCGGTACCCAGGACGCCGACTCGTGGGACCCGCAGCGCGGCTACTACGGCTTCATGTGGGACTTCTCCCGCTACTACACGCGCCAGCTGATCAGCTTCAAGCCCGCGCCCGGCAAGGACAGCACCGAGCTCGTCCCCGACCTCGCCACCGCCAAGGCCGAGATCAGCGACGGCGGCAAGACCTACAAGTACACCCTCAAGGACAACGTGACCTGGGAGGACGGCTCGCCCGTCACCGCCCAGGACATCAAGTACGGCATCGAGCGCACCTGGGCCCAGGACGTCATCTCCGGCGGTCCGGTCTACATCCAGCAGGTCCTCGACCCGAAGGCCGAGTACCCCGGCCCGTACAAGGACACCGCTCCGGACAAGCTCGGCCTGAAGGCCATCGAGACCCCGGACGCGAAGACCATCATCTTCAAGCTCCCGACGCCCAACGGCGACTTCGAGCAGATGCTGGCGATGCCCGCGGCCAGCCCGGTCAAGCAGGACAAGGACACCGCCGCCAAGTACGGCCTGAAGCCCTTCTCGAACGGTCCGTACAAGATCGACTCGTACGAGCCCAACAAGAGCATGAAGCTCTCGCGCAACGAGAACTTCAAGGCCGACTCGGACACCATCCGCAAGGCGCTCCCTGACACCATCTCGGTCACGTTCATGGCGAACGCGGACGACATGGACAAGCGCCTGATGAACGGCGAGTTCGACGTCGACATCAACGCGACCGGCATCGGCCAGGCGGCCCGCGCCACCGCGCTGAAGGACCACAAGGGCAACCTCGACAACGGCCAGACCGGCTTCATCCGGTACGCGGTCATGCCGCAGACCGTCGCGCCGTTCGACAACATCGAGTGCCGCAAGGCCGTCATCTACGCGGCCGACAAGAAGTCCCTGCAGACCGCCCGCGGCGGCCCGCAGGCCGGTGGCGACATCGCCCCCAACATGCTCCCGCTCGGCATCAAGGGCTCGGACGCCAAGTACGACCCGTACGAGGTCCTGAAGAACGACGGCAAGCCGAACCTCGACAAGGCCAAGGAGGCCCTCAAGGCCTGCGGCAAGGAGAGCGGCTTCAAGACCACCATCGCCGTCCGCAACAACAAGCCGGTCGAGGTCGCCACGGCCGTCTCGCTGCAGAACGCCCTGAAGCAGGTCGGCATCGAGGCCGACGTCGACCAGTTCGACGGCGCCCAGCACTCCGGCATCATCGGCTCGCCGAAGGTCGTCAAGGAGAAGGGCTACGGCATCATCATCATGGGCTGGGGCGCCGACTTCCCGACCGGTCAGGGCTTCTCCCAGCCGCTGGTCGACGGTCGCTTCATCCTCCAGAGCGGCAACAACAACTACTCCGAGCTGAACGACCCGGCGATCAACACCCTGTTCGACCAGGCCATCGCGGAGACCGACCCGGCCAAGGCCGGCGACATCTACAAGCAGATGAACCAGAAGGTGTCCGAGGCCGCGGTCTACCTGCCCTTCGTCTATGACAAGACGATCACCTGGCGCAGCTCCCGGCTGACGAACGCCTACACCACCGACGCCTACAACGGTCGCTACGACTACGCGTCCCTCGGTGTCGTGAAGTAACGGTCCATCAGTCCAGTTCCAGTGTTCCAGTGCCACACCCGCTAGGCACGAAGGGCAGGTGATGGCCGCGGTTACGGCTTGGGGGCGCTCTCCAGAAGAGGGCGCCCCCGGGCCGCAGCCAGGCCGAGCGCAGTGCTTGCATACCTCATCCGACGGATCTTCGCCGTCCTCGTCATGCTGCTGGTCATCACACTGGTGACCTTCGGAATCTTCTTCCTGTTCCCGAAGCTGATCGGGACGGACCCGGCCCTGTACTTCGTGGGCAAGCAGTCCGACCCCATCGCCATCGAAGGCATCCGGCAGAAGATGGGTCTCGACGACCCGATCCTCGTCCAGTTCGGCAAGTTCGTCGTCGGGCTGGTGGCGGGTCGCACGTACGCCAACGGCCCCGACGTCACGCAATGCGCCGCGCCCTGCTTCGGATACTCCTTCAAGACCGAGCAGGAGGTCTGGCCGCTGCTGCTGGACTGGCTCCCGGTCACCCTCTCCCTCGCCCTGGGCGCCGTGGTGCTCTGGGTGGCCGGCGGTGTCGCCACCGGCGTGGTGTCCGCCCTCAAGCGCGGCACCGTCCTGGACCGCTCGGCCATGGGCGTCGCCCTCGCCGGCGTGTCCCTCCCCATCTACTTCACGGGCATGCTCGTCATCGCCCTCTTCTCCGACCAGCTGGGCTGGTTCGGACGACCGGAGGCGACCTTCGCCGAGGATCCGGCCAAGTGGTTCAACGGCATGATCCTGCCGTGGGTCTCGCTCGCCTTCCTCTACGCGGCGATGTACGCGCGGCTCACCCGCGCGACCATGCTCGAAGTCCTCAACGAGGACTACATCCGCACCGCCCGGGCGAAGGGCCTCACCGAACCCGTCGTCATCGGCAAGCACGCCATGCGCTCGACGATGACCCCGATCCTGACCGTCCTGGGCCTCGACCTCGGCGCCCTGATGGGCGGCGCGGTCCTGACCGAGTACACGTTCTCGCTGCACGGCCTGGGCTACAGCGCGGTGCGCGCCATCAGCGAGCACGACCTCCCGGTCATCCTGGGCATCACCCTGATCTCCGCGTTCTTCGTCGTCGCCGCGAACCTCATCGTTGACCTCCTGTACGCGGTGATCGACCCCCGAGTGAGGCTGTCATGACCGACCGGACGACCAAGACCGGAGAGACCGTAGCGCCGAACCAGCCCTACGACGGGTCACCGCCCTCCACCGCCTTCCTCGAGGTCCGCGACCTCAAGGTGCACTTCCCGACCGAGGACGGCCTGGTCAAGTCGGTCGACGGCCTTTCCTTCAGCCTGGAGAAGGGCAAGACCCTCGGCATCGTGGGCGAGTCCGGCTCCGGCAAGTCGGTCACCTCGCTGGGCATCATGGGCCTGCACCGCGTGGGCCAGTACGGCCGCCAGCGGGCCCGGATCTCCGGCGAGATCTGGCTCGACGGCAAGGAGCTGCTCTCCGCCGACGAGGACGAGGTGCGCAGGCTCCGCGGCCGGGAGATCGCGATGATCTTCCAGGACCCGCTGTCCGCGATGCACCCGTACTTCACCGTCGGCAAGCAGATCGCCGAGGCGTACCGGGTCCACCACAAGGTCGACAAGAAGGCCGCCCGCAAGCGGGCCGTCGAACTCCTCGACCGCGTCGGCATCCCCGAGCCGCACAAGCGGTTCGACAGCTACCCGCACGAGTTCTCCGGCGGCATGCGCCAGCGCGCGATGATCGCGATGGCGCTCGTCAACAACCCCGAACTGCTCATCGCGGACGAGCCGACGACCGCCCTGGACGTCACCGTCCAGGCCCAGATCCTCGACCTGATCCGGGACCTCCAGCAGGAGTTCGGCTCCGCGGTCATCATGATCACGCACGACCTCGGCGTGGTCGCCGAGATGGCCGACGAACTCCTCGTGATGTACGGCGGCCGGTGCGTCGAGCGGGGCACCGCCGAGAAGGTCTTCTACGAGCCCCGGCACCCGTACACCTGGGGCCTGCTGGGCTCGATGCCGCGCATCGACCGCGAGCAGACCGAGCGCCTCATCCCGGTCAAGGGTTCGCCGCCCAGCCTCATCAACATCCCGAGCGGCTGTGCCTTCAACCCGCGCTGCCCGTACGCCGACGTGCCCAAGGGCAACGTGACCCGCACGGTGCGCCCGGAGCTCACGCAGGACGACAGCCTGCACTGGTCCGCCTGCCACATGTCGCAGGAGGAGCGGACCCGGATCTGGACCGAAGAGATTGCGCCGAAGCTGTGACCGACACCCAGAAGACGGATCCGGCCGTCACCCTTCCGGCGCAGGCCACGGACTCTCCCGAGCCGCTGCTCAAGGTCACCGGCCTGACCAAGCACTTCCCCATCACCAAGGGGCTGCTGCGCAGGCAGTCCGGCGCGGTCAAGGCCGTCGACGGCCTCGACTTCGACGTCCGGCGCGGTGAGACCCTCGGCATCGTCGGCGAGTCCGGCTGCGGCAAGTCGACCATGGGCCGGCTGATCACGCGGCTGCTCGAACCGACCGGCGGCACGATCGAGTTCGAGGGCAAGGACATCACGCACCTGGGGGTGGCGGGCATGCGCCCGCTGCGCCGCGACGTGCAGATGATCTTCCAGGACCCCTACGGCTCGCTGAACCCGCGTCACACGGTGGGCACCATCGTCAGCGCCCCGTTCAAGCTGCAGAACGTCACCCCCGAGGGCGGGCTCAAGGCGGAGGTCCAGCGGCTGCTGTCGCTCGTCGGCCTCAACCCCGAGCACTACAACCGCTACCCGCACGAGTTCTCGGGCGGCCAGCGCCAGCGCATCGGCATCGCGCGGGCCCTGGCGCTGAAGCCGAAGCTGGTGGTCGCGGACGAGCCCGTCTCGGCGCTGGACGTCTCGATCCAGGCCCAGGTGGTCAACCTCCTGGACGACCTCCAGGAGGAGCTCGGCCTCACCTACGTGATCATCGCGCACGACCTGTCGGTCATCCGGCACGTCTCGGACCGGATCGCGGTGATGTACCTCGGCAAGATCGTCGAGCTCGCCGACAACAAGTCGCTGTACGGGGAGCCGATGCACCCGTACACGGCGGCCCTGATGTCGGCCGTGCCGGTGCCGGACCCGAGGCGGCGCGGCGCCAAGAGCGGCCGCATCCTGCTCAAGGGCGACGTGCCGTCCCCGATCTCGCCGCCGAGTGGCTGCCGCTTCCACACGCGGTGCTGGAAGGCGACGCAGATCTGCGCGACGCAGGAACCGCCGCTGCTGGCGCTGAAGACCGGCCACCAGGTGGCCTGCCACCATCCGGAGAACGCCCCCGACCAGGCCCCGGGCGACAAGCCCCTCCCGGGCGCGGCGGACGCGGTGACGACGGCTTCGGAGTGACGCGAACGCCGGGTGGGCCGTCCCGGCCCGCCCGGCGCGAATCCAGCCCCGCCGGCGATCGAGGCGCGGGGGTCCGGGGCGGCGCCCGCGCAACGGCGCCGCACCGCATCCGCCCGGCACCGCGCCGCGTGCGAGACGCGGGGCGGCGCCCCGGTTCCGGCCTGCGGCACCCGCACCCGGCCGCGGCGGCGGAGCCCCGCATTCCGCCGAGCCCGCCGCAGGCGGCGCGGCAGGTGACAATGGCCCGGTGCTCCACGATCTCTTCCCGCCGGGGGTTCAGCATGCCCTGGACCTCGCCGGCATCTTCGTCTTCGCCACCGCGGGCGCCCTGCTCGCCGTCCGCAAGAACTTCGACGTCTTCGGCATCGCCGTCCTCGCCCTCGTCACGGCCCTCGGCGGCGGCCTCTTCCGCGACCTCGTCATCGGTGCCGTCCCGCCGGCCGCCTTCGGCGAGCTGAGCTTCTTCGTCACCCCGCTGATCGCCGCCGCGATCGTCTTCTTCCTGCACCCCGAGGTCCAGCGGATCAACCGGGCCATCAACGTCTTCGACGCCGCCGGCCTCGCGCTGTTCTGCGTGACCGGTACGACCAAGGCCTACGAGTACGGCCTCGGCCTGACCGCGTCCGCCGCGCTGGGCCTCGCCACGGCCGTCGGCGGCGGCGTACTGCGCGACGTGCTGGTCAACGAGGTGCCCTCGCTGCTGCGCGACCGCGAGATGTACGCCGTGCCCGCCACCGTCGGCGCCGCGATGGTCGCCGTCTCCATCGCCCTGGACTCGCTCAACGCCGTCACCACCGGCCTGGCGATCGTCACGACGTTCGTCCTCAGGCTGCTCGCCATG
Source organism: Streptomyces virginiae (assembly GCF_000720455.1). Taxonomy (GTDB): domain Bacteria; phylum Actinomycetota; class Actinomycetes; order Streptomycetales; family Streptomycetaceae; genus Streptomyces; species Streptomyces virginiae. The sequence goes on along the minus strand of NZ_JOAK01000005.1, from coordinate 65,890 downwards.
CACTACCACTGGCGGGCGCCGCTGGCCTGGAACAGGCGCTCCTCGGTGGCCGAAGAGCCGTAACAATAGAAAGCTACCGCTTAGTAGCAAGCGGGTGTACCGTCGTTCCATGTCATATGCAGCTGCCCAGGCATCCATCGGCGACAGCGAGTTCGACCGCGACACCGCCATCACCGAGCGCGCGGGCGAACCCGGCGTCTACGACGCGGAGCTCTCCGCCGGCTGGACGATCATCGCCGCTGTCAACGGCGGATACCTGCTGGCCCTGGTCGGCCGGGCCCTGTCGGCGACCCTCCCGCACCCGGACCCCTTCACGGTGTCCGCGCACTACCTGACCTCCTCCGTGCCCGGCCCCGCCGTGATCCGCGCCGAGGTGGTCCGGGTCGGCCGCACCCTCTCCACCGGCCAGGCCTCGCTCTTCCAGTTCGACGAGCACGGCAACGAGGTCGAGCGGATCCGCGTCCTCGCCTCCTACGGCGACCTCGCCGCCCTGCCGGACGACGTGCGCACGGTCGCGGTGCCGCCGCTCATGCCCTCCTACGAGAACTGCGTCGGCCCGGAAGCCGGCCCCGCCCCGATCCCCGGCAGCTCCGCCATCGTGGACCGGCTCCGGCTGCGCCTGGACCCGGCGACCGCGGGCTGGGCCGTCGGCGCGCCCTCCGGCAAGGGCGAGATGCGGGCCTGGTTCGAGCTGGCCGACGGCCGCGACGCCGACCCGCTCTCCATGCTCCTCGCGGTGGACGCCCTGCCGCCGACCGCCTTCGACCTCGGCCTGGTGGCCTGGACCCCGACCGTCGAGCTCACCACCCACATCCGCCGCCGCCCGGCCCCGGGCCCGCTGCGGATCTCCATCACCACCCGCAACCTCGCCGGCGGTTTCCTGGAGGAGGACGCCGAGGTCTGGGACTCCACCGACCACCTGGTCGCGCAGTCCCGGCAGCTGGCGCGGGCCCTGCGCATGTGACGAGCCGCCCGGCCGGGGAGCGGCGGGGCGGGCCGCGCCCCCACGCCCCGGCCGGATCGGGATCCCGCCGGGCGGAGCGGCACGGGCGGGCTCGTAGAATCGGGGGATCATGGCCTACCTCGACCACGCCGCCACCACCCCCATGCTGCCGGAGGCCGCCGCGGCGATGACCGCGCAGTTCGCCGCCACGGGGAACGCCTCCTCCCTGCACGCCGCCGGCCGCCGGGCCCGCCGTACCGTCGAGGAGGCCCGCGAGGCCTTCGCCGAGGCGATCGGCGCCCGCCCCAGCGAGGTGGTCTTCACCGCCGGCGGCACGGAGGCCGACAACCTCGCCGTCAAGGGCCTCTACTGGGCCCGGCGCGACGCCGACCCCACCCGGACCCGGGTCATCGCCAGCCCCGTCGAGCACCACGCCGTCCTCGACGCCGTGCACTGGCTCGCCGAGCACGAGGGCGCCCAGGTCGACTACCTGCCCGTCGACCGCTACGGGCGCGTGCACCCCGACGCCTTCCGCGAAGCCGTCGAACGCAACCCCGACGACGTCGCCCTGGCCACCGTCATGTGGGCCAACAACGAGATCGGCACCGTCATGCCGGTCCGGGAACTGGCCGCCATCGCCCGTGAGGCCGGGATCCCGCTGCACTCCGACGCCGTCCAGGCCTTCGGACAGCTCGACGTCCACTTCGGCGACAGCGGCCTCGCCGCCATGACCGTCAGCGGCCACAAGATCGGCGGCCCCTACGGCATCGGCGCGCTGCTCCTCGGCCGGGACCAGAGCCCCGTACCCGTCCTGCACGGCGGCGGGCAGGAGCGGCACGTCCGCTCCGGCACCCTCGACGTGCCGGCCATCGCCGCCTTCGCGGTGGCCGCCGTCCTCGCCGCCGAGCGGCGCGAGCAGTTCGCCACCGAGATCGGCGCCCTGCGCGACGAACTGGTCGCCGCCGTCCTGGCGGCCGTGCCCGACGCCGTCCTCGGCGGAGATCCCGAAGAGCGGCTGCCGGCCAACGCGCACTTCAGCTTCCCCGGCTGCGAGGGCGACTCCCTGCTGCTGCTGCTCGACGCCCAGGGCATCGAGTGCTCCACCGGCTCGGCCTGCACCGCGGGCGTCGCCCAGCCCAGCCACGTCCTGCTGGCGGCCGGCACCGACCCGCAGCTGGCCCGCGGCACCCTGCGCTTCTCCCTCGGCCACACCTCCACCAAGGAGGACGTCGCCGCCCTGGCCGCGGCCATCGGTCCCGCCGTGGAGCGCGCGCGGACGGCAGGCCTCAGCTGAGCGTCCGGGAGGCCCAGGCCGAAGGACACGGCTCAGGCCGGAGCGGCCAGGGCCTCCCGGACCATGCGTATGTAGCGGTCCCAGTCCCAGTGGTCGCCCGGGTCCGTGTGATCGGCCCCCGGCACCTCGGAATGGCCGACGATGTGGGTGCGGTCCGCCGGAAAGTCGTACCGGCGGCAGATGCCGGCCGCCAGCCGCGCCGAGGCCGTGTACAGGGCGTCGGTGAAGTCCTTCGGACGGTCCACGAAGCCGACGTGCTCGATGCCGACGCTGCGCTCGTTCATCGAACGGTTGCCGGCGTGGAAGGCCACGTCCAGCTCGCGCACCATCTGCTCCACATGCCCGTCTCCGCGGACTATGTAGTGCGCCGAAGCCTTGTGCCACGGGTTCTTGAAGGCATCCACCGACGACTGGAAGCCGCCCTGCGTGACGTGCACCACGATCCGGTCCACCCGGTAGTCGTCGGGCCGGTCCGCCATCCGCCAGTTCGCCGGGGAGGCCGCGGTCCACCCCGCGCCCGCGTGGTCGATCTCGCCCTCCTTGCGCGGCTTGGACACCCCCGGCATCAGCCACCACGCGCGGCTGATCTCGTCCCGCCCCGCGACGGCCGCCGCGGCGACCACCCCGAGCCCGCCGAACAGCACGGCCCTGCGCGTGCGGCTCTTCGGCTTCGATCTCGCGTTCCCCTGCTCGGTCATGTGATCCACCCCCCTGACCCGACAACGCGCTGTGACCCCGCTCGGTTCCCCCGTACCCTGGACGGTGCTATGACTGAGAACCTGCCGCGCACCGACCGCCCCCTTCGCGTCCTGGCCGCCATGTCCGGCGGAGTGGACTCCGCCGTCGCCGCCGCCCGTGCCGTCGAAGCCGGGCACGACGTGACCGGCGTCCACCTCGCGCTCTCCGCGAACCCGCAGTCCTTCCGGACCGGCGCCCGCGGCTGCTGCACCATCGAGGACTCCCGAGACGCCCGCCGCGCCGCCGACGTCATCGGCATCCCCTTCTACGTGTGGGACCTCGCCGAGCGCTTCCGCGAGGACGTCGTCGAGGACTTCATCTCCGAGTACGAGGCCGGCCGCACCCCGAACCCCTGCCTGCGCTGCAACGAGAAGATCAAGTTCGCGGCCCTGCTCGACAAGGCCCTCGCCCTCGGCTTCGACGCCGTCTGCACCGGCCACTACGCCACCGTCGTCCTGAAGGAGGACGGCTCCCGGGAGCTGCACCGCGCCTCCGACATGGCCAAGGACCAGTCCTACGTCCTCGGCGTCCTCGACGAGAAGCAGCTCGCCCACGCGCTCTTCCCGCTCGGCGACACCCTCACCACCAAGGACGAGATCCGCGCCGAGGCGGAGGCCCGCGGCCTCGCCGTCGCGAAGAAGCCCGACAGCCACGACATCTGCTTCATCGCCGACGGCGACACCCAGGGCTTCCTCGCACACCGCCTCGGCAAGGCCGAGGGCGACATCGTCGACGAGTCCGGCGAGAAGGTCGGCACCCACGAGGGCGCCTTCGGCTTCACCATCGGCCAGCGCAAGGGCCTGCGGATCGGCCACCCGGCCCCCGACGGCAAGCCGCGCTACGTCCTCGACATCTCCCCGGTGAACAACACCGTCACCGTCGGCCCCGTCGAGGCCCTCGACGTCAGCGCCCTCACCGCGATCCGGCCCCGCTGGTGCGGCGCCGACGCGGCCGCACCGGGCACCTACACCGCCCAGCTGCGCGCCCACGGCGGCGAGACCGAGGTCTTCGCCGAGATGGTGGACGGCGAGCTGCGCGTCGCCTTCACCGAGCCCGTCCGGGGCGTGGCCCCCGGCCAGGCGATCGTGCTCTACGACGGCACCCGCGTGGTCGGCTCCGCCACCATCGCGACGACGACGCGAGCCGCTGCCGCCGCCACCGCCTGACGCGGTGGCGGCAGCCGCCGGTCAGACCACCGTCAGGACGATCTTGCCGGTGGTCCGGCCCTGCTCGCCGATCTCGTGGGCACGGGCGGCCTCCGCGAGCGGCAGCACCGTCTCCACCAGCGGCTTGAGCAGCCCCTTGTCCGCGAGGTCCGCGATCGCCTCCAGGCCCTTGAGGTCGGGGTCGACCAGGACCCAGGACGCGTTCACCCCGTCGGCACCCGCCGGGACGGAGTCCGGGCCGGGCAGCGAGACCAGGTGCCCGCCGGACCTGAGGACCTTCAGGCTGCGCTCGGCGGTCTCGCCGCCCAGCGCGTCCAGCACGACGTCGACGTCCGAGACCGCCTCGGCGAAGTCCACCGAGCGGTAGTCGATCAGCTCGTCGGCGCCCAGCTCGCGCAGCACGTCGTGCTTGGCCGCGCTGGCCGTACCGATCACGTACGCGCCGCGCGCCTTGGCGATCTGCACCGCCAGGTGCCCCACGCCGCCGGCCGCCGCGTGCACGAGCACCCGCTGCCCGGCCGTGATGCCGGCCGTGTCCACCAGCGCCTGCCACGCGGTGAGCGCCGCCAGCGGCAGCGCCGCCGCCTGCACGTGGTCGAGGGAGGCGGGCTTGCGGGCGAAGTGCCGCGCCGGGGCCACCACGTACTCCGCGTAGCCGCCCGCCTGGCGCGGGAAGTGCGGCATGCCGTACACCTCGTCGCCGGGGGCGTAGAGGGTCACGCCGGGGCCGACCGCCTCGACGGTGCCGGAGACGTCCCAGCCCACGATCGGGGTCTCGCCCCAGGCGATCAGGGCGCCGCTGGCGCGGGTCTTCCAGTCGACCGGGTTGACGCCCGCCGCGTGAACACGGACGAGGACCTCGCCCAGACCCGGCTCGGGCCGCTCGATCTCCCGCTCGACCAGGTTCTCCGGGCCGCCCCACTCCTTGACGACGATCGCGCGCATCTCAGTCCGCCTCATTCCATCCGTTTACGTCAGGTACCGGGCTGTTTCCCGGCGACGTGTTCCAGATTCGGGCACCGCGCATCCTCATGGTGTTGGCCGTTTGGCCACTATGTGACAGGATCTGGCCATGGGTGAAATCGAGGAGCACACCGGGGACGCGGCCCCCCGCGGGAACGGCACGGACGGCCGGCACCTGGTCGCGGTGCTGGCCCTGCCCGGCTTCCCCCCGTTCGAGCTGGGCATCCCCTCCCGCGTCTTCGGCAGCGCCGTGGACGACGACGGCGAGGAGCTCTACGAGGTCGTCGTCTGCACCGCCGACGGCGCCCCCGTGCCCAGCGACTCCGGCTTCACCCTCCAGCCCGCCGCCGGCCCCGAGGCCCTCGCCGCCGCCGACACCGTGATCGTCCCGCCCACCCACGCCATGCCCGAGCTGGCCGACGGCGGACCGCTGCCGCCCGCCGTGGCCGAGGCCATCGCCGGCATCCGCCCCGGCACCCGCCTGGTGTCGATCTGCTCCGGCTCCTACGTGCTCGCCGCCGCGGGACTCCTCGACGACCGCCCAGCGACCACCCACTGGAACCTCGCCGAAGAGTTCCGCCGCGCCTACCCCCGCGTCCGCATCGACGAGGACGTCCTCTTCGTCGACGACGGCGACGTCCTGACCTCCGCCGGCGTCTCCGCCGGAGTCGACCTGTGCCTGCACCTGATCCGGCGCGACCACGGCGTCGCCGTCACCAACCGGGCCGCCCGCATGTGCGTCGTACCGCCCTGGCGCGACGGCGGCCAGGCCCAGTTCATCGACCGCCCGGTCCCCGAGCCCACCGTCGCCACCACCACCGCCACCCGCGCCTGGGCCCTGGAACGCCTCGCCGAACCGGTCAGCCTCGCCGAACTCGCCGCCCACGCCCGGATGAGCCTGCGCACCTTCACCCGGCGCTTCCGCGACGAGGTCGGCATGACCCCCGTCCAGTGGCTCACCGCCCAGCGCCTGGAGACGGCCCGGCACTTGCTGGAGTCCAGCGACCTCCCCGTCGACCTGGTGGCCCACCGGTCCGGCTTCGGCTCCGCCAACTCCCTGCGCCAGCACATGCGCGCGTCCCTCGGCGTCTCCCCGATCGCCTACCGGCGCACCTTCCAGCCCGCAGCCCCGGCATGACCCCAGAGGTAATCGCCACCCCGGCCGCGCGCTGACAGGATCGGATCAACGGCCCGCACCGGCGGACCGGTTGGACGCGACAGGGGAGAAGACCATGACCGCGTACGCCATCGCCCACCTCCGCCCCGAGACGATGAACGAGGACATCCTCACCTACATCGAGGCCATCCAGTCGACGATGGACCCCTTCGGCGGCCGCTTCCTCGTGCACGGCAAGGAGGTCGAGGTCATGGAGGGCCCCTTCCCCGGCACCGTCGTCGTCATAGGCTTCCCCGACATCGAGCGGGCCCGCGCCTGGTACGCCTCCGACGCCTACCAGGCCATCCTCCCGCTGCGCACGGACCACATCGCCGGCGAGGCCGTCCTGGTCGAGGGCGTCCCGGCCGACTACGACGCCTCCAAGACGGCCGCCCGCCTGCGCGCCGAATCCGGCCTCTGATGGGCAACCGGGCCACCTTCGTGATCGCGGGTCCCGAGGGCACGAGCGCCGGTCCTCCTCCTTCGGAGCCGTCGGCCTCGATCTCGACCTGCTCGGCGGCCCGGAGGCGTTCCTGCCCTTCGCCCTCGGCCACCGGCTCGAGGAAGGCCCCTGGCACGAGGACGACATGTGCGAAGCGGGCGCCCTGATCGACCCCGCCCGCAAGCTGCTCCTGGTGTTCGCCCAGGAAGGCCCGGCGGTGGCCATGCGCACCCGCGCCGCCTGGCTGAGCATGCTCGGCCCCGCCTGGCCCGGATGGGAGGTCCGCTGGACGTACGACGGCCAGAGCGGCCTGCGCGCCCACCTCGGCCTGGAACCGGGGCACGTACCCGACACCGTGCACCCCGGCCCGGCCCTGGGGGCCGACGAGGAGGAACTGGCCGACCCCGACTCGATGGCCGCCGTCGTCACGGTCGGATCCGGCCGCTGCCACGTCCTCGCCCACATCGCCGACCACCCCGTCGCCGAAGGCCCGGCGCTCCTCGACCGGCTCGCGGACGCCCCCGCCCACACCGGGTACGCGGGGCGCGCCGAGGCCGGCATCCACGTCGACCCCGAGGCCCGCAGGGTCGGGTGGTGGCTGACCGGCATCGTGCCCCACGCCGGACGCATGGCCGCGCGCTGGCCCGGCTGGACCGTGGAGTTCTGGGCCGACCGCTGGGACGAGCACGAACGGGCCTCCGGTGGCCGCTTCGCCCCGCCCGCGCCGGACCGCGTCGCCGCGCCGGCCGACGTACGGGCGCAGGCGCTGCAGCGCTGGGCCGGGCCGCGGGGCGACGTGCGGGAACGGCTCGTCGCCGCGCTCCCGCACGCCACGATAGGCCGGAGCTTCGCCCCCGCCGTCACGGCGGAGGAGGCGGCCGCCGCCCGCGCCGCCGTGGAGCGGGCCTGCGCGGCGGCCGTCGGCGCCTGACCCCGGCCTCCGGGCCCCGCGCGCCCGCGGGACCGTCATCGCCACCGGCTTCCCGCCCGCCGTCACCGCCCGGTCCGGCCCCGGCCCCGGGACCCCGGGGCTTCCCCCTCCCCGGCGCGTCGGACCTGCGAGCATGGGCGGTATGGCTACTCACCTGATCACCGGTGCCGGTTCCGGCATCGGCGCCGCCGTCGCGGCCCGCCTGCACGCCCGCGGCGACGACCTCGTCCTTCTGGCCCGCGACGCCGCCCGCGGCAAGCAGCTCGTCGAGCGCTACCCCGGCTCCCGGGCACTCGTGGGCGACCTCGCCGACCCCGACCGGCTCTCCTGGGCCTTCTCCAAGCAGGCGATCCCCGAGCGCATCGACTCGCTGCTGCACATCGCCGGGATCGTCGACCTCGGACCGGTGGGGGAGCTGCGCCCCAAGACCTGGCACCAGCAGCTCAACGTGAACCTGATCGCCCCCGCCGAGGTGACCCGGCTGCTGCTGCCCACCCTGCGCGCCTCCAAGGCCACCGTCGTCTTCGTGAACTCCGGCGCCGGCCTGACCGCCCACGCCGACTGGAGCGCGTACGCCGCCTCCAAGCACGGCCTGAAGGCCCTCGCCGACTCCCTGCGCGGCGAGGAGCGGGCCAACGGCATCCGCGTCACCTCCGTCTACCCGGGCCGTACCGCCAGCCCCATGCAGGCCAAGGTGCACTCCCAGGAGGGCAAGGAGTACGACCCCGCCGCCTGGATCGACCCCGAGTCGGTGGCGACCACCATCGTCATGGCCGTCGACCTGCCCCGCGACGCCGAGGTCAACGACCTGTCCGTGAGGCCGGGCCGATGAGCGCGGGCGCGACCGGCGTCGGCTCGCTGCCCGGCGGCGACGCCCGCGAGGCCGCGAAGACCGCGACCGGCTCCTTCGAGGACTTCCCGTACCTGCCCGAGCTGCCCGCCCGCGGCCCCGGCGCGGACATGATCGGCCGCTCGACCGGGCTGCTCGTCGACATGTTCGCGCACGTGGAGCCCAGCGGCTGGCGGATCAGCGACCGGCCCGGACGCGACACGCGCCGGGCCCGGTCGTGGCTGGGCGAGGACCTGGACGCCCTGGAGGAGTTCACCCAGGGCTACACCGGCAGGCTCAAGGTCCAGGCGGTCGGGCCGTGGACGCTGGCCGCCGCCCTGGAGCTGCACGGCGGCGAGGCGATGCTGCAGGACGCCGGCGCCTGCCGGGACCTGGCCGGATCGCTCGCCGAGGGCCTGCGCGAGCACCTGGCCGACGTGCGCAAGCGGATCCCCGGCGCCGACGTCGTGCTGCAGCTCGACGAGCCGTCCCTGACGGCCGTCCTGCTCGGCCGGGTCCGCTCCGCGAGCGGCTACCGCACCTACCGCGCCGTGGACCGGCAGGTCGTCGAGGGCGCGCTGCGCGACCTGTTCGCCGTCCACGACGGCGAGGTGATCGTCCACTCCTGCGCGCCCGAGGTCCCCTTCGGCCTGCTGCGCCGGGCCGGCGCCACGGGGGTGTCGTTCGATTTCTCGCTGCTCACGGAGCGCGAGGACGACGCCATCGGGGAGGCCGTCGAAGGCGGTACGAAGCTGTTCGCCGGAGTGGTGCCCGGCACCGACGGCCCGTTGTCGGACCCGGGCGGTAGCGTCATGGGTGTCAGGAAGCTCTGGCGCAGGCTGGGGCTGGCCCCGGGGACTCTGGCGGAGTCCGTCGTGGTCACTCCCTCGTGCGGTCTGGCGGGCGCCTCGCCCGCCTACGCCCGCGCGGCGCAGGCGCATTGCGCCAGAGCGGCGAGGTCGCTCGCCGACAACCCTGAGTGACGGTCGAGACGGGCCACGGGAGGACACGGCATGGCAGCCGAACAGCAGGACACGGCAGTACCGGCGGCGGTGCGCGAACAGCACCAGCTGCTGGCCGAGCAGGTCGAGGAGCACCGCTTCCGGTACTACGTGAACGACCAGCCGGTCGTCAGCGACGCCGAGTTCGACAAGCTGCTGCGTTCGCTGGAGGCGCTGGAGGAGCAGTACGCCGAGCTGCGCACGCCCGACTCGCCCACCCAGAAGGTGGCCGGGGCGTACGAGACGGACTTCGCCTCCGTCGAGCACCGCGAGCGCATGCTCTCCCTCGACAACGCCTTCGACGACGAGGAACTGTCCGCCTGGGCCGAGCGGGTGGCCCGGGACACGGGCACCTCCGACTACCACTACCTGTGCGAGCTGAAGGTGGACGGCCTCGCCGTCAACCTCACCTACGAGAACGGCCGCCTCACCCGGGCGGCCACCCGCGGCGACGGCCGCACCGGTGAGGACATCACGCCCAACGTCCGCACCATCGCCGACATCCCCGACCGTCTGTCCGGCGACCGGATCCCGGCCCTCGTCGAGATCCGCGGCGAGGTCTACTTCCCGATGGAGAAGTTCGAGGAGCTGAACGCGAGACTCGTCGCGGCGGAGGGCAAGCCCTTCGCCAACCCGCGCAACGCCGCCGCCGGTTCGCTGCGCCAGAAGGACCCGAAGGTCACGGCGAGCCGCCCGCTGCACATGGTCGTCCACGGCATCGGCGCCCGCGAGGGCTTCGAGATCGAGCGCCAGTCGCAGGCCTACGAGCTGCTGCGCGAGTGGGGCCTGCCCACCGCCCGGCACAACAAGGTGCTCTCCTCCCTCGCCGAGGTCCGGGCGTTCATCGCGGAGTTCGGCGAGAACCGGCACTCGGTGGAGCACGAGATCGACGGCGTCGTCGTCAAGCTCGACGAGATCGCCCTGCAGGGGCGCCTCGGCTCCACCGCCCGCGCCCCGCGCTGGGCCATCGCCTGGAAGTACGCGCCCGAAGAGGTCAACACCAAGCTGATCGACATCAAGGTCGGCGTCGGGCGCACCGGCCGCGTGACCCCGTACGCGCAGGTGGAGCCGGTGACGGTGGCGGGCTCCGAGGTGGAGTTCGCCACCCTGCACAACCAGGAGGTCGTCAGGGCCAAGGGCGTGCTCATCGGGGACACCGTGGTCCTGCGCAAGGCGGGCGACGTCATCCCCGAGATCCTCGGGCCGGTGGTGGACCTGCGGGACGGCACCGAGCGGGAGTTCGAGATGCCGGCCGAGTGCCCCGCCTGCGGGACCGCGCTGCGGCCCATGAAGGAAGGGGACATCGACGTCCGCTGCCCCAACGCCCAGACCTGTCCCGCCCAGCTGCGCGAGCGGCTCTTCTACCTGGCCGGCCGGCAGTCCCTGGACATCGAGAACTTCGGCATGGTCGCGGCCGCCGCGCTCACCGGCCCGCTGGAGCCGGCCGAGCCGCCCCTGCTCGACGAGGGCGACCTCTTCGCCCTGACCATCGAGCAGCTGCTGCCCATCAAGGCGTACGTCCTGGACCAGGACAGCGGCCTGCCCAAGCGCGACCCGAAGACGGGCGAGGAGAAGATCGTCACGGTCTTCGCCAACCAGAAGGGCGAGCCGAAGAAGAACGCCCTGGCGATGCTGGAGAACATCGCCGCGGCCAAGGAGCGCCCGCTCGCCCGCATCATCAACGGCCTGTCCATCCGCCACGTCGGACCGGTCGCGGCCGAGGCGCTCGCCCGCGAGTTCCGCTCCATCGCGGCGATCGAGGCGGCGACCGAGGAACAGCTGACCGCCACCGACGGGGTCGGCGCGATCATCGCCGCCTCCCTCAAGGAGTGGTTCGCGGTCGACTGGCACCAGGAGATCCTGCGCAAGTGGCGGGAGGCCGGGGTGCGGATGGAGGAGGAAGGTTCCGCCGAGGAGGAGGGACCGCGGCCCCTGGAGGGCCTGACCGTCGTCGTCACCGGCACTTTGCAGAGCCACACGCGGGACGGCGCCAAGGAGGCCCTGCAGAGCCGCGGCGCCAAGGTGACCGGATCCGTCTCGAAGAAGACCTCCTTCGTCGTGGTCGGCGACAACCCCGGCTCGAAGTACGACAAGGCCGTCCAGTTGAAGCTGTCCATCCTCGACGACGCCGGTTTCGCCGTGCTGCTGGAGCAGGGCCCGGACGCGGCACGCGAAGCCGCGCTCCCGGTGGACGGCGCCGCCGAAGGGGAGTAGTACCCGTAGGGCAATCCCCGAGGGGGAGTAGCGAAGGCGAACGGATGCGTGGCGTGCGGCCGTACGGGCGGGCGCACGCCAGGCGCGGCGGACGGTGGTAAACGGCCGGTACAAGGCTGGTCGCAGGGCGGTGACCTGTCGGATCATCGGACGGGTGACTGGGGGCCCCGGTCCAAACTCACCCGTTCGGCGGATACCGTACTGATGAGGATGGCTGGGTCGCATTCGGGCAACCACTGCCGACCGCTGCCCCTGGGAGCCTCCCGCGTCCTACTGTTGAGGTGTGCGCCTGTCGTGCACGGCTGCGGGATGCGATTCCGGCCGTGGTGGCACGACATCGGGGCCATCGCGTGACATCGGCATCGCCGGCTGTGAGAGGTACGGGCATGAAACCCACCGAAAGCGCCGACCCGTCACCTGAATTCGGCGGGGAAATCCCGTCCATGCGGGCGGGCAGGCTCGGTGTCCTGGGTGTCAGGACGCCGGAGACCCGACCGGTCGACACCGGTGACGGCGGGCAGGGGCGGCGCGGCGTGCTGCCCTTCCTCGTCGTGGGTCTCGCGGTCGTGGTCCTCACCGTCGGCGTCGCGTCCGCCCTGAGCGGCCGTCACGCCCTGTTCCCCGGCGGGCCGGTCGGCTGGGCGCTGGCCCTCCTCACCGGCATCATCGTCGGCCATCTGGTCGCCCTCGGCCGCGACCGCTGGTGGGGCGGCACCGGATCGGGCGCAGCCCTCACCCTCGGCGTGCTCATCCTCTACGGCTGGGTACCCGCCGGACTGGTCTCGCTGGCCGTGGTCTCCCTGGTCGGGGCCGCACGCCGGCACCGCTGGCGGCAGGGGCTGCTCCACGGCTCCGTCGACATCCTCGGCATCGGGGCCGGGGCCCTCGTCCTCGCCGCCTTCGGTGAGACGCCCTCCGTCGAAACCCCCTGGCCGCCCACCACCTGGGGGCTGGACGCCGTACCCGAGATCGCCCTGGTCGCCGTCGCCTACCTGCTGGCCACCCGGCTCCTGCTCTGGATCGCCCTGGCCCCGCGCGGCGGCGGGCTGCCCACCGTGGCCCGGACCGCCCTGCTCCGACAGGCCTTAGTAGCGGTCGCGCTGCTCGGCATCGCCCCCCTCATCTGTGTCGTCGCGGTCAGCCAGCCGGTGCTGCTGCCGCTGTTCGCCGTACCGCTGATCGCACTGGACTCCACCCTCTGGATCGCCCGGGCGCGCGCCGAGGAGCAGCTGCGGGACCCCCTGACCGGGCTGCCGAACCGGCAGTGGCTGCTGGAGCGGGCCTGGTCCGCCCTGGACGAGGCTGAACGTTTGGGCACCCGGGCGGCCCTCGTGCTGATCGACCTGGACCGCTTCCGGGCGGTCAACGACACCCTGGGCCACCTGGCGGGCGACCGGCTGCTCCTCCAGATCGCCGACCGGCTGCGCCAGGCCCTGCCCGAGGAGGCCGAGGCCGCCCGCCTCGGCGGCGACGAGTTCGCCGTCCTGCTCCCCGTCACCGACTCCACCACCAGCGCCCAGCGCGTCGCCCGCCACCTGGTCGCGGAGCTCAGCTCCCCCCTCGACCTGGACGGCCTCACGCTCGTCCTGGAGGCCAGCGCCGGCCTCGCCGTCTTCCCCGACCACGCCCTGGACGCGGAGGGACTGCTGCGCCGCGCGGACGTGGCGATGTACCAGGCCAAGCGGGACCGCACGGGCGTGGAGGTGTACGAGTCCAAGCGCGACAGCAACACCCCCGACCGCCTGGGCCTCCTCGGTGACCTCCGCAGGGCCCTCGACGCGGGCGAAGTGGAACTGCACTACCAGCCGAAGGTCCGCTTCGACGGACAGGTCGCAGGACTCGAAGCACTGGTCCGATGGGTCCATCCGGAACGCGGGCGGGTGCCCCCGGACGAGTTCATCGCGATCGCCGAGACCTCCGGGCTGATGCCGCACCTGACGGAGTACGTGCTGGAGACCGCCCTGGCCCAGGTGGCCCGCTGGCGGGCGCAGGGCCTGAAGGTCCCGGTCGCCGTCAACGTCTCGCCGCGCGACGTCCACACCCCGGGCTTCGCCGGCGCGGTCGCCGCGCGGCTCGCCCGGCACGGGGTCCCGGCCAGCGGTCTGCAGCTGGAGATAACGGAACACGTCCTGCTGGAGGACCCCCAGCGGGCCGCGGACACCATGGCCGGCCTCACGGGGCACGGCGTGAAGATGTCCCTGGACGACTTCGGCACCGGTTACTCCTCACTGGTCCACCTGCGCCGCCTGCCGGTCAGCGAGCTGAAGATCGACCGCTCGTTCGTGGGCCGGCTGGCGGTCGACACGCAGGACGCGGAGATCGTCCGCTGCACCGTGGACCTCGCGCACTCGCTCGGCCTGCTCGTCGTGGCGGAGGGCGTCGAGGACGACGAGACCTGGGAGCGGCTGCGCGACCTGGGCTGCGACGCCGTACAGGGATGGCTGGTGGCCGCCGCGATGCCGCCGCAGGAGGCCACCGCCTGGCTGCTGGCCCGCGGCGAACGCGGCTGGCGCCGCCCGGCGGACATCACGGCGGAACTGGCGGCGGCCGAGGCCGACGCGGTCTGACCGCCGTGCGCCCTTCGGGGCCGGGTCGCCCGCGGGGCGAACCCGGCCCCGACGGCGTTCGGGGCGCGGGTCCGGGCCGCGCCCGGACGGCTCCGCGCGGCGGCCCGGGCCAAACCGTTTCGCAGGCCGGGCACCGGGCCCCATAGGATTGAGCCCGAAACTACACATCCACCCACCCCCAGAGGATCGCTGCATGCCTGGCATTACGCGCGAGGAGGTCGTCCACCTCGCACGGCTGGCGCGCCTTGAGCTGTCCAGCAACGAGCTGGATCACTTCGCCGGACAGCTCGACGACATCATCGGCGCGGTCGCCCGTGTCTCCGAGGTCGCCGACCAAGACGTCCCGCCGACCTCCCACCCGCTGCCGCTGACCAACGTCATGCGCGCGGACGAGGTCCGTCCGTCGCTCACCCCCGAGCAGGCGCTCTCCGGTGCTCCCGCCCAGGAGCAGCAGCGTTTCAAGGTGCCGCAGATCCTGGGGGAGGACTAACAGCCATGGTCGACATCATCAAGCTCACGGCCGCCGAGACCGCCGAGAAGATCGCCTCCGGCGAGCTCACGGCCGTCGAGGTGACCGAGGCCCACCTGGCCCGCATCGACGCCACCGACGAGAAGGTCCACGCCTTCCTGCACGTGGACCGCGACGGCGCGCTCGCCCAGGCCCGCGCCGTCGACGCCAAGCGGGAGGCCGGCGAGAAGCTCGGCCCGCTGGCCGGCGTGCCCCTCGCCCTCAAGGACATCTTCACCACCGTCGGGGTCCCGACCACCGTCGGCTCGAAGATCCTCGAAGGCTGGATCCCGCCCTACGACGCCACCCTGACGCGCAAGCTCAAGGAAGCCGACGTCGTCATCCTCGGCAAGACCAACATGGACGAGTTCGCCATGGGGTCCTCCACCGAGAACAGCGCCTACGGCCCCACCGGCAACCCCTGGGACCTCACCCGCATCCCCGGCGGCTCCGGCGGCGGCTCCGCCGCGGCCCTCGCCGCCTTCCAGGCCCCGCTCGCCATCGGCACGGACACCGGCGGCTCCATCCGCCAGCCCGCCGCCGTCACCGGCACGGTCGGCGTGAAGCCCACGTACGGCGGCGTCTCGCGCTACGGCATGGTCGCCTTCTCCTCCTCCCTCGACCAGGGCGGGCCCTGCGCCCGTACGGTCCTGGACGCGGCCCTGCTGCACGAGGTGATCGCCGGCCACGACCCGCTCGACTCCACCTCCATCGACGCCCCGGTCCCGCCGGTCGTCGAGGCCGCCCGCAACGGCTCCGTCGCCGGCATGCGCGTCGGTGTCGTCAAGCAGTTCGCCGGTGAGGGCTACCAGGCCGGCGTCGTCCAGCGCTTCAACGAGTCGGTCGAGCTCCTCAAGGAGCTCGGCGCCGAGATCGTCGAGCTGGACTGCCCGTCCTTCGACCTCGCGATGGCCGCGTACTACCTGATCGCGCCGTCCGAGTGCTCCTCCAACCTGGCCCGCTTCGACGCCATGCGCTACGGCCTGCGCGTCGGCGACGACGGCACCAAGTCCGCCGAGGACGTCACCGCCCTGACCCGCGAAGCCGGCTTCGGCGACGAGGTCAAGCGCCGCATCATCCTCGGTACGTACGCGCTCAGCTCCGGCTACTACGACGCGTACTACGGCTCCGCCCAGAAGGTCCGCACGCTCATCTCGCAGGACTTCGAGAAGTCCTTCGAGCAGGTCGACGTGATCGTCTCCCCGACGACCCCGACCACCGCCTTCCCCATCGGCGAGCGCACCGACGACCCGCTCGCCATGTACCTCGCGGACCTGTGCACCATCCCGACCAACCTGGCCGGCAACTCCGCCATGTCGCTCCCCTGCGGCCTGGCACCGGAGGACGGCCTCCCGGTCGGGCTGCAGATCATCGCCCCCGCCATGAAGGACGACCGCCTCTACAAGGTCGGTGCGGCAGTCGAGGCCGCCTTCGTCGCGCGCTGGGGTCACCCGCTGCTCGAGGAGGCACCGTCGCTGTGAGCACCAGTGCACTGTCCAAGGCCAAGGGCTTCAAGAAGTCCAAGACCGGCACCTACCTGTCGATCGGCACCACCGCGTTCGGCGCCATCAGCGTGTTCAAGCAGGTCAAGAAGGCCCGCAGCGAGCACGACATGCTGAAGCTGGTCGACGCCGCCGTGTCCGCCGCCGCCATCGTCACCGGCCTCGCGATCCTGTACCGCGAGCTCAAGCGTCTGGGCGACGACGACGTCCTGCTGGGCTGAGAGGGAAAGTTTCACCGTGACCACCTTCACCGAACTGCTGTCGTACGAGGACGCTCTCGCCTCGTTCGACCCCGTCATGGGCCTTGAGGTCCATGTCGAGCTCGGCACCAAGACCAAGATGTTCTGCGGCTGCTCCACCGAGCTGGGCGCCGAGCCCAACTCGCAGACCTGCCCCACCTGCCTCGGTCTGCCCGGCTCCCTGCCGGTCGTCAACGCGATCGGCGTCGAGTCGGCCATCAAGATCGGTCTCGCGCTGAACTGCGAGATCGCCGAGTGGTGCCGCTTCGCCCGGAAGAACTACTTCTATCCGGACATGCCGAAGAACTTCCAGACCTCCCAGTACGACGAGCCCATCGCCTTCAACGGCTACCTGGACGTCCAGCTGGAGGACGGCGAGATCTTCCGCGTGGAGATCGAGCGCGCCCACATGGAGGAGGACACCGGCAAGTCGCTGCACGTCGGCGGCGCCACCGGCCGTATCCACGGCGCGTCCCACTCCCTGCTGGACTACAACCGCGCCGGCATCCCGCTCATCGAGATCGTCACCAAGCCCATCGAGGGCGCGGGCGAGCGGGCCCCCGAGGTCGCCAAGGCGTACGTCGCCGAGCTGCGCGAGGTCATCAAGGCGCTCGGCGTCTCCGAGGCCCGCATGGACAAGGGCCAGATGCGCTGCGACGTGAACCTGTCGCTGCGCCCGACCCCCGAGTCCGAGTTCGGCACCCGCAGCGAGACCAAGAACGTCAACTCGCTGCGCTCCGTCGAGCGCGCGGCCCGCTTCGAGATCCAGCGCCACGCGGCGGTGCTCTCGTCGGGCGGGTCGATCGTGCAGGAGACCCGGCACTTCCACGAGGAGGACGGCTCCACCACGGCCGGCCGCATCAAGGACAACGCCGAGGACTACCGGTACTTCCCGGAGCCCGACCTGGTCCCCGTCGCCCCGGCCCGTGAGTGGGTCGAGGAGCTGCGCGGCGGTCTGCCCGAGATGCCGCGCGTGCGCCGCAACCGCCTCCGCGAGGAGTGGGGCGTCAGCGAGCACGACATGCAGTCGATCCTCAACGCGGGCGCGGTGGACTCCATCGTCGCCACCATCGAGGAGGGCGCCGACTCGGCCGCCGCCCGCAAGTGGTGGATGGGCGAGCTGGCCCGCAACGCCAACGAGCAGGGCGTCGTCGTCGACGAGCTGCCCATCACCCCGGCGCAGGTCGCGCGCGTCGCGGCCCTGGTCGCGGCGGGTGACCTGAACGACAAGCTGGCCCGCCAGGTCATCGAGGGCGTCCTCGCCGGCGAGGGCACCCCGGACGAGGTCGTCGAGAAGCGCGGCCTGAAGGTCGTCTCGGACGAGGGTGCGCTCGGCGCGGCCGTCGACGAGGCCATCGCGGGCAACGCGGCCATCGCCGACAAGATCCGCGGCGGCAAGATCGCCGCGGTCGGCGCCCTGGTCGGAGCGGTCATGAAGACCACCCGCGGCCAGGCCGACGCGGCGCGCGTCAAGGAGCTGATCCTGGAGCGCCTGGGCGTCTCCGAGGGCTGATCCCCTCACCCCCGTTCTGCCTGAACGCCCCGAGGCCCCGCACCGGTTGGTGCGGGGCCTCGGTCGTCTCCCGCACACTGGACGACTGAGGCCGCCGACGGGCAGGGGGAGTTGCGGGTGGAGATCGGTGCGATGGTCATCGCGGTCGTGGGCGTGGCGGGCACCCTGGGCGGGGCGCTGCTCACCCAGCGCGGCGCGGAGCGGGCGAAACGCCGGGAGATGGAACTCCTGCGCGAACACGAGGAGATGCGCGACCACCTGGCGCTGCGGCGGGCCTGCTACGCGGACCTCAACCGGGACGCCCGGCAGTTCACCACCGCCCTCAACCGTCATCTGCACGTCATGCGGGAGCGCACGGTCGAGGATGCGGACCGGGAGGCGCTCGACGAGGCGAAGAACGCCCAGCGCGACCGCTACTCCGAGGCGCAGATGATCGCCCCGGACGCGGTGCTCGGGCCTGCGAGCAGCGTCAACCATGCCCTGAGCAGGGTCTACGGGCAGGTCAAGCGTCTGGAGCGGGGCACCCCCGAGGAGGGCGAGACGATGGCCACCGTCTCCCGGGACCAGCAGGAGATCTGGACCCTGCTCCGGGAGATGCGCGCGGCCATGCGGGCCGACCTCGGGGTGTCGGACGGGGGCGGCTCCGTCAGCGTTTGAGGACGGGGGCCGCCAGTACGGCGTTGCCGCGGCCCTTGCAGCCCTCCTCCACCTTGATGCGCAGCCGCAGGGCGCCCTTGATGTCCAGGGACTTGGTGACGGGCTTGCCCAGGTGGACCAGTTCGGAGAACGTCGCCGGCTTGTCGTCCACCGAGATGGTCAGCCGCGCCTGTTCCACGGTCGAGCCGTCGTCGATCCCGGCGGTGAACTCCAGTGTGGACCAGGCCCGGTTGACGTCGTACTCGATGGCCGCACCGTAATAGCAGCTGCCGAGCAGCGCCGCCCCGTACTCCGTGGTGTTCAGTTTGGCGGAGCCGACCTCGAAGTTGTCGACGTCGCCCACCGAGGCCAGCACGGTCAGGTCGGCGACGTTGCTGTCCTTGACCGCCCCCGGGGCGTGCGGGCCGGCGGAGCCCTCGGGGCTCGCGGAGGCCTCGGGCGTGGACTCGTTCGTCGCCCCCGGTTCCGACGGGGTGGGCGACTCGGGGGCCGTGGCCGCCGCGGTGGCGTCCCCGCCGGCCTTGCCGTCCTTGGCGGCGTCGGCCTTGTCCTTGTTCCCCAGGAGCTGTACGCCGAGCACCGCGAGCACGGCCAGGACCACCACGGCGGCCGCCGAGCCCAGGATCACCGCGGTCCGCTTCTTCTTCGGCCTCCCGGCGGGCGGCCGCTCCGGGGCGGCCGCGGCCCCTGGGAGGCCCGGGCTCGGGTGGTACGCCGCCGGGCCGTAGCCGGCGGGCACCGCGTCGGGAACGGTGGCGGGCGGCGGCGTGGCCGGTGCGGGCGCCGCGGCCGGGGCCGGGTCGGGCGCTGTCGCCGGCGCTGTCGCCGGCGCGGTCGCCCCGTACGGCGGCGGCTGGGAGGGAGCCTCGGCGGGCCGGGCCGGCAGCGCGGCCGGCTGGGGCGGGACGACGGGCGGCGGGGGCGTCGCGGGCTTCGGTGGAGAGTCCTGCAGGGCCCGCTGCGAGGTCGTGGACGTCGTCGTGGACACCACCGCGCGGCGTAGGTCCTTCATCCACCCGGCCAGGTTCACCGGCCGCCGGGAGGGCTCCTCCGCGTAGAGGGCGGTGATCCGGGACCGCTGCTCGGCGTCCAGTACCGCGATCTGCGGCAGCTCGGCCATCGCCCGGGCCAGCTGCTGCGGAGATGCGGGCGGCGACTCCCCGCTGAGCAGGAAGTACGCGATCGCCCCGAAGGCGTACCGGTCGGTGCCCGGCGCCCGCTTGCCCTCGAACACCTCGGGCGCCGCGTAGCCCGGGGTGAACCAGACCTCCGCCGTCTGGTGGTCGGCGGTCAGTTTGCTGAGGCCGAAGTCCACCAGCGTGGCCTGGCCGTGCGCGTCGACCATCACGTTGCCGGGGGAGAGGTCACCGTGGACGACCTGGCGCCCGGAGGGCGTGGCCTTCCCCGAGTGCAGCCAGTCCAGTACCTCGGCCAGCTGCTCCAGGGTCCGCATGACCTCACGCCGCTCGGCGGCGGTGGTGAGCGTGCGCTCGGCCCGCCAGTCCCGCAGGTCGAGCCCGTCGATGTGGTTCATGACGAGGACGAGCGCCCGCCCGGTCAGGGTGGAGGACTCACCGGACCGGTGGATCGGCGGGCCCTCGAAGTGCTCCCGCACTCCCACGACACCGGGCCGGTGGACGAATCTCAGCAGTTCGGCCTGCTCGTTCCACTTCTGGCTGATGCGGTCGAAGACCTCGGGCGTGATGGTCGTCTTGGAGTCGAGCACCTTGACGACCACGGGCTCCGACCCGCCCGCGAGTTCGATCTCCGCGAGGTAGAGCACGGCCTCCCCGCCGCGCCCGATCGACCTGAGCAGGCGATAGCGATCCGCTGCCGCGTCCGGACCGATGTGCAGATTCTGGCTGGTCAATTTCCCCCCAGCGCCGGGTTGGTGAAGGGCCATCAGTCTTTCGTGACCGGAATCACGCGGTCAATCGGAACGATCGGTTTGGCGCGGCCGGGCGGCTGCCCGCCGGGCCGACCTGATTTATGTAGCGCTCGCTAAATAATCTGTGTACCGTTCAGTCCGTAACGACCGCTACAGAAGAGGTGAGGTTCCGCCATGTCCGTCGCCGAGACGACCGCCGCCCCCTACGCCCGCACCGTCCGCACCGGGAGCGGCGGCCCCGGGCTGCTGCTCGCCCACGGGGCGGGGGGCTCCGTCGAGACCAACTTCGGCACGGTCCTGGACGCGTTGGCCACCCGCTTCAGCGTCGTCGGCGTCGACTACCCCGGAACCGGGGGCACTCCCCGCGCCGACGAGCCGCTCCGGCTGGACGAGCTGGCCGACCAGCTGGTGGCCGCCGCCGACGCGGAGGGGCTGGAGACGTTCGCCGTACTCGGCTACTCGCTCGGCGGGAACGTCGCCGTCCGGATCGCCTCCCGCCACCCGGAGCGGGTCACCGCACTCGTGCTCACCGCCACCTTCGCCCGGGCCGACAACCGGCTGGAGCTGGTCGGCGGCCTCTGGAGGCAGCTCGCCGAGCGCGACGAGCGGGAGCCGATGGCCTCGCTGCTCGTTTCCCTCGCGGTGAACCCGGCGGTCCTGGAGGACCTCACCCCCGCCCAGGTGGAGCAACTGGTGCGGGACACCGCCGGGTCCGTGCCGCCCGGCACTGCGGACCACGTCGCGCTGCTCGAAGGCGCCGACCTGCGTTCCGAGATCGCGGCGCTCGACGTGCCGTCCCTCGTCGTCGCGACCACCGAGGACCTCCTCGTGCCCCTCCCGCTCCAGCGGGAGCTGGCGGACACGCTGCCGGGCGCCCGGCTCGCGGAACTGCCCACCGGGCACCTTCCGTTCGCCGAGCGCCCGGCCGAATGGGCGGCGCTGGTCAGCGACTTCCTGCGGGCGACGCCGGAGCGCTGAGGAAGGTCAGGCGGGCCGGCTTGGCCGGGAGGTAGATCTCCGGCAGGTCGACCTCCGGGAGCACGACCTCCGGGCCGAGCGTGAACCCGGAGCGCTCCAGCCGTGCGATGGCCTTGGTGTTGCGGGCGTCCGGCTCGGCGACCAGGCGCCGGGCGGCCGGGTCGGAGAACACGAAGGACAGGAAGCCCGTCATCAGCGCGCCGCTGAAGCCGGGCCGGGGCGCGCCCTCGCCGGGGCCGATCAGCAGGTGCATGCCGACGTCGCCGGGCTCGGCGTCGTAGCACTCGCTGACCCGGTCCGCCTCGCACTCGTACGTCTGGAACAGCCCGGCCGGGACACCGTCGAGGGCCACGATGAAGGCGTGGTGGGTGGTGCGGCGGTCGACGTCCTCGTATATCTCCCGCACCAGTTCGAGACTGGCCTCGCCCATGCCCCAGAAGCGGGCCCGCTCCTGCGTGACCCAGCCGTGGATCAGTCCGGCGTCGGCCGCCGGGTCGACCGGGGTGACGGTGACGGCGCCGAAACCCTCGACGAGGTGCGTGTGGACGGGCTGCCTGGGGGAGGGGGATACGGCGGGGGTCATATCGATTCCTTGGTGAGCCGGGCCCAGTCGGTGACGACGGGGACGAGTTCGCAGCGTGCCCACAAGGAGAGTTGGTCGCGGTGGTGGGCGGTTCCCGTGACGCCGTCCGCGCCCAGCGGAACCGCCCAGAGGCTGTCCTCGCGGCGGGCCAGGTCCCAGACGTAACGGGCCGCCGAGGCGCGGGCGGTGAGGTCGGTGAAGCCGGGTACGGAGGAAGTGGCGTTCACGCAGTCGTGGTCGCCGCCGAGGCCGGGCCACTCGGGGGCGTCCGGGTCGGGGACCGCCTGCCACGGAGTCAGGCGGTGGACCTCCGACCACGGGGTGTCGGGGGAGCCCGCCGCGGCCGTCTCCTCCAGGGCGGCCCGGACGTGCGCGGCACGGTCCAGCTCCGGTACGAGGGGCGTGGTGAGCAGGCCTTCGAGCGCGTAACCGATCTTGGGAAGCAGGTACAGCCACGGGTGGAACACCGCCGGTCCGGCCGGCGCCCCCGCGAGGTCCGCGAAGACGGGGTCGGCGGCGAAGCGCCGCACGGTCGCGGTACGGAAGGCCGCGAAGACGGTGGCGTCGGTGCTCTCGGCCTCCATCCGCCGGTCCCAGGCCAGCAGCCGGGTGCGCAGCTCCCGCGCGGCCGGCGTCAGCTCCTCGAAGCCGGGCAGCAGGGCGAGCAGCGGCTCGGCCGAGGCCAGGTACGTGTCCCGGTGTACGTCGGCCATCGCCTTCGGGGACCAGTCCGCGGAGCCGCTGAGCAGCTCGCGGATGCGGTCGGCGCGGTGCGGGGGAGCGAACTCCACGCCGAGCGGGGAGGCGATGCCGCGCGCGTTCGCCATCACGGCGAAGCCCTGCACCGGCTCGGCGGGGGTCGGCGCCCAGCCCCGCCAGGCGTGCTCCGGGTCCCACGCGGGCACGGGGCGCAGCCGGTTGGCGGGGTGGCGCAGCGGTACGGCGCCCGCGACGCGGTGCAGCAGGCCGCCCTCGGTGTCCGCGGCGTGCACGACGTTGACCGGCTCGGCCCAGCCGTCGAGGGCGCGGTCGATGTCGGCGACGGTACGCGCTCGCAGCAGGGCGGGGAGGGCGGCGAAGCCGAGGTCGCGCCGGACGCGGGGCGGGTAGCGCAGGGAGAGGGTCTGCGTGCTGCCGTCGGCAGGGGCGGCGCCGGTGCCGGGTTCCGCGCCGGGGTCGCCGTCCGCGTGCACGATCACCGGGCCGCGGGAGGTCTCCAGGACCTCCACCTCGACGTCGTCGCCGCCCGCCACGGTGATGGTCTCCGTGTGGCGTGCGACGGCCTCCCAGACACCGTCCGGGCCGAGCGCCTCGACGACGACGGCGCCGCCCTCGCCCTCGCCGCGGCGCAGCCGCTCCACGTACAGGTCCTGGTAGTCGGACATCGCGTTGGTGATGGCCCAGGCGGCGGAGCCGGTGTGCCCGAAGTGGGCGAGGCCGGGCACGCCGGGGACGGCGAGACCCAGGACGTCGTAGTCCGGGCAGGACAGGCGGATCTGCTGGTAGACGCCCGGGTCCTCGATGAACCGGTGCGGGTCGCCCGCGATGATCGCCGCACCCGTGGTGGTGCGGTCGCCCGGGACCATCCAGCCGTTGCTGCCGGCGATGCGGGGGCCGTCGGTCGCGAAGAGGGTGAGCGCGTCGTCGCCGAGGGCGCGGGCCACGCGCTCGCGCCACAGCTTGGTCGGGAAGCCGGCGAACAGGATGTGCGTCGCGATCCAGATCGCCAGCGGCACCCACGGCTCCCAGGGGGAGGGGGTGAGGCCGGTGCGGGCGAAGCGCTCGTCGCGGGCGGCGCCGGCGGCCAGGCCCGCGTTGACGCCGTCGACGTAGGCGCGCACCCAGGCTGCGGTCTCGGGGTCGTCGGCCTCCATGGCCTCGTAGCAGAGGCGGGCGGTGTCGGCGAGACGGCTCTGGCGGGCGAAGCGGTCCCAGACGACGGAGTCCGGGCCGAGGAAGGAGGCGCTGGAGCCGTCGGCGCGGTGCCGTTCGACCGCGAGCTGCCAGGCGCGGTCGAAGGCGGTGACCCGGCCCTGGGCGTGGGCGAGGCCGAGTTCGTCCGAAGAGCGCAGGTGGGGGATGCCCCAGGGGTCCCGGAAGACGTCGTAGGATTCCGGGGTCTGCCCGTGGGGCTCGCCCTGGGCGCCCGTGTTCGACTCCGGGTCGCTTCCGCTGCTCACACTGCTCACGCTGCTCTCTTCCCCGATGTGCATTTAGGTTAGGCTGCCCTAACTATAGAGTGTCAGGGGAGGGTTCGAACATGGCGGTCGGCAAGGGTTGGGAAGGCGTGGTCCTCAAGCTCCTTCGGGGCAAGGACTTCACGTTCACCGTGACCGGGGCGGAAGACGTCACGGAGCACTACCGCCGGGTGTACTTCACCGACGGCGGACTGCTGGCCGCGGCCGGCGAATCACTCCACCCGACGATGTGGGTGCGGGTCTGGTTCCAGAACGCGGGCCGGCCGCACCAGCGGGCGTACACCCTGGTCGACCCGGACCCGCAGACCGGCACCTTCTGCTTCGAGTTCGCGCTGCACGACGGCGTCGCCAGCGCCTGGGCGCGCGGCGCCCGGACGGGCGACACCATCGAGGCCACCGTCCAGGGCACGGGCTTCTCCGCCCCGGCGCCGGCCCCGCAACGCCTGCTGGTCATCGGCGACCCCGCGTCCCTCCCGGCGATCAACTCGCTGCTGGACGCCTTCCCCACCACCCCCGCCACCATCTGGTTCGAGACCCAGCACACCTCGGACACGGAACTGCCCGTACGCCTGGACGCGGACCGGCACGACATCCGGCGCGTGCCGCGGGACGGTACGGCACTGGCCGACCGGGTCCGGGCCGAGCTGCCGGAGCTGCTCGGGGACCCGGCGTCGGCGTACGTCTGGCTGGCCTGCGACACCGCCACGACGCGAGCCCTGACGGCCTACCTGCGCAAGGACCTCGGCCTGCCGAAGCAGCGGGTGAACGGCCTGGGCTACTGGCGGGCGGACGCCTAGGTCGTGTCCGCGCAGCCCCGCCTGCGCGGCGGGGTCCGGCACGCGCGCTTGCCGCGTTGTCGTCGGTCGCCGATGCTCCGCAGCGGCTCCCTCCTCCGCCTTGCGATCGCACGCACCGGACCCCGCCGCGCCCGCCCTCCGGGCGGCCGACGCTACTTTGCGGACACTCCCTGGGGGATGTCCTGGGCGTCTCCGGGCGGCCGGCGCTGCTTTGCGGACGCTTCCTAGGCGCCGGTGGTGCCGTCGATCGCCTCGCGCAGGAAGTCGGCGTGGCCGTTGTGCCGGGCGTACTCGTGGATGAGGTGCAGCATGACCAGGCGCAGCGAGGCCTCCTCCTTCCAGCTCGGCACGTACGCCGTCACCTCCAGGGACTCGGCCGCCGCCTCGATGCGGCGGGCGTGTTCGACCTCCTCCTGCCAGGCGGTGAAGGCCTCGGCACGGGTGGACCCGGAGGCGTCGTAGGCGGCCTGGAAGTCGTGGGTGTCCGACCACAGGTGCGCCACCTCCTCGCCGCCCAGGACACGCCGGAACCAGTGCCGCTCGACCTCGCCCATGTGCCGGACCAGCCCCAGCAGGGACAGGGTGGACGGCGGCATGGAGGCGCTCCGCAGCTGCTCGTCGTCGAGGCCCTCGCACTTCCAGGCGAGGGTGGCGCGGTGGTAGTCGAGGTAGGTCCGGAGGGTCTCGCGCTCATTGCCGGTGAGGGGCGGGCTGATGCGTTCCATGCCGGTGATCATGCCGCGCCGCGCCCACCGGTGGAACCCCGCCCCGGAAGGCCCGGACTACGGCCGGGCCGGAGTCGCCTCCTGCGGCCGCGTCCAGATGTACGGCACCGTCACACCCATGACCCCGAAGCCCAGCCGCTCCAGGATCGGACGGCTGTCCTCCGAGGCGTCCACCTGGAGGTAGGGGATGCCCAGCTCCGCCGCGATGCGGGCCCGGTGCGCGACCAGCAGGCGGTAGATGCCCCGGCCGCGCCACTGCGGGAGCGTGCCGCCGCCCCACAGGCCCGCGAAGGCCGTGCCCGGCCGCATCTCCATCCGGGCCGCGCTCACCGGGGTGTCGCCCGCCATCGCGACGACCGCGGCGATGGTCTCCGGCTCGTCGCGCAGCCGGCTCAGCAACGCCTCCCGGATGCGGGGCCGCTCCGTACCGAAGGCCCCCGCGTGGACCCGCATCATCAGGTCGACGCCGGCCTCGTCCGTCACCACGCGCAGGGTGATGCCCTCCGGCGGCTCCACCGGAAGCTGCGCGAGCTCGGCCACCCGCCCCACCATCAGCGTCTCCGGCGGTTCCGGTACGAAGCCCGCCGCCCGCAGCCGGTCCCCGAGGTCCGCCGGCCGGTCGTGCCGGTACAGCTTCCACTCGAAGTCCGGGCAGCCGCGCTCCGCGAAGAACCGCACCTGCGCCGCGATCTGCGCGTCCGCCGTCTCCTCGTCGAGGTCTGACCACAGGACGCCGTTCCACCCGAGGCCGGGCACGCTCTGCCGGACGACCCGGCCCACCCGCTCCACCAGGGCGTCCGCGCCGTCCGGTTGCGCGGCCTCGCGCACCTCGGCGTCGTACCGGGCCCGCACCTTCAGCAGCTCATCAAGATCCATCGTCATCGGGCCAGCTCACCAGTGTGGGGGCGGCCCGCACAACTGCATTAGCCTCACCCCCGTGAACGACGACCTCACCATCTACACCGGCAAGGCCGCACCCGACGCCGCCGCCGACCGCGGCTGGCTCCTCGGCCACTTCAAGGACCCGGCCGATCCCCGTCACAGCGAGGACGTGGAGATCAAATGGGGTGTCCACCCGAAGGGCGACGAACGGGAGCGCTGGGCCACCGCCGAGAAGCGCACCGCGCTGCTGGTCCTGATCAGCGGACGCTTCCGGCTGGAGTTCCCGGGGCGGACCGTCGTCCTCGCCGAGCAGGGCGACTACGTCCTCTGGGGACGCGGCGTCGACCACTCCTGGTACGCGGAGGAGGACGCGGTCGTCCTCACCGTCCGCTGGCCCTCGATCCCCGGCTACCGGGTGGACGAGCCCGAAGACCGGGCCGACGCCCTCTCCTCGGGGACCTCCGGCCTGGCCCCCGCCGCCACCTGAGTTCCCGAACACCTCCCGGTCCTCCTGTGACGATGCACACGAAAAGGGCCAACGATCACGAAACGCTGGGATCGTGGAGGTTGCATACCATCTGGGCCGAACCGCGGGGCGATCCCCCGGGCCTTCGGCCGGGCCTTCACGAGTTCACGCGTTCTTTGCGACGGGCTGTCTCCCGGTAAAGATCCGAACCCACCAGGGAGCACGTCCGTTGGCAGTCTTCGCGCGGTGGTGCATGCGCCACCGCCTCCTCGCCGTCCTGATCTGGCTGCTCGCCCTCGGCGGGACCGCGGCGGCCGCAGTGACCACCGGAGCGGCGTTCTCCAACGACTACGAGGTCCCGGGCACCGAGTCCGGCAAGGCGAACGACCTCCTGCGAGAAGGCTTCCACGGCCAGGGCGGCGACACCGACACCATCGTGTGGCGGACCCCGGACCATCAGAGCGCGCGCACCCCGGACATCGAGCAGCGCATGACCCGGGCGCTCGACGCCGTCGCCGGACTGCCCGGTGTCGGATCGGTCGCCGGACCCTACGGTCCCGGCCCCGAGAGCGCCGCGCGCATCAGCCCCGACGGACGCACCGCCTACGCCGTGGTGACCTTCGACGAGCCGGCCGACTCCGTGCCCAAGGCCCAGGCGAGGGCGGTCGTCGACGCCGTGAAGAACCCCGCCACGGAGTCCGGCGGACTCCAGGTCGAACTGGGCGGCCGCGCCATCCAGCTCACCGAGGCCCCCACCGCGCACCTCGCCGAAGTCATAGGCGTGGCCGTCGCGGCACTCGTCCTCTTCCTCGCCTTCGGCTCCCTCGCCGCGAGCCTGCTGCCCATCGCGACCGCCCTCGTCAGCGTGGGCACCGCCTATTTCGGCATCACCCTGCTCGGGCACGCGATGCCCGTCGCCGACTTCGCCCCCATGCTCGGCACCCTCATCGGCCTCGGCGTCGGCATCGACTACGCGCTGTTCATCGTCACCCGGCACCGCAAGGGCCTCGCGCGCGGCCTCCCGGTGGACGAGGCCGCCGCCGGGGCCGTCGCGACCACCGGCCGGGCCGTCGTGTTCGCCGGCGCCACCGTCTGCATCGCCCTGCTCGGCATGCTGGTGCTGCGGCTGAACTTCCTCAACGGCGTCGCGATAGCCGCCTGCGTGACCGTCGTCCTGACCGTCGCGGCCTCCGTCACGCTGCTGCCCGCACTCCTCTCCTGCATCGGCATGCGCGCCCTCTCCCGCCGCGAGCGCCGCAGGCTCGCCGCCGAGGGCCCGCAGCCCGAGCGGACCTCCGGCTTCGCCGCCCGCTGGTCCGCCTTCGTGGAGCGCCACCCCAAGCTGCTCGGCGCCGTCGCCACCGCCGTCATGGTGGTCCTGGCCCTGCCCACCTTCTCGCTCCACCTGGGCACCTCCGACCAGGGCAACAACCCCGCCACCTCCACCACCCGGCAGGCCTACGACCTGCTCGCGGAGGGCTTCGGGCCCGGCGCGAACGGCCCGCTCGCCGTCGTCGCCCGCCTGGACGGCGCCGGGGACCGGCTCGCCGTGGACCAGCTGGCGCAGGCGCTCCGTACGACACCGGGCGTCGCCTCCACCGGCCCCGCCGTCCTCAACCGCAGCGGCGACACGGCCGTCCTGACGGTCGTACCGGATTCCGCCCCGCAGTCCCGGGCCACGAGCGACCTCGTCGACACGCTCCGCCAGGACGTCATCCCGCGCGCCGGCCGGGGCAACTCCATGCAGGTCCACGTCGGCGGGGTGACGGCCGCCTACGACGACTTCGCCGAGGTCATCATCGGGAAGCTGCCGCTCTTCGTCGCCGTGGTCGTCGCCCTCGGCTGCGTGCTCCTGCTGCTGGCCTTCCGGTCCATCGGCATCCCGCTGAAGGCGGCGGCCATGAACGTCGCCGCCGTCGCCTCCTCCTTCGGCGTCGTGGTCGCGATCTTCCAGTGGGGCTGGGGCAGCGAACGGCTGGGCCTGGGCAGCGCCGGCCCCATCGAGCCCTTCCTGCCCGTGATCATGGTGTCCGTCCTCTTCGGGCTGTCGATGGACTACCAGGTCTTCCTCGTCAGCCGGATGTACGAGGAGTGGCTGGAGACCGGCGACAACCGGCGGGCCGTGCGCGTCGGCCTCGCCGAGACCAGCCGGGTCATCAACTCGGCCGCCATCATCATGATCTCCGTCTTCCTCGCCTTCGTCCTCAGCGGCGATCGGATCATCGCGATGTTCGGCATCGCCCTCGCCGCGGCCGTGGCCCTCGACGCCTTCGTGCTGCGCACCCTCCTCGTCCCGGCCCTGATGCACATGCTCGGCGGCGCCAACTGGTGGCTGCCCGCCTGGCTCGACCGACGGCTCCCCAGGATCAGCATCGAGCCCCCCGAACGCCGCCCGCATGCGAAACTTCCGGCACAGCGGTCCGGCGCGCTCCCCACCACGAGCGAGGACGACGCCGAGCCCGCCACAGCCTCCCGGTGATCCGGCCAACCGCCGCACGAGACCCAAGGAAGAAGCCGCATGTTCTCGATAGACCTCGCCGAAGGCGCCCAGCTGTTCCCGCTGGAAGCCCGGCACGCCGAGGAGTTCTTCGCGCACATCGAACGCGGACGCGAGTTCATCGGCCAGTACGTCGGCTTCCCGGACCGGTCCCCGGACGTCGACTCCGCCAGGGCCTTCCTGGCCAAGTACGCCGTGAAGGCCGGTGAGGACGGCGCCCGCTTCTTCGGCATCCGCCTCGACGGCACCCTCGTGGGCGGCGTCCTCTTCCCCAACTTCGACGCCGACGGCGGGAACTGCGAGATCGGCTGCTGGCTGGAGCCCGCCGCGGCCGGCCGCGGCCTGGTGACCAAGGCCTGCCGCGTCCTGATCGACTACGCCTTCGGCGAGCGCGGCATGCACCGCGTCGAGTGGCACGCCGCCACCGGCAACAAGAAGAGCCTCGCCGTCGCCGAACGCCTCGGCATGACCCGCGAGGGCGTCATGCGGGAGAACCACCTCCACCGCGGCGTCCGCCAGGACACCGAGGTCTGGTCGATCCTCGCCCACGAGTGGGCCGCCGCCCGCACCTCCTGAGCCGCGCCGTCCGGGCCCCGCCGGTCCCGGGGCCCGATACGGCCGCGACCACCGGATTCTCAGAGAACTCTCAGACGCGGCCCCTACGGTGCCCCGCATGGACACCACGAAGACCCCCGCCCCGAACGCCGCCGAGGCGGACACCACCCCGGTCGCCCTCGAGAAGACCGAGACCCCCCAGGACGCCGCGGCCGAGACCGAGGCGAAGACCGACGCCGACCTCGACGCCGCGGCCGACGCCGACCTCGACGACGAAGCCTTCGCCGAGGACCCGGCCGACGAGGAGCAGCCCGGCCACGTCGGCTCCGCGGCCTTCGCCATCGCCTCCGCCGGTCTGTCCGTCGTCGCCCTCAGCGGGAGCTGGGTCGCCGGCATCGTGTCCGAGCGCGCGAGCATCGCCGCTCGTCTGGAACTGAGCCAGGCCGCCGACGCCAACGCGCAGATCGCCGCCCAGTTCGTCGACCCGTGGCACACCACCGCCATGGTGAACGGCGTCTTCTCCGCCCTCGCCCTGATCATCGCCACCTTCGTGCTGGCCCTCCCCGCCTTCAGCACCCCCGAGCGCACCCTCCCCACCTGGGTGCGGTCCGTCTCCTGGGCGGGCATCGGCCTGGGCGCCCTCGGCGTACTGCTCTTCGTCCTCATGTACTTCGACCTCCTCCTGGCCATCCCGAAGGCAGCGGCCTGAGCACTGCCTTAGGCGCCTGAGGCCCCTCCCGGACGCACCACCCCGGACTAAGGCCCCCGGCACCCGGCAGATGCGGCATGCGACCGATGCGCCGGTACCCCCTGGGACGCGAATCTTGGACCACACCGAACGAGGTGCCGAGAACAGCGACCAGGGAGTACGAGATGTTCGAGCACGAGATCGCCGCGGCCGCCCGCACCACCGACCTCCTCCGGGAGGCCGCCGCGTACCGGATCGTCGGGGAAGCCCGCAAGGCCCGCCGCGCCACCTTGCGCGGCCAGGAACCCCGGGAGCGGGTGACAGGAGGCGGGACCCGCGGCGCCCGCACCGCGCCCCGGCCCGCCTGAACCCGCGCGTGACCGGGAGCGCGCCCATATCGGGTGCCGCCGGCCAAGGCCTCTGTGCGATGCTCGGCGACGTGGAGACCAGATCTGTCAGCCCGGTGTTCGTCGGCCGCGCCGACGAACTGGCCGTACTCACCGACGCCCTGACCCGCGCAGCGGGCCGGGAGCCGCAGGCGATGCTCATCGGGGGAGAGGCCGGGGTCGGCAAGACCCGCCTCACCGAGGAGTTCCTCTGCGAGGCCGACCGGCGAGGCGCCGTCGTCGCCGTCGGCGGCTGTGTGGAGATAGGGGCGGAGGGGCTTCCCTTCGCCCCGTTCTCGACGGCACTGCGCACCCTGCACCGGCTGCTCCCCGAGGAGTTGGCCGCCGCGGCCGCGGGCCAGGAGGACGAACTCGCCCGGATCCTCCCCGAACTCGGCGACACCCCGCGGGGCCCGCACGACGAGGAGAGCACCGCCCGGCTCTTCGAGCTGACGGCCCGGATGCTGGAGCGGCTCGCCGCCGACCGCACCGTCGTCCTCGTCCTGGAGGACCTGCACTGGGCGGACACCTCCACCCGGCACCTGCTCTCCTACCTCTTCCGCACCCTCGCCGGCGGCCGGCTCGTCGTCGTCGCCACCTACCGCTCGGACGACGTCCACCGCCGCCACCCGTTGCGCCCGCTCCTCGCCGAACTCGACCGGCTCCGCACCGTCCGGAAGATCGAGCTGTCCCGCTTCAACCGCGCGGAGGTACGCCGCCAGCTCGCCGGCATCCTCGCCGCGCAACCCGACGAGGACTTCGTCGACACGGTCTTCGACCGGTCCGACGGCAACGCCTTCTTCGTCGAGGAACTCGTCGCCTCCCGGGAGAGCGGCTGCCGCACCGGACTCACGGAATCCCTCCGCGACCTCCTCCTCGTCCGCGTCGAGGTCCTCCCCGACGAGACCCAGCGCCTGGTGCGCATCGTCGCCGAGGGCGGATCCACCGTCGAGTACCCGCTGCTGCGTGCCGTCGCCGGACTGACCGAGGACGAGTTGATCGAGGCGCTGAGAGCCGCGGTCGGCGCCAACATCCTCCTCGCCACCCCCGACGGAGACGGCTACCGCTTCCGGCACTCGCTGGTCCGCGAGGCCGTCAGCGACGACCTCCTGCCCGGCGAGCGCGCCCGCGTCAACCGCCGCTACGCCGAGGCCGTGGAGGCCGACGCCCACCTGATCCGCGCCGAGGAGCGCGTCATCCGGCTGGCCAGCTACTGGTACCACGCGAACGACCCCGCCAAGGCGCTGCCCGCCGTACTGGCCGCCTCCGTCTCCGCCCGCCGCCGCCACGCCTACTCCGAGCAGCTGAACCTGCTGGAGCGGGCGCTTGACCTGTGGGAAAGCGCCCCGGAAGACGTCCGTGAGGCGCTTCGCCCCGCCGACTACACCGACGTGTACCCGCCCTGCGGCTGCGACCCCGCCACCACCCCGCTCCAGCGCCTGGACCTGCTGGCCGAGGCGACCGTCGCGGCACGCTACGGAGGGGAACGCGAACGCGCCCTGAAGATCACGAAGACGGCGCTGCGCCTGCTGGAGGAGCACGGCGACCCGCTGCGCGCCGCGTGGTTCTGGACCGAACGCTCCCGCCTGATCGCCGGCCTCGGCCGCGGCGACGGCTGGGAGGAGATAGCCAGGGCGCAGGACCTCGTCCGGGGGCTGCCCCCGTCCCAGGTGCACGCCGAGGTCCTGGTCCGGGCCGCGAGCTGGGGCATGCTCCACAAGCCGGGCCCCGGCAACCTCGCCGCCGCCGAACGCGCCGTCGAGTACGCGCGGATGGTCGGCGCGGCCGAGACCGAGCTCAACGCCCGGATCACGGTCGGCGCGCTGCTCACCGACGCCGGCGACGGCCCGGGCGGCCTCGCCGAGATGCACGCGGTCAGGGAACGGGCCACAGAACTCGGCCTCGCGCTGCTCGCAGGACGTGCGCATATCAACCTCACCTCTCAACTGGAAAGCCTGGGACGGTCCCACGAGGCCGTGGAACTGTCCGAACAAGGGGCCGAACTGGCCCGGAGGTCCCGGCTGCTGGACACCGAGGCCTGGGTCTTCGGAAACATGGCCGAGAGCCTCTACAGCCTCGGCCGCTGGGACGAGGCCGCCGAGGCGGCCCGGCGCACCCTGCTGGTCGGCCAGAGCGCCGCCCCGCGCGGCTCCGCCTCCGCACGGCTCGCCTACCTGGCCCTCGCCCGGGGCGAGCTGACCGAGGCGACCCAACGGCTCGCCGCCGCCCACACCCACTTCGGGGCGCACGAGACCCAGCCCCAGCACCGGATCCCACTGCACCGCCTGGCGATCGGGATCGCCGCGGGGGAGGGCCGCATCGCCGACGTCCGCACCGAGACGGCCACCGCCGTCGACCACGGCTTCCCGCTCGGGCAGCACCGCTACGCCTGGCCGCTGCTGCTCGCGTCCGCGTCCGCCGAGGCCGACGCCCGTGGGCTCCCCGCCGCCGAAGCCGGCCGCGCCGCAGCCCTGGGCGTACTGCGCGGCGCCGCCCGCACCCTCGCCACACCGGCCCCGGTGTGGATCGCGCACGCCGAATTCCTGCGGGCCGAACTGCTGCGGGCCGAGGGCCGGGACACCGTCGCCGACTGGACCGCCGTGGAGGAGTCCGTCCGCCCGCTGGAGCGCCCGTACCTGCTGGCCCGGGCCCGTCACCGGCTCGCCGAGGCCCTGCTGGCCGCCGGCGACCGCGAACCCGCGTCCGCCCTGCTCCGCGAGGCCCACGCCACCGCCGACCGGATCGGCTCACGCCGGCTGCGTGAGGACCTGGCCCTGCTCTCCCGGCGCGCCCGGATCCCGCTGACCGACGACACACCCCCGGGGGACCCCGAACCCGAGCCGGACCCGGTCGAAGCCCTCGGCCTGACCAGCCGCGAGCAGGACGTACTGCGCCTGGTGGCGGCCGGCAGCACCAATCGCAAGATCGCCGAGGAGCTCTTCATCTCCCCGAAGACGGCGAGCGTGCACGTCTCGAACATCCTGGCCAAGCTGGGCGTCGCCGGCCGCGGGGAGGCGGCCGCCCTCGCCCACCGGCTGCGGCTCTTCACCCCGCCCGGCCCGGTCGGTCCCCCCGGTAGGCCTGCGGTCAGTGCTCGTCCGCGGTCTCCGCGTCCAGGCGTATGAGCACCTTGCCGGAGTCGAGGTCTATCGGACCCCGTCCCGGATCGTTGTCACCCACGTCGGTCCGGGACAGCTCCAGCCGCTTCTTCTCGTCGTTCGTGTGCTTGCGTCCCGGGTTGAACAGCTCCTCGATCATGTTGAACACCGTGTCCACGCCCCTCCGCCCCCGCCCGGGAGCATGCCGGTCATCGCACCGTCAGTGTCAGGATCCTGTCGTCGCCCGCTTCCGGCGACCCGCGCCCGTCCGTCTCGCTGGTGACCAGCAGCAGCCGGTCACCCCCGAGAGAGACCACCGTCCTGAGCCGGCCGTACTTGTCCCCCAGGAAGGCCTCGGGCTCGGCCACCGGCTCCGCCCCGGCCAACGGGATCCGCCACAGCCGCTCGCCCTTCAGGCCGGCCATCCACACCGACCCCTCCGCCCAGGCGATCCCGCTCGGCGAGGCCTCGTCGGTCCGCCACACGGCCACCGGATCCCGCAGACCCGGCTTGCCCGCCTTCCCCTCGGCCTCGGGCCAGCCGTAGTTCGCGCCGGGCTCGATCAGATTCAGCTCGTCCCAGGTGTTCTGGCCGAACTCGGCTGCCCACAGCCGTTTGTCCTTGTCCCAGGCGAGGCCCTGCACATTGCGGTGCCCGTAGGAGTAGACGACGGAGTCGGCCTCCGGGTTGCCGTGCACCGGATCCCCGTCCGGAGTCATCCGGAGGATCTTGCCGCCGAGCGACTTCTTGTCCTGCGCGAGCCCGGTGACACCCGTCTCGCCCGTTCCCGCATACAGCATCTTGTCCGGGCCGAAGGCGATCCGCCCGCCGTTGTGGATCAACCCCTTGGGGATGCCCCGGAACACCGTGTCCGGCGCTCCCAGTTGCTGCCCGGGCGGTCTCTGCTCGTCATAGCGAAGCCGTGCGATCCGGTTGTCCGACGCGGTCGTGAAGTAGACGTACACCAGCCGGTCCGAGGCGAAGTCCGGCGACAGCGCCAGGCCGAGCAGCCCGCCCTCGCCGCCCGGATCCACGCCCGGGACCTCCCCGATCGCCGTCACCGCGCCCGACCCCGCCGCGACCCGGCTGATCGTCCCCTTGTCCCGGGAGGCGACCAGCAGGTCACCTCCGGGCAGCGGGGCCACGCCCCAGGGCGACTCCAGGCCCTTGGCGGCCTCGCCGGTGACCGTCACCGCCCCCTTCGCGGGCGGCCCCGACGCCGGCGGCGAAGCGGCCCCGCTTCCCGAAGGGCCCGGTGACCCGGGCCCCGCCGCCGCCGTGCCAGGTGGGGAACCGCCCCGCCCGGTGTCCGGGCCGCCCCCCGGCGAGCACCCCGCCACCAGCAGCGCACCGCACCCGGCCAGCGCGACCGCCGCCAGCACGCTCAGACGCCGCGCGCCCGGCACCTCACACCCCGCCTGCCCGGGAGAACTTCCGTATCGCATCGCCCTGCTCCCTTCCGGTCCTCCGATCCTGCCCCTCACCCGTCTCAACAGCCGGGGCAGTACCCGAAGTTCCACCACTCGTACACCCGATCGAGTGGTTGTGGGCGGTCAGTCCCAGGCTCCCACGTCGACCGGAAGGTCCGCGATCTCGGCCAGGTCCGCGGCCGTGAGCCGCAGCCGCGCCGCCCCGGCGTTCTCCACCGCCCAGTGCGCGCGGTCCGCCCCCGGCACGGGCACCACCTGCGGCCCCTGGGCCAGCACCCAGGCCAGGGCCACCTGCGCGACCGTGACCTCGGGCCCGTGCCGCCGCGCCACCCGCCTCAGCCCCGCCACCAGCACCTGGTTCGAGGCCATCGCCTCCGCCGTGAACCGCGGGTGCCGGGCCCGGACGTCCTGAGGCTCGAAGCCCTCGCCCGGAGTGAGCGTCCCGGTCAGGAACCCGCTGCCCAGCGGCATCGCGGCCAGGAACCCGACCCCGCGCGCCGCGCACCACGGCAGCAGCTGCGACGCCGCCTCCGGCGACCACACCGACAACTCCGCCTGCACCGCGCTCACCGGGAAGACCTGCTGCAGCCGCTCCAGGTGCCGCAGCGTCGTCCGGTACCCGCGGTCACCGCGCCGCCCGGCACCCGGGCCGGCGGCGGCCCCCAGCGCGCAGAAGCCGAGGGCCCGCACCTTTCCCGCGCCCACCAGCTCCGCCATGGCCCCCCAGGTCTCCTCCACCGGAACCTCCGGATCCACCCGGTGCAGCTGGTAGAGGTCTATGACATCGGTGCGCAGCCGCCGCAGCGAGGCGTCGCACGCCCGCCGCAGGTAGCCGGGCCGGCCGTCGGCCACCACGTGCTGGTCGCCCGCCCGCAGCCCGACCTTGGCCGACACGAACGCGTCGGACCGCCGCTCCCGCAGCACCCGACCCAGCAGCAGCTCGTTGGTGAACGGCCCGTACACATCGGCCGTGTCCAGCAGGTTCGACCCCAGGTCCAGCGCGGCGTGCACGGCGGCCAGCGACTCGTGCCCCCGCCGCCGCGACGGCGTGTACGCCCAGCTCATCGGCATACAGCCGAGGCCGACGGCGCCCACGCTCAGCGCCCCCGCCCCGATCGACCTGCGCTCCACCCCTGCGTCCCCCTCCGCTCCGGCAACCAAACTAACGGCTTGATCAAGACGGCTTGGCATAGCCTCGTGATCATGACTGCATCGCCACGGGACGTCTGGCTCCCCTTCCCCGCCGAAGAGGTCGCCGGCCTCCCCGACTCCTTCCGGTACCGCCAGTGGGACGGCGAGGACGCCTTCCCGGCCGATCCGGCCGACTGCGTCTTCTACGTGGCCCCCTACATGAAGTCCGCCGAGGTCACCGTGCGCCCGCTCACCGCGATGCCCGCCGTACGGGTCGTCCAGACCCTGACGGCCGGCATCGACGACGTGCTGGGCCGCCTCGGGGACCTGCGTCCGGGCGTACGGCTGTGCAACGCCGCAGGGGTCCACACGGCCAGCACCGCCGAACTGGCCCTCGCGCTGACCCTCGCGTCCCTGCGCGGCATCCCCGGCATGGTCCGCGGACAGGACCGGGAGGACTGGCGCTCCGGCTTCTACGACGCCCTCGCCGACAAGTCAGTTCTGATCATCGGCTACGGATCCATCGGCTCCGCCGTCGAGGACCGCCTCGTGCCCTTCGAGTGCGAGCGGATCGAACGCGTCGCGCGTTCGGCGCGGACCACCGCACGGGGCCCTGTGCACGCCATCGCCGACCTGCCCCGGCTCCTGCCGCAGGCCGACGTGGTCATCCTCGTGACGCCCCTGACCGACGAGACCCGGGGTCTGGCGGGCGCCGGGTTCCTCGGCCGGATGAAGGACGGGGCCCTGCTCGTGAACGTCTCGCGCGGCCCCGTCGTCGACACCAAGTCCCTGCTGGCGGAGGTGGAATCGGGCCGGCTGCACGCGGCCCTCGACGTCACCGACCCGGAACCGCTGCCCGCCGGCCATCCGCTCTGGCACGCCCCGAACGTCCTGATCACGCCTCACGTCGGCGGCAGCAGCTCAGCGTTCGAGCCCCGCGCCAAGCGCCTGGTGGCCCGCCAGCTCACCCGCTTCGCCGCAGGGGAGCCCGTGGAGCACACGGTGCTGATCACCGGCTAGCCCCCGTCCCTGTACGCTCCGCAGTCGTTCGAACGCGACGGGTTGCCACAACTCCCCGTACGGTAACGGAGCGTAGAGCAACTATGTCCCTGAGTGACGAAAGTGGTGTATCGTCCGGAAGAAGGGGCTGCGCCACGAACGTCTGGCGCTGGGGAGTGATCGGACACTTTGGGGGGCGACGGGCGATGCACGGCCAATGGACGAAGGATCCGACGCGGCACAGCCGCCGGAGGCGACGCAGCCGCGACTGGGCCGCGCCGGAACCAGCCAGCGAGGGGGACCGGTGAGCACCCCGGGGGCGGCGCTCCTGGACCGGCCGTCCGTCTCGGGCGGAGGCAGGGGCCTGGCGATGCAGCTGATCCTCGCGGTCGTCAGCGGCGGGTACGCCGTCGGCGCCGCCCTCAACTGGGGCTCCGAGGAAGTCGCCGAGATCATGGGCGATTTCGGGCTCAGCGCCGCAGGACTGCTCGCCGCCGTCTCCTGCTACACCTACGCGCGCACGATCGACAGCCGGGAACGCCCCGCCTGGCTGCTCTTCGCCTTCTCCTCCCTCATGGGCGCCTGCGGCAACGCCGTCTGGGGCTGGTACGAGGTGGTCCTCGGCCAGGACGTGCCGAAGCCCTCGCTCGCCGACTTCGCCTTCCTCTGCTTCGCCCCGCCCGCCATCGTGGGCCTCCTCGTCCTCGCCAAACGCCCGGTCACCCGCGCCGGCTGGGTGTGCCTGGGACTCGACTCCTGGCTCATCGGCGGCTCCCTGCTGACCCTGTCCTGGAGCCTGGCCCTGGCCCACGCGGCGCGGACCGCGCAGTCCGGCGCCCCCGGCAGCGTCCCGCGCGCCGCGCTCTCCCTCGCCTACCCCCTGCTGGACATCGCGCTCGTCTCGATGGTCCTCGTGCTGCACTTCCGGCGGAGCGAGACCAACCGCTCCGCCGTCAACACCGCCATCGCGGCGCTGGCGCTGACCGTCCTGAGCGACGCGCTGTTCACCTCGCCCCTGCTGAGCGCCGAGTACCAGTCCGGTCAGCTGCTCGACGCCGGCTGGTTCGCCGGCTCGCTGCTGCTTGCGTACGCGCCCTGGGGCGCCCGGCGCTTTCACCAGGGCCCGGTGCCGCCCGGGCATCCGCGCAGGGACCGGCCGCACAGCCGTCCGATCACCGGATCCCTGCCCGCCCTCACGCCGTACCTCGCGGCCGCCGTGTGCACCCTCGGCATCCTCTACAACGTCGTGGACGGCCGGAAGGTCGACCGGATGGTCGTGTTCACCGGCTGCACCGTCGTGCTCGCCCTCGTCATCCGGCAGGGCATCATGCTCCTCGACAACATCGCCCTGACCCAGGAACTGGCCCAGAAGGAGAACCACTTCCGCTCCCTCGTCCAGGGCTCCAGCGACGTCATCATGATCGCCGCACCCACCGGGACCCTGCGCTACGTGAGCCCGGCCGCCGCCGGGGTGTACGGCCGCGAGGCGGAGGAGCTGGTCGGCACCGAGCTGGCCACCCTGATCCACCCCGACGACCTCGGCCGGGTGGTCCACGAGGTACGCCGCTTCCTCGCTGCACCGCCGACCGAGGAGCCCACCACCCGCATCGAATGCCGCTTCAAGTCGGGCGGCGGCGAGTGGCTGAACGTGGAGTCCACCGTCAACCGCCACCAGGGCGGACTCATCCTCAACAGCCGGGACGTCACCGAGCGCGTCCGGCTCCAGGCCCAGCTCCAGCACAGCGCCGAACACGACCCGCTGACCGACCTCCCCAACCGGGCGCTCTTCACCCGGCGCGTGCGCCAGGCCCTGACGGGCCGCCGCGCGGGCGACCACAGCACCGCCGTGCTCTTCATCGACCTCGACGGCTTCAAGGCGGTCAACGACACCATCGGCCACCAGGCCGGCGACGAACTGCTCATCGAGGCCGCCCGCAGGCTCCAGGACTCCGTCCGGGCCGGGGACACCGCCGCCCGGCTCGGCGGCGACGAGTTCGCCGCGCTGATCCTGGGCGACGGCAGCCGCGACCGCAGCGCCCGCGAGTACCAGGTCCGCGAGATCGCCGACCGGCTGCGCGCCCGGCTCTCCCAGCCGTACCGGATCGGCGGCAGCGAGGTACGGGTGGCCGCCAGCATCGGCGTGGCCTTCGCCGACCCCGGAATCACCCCCTCGGACCTGATGCGCAACGCGGACCTGGCGATGTACCGGGCCAAGGCCGGCGGCAAGGACCGCGTCGAGACCTACGCCCCGCAGATGCAGGCCGAGGTGGTCCGAAAGGCCGAGCTGGCGGGCCGGCTGCGCACCGCACTGCACGAGGGGGAGTTCGCCCTGCTGCACCAGCCCGTGGTCTCGCTGGCCACCGGCGAGATCGCTGCCGTCGCCGCGCAGGCGCGGTGGCGTTCGGCCCAGGGGATCCTCTTCACACCGGCGGAGTTCCTCCGGGTGGCCGAGTACAGCGAGGGCGCGGCGGGCGGCGGCTCCGGCTCCGGCTCCGGCGGCGGTCCCGACGCCTCGCGCACCGCCGAGCTGGGCCGCTGGCTGCTGGAGGAGGCCGTCGAGCAGGCCGCCGACCGGCAGCGGGCCGGACACGACGTGCCCGTGGCCGTGCGGATGACCGCCCAGCGGCTCCTGGACAGCGCCATGCCGCTCGGCACCGTGGAAGCCCTGCTGACCAGGCACGGCCTGCCCTCCGGGGCCCTGGTGCTGGAGCTCGCGGTGTCCGACCCCAGAGTCCCCTTCGACGACCTGGAGCGCCGCCTGGCGGCCCTGCACCGGCTCGGGGTGGGAATCGCCCTGGACGGGTTCGGCAGTGGCTACGCCGCCATCAGTGCCCTGCGCCGCCTGCCCGTGGACATGCTCAAGCTGGACCGGGGCCTGGTGGAGGGGGTCGTCGAGTCCGCCCGCCTGCACAAGATCACAGCGGGTCTCTTGCGGATCGCAAACGACCTCGGCATGCGGTCCGTGGCCGACGGCGTGGACCTGCCCGAGCAGGTGGCCGCACTGCGCGCGATGGGGTGCACGCACGGCCAGGGGATGGCCTTTTCCGGCCCGCTCGACGAGTACAGGCTGCGCCGTGCGCTGGTGCGCGGTACGTTCCCAGTACCGGGCGGAGCGGCCCAGCCCGCACTGGCGGGCGGCTCCTCCGGGGGCTCGATGGTCATCCGTAGAGGCTCACATAATGAGACGCCCGTCCCACCTACTTGACATCACCCTCCCGCCAGAGGGAGGGTCAATGCCATGCGCACCCGAATTCTCGTACTTGGAAAGCGCGTCGGCTGAAGCTGGGACCTGCATGTCCCCGCTCAACACACCCGACGCGCTCCCCTCGCTTGCCTCCTGGCACGAGGGGTTTTTTGTTGCACTGGCACAGAGTCGAATCCGCGTAAAACCCTCAGCTTCGAGAAGAGAATGCCGATGACCGAGCAGGCCACCGGGGCCCACCATCCGCAGCCGCGGCCCCGTTCCGGCGGACAGCAGTCCGCCGCAGTTGAGCACGTCACGGGTGCGCAGTCCCTCATCCGCTCTCTCGAAGAGGTGGGGTGCGACACCGTCTTCGGGATTCCGGGAGGCGCCATCCTCCCCGCGTACGACCCGATGATGGACTCCAAGAAGGTCCGTCACATCCTGGTCCGCCACGAGCAGGGGGCCGGCCACGCCGCCACCGGCTACGCCCAGGCCACCGGCAAGGTCGGCGTCTGTATGGCCACGTCCGGCCCGGGCGCCACCAACCTGGTCACCCCGATCGCCGACGCCCACATGGACTCCGTCCCGCTCGTCGCGATCACCGGCCAGGTGTCCTCCAAGGCGATCGGCACCGACGCCTTCCAGGAGGCGGACATCGTCGGCATCACCATGCCGATCACCAAGCACAACTTCCTGGTCACCAAGGCCGAGGACATCCCGAGGACGATCGCCGAGGCGTTCCACATCGCGGCCACCGGCCGTCCCGGCCCGGTCCTCGTCGACATCGCCAAGGACGCCCTGCAGGCGAAGACCACCTTCTCGTGGCCGCCCTCCCAGGACCTCCCCGGCTACCGGCCGGTCACCAAGCCGCACGCCAAGCAGATCCGTGAGGCCGCCAAGCTCATCTGCCAGGCCAAGCGCCCGGTGCTGTACGTCGGCGGCGGCGTCATGAAGTCCGGCGCCACCGCCGAGCTGAAGGTCCTGGCCGAGCTGACCGGCGTCCCGGTCTGCACCACCCTGATGGCCCTCGGCTCCTTCCCCGACAGCCACCCCCTGCACGTCGGCATGCCCGGCATGCACGGCAGCGTCACCGGCGTCACCGCGCTGCAGAAGTCGGACCTGCTGATCGCGCTCGGCACCCGCTTCGACGACCGCGTCACCGGCAAGCTGGACAGCTTCGCCCCCTTCGCCAAGATCATCCACGCGGACATCGACCCGGCCGAGATCGGCAAGAACCGCGCCGTCGACGTCCCGATCGTCGGTGACGCCCGCGAGGTCATCGCCGACCTGATCCAGGCCGTCCAGGCCGAGCACACCGAAGGCAGCGCCGGCGACTACACCGCCTGGTGGAACGACCTCAACCGCTGGCGCGAGACGTACCCGCTGGGCTACGACCTGCCCGCGGACGGCAGCCTCTCGCCGCAGCAGGTCATCGAGCGGATCGGCGCGCTCGCGCCGAAGGGCACGGTCTTCGCGGCCGGCGTCGGCCAGCACCAGATGTGGGCCTCGCACTTCGTCAAGTACGAGGAGCCCCGCACCTGGCTGAACTCCGGCGGCGCCGGAACCATGGGCTACGC
This sequence comes from Streptomyces virginiae, assembly GCF_000720455.1. Taxonomy (GTDB): domain Bacteria; phylum Actinomycetota; class Actinomycetes; order Streptomycetales; family Streptomycetaceae; genus Streptomyces; species Streptomyces virginiae. The sequence goes on along the minus strand of NZ_JOAK01000005.1, from coordinate 23,165 downwards.
GGTCCCCGCCGCGATGGGCGCCAAGGTCGGCATGCCCGAGCGCACGGTCTGGGCGATCGACGGCGACGGCTGCTTCCAGATGACCAATCAGGAACTGGTCACCTGCGCCCTGAACAACATCCCGATCAAGGTCGCGATCATCAACAACGGCGCCCTGGGCATGGTGCGTCAGTGGCAGACGCTGTTCTACAACCAGCGCTACTCCAACACCGTCCTGCACGCCGACGAGACCGGTCACGACACGGTCGGCTCCCAGCTCGGCGAGTCCATCGCGCCCCGCAAGGGCACGCGCGTCCCGGACTTCGTCAAGCTGTCGGAGGCCATGGGCTGCGTGGCGCTGCGCTGTGAGGACCCGGCCGACCTGGACAAGGTCATCGCCGAGGCCAACGCGATCAACGACCGTACCGTCGTCATCGACTTCATCGTCCACGAGGACGCCATGGTGTGGCCGATGGTCGCCGCCGGCACCTCCAACGACGAGGTCATGGCAGCCCGGGGCGTCCGTCCCGACTTCGGCGACAACGAAGACGACTGAGCCGAGAGAGCCTGAGAGAGAGAACGCCTCACATGTCCAAGCACACGCTCTCCGTCCTGGTCGAGAACACGCCCGGCATCCTCGCCCGGATCGCCGCCCTGTTCTCCCGCCGCGGGTTCAACATCGACTCCCTCGCGGTCGGCGTCACCGAGCACCCCGACATCTCCCGCATCACCATCGTCGTCAACGTCGAGGACCTCCCGCTGGAGCAGGTGACCAAGCAGCTGAACAAGCTGGTCAACGTGCTCAAGATCGTCGAGCTGGAGCCGCACAACGCCATCGAGCGCGAACTCGTCCTGGTGAAGGTCCGCGCCGACAACGAGACCCGCTCGCAGATCGTCGAGATCGTCCAGCTGTTCCGCGCCAAGACGGTCGACGTCTCCCCGGAGGCCGTCACCATCGAGGCGACCGGCGGCTCCGACAAGCTCGGCGCCATGCTCAAGATGCTGGAGCCCTTCGGCATCAAGGAGCTCGTGCAGTCCGGCACGATCGCCATAGGGCGCGGCGGACGGTCCATCACGGACCGCAGCCTGCGCGCGCTCGACCGCAGCGCCTGACCCGGCCGGCCCGGGCGGCCGCGGCACAGCGGCCGCCCCGGCCCCGGCAGACACGCTCGGCCCGCATAGCGAGACCGACAAACTCAGATTCCGTTCCCCGCCGTACGGTGGGAGCAACACCAGCGCACCAAGGAGATATCCCAGTGGCCGAGCTGTTCTACGAGAACGACGCCGACCTGTCCATCATCCAGGGCCGCAAGGTCGCGGTCATCGGTTACGGCAGCCAGGGCCACGCCCACGCGCTGTCGCTCCGTGACTCCGGCGTCGACGTCGTCGTCGGCCTGAAGGAGGGCTCGAAGTCCAAGGCCAAGGCCGAGGAGCAGGGCCTGAAGGTCGTCCCCGTGGCCGAGGCCGCCGAGTGGGCGAACGTCATCATGATCCTCACCCCGGACCCGCTGCAGGCCGAGATCTACGAGGAGTCCATCAAGGACCACCTCAAGGAGGGCGACGCGCTCTTCTTCGGCCACGGCTTCAACGTCCGCTACGGCTTCATCAAGCCCCCCACCAACGTGGACGTCGCCCTGGTCGCCCCGAAGGGCCCGGGCCACCTGGTCCGCCGCCAGTACGAGGAGGGCCGCGGCGTCCCGTGCATCGCCGCCGTCGAGCAGGACGCCACCGGCAAGGCCTTCGACCTGGCGCTCTCCTACGCGGCCGGCATCGGCGGCACCCGCGCCGGCGTCATCAAGACCACCTTCACCGAGGAGACCGAGACCGACCTGTTCGGTGAGCAGGCCGTCCTCTGCGGTGGTGCGTCCGCGCTGGTCAAGGCCGGTTTCGAGACCCTGACCGAGGCGGGCTACCAGCCGGAGATCGCCTACTTCGAGTGCCTGCACGAGCTGAAGCTCATCGTCGACCTGATGTACGAGGGCGGCCTGGAGAAGATGCGCTGGTCGGTCTCCGAGACCGCCGAGTGGGGCGACTACATCACCGGCCCGCGCGTCATCACCGACGCCACCAAGGCCGAGATGAAGAAGGTCCTCGAGGAGATCCAGAGCGGCAAGTTCGCCGAGGAGTGGATGGCCGAGTACAAGGCCGGTCTGCCCAAGTACAACGAGTACAAGAAGGCCGACTCGGAGCACCTGCTGGAGACCACCGGCAAGAAGCTGCGCAAGCTGATGAGCTGGGTCGACAACGACGAGAGCTGATCTCGCGGCGGTGGGGCCGGGACGTGTCGTCCCGGCCCCGCCGCGCTCACCGGGCGGTACGGCACATGCCGCACCGGTGACCGGAGCGCCGGGAACGGGGCCCTCAGGGGCATGGCTTGTCCAACCCGGCCAACCACGGAAGAGTGATCCTTCCGTACAGGCGGAAAACCGGTCCGTCAGCGCCACTACACTGCTCAACACATACGCGTCAGGCCCACAGTGTCGTGCGTCTTCCACGCGGCTACCCCCTCCACCGCCTGCGGCCGTCGGGACGGCCGTCCGCACTGGACTTGTGAGGATGACCCACGTGAGCTCGAAACCTGTCGTACTCATCGCCGAAGAGCTGTCGCCCGCCACCGTCGAGGCGCTCGGCCCGGACTTCGAGATCCGCCACTGCAACGGCGCCGACCGCGCCGAGCTGCTCCCCGCGATCGTCGACGTCGACGCGATCCTCGTGCGCTCCGCCACCAAGGTCGACGCCGAGGCCATCGCCGCGGCGAAGAAGCTGAAGGTCGTCGCCCGAGCCGGCGTCGGTCTGGACAACGTCGACGTCTCCGCCGCCACCAAGGCCGGCGTGATGGTCGTCAACGCCCCGACCTCGAACATCGTGACCGCGGCCGAACTCGCCTGCGGCCTGCTCGTCGCCACCGCCCGCAACATCCCGCAGGCCAACACCGCCCTGAAGAACGGCGAGTGGAAGCGGAACAAGTACACGGGCGTCGAGCTCAGCGAGAAGACCCTCGGTGTCGTCGGCCTCGGCCGCATCGGCGTCCTCGTCGCGCAGCGCATGTCGGCCTTCGGTATGAAGATCGTCGCCTACGACCCCTACGTGCAGCCCGCGCGCGCCGCCCAGATGGGCGTCAAGATGCTGACGCTGGACGAGCTCCTGGAGGTCGCCGACTTCATCACGGTGCACCTGCCCAAGACCCCCGAGACCCTCGGTCTCATCGGGGACGAGGCCCTGCACAAGGTCAAGCCGACCGTCCGCATCGTCAACGCCGCGCGCGGCGGCATCGTGGACGAGGCCGCCCTGTACTCGGCCATCAAGGAGGGCCGCGTCGCCGGCGCCGGCCTCGACGTGTACGCGAAGGAGCCCTGCACGGACTCCCCGCTCTTCGAGCTCGACCAGGTCGTCTGCACCCCGCACCTCGGCGCGTCCACGGACGAGGCCCAGGAGAAGGCCGGCGTCTCGGTCGCCAAGTCGGTGCGCCTCGCCCTCGCCGGTGAGCTCGTACCGGACGCGGTCAACGTCCAGGGCGGCGTCATCGCCGAGGACGTCCGTCCCGGCCTGCCGCTCGCCGAGAAGCTCGGCCGCATCTTCACCGCCCTCGCGGGCGAGGTCGCGGTCCGCCTCGACGTCGAGGTCTGCGGCGAGATCACCCAGCACGACGTCAAGGTGCTCGAACTGTCCGCGCTCAAGGGTGTCTTCGAGGACGTCGTCGACGAGACGGTCTCCTACGTCAACGCCCCGCTGTTCGCGCAGGAGCGCGGTGTCGAGGTGCGCCTGACCACCAGCTCGGAGTCCCCGGACCACCGCAACGTGGTGACCGTCCGCGGCACCCTGTCGGACGGCCAGGAGGTCTCGGTCTCCGGCACGCTCGCGGGCCCGAAGCACCTTCAGAAGATCGTGGGCATCGGCGAGTACGACGTGGACCTGGCGCTCGCCGACTACATGGTCGTGCTGCGCTACACCGACCGCCCCGGCGTGGTCGGCACCGTCGGCCGCGTCCTCGGCGAGGGCGGCCTGAACATCGCGGGCATGCAGGTCGCCCGTGCGGAGGAGCACGGCGAGGCCCTCGCGGTCCTCACCGTCGACGCCGAGGTGCCGGCGGGCGTCCTCGCGGACATCGCCGCCGAGATCGGCGCCGTCTCGGCGCGCACCGTCAGCCTCGCCTGACGCCGCCACGGCAGTGACATGAGGAAGGGCCCGGGGGGAGACCCCGGGCCCTTCCGCGTTCCGCCGGCCGCGCCGCGCCGTGCCGTGCCGTGTCACGCGCCGTGTCGTACCGATCAGTTGTACGCCGCTTCGTGGGACCGCGCCCCGGTGGCTCCGGCGGGCTCCGCCGCGGCCGGGGCGGGGGCTCCGATGCCCCGCAGCAGGGCCGCTGCGAGCACGGCCGCCCCGAGCAGCAGCGCCGTACCGCCCCAGGCCGCGTACTGCATGCCGTGGACGAAGGCATCCCGGGCCAGGGTCAGGACCTGCTCGCCGGCCGCCCCGCCGATCTGGTGGGCGGTGGCGACGGCGCCGCCGAGGGTCTCCCGTACGGCGGGATCGGCGTCCGCCAGGTCGCTGCGGTAGACCGCGGTGCCCAGGCTGCCGAGGACCGCCATGCCCAGGGCGCCGCCGAACTCCGTACCGGTCTCCAGCAGGGAGGCGGCGGAACCGGCCTTCTCGGCGGGGGCCGCGCCCAGGGCCATGTCGGACACCAGGGACATCACGGTGACGATGCCCGAGGCCAGGACGCCCGCGCCGGCCAGGATCAGCCACAGCGAGTCGGTGTCGACCAGGGCGATCAGCACGAAGCCGGCGGCGGCGAGGACGAACCCGCCGGCGATGACGTGGGCCCGGTCCGTCTTCTGGGCCAGGGCCGCGGAGACCGGGGCAGCCGCACCGATGACGACCGAGGGGGCGAGGCTCCACAGGGCGGCTTCCAGGGTGCCCATGCCGAGCACCGACTGCAGGTACTGGGTGGTGAAGTAGGCCGAGCCGAGCATGGCGAAGGCGGCGACGGTGTTCAGGGCGATGCCGGCGCCGAAGCCGCGGCCCCGGAACAGCGAGCGGCTGACCATGGCGTCGTCACGGCTGCGCTGGCGGCGGACGAAGACGTACCCGAAGAGCAGTCCGACGGCCAGGCAGCCCAGGTAGAGGGGCTCGAAGCCCTCGGCGGCGATCTCCTTGAGGCCGTACACGACCGGCAGTACGGCGGCCATGGACAGCGGGACGGACCACAGGTCGAAGCGGCCGGGGGCCGGGTCCTTGAACTCCGGTACCAGGACGGGGACCAGGGCCAGCAGGAGCACCATCGCGGGCACGTTGATCAGGAAGACGGAGCCCCACCAGAAGTGGTTCAGCATCACGCCGCTCAGTACGGAGCCGAGGGCGATGCCGCCGGTCATGGCTCCGGACCAGATGGCGATGGCCTTGCCGCGCTGCTTGTCGTCCTGGAAGAGGTTGCGGATGAGGGCGAGCGTGGACGGCATCAGGGTCGCGCCGCCGACGCCGAGCAGGACGCGGGCCGCGATGAGCATCTCGGCGCTGGTGGCGTAGGCGGCGCCCACCGAGGCGAGACCGAAGGCTCCGGCGCCGATCAGCAGCAGCCTGCGGCGGCCGATCCGGTCGCCGAGCGAGCCCATCGTGATCAGCAGGCCGGAGAGGGCGAAGGCGTAGCTGTCGAAGATCCAGAGCTGCTGGGTGGCGCTCGGGTCGAGCTGTTCGGTGATCGCCGGGATGGCGAAGTAGAGGACCGAGACGTCCATCGAGACCAGGAGCAGGGGCAGCAGCAGGACGGTGAAGGCGGTCCATTCGCGGCGGCCGGCGAGTCGCGCTGTGGCGGCGGGGTTCGTCATGCCGAGAAACATACACACGTCTTAAACGCTTGTCTATGACGCTTGTTTAGAACGTTCGTATGGGACTGACGTCTAGGACGGTTGTCTTGCTACGGTGAGGCCATGGGACATCGCGAAGATCTGCTCGAAGGCGCCAAGAAGTGCCTGGTGGAGAAGGGGTTCGTACGCACCACCGCGCGCGACATCGTCAGTGCGTCGGGGACGAACCTGGCCTCCATCGGCTATCACTACGGTTCGAAGGACGCACTGCTCACCGAGGCCTTCATCGGCCTGATGGAGGAGTGGGGGGCGGTCTTCCAGGACGGCCTGGACGGTGAGGGCGGGTCGCTGGAGCGCTTCCGCGCGCTCTGGGAAGGCGTCCTCGCGCAGCACGAGAAGTCCGCTCCCGTCTGGGCGGCCAGCCTGGAGGTGGCGCTCGGCCGCGACCAGCGGCCCGAGCTGCGGGCGATGCTCGCGGCCTCGCAGGCCGAGGGGCGCCGCGGGCTGATCTCGATGCTGACCGGCACTCCGGAGGACCAGCTCGACGAGCGGGACGTGCGGACCCTGGGCTCCTTCTACCAGGCGCTGCTCAACGGTCTGATGATCCAGTGGCTGTTCGACCCGGAATCGGCGGCCACGGCCGAGGAGTTCACCGAGGGCATGCGCCGGGCCGCCGAGACGATGACCCGCCCGCGGACGTAGCCGCAGCCGCTCCGGGGCCGCACCCGGCCCCGGACCCGGAGCCCGACCCGAACCCGGAGCCGCAGCCCGGCCCGGAGCCGGACCCCGGTCGGCTACAGCGTGATGACCACCTTCGCGCGGGCGTGTTCCACCTCCAGGTACCGGATGGCCTCGGGCACCTCGTGCAGGGGGTGGGTGCGGTCGACGGCCGGGGCCAGGCGGCCGGACTCGATGAGCTCGCGCAGCGCCGCCAGGTTACGGCGGTCCGGCGTCGCCGTGAGGACGAGCAGTCGGTGACGGACGAAGGGGGCGAGCGCCCTGCCCTTCACCAGCAGGGCGATCGGCCCCACCAAACTGCCCCCTTCGGACACGCCGCCGCCCGAGAGCACCAGCGTGCCCCCGGGCGTCAAGGCGCGGCGGCACTCGGTGAGGGACCGGTTGCCCACCAGGTCGAAGACGAGGTCGTAGCGCCGGCCGGTGCGGGTGAAGTCCTCGCGGGAGTAGTCGACGACGTGGTCCGCGCCCAGCGAACGCACCAGCTCCGTGTTCCTCGTGCCGCACACGCCGGTCACCTCCGCCCCGAACGCCTTGGCGATCTGAACGGCGAAGGTCCCCACCCCGCCTGACGCGCCGTTGACCAGGACCCGCTGTCCCGGCCGCACGCGCCCCAGGTCGCGCAGCCCCATGAGGGCGGTGTTCCCCGCCAGCGGGACCGCGGCCGCCTGCTCGAACGAAAGGTTCGCGGGCATCGGCTCCACCACGTCCTCCGAGGCGCACACGTACTCGGCGAAGGCCCCCTCGGCCTCGCCGAACACCTCGTCTCCCGGGCGCAGCCGGGTCACGTCCCCGCCCACCGCCTCCACCCGGCCCGCGAAGTCGGTGCCCCGGACGCGCACCTTCGGGCCGCACAGGCCCAGCGCCGCCCGGGCCAGGTAGGGATCGCCCCGCATGAGGTGCCAGTCGCGCGCGTTGACCGCGGCCGCGTGGACCCGTACGAGCACCTCCCGGTCGCCGACCCGGGGCCTTTCGACCTCCCTCAACTCCAGTACGCCGGGGGAGCCGTACCGGTCCTGGACGATCGCCTTCATCGGGCCTCCGTGGCGCACCGGCCGGTGCGGAGGGGATCCGCGGACCGGGCGGCCGGCGCTGTTCGCGACGGTAGGGGGCCGGGCGCCACCGGGACATCGGGGACAGCCCTGAGACGGGCCCGGGATTACCCTCAGGCCAGGCGGGAGGCCTTGATGGCCATGTGGAGCAGCAGGCGGTCCTCGCCCGCGTCCAGGTCGAGGCCGGTGAGCTGTTCCACGCGGCCGAGGCGGTAGTAGAGGGTCTGGCGGTGGATGCCGAGGGCGGCGGCGGCGCGGCCCGCCTGGCCGGCGCAGTCCAGGAACACCTCGGCGGTGCGGGCGAGTTCGCGGTGGGCGGGCGCGAGCAGGGTCCGGGCCGCCGGATCGTCCACCGGGTCGCAGGCCAGGCTCGCCAGCAGCCGGTACGGGCCGATCTGCGACCACTGGGCGACCGGGCCGAGCCGCGGTTCGGCGACCGCCGCCCGGGCCGCGGCGACGGCCTGCTCCCAGGCGGCGGGCAGCTCGGCGAGACCGCGGACGGGGTCGGCGACCCCCGCGGTCATCCGGTGCGCGCCTCCCTCGGGTCCGGCCGGCGCGGATCCCGCCGAGCCACCCGACCCAACTGCCCGCGCGGCCGTTCCGGCTCCGGCCGCCGCCTTGGCCCGCGGTCCGGCGGTGCCCGCGCCGGCCGCCGCGGCCGCCGCCGGTTCCGCCGTGCGCGGCAGCAGGCGTGCCACCGCCGTCAGTGCCGGAGCCAGTGCGTCCGTCGACCGAAGCCGGAGCAGTACCGCCAGGGCCGGGCCTGCGCCCGCCGGTCCGGCACCCGGCGCGTCGCCCGGCTCGCCCGCGCCGCCGCCCCGCCGGGGTACGACGCACACGGCCGCCGCGCCGGGCACGGACGCCGGAGCCTCGCCGGGCCACGGCGCCACGCACACCGCCGCGTGCAGGCCGTCCCCGGCCGGCCCGAGGGCGGCCCGCAGCGCGGCCACCGCCATGTCCTGCTGCCATCCCCGCCCGGCCGTGAGCACCGCCTGGAACTCCCGCGACAGGTCCGCCCCGGCCTTCGCCTCCTCGGCGAGCAGCACCCCGATCCGCTGGGCCACCTCCATGGCCGCGTCCAGCGCCGCCGGCTCCGGCCCCGGCGCGCCGGGCTCCTGGTCGAGCAGCCACACGTAGCCCTGCACGATGCCCCGGAACCGCACCGGCAGGCAGATCCGCCCCCGGAACACCCCCGCGTCCGGCGCCGCCGGGATGCGGACGGGGCCGGTGGCGCGGGCGATGCCGAAGCCCTCGAACCAGGACCGGACGGCCGCCGTCGACTGGCGGGTCAGGATCGAGCGGGTCCGTACCGGGTCCATCGCGAGATCGTCGTCGCTGTCGTGGGCACCGAAGGCGATGAGGCGGAAGTCCCGGTTCTCCAGGGTCGCCGGGGCGCCGAGGAGCGCCGAGATCTCGTCCACCAGGTCCTGGTAATCGCCCTTCACCCGGCCATTCTCCCACCCGCGGCCCCGCTCCTCAGACAGATGTATGAGATCGCGGACACGGATGCGTGACAGCTGTCGATGGCAGAGGATCAAAGCGATCCTTAGGTTTCACGGTGGTTTTACTTGCGCTTTTCTTCTGCCACCCGCTGGAGGTGCCCCGTGCTGGGTCCCGTGATCCTCGCCGCTTCGCGCAGCGACAAGATGCGTCGTATCGTCTCTGCCGCCCCGGTGACCAAGCCCGTGGTGAACCGGTTCATCCCCGGCGAGACCGTCGATCAGGTCATCCCGATCGTCGAGGACCTCACGCAGGCAGGACTCGAGGTCACCCTCGACGTCGTCGGCGAGGACATCACCGAGGTGGAGCAGTCCCACGCCGCCCGTGACGCCTACCTCCAGCTCATCGAGCGCCTCGCGGAGCTCGGCCTCGGCGAGAAGGCCGAGATGTCGGTGAAGCTGTCCATGTTCGGCCAGGCGCTGGAGGGCGGCCACGAGCTGGCGCTCGCCAACGTCCGTCCGGTCGTCGAGGCGGCCGCCGCGATCGGCACCACCGTGACCCTGGACGCCGAGGACCACACCACCCTCGACTCGATGTTCGCCATCCACGAGGAGCTGCGCAAGGACTTCCCGCAGACCGGCTGCGTGATCCAGGCGTACCTCTTCCGCACCGAGGCCGACGCCCGCCGCCTGGCCGACAACGGCAGCCGCGTGCGGATCGTCAAGGGCGCCTACAAGGAGCCCGCCGAGGTCGCGTACCAGGACAAGGCGGAGATCGACAAGGCGTACGTCCGCATCCTGAAGATCCTGATGGACGGCGAGGGCTACCCGATGATCGGGTCCCACGACCCGCGCCTCATCGCCATCGGCCAGGAGCTCGCCCGCAAGGCCGGGCGCAAGCTGGACGAGTACGAATTCCAGATGCTGTACGGCATCCGCAGCGAGGAGCACCTGCGGCTCGCCGCCGAAGGCCACCGCATGCGCGTCTACACCGCGTACGGGACGGACTGGTACGGCTACTTCATGCGCCGCCTCGCGGAGAAGCCGGCCAACCTGCTCTTCTTCGTCCGCTCGATGATCACCAAGAACTAGCCAAGAACCAGGTCAAGGAGTTATCAGTCCCATGGATGCTGTGACCCAGGTCCCCGCTCCGGTCAACGAGCCGGTCCACTCGTACGCCCCCGGCACCCCGGAGCGCACGCGCCTCGAAGAGCAGCTCAAGCAGCTGTCCGAGAACCCGATCGACCTTCCGATGACGATCAACGGCGTCAAGCGGATGGGCGGCGGCGAGCGTTTCGACGTGGTCCAGCCGCACGACCACAAGTCGGTGATCGGCACCTACGCCAACGCCACCGAGGCCGACGCCCAGGAAGCCGTCGACGCCGCCCTGGCCGCCGCCCCGGCCTGGCGCGCGATGTCCTTCGACGACCGCGCCGCGATCATCCTGCGCGCCGCCGAGCTGCTGTCCGGTCCGTGGCGCGAGAAGCTCGCCGCCTCCACCATGCTGGGCCAGTCGAAGACCGCCCAGCAGGCGGAGATCGACACCCCGTGCGAGCTCGTCGACTTCTGGCGCTTCAACGTCCACTTCGCCCGCCAGATCCTGGCCGAGCAGCCGGTCGCGAACTCCGCCGGCGTGTGGAACCGCAGCGACCACCGCCCGCTCGAGGGCTTCGTCTACGCGATCACGCCGTTCAACTTCACGGCCATCGCCGGCAACCTGCCGACCGCTCCCGCCCTGATGGGCAACGTGGTCCTGTGGAAGCCGTCCCCGACGCAGACCCACTCCGCGGTCCTCCTCATGGAGCTCCTGGAGGAGGCCGGCCTGCCCAAGGGCGTCATCAACCTGGTGACGGGCGACGGCATCGCCGTCTCCGAGGTGGCCCTGAACCACCCCGAGCTGGCCGGCATCCACTTCACCGGCTCGACCAAGACCTTCCAGCACCTGTGGAAGACGGTCGGCAACAACATCGAGAAGTACAAGTCCTACCCGCGCCTGGTCGGCGAGACCGGCGGCAAGGACTTCGTCGTCGCGCACCCGTCCGCGGACCGCGCGATCCTGAAGACCGCCCTGACCCGCGGCTCCTTCGAGTTCCAGGGCCAGAAGTGCTCGGCGTCCTCGCGCGCCTACGTTCCGGCCTCGATCTGGAACGACGGCTTCAAGGAGGCCTTCGCGGCCGAGGTCGACGGCATCACCATGGGCCCGGTCACCGACCTGACCAACTTCATCGGCGCCGTCATCGACGACCGGTCCTTCGCCAAGAACAAGGCCGCGATCGACCGCGCCAAGGCCGACCCGACCTGCGAGATCGTCGCCGGCGGTACGTACGACGACTCGGAGGGCTACTTCGTCCGCCCGACCGTCATCGTGTGCACCGACCCGGAGAACGAGGTCTTCACGACCGAGTACTTCGGCCCGATCCTGGCGATCCACGTCTACGAGGACGAGAACTACGAGGCGATGCTGGCGCAGATGGAGTCCGTCTCGGCGTACGCCCTGACCGGCTCGATCATCGCCGCGGACCGCTACGCGGCGGCGGACGCGATGGAGAAGCTCCGCTTCGCGGCGGGCAACTTCTACATCAACGACAAGTCCACCGGCGCCGTCGTCGGCCAGCAGCCCTTCGGTGGCGGCCGCGCCTCGGGCACCAACGACAAGGCCGGCGCCGCGTCCAACCTGCTGCGCTGGACCTCGACCCGCTCCATCAAGGAGACCCTGGTCCCGCCGACCGAGTACGGCTACCCGCACATGGGCTGACCTCCGGCCCCCGCTGAACCCCGCCCCCGCTCCGGTACCCCCAAGTCCGGAGCGGGGGCGGTATCCATTTCCCGACCGGACAACTCCTGCCGGCGGGACTCACACCTCCACGATGACCTGGTCCAGGGACTTGCGGACCAGGTCCGGGACGACGCAGTCGTCAGCCGGGTAGCCGACCGGAACGACCGCGAAGGCCTTCTCGTTCGCCGGGCGGTTCAGGACGTGGCCCAGGAAGCGCATCGGGCTCGGCGTGTGGATCAGCGCGGCGAGGCCGCTCAGGTGCAGGGCGGACAGGAGCATGCCGACCGCGATGCCGACCGACTCGTCCACGTAGTAGTGCTTGCGCTTCGTGCCGTCCGGCCCGAGCCAGTACCGCTGCTGGAACACCACGATCAGCGCGGGGGCGTCCGTCAGGTGGGTCTTCACGGCGTCCGTGCCGAGCGGGCGCAGGGCCGCCAGCCATTCGTCGCCGAGGCGGCCGTCGTAGGAGAGCTCCTCCTCCTGTTCCGCGGCCGCGCGGATCTGCCCGCGGACGGCCGGATCCTTGACCAGGACGAAGGTCCACGGCTGCTGGTGCGCCCCGGACGGCGCCGTCGACGCGCACGCGACGGCGTCCCGGACGACCTGCTCGGGCACCGGGTCGGGGGAGAAGTGGCGTACGGTCCGCCGCTCGTCCATCCTGGCCCGCAACTCGGCGGCCCGCGCGAGGGATTCGTGCTGAGGCATCCGCTCGGGCCGGTACGCGGTGGGACGGTACGGCTGGCCGTGGGTGGGGGTCCACTGCTGGGTATCGGGCGACATGGACCGAGTCTGCCGAGGCACTGGTCCAGACCGCTAGAGCCGCTTCGGCCGATGGCGGCCGGTGTGCGGCGTTCGGCGTCCGCAATGCGGTCCCGGTCCTTGGTACGTTCGCAGGATGAGCGACTGGGACGCGGAGGCCGTACGGGCGCGGCTGCGCGCGAAGACCTTCCGGTACGAGCTGAGGCCGCCGCTCCCGGAGGCGGAGGTCCGGGCCTTCGAGGAGGAGCACGGCATCCGGCTGCCCGAGGAGTACCGGACGTTCGTCACGACGGTCGGCGACGGCCCGGCGGGCCCCCGGCACGGGCTGATGCCGCTGATCACCCCGCGCCCCGAGGCCGACGACGACTGGGCGGTGGACGACGAGTGGCGCGAGGACCGCCGCCCGGGCCGGCTGGCGGCACCCTGCCCGATCCGCAGGCCCCGTCCGTTCGCAGACGACCGCCGGTTCGACGAGGCCGAGGGGCTGACCCTGGGCACGCTCATGCTGGCGGAGGAGGGCTGCGGCATGTATTCGAGGCTGGTCCTGAACGGGCCGCTGGCCGGCCAGGTCTGGCACCTGGACCAGGAATTCGGCTGCCACATGCCCGAGAGCCCGGACTTCCGCACCTGGTACACCGACTGGCTGGAGCAGTGATGGACATGCTGACCGCGCACACCTCGGAACTGACCGCCGACGAGCTCCGGGCGATCAGGTCCCTCCTCGACGACGCCTTCGAAGGGGACTTCGCCGACGAGGACTTCGAGCACGCGCTCGGCGGGATGCACGTCGTGGTCGGCGTCGACGGCCGGCTCGTCGCCCACGGCAGCGTCGTGCAGCGGCGGGTCGTGCACCGTGGACGCGCCCTGCGCACCGGTTACGTCGAGGCCGTGGCCGTACGGGCCGACCTGCGGCGCCGGGGCCTCGGCGGGCAGGTGATGGCCCGGCTGGAGGAGGTCGTCGCGGGGGCCTACGAACTCGGCGCGCTCTCGGCGTCGGAGGAGGGCGCCGGGCTCTACCTCGCCCGCGGCTGGTCGGTGTGGCCCGGCCGGGTGGGGGCGCTCTCGCCGGACGGGCCGGTGCGGCTGCCCGAGGAGGAGGGCTCCACCTACGTGTGGGCGCCGCCCGGCGGTCTCCGGCTGGACCCCGCCGCGCCGCTCGACTTCGACTGGCGCGACGGGGACGTCCTCTAGGCCACGCCTCAGCCCGAGACGCTCGCCGCGCCCGTCTCGATGTGGCCCGTGTAGCGGCGCGACCAGGTGCCGTCGGAATCGGCCAGGATCGTGAAGTCGTACCAGCCCTTGTGGTAGGCCACCGCGTTGAAGAAGTCCTCGCGGGAGGAGTTCGCCGGGACGGTGTACGTCCACGGGCCGTCCGAACGGTAGGCGTTGGAACGGATCGTGAAGGTGACGGGAGCGGCGGAGGAGTTCGTCATCTTGAACCAGATCGCCGTCTTGCCGGTACCGGACTCCACCGCGAACCGCGCCGCCACCTCGATCGCCTTCCCCGCCTTGGACGCGTCGCCGATGAAGCGGCGCAGGAAGCGGTTCGGCCCGTACATCGAGATGTCGTACTTGCCGGAGCCGTGGCCCAGCCCGATGTGGAAGTAGTCCGTCGACGTGCCGCCCGGGTCCACCGTGTACTGCCAGGCCGCGGTGTCCCGGTGCTGGTGCGGGTGGATCGAGAAGTGCGCCGGCCGCTTGGCCCGGGCGCCCTGGTTGGTCATCGAGAACCAGGCCGTGATCTGACCGACCGGCCCGAACTCGAAGCGGTCCAGATTGCCGTTGACCTGGTACGGGAGGGCGCGCGCCGGGCGGGTACCGGGCTCCTGGGCCGGGAGGGCGTTGTCCTGCGGCACCGGATTGGGCAGCGGGCCGCAGGTCGCCTGGCCGATCACCTTCGCGGTCGACGGCAGGCCCGCGGGGACCCCGTACACCGGGTGGGCGAAGTCGAAGACGCCGGTCAGGTCGCCCACCACCCTGCGGCGCCAGGCGCTGATGTTCGGGCAGGCGGCGGGGGTGCCGAGGGCGGCCGTCCAGGTCTCCATGAAGCGCAGCACCGAGGTGTGGTCGAAGACCTCCGAGCTGACCCAGCCGCCGCGCGTCCACGGGGACATGACCAGCATGGGGACCCGGAAGCCGAGCCCGATCGGGAGGCCGTCCAGGTACTCGCCGGGGGTGCCGGGTGGGGCGACGGGCGGCGGCACGTGGTCGAAGAAGCCGTCGTTCTCGTCGTAGTTGAGGAACAGGACGGTGGAGTCGAAGACCTCCGGGTTCGCGGCGAGCGCGCGGTAGACCAGGTCGACGAAGTGCGCGCCGTCGCCGGGCGGGGCGTACGGGTGCTCCGAAAAGGCCTCGCTCGCGACGACCCACGACACCTGGGGGAGGGTGCCGGCGACGACGTCGGCGCGGATCGCGGCCGCGATGTCGTCCGGGGTGGAGCCGGTGACCTTGGGGACCGAGCCCATGCCCCGGTCCCACAGCGGGTTGCCGGGCGCCGCGTCGGTGAAGTTCTTGAAGTAGGCGAGGCCGTTGTCGCCGTAGTTGTCCTGGGCGTTCTGGTACACCTTCCAGGTCATGCCGGCGCGCTGGAGGGCCTCCGCGTAGGTCTCCCAGGTCAGCCCCGACTCCTCGCCGCCGTCCTTGCTGGTGGCGTCGACCGTCCCGCTCCACAGGAAGGTGCGGTTCGGGCCGGTCGCGCTGAGGGCGGAGCAGAAGTAGGCGTCGCAGATCGTGTAGTGGTCGGCGAGGGCGTAGTGGAAGGGGATGTCGCCCCGGTCCAGGTGCCCGAGGGTCCGGGTGTTGCCGACGCCCAGGACCCAGTTGTCCATGCGGCCCTTGTTCCAGGCCGCGTGCTGCGAGGTCCAGCTGTGCGGGAGGTCGCCGGAGCACTGGGCCAGGGTCTCGCCGTCCGCGCCGCCCGCCGGCGGGGTGGCGGACAGCTTCCACGGGTACTGCCGTCCGCCCCAGTTGGGCTGGTTGAAGGTGCCCCAGCCGCCGGGGATGTTGCCGGCGGCGCGGTCACCGAACCCGCGGACGCCCTTCAGCCTGCCGAAGTAGTGGTCGAAGCTGCGGTTCTCCTGCATCAGGACCACCACGTGCTTCACGTCGGTGATGGTCCCGGTCGCGGCGGCCGCGACCGCCGACGACGGCGCCGCGACGGGCAGGGCCGCCCCCGCCACCAGCCCGGCGCCGATACCCACGAAACCTCTTCGGCTGATCGGTGTCACTGGCCCCTCGCCTCCAACTGTGGTGCCCCGTCGGCACATCGACGGCAAGGGTGGCGGTGGCGGCCGCAAAGGTCTACATCCGTGCGGTAAGAGTTCGGTGAACTTCGGGGTGGCCGGAATCAGCCGTCGATCCGCACCAGCATCTTGCCCACGTTGTCCCCGCGGAGCATGCCCCGGAAGGCGTCCACCGTGTGCTCGAACCCCTGCACAACGGTGCTATCGATACCGATCCGGCCACTGCGCAGATGGGGGACGAGGAAATCCTCCAACTCGTCCTGCAGATTGGTGTGATGGCGAACCAATACGCCCTCCAGGCGCAGCGACTTGTGCACGACCTCGAAGAGGTTGCGGGGCGCGGCGGGGGAGCGGTCGCCGTTGTAGGTCGACACGGCGCCGACCGAGGCGATCCGCCCGAACTCGCGCAGTGCCCCGATCGCACCCTCCAGGTGCTCGCCGCCCACGTTGTCCACGTAGACGTCGATGCCCCCGGGAGCGGCCTTCGCGAGCTGCTCGCCGACCGGGCCGTCGTGGTAGTCGAACGCCGCGTCGAAGCCGAGGACTTCGGTGAGGTGGCGGACCTTCGCCGCCGAGCCGGCGCTTCCGACGATCCGCCGGGCGCCCAGCAGTCGCGCGATGTGCCCGGTGGCGGTGCCCACCCCGCCCGCGGCGGCGGAGACGAACAGGTCCTCGCCCTCCCGGAGCGCCGCGGTCCGGGTGAGCGCGGCGTACGCCGTCAGGCCGGTGCCGCCGAGGATCGAGAGGTACGCCTCCAGCGGGACGCCCGTGTGGCCGCGCAGCTTGCGGGTACCGGCCTCGCCGAGGGTGACGAGGGCGTGCGTGCGCCATCCCGCGCGGTGGAAGACCAGGTCGCCCTCGCGCAGTCCCGGGTCGCGGGAGGCGATCACCCGGCCCACCGAGCGGCCCTCCAGCGGCGTGTTCAGCTCGAAGCCGTCCTCGCCGCCGTCCATCAGGCCGCGGTGGTACGGGTCCACGGAGAGCAGCAGGTTCTCCACCAGAGCGGTGCCGGGCCGCGGCTCGGGGACCGGGGAGGAGACGTAGGCGAAGTCGGAGGCGGCGGGGAAGCCGTCGGGGCGGGCGATCTGGTGGACGGCGTGAGCGGTGTGCGTGGTCATGGCCCCGACGCTAGGAAGGAATCGCGGGGCCGGGCAGAGGGTTGGGCTCATGGAAGTCACACATCCATGAACGACACTCATACGACGAGGTGGGGGCCCCGGTGTCCGATCTCCTCCCGCAGGAACTGCGGATCCTGGTCGCCGTCGCGGAAGCCGGCGGCTTCTCCGCCGCGGCCGTGGCGCTCGGCCTCACCCAGTCGGCCGTGTCCCACTCGGTGCGCGGCAGCGAGGCCAAGCTCGGCGCGGTGCTCTTCGAGCGGGGACGGTCCGGGGCCTCGCCCACACCGGCGGGGGAGCGGGCGGTCGGCCACGCCCGCCGCATCCTGCGGCTGTACGAGGCCATGCGCGCGGAGGCGCGCGGCGCGGGCCGGGACGGGGGATGCGACACCCTCCGGGGCGTGCTGCGGATCGCGGCGTTCCGCAGTGCCGCCCTGCACCTGCTGCCACCCGCCCTGGAACGGCTGACCGCCCGCCACCCGGGGATCCGCCCCGAGGTCCGCGTGGTGCGCGAGATCGGCGCAGGCACGGCCGGGGAAGTGGCGGCGGGCCGCGCGGACCTGGGCATCGCCACCCTCGGCGGTTCGCAGGACGCGGCCCCGCCCGGCCTGCTGACCGGAGTGCTCGCGCAGGAGGCCTACCACCTGGTCCACCCGGCCGGGCATCCGGACCCGAGGTCGCTGCCGCTCATGGACTGGGACGAGAACTGCGGCTCCTACACCCGCGCCTGGTGGCGGTCCCAGGACTGGATCCCGCGGGCCACGGTCAAGGCGGAGGACGACGCGATGGTGCTGACGATGGTCGGCCGCGGCCTCGGCATGGCGATCATGCCCGAACTGTCCCTGCGGGACGCGACCGAGGCGGTGGAGATCACCGGTCTGGGCCCCGGGGGGCCGATGAGGCAGGTGGGATACGTCACTACGGCGGAAGCCGCCGCAACCCACACCGTCAGGGCTCTGATCAG
Source organism: Streptomyces virginiae (assembly GCF_000720455.1). Classification (GTDB taxonomy): domain Bacteria; phylum Actinomycetota; class Actinomycetes; order Streptomycetales; family Streptomycetaceae; genus Streptomyces; species Streptomyces virginiae. Next base: position 5,300 of record NZ_JOAK01000005.1, on the reverse strand, counting down.
GGAACTTCGCTCCGCGAGGGACTGAAACGGAGCCTAGTGACGAGGCTTTTGGAGGGGATTCGCGTCTCAGATAGTAGGAAGTCCGAGTAATTGCCGAGACATACAGCGGGACCTGGCCTAGCTTTGTAGAAGCCGAACGTCTCGCCGATCAGGCGAATGGCGGTCGAGAGCGCGCGCCCCTGGCAGGCAACCCCTGCGGCGCACTGCTCCCCGCCTCTTCCGGCGCCTTGAAGGAACCCCTCATCCGTGGCCCCGCCACGCCGTGATCTCAAGGAGTCGATCACCATGACCGCAACCACCACCGCCCGCCGCGTCCGCCACGCCTCCGCCTCGGCCGACGAACGCAAGAACGCCGCCGCAGCCCTGCAGCGCGCCCTCGACCGCCGTGACAACGGCGGCTCGACCGGCCACTGAGACAGCGCAGGTCCGGGACATTTCACGTCCACATCGTGGACGTGAAATGTCTGAGGGCTGGACACGGAGTACGGTTTCGCCATGTCGACCAGCATCAATCTCGCAGTGATCCCCGGTGATGGCATCGGCCAGGAAGTCGTGGCTCAGGGACTCAAGGTCCTTACCGCGGTCCTGCCCCAGGATGTGAAGCTGGAGACCAGGCAATACGATCTCGGCGCCCAGCGCTGGCACCGCACCGGCGAGACCCTCCCGGACGCGGAACTCGAAGCCCTCAAGCACCACGACGCGATCCTGCTGGGCGCCATCGGCGACCCCTCGGTCCCGTCCGGCGTGCTGGAGCGCGGCCTGTTGCTGAAGCTGCGCTTCGCCTTCGACCACTTCATCAACCTGCGCCCGTCGAAGCTGTTCCCCAACACCGCCACCCCGCTGGCGGGCCGCCCGGACATCGACTTCGTCGTCGTCCGTGAGGGCACCGAGGGCCCGTACACCGGCAACGGCGGCAGCCTGCGCACCGGTACCCCCGCCGAGGTGGCCACCGAGGTCAGCGTCAACACCGCGTACGGTGTCGAGCGCGTCGTCCGTGACGCGTACGAGCGGGCCAACTCCCGCCCCCGCAAGAAGCTGACGCTGGTCCACAAGAACAACGTCCTCGTGTACGCGGGTCACATGTGGAAGAACATCTTCGACAAGGTCGGCCAGGAGTACCCCGAGGTCACCACCGACTACCTGCACGTCGACGCGGCGACGATCTTCTTCGTCACCCAGCCGGAGCGCTTCGACGTCATCGTCACGGACAACCTCTTCGGTGACATCCTCACCGACCTGGCCGCCGCCGTCACCGGCGGAATCGGCCTGGCCGCCTCCGGGAACATCAACCCGACCGGCGCCTTCCCGTCCATGTTCGAGCCCGTCCACGGCTCGGCCCCGGACATCGCCGGCACCGGCAAGGCCGACCCGACCGCGACGATCCTCTCCGTCGCCCTCCTGCTGAGGCACCTGGGCTACGAGGCCGAGGCCGTCCGCATCGAGGACGCGGTCTCCGCCGACCTCGCGGAACGCGACGGAAGCTTCCGCTCCACCGACGCGATCGGCGACGCCCTCGCCGCGCGAGTAGCCGGCTGACCCGGCCGCTCCACCTCAGGAAGCCGCCGGGTCACAATGGGACCTGGCGGCTTTTCCTGTGCGGCCCCGGGTGCCACCATCTCCCCTGGGCCGCAATCCCCCGCTTCTCCGAAGCCTGCCCGCGAGCGATAATCGAACGCGAGGCCGCGGAATGCGGGGAAGCTCGGACGTCCTAGTACGCCGTGAGCGCGGTCCGCCATACACAACCGGTGAAGGACAAGCACTCATGACGACGCCCACGATCGAGCTCAAGCCCTCCTCGAACCCGCTGTCCGACGCGGAGCGCGAGGCGATCCTGGCCAGCCCCGGCTTCGGCCGCCACTTCACCGACCACATGGTGACGATCAAGTGGACCGAGGGCCGCGGCTGGCACGACGCCGAACTGGTCCCGTACGCGCCGCTCTCGATCGACCCGGCGAACATGACCCTGCACTACGCGCAGACGATCTTCGAGGGCCTCAAGGCCTACCGCCAGCCCGACGGCACCGTCGCCACCTTCCGCCCCGAGGCCAACGCCGCGCGCTTCCAGGCCTCGGCGCGCCGCATGGCGATGCCGGAGCTGCCGGTCGAGCTCTTCATCGAGGCCTGCGACGCCCTGATCAAGCAGGACCGCGCCTGGGTCCCGGACTCCGGCGAGGCCTCCCTCTACCTGCGCCCGTTCATGTTCGCCTCCGAGGTCGGCCTCGGCGTCCGCCCGGCCAACGAGTTCCTCTTCATCGTCATCGCCTCGCCCGCCGGAGCGTACTTCCCCGGTGGCGTCAAGCCCGTCTCCGTCTGGCTCTCCGAGGACTACGTCCGCGCGGTCAAGGGCGGCACCGGCGCCGCCAAGACCGGGGGCAACTACGCGGCCTCGCTGGTCGCGCAGGCCCAGGCCGCCTCGCACGGCTGCGACCAGGTGGTCTGGCTCGACGCCGTCGAGCACCGCTGGATCGAGGAGATGGGCGGGATGAACCTGTACTTCGTGTACGGCGACCGCATCGTCACCCCCGAGCTCACCGGCTCGCTGCTTCCCGGCATCACCCGCGACTCCCTCCTCACCATCGCCCGCGACCTCGGCTACACCGCCGAGGAGGGCCGCCTGACCACCGAGGACTGGCAGCGCGACAACGCCAACGGCACCCTCACCGAGGTGTTCGCCTGCGGTACGGCCGCCGTCATCACGCCGGTCGGCTCGGTCAAGTCCGAGGGCGCCAACTGGATCCAGGGCGACGGCGAGCCCGGCTCCGTCACCATGCGGCTGCGCAAGGCGCTGCTGGAGCTCCAGACCGGCCAGTCCGCCGACACCCACGGCTGGATGCACCCCCTGGGCTAGTCCCGACGAGCCGTACGTACGAAGGCCCGCGCCCCGGACATCCGGAGCGCGGGCCTTCGTACGTACGGGGCTCAGGCGTTCGCGGGCTCCTCGGCGGCCGCGGCCGCCGGGGCCGGGGCGGGAGCGCGGCGGGCGGTGAGCGCGGCGTACACGAGCCCGCCGGTGAGGCCGGAGAGGACGAAGGAGCAGTCCACGCCGCCGGTGAGGGCGAGCAGCGGGCCCTCGTAGAAGGGGGTGGTCACGGCGAGGAGGCCGACGGCCGCGCCGACCGCCCAGGAGGCGGTGGCCGCGACGTTCCAGCCGGAGCGGTACCAGTAGATCCCGCCCACCGACCGGCGGTTGAAGACCTGCAGCGCGTCGGCGTCGTAGTTCCCCCGGCAGCGCACGTGGCCGATCAGGGTGATCACGGCCCACGGGGTGCCGATCGCGGTCAGCACCAGCACGAAGGAGGTCATCGCGGACTGCACGTCCCACTCGAAGGACCCGAAGAAGACGAAGGCGGTGGCGACGACCGCGGCGATCACGGTGGCCGTGGTGCGGGTCGCGCGGGGGACGATCGCGTCGAGGTCCAGGCCCATGGAGTAGAGCATCAGCCCGGCGTTGCCGACCGAGCCGGCCGCGGCGGCCGCCAGCAGCGGGAGCAGGTACCACAGCGGCGCCGCCTCGACGAGCGGACCGGCGTAGTCCAGGCCGGCCCGGGCGGCCAGTGCCGTGTAGGTGCCGAAGAGCTGCGGGATCAGCAGGCCGATCAGCAGACCGAAGGCGGTGGCCCACAGGACCTTGCGCGAGCCGTGGCGGCGCGGGGAGATGTAGCGCGTGTAGTCGCCCAGCAGGGTGATGAAGGCGACGGGCCCGCTGAGCCCGGCGGCGACGGTGGCCAGCAGCCACGTCGGCCAGAAGGAACCGAGCAGGTACGGGGTCTCGGGCGGCGCGGCCGTGGTGAAGTCCGGGGCGTAGGCGACGAAACCCGCCGCCAGCAGCACCACCATGCCGATGGACAGCACCTTGCTCATGCGCAGCAGCAGCCGGTAGCCGAAGACGGCCGCGACGACGGTACACGCGGCGAGCAGGCCGTACATCACGGCCCGGGAGAGGCCCGAGTCCGGGAGCCCGGTGAGCCGCGCGAGGGTGCCGACCATGACGTCGCCGCCGATCCACAGCGTGAGCGCCGTGTAGCCGAGCGAGAGCAGCAGGCCCACCACCGATCCCACGAGCCGTCCGCGCACGCCGAACTGCGCACCGCTGGAGGTGGAGAGGTTGGTCGCGGTGCGCAGGGAGACGAGCGCCAGCGGCGCGGTGAAGGCGATGCCGACGAGGGTGCCGGTCACGATGGCCGTGACCGAGGGCCACAGGCCCAGTCCGAAGGACGGGGGCAGCCAGCCGAAGACGATCACACCGAGGCACAGGTTGGAGCCGAGGAGGATCGACATCAGGTCACGGGGACCGCTGGTCCGCTCCTCCTCGGGGATGGTGTCGACTCCGCGCTGTTCGATGGGCATGGGGGACTCCCTTGGCAGGGCGGGGGGTGGTTGCGCTTTGTTTGAGCGACACTCAATGTGACTCAAGCCCTGCACCCAGGTCAATGATTCCCTGCAAGGAAATGAAGAGTTAGAGTGATGCTCTAACCCATCGACTCAAGAGGTGGTGGATCGGCGTGCGGCTGACCCCTACGGAGCGCGACCGGCTGCTGCTCCGCAGCGCTGCGGAACTTGCCAGGGCCCGGCGGGCCCGTGGCCTGAAGCTGAACGTCCCGGAGGCCACCGCGCTGATCGCGGACACGGTCTGCGAGGCCGCGCGCGACGGCAAACGGCTCGCCGAGGCCATCGAGGAGGCCCGCAGCGTGCTCGGCCCCGACGACGTCCTGCCCGGCGTCGCCGACGTGGTCACCGAGGTGCACGTGGAGGCCGTCTTCGACGACGGATCCCGCCTCGCCGTGGTCTCCTCCCCCGTCCGGGACGCGGTGCCGCTCGGGGACGACGCCCCGGGCGCCGTCGTCCCGGGGCCCGGCGTACCGCAGCCGGAGCCGGTGCTGCACCTGCACGTGCGCAACACCGCGGACGTGCCGGTGAGCGTGACCTCGCACTTCCACTTCTTCGAGGCGAACCCGCGCCTGGACTTCGACCGCGCCGCGGCCTACGGCATGCGCCTGTGCGTGCCGGCGGGCTCGTCCGTCCGGTTCGACCCGCACGGCGAGGGCGACGTCGGCCTCGTCCCCATCGGGGGCGACCGGATCGCGATCGGTTTCGCGGGTCTGGTCGACGGTCCGCTCGACGCCCCCGGTGCGAAGGAGGAGGCCCTGCGTCGTGCGGTGGCCTGTGGCTACCTGGGTGTCCGCACGGACGGCCGCCCGGAAGGGAGGACGGTATGAGCAGGCAGACTCCGCACACCGATCACAGTGCGCACTGTGCGCCGGGCAGCCGGCACATCGATCCGCACGAGTACGCGGCGGTGT
>NZ_JOAK01000004.1 GCF_000720455.1 Streptomyces virginiae | reverse complement strand
CCCCCATCCCGCCCCGCCCCCTACACCCGCACCACCGGGGTGATCGTCGTTTCCGCCGGGCCCCGGGCGTCCGCCTCGCGTTGGCGTTCCGCGCTGTCGCTGATGCGGAGGAGGAGGGCGATCATGATCCAGTTGGCCAGGAGGGACGAACCGCCCTTGGCCAGGAAGGGCAGCGCCTTGCCCGTGAGGGGGATCAGGCCCGTGACGCCTCCGGCGACCACGAAGACCTGGAGGGCCAGCGCCGAGGCCAGGCCCACCGCCAGCAGCTTGCCGAAGGGGTCGCGGGCGCCGAGCGCCATCCGCAGCCCGCGCTGCACGAGGAGCGCGTAGAGGATCAGTACGGCCATGACCCCGGCCAGGCCGAGTTCCTCGCCCACCGTCGTGAGGATGAAGTCGCTGCGGCCGGCGAACTTGATCAGCTCGGGGTGTCCCATGCCGAGGCCGGTCCCCGAGATGCCGCCCGTGCCGAAGCTGAACAGCGCCTGCGCCGACTGGTCCGAAGCGACGCCCGGGGGAGGGGTTTCCCAGTAGACGGAGAGCGGGTTCAGCCAGGCCGCCACGCGCGCCTTGACGTGCGGCTCCGTGGAGCCGACGACGAAGGCGCCCGCCGAGGCCATGAGCAGCCCGCACACGATCCAGCTGGTGCGCTCGGTGGCGACGTACAGCATCACCACGAAGACGCCGAAGAAGATCAGTGACGTGCCCAGGTCGCGCTCGAAGACCAGCACCAGCATCGAGAGGATCCACACCGTGACGATGGGTCCGAGCTGGCGCATCGGAGGCAGGCGCATGCCGAGGAACCTGCGGCCCGACAGGGCCAGCGAGTCGCGGTGGATGACCAGGTAGCCGGCGAAGAAGATCGCGATCATGATCTTCACGAACTCGCCCGGCTGGACCGAGAAGCCGAAGAGGATGATCCACCGCTTGGCGCCGTAGGTGTCCGCGCCGAAGAACGCCGGCGCGATCAGCAGCACCAGCGCGATCGCCATCGTGATGTAGATGAACCGCTGGAGCAGCCGGTGGTCGCGCAGCATGGCCAGCACCGCGATGCAGGCGGCGACACCGACCACCGTCCACAACAGCTGGCCCGGGGCGTTGGCGTCCGAGTTCCACCGCTCGATGTAGCCCTGGTCGAGCCGGTGGATCAGTACGAGCCCCAGCCCGGTCAGCAGCATCGCGAGCGGGAAGACCAGGGGGTCCGCGTAGGCCGCGAAGCGGCGCACGCCCAGGTGCCCCACCAGCGACAGCAGCGTCATGCTGATGGTGAAGTAGGCGAGGTTGGGCGGGAGCTCGCCGTTCATCGCGAGGCCCGCGGCGGCGTGCCCGAAGACGGCGATGGCGATGACGAAGACGAGGAGCAGTGCCTCGGTGCGACGGCGGGCGCCCGCCGTCGTCAGCGGCCTCAGTCCACGCACGGGATGCCGCCGACGTCCTTGGGGGCGGACGGGGAGGGTGCGGAGGGCGCCGAGGACGGAGGGGGGCCCGGATCGGCGGAGGCGCCCGGTTCGCCGGGGCCGGCGGAAGCTTTGGGTCCGATCTGCTCGGCAATGAGGCGCTTTATCTTCATATCATCTACGACGTTGATGTCCTCCCCAAGGTTCCGTCCGAAGCCCTCGACGGGGAGCGTCGTGAACCGCACCCTGCCGCCGGACAGGCTCTTCGCCTGCTTCACGAACGACAGCAGGTCCCACCCCTGGTCGGTCACCACGTCCTGTTTCGCGACATCGATCAGCTTGATCAGCTTCGCCGGGTCGGTGAAGGTCCCGGCCGAGTTCAGCTTCTTCGTCGCGCCCGCGAGGAAGGCCTGCTGCCGCTTCGTCCGGTCCAGGTCGCCGCCGTCCAGGCCGTGCCGCTGGCGTACGAAGGCGAGCGACTGCCGGCCGTCCAGCGTCTGCGGTCCCGCCGGGAAGTCGGCGCCCGAGTACCGGTCCTTCACCGCCTTGTTCAAGCACACCGGTACGCCGCCCAGCGCGTCCGCGAGGTGGAGGAAACCGGCCAGGTTCAGCTCGGCGAAGTGATCCACCGGCACCCCCAGGAAGGCGCGCACCGTCGCGATCTGGGCGGCCCGCCCCGCCTCTCGGCCCTCCCGCTCCAGCTGCCGGGCGTCCTTCACCCCTTGCGCGGCGAGCTGCCCCTCCTTCCGGGCCTTCGCCAGCCCGTACGCCTTCTTGATCTTGTCCTTGCCGTGGCCGGGTATGTCGACGAAGTCGTCGCGCGGCACCGAGAAGGCCTGCGTCCGGCCGCCGTCACCCGGTACGTGCAGCAGGATCAGGGTGTTCGCGTTGTAGCCGCCGATGTCCGAACTGCCGGCGTGCAACTGGTCGAGGACCTCCTGCGGCAGTTCCTCGCCGTTCTGGTCCCGGCGGCTGTCCAGCCCGATGAGCAGGATGTTGGTGTCGCCGAACTTCGACTTCTCGGCCCCTTCGAGGGCCTTCGAGCTGCCGATGCCGGCGGCGAGGTCCCGGTAGAGGTACCAGGCGCCCCCGCCCGCCATGACCGCCAGCGCGCAGCCCGTGACCAGCAGGGTGCGGACCAGCCGCCGCCGGCGGGACGGGGGTCGGCGTCGGGTCGGCGTCGTCTTCCTCCGGTGCGCGCTCATGCCAGTCGATGCTGGGGCAGACCCGCTGAAGGAATCCTGAGGTTCCTGAAGGGGCGTTCAGGGCACGCCGCGCCGCGCCGGGCCCGTACGCCCACGCCCGCTAGCGGATCCGCAGCACCAGCCGCGCGCCCCCGGCCGGCGCCGGCAGCGCGCGTACGTCGCCCCCGTGCGCCCGCGCGATCTCCCGGGCGATGGCCAGACCGAGCCCGGTGCCGCCGGCGGCCCGGCTCCGGTCCGCGTCCAGCCGTACGAACCGCTCGAAGACCCGGTCGCGGTCCGCGTCCGGGATGCCCGGGCCGTCGTCCGTGACCTCCAGCACCGCCCAGCCGTCCTCCGCGGACGCCCGGACCGCGACCTCCGAGCGGGCGTGCCGCAGGGCGTTGTCCACCAGGTTGGCCAGTGCCCGCTCCAGCCGCGCCGGGTCCCCGGCCGCCGGTACGGGTGCCCGCGCGTCCAGCCGCAGCGCGACCCGGGCGCCGCCCCGGCGTGCCACGTCCTCCGCGGCCAGCAGCGCCAGGTCCACCGGCTCGGTCCGGGGCGGCGGCCCGCCGTCCAGGCGGGCCAGCAACAGCAGGTCCGCGGCGATCCGCTGGAGCCGCTCGGTTTCGGCCAGCGCGGCCACGACCGACTCGCGGTCGGGGCGGTCCGCCGTCAGCGCCACCTCCAGCCGGGACCGTACGGCGGCCAGCGGATTGCGCAGCTCGTGCGAGGCGTCCGCGGTGAACTGCCGCTGCCGGGCGTCGGAGCGCTCCAGCCGGTCCAGGGTGGCGTTGACGGTCCGGGCCAGGCGCGCGATCTCGTCCGCCCCGCCCGGGTCGGGGACCCGCCGGTCCAGCTCGCTGGCGGTCACCGCCGCCAGTTCGGTCCGGATGGCGCTCACCGGGCGCAGCGCACGGCCGGTCACCCACCAGGCCAGGGCCGCGGCGAAGGCGATCAGCGGGGGCGCGCCGGCGAGCAGTCCTACGGCGACGGCCCGGGTCGCGTCGTCGACGTCGCCGAGCACGGTCATCGCGTACACCGTCTGCCCTCCGGGCGCCGCGACGGCGACCACCGCGCGCCGGTGGCCGCCGGGGCGCTCGGGCGGGAGTACGGCGGAGCGGGAGTCCTCGCCGGGGTCGGGGCGCGGCGCGCCGTCCAGGTCGGGGCCGTGCCCGGTGTCGCCACCGGTCGCGGCGACCGTCCGGCCGGCCGCGTCCCGTACGAGGACCAGGTCCACGCCGTTCTCGGGCGCGGGCAGCCGCCCGCCGGGCGGCGGGGTCCGGCCGTCGAGCTGGGCGGCGGCCCTGAGGGCGGCGAGCTCGGTGCGGCCGGTGGTGTTGTCGAGCAGGTTGGCCCGCAGCAGGGCGTGCAGCCACAGGCCGCCGCCGGCCAGCACCGCGGCCATGGCGAGGGCGGCGGCCGCGGCGGTGCGCGCCCGGATTCCGGGCCTAACCACCGTCGGGGGCCATCCGGTAGCCGGTGCCGTGAACGGTGAGGATCGAGCGGCGGCCGAAGGGGGCGTCGATCTTCTTGCGCAGCGAGGAGACGTACACCTCGACGATGTTCGGGTCGATGTGCTGCGGGGTGTCCCAGACCTCGTCCAGGATGTCCTGCTTGGCGACGGCCCGGCCGGGCTGCTCCATCAGGCAGGCGAGGACGGCGAGTTCCCGGGCGGTCAGCTCGATGTCCCGGTCACCGCGGCGGCAGCGGCGGCCCCGCGGGTCCAGGACGAGGTCGCCGGCCTGGAGGGTGCCGCGGCCGGAAGCTCCGGCGCGGCGGGCCAGCGCCCGGATCCGGGCGGCCAGGACCACGAAGGAGAACGGCTTGGTGAGGTAGTCGTCGGCGCCGGCGTCCAGCCCCTCGGCCTCGTCGTGCTCGCCGTCCTTGGCGGTGAGCATCAGGACGGGCGTGGTGTCGCCGTGGGCCCGCATGCGGGTGCAGATCGCGTGGCCGCCGGGCCCCGGGAGCATCAGGTCCAGCAGGACGACGTCGTACGGGCCGCCGGCGAGGGCGAGGTCCAGGCCGCGGTGGCCGTCGTGCGCGACGTCGACGAGGTGCCCGTCGGCGGACAGGCCGCGCCGCAGGGACTCGGCGAGGCCTTCTTCGTCTTCGACCACGAGGATGCGCACGGCCCAAGCGTCACATATCGCCCTGCGGGTTTGCTCGGCTGCGTGCGGTGCTCCGGCGGGTCGGGGTGCTTGCCGGTGCCCTGCGGGCGGCTGCCGGGGCTCCGCCCCGGACCCCGCGCGGGTTGCCCTGCGGGCCGGCTCGGCGGGGTCCGGGTTGCTTTGGCGTGGCCGGGGTCGGTCTGGTCGGTGCGGGGGGCCGGGGTGGGGTGTCTCCTCGGCTCGGCGCGTTCGAGCGGTCTCGGCCGTACCCGGTGGTCGCGCGCTCGTCCTGCGGGGACACCCCACCCCGTCCCCCCTCCCCTTCACCGCGAAGCCGCAGGCGGGCCGGAGACCCCAACGGGGCGGGCGGTGGGGTGGGGGCACGTAGGAGGGTCCCCGCAGGACGAGGCGCGACCACCGGGCACAGCCGCGAGGTGCCCGCACGCGCCGAGCCGAGGAGATCCTCCTGCGGGGCACCACCCCACACCGGCACACCGCAAGCACCCCGACGGGCCCGGCCGTACACCGCCGAGCAAGCCCGCAGGGCACCGGCAAGCACCCCGACGGGCCCGGGCCGTACACCGCCGAGCAAGCCCGCAGGGCACCGGCAAGCACCCCGACCGGCACGAGCCGTACACCGTCGAGCACCCCGCAGGGGACGGGTACCCCGGACGGGGCACCGCGCCTACGCCGGGATACCGGATTCCACCGAGCAAGCCCGCAGGGCACCCGGCTGGAGGGCGCCGGGTCGCCGGGCCGGCCGGTCCGCCGAGCAAGCCCGCAGGGCACCCGCGCAACGCCCGGCCCGCGGGAATTGGCACTCCGCTTGACCGAGTGCTAATCGCCGGAATAGTCTCGCACCTGGCACTCGCCCCCGGTGAGTGCCAACACAGCGACAGGCAGGTCCGGCACCCGCGACGACGGATCGACCTGGTCGCCACCTCAGACAGTTAACCCCGGATCTCCGAAGGGGGAGGTCGGATCGTGACGACCGCCAGCTCCAAGGTTGCCATCAAGCCGCTTGAGGACCGCATTGTGGTCCAGCCGCTCGACGCCGAGCAGACCACGGCCTCCGGCCTGGTCATCCCGGACACCGCGAAGGAGAAGCCCCAGGAGGGCGTCGTCCTCGCGGTCGGCCCGGGTCGCTTCGAGGACGGCCAGCGTCTCCCGCTGGACGTCACCGTCGGCGACATCGTGCTCTACAGCAAGTACGGCGGCACCGAAGTGAAGTACAGCGGCGAGGAGTACCTCGTCCTCTCGGCCCGCGACGTGCTCGCGATCGTCGAGAAGTAATTCTCTTCATCAGTACTGCTTTGAGCTGCGCCCCTGGTCACCCCGCTGATTGCCGGGCGGCGAGGGGCGCAGCCCGTTAAACCGAGTTTTCGAGAGGGCTGAACCGCTCCCATGGCGAAGATCCTGAAGTTCGACGAGGACGCCCGTCGCGCCCTCGAGCGCGGCGTCAACAAGCTTGCCGACACGGTCAAGGTGACGATCGGCCCCAAGGGCCGCAACGTCGTCATCGACAAGAAGTTCGGCGCCCCCACCATCACCAACGACGGTGTCACCATCGCCCGCGAGGTCGAGCTGGACGACCCGTACGAGAACCTGGGCGCGCAGCTCGTGAAGGAGGTGGCGACCAAGACCAACGACATCGCGGGTGACGGCACCACCACCGCCACCGTGCTGGCCCAGGCGCTGGTCCGCGAGGGTCTGCGCAACGTCGCCGCGGGCGCGTCCCCGGCCGCCCTGAAGAAGGGCATCGACGCCGCGGTCAAGGCCGTCTCCGAGGAGCTCCTCGCGACCGCCCGCCCGATCGAGGACAAGTCCGACATCGCCGCCGTGGCCGCGCTCTCCGCGCAGGACTCGCAGGTCGGCGAGCTCATCGCCGAGGCGATGGACAAGGTCGGCAAGGACGGTGTCATCACCGTCGAGGAGTCCAACACCTTCGGCCTGGAGCTGGAGTTCACCGAGGGCATGGCCTTCGACAAGGGCTACCTCTCCCCGTACATGGTCTCCGACCAGGAGCGTATGGAGGCCGTCCTCGACGACCCGTACATCCTGATCAACCAGGGCAAGATCTCCTCCATCCAGGACCTCCTGCCGCTGCTGGAGAAGGTCATCCAGGCGGGTGGCTCCAAGCCGCTGCTGATCATCGCCGAGGACGTCGAGGGCGAGGCGCTCTCCACCCTCGTCGTCAACAAGATCCGCGGCACCTTCAACGCGGTGGCCGTCAAGGCCCCGGGCTTCGGTGACCGCCGCAAGGCGATGCTGCAGGACATGGCCACCCTCACCGGTGCCACCGTCATCGCCGAGGAGGTCGGCCTCAAGCTCGACCAGGCCGGTCTGGACGTACTGGGCTCCGCCCGCCGCGTCACGATCTCCAAGGACGACACGACCATCGTCGACGGTGGCGGCAGCCACGAGGAAGTCCTCGGTCGCGTCAACCAGATCAAGGCCGAGATCGAGTCCACGGACTCGGACTGGGACCGCGAGAAGCTGCAGGAGCGCCTGGCGAAGCTCGCCGGCGGCGTCTGCGTCATCAAGGTCGGCGCCGCCACCGAGGTGGAGCTCAAGGAGAAGAAGCACCGTCTCGAGGACGCCATCTCCGCGACCCGCGCCGCGGTCGAGGAGGGCATCGTCTCCGGCGGTGGCTCCGCGCTCGTCCACGCCGTCAAGGTCCTCGAGGGCAACCTCGGCCTCTCGGGCGACGAGGCCACCGGTGTCGCGGTCGTGCGCCGCGCCGCCGTCGAGCCGCTGCGCTGGATCGCCGAGAACGCGGGCCTCGAGGGCTACGTCATCACCTCGAAGGTCTCCGAGCTCGACAAGGGCCAGGGCTTCAACGCCGCCACCGGCGAGTACGGCGACCTGGTCAAGGCCGGCGTCATCGACCCGGTGAAGGTCACCCGTTCCGCGCTGGAGAACGCCGCCTCCATCGCCTCCCTGCTGCTCACGACCGAGACCCTGGTCGTCGAGAAGCCGGCTGAGGACGAGGGCGACGCCGGTCACGGCCACGGTCACGGCCACAGCCACTGACCCCGCTCCACGTCGAAGGCCCCGTTCCGCAGCCGCGGAGCGGGGCCTTCCCCGTATGGGGGCTCAGGTCGCGTAGGGCGATCCGGTTCCGCCCATCTGGCGCTGCAGGGCTCCGGGGTTGTAGTGCCACCAGCCCTCGGTGATCTCTCCGTCCTGGCACCGGAAGGTCGTGGTCCCGGACATCTCGTACGTCTTCCCGGTCGGTGCGACCCCCATGAACTCTCCCTTGTGGGTGCCGCGCCAGTTCCACACCGTCGTGACCATGTCGCCCTCGGCCACCTGGGCGGTCGGCTCGAAGGTCATGTCGAAGGCGCCACGCCACATCTCCATGTCGGAGCGCATGTTCTCGCGCCCGATGACGGTGGGCTCCTCCTTGCTGGCGTCGTGGTCGATGTAGTTCACCGCGAAGCACTCGTCGAGGACGCTCATGTCGCCGGCCATGGCGGCTTCCTGGAACACCCGGTTGCAGAGCTGCTTGTTGAGGTGTTCGTCGCGGACCACGTCGAGGTTCATGAACGTCGGCATTCCCTCGCAGAGGGCCACCATCTCCTGGAACATCCGGTCCGTCTCGGGGAGCTGAGAGTTCTTCATCGCCTCCTCGTACGAGGCGAATTCCACCATGTCCACGTAGTGGTTCCGGGCCTCGCGGTCCTGGCCGATCATCGTGTGCGTGGCGGTGCGCCTGCCGCTGCTCTGTTCCGCCCAGCGGTCGATGAGCGCGTTCATCTCATCGAACCGCGTGGTCTCGTAATCGATCACCTGTACGAATGTCATCGCGTCGCCTCCCGCCTGAGATGGGACATGTCCAGTTTAGGGAGAGTTAGCCCGTTTGGCGGTTTCGGCGGGGCTTCGGCGGAGGCTTACCGACGGGTCACGAGCGCTACTGGGGCCCGTACTTGCGGCCCGTGCGCGAGGACATCCCGCCCAGCAGCCCGCGCGGCGTCAGCTTCACCACGCCCATCAGCGCCTTGTACCGCGGGTCCGGGATCGACACCGTCTTGCCCCGCGCCAGGTCGGCCAGCGCCGCCGCCACCAGCTTGTCGGCGTCCAGCCACATCCAGCCGGGGATGTTGTCCGTGCCCATGCCGGCGCGCTGGTGGAACTCCGTCCGCACGAATCCGGGGCACAGCGCCATCAGCCGGACCCCGGACCCGGCCATGTCCCGCGCCGCGCCCTGGGTGAACTGCACGACCCAGGCCTTGCTGGCCCCGTACGTACCGCGGGGTACGAAGGCGGCCACCGAGGCCACGTTGATCACGCCGCCGCGGCCGCGCGAGCGCATCGACTCCGAGGCCGCCGAGGTCAGCCGCAGCACCGCCTCGACGTGGACCTTCAGCATGGTCAGCTCGTCGGCCATGGAGACCTCTAGGTAGCGGCCCTTGTTGCCGAAGCCCGCGTTGTTGACCAGCAGGTCGACCGGGTGCGTACGGTCGCCGAGGCGCTTCTCCACCGCCGCGATGCCCTCCTCCGTGGAGAGGTCGGCGGCCAGCACCTCGGCCTCGATGCCGTGCAGGTCGTGCAGCTCGGTGGCCTGCTCGCCGAGCCGCTTGGTGTCGCGCGCCACCAGCACGAGGTTGTGCCCCTGGGCGGCCAGCCGCCGGGCGAAGGCGGCGCCGATGCCCGCCGTGGATCCCGTAATCAACGCAGTCGTCATAGGCGCAACCTAGCCGCCCCGGATGACAGCGTTATCGCGCCCCGGCCCCGGCCCCGTACTTCTCCACGTACTGGCGCACGGTCTCGTGCGCCTCCGGCTCCATCGCCGCACCCGCGGCGAGGGTGCGCGGCAGCAGGGCCCGTTCGGTGGTGAAGGCGCGGAACCACAGCTGCACCGTCACGTCGTGGTCCGGCCGGTGGATGATCTCGATCGGGTCGCCGGGGGAGACCGAACCCTCCTGGATCACCCGCAGGTACGCGCCCGGCCGGGCCTCCCGGGTGAACCGCCTGACCCAGCCCGCCTCGCCCAGCACCCCCTGGAAGGTGCGGCACGGGATGCGGGCCGAGGCCACTTCGAGGACGAGGTCCGTGCCCACCCGCCAGCGGTCGCCGAGCCGCGCGGTGTTCAGATCGACGCCGGAGGTCGTGAAGTTCTCGCCGAAGAGCCCGCCGGGCAGTTCGCGGCCCAGCTCGCGCTCCCACAGGTCCAGGTCCTCGCGGGCGTACGCGTAGACGGCCTGGTGGTCGCCGCCGTGGTGGCGCCGGTTGCAGACGGCGTCGCCCTCAAGGCCGCTGCCGAGGCCGGTGGCCTTGGCGCCGGGGGCGAAGACGCGGACCGGGCCGGGGACGGGGCGCTTGCCGATGCCCGTCACCCCGCTGTCCGCGTCGGTGTGCTCGGAAGGGGTGGCGGCGCCGAGGTTGACGGAGATCAGATGCATGGGACCCATGAGCACAGGCTAACCGCGCGGCCCCAAAGCGTCACGGAGGTATTCGCGCGAGCGTCAAAGCGGGCCTTATGCTCACAGGGTGATCGAGGCACGTCATCTCCGGGTACTGCGCGCCGTCGCCGGGACCGGATCCTTCTCCGCCGCCGCGCGCGAACTCGGCTGTACCCAGCCCGCCGTCTCCCAGCAGATGAAGGCGCTGGAGCAGTCGGCCGGCACCCCGCTGCTCATCCGCACCGGCCGCGAGATGCGGCTGACCCAGGCGGGCGAGGCCCTGGTCCGGCACGCCGCCGGGATCCTGGCCGGGCTGACCGCCGCGGAGGAGGAGGTCGCGGCCATCGCCGGGCTGCGCGCGGGCCGGGTGCGGCTCGTGTCCTTCCCCAGCGGCAGCTCCACGCTGGTGCCGACCGCACTCGCGGCGATGCGCGCCGAGCACCCGGGCACCCGTATCTCCCTGGTCGAGGCAGAGCCGCCGCGGTCGGTGGAGATGCTGCGCGAGGGCGACTGCGACCTGGCGCTGGCCTTCCGCTACGGCGGGGCCGCCGGGTCCGCCGCCGAGTGGGACGACCTCGTGGTGCGGCCGCTGCTGACCGACCGGCTCGTGGGGCTGGTCCCCGAGGGGCACGCGCTGGCCGGGGCGGAGCGCGTGGGCATGGCGGAGCTGGCCGACGAGCCCTGGATCGCGGGCTGCCCGCGCTGCCGCCGCCATCTGGTGGAGGTGTGCGAGGAGGCGGGCTTCACCCCGCGCATCGACTTCGCCACCGACGACTACCCGGCGGTGGTCGGCCTGGTCGGCGCGGGGCTGGGCGTCGCGGTGCTGCCGGAGCTCGCGGTGGAGTCCGTACGGGCCAAGGGCGTCAGTACGGTCGTCGTGGAGCCGGCCGTCGAGCGGGAGGTCGTGGCGCTGACGCTGCCCGACCTGGCCCGGGTGCCGGCCGTGGCCGCGACCCTGGCCGAGCTGGAGCGGGCGGCCACGCGCTGACCGCGCGCCCCCGGCCGGACACGCTGACCGAAGGTCCCGGCCGGACGCGCTGACCGCAGGCCCCGGCCGCGCCGGCCGTAACGTGCCGGGGCGCGTACGGCCGAACGCGTGAAACCGGGACCGGGCGACGACACGCCCGGGCGTGCCGGTGGTGCGGAGGAAACGTTCCTTCCGTCGTTTCGTCGGCTCTCAGTGCGGCGCGATCGGTCCGATCGCACTCGACGCGGGGATCAGGCGATGCCGGGCGCGGCCCATCAGTTCCTCGCGCTCGTCCTCCGTGAGGCCGCCCCACACCCCGTAGGGCTCACGGACGGCGAGTGCGTGCGCGGCGCATTCCGAACGAACCGGGCATCGCATGCAGACCTCTTTAGCCGAGGCCTCGCGCGCGCTCCTGGCCGCGCCCCGCTCGCCTTCCGGGTGGAAGAAGAGGGAGCTGTCGACCCCGCGGCAGGCGGCTAGCAGCTGCCAGTCCCAGAGGTCGGCGTTCGGTCCGGGGAGGCGGGAGAAATCTGCCATTGGTAGTCCTCTTGGTGCCGGTACTGAGGCGGATACGGTCCATGTCTCCAAGGGTCTCCACACCTACTGTCGGAGTAGATGTAAATATGACTCATTGGGAATCTAGCCTCAGACACGTGCCAAACGGAAGGAAAGCCGCCAAATAGGGCATAGCTCCAGATGGAGGACAGGCCGGTTGCGCCTCCACCGCCGTGATCGCTTCCTCACGTAGAGTGCCGAAGGTGTCCGTCCGACCCGTAACTCTTTCGAGTGACCATCGTTGAGAGTGCGAAGGCGGTTGAACCCACAAGTTCTCGGACAGGTGTCCGGGAGCATCGACCGCACAGGTGACGATACGTACCAGCCTGGAGGCTCAAGGTGACGCGCATCAGCAGCTGCGGAGGGCGGTCATGACATCCGTCCTCGTCTGCGACGACTCCCCGCTTGCCCGAGAGGCGCTCCGTCGCGCGGTTGCCACCGTGCCCGGCGTCGAGCGTGTGACGACGGCTGCCAACGGCGAGGAAGTCCTCCGCCGCTGGGGCGCCGACCGCTCCGACCTGATTCTGATGGATGTACGGATGCCCGGGCTCGGCGGTGTGGAGACGGTCCGCCGTCTCCTCTCGGCCGACCCCGGCGCCCGCATCATCATGCTGACGGTCGCCGAGGACCTGGACGGCGTGGCCCTCGCGGTCGCCGCCGGCGCCCGCGGCTACCTGCACAAGGACGCCTCGCGCGCCGAGCTGCGGGCCACGGTCACCCAGGCCCTCGCCGACCCGACCTGGCGACTGGCCCCGCGCCGGCTCCGCTCCGCCGAGATGGGCGCCGCGCCCACCCTCACCGCGCGCGAGATCCAGGTGCTGGAAGGCATGAGTCACGGCCGGTCCAACGCGGAGATCGGGCGCGAGCTCTTCCTCTCGGAGGACACCGTCAAGACGCACGCCCGCCGGCTCTTCAAGAAGCTCGGCGCCTCGGACCGCGCGCACGCCGTGGCGCTCGGCTTCCGCTGGGGTCTCGTCCGCTGACCCGGCCGCGGCCGGGCCCCGCCCGGTCCGCCGCACACCGCGGATCGTCGAGAGCGGTCCCGTCCGCCGCCGGTGGACGGGGCGGCGCGCCGCTCTTGCCGCCTCCCGGCGCCTCCCGGCGCCTCTTCTCGTCGCGGTAGCCCTGTCCCGCCGTACCCGGTGCGCACCCGGGGGTTGGCGGGGCACAATCCGGGGGACGTCTCGCTTCGTGCGCGATGCCGCATCCTTGAGGGTGTGGAGTCTCTCGGGGACTATTCGGCCGAGCGGGAGGGGAGGGCGCAGATGCAGAGTTCCGGCGCACCCGCTCATAACGCTTCGACGCACAACAAGGGCCACGGTGCCGCGGATGCTCCGGCGCCAAGGCACCATGGACGGATGCGCGACGACGAGGCCCTGGGGTCCCCTGCGGCCACAGGCCCCACCGGCGCCGCCGGAGGCGGCAGTGCCGGGGGCGTCAGCGCGCTCGTCCGCAGGGCGGTGGAGGGCGACGAGCAGGCCACGCACGACCTGCTCGCCTTCGTGCACCCCCTCGCGATCCGCTACTGCCGCACCCGACTGTCCCGGCTCCCGGGTGACGCTCGCCACTTCGTGGAGGACCTGGCGCAGGAGGTCTGCGTCGCCGTCCTGATGGCGCTGCCGCGCTACCGGGACACCGGTCGGCCCTTCGAGGCATTCGTCTTCGCCATCGCCGCGCACAAGGTCGCCGACCTGCAGCGGGCCGCCATGAGGCACCCGGGCAGCACGGCCGTGCCGTCGGACGAGATGCCCGAGCGGCCGGACGACTCGCTGGGCCCGGAGGAGCGCGCGCTGCTCAGCAGCGACGCCGCCTGGGCCAAGAAGCTGCTGGCGAACCTTCCGGAGAACCAGCGCGAACTCCTCGTACTGCGGGTGGCCGTCGGGCTGACCGCGGAGGAGACCGGTCAGATGCTCGGGATGTCCCCCGGAGCCGTGCGCGTCGCCCAGCACCGGGCGCTCAGCAGGCTCCGCGCGCTCGCCGAGCAGTAGGCCTACCCGTAGGAAACTACGAATCTTCTGGTTGACCTTGGTCGTGGAATGAGACGCGTCGGGATCCCGTTAGCATGGACATCCGCGCTGAGCAAGACCATTTGGGAAGGTGTCATGACTGCCGACGGAGTGCCCGACAAATTCGCCACGCTCGGACTGACCTACGACGACGTGCTGCTGCTGCCGGGCGCGTCGGACATGGCGCCGAACGACATCGACACCTCTTCCCTCATCTCCCGCAACGTGCGCGTGAACATCCCGCTGCTGTCGGCGGCCATGGACAAGGTCACCGAGGCCCGCATGGCCATCGCGATGGCCCGCCAGGGCGGCGTCGGCGTGCTGCACCGCAACCTCTCGATCGCCGACCAGGCCAACCAGGTCGACCTCGTCAAGCGCTCCGAGTCCGGCATGGTCACCGACCCGATCACGGTGCACCCGGACGCGACGCTGCGCGAGGCCGACGAGCTCTGCGCGAAGTTCCGCATCTCCGGCGTCCCGGTCACCGACCCCGCGGGCAAGCTCCTGGGCATCGTCACCAACCGCGACATGGCCTTCGAGTCGGACCGCAGCCGCCAGGTGCGCGAGGTCATGACGCCGATGCCGCTGGTCACGGGCAAGGTCGGCATCTCCGGCGTGGACGCCATGGAGCTGCTGCGCCGCCACAAGATCGAGAAGCTTCCGCTGGTCGACGAGTCGGGCGTCCTCAAGGGCCTCATCACGGTCAAGGACTTCGTCAAGGCCGAGAAGTACCCGAACGCCGCCAAGGACAAGGACGGCCGCCTCCTCGTCGGCGCGGCCGTCGGTGTCGCCGGCGACGCGTACGAGCGTGCCCAGGCCCTGATCGAGGCGGGCGCCGACTTCATCGTCGTCGACACCGCCCACGGCCACTCCCGCCTGGTCGGCGACATGGTCGCCAAGATCAAGTCGAACGCCCCGGTCGACGTCATCGGCGGCAACGTCGCGACCCGCGACGGCGCCCAGGCGC
The DNA here is from genome assembly GCF_000720455.1 of Streptomyces virginiae. Lineage (GTDB taxonomy): Bacteria > Actinomycetota > Actinomycetes > Streptomycetales > Streptomycetaceae > Streptomyces > Streptomyces virginiae. The sequence continues at coordinate 305,925 of NZ_JOAK01000004.1, read as the reverse complement.
TGATCGACGCCGGCTGCGACGGCATCAAGGTCGGCGTCGGCCCCGGCTCCATCTGCACCACCCGCGTCGTCGCCGGCATCGGCGTCCCGCAAGTCACCGCGATCTACGAGGCCTCGCTCGCCGCGAAGGCGGCCGGCGTCCCGGTCATCGGCGACGGCGGCCTGCAGTACTCCGGCGACATCGCGAAGGCCCTCGTCGCGGGCGCCGACACGGTGATGCTCGGCTCGCTGCTCGCGGGCTGCGAGGAGTCCCCGGGAGAGCTGCTCTTCATCAACGGCAAGCAGTTCAAGTCCTACCGCGGCATGGGCTCGCTCGGCGCGATGCAGTCCCGTGGCGACCAGCGCTCCTTCTCCAAGGACCGCTACTTCCAGGAGGGCGTGGGCGGCGACGACAAGCTCATCCCCGAGGGCATCGAGGGCCAGGTGCCCTACCGCGGTCCGCTGTCCGCGGTCGTCCACCAGCTCGTCGGCGGCCTGCGCCAGTCGATGTTCTACGTGGGCGGGCGCACCGTGCCGGAGCTCCAGGACAACGGCCGCTTCGTGCGCATCACGTCGGCGGGCCTCAAGGAGAGCCACCCGCACGACATCCAGATGACCGTCGAGGCCCCGAACTACAGCCGCAAGGGCTGAGCAGGCGCGACGCGGAGGGGCGGACCCGGGTCACCGGGTCCGCCCCTCACGCATGACGTCCGTACAGCGGTCACCGGAACGCGGCCCGCCGGGGTTCGGGGATACTGGACGGGCAGACCCAGAGGAAAGGCCACCACACGTGACTGAGATCGAGATCGGGCGCGGCAAGCGCGGCCGCAGGGCGTACGCGTTCGACGACATCGCCATCGTCCCGAGCCGGCGTACCCGGGACCCGAAGGAGGTCTCGATCGCCTGGCAGATCGACGCGTACCGCTTCGAGCTCCCCTTCCTGGCCGCCCCCATGGACTCGGTCGTCTCCCCGCAGACCGCGATCCGCATCGGCGAGCTCGGCGGCCTCGGCGTGCTGAACCTCGAAGGCCTGTGGACCCGTTACGAGGACCCGCAGCCGCTGCTCGACGAGATCACGGAGCTGGACGAGGAGGCCGCCACCCGCCGCCTCCAGGAGATCTACTCCGCGCCGATCCAGGCCGACCTGATCCGTCAGCGGATCAAGGAGGTGCGCGACTCCGGTGTCGTCACCGCCGCGGCGCTCTCCCCGCAGCGCACCGCCGAGTTCTCCAAGGCCGTCGTCGACGCGGGCGTGGACATCTTCGTGATCCGCGGCACCACCGTCTCCGCCGAGCACGTCTCGGGCGCCGCCGAGCCGCTGAACCTCAAGCAGTTCATCTACGAACTGGACGTCCCGGTCATCGTGGGCGGCTGCGCCACCTACACGGCGGCCCTGCACCTGATGCGCACCGGCGCGGCCGGCGTGCTGGTCGGCTTCGGCGGCGGCGCCGCGCACACCACGCGCAACGTGCTCGGCATCCAGGTCCCGATGGCGACCGCCGTCGCGGACGTGGCCGCGGCCCGCCGCGACTACATGGACGAGTCCGGCGGCCGCTACGTGCACGTCATCGCCGACGGCGGCGTGGGCTGGTCGGGCGACATCCCGAAGGCGGTGGCCTGTGGCGCCGACGCCGTGATGATGGGCTCCCCGCTGGCCCGCGCCACGGACGCGCCCGGCAAGGGCAACCACTGGGGCATGGAGGCCGTCCACGAGGACGTGCCGCGCGGCAAGAAGGTCGACCTCGGCACCGTCGGCACCACCGAGGAGATCCTCACCGGTCCCTCGCACAGCCCGGACGGCTCGATGAACATCTTCGGCGCCCTGCGCCGCTCGATGGCCACCACCGGCTACAGCGAGCTCAAGGAGTTCCAGCGCGTCGAGGTCACCGTCGCGGACTCCCAGCACCGCCGCTGACCCCACCGGCCGCATGCCGAAGGGCCCGACCCCGTTCCGGGGGCCGGGCCCTTCGGCGTGCGCGGCCGGATCAGCCTTCGCCGCGCCGGCGCCTGCGCAGGTACTCGATCCACGGATAGGCGCAGGTCACGGTCGGCAGGGACCTGAAGAAGGCCGCGGCCGGACCGGTCGTGGCTGCTCAGCCCCCCGTCGGCGGCCGGTGCGTCAGTGGCCGGCCTTCCGGGCCGACTGGAAGGCGGCGTAGCCGCCGATGGCGAGGAAGAGGAAGGTCATCGGGGAGATCACTTCCTGCCAGGCCTCGACCAGCTTGGGCACGCCGATGCTCAGGACGTCCGGGACGGTCGTGCCGAGCTCGTCCGCGAGGATCCAGGCGATGCCGAAGAGCTGACCGCCGAAGACGGCGGCCAGCGACAGCACGACGCTGAGCAGCGGCAGAACCGGGTTGGAGCCGCCCACCTTGCCGGCCGCGAGGCCGACGACCGCGCCGACGGCCACGGCGGCGTAGCCGATCTGGTAGCCGCTGGCGCCGATGATCGCGCCGTAGACGCCGCCGGTGACGATGGCCGCGACGACCGCGGCGACGATGCCGAGGCCGATGTTGCCGCCGCGGGTCGGGGCCGGGGCGGCGACCGGGGAGTAGGAGTCGGGCGCGGGCGGCGTGAAGTTCTGGCTCATTGGAAAAATCCCCCCAGGGACCCGAGCACACGTGTGGCCCTCGGGCATAAGTGCTAGATAAGTGACGCCGCAGGCCAGCAGGCCGGTCGGACATCGCCAGGGGGATTTCCCGGTGCTCAGAGCCGATGGGCCGCGCCCACCGGGCTGGCGCCGCGCGTGTCCAGGAGCAGCTGCGCCTTCACCGCCAGGGCCTGCATGTCGTAGGTGCGGTGGTGCTGGAGCAGGATCGTCAGGTCGGCGTTGGCCGCGGCCTCGTACAGGGACTCGGCGCGGGGGACCGGCCGGTCCCTGACCCGCCAGCCCGTGATGTACGGGTCGTGGTAGCTGATCAGCGCCCCGAGGTCGATGAGGCGGCTGGCGATCTCACCGGCCGGGGAGCCCTCCTGGTCGGCGAGGTCGGGCTTGTACGTGACCCCGAGCAGCAGGACGCGGGCCCCGCGGGCGGACTTGCCGTGCTCGTTCAGCAGGGTGGCGGAGCGCTGGATGACGTACTGCGGCATCCGGTTGTTGATCTCCTGTGCCAGACCGACCATGCGCAGCGGGTGGCCGGGGGTGCGGGTGGTGTGGGGGAGGTAGTTCGGGTCGAGGGGGACGCCGTGGCCGCCGACCCCGGGGCCGGGGCGGAAGGCCTGGAATCCGTACGGCTTGGTCTCGGCGCAGCGGATGACGTCCCACAGGTCGACGCCGAGGTCGTGGCAGAGCACGGCCATCTCGTTCATCAGGGCGATGTTGACGTGGCGGTAGTTGGTTTCCAGGAGCTGTACGGTCTCGGCCTCGCGCAGGCCGCGGGCGCGGACGACCTTCTCGGTGAGGCGGGCGTAGAAGGCGTGCGCGGACTCGGTGCAGGCGGGGGTGAGGCCGCCGATCACCTTGGGGGTGTTGGAGACGCCGTGCGTCCGGTTGCCGGGGTCGAGGCGGCTGGGGGAGTAGGCCAGGTGGAAGTCCCGGCCGGCGCGGAGTCCGGATCCCTCCTCCAGGATGGGCCGCAGGTAGTCCTCGGTGACGCCGGGGTGGGCGGCGGACTCGAGGATCACCGTGGTGTGCGGGCGCAGCCGTGCGGCGAGCGCGCGGCCGGCCCCGCCCACGGCGGAGAGGTCCAGCGCGCGGTCGGCGCCGAGCCGGGTGGGGGCGCAGATGACGGCCGTGCGGACCCGGCCGAGCTCGGCGGGGTTGGTGGTGACCCGGAAGCCGGCCGCCGACATGCGGCGGATCTCGGCAGCGGAGAGAGTGGAGTCCGTGACCGGACCGCTGTCGTAGCCGACCGTCTCGATTCCGGCGGCTACGGCCGCCTGCGCGAGCGGGAGGCCGAGATGGCCCAGTCCGATGACGGCGAGGTCTGCGGGCATGGGGATGCCGTCCCTTCCCTGGCGTGAGGGGGTGCCGCGCGAGTCCTCCGAGGACAGGGGAGCTGGCGCAATGTCAGACTAGGCTTATATATGACAGATATGTCGCATTCCGGGGTGAACGCCACCGTTGTGTTGTCCACAGGCGGTGGCTGATGTGGATGCGGGAAGTCAGAATCGAGAAACGGGGGCATGTGAGCGGGATCTCACCCGCACCAACGGGAGGCAGCCGTGAGGACAGCGACACTGGGGCCGGAGCAGCGAGCCGTGGCCTTCACCCGGATGGCCGAACGGGAACTGGACGTGCTGGTCGTGGGCGCGGGCGTGGTCGGCGCCGGCACCGCGCTCGACGCCGTGACGAGGGGCCTGTCCACCGGCCTGGTGGAGGCGCGGGACTGGGCCTCGGGCACCTCCAGCCGGTCGAGCAAGCTCGTCCACGGCGGTCTGCGGTACCTGGAGATGCTCGACTTCGCCCTCGTACGGGAGGCGCTGAAGGAGCGCGGCCTGCTGCTGGGGCGCCTCGCCCCGCACCTGGTGAAGCCCGTGCCCTTCCTGTACCCCCTGCAGCACAAGGGCTGGGAGCGGATCTACGCCGGCGCGGGCGTCGCGATGTACGACGCGATGTCGGTCTCCAGCGGCCACGGACGGGGACTGCCGGTGCACCGGCACCTGTCGCGCACCCGGGCGCTGCGGGTGGCGCCGGCGCTGCGCAAGGACGCCCTGGTCGGCGCCCTCCAGTACTACGACGCCCAGATGGACGACGCGCGGTACGTCACCACGCTCGTGCGGACGGCCGCGGCGTACGGGGCGCACTGCGCCAACCGGGCGAGGGTCGTCGGGTTCCTGCGCGAGGGTGAACGGGTGGTCGGCGCGCGCGTGCGGGACGTGGAGGGCGGCGTCGAGTACGAGATCCGCGCGAAGCAGGTCGTGAACGCCACGGGGGTGTGGACGGACGACACCCAGGCGCTGATCGGGGAGCGCGGGCAGTTCCACGTACGGGCCTCCAAGGGCATCCACCTGGTCGTGCCGAAGGACCGCATCCACTCGACCACCGGGCTGATCCTGCGGACCGAGAAGTCCGTGCTGTTCGTCATCCCGTGGGGCCGGCACTGGATCGTGGGGACCACGGACACCGACTGGGACCTGGACAAGGCGCACCCGGCGGCGTCCAGTGCGGACATCGACTACCTGCTGGAACACGTCAACTCGGTGCTGGCCGTGCCGCTGACCCGGGACGACGTCCAGGGCGTGTACGCGGGCCTGCGGCCGCTGCTGGCCGGCGAGTCGGACGCGACGAGCAAGCTGTCGCGCGAGCACACGGTGGCGCATCCGGTGCCGGGGCTGGTGGTGGTCGCGGGCGGCAAGTACACGACGTACCGGGTCATGGCGAAGGACGCGGTCGACGAGGCGGTGCACGGGCTGGACCAGCGGGTGGCGCCGTGCGTGACGGAGGACGTGCCGCTGGTGGGGGCCGAGGGGTACCGCGCCCTGTGGAACGCCCGCGCGAGGATCGCGGCCCGGACGGGGCTTCATGTGGTGCGGGTGGAGCACCTGTTGAACCGGTACGGAACGCTGACGGAGGAACTGCTGGAACTGGTCGCCGCCGATCCGGAACTGGGCAAGGCGGTGACCGGGGCCGACGACTACCTGCGGGCGGAGGTCGTGTACGCCGCCTCGCACGAGGGGGCGCGCCACCTGGACGACGTGCTGACGCGGCGGACGCGCATCTCCATCGAGACCTTCGACCGCGGGACGCGGTCGGCGCGGGAGTGCGCGGAGTTGATGGCACCGGTGCTGGGATGGGACAAACAGCAGATCGAGAAGGAAGTGGAGCACTACGAGAAGCGGGTCCAGGCGGAACGGGAATCGCAGCGGCAGCCGGACGACCAGACGGCGGACGCGGCACGGCTGGGGGCGCCCGACATCGTTCCGTTGTAACTCCGGGATGCGGAAGGCGGAACCGCAGACCCGGGGGGTCCGTCCGTTGCGGAGTGAGGAACAATGATGGCTCTGCCGGGGCGGGTTACCGTGGGCCCCGGCCGCCGGGTCGCTCAGCCGCTGGGGCGGGCGGAGCAGCGGCACGATCGCAGAGGGGACGCATGTCGAAGCCGGAGCACACCGAGTCACCTGCCGGGGCGCCTGCGGCGAAGCTTGACGATGGCGCTTCTGCGGCGTCGCCTGCGGCGAAGCCCGAGGACGTTTCCGTGCCCGCGGCAAGGGCTGCCGCCGACGCGGAGCCTGATGGGCCGAAGGCCGCCTCCGCGTCGTCGCCCGCGGCCGAGCCGGACGGTGACGCGAAGCCTGCGGCTGCCAAGCCGCGCCTGAGCAAGGCCGCCGCTGCGGCGGAGCCCGAGGACGCCGAGCCCGCGGCTGCCAAGCCGGGGCCGGGCAAGGCCGTGCCCGCGGACGAGCCCGAGGACGCGAAGCCTGCGGCTGCGACGTCGGGGTCGGGGTCGGGCAAGGACGGTGCGGCCAGGCCGGCGGCTTCGAAGACGGCCGTGGGGGCGACCGGGGGCAACCCGGTCGTCGAGAAGGCCGATGCCATGGCCGCCGCCGTGAAGGCCGCCGCCGCCAAGGCGGCCGGGGGCGGGCATGACGAAGGCCGGCTGCTGGCCGGGCGCTACCGGCTGAACTCGGTGCTCGGCAAGGGCGGCATGGGCACCGTCTGGCGGGCCCAGGACGAGACCCTGGGCCGCACCGTCGCCGTCAAGGAACTCCGCTTCAGCAGCGGCGTCGACGAGGACGAGAAGCGCCGCCTCATCACCCGCACCCTCCGCGAGGCCAAGGCCATCGCCCGGATCCGCAGCGGCGGCGCCGTCACCGTCTACGACGTCGTCGACGAGGACGCCCGCCCGTGGATCGTCATGGAGCTCATCGAGGGGCCCTCGCTCGCCGAGTTCATCCGGGAGAACGGCCCCCTCACCCCGCACCGCGCAGCCGAGGTCGGCCTCGCCGTGCTCGACGTCCTGCGCGCCGCGCACGGCCAGGGCATCCTGCACCGCGACGTCAAGCCCTCCAACGTGCTCATCGCCGGCAACGGCCGTGTCGTCCTCACCGACTTCGGCATCGCGCAGGTCGAGGGTGACCCCTCCGTCACCTCCACCGGCATGCTCGTCGGCGCCCCCTCCTACATCTCGCCCGAGCGCGCCCGCGGCCAGAAGCCCGGCCCGCCCGCCGACATGTGGTCGCTCGGCGGCCTCCTGTACGCCTCCGTCGAGGGCGTCCCCCCGTACGACAAGGGGTCCGCGCTCGCCACGCTCACCGCGGTGATGACCGAGCCGGTGGACCCGCCGAAGAACGCCGGCCCGCTCACCGAGGTCATCTACGGTCTGCTCGCCAAGGATCCGGCCCGCCGTCTCGACGAGGGACGCGCACGGGCGATGCTCACCGCCGTCCTCGCCGCGCCCGAACCGGTACCGGCCCCCGTGCCCGCCGTCGCCGAGGAGACCCGGCAGATATCGCTGGCGGACGCCCGGGAGGCCGCGGAGAAGGCCACCGCGGAGAAGGCCGCCGAGAAGGCGGCCAAGAAGGAGCGGGAGCGCCGCGAGCGGGAGCAGCGCGAACGCGCCCGCGCCGCGGTGAAGGCCGCCCGCAAGGCGCAGACGGCCGCCGCGGCCGCCGCAACGCCGGCGGTATCGGCCGCGGAGGCGCCCAAGCGCCGCCCCGCCTCCGTCGTCGCGCCGCTCACGGACGTCATGCCGCGTCGCACCATCGCGCTGGCCGTGGTCGCCGTGGTCGCCGTGCTGGCGGTCGTCGGCTCGCTGATCGCCTGGGCGGTCAGCGGTGACGACAAGGACAAGAAGAACCAGGGGAAGGGCGGCCAGGCCACCCCGGCCGCATCCGCCCCGCAGACCACGGGCGGCGCCGAACAGGGCTCCCCGAAGCCGTCGGGGAACACCGGCGAGACGGGTACGGGCGGCAGCGCCGGTACCGGTACCGGCACCGGTGCCGACGCGGGAGCCGGCGCCCAGGGCCAGGGCCAGGGTCAGGGCCAGCAGACCGCCGGCCAGGGTCAGGGCCAGGGTCAGGGCGCCACGAACGGCGGCGCGGGCGGCGCACTCCCGGCCGGATACGCGGTCGTGACGGAGCCCGGCTTCCACTTCTCGATGGCCATGCCCGAGGGGTTCAAGCGGACCGCCATCGCGGGCGACAACTCCGGCGGGATATTCAGCCGCGACGGCGGGTTCCCGCGGATCCAGGTCGACTTCACCGACAAGCCGGGCGACGACGCTGCCCTCGCCTGGACCAAGCTGGCCCCCGCCGTGGGCAGCAGCAGCAAGGGCTACCGGCTGATCCGCATAGACAAGCTGCAGTACCGGGGCTACCCGACCGTCGCGGACTGGGAGTTCGAGCGCGAACAGAGCGGGACGAGGGTCCGGGTGCTCAACCGCGGGTTCAAGATCGACGCCACGCACGGCTACGCCATCATGATCAGCTGCCCCGCCGACCAGTGGGACGGCCCCGAGTGCACCCAGATGCGCAACGTCGCCTTCGAGACCTTCCGGCCTCTCGGCTGACCCCGGGACGCAGGCGCCCCTGTCGACGTATCGTGTCAGCGGGGCCCTGGGGGGCCCGCCGCACTCGGGGGAGGCGATGTGGAGGAGTACGCGGGCCGGATCCTGGCCGGCCGCTACCGCCTGCCCCTGCCGCCGTCCGACGAGTACGAGCTGGTCGAGACCCGGGCCTTCGACACGCGCAGCGGACAGGAAGTCCTGGTACGGCAGGTGCCGTTGCCGGAAGTCGTGGACGCCGAGCTGGTCGACGGGCCCCTGGCCGTCCCGGCGGCGCGCCGCGCTCCCGCCGACCTGCCGGCCGTGCGGCGCGCGATCGAGGCGGCGCAGGCCGCGGCCTCGATTCCCGACCACCCCCGGCTGGACCAGGTCTTCGACGTGTTCGCCGAGGGCGAGTCGCTGTGGATAGTGAGCGAACTCGTCCCGGCCAGGCCGCTGGCCGCGCTGATCGCCGACGAACCCCTCACCCCGTACCGGGCGGCTGAGGTGGCGTCGGACGTGCTCACCGCGCTGCGGGTGCTGCACGCGCACGGCTGGACCCACCGGAACATCACCGTCCGCACGGTGTTGGTGTGCGAGGACGGCCGCGTCGTACTGACGGGCCTGGCGGCCGGCGCCGCGGAGGAGGCCCTCTGCGGGTACGACCCCGTCCCCCGCACCGACGACCCCGGTCCCGACGAGCGCTGGGGTGCCGGCCCCGCCCCCGCCCCGTTACCGGCTCCTCCCGTAACGGCCCCTGCGGTTCCGGCTCCTCCCGTGCCGGCCCCTGCGGTTCCGGCTCCTGTGATCACCCCGGCCGGGGGGCCCGGCGCGCCCGGCGACGGCGGGTACGCGCCGCTCGTGGCCCCCGGCTACGACACCGGGCCGCGCTACACCGATCACATCACCCCCGGCCGGCCGCAGGACGGGCCCGACCTCCAGGCCGCCGCGCGCGCCGGGGTCATCGCCGCCTACCGGGCGGGGGCGCGGGCGGCGGCCGCCCGGGTCACCGAGCAGCGCAAGGCCGAAGCCGCCGGCGGGAGCGCTGCCCCTGCCGCGATCGAGGCGGGACCGGGTTCCGGCGCCGCGACCGAGCGCAGGCCCGCGGGATCGACCCTCCCGCAGGGGTACTCCTACCCGTACGGCGGACCGGAGGCCCGGACCGGTGGCGCCTGGCACGGCGCGACCCCGCGCCGCCCGGCCCAACCGGAGCCGGAGCCGGCAACGGAGCCGGAACGCGCGTCGCTGCCCGAGCGCGAGCGCCGGCCCGGACCCGAGCCCGCGCCGAGGCCCGGGCCGGAGCCCGCGGACCAGCACCCGCCCGCCCCTACGCCGCCGGGGTGGGGCCGGGCCGACCCGCCGGCCGCGCCCGCCCTGCCCGCGCAGCTCGCGCTGCCGCAGGGCTACCGCCAGGCCGAGCCTCCGGGGCGCCCGGCGCCCGGCGGGCCTCTCCCGCTCCCGTCCCCGACCCCACAACCGACCCCGCAACCGGCCCCGCAGCGCCCCCCGTCGGCCCCCTGGACCGGGCTCGACGCCGAGCGGGCCCGGCACACGCGGATGGCCGTGGTCGGCGCGGTCACCGAGCGGTGGGCCCCCGAACAGGCCGGCCCCGTGCACGGGCACTGGCAGCTGGCCGCGCCCGTCGGGCCCGCCACCGACCTCTGGGCGCTCGGCGCGCTGCTCTACCGCGCCGTGCAGGGCCACGCCCCGTACCCCGAGGACAGCGTCGCCGAGCTCGTCGAGATGGTCTGCGCCGAGCCGCCCGCCTTCGCCGAGGAATGCGGCGCGCTGCGCCCGGTCGTGGAGTCCCTGCTGCGCCAGGACCCCACAGAGCGGCCCGACTTCGAGGAGCTGCGCGGCTGGCTGCGCTCGCTCGTACGGTCCGCTCCCGAGCCGGACGCCGGGCTCGGCGTGCTCCCGATGCCCGAGGCGGATCCGGCGCGGCTGCCCGTCGTACGCCGTCGCGGCGAGGTCCACGGGCGCCACCGCAACCCCACGGCCGCCCGCAGGCCGCGCGCGCTCGGCCGGACCCTGCTCGTCGGCATCCTGGTCCTCCTCGCCGGAGCCGTCGCGTACGCGATGCTGTTCATGCCCCGGGCCGGTGTCCCGCAGGAGCAGGACGGCCCCGGCGAGGCCACCGCGCACGCCTCCTCGCCGCCGAACCCGTCCCAGGTCCCGTCCGGTACGCCCGAGTCCAGGCCCGCGCCGCAGACGACCGGGCCCGCGGCCTCGCAGGCCGCCCCCGCGCCCGCCCCGCCCGGCTACACCACCCAGCAGGACCCGGAGCACTTCGAGATCGCCGTCCCCGAGGGCTGGGAGCGCCGCGGGATCAACGAGGCGGGCCAGGTGCGTTACACCGACGGGGCGTTCGTGCTGACGGTGGTCCCCGGCCGGGACAAGGTCGAGGGCAATCCGGACCCGGCGGCGTACCAGAAGGACAAGGAGCCGGAGCTGACGCCGTACCGGACCTCCACCTGGTCGACCGTCGGGGACGTGAAGACCACCAGGGTCGGGCAGCAACTGCGGGCCACGGGACGCTACACGTGGATCGACGGGACCGGTCGCAACGTCTTCGCCCGCAACTTCGTCGTCGCGCTGGGCGGCAGTTACCACGTCGTCCTGGTGACCGGTCCGGAGGACGAACAGACCAAGGTCACCGAAGTCTTCGAGAAGGCCACGGCGAGTTACAAGGCGGGCGGATGAGCGGATATTGACGACCGATCAGTACGGCGATTGCGTCACAGTGCCGTCTTTCGGCGCCCGGGCGGTTCCGACAGCCCCCGTGGGCTCCGTAATCTGGCCTGAAGTGCAGAGAGCGGCGGGAATTCGTGGAACAGCAGACAGGTGGGGGCGCCGTGCTGGCGGGCCGGTACAGGCTCGTCGAGCCGATCGGCCGGGGCGGTATGGGAAAGGTGTGGCGCGCGCATGACGAGCTGCTCCACCGGACCGTCGCGGTCAAGGAACTGACGGCGGGTCTGTACGTCACCCAGGCCGACCGGGACGTCATGCACGCCCGGACGCAGAAGGAGGCGCGGGCCGCGGCCCGGATCCAGCACCCGGCGGTGGTCACCGTCCACGACGTGCTGGAGCACGACGACCGGCCGTGGATCGTCATGGAGTACATCGACGGTCCCTCCCTCGCCGACGCGGCCAAGGCGGCCGGACGGATCGAGCCGCGCGAGGCGGCCCGGATCGGGCTGCACGTGCTGGGCGCGCTGCGCGCCGCACACGCGGTCGGCGTGCTGCACCGGGACGTGAAGCCGGGCAACGTGCTCCTCGCCAAGGACGGCCGGGTGCTGCTCACCGACTTCGGCATCGCCGCGATCGAGGGCGACTCGTCCATCACGCGCACCGGCGAGATCGTCGGCTCGATCGACTACCTGGCGCCCGAGCGGGTCACCGGCGGCATCCCCGACCCGTCCTCGGACCTGTGGTCGCTGGGCGCCACCCTCTACACGGCGGTCGAGGCGCGCTCGCCGTTCCGCCGTACGTCGCCCATCTCCAGCATGCAGGCCGTCGTCAACGACGAGCCGCCCGCGCTGCGCCAGGCCGGGGCGCTGGGCCCGGTGATCACCGCCCTGCTGCGCAAGGATCCGACGGAGCGGCCCTCGGCGGAGGAGGCCGAGCGGATGCTGCTGGAGGCGATGGAGGGCCGCGAGCCGAAGGCGGCGCACGCGTACGTGCCGACGCGTGCGGTCACCTCCGAGGAGCTCGCCCCGGCGCAGGAGCGGCCGGAGGAGCCGGCCCCGCACGAGGAGGTCGCGCAGACGGCGCCGCTTCCGGAGCCGGCGGTGTCAGGGACGGTGGCCGCGCCCGTGCCCGCCGACCGCGACGGCGGCTGGCTCAAGCGCGCCGCGGTGGTGGCCCTGGTGGCCGCGCTGCTCGGCGGCGGCGGTGTCTTCGGGATCCTCAAGTTCACCGGCGATTCGGGGGCGGACGGCGGCCAGGACCGGGTCACCAGCTCGACGGGCGGCCAGTCCGGCGACGAGGGCAAGCCGCAGGCGGCGGCCCCTCCGGCCGGCTACACCAAGGTCGTCGACCCGCTCGCCGGCTTCACCCTCTTCGTCCCGGAGGGCTGGACGCGCAAGGCGAACGGCGACCAGATCGACTACACCCCGGACGACGGCAAGCACTTCATCCGGATCGCCGCCGACTCCACCCCGGACTACGGGACTCCGTTGGAGCACCTGACCGACCTGGAGAAGCAGGTGGCGAAGCGGACGGACTACAGGAAGGTGCGGCTGAACCAGAACACCTTCCGGGACAGCACCCGGGCCGCGCTCTGGGACTTCACCTATACGGAGAAGCAGACCCACCCGGGTCCGCGCCGGGCCAAGGAGCAGATGTACGTCGCCCCGGACGGCACGGAGTACGCGATCTACATCTCCAGCCCGGTCGCGAGCTGGGCCACGACCGAGCAGCAGTTCGACGTCGTGCTCAGCGGCTGGGAGCCACCCGCCAAGAAGTCCTGACCGGCACCGATCAGGGCATCCTGCCAGCGATCACTGGCGGAAAAGGCAAAATCCGGTTACCGGCGGGTACCCAAAGGCTGCCGGGCGCAATACGCTCACCGGCATGACGGACTCGCAGGCCCCAGCCGCCCCCCTCCGGACCGCACCGCAGCCCACCAACCCGGTCGCCCCGGCCCCGGCCGGTGCCCGCACCGCCGCCGACGTGGTGACCCCCGACCTGGTCGCCCGGCTGACCCGCGGAGTGATCGGTTCCGGCCGCACCGCCAACCACACCCCCTTCACCGGGGACCGGCTGGCGGAGCTGCCCGAGGCCACCCCCGAGGACGTCGCCGAGGCCTTCGAACGGGCCCGCGCCGCGCAGCCCGCCTGGGCCGCCGTCCCCGTACGCAAGCGGGCTGCCGTCCTGCTCCGCTTCCACGACCTGGTCCTGGCCCGGCAGGCCGAGGTCCTCGACCTGATCCAGCTGGAGACCGGCAAGGCCCGCCTGCACGCCCACGAGGAGGTCCAGGCCGTCGCCGTGTCCGCCCGCCACTACGGCCGCAGGGCGCCCTCGTACCTGCGCCCCAAGGGCCACACGGGCGCGATGCCCACCCTCACCAAGGTGACCGAGCTGCGCCAGCCGCGCGGGGTCGTCGGCCAGATCGCCCCCTGGAACTACCCCCTCGAACTGTCCGTCGGCGACGCCCTGCCGGCCTTCGTCGCGGGCAACGCGCTCGTCATGAAGCCCGACACCGAGACCGCGCTGACCGCCCTGTGGGCACGCGACCTGCTGATCGAGGCCGGGCTGCCCGCCGAGGTCTTCCAGATCGTCCTCGGCGAGGGTCCCGTCGTCGGCCCCGAGGTGGTCCGCCACGCCGACTACGTCTCCTTCACCGGCTCCACCCGGACCGGCCGCGAGGTCGCCCGGGGCGCCGCCGACCGCCTCGTCGGGGTCTCCCTCGAACTCGGCGGCAAGAACGCCATGCTCGTCCTGCACGACGCCGACATCGAGAAGGCCGCCGCGGGCGCCGTCCGCGCCTGCTTCTCCTCCGCCGGCCAGCTGTGCATCTCCATCGAGCGGCTCTACGTCCACGCCTCGATCGCCGACGCCTTCGTCGAGCGGTTCGCCGCCCGTACCAGGGCCATGCGGCTCGGCGCCTCCCTCGCCTACGGCGCCGACATGGGATCGCTGGTCGGCGAGCGCCAGCTGGAGACCGTGACCCGGCACGTGGACGAGGCCGTCGCCAAGGGCGCCACCCTCGTCGCCGGCGGCACCGCCCGCCCCGACATCGGCCCGCTCTTCTACGAGCCCACCATCCTCGACGGCGTCGAGGCCCCCATGGCGGTGTGCGGCGAGGAGACCTTCGGCCCCGTCGTCTCCGTCTACCGCTTCACCGACGAGGAGCAGGCGATCGCGGAGGCCAACGCCACCGCCTACGGCCTCAACTCCAGCGTCTGGACCAAGGACGCCCGCCGCGGCCACTCCGTCGCCGCCCGCCTGCGCACCGGCACCGTCAACATCAACGAGGGCTACGCCCCCGCCTACGGCAGCGCCCAGGCCCCCATGGGCGGCATGAAGGACTCCGGCCTCGGCCGCCGCCACGGCTCCGAGGGCATCCTCAAGTACACCGAGGCCCAGACCGTCGCCCACCAGCGGCTGCTCCCGATGGCGCCCTCGTTGGGCATGGACGACGAGAAGTACGCGGCGTTCATGACCCGAAGCCTCCAGGTCATGAAGGCTCTCCGACTGCGCTGAGGAGGTATCCGTGTCGCACGACGACGCATCCGGCGACGACGCCTACGACTACGACGTCATCGTCATCGGGTCCGGCTTCGGAGGGGCGGTCTCGGCCCTGCGCCTCACCGAGAAGGGGTACCGGGTCGGTGTCCTGGAGGCAGGGCGCCGCTTCACCCGCGAGAGCCTGCCCAAGAACAGCTGGGACCTGCGCAACTACCTGTGGGCGCCGGCGCTCGGGCTGTACGGGATCCAGCGGATCCACGTGCTCGGCAACGTCATGGTGCTCGCGGGCGCCGGCGTGGGCGGCGGCTCGCTCAACTACGCCAACACCCTGTACGTGCCGCCGGAAGCCTTCTTCCAGGACCGGCAGTGGGCGTCCATCACCGACTGGCGCGAGGAACTCGCCCCCTACTACGACCAGGCCAAGCGGATGCTCGGGGTGCGCCTCAACCCGACCATGACGCCCTCCGACGTCCACCTGAAGGCGGCCGCCGAGAAGATGGGCGTCGGGGACTCCTTCCACATGGCCCCGGTCGGCGTGTTCTTCGGCGACGGCGAGGACGCCGCGGGCACCTGCCGGGTCCGGCCCGGCGAGGAGAGCGCCGACCCGTACTTCGGCGGCGCCGGCCCCGCCCGCAAGGCCTGCACCGAGTGCGGCGAGTGCATGACCGGCTGCCGGCACGGCGCGAAGAACACCCTGAACGAGAACTACCTGCACCTGGCCGAGCGGGCCGGCGCCGTCATCCACCCCATGACGACCGTCACCGCCCTGTCCGAGCACCCGGACGGCGGCCACCGCGTCCGCACCGTGCCCACCGACGGCCGCCGCCGCGGGAAGGCGAAGGTGCTGCGCTGCCGGTACGTGGTCGTCGCGGCGGGCACGTACGGCACGCAGACCCTGCTGCACACCATGAAGGACCGTGGTGAGCTGCCGCGCCTGTCGCAGCGGCTCGGGGAGCTGACCCGGACCAACTCCGAGGGCATCATCGGCGCCCAGACCGACGACCGCCGCTACCGCAGGCGGCGCGGCGCGGGCCCCGGCGAGGAGCAGAGGGCCGACTTCACCCGCGGCGTGGCGATCACCTCTTCGGTGCACCCCAACGCCGACACCCACATCGAGCCCGTCCGCTACGGCAAGGGCTCCAACGCCATGGGGTTCATGACCGTCCTGCAGGTCCCCCACAGCGCCCACCGGGTCCGCGGCTGGCTCGCCAGGACCGTGCGGCACCCGGTGCAGCTGGCCAGGTCGCTGTCGAACCGGCGCTGGTCGGAGCGGACCATCATCGGCCTGGTGATGCAGTCCCTGGACAACTCGCTGACCACGTACCGCAAGCCGGGCGGGATCGGGAAGGGCCTGCTCACCGCCCGCCAGGGGCACGGCGCCCCGAACCCGGTGCAGATCGCGGAGGCCACGCAGGCCGCGACCCTGCTGGCCGAGGAGATCAACGGCTTCCCGGGCAGCAACATCGGCGAGCTGATGGGGACCCCGCTGACCGCGCACTTCCTCGGCGGCTGCCCGATCGGGGCGTCCGAGGAGGAGGGCGTGGTGGACCCGTACCACCGGCTCTACGGACATCCGGGCATCTCGGTGGTCGACGGCGCGGCCGTCTCCGCGAACCTGGGGGTCAACCCGTCGCTGACGATCACCGCCCAGGCGGAGCGGGCGATGTCGTACTGGCCGAACAAGGGCGAGCGGGACCCGCGCCCCGAACAGGGCGCCGCCTACGCCCGCCTGGACGCGGTGGAACCGGTCCGGCCGGCCGTCCCCAAGGACGCGTTCGGCGCGCTGAGGCTGCCGTTCCTGGCCGTCCCCGAAATTCCCCCACGGGATCCGGAACCGGCCGGATGACGGCGGTGGGTACCGCGCTCCCCCTCCGAGCGCGGTACCCACCGCGGTACATACGTGACAGATGTTCAGCCTTGATGGTTGTACCGGAATCCGCCAAGCCGGGCTGTGGTGTCGATCACACGGTCAACGAGGCAACTGCGCGTCGCATTCGGCCGTCAACGGCAGCATGAGAAAGCGCATCTCCCTGATGGCTGCCTGCGGCGTCGCCGCCCTGGGGCTCGCCGCCACTCCCGCGCACGCCGCGGACCCCGTCTTCACCCTGGCCGGACCGGCCGAGATCGGCCTGCGCCCGCACCCCGGGCAGAACGTCGGACCGCAGAAGACCTCGGTCGAGTTCCGGCTCGTCAACGACACCGCCGCGGCCTTCGACCGCCAGAGCACCTTCACGATCGACCTCAGCGGGCTCAAGGGCATCGCCGACGTCGCGCTCGCCAAGCAGCAGGGCTCTGACTGCGCCCTCACCGAGGCGGCCGTCACCTGCAAGCGCCCCGCGCTGTGGAAGGGCGAGACCACCGTCGTGGACCTCGACCTCAGCGCCGCCAAGGACAGCAAGGCCGGCGCCACCGCGGACCTCACCGTCACCGGCAAGGCCGAAGGCGCCACCTTCAAGTCCGCCACCACCAAGGTCCGGGTCGGCGGCCCCGACCTCGTCCTGGAGCGGGCCGACCTCAAGGCGGAGCAGAAGCCGGGCGACAAGCAGCCCCTGTCGATCGTCTTCGCCAACGAGGGCACGGAGTCCGTCCAGGGCGTCGTCCTGGAGATGCGCACCACGCACGGCATCGACCTGGTCGAGCAGTACGACAACTGCTCCTACTCCGAGGACCCGAGCGAGGGCCGGCCCTGGAACACGGGCTGGAGCACGGTGCAGTGCCTCCTGGAGGGCGAGTACAAGCCGGGCACCGTCTACGGGGTCGACGGCCCGCTCACCCTCAAGGCGGCCCCGCACGCCTTCGCCGACGGCCTCACCTACGCCGTGTACGCCGCGGGCGACCAGCCGAAGGCCGGCAAGACCTCCAAGAAGCCGACCGGCGGCAAGAAGCTGGCCGTGCGCGAGCGCGCCGCCAAGGCCTCCGCGCAGTCGGTGGACCTGGACCCCTGGAACAACCTCCAGGAGTTCGACTTCAGGACGAGGAACAGCGCCGACCTCGTCGCCTGGCCCGTCGCACTCGCCGGCGGGGCGGGCGAGACGGTGAAGGCCGACTTCGGCTTCCGCAACAACGGCCCCGCCTGGGTGGCGGAACTGCGTTCCGGTCAGAGCATCGCCCGCACCGACATCGTGATCCCGGCCGGCACGAAGGTGACCAAGGTCCCGGCCGGCTGCCAGGGCGTCAACCCCGACGGCACCGCCCGCGAGCAGACGCTCGGCGCGCCGCGCTACTTCTGCTCCACCGGACACGTCGTGGGGGAGCGGGAGAAGTTCAGCTACCCGTTCGAGCTGAAGATCGAGCAGGTCGTGGCGAACGCGGCGGGCTCCGTCTCGGTCGGCCAGGGGACGCCCGAGGGCACCAAGGGCCAGCCGTGGGACCCCAACCACGCCAACGACAAGGCGTCCGTCGTGATCAGCGCGAAGGACGGCGGCGCCTCGCCGAGCCCGACCGCCACGGCCACCGCCTCGCCGACCGCCACGGCGACCTCCTCGGCCACGGCCACGGCCACCGCCACGTCCGGCGCCACGGCGAACGGCGGCCTCGCCGCCACCGGCAGCTCCGCCGGGCCGCTCGCGCTCGGCGGCGCGGTGCTCGTGGCCGCGGGCGGCGGTCTCGTCCTGGCCTTCCGCCGCAAGAGCGGCACGCACGCCTAGCGGCGGAGCACGAACGCAGCGGCCGGCCCGGGGCGTCCCCTGGGCCGGCCGTTTTCTACGGGGTGACCGGGCTGCTGTCCCCTGCCGTCCGGTCACGCGAAGGAGCGAGGTCCCACGACGCACGCACCACGAGGCGCACGTCTCATCGCTCCTGCGGAGCCACGCGTGGTGTTGCGTTCCGCGGCTGGCTGCCGCGGACACCCTCACCAACGAGGCGTTCCCGGGGCGGTCACGCGCCGGACGGGTGACGAACAGCCGTCACACCCGGCCCCGGCACAGCTCCAGCAAGGTCATCGCGAGGGCGGTGCCGGGCCTGCCGAGGGCGTCGTTCCAATGGGACAGCACCTCCATCTCGCGGGACAGGTGCACCCGGCGCCCGCCGGAGGCGATCCGGGCGTCCTGGACGACCGTCGAGACGGCCATCCGCTCCTGGATCAGCCCGATGATCCGGTCGTCGATCGCGTCGATGCGGGTACGGGACTCGGCGATCAGCTGCTCGGGGGTGGTGGTGACGCTCATGGTGTTCTCCTGTGGGTCGTGCCGTCAGGAGCGGAAACGCGGAGCGCCCCGGTCCTGTCGGACCGGGGCGCTCTGGGAAGTCAGCGGCTCAAGCGAGCATCACGATGACCCATGGCGACCGGACCGGCCGGTGCCATAGGTAAAGAGGAAGCTCAGCTGCTTGCGCACGGAAGGGATTATTGCCTCCCGTCCCCCCGCACGCCAAGCACATTCGGATGGTGAGACGAAGGGGCCCCGGCGTCCCCCGTTAGAATCGACAAAACAGCCACCTCTTCCGCCGGAAGGCCGCCCCGTGCCAGAAGCACCCTCCGCCGCCCACGACAGCGCCCCGGACACGGTTCTCGTCGTCGACTTCGGCGCCCAGTACGCCCAGCTCATCGCCCGCCGCGTCCGCGAGGCACGGGTCTACAGCGAGATCGTGCCGAGCTCGATGCCCGTCGACGAGATGCTGGCCAAGAACCCCAAGGCGATCATCCTCTCCGGCGGCCCGTCCTCCGTCTACGAGGAGGGCGCCCCGCAGCTGGACCGCGCCATCTTCGAGGCCGGGGTCCCCGTCTTCGGCATGTGCTACGGCTTCCAGCTGATGGCCGTCACCCTCGGCGGCACGGTCGACAACACCGGCGCCCGCGAGTACGGCCGCACCCCGCTGGCCGTCTCCAAGGCCGGCTCCACCCTCTTCGAGGGCACCCCGGCGAACCAGTCCGTGTGGATGTCGCACGGCGACGCCTGCTCCGCCGCCCCCGAGGGCTTCACCGTCACCGCGTCGACGAACGTCGTGCCCGTGGCGGCCTTCGAGAACGACGAGAAGAAGCTGTACGGCGTGCAGTACCACCCCGAGGTGATGCACTCCACGCACGGCCAGCAGATCCTGGAGCACTTCCTCTACCGCGGCGCCGGCCTCGCCCCCACCTGGACGACCGGCAACATCGTCGAGGAGCAGATCGCGGCCATCAAGGCGCAGGTCGGCGACAAGCGCGCCATCTGCGGCCTGTCCGGCGGCGTGGACTCCGCGGTCGCCGCGGCCCTCGTGCAGAAGGCCATCGGCTCCCAGCTGACCTGCGTCTACGTCGACCACGGCCTGATGCGCAAGGGCGAGACCGAGCAGGTCGAGAAGGACTTCGTCGCCGCCACCGGCGTGCAGCTGAAGGTCGTCGACGCGCAGGAGCGCTTCCTGAACGCCCTCGCCGGCGTCTCCGACCCGGAGACCAAGCGGAAGATCATCGGCCGCGAGTTCATCCGCGTCTTCGAGCAGGCCCAGCTGGAGATCCTCCAGGAGGACGGCCCCGCGGTCGCCTTCCTCGTGCAGGGCACCCTGTACCCGGACGTCGTCGAGTCCGGCGGCGGCACCGGCACCGCGAACATCAAGTCGCACCACAACGTCGGCGGCCTCCCCGACGACATCGAGTTCGAGCTCGTCGAGCCGCTGCGCCAGCTGTTCAAGGACGAGGTCCGCATGGTCGGCCAGGAACTCGGCCTGCCCGACGAGATCGTCCAGCGCCAGCCCTTCCCCGGCCCCGGCCTCGGCATCCGCATCGTCGGCGAGGTCACCAAGGAGCGCCTGGACCTGCTGCGCGAGGCCGACGCCATCGCCCGCCACGAGCTCACCGCGGCCGGCCTGGACCGCGAGATCTGGCAGTGCCCGGTCGTCCTGCTCGCGGACGTCCGCAGCGTCGGCGTCCAGGGCGACGGCCGCACCTACGGCCACCCGATCGTGCTGCGCCCCGTCTCCTCCGAGGACGCGATGACCGCGGACTGGACGCGCATGCCCTACGAGGTGCTCGCCCGGATCTCCACCCGCATCACCAACGAGGTGCCGGAGGTCAACCGTGTGGTCCTGGACTGCACGAGCAAGCCCCCGGGCACCATCGAGTGGGAGTAGTCCCCACCCGCCGTGCGTGACGAGCCGCCGCTCCCCTCCGGGGCGGCGGCTCCGCCGTTTCTCTGGCCACTTGGCAGGGGCGCCGGTACCTTGCGCCGCGAGCCGAGCCGAGCCGTCGAAGGAGCGCCCATGCCGGACCAGCCCGTACCCGTGCCCGTGGAACGGCTGCGCTTCGAGATGCCGCCCGCGCACACGGACCCGGCCGAGGAGCGGGCGCACCGCAAGGAGCGGCTCGCGGGCGCGCTGCGGCTGTTCGCCCGCCTCGGGTACGAGGACGGGGTCGCCGGGCACGTCACCGCGCGGGACCCGGAGTACGACGACTGCTACTGGGTGAACCCCTTCGGCCGGGCCTTCGCCCCGCTCGGCCCCGAGGACCTGCTGCTCGTCGACGGGGACGGGCGGGTGGTCCGGGGGGAGCGGCGCGTCAACCAACTGGCCTTCGCCGTGCACGCGGCCGTGCACCGGGCCCGCCCCGACGCGGTGGCGGTCGTCCGCGCACAGGCCCCGTACGGCAGGGCCCTCGCCGCCCTCGGCGAGCTGCTCGCCCCGGTCACCCACGAGGCCTGCGCCTTCTACGAGGACCACGCGCTCCTCGACGAGTACGCCGGCGCGGAGGACGGCGCGCGCATCGCCCGGGCGCTCGGCCCGTACAAGGCGCTCATCCTGCGCAATCACGGGCTGTTGACGGTCGGCGGCTCGGTGGACGCGGCCGCCTGGTGGTTCGTCGCCGCGGAACGGGCGGCGCAGGTCCAGCTGATCGCACGGGCCGCCGGGAAACCGGTGCTCATCGACCACCACGGCGCCCTGGCCACCCGCGAGCGGTTCGGCGGGGACCTGGCCGCCTGGGTGAGCTACCAGCCGCTGTGGCAGACCGTCGCGGACATGGCGTCAACATCATGAACCGTTAATCACCTGCTCTGACATCGTGCGCAATCCGGAGCACTGCCCCAGTGGTGCACAATTCGCTGGCATTGCCCCGTAGTTCAGAGAGGCGGCACGTACGTGGCTGTCCAAGAGATGTCCCGCGGCACCCATACCACTGCCTGCGCCTGCGAAGAGTGCGCACGGGAAGGGCACCGTCGAGCGGTCGCCGCGTTCCTGGAGAAGCGCGACGAGTTCGCCGCCGGGCAGGGCGTGCCGGCCGCCGTCGCCCACTCCCTCGGCGCCTCCCGCCAGTGGGTCTCCGACGAGCTGACCCTGTCGGCCCGTACCGTCGCCGACCGGGGCCGGGAAGCCGGCAACTCCTGGCTGTACGTGTTCTCCTGGCGGGCCGTCCTCGCCGTGTGGATCGCCGCCGGCGTCCTGCTCCTGGTCCAGGTCGCCGCCGCGCTCGGCACCGGCTGGTCCACCGCGCGCACCGCCGGACTCCTCGCGGCCCTGCTGCTCGCCGGGCTGCTGACGGTCGCCGCCAGAGCCCAGTCGGTGCGCGGCGGACTGCTGGCCCCGCTGGTCGGCGAGGACAACCGGCTGTCCACCTCGAAGGCGGTGCCCACCGCCTGGGTGGTGCTGACGTCCTTCGCCACGCTGCTGCTCGCGCTGCGGCTGGCCGCCTCGGCCCCCGGCCCGGAGCGGCGGGCGCTGTACGCGGGCCTCGCCCTGGACCGGGCGCTGCCACTGCTGTCCGTGGTCGTGCTGACCTCCGCGGTGGCGGTGCTGGTGCGCCGGGTGGTCTCCGTACGGATCATGAGCCAGCGGCTGCAGAAGCTGCCGGCCGACCGGCCGCGCGGAGCGGACCTGCTGACGGACGACGCGGGCCGCGGGAGCTTCCCCGACGCGCAGTACGTGCTCGTCTCCACCGTCGTACTGGCCTACGCGGCGGCCTCGCTCGCCCGCTTCCCCGGCCGGCTGCCGCAGCTGCCCTGGGCGCTGGCCCTGCTGGTGGCCCTGTCGGCGGCGGTTTACCTGGCGGCGAAGTACGCGGAGGGCAGCCGCCCGCTGGTGCTGTCGGTGGTGCGCAGACGCGAGCCCGGGGACCTGGACGCCGCCGTCCGCCCCGGGGACGACATCGAGATCCGGGGCGTGGGCTTCGTGCCGCCCGGCGCGCAGACCCCGGAGATGCTCGCCCGGCTGGTCGTACGGATCGGGGCGGTCCACGTGCACGTGCCGCTGGTCCCGGTGCCGGGCGGGTTCACCAACCCCTCCGACGCGGTGCTGACGGTGCCGGTCCCGGCGGAAGTGGAACCCGGGCGCACCGAGATCCAGGTGGTCACGGCCGCCGGAGTGGAATCCAACCGCTGCACCATCGACGTGGCCGAGTGATCGGGGTAGACATGACGCGTGACCAGAACCGAAGCACCTCCCCGGACCGACGTACCGCGCGGGCTGCGTGAACAGGCTGCCCGGTACCACCTGCTGCCCCTGCGCCTGTTCCTCGGCGTGACCTTCGTCTACGCGGGTCTGGACAAGCTCTTCGACCCCGTGTTCCTCTCCGCCTCCGGCGACGGCTCCATCGGCGACCTGATGCGCGGGGTGCGCGACACCTCCGCGATCCCCGCCCTCGTGGACCTCTCTCTGGAAGCGCCCGTCGGCTTCGCCGTGTTCCTCGCCGTCGCAGAGGTCCTGGTGGGCCTCGGCACCCTGGTCGGGCTGCTGTCGCGGACCGCGGCCGTCGGCGGGGCGCTGATCTCGCTGAGCCTGTGGCTCACGGTGTCGTGGGCGGTGAGCCCGTACTACTACGGCAACGACCTGATCTACCTGATGGCCTGGACCCCGCTGATCCTCGCCGGCGCGCCCTACCTGTCGCTGGACTCGGAGATCCGGTCGCGCCGGTCCCGGCGCACCGCGTAGGTCACCAGCCCCACCAGCGCGGCCAGTGTCAGCCCGCCCGCGGTCATCGGGATGACCGCGTACCACGGCATGTCGGCCTCACCGGTGGTCTCGACCAGGTAGAGCACGCCCGCCAGCAGCAGGACCAGGCCCGCGATCAGCCGTCCCGGCTGGAACTCATGACGCCGCACGGGCCACCTCCACCTGTCCGATTCCCGCATTGAGGTCCAGCTCGATCGTCCCGCCGGTCTCGGTGCCGGCGGGCGGCGCGAGGGTCGCCGTCCGGTTCTGCCGCCCCGGCCCGGCCCGCTCGATGCGGCCCGCGTAGTCGCCGGGCAGCTGGATGTCGCCGAGGCGCCGGACGGTGACGTCCGCCTCGGCGGTGACCTCCCGGGGCAGGAGGACCTTGAGCCGGCCCGCGTCGACGGAGGCGCTGACGGACACGCTGGTGCCCTTCGGCACGTCCAGGCGGCTCAGGTCCAAGGTCGCCAGCCCGGTGCCCGCCTCGTACACGGGCCGTACGTCGGCCACGGCGGCCGGACGCCACTCGACCTCCTGCCAGTCGGTGCCGATCTCGCGCGGCAGCGCCGCCGCGCCCGCGAGCAGGCCCGCGGTGATCACGGCCAGCACGACGGTGCCGAAGCCGGTGCGCCCCAGCAGGGAGCTGACCGCGAGGCCGAGGCCGAAGACGATCAGCGCGGCGGCGAGCCCGGTCTGCAGGGCCTCGCCCAGCGGGCTGCCCTCCCAGTCGGCCGCGGTACCGACGGCCCCGGCCAGCAGCGCCAGCACGAACACCCGGCCGCCGATGCCGCCGCGCCCCCGGACCCGGGCGGCGGCGGGCCGCCGTACGGCCGCGTCCGCGGCGCCGGCCGCGTCGGGCTCCGCCGGGCCGGCGGCGTCGTCGGGCCCCCACAGGTATCCGGTCGCGCCGACGGGGCCGGTGGTGCCGTCCTTGACCAGCGGGTCCCGCCACCAGGAAGGGGCGCCCGGGGCGGGCGGCGCCTTCGTCTCGGGCGGGGCCGCCGGCCCGTGCGCGGCGCGGGGCGCGGCCCCGCCCGGGGCGGGTGCCTCCGTCTCGGGCGGGGCCGCCTGCCGCCGCCGCTGCGACCAGTACGAGGCACCGCCGAGCGCCAGGACCACCAGCACCGAGAAGACCGCCAGGGCGCCGTTGTCCAGCATCGACAGGAACAGCGCACAGCCCACCAGGGCGGCGAACACCGCCGCCAGCGTCGCCCCTTCGACCCGGCCCGTCAGCAGCTTCTTCGCCTCGCTGTCCTCCTCGCCCTCCTGCGGGAGCAGCAGCCACGCGAAGCCGTAGAAGATCAGGCCGACGCCGCCGGTGACCGCGAGGACGCCCAGGACGATCCGGAACACCACCGGGTCCAGGTCGAAGTACCGGCCCAGACCGCCGCACACGCCCGCGAGGACCTTGTCGCGCTTGCTGCGGCGCAGGGACGGCCGGGCTTCGGCTCCCCGGGGCGCCCCGGGTGCCTGCGGCGGGGCATCGTGTACTTCGGTCATGCGTCCATGGTGACGGGCGGCGCGGCTGCCGGGAATCCGGCCCTACCCTGGCGCAACCCTGAAATCTCCCGGGCAGAAGTGGGGGGATGCCCTGATGCCGGGCCGCGGCCCGCCATGTGACCCTTGGTGACATGCCCGTAGCCGCCGCCTCCCGCCCACCGCACGCCCCGGACGCCGACGACCCGCCGCAGCGCAAGCTCTACCGGAGCGCCGACGGCCGGATGCTGGGCGGTGTCGCGCGCGGACTGGCCGGGCACCTCGGGCTGCCCGTGGGCTGGGTCCGGCTGGCGTTCCTCCTGCTGTTCATGTGGGGCGACGGACTGGGCGTGCTGCTCTACGCCGCGTTCTGGGTGTTCGTACCGCTCGGCGTGGGCGGCCGCGCGGGGCACCGCTCCTTCTTCGAGTCCCTCCCCGACGGCACCCGCCGGCTGCGCAAACCGGACCGCGGGCAGATCACCGCGCTGATCGCCCTGTTCATCGGCGCGGGCATCTTCATCTCCAAGGTCCAGCTGGGCGGCGAGTCCGGGCGCTACGTATGGCCGACGCTGCTGGTCGGGGCCGGGGTGGTCCTCGTATGGCGGCAGGCCGACAACGCCCGCCGCGCCCACTGGACCACAGCCGCCGGCCGGCACGGGCGCCTCTTCCAGGCCGCCCGCGCGCTCGCCGGGGTCGCCCTGGTCGGTGTGGGCCTCACCGTCTTCATCGTCGTACGGGGCTCCGCCGCGCAGCTCGGCAACGTCCTCACCGCCACCCTCGCCGTCCTCGTCGGCGTGGCCCTGCTCGCCGGCCCCTGGCTGATCCGGATGACCCAGGACCTCTCCGAGGAACGGCTGATGCGCATCCGCGCCCAGGAACGCGCCGAGGTCGCCGCCCACGTGCACGACTCGGTGCTGCACACCCTCACCCTGATCCAGCGCAACGCGGAGGACGTGGGCGAGGTGCGCCGCCTCGCACGGGCCCAGGAACGCGAGCTGCGCAACTGGCTGTACAAGCCCGAGGGCACCGGCAAGGACGAGGCCGAGGAGCCCGCCACCCTGGCGGAGGCCGTGAAGAAGACCGCGGCCGAGGTCGAGGACCACCACGGCGTGCCCATCGAGGTCGTCGTCGTCGGCGACTGCCCGCTCGACGAGAAGCTGGGCGCACAGGTCCAGGCCGCACGCGAGGCGATGGTCAATGCCGCCAAGTACGGTGGCGAGGGCGGGCCGGTGCAGGTGTACGCCGAGGTGGAGGGCCAGACGGTGTTCGTGTCCGTACGGGACCGGGGGCCGGGCTTCGACATCGACGCGGTACCCGACGACCGCATGGGCGTACGAGAATCGATCATCGGCCGGATGCAGCGCAACGGCGGGACCGCACGACTGCGGTCCGCGCCCGACGGCGGCACGGAAGTCGAGCTGGAGATGGAGAGGGCGGCGAACGCGGCATGACCGAGGACGAGAAGAACGCAGGCGTGGGGGAGACCAGGCGCGTCCGGGTGGTGCTCGTCGACGACCACAGGATGTTCCGCACCGGGGTGCAGGCCGAGATCGGCGAGACCGACCGGACCGGCGTGGAGGTCGTCGGTGAGGCCGCCGACGTCGACCAGGCCGTCACCGTCATCACGGCCACCCGGCCCGAGGTGGTCCTCCTCGACGTGCACCTGCCCGGCGGCGGCGGCGTCGAGGTGCTGCGGCGCTGCGCCCCGCTGATGGCGGCCGCCGAGAACCCGGTGCGGTTCCTCGCGCTGTCGGTGTCGGACGCGGCCGAGGACGTCATCGGCGTCATCCGGGGCGGCGCGCGCGGGTACGTCACCAAGACCATCACCGGCACCGACCTGGTGGACTCCGTCTTCCGCGTGCAGGACGGGGACGCGGTGTTCTCGCCGCGCCTGGCCGGCTTCGTGCTCGACGCGTTCGCCTCGACCGACGCGCCGCCGGTGGACGAGGACCTGGACCGGCTCACGCAGCGCGAGCGCGAGGTGCTCCGGCTGATCGCGCGCGGGTACGCGTACAAGGAGATCGCCAAGCAGCTCTTCATCTCGGTGAAGACGGTGGAGTCGCACGTCTCGGCGGTGCTGCGCAAGCTCCAGCTCTCCAACCGGCACGAGCTGACCCGCTGGGCGACGGCCCGACGACTGGTGTGACGCGTGGGGCCCGCGTGATGTCGGACACCTGACGTCCGAGGGCTGCCCCGCACCGTGTGCCGTTGACCTGCGGTGTGACCGAAACCGCAGGTCGACCGGGCAACCGGGGACCGGCGTGCCGCCCTCTACGGTGGCGTGATGAGCCTGACCGGGACACCTTTCTTCGCCACGGTGATCGCGCTGACCGCGATCGCCGTCATCCTGCCCCTGGCCGTGTGGAGCAAGGTGCGCGGCCCCGCCGTCGTACGTACCGCCCTGCGCTTCCTGATGGTGGTGTTCGCACAGGTCACAGCCGTCGCCGTGGTGTTCGTCGCCGTCAACAGGGCCGAGCACTTCTACAACTCGTGGGACGACCTGCTCGGCACCGGCAAGTACGTCACGGCGGCCCCCGACCTCGGTCCGGACGGGCTCGGCGGAAAGAAGGTCGAAGAGGCTCCGAAGGTCAAGCAGGCCTTCCAGCCCGTCGAGGGGCTGGGCGGGCGGGTCCAGAAGACCGAGCTGGACGGCAAGATCTCCGGGGTCAAGGGCGACGTCCTGGTGTGGCTGCCGCCGCAGTACGACGACCCCGCCTACAAGGACAAGAAGTTCCCGGTCGTCGAGCTGATCCCGGGCATACCGGGGACGGGCAAGTCCTGGTTCCAGGGGCTCAAGGCGCACGAGGTGCTGGAGCCGCTGATGAAGAGCGGCAAGGTGCAGCCGTTCATCCTCGTCTCGCCGCGCGCCATGCTGGTGGGCAACGGCGACACCGGCTGCGCCAACCTTCCCGGCAAGGTCAACGCCGACAGCTGGTTCAGCGTCGACGTCCGCAAGATGGTCGTGGACAACTTCCGTGCCTCCGACGAGGCCCGCACCTGGGGCGTGGCCGGGTACTCGGCCGGCGCCTACTGCGCCGCCAAGCTGGCCATCTCCCACCCCGACCGCTACAGCGCGGCCGTTTCCCTGTCCGGCTACAACGACCCCGGCCAGGAACCCACCTCGCTCGTCGCACAGGACCCGCAGACGCGGACCGCCCACAACCTGAAGAACATCCTCAAGGCGCAGCCGGCCCCACCGGCCGTGTCGCTGTGGCTGTCGGGCGCGGAGCAGGACGGCTACCTGTCGGGCATGGACCTCAAGGGGATCGCTCAGAAGCCCACCGTCGTCCATGCCGAGAAGGTCGTCGGCGGACACAACCTCGAATCGTGGTCCAAGCAGCTGCCGCAGACCTTCGGCTGGCTGAGCGGCGTGGTCAAGGCCCCCTAGGGCCGGGGCGACCGGCTTCCTTCCGGCTCCTCCCGGTGTTCGTTTCCCCGACCGGCCCCGTCCCGACTGGCCGGGTCGGGGCCGGTCGGGGAAAATGGAAGGGAGAGCGGTGCCCTTTGGGGACGTGAAGCACTGGGAGCATGAGGCCTTCGGGCGCGCTGTCCCGGCCCCTCTCCCACCCTCCAGCTCCAGGCCCGTCCACGAGCGCCCGGCGGTCCCACTCCCGTTCATGCGGTGGCCGTGATCCGGCTGCCAGGACGGAGAGCCATGTTGGTCACAACGTTCGTCGTTCTGGTCCTGCTCCTCATCGCGTTCGTGGCGTGGCGCAAACGTGTGGCGGAGAGGCGGAACAGGAACCGCCCCGGGTTCGAACTCGAGGAAGCCCCTCCGACGTTCCAGGTCGTGGCGCTGGGCTTGCAGGGCTCGGGCAAGACGCTGCTGCTGGCGAGCATGTACCACCGGCTCAAGTCCCCGGCAGGCCAGAGCTATTTCCTCAAGGCCTCGCCGGATGACGTGCTGCACCTCAATCAGTGGTTCAGCCAGATGGCGGACACGTCTGGGGAAGCCGGCTGGCCGCCGGGAACGGCGAAGGGGGAGACGCGGCACTTCACGTTCACGGTGAAGACCCAGATCGCCAGTGGTGTCCGGCCCCGGCCCATGTTCCATCTGAAGTACCTGGAGTACGCGGGGGAACTGCTGACGGAGCCGCAGGCGCCCGGATCGACGGTGCAGGAAGGGTTGTTCGACGAGATCCGGCGCGCTGACGCGTTGATCGGAATCATCGACGGCAACCACATCCGCCAGCACCTGGACGGTGCCCCCCAGGGGCAGGTCCGTCTCGAGCAGACCCTCAACGCCCTGGTGCCGATCATGCTCGAGGCGGAATGTCCCGTCAGCTTCGTCATCACCAAGTGGGACCTGCTCGCTGACGTGCACCCCGACGAGAGGGTCCGCCTGGAACTCGTACAGGACCTGTTGACCTCGAACGACCACTTCCGGTCGCTGGTGAAGATCCACGGCAGCTCCCGGGTCGTCCGTCTCATCCCCGTCAGCGCGGTGGGCCCCGGATTCGCGACCGTCGACTCCACCGGGAGGGTCGTCAAAGTGCCCGAGGGCAAGGTGCATCCCACCCGCGTGGACGTTCCGTTGTCGGCTGTCGTTCCCGACCTGTTCGCCCAGGTGGAGGGCCGGCTCGACGAGGACGCCCGGATGGCCTTCCACGCCGAGGTACACCGACGCAACCAACTGACGCCGTTGGAGGCGGTCGCCTCCCTGGTCACCTTCGCCGGCCGGACCGCAGGCAGGGCCATGGTCGCCGCATTCGGTCCTTCGGCGGCCGTACTGACGGGGAACGCCGTGATGAGCATGCTCCTCGACTCCATGGGCGGGGGGCGCGGGGAGCCACGAGGGCATCTGGACGAGGACCTGAGCCAGGCCGAGCGGGACCATCAGCAGTTCCGCGACGCGCGGCGCCAGGTCATCGAAGACATGCGCCGGAAAGTAGCGGTCCTGGAAGACCAGTTGCCGCACTCCAGGCTGTCCTGACATGGACGGCCCCTCACACGGCGGGTCCGCCTGGCCGTTCCTCGTCGCTCGCGGACGCTACCGCGGCTACCGGACGCTGCTCGCCCCCGACTTCCTCCTCGCCGACGGCGATTACGGGGTCCTCGACGATTTCGTGAAGCCGGGCACAGTCGCGGAGCAGGTGCAGGTCGTGCCGGTGGTCACCAGGTCGGGACGCCCCCTGACGGTCGTGCACACGACGCACCAGGTCACTGCGGCCGACATCGAGCAGGCACCACGGGACGAGTTCGGCCGCCCCCTCCAGTTGATGTACGGATTCGTCTGCGACGAAGGCCAGGTCGGCGCACCGGATCCGGCCGATCTGGACGCCTGTCGCGAGACGGCGATCGCCGTCTACCGACGATTCCTCGGTGACGAGGAGGGCTTCACGGTCGAGGCCGGGCGGCAGTTTCCGCTGAGATCAGCCGCCACCCCGCGCACGGTGGTGGAGCGGCCGCCGCCCAAGGGCACGTCGGTGGCCTCCGCACCGAGCCGGACGGGCTGCCTGATCCGCGTCGCGATCCTGGTGCTGATCGGGGTTCTGCTCTACGCGCTGGCGACACAGTGCCCACCCGAGCAGAAGGACGCCGATCCGGACTGCGTGCCGGTCCATGTCTTCGAGCTCTGTCACCCCTACGTGGATGCCCCGCCCTACGGAAATACCCCTGGGTAGCGCTCCGACGGCGGCCCAGGCGGGCTGCGCCCGGCGGGCCCGCGCGGGCTATGCCGGGCGGGAGGCGCCGGCCCAGGGCATCGAGTCGATCGGCGCCAGCCGGACCGTCGATCCCGGGCGCGGGGCGTGGACCATCTGGCCGTTGCCGACGTACAGGCCGACGTGCGTGATCCCGGAGTAGAAGAACACCAGGTCACCGGGGGCCAGCTGGTCGCGGGACACCCGCCGGCCGGCGTTGATCTGGGTGTAGGTGGTGCGGGGCAGCGAGACCCCGGCCGAGCGCCAGGCCGCCTGGGTCAGCCCCGAGCAGTCGAAGGAGCCGGGCCCCGTCGCGCCCCACACGTAGGGCTTGCCGATCGATCCGTACGCGAAGGCCACGGCGCGGGCCGCACGGGAGCCGTCGGCGGGCGGCGGGGGCGCGGGGGCGGCCGGGCCGGCGGGAGCCGCAGAGGCGGCGCCGGGCGCCTGGGCCTCGTAGGCGGCCCGTTCCTCGGCGGTGAGCTTGGCCAGCAGCCGTTTGGCGGCGGCGAGCTTCTCCTCGGCCTCGGCCTTGTGGGCGGCGAGTTCGTCCTGCCGGGTGCGCAGGTCGGCGAGCCGTCCCGACGCCTGCTCGCGCAGCTTGGACACCTCGTCCAGCTTGCGGCGCACGGTGGTGATCCCGGCGGCGTTGCGCTCCCCGGCGCGCGAGATGAAGGAGGCCTGGGCGAGGTACTCCTGCGGGTCCTCCGCCAGGGCGAGCTGTACGGCGGTGCCCAGGGAGCCGCTGCGGTACTGGGAGGCGGCGAGCGTCCCGAGCGCGCTGCGGGCGCTGTTGAGCTGCTCGGCCTTGCGGGCGGCCTCGTCGCGCAGCCCGGTCAGGGCCCGTTCGGCGTCGTCGGCCTGCTCCTTCGCCCCGTTGTACCGCTCGGTCGCCGCCTCGGCCTCCTCGTAGAGCCGGTCCACCTCCGTCTTGATCTGGGCGGGGGTGGGCCGGGGGTCGGCCTGGGAGGTGCCTTCGAAGGCGGTGGCGGTGGCAGCGCCCGCGAGGGCGATGGTGGCGGCGGTCCGTACCGAGCCGCCGGAGAGCGGGCGCTGCCTGGGCTTTCGATGACTGGCCACGAGGGCCTCACGTCCTTCCTCTGCCGGTGCTGCTTGGAGGAGGACGCTAGACCCGGAGGTCACGGGCGGATGACGCGATGATCGCAAGTGCCCTGATGCGACCGGAGCTGGCCGCGCAGGACCGGAGTGGATCGTTCCGGGGCGGGTCAGTGCCAGAGAAGGGCGATGAAGATGTTGATCACGGTCAGGCCGCCGACGGCGGCGAACATCGCCTTGTCCACCTGCTCCTCGTCGCGCTTGACGTAGACGAGGGCGAGGATCACGAAGAGGAGGGCGAGCTTCACGCCGACCTTGACGTTGTTGACGGGGCTGCCGTCCATCTCGTTGAAGCCGACGAGGAGCACGCCGGTGACGAGCATGGTGAGCGCGCCGTGCAGCATGGCGGGCGTGAAGCGGGCGGTGCCCGCGCTCATCGCCTTCATCTGGGTCAGGAAGCCGCCGAGCAGGGCCGCGATCCCGATGATGTGCAGGCCGACGAAGACACTGATGAGTACGTCCATGGCAGTCGAGCGTACGGGGGCGGATGATCAGCCCGGGCAGCGGGTCGGCCCGTCGACGGCGGCTCCCGATGGAGGCCCGATGGCGGCCGGTGGCGGCCCGATGGCGGCCCGTATGTCCGTACGAGGTCTGCGTACAGTGGGGGGCATGCCTGCCGCTGCCGACCTGACGCACCCCGCCGCCGACCGCATCGAGCTCGTCGGCGTCCTGGCGGCGCTCGGACACCCCGTCCGGCTGGAGATCGTCCGCAAGCTCGCCTCCGGCGCGGAGGCCTTCTGCGGCGAGGTCGTGCCCGACCTGCCCCGGTCGAGCGTCACGCACCACCTCAGGACACTGCGCGAGAGCGGCGTCATCCGCCAGCGCCCCCAGGGCCGCAAGCTCTACCTCGCGCTGCGCCGCGACGACCTGGAGCTCCGTTTCCCCGGTCTGCTGGAACTCGTGCTGGCCTGTCGGTCCCGCCCCCTAGACTCGGAATGCGATGAGCAGCCTCTTTGACGACAGCTTCCTGGCGGACCTCACCCCCTCCGACGAGGTCCCGCCGCCGCCCGAGGAGCACCCCGCCCCGGAGGCGGGTGCGGACGACCTCTTCGGGGGGCACTTCGACGTGCCCATGACCGGGGACGCGTACTACCGGGACGGCGCCCCCAGGCCCGTCATCGACCCGGCGACGCTCCTCGACGGCCTGAACGAGCAGCAGGCCGCGGCCGTGGTGCACGCGGGCTCCCCGCTGCTCATCGTGGCCGGTGCGGGCTCCGGCAAGACCAGGGTGCTGACGCACCGCATCGGGCACCTGCTGTCCGCGCGCAACGTCCACCCCGGCCAGATCCTGGCGATCACCTTCACCAACAAGGCCGCCGGCGAGATGAAGGAGCGCGTCGAGGGCCTGGTCGGCCCGCGTGCGGGCGCCATGTGGGTCTCCACCTTCCACAGCGCGTGCGTGCGCATACTGCGCCGCGAGTCCAAGCGGCTCGGCTTCACCTCCTCGTTCTCGATCTACGACGCGGCCGACTCCAAGCGCCTCATGGCGCTCGTCTGCCGCGACCTGGACCTGGACCCGAAGAAATTCCCGCCGAAGTCCTTCAACGCCAAGATCTCGAACCTGAAGAACGAGCTGATCGACGAAGACGCCTTCGCCGACCAGGCCGCCGACGGCTTCGAGAAGACCCTCGCCCAGGCGTACGTGATGTACCAGGCACGGCTGCGCGAGGCCAACGCCCTCGACTTCGACGACATCATCATGACCACGGTCCACCTGCTCCAGGCCTTCCCGGACGTCGCCGAGCACTACCGGCGCCGCTTCCGGCACGTCCTGGTCGACGAGTACCAGGACACCAACCACGCGCAGTACACGCTGGTGCGCGAGCTGGTCGGCACCGGCTACCCGGACCTGCCCCCGGCCGAGCTGTGCGTGGTGGGTGACGCCGACCAGTCGATCTACGCCTTCCGCGGCGCGACGATCCGCAACATCCTCCAGTTCGAGGAGGACTACAAGGACGCGACGACGATCCTGCTGGAGCAGAACTACCGCTCCACCCAGACGATCCTCTCCGCCGCCAACGCCGTCATCGAGCGCAACGAGAACCGCCGCGCCAAGAACCTGTGGACCCAGGCCGGCTCCGGCGCGGTCATCACCGGCTACGTCGCGGACACCGAGCACGACGAGGCCCAGTTCGTCGCCGACGAGATCGACCGGCTCACCGACGCCGGGGACGCCAAGGCCGGCGACGTCGCGATCTTCTACCGGACCAACGCCCAGTCGCGCGTCTTCGAGGAGATCTTCATCCGGGTCGGCCTGCCGTACAAGGTCGTCGGCGGCGTCCGCTTCTACGAGCGCAAGGAGGTCCGCGACGTCCTCGCGTACCTGCGCGTCCTCGCGAACCCGGAGGACAACGTCCCGCTGCGCCGCATCCTGAACGTGCCCAAGCGCGGCATCGGCGAGCGCGCCGAGGCCATGGTCGACGCGCTCGCACTGCGCGAGAAGATCACCTTCCCGCAGGCGCTGCGGCGCGTGGACGAGGCCTTCGGCATGGCGGCCCGCTCCACCAACGCGGTGAAGCGGTTCAACGCGCTGATGGAGGAGCTCCGCACGATCGTCGACTCGGGCGCGGGCCCGGCGGTGGTGCTGGAGGCGGTCCTGGAGCGCACCGGCTACCTCGCCGAACTCCAGGCGTCGACCGACCCGCAGGACGAGACGCGGATCGAGAACCTCCAGGAACTGGCGGCGGTGGCGCTGGAGTTCGAGCAGGCGCGCGAGGCCGCGGCCGCCGAGGCGCCGGAGGGCGCGGCGACGCCGGCCGGCCCCGGCACGCTCGCCGAGTTCCTGGAGCAGGTCGCCCTCGTCGCCGACTCCGACCAGATCCCCGACGAGGACGAGGACGGCTCCGGCGTCATCACCCTCATGACCCTGCACACCGCCAAGGGCCTCGAGTTCCCGGTGGTGTTCCTGACCGGCATGGAGGACGGGGTCTTCCCGCACATGCGGGCGCTGGGCCAGACCAAGGAGCTGGAGGAGGAGCGCCGCCTCGCCTACGTCGGCATCACGCGGGCGCGCGAGCGGCTGTACCTGACCCGCTCCAGCATGCGCAGCGCGTGGGGCACCCCCTCGTACAACCCGCCCTCGCGGTTCCTGGAGGAGATCCCGGACCAGTACCTGCAGTGGAAGCGCACGGGAGCGGCCCAGAAGCCGGCCGGTCCGATGCGCAGTTCCGGCTACGGTTCGGGCGCCGGCGGCGGACGGTCGTCGTTCGGCACCTCGCCCGAGGCCTTCCTGTCGTCGTCGCGTACGAAGTCGGGCCCGTCCGGGTTCGCGACGCGCCGGGCCTCCGACAAGCCGGTCATCGCGCTGGTGGTCGGGGACCGGGTCACGCACGACCAGTTCGGGCTCGGCACCGTCATGGAGGTCAAGGGAGCGGGCGCGGACGCGCAGGCCACCATCGACTTCGGTGACGACAAGCCGAAGCGGCTGCTGCTGCGCTACGCGCCGGTGCAGAAGCTCTGAGGACCGGACCACGTGCGAATGCCCGGCAGCGAGAACGCTGCCGGGCACCCGTGGAGCCGGTGGGGCCGAGGTGTCACCTCGGGACCGAGGTCGTCACCTCGGGTCGAGACCGTGGCTGCGGAGCCAGGCCAGCGGGTCGATCGCGGAGCCGCCGCCGGGCCGGACCTCGAAGTGGAGGTGCGGGCCGGTGGAGTTGCCGGAGTTGCCCGAGTAGGCGATGACGTCGCCCGCCTTGACCTTGCCGCCGCGGATCTTGGTGGAGCTGAGGTGGCAGTACCAGGTCTCGGTGCCGTCGGGCGCGGTCACTATGGCCATGTTCCCGTAGGCGCTGTTGTACTGGGTGCGCACGGTGCCGTCGGTGGCCGCCATGACCGGGGTCCCGTAGGACACCGGGAAGTCGATGCCGGTGTGCACCGACATCCACATGCCGCCGGCCTGACCGAAGTTGGCGCTCAGGCCGTGCTGGTTCACGGGGATGGCGAACTTGGGGCGGGCGGCCTCCTTGGCCGCGGCCTCCTCGGCCTTCTTCTTCTTTTCCTCTTCCTGGCGCTCGCGCAGGTCGATGCGCTCCTGCGTGCGGCTCGCGCGGTCCGCGAAGTCGCCCGCGTCGGCGCTGAGCGCGACCAGTTGGGTGTCGAGCTTGGTGTTCGCCGCGACCGGCTTCACCGAGGCCGGGTCGGGCGCGGCCATCGTGGTGGTGTCCTCGCCGGACTTGTCCGTACCGGTGAGCCCGCCGACGGAGGCGGCCGCGACGCCCGCGACACCCATCACGCAGGCGGAGGGAACGGCGACGGTCAGCAGGGCGGAACGCTTCGCCGGGGTGCGCCGACGGCTGCCGGCCGCCTTCGCGCCGGCCGTCTTGGCGTTCCCCTTGGCGGTGCTGCCCTTGGCGGCGTTGCGGCGCGCGGCGCGCGGCGCCGAGGTCACCGGCATGGCCTGGGTGGGCATGTCGTGGACGCCGTGCAGTTCGTGGACCTCGGGCAGCTCGTACGCCTCGTGTGCTTCGGGGCCCTCGGGAACCCCGGTCGCCTCGTCGGTGAGCACCTCGAAGACGGCGGTCTCGCTGTAGGCGTTGCCTGCCCCGGTCTCCTGGGCCTCATGGACCTCGTGGGCCTCATGGGTGTAGCCGACGGTGCCGAGGGTGGTCGTGCCGTACGCGTAGTCCTGCTGCGCGGGCTGGTAGTCGTACGCGTATTCGGCCTCGGGCTGCGCCGGGGTCTGCGTGACGGTGTTCCAGGCGGTCGCGTCGTAGGCGCCGGTCTCGGTACCGGTGGTGCCGAAGCCCGGCATCGCCCAGTGGCCGGTCTGCTCGGCGGAGGTGTCGTAGCCGAAGGAGGCCGACGGGTAGGCGGCGTAGCCGGAGTGGTCCGTTCCCGCCCCCGCCGCGTTCCAGGCGCTCGCGTCCCAGCTCCCGGTGGTGTCCTCGGGTGCGGACTGCGACGGGATCGTGGACAGGTAGGGGTCCTGCGAGGTCCACGCGGTGGTGTCGTACGCGCCGGTCTCATAGGAGCCGTAGGCGGCGTAGTTGACCCCCTGGCCCTGCGTTTCATAGGAAACGTAGGTCGAGTCACCAGCGAAAGCGGTGGTGGAAAGGCCGTCATACCCGGGATCCGGGTACTGGCCCGACGAGGGGCGGTCGTTCACCAACTTCTCTTTCGCCTCGGCAGTGGGGGCCTGGGTGGCCGGGAACTCGAAGTTCACCGGAGGAGAGCAGTGGCGTGACTGTACCCGGCGGTTACTCGCAACGACAATCTTCGCCGGGTCCCCAGATCAGCGGAACCGGGCATTCGGCCGTCTTTCGGTCGCCGAAAGACGCAGCCTTGGCCTTGAGTTCGAAATCTGTTCGACTCTCGGTCGCCGGACGGTCAGGCGACGGAAGCGGCGTCCGGGCCCGATATCGCCGTGGGAGCGGGGCCGTCGAGGGCGCGGGCGACTGCCGCGATGACCGCGGGGTGTGCCGGAAGGGCGAGATGTCCGATGCCCATGACCTGCACGTTTTCCACACACAAGTCCGGGTGTTCGATCCGTGCGCTGCCGACCGGGGTCATCAGCGTGTCGAACTCGCTCCAGAACGCCACGCAGCGGGTGGCGCAGCCGGGCGAGGGTGCCGCCAGCTCGGCCAGCACCTCGGAGTCCGGGCGCATCTGCCGCACCAGCGGGTGCGCGTCCATGAAGGGGGCGACCCGCGTGCCGGAATGCGGGGTGCCGAGCGTGACGAGGGTGCGCACGCGCGTGTCGCCGCCGAGGCGCTGGACGTAGTAGCGCCCGACCAGGCCGCCCAGGCTGTGCCCGACGAGGTCGACCTGCTCGTGGCCGGTGCGCTCGCACAGCTCCTCGACGCGCCGGGCGAGGTGGCGGGCGATGACGCGCAGGTCGAGCGTGAGCGGTGAGTAGTTGTACGCCTCCACGTGCCGCAGCCCGCCGGCCGCGAGGACGCGGCGCAGCAGGACGAAGACGGAGCGGTTGTCGGTGAATCCGTGGAGGAGCAGGACGGGCGGGCGCGTCGTGGCCCGGACGGCGGCGGTCTTCTCCTGGCACACCCCAGTGGGGTACAGCAGGAGGTGCCCGCCGAGCACGACGACCTCCAGCGCGCCGGCCCGCAGCGCGGCGCCGGACAAAAGGACGGGCACGGGTAAGGACAGTCCCATCGACGGCCTCCTGTGATCCTCCTGGGGCGGCGGCCGCCGCGCCACCGTGCCGTGCGGCTGTCGGCACGGTGGCGCAATGCCGTCCCACGTGTGATTTCCCCCTCGTGCTTGACCGCGAAACGGCAGCGTGCGCGATGCTGTACTTAACGTTCGTTCACTCGGGAGGCAGTGCGATGGGTGTGACCGGTCCGATCCGTGTGGTGGTGGCCAAGCCGGGTCTCGACGGCCACGACCGCGGGGCCAAGGTGATCGCGCGGGCGCTGCGGGACGCGGGCATGGAGGTCATCTACACCGGCCTCCACCAGACCCCCGAGCAGATCGTGGACACCGCGATCCAGGAGGACGCCGACGCGATCGGCCTCTCGATCCTCTCGGGTGCCCACAACACGCTCTTCGTGCGCGTGCTGGAGCTCCTCAAGGAGCGCGACGCGGAGGACATCAAGGTCTTCGGCGGCGGCATCATCCCGGAGGACGACATCGCCCCCCTCAAGGAGAAGGGCGTGGCCGAGATCTTCACCCCGGGCGCGACGACGACCTCCATCGTGGACTGGGTCAACGCGCACGTCCGTCGCTGACCCCGCCCTTCCGGCGCTGCCGCGCGGCCCGGGCGGCGCCCGGCGGGACGGGAGGCCGGGGGTGGTCCCCGGCCTCCCGCCGCACCGGATCCGCCACCCCGCCCGGGAGGGATCAGGCCGGGGCCAGTTCCGACAGCATCGCCGCGCGCAGCCGGAGCGTGGCCACCAGCCGCTGGAAGGCCTCCGCCCAGTACGCCGCCGCGCCCGGGGACGCGTCCGGCGGTTCCTCCGCGGCTGCGGTCAGGGCCTCCAGCCGGACGGCCTCGGCCGGGTCGAGGCAGCGCTCGGCCAGGCCCATCACCCCGCTGAAGCTCCACGGGTAGCTGCCCGCCTCCCGGGCGATGTCCAGCGCGTCCACCACCGCCCGGCCCAGCGCTCCCGCCCACGGCACCACGCACACCCCGAGCAGCTGGAAGGCCTCGGAGAGCCCGTGGGCCCGTATGAACTCCGCGACCCATGCGGCCCGTTCCGCGTCGGGCAGGGTCTCCAGCAGTTTGGCCCGCTCCGCGAGGGAGGCCGTGCCGGGACCCGCCGCGGGCGGTGCCGACGCCGGGCCGAGCAGGGCCCGCGACCATTCCGGGTCCCGCTGGCGCACCGCGGCCCGGCACCACGCGGCGTGCAGTTCCTCCGTCCAGCCCTCGGCCGCGGCCACCGGCAGGGCGACCATCTCGGCTGGGCCGAGGCCCCCGAACCGCTCCCGCCAGCACGACAGCGGCGCCGCCTCCACCAGTTGGCCGAGCCACCAGGCGCGCTCCCCACGTCCGGCGGGCGGCCGCTTGACCACCCCGTCGCGGAGCATCCCCGCATCGCACTCGGCCGGCGGCGTCACCCCCTCCGGGCCCACGCAGGCCAGCGCGCGCTCGGCCATCCGTCCCGCCAGCGCCGACTGCGGCAGCGCGGACAGCAGTTCGGCGGCCGTCGCACGCACGTTGCGGCTGCGGTCGCCCAGCGCCGCCTCGAGGAAGGACTCGTCCTCCAAGGACAGCCCCGACCTCAGCGAATCGAGGAACATCAGCCGGTCCTCGGCCCGTTCGCTCGCCCAGGTCGTCGCCAGCAGCCGCGGCGCGGCCGCCGGTTCGTGGGCCCGTACCGCGCCCAGCAGCGCCACCCGCTCCGCGAACAGCCCCTCCTCCCACAGCCGTTCCACCGCGGAGGGGTCGGTCACGTCCGGCAGCTCCCCGCCGCCCGCCCCGCCGCGCAGGGCGAAGCGCCAGTCGGGATTCATCCGCGCCAGCCACAGCCCCCGCGTCCCGGCCAGGGCCAGGGCGTGCGGGCGCAGGTCGCTGCGGGCCCGGGCGGCGTCCAGCAGTGCCGGTACGAGCGCGTCGGGCGCGCGGTAGCCGTGCCGTCCGGCCGCGGCCAGCCACTGCGGGAGCAGCTCCGTCAGGTCCGGGGCCGACCCGCGCCGCCCGCCGCCGTTCACCGGGCCGCCGCGGCCCGCCAGCAGTTGCGCGAGCCGGTGGCCCGCCGCCTCCGGGGGCACCGGCCGGGGATCGCGGGGCGCGGGCTCCGGGCGCGGACGCGCCCCCGCCGGCCGCAACCCGGCCCGGCGGCGGACGGCGTGCACGGCCGCCGCGTCCAGCAGTGCCTCCGGCGAGCCGGCCGGACCCCCGCCCCGGCGCCGGTCGGTGCCCAGCAGCGCGGCGCCGACCAGCTCCTGCCACTCCCCGTACCCCTCGTCACCCTCGCCCATCGGTGCCCCTCCCTCGCTGCTCGTCCTCGGTCGTGTCCGGTGCCCCGGTCCCGCCCCCTCCGCGGGACCGGGGCAGTCTGTTCCTCGTACGGCTTCGGTCAACTGGCGTGGTTGTCGTTCATGAAAGCCCCCCGGCTCCTCGTCGTTGCGTCCACGGCGCCCCCCGGCGCCGCACCTCTCCCGGCCGTCCTCGTGTGACGGCACAGGACCCCCCAGGCCCCCTGCGATGTCGTTGTCCGTTCCCTGTCCCGCTCAGGACAGGGCGACCGGCTCGGAAGAGCCGGGCTGCCATGCCGTCAGCGGGGTGAACCCGCGGTGGCCGCACTCGCCGAAGACCGTCACCGGGCCCCCGCCCGACAACGCGGCCAGCTGCCACAGCCCTCCGCGGGAGCGGCTGCCCGCCCCGGTGAGGGGCACCGGCAGGGCGGAGGTGCCCTCCGCGTCCGCCAGCTGCCAGCCGAGCTCTCCCGGTATCGGAACCACCGGACCGAGCACCACCGGCCAGGACTCCAGCCACGGGTCCTCCCGCAGCGCCGCCCCGTAGGCCTCCAGGGCCGCCCGTGTACTCACCCCGGCCGGAACCTCCGTGCACGGCGCGGCCGCCG
This sequence comes from Streptomyces virginiae, assembly GCF_000720455.1. GTDB lineage: Bacteria > Actinomycetota > Actinomycetes > Streptomycetales > Streptomycetaceae > Streptomyces > Streptomyces virginiae. The sequence goes on along the minus strand of NZ_JOAK01000004.1, from coordinate 265,285 downwards.
CGAACCTCTCCCCGAGGTCCGCCCGCAGCCCCGCCGAGCCGGCCCGGAAACGCATCTCCGCCTCCAGCACCAGCCCCACCGGCAGCGCCAGCCCCGGCGGGCGCCCGGGCGGTCCGAAGTCCAGCACCAGCGCGGGCCGTCCCCCCGACAGCCCCCGCAGCCATATCCGCCGGGTGGTGAGCCGGCCGTCCGGCGACGCCGAGTCGTACTGGGCGAGCACCAGCCAGCGGTCCCGTACGGCCTCCCCCTCCCCGGAGGCCGGCAGTCCCACCCGGCTGCGCACGGTCGCCGCCAACTGGTCCGGAAGCCCCGTCACCCCCATCCAGGCCCGGTCCAGCAGGTGCAGCAGCGCCGCCTCCTCCAGCATCCGGGCGGGCCAGCCGGGGCCGCAACTGGGTATCGTCCCCAACTCCCTTACGCGACCGGCCAGTCCGGGCGCCTGGGCGTCCACCATCCTGGCGGCGGTCTCCTCCCACGCCGCGTACCCCGCGTGCTCCTGGCCTGCGAGGCCGCCGCGCATCAGGTCGGCCAGCCGCTGTTCCAGCTCGCCCACGCCCGCCCCGATGCGCGCCGCCCGCCGCTCGGCCCGGCGCCGTGCCCCCTCCTCGTCCACCGGCCCGGTCGCCCCGGCCGCCGTCCGCGCGGCCTTGGCCGCACGGTCCGCCAGCCACTGCGCGGCCCAGTCCGGCGCCTCCCCGGGCTCACCGACCCCCTCGGCGGACCAGAGCAGGAGCAGTCCCAGTGCGTGCTTGCACGGGAACTTCCGGCTCGGGCAGGAGCACTTGTAGGCCGGTCCCGTCAGGTCGACGACCGTCCGGTACGGATTGCTCCCGCTGCCCTTGCACAACCCCCACACAGAACCGGAAGCGGAACCTCCGATCTGTGACCATGGCCCCGCCCCGCCGAGTTTGCCACCCGCCTTGCGTGAGGCATCGTCAGGAGCCAGAGCCAGTACCTGTTCCGCCGTCCAGCGGACCCCCTGCTCAGTCATGTGAACCACCGTAGAGACCCCCTCTGACAATCGCCCTGACCTGCAACGACGTGATGAGTGGGGGGCGTTGTCAGTGGCGTGGTGCACCGTGGGAACAGCAGTCGGGAGCGGCTGCCGAGCATTGGAGGGGGACCATGAGCAAGCCCGAGAACGGCATCGGCGCCGAGGCGCTGCGACCGCACGCCGAAGACGCCTTCGCGCACGAACTGAAAGCCCTGGCGGCCGCCGACGACAGGCCCCGCCCGACCCGCTGGAAGCTCTCCCCGTGGGCCGTCGCCACCTACCTGCTCGGCGGCACCCTCGACGACGGCACGGTGATCACACCCAAGTACGTCGGCCCGCGCCGCATCGTCGAAGTCGCGGTCACCACCCTGGCCACCGACCGCGCCCTGCTCCTGCTCGGTGTTCCCGGCACCGCCAAGACCTGGGTGTCCGAGCACCTCGCGGCCGCAGTCAGCGGCGACTCCACCCTCCTCGTCCAGGGCACCGCCGGCACCCCGGAAGAGGCCATCCGGTACGGCTGGAACTACGCCCGGCTCCTCGCCCAGGGCCCCAGCCGCGAAGCCCTCGTCCCCAGCCCCGTCATGCGGGCCATGGCCGACGGCATGACCGCCCGCGTCGAGGAGCTCACCCGCATCCCCGCCGACGTCCAGGACACCCTCATCACCGTCCTGTCCGAGAAGACCCTGCCGATACCGGAGCTCGGCGAAGAGGTCCAGGCCGTGCGCGGCTTCAACCTCATCGCCACCGCCAACGACCGCGACCGCGGGGTCAACGAGCTCTCCAGCGCGCTGCGCCGCCGCTTCAACACCGTCGTCCTGCCGCTGCCCGCCACCGCGGACGCCGAGGTCGACATCGTGGCCCGCCGCGTCGACCAGATGGGCCGCGCCCTCGACCTGCCGGCCGTGCCCGAGGGCCTGGAGGAGATCCGCCGCGTCGTCACCGTCTTCCGCGAGCTGCGCGACGGCGTCACCGGCGACGGCCGCACGAAGGTGAAGTCGCCCAGCGGCACCCTCTCCACCGCCGAGGCCATCTCCGTCGTCACCAACGGCCTGGCCCTGGCGGCCCACTTCGGGGACGGCGTCCTGCGCCCCTCCGACGTGGCCGCGGGGATCCTCGGCGCGGTCGTGCGCGACCCGGCGGCAGACAAGGTCGTCTGGCAGGAGTACCTGGAGGCCGTGGTCCGCGAGCGCGACGGCTGGAAGGACTTCTACCGGGCCTGCCGGGAGGTGACGGTATGAGCACCGCCCGCCAGGGCCCGCTGCTCCTCGGCGTGCGCCACCACGGACCCGGATCGGCCCGCGCGGTCCGGGCCGCGCTGGACGAGGCCCGCCCGGCGGCCGTGCTGATCGAGGGGCCGCCCGAGGGCGACGCACTGCTGGAACTGGCCGCCGACCCCGGCATGCGGCCGCCCGTGGCGCTGCTCGCGCACGCCGCGGACGACCCGGGCCGGGCCGCGTTCTGGCCGCTCGCCGACTTCTCCCCGGAGTGGGTCGCGATCCGCTGGGCACAGGAGGCGGGCGTACCGGTCCGCTTCATGGACCTGCCCGCCGCCCACTCACTGGCCGCCGCCGGGGAGCCGGACCCCGACCGTGCCGAGTCCGACGCGGTCAGGCTGGACCCCCTCGCGGTGCTCGCCGGGACCGCCGGGTACGACGACCCCGAGCGCTGGTGGGAGGACGTCGTCGAGCACCGGGGGACCGGCGGTGCGGGCGAGGAGGCGCTCGGCGCGTTCGAGGCGCTCGGGGAGGCCATGGGCGCCCTGCGCGAGACCTACGGCGACGGCGGCCACCACCGCGACCTGGTCCGCGAGGCGTACATGCGCCAGCGGATGCGGGCCGCCCGCCGCGAGTTCGGCGACGGGTACGCCGTGGTGTGCGGCGCCTGGCACGTCCCGGCGCTGCGGGCGAAGACCACCGTGGCCGCCGACAAGGCGCTGCTGACGGGGCTGGCGAAGGTCAAGGTGGAGACCACCTGGGTGCCGTGGACCCACCGCCGGCTCGCCCGGGCCGGCGGGTACGGAGCGGGGATCACCTCGCCCGGCTGGTACGCCCACCTCTTCTCCGCCCGGGACCGGCCCGTCGAGCGGTGGCTGACCAAGGTCGCCGGCCTGCTGCGCGAGGAGGACCGGCAGGTGTCCTCGGCGCACGTCATCGAAGCGGTCCGGCTCGCCGAGACCCTGGCCGCGATGCGGGGGCGGCCCCTGCCCGGTCTGACCGAGACCCTGGAATCGGTGCGGGCGGTGATGTGCGACGGCTCCGACATACCGCTCGCGCTCATCGAGGACCGCCTCGTCGTCGGCGACGTGCTCGGCGAGGTCCCGGACGGGGCGCCCGTCGTCCCCCTCCAGCGGGACCTGACGCGGCAGCAGCGCTCCCTGCGGCTCAAGGCGGAGGCGCAGGAACGCGAGCTGGAACTCGACCTGCGCAAGGACACCGACGCGGCCAAGTCCCTGCTGCTGCACCGGCTGCGGCTGCTCGGCATCGGCTGGGGCACCCCGACCGCCTCCCGCAGCAGCACCGGAACCTTCCGGGAGACCTGGCGGCTGCGCTGGGAGCCGGAGCTGTCCGTCCGGGTGGCCGAGGCCGGGATCTGGGGCACCACCGTCCTCGCCGCGGCCACCGCCAGGGCGGAGGCGGACGCGGCGGCCGCCGAGGAGCTGGGCGAGGTGACGGAGCTGGCCGAAAAGTGCCTCCTCGCCGGACTGTCCGAGGCGCTGCCCGCCGTACTGCGGGCCCTCGCGGACCGCGCCGCGCTGGACACCGACGTCGCACGGCTCGCGAAGGCCCTGCCGGCGCTGGCCCGTTCACTGCGGTACGGGGACGTACGGGGCACCGACGCGACGGCGCTCGGCGCGGTCGCGGCCGGGCTCGCCGAGCGGATATGCGTCGCGCTCCCGCCGGCCTGCGCGGCCGGTCTGGACGCCGACGCGGCGGCGGAGCTGCGCGGCCACGTGGACGGCGTGCACGCGGCGGTCGGCCTGCTCGCGGACGCCGACGACGGGCTGCGGGAGCGCTGGTCCGCCGTGCTGCGGACGCTGGCGGACCGGGACACCGTGCCGGGCGTCATCCGTGGCAGGGCGGCCCGGCTCCTCCTCGACGACGGGCGGCTGGAGGCCGGGGAGACGGCCCGGCTGATGGGGCTCGCGCTGTCCCCGGCGGCCCCGCCCGCCGACGCGGCGGGCTGGATCGAGGGCTTCGCGGGCGGGAGTTCGGGCGGCGGCACCCTGCTGGTCCACGACGACCGGCTGCTGGGCCTGATCGACACCTGGCTGGTGGGGGTCCCGGAGCGCGCCTTCACCGACGTGCTGCCGCTGCTGAGGCGGACGTTCGGGGCGTACGAGCCGGGGGTGAAGCGGACGCTGGGCGAGCTGGTCCGGCGCGGTCCGGCCGCCTCCGCGCAGGCGGCGCGCGCGACGGGATCGGCTCCCGAGGGCTTCGCCCCCGATCTCGATCCGGAGCGGGCGGACGCGGTGACGGAGCTGGTCCGGATGCTGCTCGCGTCTCCCGACGGGGTCGCGGCCGCCTGAGCGCCGGCCGGTGGATACGACAAGTGGAGGGGATCGACGGATGAGCGGTACGGACATGGGCGTGGCGGCGGCACAGGACACCGCGGGCTCCGCCGGAGGCGAGCGGCTGCGGCGGTGGCGGATGGTGCTCGGCGGCGGAGACGCGGACGGCACCGGGCACGCGCTGACCGGGCGGGACGCGGCGATGGACGCGGCGCTCGGCGCGCTGTACGGCGGAGGCGGCGAAGGGGGTCCGCGCAGGACCTCGGGGGCGGCGCGCTCGGCCGGGCTCGGCGGCTCCGCGCCGAACGTGGCCCGCTGGCTCGGGGACATCCGGACGTACTTCCCCAGCTCGGTGGTCCAGGTGATGCAGCGCGACGCGATCGAGCGGCTCGGACTGTCCGCCCTGCTGCTGGAGCCGGAGATGCTGGAAGCCGTCGAACCGGACGTCCACCTGGTCGGCACCCTGCTCTCCCTGAACAAGGCGATGCCCGAGACGACGAAGGAGACGGCGCGGGCCGTGGTCCGCAAGGTGGTGGAGCAGCTGGAGAAGCGGCTCGCGACCCGCACCCGGGCCACCCTCACCGGAGCGCTCGACCGCTCCGCCCGGATCAGCCGCCCGCGCCACCGCGACATCGACTGGGACCGCACGATCCGCGCCAACCTCAAGAACTACCTGCCCGAATACGGCACCGTCGTCCCCGAGCGGCTGATCGGATACGGCCGGGCGGCGCAATCGGTGAAGAAAGAGGTGATCCTCTGCATCGACCAGTCGGGTTCGATGGCGGCCTCCGTCGTCTACGCCTCCGTCTTCGGCGCGGTCCTCGCCTCCATGCGCTCGATCGCCACCCGCCTGGTCGTGTTCGACACCGCCGTCGTCGACCTGACCGACCAGCTCGACGACCCGGTCGACGTCCTCTTCGGCACCCAGCTGGGCGGCGGCACGGACATCAACCGCGCCCTCGCCTACTGCCAGTCGAAGATCACCCGACCCGCCGACACGGTCGTCGTCCTCATCAGCGATCTCTACGAGGGCGGCATACGCAACGAGATGCTGAAGCGCGTGGCCGCCATGAAGGGGGCGGGCGTGGAGTTCGTGACCCTGCTGGCCCTGTCCGACGAGGGGGCCCCGGCCTACGACCGCGAGCACGCCGCGGCCCTCGCCGCGCTCGGTGCGCCGGCCTTCGCCTGCACCCCCGACCTGTTCCCGGAGGTGATGGCCGCGGCGCTGGAGAAGCGGCCCCTGCCGACCCCCTGACGATCCTCCGACACGCCCGCCCCGGCACCCCGTGTGAATCGGCCGATCACACGAATTTCCAGTTCAACCGTGAGGTGTTCTGTGACAGGTATCACCGCTCAGGTGTGATCTGCGATTTAGGGACGCACGCCCCACGGGGATAACCTGCCGGACGGACATGCCGCGTCCACGGTCACCGTGTGCGCCTTCCTTGTGACAGCGCCGTCACGTTGCCCTCCGCGGCACGCCCACGCAGATAGCAGACAACCGCGAATCACTGCGAATCTTTAAAAAGACAAGGGACGGACGCGCGTGGACCTGTTCGAGTACCAGGCGAGGGACCTCTTCGCCAAGCACGGTGTACCGGTGCTGGCCGGTGAAGTCATCGACACGCCTGAGGCGGCTCGCGAGGCCACCGAGCGGCTGGGCGGCAAGTCGGTCGTCAAGGCGCAGGTGAAGGTCGGCGGCCGCGGCAAGGCCGGCGGCGTGAAGCTGGCCGCCACCCCGGACGAGGCCGTCGCCCGCGCGACGGACATCCTGGGCATGGACATCAAGGGCCACACGGTCCACAAGGTGATGATCGCGGAGACCGCTCCCGAGATCCTTGAGGAGTACTACGTCTCGTACCTCCTCGACCGCACCAACCGCACCTTCCTGGCCATGGCCTCGGTCGCGGGCGGCATGGACATCGAGCAGGTCGCCGAGGAGACCCCGGAGAAGCTCGCCAAGGTCCCGGTGAACGCCAACGAGGGCGTGACCATCGAGAAGGCCCGCGAGATCGTCGCGCTGGCGCAGTTCCCGGCCGAGGTCGCCGAGAAGGTCGCCGAGGTCCTCGTGACCCTGTGGGACACCTTCATCGCCGAGGACGCGCTCCTCGTCGAGGTCAACCCGCTCGCGAAGGTCGCCTCCGGCGAGGTCATCGCCCTCGACGGCAAGGTTTCGCTCGACGAGAACGCCGAGTTCCGCCAGCCGGGTCACGAGGAGTTCGTGGACCACGCGGCCGCGAACCCGCTCGAGGCCGCCGCCAAGGCGAAGAACCTCAACTACGTCAAGCTCGACGGTGAGGTCGGCATCATCGGCAACGGCGCGGGTCTCGTCATGAGCACCCTGGACGTCGTCGCCTACGCCGGTGAGAACCACGGTGGCGTCAAGCCCGCCAACTTCCTGGACATCGGCGGTGGCGCCTCCGCCGCCGTCATGGCCAACGGTCTCGAGATCATCCTCGGGGACCCGGACGTCAAGTCCGTCTTCGTCAACGTCTTCGGTGGCATCACCGCGTGCGACGAGGTCGCCAACGGCATCGTCCAGGCGCTGGCCCTGCTGGAGGAGAAGGGCGAGGCGGTCACCAAGCCGCTCGTCGTCCGTCTCGACGGCAACAACGCCGAGCTGGGTCGCAAGATCCTCTCGGACGCCAACCACCCGCTGGTGCAGCGCGTGGACACCATGGACGGCGCGGCCGACAAGGCCGCCGAGCTCGCGGCTGCGAAGTAAGGGCAGAGGTCAAAGACTCACATGGCTATCTTCCTCAACAAGGACAGCAAGGTCATCGTCCAGGGCATGACCGGTGCCACGGGCATGAAGCACACCAAGCTGATGCTGGCTGACGGCACCAACATCGTCGGCGGCGTGAACCCGCGCAAGGCCGGCACCACCGTCGACTTCGACGGCACCGAGGTCCCGGTCTTCGGTTCCGTCGCCGAGGCGATGGAGAAGACGGGCGCCAACGTCTCCGTCCTCTTCGTCCCGCCGGCCTTCGCCAAGGCCGCCGTCGTCGAGGCCATCGACGCCGAGATCCCGCTGGCCGTCGTCATCACCGAGGGCATCGCGGTGCACGACTCCGCCGCCTTCTGGGCGTACGCGACCGCCAAGGGCAACAAGACCCGCATCATCGGCCCGAACTGCCCGGGTCTGATCACCCCCGGCCAGTCCAACGCCGGCATCATCCCGGGCGACATCACCAAGCCCGGCAAGATCGGTCTCGTGTCCAAGTCCGGCACGCTGACCTACCAGATGATGTACGAGCTGCGCGACATCGGCTTCACCTCCGCCGTCGGCATCGGTGGCGACCCGGTCATCGGCACCACGCACATCGACGCCCTGGAGGCCTTCGAGGCCGACCCGGAGACCGAGCTGATCGTCATGATCGGCGAGATCGGCGGCGACGCCGAGGAGCGTGCGGCGGACTTCATCGCGAAGAACGTCACCAAGCCGGTCGTCGGCTACGTCGCGGGCTTCACCGCCCCCGAGGGCAAGACCATGGGCCACGCCGGCGCCATCGTCTCCGGCTCCTCCGGCACCGCGCAGGCCAAGAAGGAGGCCCTCGAGGCCGCCGGCGTCAAGGTCGGCAAGACGCCGACCGAGACCGCCCAGCTCGCGCGCGCGATCCTGAACGCCGCTCAGTAGGCACCGGCCTCACGGCTGAACGGGCGTGGCCCGCACCCCTCGGGGTGCGGGCCACGCCCGTTCGCGTACGCCGTCTCAGTCGAGCCTCGGGGCGATGCGCGCCGGACCCGCCTCCGGGTCCGCGCGGAGCTTGTCGTGGAGTTGCCTGCTCCGTTCGGTGAGCTGCTGCGGACCGCTGAGCGGCGGTACCCCGGAGACGCTCTCGCCGGGTGCGAGCGGGGGATCGTACTGGGTGGGCGCGGTCACCGCCGTGTAGGCGGTGGCGGCCGTGATCACCGCGGTCAGCCCGAGGGTTGCCCGGGTCCACTGCCGGGTGCGCCGCTCGCCGCCGCCACGGACCGCCGCCGCCGGGCGCGGGTCGAGGGAGAACGGCGGCCGCAGCGCGGCCAGCCGCTCCCGCAGCGCCGCGGACTGCTTCTCGACCGGTACGTCGGCCAGTTCGGGCACCCGGGCGGCGAGGTCGGCGTGCGCGTTGAGGATGCGGTTGCCGGTGGCGGGGGTGGTGGCCTCCGTCTCGGCGGCGGTGTCGGGCAGGTCGAGGCCGACGCCGTCGTAGAGCAGGACGGTGCGGCGGTGGAACCTGGGCAGGGCGAGCAGGGCGTCGAGCAGGATCCGGTCGGCGGGATCGGCCGGGGGCCGGTCGGGCCGGCGGTGGGAGCGCCGGAAGCGGTGCCAGGGGGAGAGCGCGTACTCGTACACGATCGTGCGCACCCAGCCCACCGGGTCCGGGTCGGTGGCCACCTCGGGCCACTGGTCCCAGGCACGCGTGAAGGCCCGGTCCACGGCCTCCAGGGCGAGCGCGCGGCGGCCGGTGAGCAGGTAGGCCTGCCGGGCGAGGGCGGGTGCGGCCAGGTCGTAGAGGGTGTCGAAGGCATCGGCCGGATCGACGACGAGACGTACCTCGGTCCGGGTGGCCGGCCCGGCGGCGGTGTCGGCCGGCCCGACGGGAGCCTCCGCAACGCCCTCGGCCCCGGCTCCGGGCGCGACCGCCACCAGGACCGGTTCGGCCGGGGCGGCAGGGTCGGCCGGGTCGGCCGGGTCGGCCGGGTCGGCACGGCCCGGCGGGCCGGTCGCGTCCGCCGCCGGCGCCAGTTCGGGGATGCCGGCCAGGAAGCGCGTGTACGCGTCGCGCTTGCGGCCGCGCGGGGTGGTGCGCCCGGACTCCCAGGAGCGCACCGTCGCCGCGGTGACGCCGACCGCCGTCGCGACCTCATCGAGTGTCAGTTCCGCAGCTTCGCGCAGTCTTCGGCGCTCGTTCGGGGCGGGCAGGCCCTCGACGTTTCGTGTCATGCCGCACTCCCCGCGACCCGGCAGCCCTGAGCGAAAAAGTACATAAACGTATATTGGGCGACACCACGGACATTCGCCTGTTACCCGCCCATAGCGCGTGTCGTTGGCACCATGGCGGGGTGACCCAAGTGACCGAACGCGGGACCCGGTTGCCGGCGGCCCCGCGAGCCGGTGTGCGGCGGCGTTCGCCGGCCGCCGCCGCATGCGTGGTGGGCGGTGCCGTGGCGGCCGGACTCGGGCTCGGCTTCCTCGCCGTGCTCGTCATCGTCCTGTGGATCAGTTCCCCCTATCCGGACAGCGGCCCCGGCGGGGCCCTGCACCTCGCCGCCGGGCTGTGGCTGCTCGCCCACGGCACCGAGCTGGTGCGGTACGAGACGCTTTCCGGCGTCCCGGCACCCGTTGGGGTGACGCCCCTGCTCCTTGTCGCGCTGCCCGTCCTGCTCATGCGGCGCGCCGCCCGGCTGGGCGGCGCCTGCGACGACGACGAGGAGGTGCTGCCCGCGACGGCCGTGTTCTCGGCCGTGCTCTGCGGATACCTCGCCGTCGGGGCTCTCGCCACGGTGTACGCCGCCGGGGGCCCGATGCCGGCCGACCCGATCAGCGCCGCCTGGCACGTTCCGCTGGTCGCCGTACTGGCCGCGGCCGGTGGGGTGTGGGGAGCCAAGGGGCGTCCGCTCGGACCGCTGCCGAACTGGCTGCCAAGGGGCGTGCGGAGGGGGTTCGTGCGCCCTCGGTACGCGCTGGCGCTGCGGGCGGGCGCGGGCGGTGCCCTCGTACTCCTGGGCGGCGGAGCGCTGCTCGTCGGCGCCTCGCTCGCCTGGCACGGGGCGCAGGTCCAGGCCTCGTTCCTGTCGCTCACCGGGGTGTGGTCGGGCCGGTTCGCCGTCCTGCTGCTCGCGCTCGCGCTGATTCCGAACGCCATGGTCTGGGGAGCGGCCTACGCCCTCGGTCCCGGTTTCGCCCTCGGCGCCGGGGTGACGGCCACCCCGCTCGGCTCCGGCAGCGCGCCCGCGCTGCCCCGCTTCCCGCTGCTGGAGGCGCTCCCGGCCGCGGGCCCGGGCACTCCGCTGACCTGGGCGGCCGTCGGGGTGCCGGTGGTCGCGGGGCTGGCGGTGGGCTGGTTCGCGGTACGCCGGGCGCGCGAGGTGTCGTACGGGGAGACCGCGCTGACGGCGGCCCTCGGAGCGGTGGTGTGCGGACTGGCGATGGCCGGGCTGGCGGCGGCCTCGGCGGGCCCGCTGGGCTCGCGGCGGCTGGCCGAGTTCGGGCCGGTGTGGTGGGCCACGGGTGCGGCGGCCTTCGCGTGGACGCTGGTGCTGGCCGTGCCGGTGGCGGTGGGGGTGCACGCGTGGCGCTACCGCCCGGCGGCCGGTCCGGTGGCGGTGGGCGCGGACGGGGACGCGGACGGGGATGTTCCGGTGGGCGGTGGGTGGCACGACAGCGGGGTGCGGGAGCTTCGCTGGGAGCTGATGCGGAAGGCGTCGGGGACGCTGGTGCCGGAGATCGCGCCGGAGCCGGTGGCTCCGCCGGTTCCGGTGGCTCCGGAGCCGGCCGTTCGGGTGGCGCGGCGGGCGGTGACCGTGGTGGCGGGGCTGGATCTGGGGCCGGCCCCCGTGGCCCCCGTGGCCCCCGTGGACCCGCCGGTTCCGGCCGTGCCGTCTGTGGCCGGGGTGCGGGTGCTGGCTCGGCGGAAGCCGCCCGTGTAGGCCGCGGGGTGTCGTGTCCTGCCGGGTGCGGCGCCGTTCGCGGGGGCGCTGCCCCCGCACCCCCGCGCCTCAAACGCCGGCGGGGCTGAAACAGCGGGCGCTCCGCCCCGCACCCCCGCGCCTCAAACGCCGGCGGGGCTGGGTGGGCCGGCGGGGCTGAAACAGCGGGCGCTCCGCCCCGCACCCCCGCGCCTCAAACGCCGGCGGGGCCGGGTGGGCCGGCGGGGCTGGGTGGGCCGGCGGGGCTGAAACAGCGGCGCTCCGCGCCTCGGGCGACGTTACTGGCGGACCTTCAGGACCTCGCCGACGAAGTTGTTCGGGAGGAGGGTGTTGCACTGGAGTTCCGCCGACTTGGTGAGGGCGTCGTCGCGGCACACGTAGAAGTCCTTGTACGCGAGCTGCAGTGCGTACGAGCTCATGGCCAGCAGGATCGCCAGTGACGCGGTGACCAGGCCGCTCACCGCCGCCGTGCGCTGGGGGCGGGCCGCCGGGCCGAGGGCGTCCAGGCCCGTCGGTGCGCCCGGCTCGCCGGTCGCCGCCGCCGGCTTGCCGCGCAGCGCGCTGATCCCCCAGTACAGGGCGAGCGCACCCAGCAGCAGGCCGACCGACGGGATCCCGAAGATCCCGAAGAAGAAGCCCCACATGCCCGCCAGCAGCGCGTACCGGGCGCGGCGCTGGATCGGGTCGGTCGGGTCCCAGCGCGCCGGACCCCGTTGCCCGCCCGAGTCCCCCGGGCCGTTCCCGTCGCCGTTCCCGCCGTCACCACCGCTGCGCGGCTGCCACGGCTGGTCGGGCCGGCCTTCCGGCGGGGCCGCGAAGGGGTTGTCGTCGGTGGGGGAGTCGGGCTGACGGCGGTCCGGCATCGGGTGTGTTACTTCCCCTGTGTCGTGGACGTCGCGAGGACATCGAGGCGAGGTAGGCCAGTTTGCGGCTTGTAGGCCAGACGCTACCGCCCGCCCGTCCCCCCGTCCCTCGGGGGCCGTCCGGTGTGCCGGTATCGTTGCAGGCGGTCGGCGGCTTCGTATGGTTCCCCGTATATCGGTACCCCGAAGTTTCGTATGACCACACAAAGACGAACACCGCAATTCCGCGAGAAAGGGCCTCCCATGGCCGCCTCCCGCCTGGTCGTGCTGGTCTCAGGGTCCGGCACCAACCTCCAGGCCCTGCTCGACGCCATCGACGCCCACCCCGGCGGATCCGAGGGCTTCGGCGCCGAAGTCGTCGCCGTGGGAGCCGACCGCGCGAACATCGCCGGCCTGGAGCGGGCGGAGAAGGCCGGGATCCCCACCTTCGTCTGCCCGGTGAAGGACTACGGGAGCCGCGTCGAGTGGGACGCCGCCCTCACCGCGGCGACCGACGCGTACGCGCCCGACCTCGTCGTGTCGGCCGGTTTCATGAAGATCGTGGGCAAGGAGTTCATCGACCGCTTCGGCGGCCGGTTCGTCAACACCCACCCCGCCCTCCTCCCCGCCTTCCCCGGAGCCCACGGCGTACGGGACGCGCTCGCCTACGGCGCGAAGGTCACCGGCTGCACGGTCCACTTCGTGGACAGCGGCGTGGACACCGGTCCGATCATCGCCCAGGGTGTGGTCGAGGTCCGGGACGAGGACGACGAAGCCGCTCTTCACGAGCGCATCAAGGAAGTCGAGCGAAAGCTGCTCGTCGATGTCGTGGGGCGCCTGGCCCGGCACGGCTACCGCATTGAGGGACGAAAGGTAACAATCCAGTGACCGCCGCAGACACCGCAGCGAGCAACGACCCGACCACGACCCGGCGGCCGATCCGGCGTGCGCTCATCAGCGTCTACGACAAGACGGGACTGGAAGAGCTGGCCCGCGGCCTGCACGGGGCGGGCGTCGCGCTCGTCTCCACCGGCTCCACCGCCTCGAAGATCGCCGCCGCCGGGGTGCCCGTCACCAAGGTGGAGGAGCTGACCGGCTTCCCCGAGTGCCTGGACGGCCGGGTCAAGACCCTGCACCCGCGCGTGCACGCCGGCATCCTCGCCGACCTGCGCCTGGAGGACCACCGCAACCAGCTCGCCGAGCTGGGCGTCGAGCCCTTCGACCTCGTCGTCGTCAACCTGTACCCGTTCCAGGCCACCGTCCGGTCGGGTGCCACTCCCGACGAGTGCGTCGAGCAGATCGACATCGGCGGGCCCTCGATGGTCCGCGCCGCCGCCAAGAACCACCCGTCGGTCTCCGTGGTCACCAGCCCCGCGCGCTACGCCGACGTCATCGCCGCGGCCCAGGGCGGCGGCTTCGACCTCACCGCGCGCAAGCGGCTGGCGGCCGAGGCCTTCCAGCACACCGCCGCCTACGACGTGGCCGTCGCCTCCTGGTTCACGAACGCGTACGCCCCGGAGGGCGAGGAGGGCGCGCTGCCCGAGTTCCTCGCCGGCGCCTGGGAGCGCAAGTCCACCCTGCGCTACGGCGAGAACCCGCACCAGGCCGCCGCCCTCTACACGGACGGGCAGCCGGGCGGGCTCGCCAACGCCGAGCAGCTGCACGGCAAGGAGATGTCCTTCAACAACTACGTGGACACCGAGGCCGCGCGCCGCGCCGCCTACGACCACGAAGAGCCGTGCGTCGCGATCATCAAGCACGCCAACCCGTGCGGCATCGCCGTGGGTGCGGACGTCGCCGCAGCCCACCGCAAGGCGCACGCCTGTGACCCGCTGTCGGCGTTCGGCGGCGTCATCGCCGTCAACCGTCCGGTGACCGTCGAGCTCGCCGAGCAGGTGGCGGAGATCTTCACCGAGGTCATCGCCGCCCCCGGCTACGAGGACGGCGCGGTCGAGATCCTGGCCAAGAAGAAGAACATCCGCGTCCTGAAGGTCGACGGGACCCCGCACCAGCCGGGCGACCTGAAGCCGGTCTCCGGCGGCGCGCTGCTGCAGCAGTCGGACCTCTTCCAGGCCGAGGGCGACGACCCGGCCAACTGGACCCTGGCCACCGGCGACGCCCTGTCCCCGGCCGAGCTCGCCGAGCTGGCCTTCGCGTGGCGGGCCTGCCGGGCCGTCAAGTCGAACGCGATCCTGCTCGCCAAGGACGGCGCCTCGGTCGGCGTCGGCATGGGCCAGGTCAACCGCGTCGACTCGGCGAAGCTCGCCGTCGAGCGGGCCGGCACCGAGCGCGCGCAGGGCTCGTACGCCGCGTCCGACGCCTTCTTCCCCTTCCCGGACGGGCTGGAGATCCTGACGGCCGCGGGCATCAAGGCCGTCGTCCAGCCCGGCGGTTCGGTCCGTGACGAGCAGGTCGTCGAGGCCGCGCGGAAGGCCGGCGTGACGATGTACTTCACCGGCACCCGGCACTTCTTCCACTGAGTCCGGCTCCCCCCCCGACACGGCGAAGGCCGCGACCCGCACTGCGGGTCGCGGCCTTCGCCGTGTGCGGACGGCAGAGGTTCAGTACTGGGGGCGCCGGAAGTAGTCGCCCGCCTTCGCGAGGCCGATGACGACCGTGAGGCCGAGGGCGAGGGAGACCAGGGACGGCAGCACGGCGATGAAGGTGGCGCCGGCCGCGTTGTGCTCGCTCGCACCGAGCGCGACCAGGTACACCAGTACGCCGAGAGCGGCGAAGAGGGTCTGGAGCGAGCCGTAGATGATGCCGGAGACGCGCACTCCGCCGCGCCCCTTGGCCAGCTTGGCCGCGGTCAGGATGGGCCACAGGGCGAAGGCGATGAAGAGGAGGCCCACGACGACGCCCGCCGTCCCGGCGATGGCGCCGGCGTCCTCCGCCGAGGAGTCCGAGTAGCCGGTGCCGGAGTCGGAGAGCGCCGCGGCGAACACGGCGCCGCCGATGATGAAGAACAGGCCGCCCAAAACCTGCAGGGCGCCGACGACGAAGAGGATGACGCGGGCGGCCTTCGCACCGCCGGGCATCTCCATGTGGGCACCCGGGTAGCCGCCCGGACCGCCCGGGTAGCCGGCGGGGCCGCCGGGGTAGCCCTGCGGGGCCTGCTGCGGGTAGGCGTAGCCGCCCTGCGGCGGGATGCCCTGCGGGGCCTGCTGCGGGTAGCCGTAACCGGGCTGGCCCTGCGCCGGCTGCTGTCCGTACGGATTGTGCGGGTCGCCGAAACTCATCTGGGGTGTTCCTCCGTGGAAGTGCGGGGACGCACGGCAATGAGCGCGGAGGAATCCTGCACGGTGCGGTCCGCCCCCCGGCACTGCCCGCGGCACTCAGTCGTTTCATCGTGGTCCGACCGGCGAGGCCTTGTCCAGCCGGTTGGCATACGGACGGTCACTTGTTGTGCAAGTGCAATGAACCCTGAGGTCCTGCGAGCGCCTTGACTGGAACCATGGCCACCTCATCCGGGAGGATGGGGGCATGACCGCCCAGATTCTCGATGGCAAGGCCACCGCCGCCGCGATCAAGTCCGAACTGACCGCCCGTGTGGCGGCCCTGAAGGCCCGGGGCATCACCCCCGGCCTCGGCACCCTGCTGGTCGGCGACGATCCGGGCAGCCGCTGGTACGTCAACGGCAAGCACAAGGACTGCGCCGAGGTCGGCATCGCCTCCATCCAGCGCGAACTGCCCGCGACGGCCTCCCAGGAGGACATCGAGGAGGTCGTGCGGGAGCTCAACGCCAACCCGCAGTGCACGGGCTACATCGTCCAACTCCCGCTCCCCAAGGGCATCGACACCAACCGGGTCCTGGAGCTGATGGACCCGCTGAAGGACGCCGACGGCCTGCACCCCACCTCCCTGGGCCGGCTCGTGCTGAACGAGCCGGGCCCGCTGCCCTGCACCCCGTACGGGATCGTCGAACTGCTGCGCCACCACGACGTCGAGATCAACGGGGCGCACGTCGTCGTCCTGGGCCGCGGGATCACCGTCGGGCGGTCCATCGGCCTGCTGCTGACCCGCAAGTCCGAGAACGCCACCGTGACGCTGTGCCACACCGGTACGCGCGACCTCTCCGGGCTGCTGCGCCAGGCGGACATCATCGTCGCCGCGGCCGGCGTCCCGCACCTGGTCAAGCCCGAGGACGTGAAGCCGGGCGCGGCCGTGCTCGACGTGGGCGTCAGCCGCGACGAGGCCGGGAAGATCGTCGGCGACGTGCACCCCGGTGTCGCCGAGGTCGCGGCGTGGATCTCGCCGAACCCGGGCGGTGTCGGCCCGATGACCCGCGCCCAGCTGCTCGTCAACGTCGTCGAGGCGGCGGAGCGGACCGGCCGTGCGGGCTGAACCGGGTGCCGAGCAGGTGAACGGGAGCGGCGCGGCCAAGTCCCGCCGCTTCCCGTCCATCACGCGGGACACGGCCCGCCCCGAGGGCAGCGGCCGCGCCGTCCCGGGAGCCGTGTCCACGCCCGCGCGCCAGTGGCCGATGCTCAGCGTGCTCGCCGCGACCGCGGTGGGGCTGCTGACGACGGCGCTCGGGCAGGCCCGGTTCGGCTGCCTGGTGATCGGTGTGGCCCTGATCGCGGCGTCGGTGCTGCGGCGCGTGCTCCCCTCGGTGGGGATGCTCGCGGTGCGCTCCCGCTTCACGGACATGATCACCTACGGGATGCTGGGCGTGGCGATCACGCTGCTGGCCCTGGTGATGGAGCCCAAGCCCCTGCTGGATATCCCGTTCCTGGAGAGCGCGGTCCGCTTCACCGTGCGCTGAACACACGGTGCCGAGTCGTCGAACAGAGGCCCGGGGACCGGCTTCGCCTTCGAAACGCCGGAGTACGTGTGCCACGCACCACAGGGACCCGGGGGTTGGGCCGCGCCCGGGTCGGATAGCCTGACCGCGGATGTCTCTTCACGTCAAGATTTACAGGGGAGCGGCGTCCTCCAGCACATGGGGCAGGGACGCCCCACCGCCAGCTGTCTAACGGAGAAGGCCATGACCCGCACTCCTGTGAATGTCACCGTCACCGGCGCCGCCGGCCAGATCGGCTACGCGCTGCTCTTCCGTATCGCGTCCGGTCACCTGCTCGGCGCCGACGTGCCGGTCAAGCTCCGCCTCCTGGAGATCCCCCAGGGCATGAAGGCCGCCGAGGGCACCGCCATGGAGCTCGACGACTGCGCCTTCCCGCTGCTCGCCGGCATCGACATCTTCGACGACCCGAACAAGGGCTTCGAGGGTGCCAACGTCGCGCTGCTCGTGGGCGCCCGCCCGCGCACCAAGGGCATGGAGCGCGGCGACCTGCTCGCCGCCAACGGCGGCATCTTCAAGCCGCAGGGCCAGGCCATCAACGCGCACGCCGCGGACGACATCAAGGTCCTCGTCGTGGGCAACCCGGCCAACACCAACGCGCTCATCGCGCAGGCCGCCGCCCCGGACGTACCGGCCGAGCGCTTCACCGCGATGACCCGCCTGGACCACAACCGCGCGATCTCGCAGCTGGCCGCCAAGACCGGTGCCGCCGTCTCCGACATCAAGCGCCTGACGATCTGGGGCAACCACTCGGCGACCCAGTACCCGGACATCTTCCACGCGGAGATCGCCGGCAAGAACGCCGCCGAGGTCGTGAACGACCAGGTGTGGCTCGCCGACACCTTCATCCCGACCGTCGCCAAGCGCGGCGCCGCGATCATCGAGGCCCGTGGTGCGTCCTCGGCCGCCTCGGCCGCCAACGCCGCCATCGACCACGTGCACACCTGGGTCAACGGCACCGCCGAGGGCGACTGGACCTCGATGGGCATCCCGTCGGACGGCTCCTACGGCGTCCCGGAGGGTCTGATCTCCTCCTTCCCCGTCACCTGCAAGGACGGCAAGTACGAGATCGTCCAGGGCCTGGACGTCAACGAGTTCTCCCGCACCCGCATCGACGCCTCCGTCCAGGAGCTGTCGGAGGAGCGCGACGCGGTCCGCGAGCTCGGCCTGATCTGATCCGTCGCTCCTCACCGAGGAGCGCGGACACCTCCGCCACCTCGGCGAAAAGCACGTACCGAAGCGCCCCGGCCCCCACTGGCCGGGGCGCTTTGGCGTGATTCCGCCTGTCGCAAGTTGTAAGGGAAATCTAAGGTCGGTCGGTGACCGAGAGCCCGATTCCCCGCCAGCACACCGGCGCCCCGCAGGACGACCCCCGCACCGGCCGTCCCCCCGTCGACCCGGCGGTCAGCGAGGCCGGCCGCTTCCTGTGTGCGGGCACCTACCTCGACGCCGGGTACCGCGACCGCGTCATCGAGGAGCTGTACGTCCACGAGGAGCGCATCGTCGCGCCCTCCTACGGCTTCGACGCCTCGCGCGTCCTCGCCCACGCCCTGCGCGCCCGTCGCGCCGAACTCGGCTGGGCGGTCGGCATACTCGGCGCCTGGTTCGCGGGGTCCCTCCTCACCGGGGGCGCCCTCGTGGTGGTGCTCTTCCCGTTCCTGCTGCTGAGCCTCGCCGGCTGGCTCAGGGCCCGGTCCGGGCTGCTGCCGCGCCTGCTGGCCCTCGTCGTGCGGATCTACGCCTGGTGGAACCTCGCCGTCATCGTGGTCCTCGTCCTCGGGATCTGGCTGGCCCTCCTCGGTGCCTTCGGCGACGAGGACGAAGGCCCCATCGGCCTCGGCGCGCTGCTCTTCTCCCAGGGCATCGGCGGCCCGGCGGCCGGCTTCGTCCTCGGATGGATCCCGGCGGTCTTCGCCGCGGTCGTCACCGTCGTCGGACTCCAGCGCGGCCACGTCGCCCGGACCATCGCCACCGACCTCAACCGCGACCGGTACGCCCACCGTTCCGCCGACCCGGCGGAAGCGGAGCAGGGCGTACGGTTCGCCCGCGTGCGGCAGCGCATCCTGCACGAGCAGCACGCGCCGATGATCATGTACGACATCAACGACCCGTTCGTCGGGGCCGGTGAGGCGTACCGCCCCTGGCAGGTGTCCTTCGAGCTGCGCGCCCGCGAGGACCTCGAAGCCGGACGCGAACCGGAGCCGCTCACCAACGCCCGCATCGTGGAGCGGATCGTGCCGCTGCTGGAGCGGCTGCGGGTGCCGTCGCAGCACGGGTCCCCGCAGGCCGAGGCCGCCGTACTGGACCGCATGCGCGAGCTGGTCGTCGACAGCTGTGTGTTCCTGCCGGGCGGAGGGCTGGACCACCGCGACGAAGGACCCCACCTGCGGGCCGACTTCGAGGCGCACCGGGCCGCCGCCGTGGAGGAGGGCGGCGAGCGCCGCCGGTACTTCCTGCGCGTCCGGGTCGGCGGCTGGGACGAGAACCTCGTCGTCACCGTGTTCGTACGGGTCCACACCCAGGGCGGGATGATGATGGTGGAGGTGGCGCCGCACGTGCTGCTGCCCGTGCACGTCGCCTTCCACAACGCCGACGCGGACGCCCACCGCTACCTGAACAACAGCCGGTTCGGCAAGGCCGTCTGGGCCCTGCGGCACACGCCCGCCTCCTTCACGGCCGCCCTCGTCACCCTGGGCCGCGGCATCGCGAGCTGGTGGCGGATCGCCACCGCCGGCAACGGCGGGGCCCGCCCGGAGGGGCCGCGGGCGTCGGTGCGCGAACTCGCCGCGCAGGACAACGGATCGCTGTTCCACCTCATGGACCTCGACCGGTATCTGAAGACCATTCAGGACCGGATCGTCGCCGGCATTACCGTGGTCCTGGACGAAGCCGGCTGGCACACCGAGGCGTTCGCGCGGCGCGCCGACGTCTACGTCGGCGCCGGCGGGACGTACATCGGGTCGATGCACGACAGCGCGGCCAGCTTCGGCGGCAGCGGGAACCACAACAGCACACACAGGGGGAGCCATGGCAACAGGTGACGGGGGCGCGCAGGAGCCCGCCGTGCGGATCGGCAGCGTCCACGGCAGCGCGTTCAGCATCGGCGGTTCCGGCAACACCAACACCGTCCACCAGGGCGGTACGGGGGCGGACGCGCCCGGCGCGGCCGAACTGCTGGAGGCGGTGCTCGCCCTGCGCCAGGCCCTCGTCCGGGAGGCGCCGCGGGGCGCCGACCGGAGCGCGCTCGACGCCGAACTGGACGGGGTCGCCGAGCAGCTGGAGGACACCGAGGAGATCCGGCCCGGCCTGGTCACCCGGCTGCGCGGGGCGCTGGAGCGGTGGGCCCCGCTGGTGGAGTCGGTGAGCGCGGCCGCTGCCCTGGGCAGCCTGCTCGGCGCGCTGGGGGGCTGATCGTGGCTCCGCCGCAGCCGCCGTCGGGCCCGCGCCGCTGGGACGCGCAGGCGCAGCGCTGGGTGGTCGACCAGGCCCCGGCCGGGCCCCAGACCGGGGCCCAGGCCGGACCCCCGCCGGGTGGCGTCCAGGGCCTGCCGCCGCTTCCGCCGCAGCCGCCGACCGCGCCCACGCCCCCGTACGGGCCGCCGCCCGTGCCGCCGCAGCCCGGCCACGGGGCCGCCGACAGGCCGCGCGGCCGCTGGCTGACCCCGGCGACGGCGGGCATCGCGGTCGCCTCCGTCGCGATCGGCGCGGCCGCCGTGTGGTTCGTGGCCCGGGACACCGGCGACGCGGACCGCGCGGGGGAGAAGAACGGGACGGTGACCTCGGGCGCGCCGACGGGGTCCGGCGGCGGCCCGTCCACCGCCACCGGCGCCCCTTCCACCGGTTCCGGACCGACCCGGACGCCCACCCCGAGCCCCACCGGCACCGGCACCGGGCCCGGCGCGGGAGCCCACGAGACGAAGCAGGACGCGGCGGGCTTCACCATCGCCGTCCCGGCGGGCTGGGCGCGCGAGGAGCTCAAGGAGGGCGTCTTCTACCGCTCGGCCGACCGGAGCGCGCTGATCCAGGTGTTCCGGGTGTCGGAGCCGGAGCTGAGCCCGCTCCAGGCGGTCAAGCAGGCCTCCACCTACCTGCGGGGCGGCACCCGGGGGTACGAGGAGATCAGCGTCGGCCCGGTGTCAGGCAGCCCGAATGCGGCGGAGCTCGTCTACCAGTACGACAGCGAGGAGTCGCGCGGGGTGCGGCGCGGCGTCGAACGGGTCTTCCTCGCGGCGGACGGCACCAAGTGGGCGCTGTTGACGGCGGGTCCCGTCGCCGAGTGGCAGGTCACGCAGGACCACCACGCTGCGGCGCTGGCGGCGTTCCGGCCGACCGGCTGACGGGCCGGCCCGGCCCGGCCCGGGTGGGCCCGGCCCGGCCCGGGTGGGCCCGGCCCGGCCCGGGTGGGCCCGGCCCGGGTCGGGTGGGCCCGGCCCGGGTCGGGTCAGCTCTTGTACATGCCCGGCGTGTAGTGGCCCGGCACCATGCGGGTGGTGACACCGATGCGGTTCCACACGTTGATCGTCGCGATGACGGCGATCAGCTGGGCCAGCTCGCGCTCTTCGAAGTGCGCCGCGGCCTTCGCGTACACCTCGTCGGGCACGAAGCCGTCCGTCAGCACCGTGACCGCCTCGGTGAACTCGATCGCGGCGAGCTCCTTCTC
The DNA here is from genome assembly GCF_000720455.1 of Streptomyces virginiae. Classification (GTDB taxonomy): domain Bacteria; phylum Actinomycetota; class Actinomycetes; order Streptomycetales; family Streptomycetaceae; genus Streptomyces; species Streptomyces virginiae. The sequence continues at coordinate 243,847 of NZ_JOAK01000004.1, read as the reverse complement.
CGTGTAGAAGTGCCGCGACTCCTCCCAGGCGCCCAGCTGCACGATCCGCTCGACGCTCTCACCGGCGGCGATCGCGTCCTTGGTGTGCATGTCGAGGCAGAAGGCGCAGTGGTTGACCTGGGAGGCCCGGATCTTGACGAGCTCGACCAGGGACGGCTCCAGGCCCTTGCGGGCGGCGAGTTCCAGGGCCAGGACGGCCTTGTAGACCTCGGGGGCGAGCTTCGCCATGTGCATGCGCGGTGTGTGCTCGGGGGCGTGGTCGTGGGCGTGCGAGTGGGTCCGGCGGTTCTCTGCGGTGGTCGTCATGTGATCCACACTAGGAGCGAGGCGGCCCGCCGATATGGTCCATATCCATGACGGATCCTTGGGCCACTTTCGGAGCCGACCTGCATCTGGACCTCTCCGCCGGGCGCGGTCTTCGGGCCGGGCTCACCGAGGCGCTGCGGGAGGCCGCGCGCAGCGGGCGGCTGGCGGCCGGCACCCGGCTGCCGTCCTCCCGGACCCTCGCGGCCGACCTGGGCATCGCACGGAACACGGTCGCCGAGGCGTACGCCGAGCTCGTCGCGGAGGGCTGGCTCACGGCCCGGCAGGGCTCCGGCACCCGGGTCGCCGAACGGGCCCGCCCGCGCCGGGCCGCGGCGGCCGCCCCCGTACGCCGCCCCGCGCGCGGCGGGCCCGCGTACAGCCTCATCCCCGGCACCCCGGACCTGGGCGGTTTCCCGCGCGCGGCCTGGCTGTCGGCGGCCCGGCGGGCGCTGACCGCCGCCCCGAACGAGGCCTTCGGCTACGCGACCGACGGCCGCGGCCGCGTCGAGCTGCGGCAGGCGCTGGCGGGCTACCTGGCGCGGGCGCGCGGGGTCTACGCGGACCCGGACCGGATCGTGCTGTGCGCGGGCTTCCTGCACGGGCTGAAGCTGCTCGCGGCGGTGCTGCGGGCGCGGCGGGTTCGGGAGGTCGCCGTCGAGGGGTACGGCCTGGACTTCCACCGGGACGTGCTGGTGGGGGCGGGGCTGCGGACCACACCGCTCGGGGTGGACGGCGAGGGGGCCCGTACGGGGGAGCTGACCGCGGCTGCGGGTGCGGTCCTGCTGACCCCGGCCCACCAGTTCCCGACGGGCGCGGCCCTGACCCCGGCCCGCCGTGCGGCCGCGGTCGACTGGGCCCGGACCACCGGCGGGCTGATCCTGGAGGACGACTACGACGGCGAGTTCCGCTACGACCGGCAGCCGGTGGGTGCCCTGCAGGGCCTGGACCCGGACCGGGTGGTGTACCTCGGCACGGCCAGCAAGTCCCTCGCCCCGGGGCTGCGGATCGGCTGGATGGTGCTCCCGCCGGGCCTGCTGGAGGAGGTCACCGCGGCGAAGGGGCACACGGACTGGACCTCCAGCGCGCCGGACCAGCTCACGCTGGCGGAGTTCATCGAATCCGGGGCGTACGACCGGCACGTGCGCGGGATGCGGCTGCGCTACCGGCGGCGGCGGGACGAGCTGGTGGCGGCGGTGGCCGGCCGGGTGGTGGGGGTCTCGGGGATCGCGGCGGGCCTGCACGCGGTGCTGGACCTCCCGGCGGGCACGGAACGGTCGGTGCTGCAGTCGGCGGCCTGGCAGGACCTGGCCCTGCACGGCCTCTCCGCCTTCCGCCACCCGCAGGCCGATGTCGCGCCGCGGGACGCGCTGGTCGTCGGCTACGGCACGCCGTCGGACAGCGCGTGGGCCCCGACCCTCGCGGCGCTGGCCGCCTCGCTGCCGTGACGGCTCCGCCGGGGGAGGCGGTGGGCGCACCGTTGCGGGGGCTCCGCCCCCGGACCCCCGCGCCTCAAACGCCGGCGGGGCCGGAGTGCGGCCCCGGCGGCGACTTCGGTTCGCCGAAGCGGGAGAGGGCCAGGGAGCCGGCCACGGCCACCGCGAAGCCCGTCACCGCCAGCCACGTCAGGCCCTCCCGGGTGCGGTCGCCGAGCCAGACCACGCCCACCAGTGCCGGGCCGATCGTCTCGCCGAGCACCAGGCCGGCCGTCGCGACCGTCACCGAGCCGCGCGCCAGCGCCGAGGTCAGGAGCAGGAAGCCGGCCGCCCCGCCCAGCAGCAGCGCGTACAGGGCCGGGTTGGCGAAGTCCCACACCGAGTCGATGAGCCGCACCGAGACCTCCACCACCCCGAAGCCCGTGCCCGACCCCAGGCCGAGGACCAGGGCGCGCGGCCCGTCCGGCAGCCCGCCCGCGACCGCCCCGACCAGCAGCACCAGCACCGCCACGCCCAGCAGCCCCAGCTTCAGCGCGAGCGAACCCGTCCCGGCGCCCTCCTCCCCCGCGGACAGCCCCAGCATCAGCAGCCCCGCGCACACCACGCCCACCGCGCACCACTCCGCCGTGGACAGCCGTACCGCCATCAGCCTCGACGCGACCACGGCCGTCACCGCCAGACTGGCGGCCAGCGCGGCCCCGACCACGTAGATCGGCACGTGCCGCAACGCGATGATCTGCAGTACGAATCCGGCCGCGTCCAGGACGAGGCCCAGCACGTAGCGCCACTGCCGCGCGGCCCGCAGGAACAGCGCCGCGTCCACCCCGGAGCCGCTGCCGGGCTCCACCGCCCGCGTCGCGACGGCCTGCAGAACGGACGCCGTGCCGAAGCACACCGCCGCACCCAGCGAGCAAATCATCCCAATCAGCACGAACTGACTTTAGGTCACGGATCTCACGGCGGCCGGATTCCATCGGCCGGGGGCCCCGCTCTAGTCTGTCGGGAGCACGCCAGGCCCCAGGGGGAGCAGCAGACATGGACAGCAGCAGCACCAACCAGCGCCGGATGCGCTCAGGCGCCGTCGCCCTCGGAGGCATGGGCCTGCTCGCGGCCACCCTCGTGGCCTGCGGCAGCAGCGACGAGCCGGACCGCCGTTGCGCGTCCCGCTCCACGCTGGACCACTTGAACAGCAAGGAGTGCAAGACCGGCGGAACCGGCGCGTACTACTACGGCGGCCGCGTCAGCAACGGCAAGGTCACCGGCGGCAGCTTCGACAAGTCCGCCGTCACCCGCGGCGGCATCGGCGGCCACTCCAGCTCCAGCGGCGGCTGATCACACGATGCAGCGGCACACCATCGAGCCACGTCCCGGCTGGCAGAAGACGGTCGAGGAGCAGGGGCTGATCTACCCCCTCACCCGCTACCCCGACGACTCGCTGCGCCCCTACTGGGACGAGAGCGCCTACTACTCCTTCTCCCTCCCGGAGATCGAGGCCCTGGAGAACGTCGTCGAGGAACTGCACGCCATGTGCCTGGCCGCCGCCGCGCACATCGTCGAGCACGACCGCTTCGCCGACCTCGGCATCACCGATCCGCGGCTCGCCGCGCTGATCACCGAGTCCTGGCGCCGCCGCGCCGAACAGCCCTCCCTCTACGGCCGTTTCGACCTGCGCTACGACGGCAGCGGCAGCCCGGCCAAGATGCTGGAGTACAACGCGGACACCCCGACCTCCCTGGTGGAGGCGGCCAGCCCGCAGTGGTTCTGGATGGAGGAGCGCTTCCCCGGCGCCGACCAGTGGAACTCCCTCCACGAGCGCCTCGTCGACGCCTGGCGCCGCCAGGCGGAGCTGCTGGCGCCCGGCCCGCTGCACTTCGCGCACTCCGAGACCGACGAGCTCGGCGAGGACCTGATGACGGTCGCCTACCTCCAGGAGACCGCGGACCAGGCCGGCCTGGAGACCCACGCCCTGTCCGTGGAGCAGATCGGCTGGGACAGCCTGTCCGGCCGGTTCGTCGACGAAAAGCTCCGCTTCATCCGCAGCTGCTTCAAGCTCTACCCGTGGGAGTGGCTGGCCACGGACGAGTTCGGCCCGCAGGTCCTCGGCACCTACGACCACGGCGGCGGCTCCGGCACCACCTGCTGGATCGAGCCGCTGTGGAAGATGCTGCTCTCCAACAAGGCGCTGCTCGCGATCCTGTGGGAGCTGTTCCCGGAGCACCCGAACCTGCTGCCCGCCTACCTCGACGGCCCGCGCGAGCTGGCGGAGCCCGGGTCGGCCGGCTACGTGGCCAAGCCCCTCCTCGGCCGTGAGGGCGCCGGCGTCACCCTGCACGGGCCGGGCCCGGACGGGGAGCCGTTCGTACCCGAGCCGGGGGAGCGGTACTGCTTCCAGGGGCTGGCCCCGCTGCCCGACTTCGACGGCAACCGCGTGGTGCTCGGCGCGTGGGTCGTCGAGGACGAGGCGGCGGGGCTCGGGATCCGCGAATCGGCGGGGCCGGTCACGGACGAGTACGCCCGCTTCCTGCCCCACGTCATCCTCTGAGGGGTGTGTGCCCGGCTCGTCCTACGCGCCGAGCACCGAGCGGAGCTGGTCCAGGCCCCAGTCCAGGTCCTCCTTGGTGATCACCAGCGGCGGGGCGATCCGGATCGTCGAGCCGTGGGTGTCCTTCACGAGCACCCCGAGCTCCATCAGCTTCTCGGAGATCTCCCGGCCCGTACCGCGGGAGGGGTCGATGTCGACGCCCGCCCACAGGCCGCGGCCGCGCACCGCGGTCACGGCGCCCCCGCCGACGAGCAGGTTCAGCTCGCGGTGGAGGTGGTCGCCCAGTTCGGTGGCCCGCTGCTGGTGCTCGCCGGTCCGCAGCATGGCGATCACCTCCAGCGCGACGGCGCAGGCGAGCGGGTTCCCGCCGAAGGTGGACCCGTGCTGGCCGGGCCCGAACACCCCCAGCACGTCCCGGTCGGCGACGACCGCCGACACCGGCACGACCCCGCCGCCGAGCGCCTTGCCGAGGATGTAGACGTCGGGGACGACCCCCTCGTGCTCGCAGGCGAAGGTCTTCCCGGTCCGGCCGAGGCCCGACTGGATCTCGTCGGCCATGAAGAGCACGTTGCGTTCGCGGGTCAGTTCCCGTACGCCGCTCAGGTATCCGGCGGGCGGCACCAGCACCCCCGCCTCGCCCTGGATCGGCTCCAGCAGCACGGCCACGGTGTTCTCCGTGACGGCGTGGGACAGCGCGGTGAGGTCTCCGTACGGGACGATCTCGAAGCCGGGCGTGTACGGGCCGAAGTGGTCGCGGGCGTCGTGGTCCGTCGAGAAGGAGACGACGGTCGTGGTCCGCCCGTGGAAGTTGTCGGCGGCCACCACGATCTTGGCGTGGCCGTCCGGGACGCCCTTGACCTCGTAGCCCCACTTGCGGGCGGTCTTCACCGCCGTCTCCACCGCCTCCGCACCCGTGTTCATGGGCAGCACCATCTCCTTGCCGCACAGCGCGGCGAGTTCGGTGCAGAAGTCGGCGAAACGGTCGTGGTGGAAGGCGCGCGAGGTGAGCGTGACCCGCTCCAGCTGGGCGTGCGCGGCGTCGATCAGACGGCGGTTGCCGTGACCGAAGTTGAGCGCGGAGTACCCGGCGAGCATGTCGAGGTATCTGCGGCCTTCCACATCGGTCATCCACGCGCCTTCCGCGGACGCGACGACGACGGGCAGCGGGTGGTAGTTGTGCGCGCTGTGCGCGTCGGCGGAGCGGATGGCATCAGCTGTTGTCGACACGGGGTCTCCGATCGTCCGTCTGGCCGGTGAAGCGGTGACGAGGGTGGCGTCACCTTCTTATCGTCGCTCGTATCCCGGACGCAGAAACCTGTTCCGCGGCGCGCCCGCCGGGCGAGCGGGTTGGCGGCGGCCCCGCGGGCGACGCTGCGGACCCGCTCATCTAGGGTGTCGGTACGCACGGCGACTGGCGTACGGAGAACCAACTCCGGGGGAGTCGTGCGCGCTCGACCGCATACAGGGCCGCTCGCCTGGGCCTCGCGGGGTACCGATCACATCGACCCCGGAGGAGCCCGCCGTGTCCGCGAGCCGCCATCCCGCCCTTTCCGCGACCGATCCCGAACTGGCGTCCTACGTCGCCGCGGAGGAAGTCCTCCAGGCGGAGACCCTGCGCCTGATCCCCAGCGAGAACTACGTGTCCGCGGCCGTCCTCGAAGCCTCCGGCACCGTGCTGCAGAACAAGTACAGCGAGGGCTACCCCGGCCGCCGCTACTACGAGGGCCAGCAGAACATCGACCGGGTCGAGGCGCTGGCGATCGAGCGCGCCAAGGGCCTGTTCGGCGTGGACCACGCCAACGTGCAGCCGTACTCCGGCTCCCCGGCCAACCTGGCCGTGTACCTGGCCTTCGCGAAGCCCGGCGACACGGTCATGGGCATGGCGCTGCCGATGGGCGGCCACCTGACGCACGGATGGGGCGTCTCGGCGACGGGCTCGTGGTTCCGGGGCGTGCAGTACGGCGTCCGCGCCGACACGGGCCTGATCGACTACGACGCCGTGCGCGAGCTGGCCCTCGCCGAGCGGCCCAAGGTGATCTTCTGCGGTGGCACGGCCCTGCCGAGGACCATCGACTTCGCCGCCTTCGCGGAGATCGCGCGCGAGGCGGGCTCGGTCCTGGTCGCGGACGTCGCCCACATCGCCGGCCTGATCGCGGGCGGCGCGCACCCGTCCCCGGCGGACCACGTGGACGTCATCTCCACCACGACCCACAAGACCCTGCGCGGACCGCGCGGCGCGATGCTGATGTGCCGCGAGGAGCACGCGAAGGCGATCGACAAGGCCGTCTTCCCGGGCCTGCAGGGCGGTCCGCACAACCAGACGACGGCCGGCATCGCGGTGGCGCTGCACGAGGCGGCGCAGCCGTCCTTCGTCCGGTACGCGCACGCGGTCGTGGCCAACGCCAAGGCGCTGGCCGCGGCACTGCTGGAGCGGGGCTTCGACCTGGTGTCGGGCGGTACGGACAACCACCTGATCCTGATCGACCTGACGGGCAAGGAGGTGCCGGGCAAGGTCGCGGCCAAGGCGCTGGACCGGGCGGGGATCGTCGTGAACTACAACACGGTGCCGTTCGACCCGCGCAAGCCGTTCGACCCCTCGGGGGTGCGGATCGGTACGCCGTCGCTGACGTCGCGGGGGCTGACCACGGAGCACATGCCGGTGGTCGCGGACTGGATCGCCCGGGCGGTGGACGCCGCGGCCAAGGGCGACGAGCCGGCCCTGGCCGTGATCCGTGCGGAGGTGGGCGACCTGATGGCCGCCTTCCCGGCCCCGGGCCTGCCGCTGTCCTGACCTGCGCCGCCGCTGCCGGGGGCGCCGCCCCCCGACCCCCGCGCCTCGAACGCCGGCGTTCGAGGCGCGGGGGTCGGCAGCGCCCGAAGGGCACCGCGCGGCGCAAGGAACCGGCCGAGGGCGGGCGTGAGCCCGCTCCGCACCTGAGAGAATGGGGCCATGGCTTCTGATCGTCCTCGCGCGCTCTCCGGCATCCAGCCCACCTCCGGTTCGTTCCACCTCGGGAACTACCTCGGAGCCATCCGCCAGTACGTCGCCCTCCAGGAGACGCACGACGCGTTCTACATGGTCGTCGACCTGCACGCGATCACCATGCCCCAGGATCCGAAGGACCTGCGCGCGAACACCCGCCTCTCCGCCGCGCAGCTGCTCGCCGCCGGTCTGGACCCGGAGCGCTGCACGCTCTTCATCCAGAGCCACGTCCCCGAGCACGCGCAGCTCGGCTGGGTGATGAACTGCATCACCGGCTTCGGCGAGGCCAGCCGGATGACGCAGTTCAAGGACAAGTCCGCCAAGGGCGGCGTCAACAGCGCCAGCGTCGGCCTCTTCACGTACCCGATCCTCCAGGTCGCCGACATCCTGCTCTACCAGGCGGACGCCGTCCCGGTCGGCGAGGACCAGCGCCAGCACATCGAGCTGACCCGCGACCTGGCCGAGCGTTTCAACGGCCGCTTCGGCCAGACCTTCACCCTCCCGGCGGCGCACATCGTCAAGGAGGTCGCGAAGATCTACGACCTCCAGGACCCGGCGATCAAGATGTCGAAGTCGGCGTCGTCCCCCAAGGGCCTGATCAACCTCCTCGACGAGGCCAAGGTCACCGAGAAGAAGATCAAGAGCGCGGTCACCGACACCGAGGCCGAGATCCGGTTCGACACCGAGAAGAAGCCCGGCGTCAGCAACCTGCTCACGATCTACTCCACCCTCACGGGCGAGTCGATCCCCGCCCTGGAGGAGAAGTACGCGGGCAAGGGCTACGGCGCGCTCAAGACGGACCTGGCCGGTGTGATGGTCGATTTCGTCACACCCTTCAAGCAGCGCACCCAGGAGTACCTGGACGACCCCGAGACGCTGGACTCCATCCTGGCCAAGGGCGCGGAGAAGGCCCGCGCGGTGGCCGCGGAGACCCTCGCGCAGGCGTACGACCGGCTGGGTCTGCTGCCCGCCAAGCACTGACGAACGCACCTACGGAAAGTCGGCTCTGGCACGAAGAGGGGTCCTGGCCGCACACTGGGGCGGCAGGAGTCCACAGGGACAAGCGGAGGAGAGATACGTGGGGACCGTAACGCTCGGCGTTTCGATCGCGGTCCCGGAGCCGTACGGCAGCCAGCTCCAGGAGCTGCGCGCGGGCTTCGGGGACGTTGCCGCGCACGGCATCCCCACGCACGTCACCCTCGTACCGCCGACCGAGGTGGAGGCGGACCGGCTCCCGGCGATCCGGGCCCACCTGACCGCGGTGGCGGCCGCCTTCCGCGCCTTCCCGATGCGACTGGAGGGGACGGGCACCTTCCGGCCCGTCTCGCCGGTCGTCTTCGTCCAGATCGTCGAGGGTGCCGCGGGCTGCACCCGGCTCCAGGGCGAGGTCCGCGACCCCTCCGGGCCGCTCAGCCGCGAGCTGGCCTTCCCGTACCACCCGCACGTCACCGTCGCCCACGGCATCTCCGAAGAGGCGATGGACCTGGCGTTCACGACACTGGCCGAGTACGCCGCCGAGTGGGTCTGCGCCGGGTTCGCCCTCTACGAGCAGGGCTCCGACGGGGTCTGGCGCAAGCTGCGCGAGTACCCGTTCGGGAGTGGGCCCATAGGCGTTCCGGCGCAGCCGGGTTCGCCCGCGGACCAGACCGCCGAGGCGGCCGGGGCGACCGTACGGCCTTCCTGACGGAGCGGGCGCAGGGTCAGCCGGGCGGTGCGCCGGGCACGGAACCTCAGCCTCCGAAGGACCAGGGTGTGGAACGGGCGCCCCGTCGAGGGCGCTGGGCGAAAAGTCACAATCGACGACCGTAGTCCCTGAAAGCGACAATCCCGGCTATTTCCGGCGCCTCATTTACGGTGACCCCATGGACTGGCTGACGAAACTCCCGGTGGTCGGGCCGCTGGCGGACCGTCTGATGAAGACGCACGCGTGGCGCTCCTACGAACGCCTCGACCGCGTGCACTGGACCCGGCTCGCCGCCGCGATCACCTTCATCAGCTTCCTCGCGCTCTTCCCGCTGATCGCCGTGGCCGCCGCGGTCGGGGCGGCGCTGCTCAGCGACGAGCAGCTGGACACGCTGGAGAAGAACTTCGCCGAACAGGTCCCCGGCATCTCCGACCAGCTCGACATCGGGGGGCTCGTCGCGAACGCCGCCACGATCGGCCTCGTCGCCGGCGCCCTCCTCCTCTTCACCGGCATCGGCTGGGTGGGTTCGATGCGGGACTGCCTGCGCGCGGTGTGGGAGAAGGACGACGAGGACGAGGGGAACCCCATCGTCCGCAAGGGCAAGGACGGGCTCGTCCTGCTCGGTCTCGGCGCCGTCGGCCTGGTCTCCGCGGCGGCCTCGATCCTCGGGTCCAGCGCGGTCGGGAAGACCGCCGACTGGCTGGGCATCCCGCGCGAGGGCCCGGGCGGCGCGCTGCTGCGCGCCTTCGCCTTCCTCGTCGGCGTGGTCGCCGCCTTCCTGGTGCTGCTCTACCTGCTGACCCTGCTCCCCGGCGTCGAACCGCCGAGGCGCCGGCTGATCGAGGCGGCGCTGATCGGCGCGGCCGGCTTCGAGCTGCTGAAGCTGCTCCTCAGCGGCTACATGCGCGAGGTCGCCGCGAAGAGCGTGTACGGCGCCTTCGGCGTGCCGATCGCCCTGCTGCTCTGGATCAACTTCATGGCGAAGCTGCTGCTGTACGTCTCCTCCTGGACGGCCACGCGCGAGGACGGCGACGGCGGCGGTGACGGCGAGGGGGGCGACGACGGCGACGGGGAGCCCCCGGCCGCGGCGGAACAGGAGCCGGCCGGCGGGCGGTGAGGTGCGCGAACCCCGCAGGTGAGACCTCCGAAGGACCCGTTCGAGTGAACCCAGGGCTCGGCCGCACGAGGGGGGTAGGCCGTCCGCGAGGTTCCGTGCACGATGCACGGGACCGATCGGCCCGGCCGCCTGAGCGTCCGGTCGTGGACCCCCGCCGCCCGAGCGGGTGGCGGGGGTCCACGACCCGGGGGTGTCTAGACGAGCTCCTCGTCGTGGCCCCGGCTGCGCCGGCCGCGGGGCCAGCGGCGGTTGACCACGAAGGCGCCGCCCGCCAGGACCGCGAGCGCACCGCCCGCGACGCCCAGCGCGGTGCCCACACCGCCGGCCGGACCCAGGCCGTCTCCCGACGCGTTGTTCTCGTGCGACTGGGCGGGCGAGCCGTGGGGGGAGGTGTCCGCGCTCTTCGGCGGCACCAGCTCACCCACCGGCTTGACCTTCCCGGCCGCGGCGAAGCCCCAGTCGAAGAGTGCGGCCGTCTCCTCGTAGACCGAGTTCGCGCCGCCCGCGCCCGGGTTCATCACGGTGACCAGCAGCTTCCGGGAGCCCTGCTGCGCCGCGCCCGTGAAGGTGGAGCCCGCCATGGTCGTGTTGCCGTTCTTCACCCCGGCGATGCCCTTGTACGGGGAGATCCCGCCCGCGCCCGTCATCAGCCGGTTGGTGTTCTGGATCTCGAAGTAGTCCCGCGGCTTCCCCGGCTCCTGCAGTCCGGGGAACTTCGCGCTCGCCGTGCCGCAGTACTCCCGGAAGTCCTGCTTCTGCAGTCCGGAGCGGGCGATCAGCGTGAGGTCGTACGCGCTCGACACCTGCTCCGGGGCGTCGTACCCGTCGGGCGACACCACGTGGGTGTCCAGCGCCTGGAGCTCCTCCGCGTGCGCCTGCATGTCCTTGACGGTCTTCTCGACGCCGCCGTTCATGGCCGAAAGTACGTGCACGGCGTCGTTCCCCGACCGCAGGAACACCCCCAGCCACAGGTCGTGGACGGAGTACTCGTGGTCCTCCTTGACGCCGACCAGGCTGCTGCCCGGGCCCACGCCGTCCATGTCCTGGTCGGTGACCTTGTGGACCTGCTCCTTGGGCAGGCCCGGCAGCAGGGTGTCCGCGAAGAGCATCTTCATCGTGGAGGCGGGGGGCAGCCGCCAGTGCGCGTTGTACGCCGCCAGGACCTCGCCGGACTCGGCGTCCGCCACGATCCACGACCGGCCGGTGAGGGTGGTCGGGAGGGCGGGCGCGCCGGGCAGCAGGTTCACCTGCGTCCCGGGCTGACCGAGCAGGGATCCGCCGACCGTGGACATCGACGCGGGCGGTGCGGGCGCCGCGGGAGCCTTGGCCGGCCCGCCCTTCCCGTCGGCCGGCGGGGTCGGCGCGGAGTGCGCGGGCGCCACCAGCATGGTGGGCACCAGCAACGCGGCGGTAAGGACCGTCAGAGCGGTCGTCTTGGCAGACACGCAGGTGAAAGTACCTCCCGATGAGCTGGATGGCGTCGCGGACCGGCCATTTCGTGGCAACCAACCCCGGGACAGCCCACCCCGGCGCGTCCGTCCCGGGGACGAAACCGATACTGAGGACATGAAACTCAGCCGTGCCGCTTCCTGGTTCCTGCTCGCCTTCGGAGTGTGGACCTGGTTCATCTGGGTGTCTTTCGTCCGGAACCTGTGGAAGAACGGCAGTGGCCTGGCCTTTGACACGGCGGGCGACCCCACTGCCTACTTCTGGGTCCACCTGACGCTTGCGGTGACGTCCTTTCTCCTGGGGACGGCGGTCGGTGTGATCGGGTTGCGCGGGGTCCTGGCCCTGCGGCGCGGATCACGTTCCGGCGCCGAGGGCGGTGCGGCATGACGATCGTGGTCTTCGCCCTGGTCGCACTGGCGGTCTGCGCCCTGCTGGCCGCGGTGCACCGCTGGCTGTGGATCCGGCTGGTCCGTGACACCACCGCCCCGGGCGGCCTGCCCCGCCGCGTCGGCACCGCGTTGGCCATCGCCCTGCCCCTCCTCGCCGTCGCCGCCCTGACCGCGGGCCGCGCCGGGGCCCCGTTCTGGCTGCAGCAGACGGTGTCCTGGCCGGGGTACCTGTGGCTCGCGGTGCTCCTGTACCTGACCCTGACGATGCTGGTCGCGGAGCCGATCCGCGCGCTGTTGCTCCGCCGTCTGGCCCACCGGGACCCCTCCGGGGCGGTAGCGGGACCTCCGGCGGAGCCCTCCGCTGCCCCGTCGGGCACCTCCGAATCCGGCACGGCCGCGGCGTCGTCGTCCTCCGCCGGTGCCGGTGCCGGTGCCGGTGCGGAGCCCGGCGCGGTGCTCGCCGCGGACGGCGCGGCCCGGGGCCCGGCCGCGGCGGCGCCGGGCGGCGGGCTCAGCCGGCGCACCTTCGTCGCGCGCACGGTGGGCGGGGCGGCCGCCGCCGTCGCCCTCGGCACCGTCGGCAACGGCACGTACGGCGTGCTGCGCGGGCCCGGCGTGCGGCGCGTCCAGGTCCCCCTGGCCAAACTGCCGCGCGCGGCACACGGCTTCCGGATCGCCGTCGTCAGCGACGTCCACCTCGGACCGGTGCTCGGCCGCGCCCACGCCCAGCGCGTCGTCGACACGGTCAACCGCACCCAGCCCGACCTCATCGCCATCGTCGGCGACCTCGTCGACGGCAGCGTCCCCGACCTCGGGCCGGCGGCGGAGCCGCTGCGCGGGCTGACCGCCCGCCACGGCTCCTTCTTCGTCACCGGCAACCACGAATACTTCTCCGGCGCCGAGCAGTGGGTCGAGCACGTCCGCGAACTCGGCCTGACCCCGCTGGAGAACGCCCGGCGCGCCCTGCCGCACTTCGACCTCGCGGGCGTCAACGACATCCAGGGGGAGCGGGAGGGGAGCGGCCCCGACTTCCGGGCCGCCCTCGGCGACCGCGACCGGACGCGGGCCGCCGTACTCCTCGCCCACCAGCCGGTGGTCATCCACGACGCCGTCCGGCACGGCGTCGACCTGCAGCTCTCCGGCCACACCCACGGCGGCCAGCTCTGGCCCGGCAACTTCCTCGCCGAGCTGGCCAACCCCACCGTCGCCGGGCTGGAGCGCTACGGCGACACCCAGCTCTACGTCTCCCGCGGGGCGGGCGCCTGGGGGCCGCCGGTGCGCGTCGGCGCGCCGTCCGACATCACAGTCGTAGAACTCGCCTCATACCAGGCCTGACCCTCCCCAACCGTCAACTGGCCCTGCACGAACCGATCTTCCGGTGGCTGATATTCCGTGATGGGATATCCGTTAATCGGACAGCGGGTCGCTGTCTCCGGGACTAGGGGTGGGGTTCACGGGATGCGGTCTGTCCGCTGGAAGATCATCGCGGCCGGGCTGGTCCTCGGCGTGGCCGGTGTCGGCGCCTGGCAGCTGCTGCCCGAGGGCGGCGGCGACCGCGGCGCCATCCGCGTCGGGACCAGTGACGTCGTCTCCTCCCTCGACCCCGCCGGGGCGTACGACGCGGGCTCCTGGGCCCTGTTCAGCAACGTCTACCAGTCGCTGCTGACCATCAGGCCCGGCTCCGACGCGCCCGTGCCGGACGCCGCCGCCTCCTGCGCCTTCGTCGGCCAGAAGCTCACCACCTACCGGTGCGAACTCCGCCCCGACGTGAAGTTCGCCGGCGGCCGCGCGATCACCGCCGAGGACGTCAAGCACTCCTTCGACCGGATCAAGGCGATCAACTCCGACCAGGGTCCGGCCCCGCTCTTCAACACCCTGGAATCGGTCCAGGCCGAGGGCCTTACGGTCACCTTCACCCTGTCCGCCGGCGACGCCACCTTCCCGTTCAAGATCGCGACGGGTGCCGCCTCGATCGTCGACAAGGACAAGTACCCGGCGAAGTCCCTGCGCGAGGACGCCAAGGTCGACGGCTCCGGCCCGTACACGCTGGGCTCGTACAAGGCCGGTGCGAGCGCCGAGCTCAGGCCCAACACCTCGTACAAGGGGCAGGGCAAGCCCGCCCGCGCGTCCGTCACGGTCAAGTACTTCAAGGACTCCGAGCAGCTCGACCAGGCCTGGAACGGCCGCCAGATCGAGGTCGCCCACCGGGAGATGCCGCCTGCTGTGCTCGCCGGCCTCAACCCGGGCATGAAGGACACCCGTTACCAGGCATCCGGCGGCAGCGAGACCCGCTCGATCGTCTTCAACGTCCGCCCGGGCTCCGCCGCCGCCCCGCTCGCCGTCCGCCAGGCCGTCGCCGCCGTCCTGGACCGCACCAAGGTCGCCGGCGACGTCTACCGGGGCACGGTCACTCCGCTGTACTCCCTGGTCCCGGCGGGCATCGCCGGCCACAGCACGCCGTTCTTCGACGCCTATCCGGCGCCCGACGGGGCCACCGCCAAGAAGCTCTTCAAGGACGCCGGGATCAACGGCCCCGTGCACCTCGGGCTCGGTGTGAACGTACGCGGCGCGAACATGCCCGAGGCCGAGGAGATCGAGCGGCAGCTGGAGGCCACCGGCCTCTTCCAGGTGACCCTCAAGCCGGTGGAGGAGTGGAAGGACTTCCAGAAGGGTTACGCGGCGGGCGAGTTCGACGCCTACACGATCGGGTGGATCGCGGACTTCCCGGACGCGGACAACTTCCTCGCCCCGCTCGTCGGCGCCGACTCCTCCATGAACAACGGCTTCTCCGACAAGCACGTCGACGAGCTGATCACCCGTACCCAGTCCCACTCGGAGCGCGCCGACGCCTCCGCCGAGTTCCGCGACCTGCAGAAGGTGGTCGCCCAGCAGGCCCCGATGGTGCCGATCTGGCAGAAGAAGGACTACGTGATGTCCCGCGAGGCCGTCACCGGTGCCCAGAACCTGTCCGACGGCACCGGCGTCTGGCGTCTGTGGGAGCTCAACTGGCTCTAGTCGGCGTCCGGGTGCGGATCCGACGCCTTGCGCCGGCCCGCCGCCGTCTGGGCCATGCCCGGCAGGAAGTCCGCGAACAGCTCGTGGACCTCGCGCACCAGCGGCCGCAGCACGCGGAAGCGGGCCAGCACGATGCCCCGCGTCGTGAGCTGCGCGCCGCGCTCGGCGAGCCGCCGCGACTTCTCGCTGTCCGGGGAGCGGTCGAAGACCCAGTACAGGACCAGGCCCATCTGCGAGAGCCACATCAGCTCGGGCAGGACGTCGGCGAGCTCGGCCGGCACCTTGGTCTTCGCGCCCGCCAGCACCTCGCGGTGGATGTCGATCGCGGCCTTGCGCGCCGGTTCCGACTCCGGTGAGAAGGGGCTGAGCGGACTCTCGGGGTCGGCCGCGTTCTTGAAGAACTGCGAGGCGAACTCGTGGTACGGAGCGCCGATGTCCAGCCAGCTCGTCAGCACGCCCGCGAGCCGCTTCTGCAGATCGGTCTCGTTGTCCAGGATGGGCCGGACCGCCGCCTGGTGGGCGGCGCTGATCCGGTCGTAGAAGCCCTGGACCAGGTGTTCCTTCGACTCGAAGTAGTAGTAGGCGTTGCCGACCGAGACACCGGCTTCCTTCGCGATGCCCCGCATGGTCGTCTTGTCGAAGCCGCGCTCCTGGAAGAGGCGGAGCGCGGTTTCGAGGATGAGCGTGCGGGTCTGCTCGCTCTTGGGAGCCTTCTGATCAGTCACGGTGTATGAGCCTATCGGGGGACGGAGCACTGGTCGTCACAGGCCGGTCCCTCGACGGCCGCGGGCGGGCCCTCGGTGCGCACGGCCTGCCGCCACGCGGAGGCCGTGTACATGGCGGCCCGGGCGAACGGGCGGCCGGCCGGCGTCGCCAGCCAGTTCGCCTTCGGCCGGTGTTCGACCAGTGCCCACAGGCACACGATGAAGGCGTCGGTCCCGGTCCACACCTGCCCGGATTCCCCCACGACGGTGATCTCCCGGAGCGTCGAGGCGTGGTCGAGCCGGGGGAACCGCCGCCGCGCCTCCCAGGACGCGGCGGGGACCAGGGCGATCGGGAGGAGCCGGCGCTGCGCGAGCAGCCAGTGCCGGATGTGCACGCAGAGCGGGCAGTCGGCGTCGTAGAGGACGGTCAGGTGCCGCACGGCCCCGGTGGGCGCCACGGTTCAGGCCCCGACCGGCGCGGTCCACCCCTGCGGGGCGACGGGCGGGGTCTGCTGGCGCTCCATGATGCCGCGGCGGCGCATCCTGTTCAGCACCCACACGTTGCCGAGGTGCATGACGCCCAGGACCAGCAGGACGACGCCGAGCTTGACCGAGAGCGCCTCGAAGAGGGCGCGTGCGGTGTCGATCTCCTCGCTGGAGCGCAGGTAGAGGGTCACGAACCCGATGTTGACGAGGTAGAAGCCGACCACGAGCAGCTGGTTGACGGCGTCCGCGAGCTTCTCGTTGCCCTGGAGGACGTCGCCGATGAAGACGCGCCCGTTGCGGCTGAGCGTGCGCGCCACCCAGACGGTGAGCGCGATGCTGATGAGCAGGTAGATGACGTACGTGACCACGGTGAGGTCCATTGCCCCAGCCCCCTTGAACATGTTCAAATGCTCTGACGTCGACGACTCTAGAGCCTTTTTTGAACAAGTTCAAGCGATGTCCCGCCCGTTTCGGGCGGCCCGGAAACGCGCGCGGGCCCCGGCCGTGTGGCCGGGGCCCGAAGCGTCGCGCGTGAACCTCACATGCTGAGCGCACGCGCGTGGTTGAGCTGCGACATCACCCAGTGGTAGGTGTTCGCGTCCACCGCCGGGATCATCGTGGAGTGGTGGCGGCCGCCGCTGGTCACCGTGACCTGGATGTAGCCGGTGGTGGTCTTCTCCTTCATCAGGAGGAAGAGCAGGCCGAGCAGGCAGAACAGGAAGAAGACGATCGCCAGCACGATCGCGTGGGGCGGGATCTTCTCCTCGGTGCGCGAGAAGTCGGTCGCGTTCCACATCGCACCCCTGAGCGGCATGGGGCCCGACGGGGTGATGATCTGGTCGCCGGCCACGGTGATGTCGCCGAGGGCGAAGCCGGCGCCGCCGACCGGCGCGGCGGGGTAGCCGCCGGGGACGGACATGCCCGCGCCGATGGTCGGCTGGTACGCCGGGGCCGCCGGGTAGGGCTGGGGGTAGCCGTAACTGGCCTCACCGGGGCCCCACTTGTAGTCGCCCTGGCCGGGCGCGCCGGCCGGGCCGCCCTGGCCGGCGGGACCGCTCGTGTACGGGTTGGGCTGCTGCTCGCTCATACGGCCGATCCTTCCACAGGCACCCCCGCCCTGTACCCCGGGTCCCGCAGCTCGGCGGCCCGGTCGGAGGGCGGGACGGGGGAGGGACGGCGGTCCGGCGCCCGCCCTCGGTGGCGAACACCCCGCTCGTGTCATGAACCTTTCCAGATCGGGGCGTTGGGGACCATGCCGCCCTCCGCCACGGCCGCACCGGCGCGCGGGGGCCGTTGTCAGTGGTCCCCCCTACGGTCGAAGGCATGGGAATGGTGACCTTCGTCGACGAGACGACCGCCGGGGGCCGTGGCGACGGCTGGGGACTTGAGATCGCCGAGGAGCGGCTCGCGCTGCGCGAGCTGATCAGGCGCAGGGTGTTCCAGGAGGTCGCGGAGTACCACGCCCGGCGGCCCGAGGTGTTCCAGGGCCTGGTGCAGCCGGAGGGCGCCGAGCGGACCCTCAACGGCTACGCGCTGCGGACACCGCGCCGCATCGACCCGCAGCAGCAGACCGAGCTGGCGTTGCGGGCCTTCGAGCGCAACGGGTTCCTGGTCCTGGTGGGGGACCGTCAGATCACCGGACTGGACGAGGAGGTGGCCCTCCCGCTCGGCGTCGAGGTCACCTTCCTCAAGCTCGTCGCGCTGGTGGGTGGCTGATGACCCAGAACGTCAAGGTCATGGCGGACCGGCTGGTGCGCAGGGTGGTCGACTGCTCCTTCCACCACCCCGCCGTCAAGCAGCGGCTCGGCGAGATCCAGCAGCTCCCGCCGGAGGAACGGCTCCCGCTGGTCGAGGCGTTCGCCGAGCGCCACCGGCAGGGGAGCGACACCGACCCGGTGCGGCTCAAGCTGCTCACGCTGACCGCGCTGGTCGGCCGGGGCCTGGGCGGCCTCCCGCTGGCCGCGGAGCGGGCCGCGCAGCTCGACGTCCTCGGCCGCGCCCACTCCTTCTGGTACGGCGACCGCTGCGAGACCCTCGTCGAGGCCGAGGCCGCCGCCGGCCGGGCACTCTCGCCCGCCGTCATCGCGACCGTCCGGCGCACCGCCGTGGGCGCCTACGCCGACCAGGAGATCGTCCGGTTCGCCGGGCGGTTCACCGAACCCGTGCTCAACGTCGGCGAGCCGTGGGCGGAGCGGGCCATGGAGGACGAGCGCCTGCGCGAGGTGCTGGCGCACGCGCTGACCGCCAAGGCCGCCAAGCCCTCCGCCGCCTGGGAGAAGCGCGGCCGGGCGCTCGTCGAGGCCCTCGGGGCCGCGACCGTGCGCGAGGCGGTGCTGCCCCTGCTCGCCCTGGTCGGCCGGCCCCGCACCTTCGAGCTGGACCGGGCGGAATACGAGCCGGACGTCAACGCCGCCTTCGACCCCTACAACGCCAACGCCCTGCGCGGCCTGGTCTGGCTGCTGGCTCTGCTCCCGTCGCACCCCGACACGGTGCGCGCACTGGGCTCGCTCGTGGAGACATCGCTGCGCAAGGCCGCCGGCCTCGGCCCGCGCAACCCCAAGGTGGCCAACGCGGCGGTGGGCGCCCTGGCCCGGGCCGACGGCGAGGCCACGCTGGCCGAACTGGCCCGGCTCGGCACCCGGGTCACGTACAAGGGCACCCTCAAGCTCGTCGACGCGGCGCTGGAGGCCCGGGCCACCGCGCTCGGGCTGAGCCGCGAGGAGATCGAGGAGCTGGCCGTTCCCGCGTACGGGCTCACGGAGGTGGGCAAGGCCGTCCACCACATTGGGGAGGCCACCGCGGAGCTGGCGGT
Source organism: Streptomyces virginiae (assembly GCF_000720455.1). GTDB lineage: Bacteria > Actinomycetota > Actinomycetes > Streptomycetales > Streptomycetaceae > Streptomyces > Streptomyces virginiae. The sequence continues at coordinate 224,927 of NZ_JOAK01000004.1, read as the reverse complement.
GCGCGGGAACCGGGCGGTCCTGGTCTGGCGCAACGCCGCCGGAAGGCCGGTCAAGACCGTGCCCGCCGCCGTGCGGCGGGACCACCCCGAGGAACTCAAGGAGCTCAAGGGCCTGGTCAAGGACATCGACAAGTCACTGTCGGCGCAGGCCGAGCGGCTGGACCGGCAGTTCCTCGCCCGCCGCCGGTGGACGTACGGGCAATGGCGCGAGCGGTACCTCGACCACCCGCTGGTCGGCACGCTGGCCCGGCGGCTGATCTGGACCGTGGACGGGACGCCCGTCTGCTTCGTGGACGGTGCGCTGCGCACCCTCGCGGGAGCCGCCCTCACCGACCTCACCGGCCGCACCGCCCCCGCCGAAGGGGCCGCCGTCGAGCTGTGGCACCCCGTCGGCCGGGAGCCCGCCGAGGTGCTCGCCTGGCGGGAGTGGCTGGAGCGGTACGCCGTGACCCAGCCCTTCAAGCAGGCCCACCGCGAGGTGTACCTGCTGACCGACGCCGAACGCAGGACGCGGACGTATTCCAACCGGTTCGCCGCGCACGTCCTGCGCCAGCACCAGTTCAACTCGCTCACCTCGGCCCGGGGATGGCACAACAGGCTCCGCCTGTGCGTCGACGACTCCGTCCCGCCCGCCACCCGCGAGCTGCCCCAGTGGGGGCTGCGGGCCGAGTACTGGATCGAGGGCGAGGGGCACGAGTACGGGATCGACACCACCGAGTCGGGCACCTACCTGCGGCTGCGCACCGACCAGGTGCGCTTCTATCCGATCGACGCCCCGCAGAACTGGGCGAGCACCTACGGCGGCGGGTACGAGATGTGGCCGGCGGACGGCCGGCGCACCGGGGCCGATCCACTGCCGCTCACCGAGGTACCGGAGCTGGTGCTGAGCGAGGTGATGCGCGACGTGGACCTGTTCGTCGGCGTGGCCAGCGTCGGCAACGACCCGACCTGGTCCGACGGCGGGCCGCAGGGCCGCTTCCGGGACTACTGGACCTCCTACGGCTTCGGCGAGCTGGGCGCGAGCGCCGAGACCCGGCGGGCCCTGCTGGAGCGGCTGGTGCCGAGGCTCGCCGTCGCGGACCGCTGCACCGTCGAGGGCCGCTTCCTGCACGTCCGCGGCGAGCTGCACACGTACAAGATCCACCTCGGCTCGGGGAACATCCTGATGTCGCCGAACGACCAGTACCTGTGCATCGTGCCCGGCGGCGCGGGCGCCCCGGCCGCCACCGAACCGGGCTACCTGCCCTTCGAGGGGGACCGCACCCTCGCCGTCATCCTCTCCAAGGCGATGCTCCTCGCGAAGGACACGGAGATCACCGACCCGACGATCACCAGCCAGCTGCGGCGCCGCTGACGGCGCCTCCCGCGACGCACGAGGGCCCCGCCCCCGGACGAACCGGGGACGGGGCCCTCGTACAGGCGGGACCGGGAGGTCAGAAGCGGCGCGTGATCAGCGCACGCTTGACTTCCTGGATCGCCTTGGTGACCTCGATGCCGCGCGGGCACGCGTCGGTGCAGTTGAAGGTCGTGCGGCAGCGCCACACGCCGTCCTTGTCGTTCAGGATCTCCAGCCGCTGCTCGCCGGCCTCGTCACGCGAGTCGAAGATGAAGCGGTGCGCGTTGACGATCGCCGCCGGGCCGAAGTACTGGCCGTCGTTCCAGAACACCGGGCACGAGGACGTGCACGCGGCGCACAGGATGCACTTGGTGGTGTCGTCGAAGCGCTCGCGGTCCTCGGCGGACTGCAGGCGCTCGCGCGTCGGCTCGTTGCCCTTGGTGACCAGGAACGGCATGACGTCCCGGTACGCCTGGAAGAAGGGCTCCATGTCGACCACGAGGTCCTTCATCACCGTGAGGCCCTTGATGGCCTCGACGGTGATCGGCTTCTCGGGGTTGATGTCCTTGATCAGCGTCTTGCAGGCGAGCCTGTTCTTGCCGTTGATCCGCATCGCGTCCGAGCCGCAGATGCCGTGCGCGCACGAGCGGCGGAAGGTCAGCGTGCCGTCCAGGTCCCACTTGATCTTGTGGAGACCGTCGAGCACGCGCTCCTTCGGGTCGATCTCGATCTGGAAGTCCTGCCACTGCGACTCGTCCGAGATCTCGGGGTTGAAGCGGCGGATCCGGAAGGTGACCGTGATGTACGGGGAGGCCGCGGCCGCCTCTTCCATCTTGTCCAGGGTGGGGGTAGCCATCAGTACTTACGCTCCATCGGCTGGTAGCGGGTCGTGACGACCGGCTTGTAGTCGAGCCGGACCGAGTCCGAGCCGTCGGCTCCGACCTCGCGGTACGCCATGGTGTGGCGCATGAAGTTGACGTCGTCGCGGTTCGGGTAGTCCTCGCGGTAGTGACCGCCGCGGGACTCCTTGCGCGCCAGGGCGGACACGGCCATGACCTCGGCCAGGTCGAGCAGGTTGCCCAGCTCGATGGCCTCCAGCAGGTCCGTGTTGAAGCGCTTGCCCTTGTCCTGGACGGACACGTTCTTGTAGCGCTCGCGCAGCTCCGCGATCTTCTCGACCGCGGTCTTGATGGTCTGCTCCGTGCGGAACACCATCACGTTCGCGTCCATCGTCTCCTGGAGCTCCAGACGCAGGTCGGCGACCCGCTCGTTGCCCGTGGAGTTGCGCAGGCGCTCGACGAGGTCGACCACCTGCTGCGCCGGGTTCTCGGGGAGCTCGACGTAGTCGTTCTCCTGCGAGTACTTCGCCGCGGCGATGCCGGAACGCTTGCCGAAGACGTTGATGTCCAGCAGCGAGTTGGTGCCCAGGCGGTTCGCGCCGTGCACCGACACGCACGCGACCTCGCCGGCCGCGTACAGGCCCGGGACGACGGTGGTGTTGTCGCTGAGGACCTCACCCTCGACGTTGGTCGGGATGCCGCCCATGGCGTAGTGCGCGGTGGGCTGGATCGGGATCGGGTCCGTGTACGGCTCGATGCCCAGGTAGGTGCGCGCGAACTCGGTGATGTCCGGGAGCTTCGCGTCGAGCTGCTCCGGCGGCAGGTGCGTCAGGTCCAGGTACACGTGGTCACCGGCCGGACCGCAGCCGCGGCCCTCACGGATCTCGGTGTAGATGGAGCGCGAGACGACGTCACGGGACGCGAGGTCCTTCATGACCGGCGCGTACTTCTCCATGAAGCGCTCGCCGTCCTTGTTGCGGAGGATGCCGCCCTCACCGCGGGCGCCCTCCGTCAGCAGGATGCCCATGCGCCAGATGCCCGTCGGGTGGAACTGGAAGAACTCCATGTCCTCCAGCGGCAGACCGCGGCGGTAGCAGGCCGCCTGGCCGTCACCCGTGAGGGTGTGCGCGTTGGAGGTCACCTTGAAGAACTTGCCGGTGCCGCCGGAGGCGTAGATGACGGCCTTGGCCTGGAACACGTGGATCTCGCCGGTGGCGAGCTCGTACGCGACCACACCGGCCGACTTCTTGACGCCGTCCTCCTCGACCAGGAGCTGGTCCAGGACGTAGAACTCGTTGAAGAACTCCACGCCCTCCTTGACGCAGTTCTGGTACAGCGTCTGGAGGATCATGTGACCGGTGCGGTCCGCGGCGTAGCAGGACCGGCGGACCGGCGCCTCGCCGTGGTTGCGGGAGTGGCCGCCGAAGCGGCGCTGGTCGATGGTGCCGTCCGGGGTGCGGTTGAACGGCAGGCCCATCTTCTCCAGGTCGAGGACCGCGTCGATGGCCTCCTTCGCCAGGATCTCGGCGGCGTCCTGGTCGACCAGGTAGTCACCGCCCTTGACCGTGTCGAAGGTGTGCCACTCCCAGTTGTCCTCCTCCACGTTCGCCAGCGCGGCGGCCATGCCGCCCTGCGCGGCGCCCGTGTGGGAGCGGGTGGGGTAGAGCTTCGTCAGCACCGCGGTGCGGCTGCGCTTCGTCGACTCGATGGCGGCGCGCATGCCGGCGCCACCTGCGCCGACGATGACGGTGTCGTACTTGTGGATCTTCATTGGTTTCGCCTCAGCCCCGTTGCCTAGCGGATGTTCGGGTCGAAGGTGAAGATCACCAGCGTGCCCAGAAGGATGGTGAACACCGTGGCGGTGTAGAGCAGGCCCTTCAGCCACAGCCGCGTGTTGGCACGCTCCGCGTAGTCGTTGATGACGGTACGCAGGCCGTTGGCGCCGTGCAGCATCGCCAGCCACAGCATCAGCAGGTCCCAGACCTGCCAGAACGGGGACGCCCAGCGGCCGGCCACGAAGGCGAAGCCGATCTTGGAGACGCCGCCGTCGAGCACCAGCTGGATCAGCAGGTGGCCGATGACGAGGACGACGAGCACGATGCCCGAGAGGCGCATGAAGAGCCACGCGACCATCTCGAAGTTGCCGCGGGTCGAGCGGGGCGTCTTGCCCGTGCGCTTGCGCGGCGCCTCGATGTAGGGCGCGGGGTTGTCCACGTCGTAGAGGGAAACACCCTCCACGTCGCCGATGACCTTGGCGGAAGAAGTGTCAGAGGACATGCGCGTCACTTCCCGAACAGTTCAGCGGCTGCGTGGCCGAGCACGGGGTAGAGAGCCCCGACCATCAGCACGACCCAGATGCCCACGACCCACCAGAGCATCGTCTTCTGGTGGCGCGGGCCCTTGGACCAGAAGTCCACGGCGATGACACGGAGACCGTTGAGCGCGTGGAACAGGATGGCGGCGACGAGGCCGTACTCCAGCAGCGCGACGATCGGAGTCTTATAGGTAGCCACGACATCGTCGTACGCCTCGGGGGAGACGCGGACGAGAGCGGTGTCGAGGACGTGTACGAACAGGAAGAAGAAGATGAGGACGCCGGTGACTCGATGAGCCACCCAGGACCACATTCCTTCCCGGCCGCGGTACAACGTTCCAGCCGGCACGGAAAACCCTCCGGAAGCGGGGCGGGGGCCAGCCGGCTTCTTTGTCGGTCGGGCCCGGCCGGGTACGGTCCACCGGCCCCGGACATCGTAGCGACGAGTTGTCGGTTCCCTCGCCCGGGGTCCGGCTGTGTGATCAAACAGGCACGTACGGGCTATCCCACAGGGGCGAATAGCCCGATTTCGGCCGTAGGCAGCCCATCGGAGCGGGTCAGTCGGCGCGTCACGTCCAGCAGCCGGGACTGCGCGACGCGGCGCAGCTCGTCCGCGGAGAGCGAGCGCTCCTCGTCCACCTCGTGCCCCATCCGCCGGCGGATGGCCCCCAGCAGCTGGTCGGCCTGCTCCTCCGGCGGGTACCCGTCCAGGCAGATCACGAAGGCGTGGCCGAACTTCCGTTCGTACTCCGCGTGGGCCGCGTCGAGCGCCAGCAGTGCGGCGTAGGACGCCCCGTGGTCCAGCTCGGCCGAGTGCTCCGCGGCCAGCGCCTCGGTCAGGTCCGCCTGCGAGAGGTCGTACGAGGCCTCGTCCGCGGCGGCGAGCAGGGCGTCCGCGTCGGGGTAGGGGCGGTGCGCCGCCACCCGGTGCGCCCAGCGGCGGCTCCCGCAGCAGTGCAGGAGGACCGCCCGGGCGGCCTCGGGGGACAGTGCGTTGAACCGCGCCAGTCCGGGGCCGTGGGCGGGGTCGGAGCAGCCGCGGGCCTGTGCCGGAAGGTGGCTGGACAGCGGGGGGCTCCTCGGGGCGTGGCGCGGGTGTGCCGCAACGCTATCGATGCAGGGCAGGGTGTGTCGTACCCATGCGGGGATTTCACCCGGAAGTGAGCCGAAAGGATGACGTGAGCGCCACGGACAGGCATGGTGGGATGCCCGAAAGGGGGAGGGCGACCGAGGCCGCCACCCCCCACAGGAGAGGCCCCGGCCGCCATCCGTCACGGGCTCGTGCGACAAGCCCGTACCCCTGTCAGCGCCGGAGGTGCGTTTTGTGTCACACCTCGCTCCGCGCAGGATTGGTTGCACGTTGTATCACTCGTGGACGAGAGGTGCTTGAAAGCCGTAACGTGCTGATTTGCGCCACACGTACAGGACAGTGAACGGGTTGGGGACTTTGCTGGGGGACGACGCGGAGCTGACCGCCGCGGTGCTCGCGGCACAGGACGGCGACGAGAACGCGTTCCGTGCTGTGTACCGCGCCGTGCACCCACGCCTGCTCGGTTACGTACGCACGCTCGTCGGGGACGGCGACGCCGAGGACGTGACCTCCGAGGCCTGGCTGCAGATAGCCCGCGACCTCGACTCCTTCACCGGAGACGCCGACCGCTTCCGCGGCTGGGCGGCGCGCATCGCGCGCAACCGGGCCCTGGACCACATACGCATGCGCGGCCGCCGGCCCGCCATCGGCGGTGACGACACCGAGCTGACGAGCTGGGCCGCCGAGTGCGACACCGCCGGCGCGGCGATGGAGTCCCTCGACACCGGGCGCACCATGGCGCTCATAGCCCAGCTGCCCCAGGACCAGGCCGAGGCCGTCGTGCTGCGGGTCGTGGTCGGCCTCGACGCCAAGAGCGCGGCCGAGACCCTGGGCAAGCGGCCCGGCGCCGTACGCACCGCCGCGCACCGCGGCCTGAAGAAGCTGGCGGAACTGCTCGCCGCGCAGGGCGCGGACGGCGGCTTCGAGGCCGGTCCGGGCACCGGCGCCAAGGCGGGCGTCACGGTCGGCCATAATGCCGATGGCCATGCGTGGGACGGCGGGGGCGGGAGGGATCTCGACGCCGTACCCGCACAGCGTGGCCGGGGCGGCAGCTACGCAGAACAAACCGGTGTGACGCATTCACGTTGGCGGACGCAGAAGGACATGTGATGGCCGACGAGCGCGACAGGTGGCTGGACGAGGCCGCGGCGGAAGCATTCCTGCGCGGCGGACCGACGGAACCTGTGGGGCCCGCCGCCGACACGCGTGCCGCGATGGAGGCCGCCCGGCTGCGGGCCGCCCTGGACGCCCTGGCCGCGATGGCGGTGCCGGCGCCCCGGGGTACGGAACTGCCCGGCGAGGGCGTGGCGGTGGACGCCTACCGCGCGGCGCGCGGCGCCGTGCGTCCCGCTGCCGTGCGTCCCGCCGCCGCGCCGTCCGCGGCCGACGGGTCCGGGGAGCCCCTGGTCGCCCTCGGCCGCGTCTTCCCCGCACCCGCGCCCGTACCGGCCCGACGGCGCGCCCGGACCGTGAGCTTCGGCCTGGCCGCGGCCCTCGCGAGCGTCGCCGCCGGCGGACTGGCCGCCGCGGCCGGAGCGGGGCTGCTGGACCGGTCCCGGCACGACACCGCCGGACCCGGGCCGGCGATGTCCGTCAGCGCCGGCGAGAGCCCGGTCCCCGGCGTCGGCACCAGCGCCCCGACCCTCACCCCGAAGCTGCGGCCCACCCCGCTGCCGGACGGCTCCAACCCGGGGTTCGCCCCCGTGACGCCGTCGCCGGGCCCGGACGGGCGTACGGCACCCGGCACCGCGGCGGGCCCCGACACCTCCACGGGCACCACCACGACCGGCGGCGGCGCGGGCAAGGACCCCCAGGACGACCGCAGCGGTCAGGGCGACCACGAAGGCAGCCGCGACACCCTGGGCACCGGGGAACTCGGCAAGGACCGCCAGCAGGAGCAGGACAGCCGGCTCAAGGCGGACCTCTGCCAGGAGTACCGCAAGGGCCGGCTCAACGACGACCGGCGCGAGCGGCTCTCACGGCTGGCCGACGGACTCCTGCGGATCCCGGCCTACTGCGCCTCGGTGCTGGACGGGGAGTCCGACGGCGCCAAGCGCCGCGACGCCCCGCTGGGGGGCGGGACGCTCCGGGCGCCGTCGCTGTCACCGGCGGTTCCGCAGGGCTCCACGCCCCTGCGCGTCGGCCGCTGACACATGCGCTGACCCGCCTGTAACACTTTTCGAACCGGCGGCGCAGTACGTATCGAGCCGACTGGTCATCGGCCGCGCATGAGCCGGGGTTCCCCCCGTACCCCTGGGCTCTGCGCAACCGGCGCGGGCGGGGCACGTTCCCCCGGCCCTGCCCGCGCCCTTTACTTCGACCCGTGCAACGGGACAGGCCGTCCGTTTCGCGACACGCCGGTACGGCGGGTCGCGAAACGGACGGCCTGATGTGTTTCTCCGGCCCGGGGCCGGCGGTGGTCGGGGCCCGGATCCCGGGCCCCCGGTGTCACCCCGTGCGGGCTCACCAGTAGACGACGACCTTGTCGCCGACCTGCACGTCGTCGAAGAGCTTCGACAGCTTGCCCTTGTCCCGGACGTTCACGCAGCCGTGCGAGGCGCCGGCGTAGCCGCGGGCCGCGAAGTCCGCGGAGTAGTGCACGGCCTGGCCGCCGCTGAAGAACATCGCGTACGGCATCGGCGTGTGGTAGATCGTCGACGTCCACTCCTTGGCCTTCCAGCCCACGTTGAACACGCCCTCGCGGGTCGGGGTGTTCTCCGAGCCGAAGCGCACGTCCATCGTCGAGACGACCTTGCCGTCGATCATCCAGGCGAGGGTGCGGCTCTCCTTGCTGATGCACATGACGCGGCCCGTCATGCAGCGCGGGTCCGGTGCGGCGACCTCGTTGACGGTCGGCGGGCGCAGCTCCTCGGCGGTGGGCTTCTTGCTGGAGCTCTGGATCTTCTTCCAGGTCTTCTCGTCGACCCCGCCGGTCGCGTCCAGGCCGTTCTTCGACTGGAAGGACTTCACCGCGGCCGTGGTCTTCGAGCCGTAGAAACCGGTCGGCGCCACCGTCATCAGCTTGAGCTGCTTCAGACGGGCCTGGAGCTCGCGGACCTGCTCGCTCTCGTCGCCGTTGGCCATGATCTGCTTCACCGAGGGCGAAGGCGAGGCCGACGGGGAGGCGGAGGCGGACGCCGAGGCCGACGGCGAGGGCTCACCGGGCTTGTTGTCGGCGGTCGGAGAGGCTTCGGGGGTGGCGCCCGCCGTGGGCGATGACGGTGCCGCGGAGGAGGAGCCGGCCGACTCCGTCTTCTGCGGACCGCAGGCGGTCGCGGCGAGCGCGACGGCGGCGGCCACCCCGATCGTGCGGATTATGACTCTCTGGCGCTGCATTGCAGTCCCCCGGTTTCTACGTCGTGTATCTAGGTGATGCCTGGCGCGCGTGGAGAGTTGCACAGGGTCCCGGGATGTTGCGCCATTGTGACCAGCAACCGTCCGCAGCCTTACGAAGCGACGCGCGGGCAAGGTTGTATCAGCCCCGGGCCCGGTTGCTCTACGGAGGACTTCGTCACATGGCAAGCACGGAGAGCGGAATCCCGGTCGAACCGGTCTACGGGCCGGGCGATCTGACGGAATGGGACCCAGAGGTCCAATTGGGTGCACCTGGGGACTTCCCCTACACCCGGGGGATTTATCCGAACATGTACACCGGTCGGCCGTGGACGATGCGGCAGTACGCCGGTTTCGGCACGGCCACCGAGTCCAACGCCCGCTACCGCCAGCTCATCGAGGGCGGCGGCACCGGGCTGTCCGTCGCCTTCGACCTGCCGACCCAGATGGGCCACGACTCCGACGCGCCCCTCGCCCACGGCGAGGTCGGCAAGGTCGGGGTCGCCGTCGACTCGCTCGACGACATGCGCACGCTGTTCGACGGGATCCCCCTCGACCGGGTCTCCACCTCCATGACGATCAACGCGCCCGCGGCGCTGCTCCTGCTGCTCTACCAGCTGGTCGCGGAGGAACAGGGCATCGCGGGCGCGCAGCTGACGGGGACGATCCAGAACGACGTCCTGAAGGAGTACATCGCCCGGGGGACGTACATCTTCCCGCCCGGCCCCTCGCTGCGGCTGACGGCCGACACCTTCCGCTACTGCCGGGCCGAGATCCCCCGGTGGAACACCATCTCCATCTCCGGCTACCACATGGCCGAAGCGGGGGCCTCGCCCGCGCAGGAGGTGGCCTTCACCCTCGCCGACGGGATCGCCTACGTCCGAACGGCCCTCGCGGCCGGGATGGCGGTCGACGAGTTCGCGCCCCGGCTGTCCTTCTTCTTCGTCGCCCGCACCACCCTGCTGGAGGAGGTCGCGAAGTTCCGCGCCGCCCGTCGGATCTGGGCCCGCGTCATGCGGGAGGAGTTCGGGGCGCGGGACCCGAAGTCGATGATGCTGCGCTTCCACACCCAGACCGCCGGCGTGCAGCTCACCGCGCAGCAGCCCGAGCTGAACCTCGTACGCGTCGCCGTGCAGGCACTGGCCGCCGTGCTGGGCGGCACCCAGTCGCTGCACACCAACTCCTTCGACGAGGCGATCGCGCTGCCCACGGAGAAGTCGGCCCGCCTCGCGCTGCGCACCCAGCAGGTCCTCGCGCACGAAACGGACGTCACCCACACCGTGGACCCCTTCGCCGGGTCGTACGCGGTGGAGCGGATGACGGACGAACTGGAGGCGGCGGCCATGGACCTGATGCGGCGGGTCGAGGAGCAGGGCGGGGCGGTGGCCGCGATCGAGGCCGGCTTCCAGAAGGCCGAGATCGAGCGGAACGCCTACCGCATCGCGCGGGAGACCGACAGCGGGGAGCGGGTGGTGGTCGGGGTCAACCGCTTCGCGCTGGAGCGCGAGGAGCCGTACGAGCCGCTGCGCGTGGACCCGGCGATCGAGGAGCGGCAGTGCGCGGCGCTGGCGCGGCTGCGGGCGGAGCGCGACGGGGCGGCGGTGACGGCGGCGCTCGGAGCGCTGAAGGAGGCGGCGGCGGGCGCGGCGAACGTGCTGTACCCGATGAAGGAGGCGCTGCGCGCACGGGCCACGGTGGGCGAGGTGTGCGGGGCGCTGCGGGAGGTCTGGGGGACGTACGAGCCCACCGGTTCCACATGGTGAAACCCATTCGACTGTCAGGTGTGTCCTCATGGGACACTCCTGCCCATGCTGGGTGTCACCGATCTGCCGACGTACCTCGCCGGCCTCGTCCTGATCATTCTGTTGCCGGGACCGAACTCGCTCTACGTGCTGTCCGTCGCCGCCCGCCGCGGTGTGCGCACGGGCTACAAGGCCGCCGCCGGGGTGTTCACCGGCGACGCCGTGCTGATGGCCCTGACCGCCGTGGGCGCCGGGGCGCTGCTCCGGGCGAGCCCGCTGGTCTTCACCGTGGTGAAGTTCCTCGGCGCCGGGTACCTGGCCTGGCTGGCCGTCGGGATGATGCGGGGCGCCTGGGCGCTGTGGCGCACGCGCCGGGAGCGGGACGAGGCGCGGGCCGCGGGCCCCGCCGACCCTGCCGAGAACGAGCGGCCCTACCGCCGCGCCCTGCTGATCAGCCTCCTGAACCCGAAGGCCATCCTCTTCCTGATGTCCTTCTTCGTGCAGTTCGTGGACCCGTCCTACGCCTACCCGGCGCTGTCGTTCCTGGTCCTCGGCGGGCTGCTGCAGACCGGCAGCTTCCTCTACCTGACCCTGCTGATATTCGGCGGCACCCGCCTCTCGGAGGCCTTCCGCCGCCGCAAGCGGCTGTCGGCCGGGGCGACCTCGGCGGCGGGCGTGCTGTTCCTGGGCTTCGCGGCCAAGCTCGCCGTCAGCTGACGCCCCTCGGCTCGGGACGCGTGAGGTCAGAACGCGTCAGGTCAGATCACGTCAGGTCAGAACGCGTCAGTTCAGGACGCGGCGCAGGGTCCGGGCCATGCGCCGCACCGTCCGGCTGCGCGGCAGGAACGACAGCTGCGCGGGAATGCCGCCGGGCAGGCCCAGCGTCGTCAGCCGGCGCCGCGTGAAGTACCGCCAGGTCGTGGGCGTCAGATGCGCGGCCAGGTACGCCTCGGCCGCCGCCCGGCGCGCGGCCAGGATCTGCGGCTGCATCGTGAACCCGACCGCCGTCAGGAGCCCGGCCCGCTCCGCTCCCGCCCGCCCGACGGACGCGGGCGTCCACGCGCGTACCGCCTCCGGGTCCGCCAGGTCCGGCAGCAGCGAGTCCACCAGTGCCAGCGGCACCCGGTTGCTGTTCTGGTACGGGGCCAGGCGGGCCAGCACCGTCCCGGTGCCGGTGCGCGCGACCGGCAGGCCGTACAGCGTCGCGGCGGTCAGCAGGCCCGTGGAGAAGCAGCCGACGACCAGCGCCGGGCGCAGCCGCTGGTAGAGGGTCTCGGCCAGCACCGGGGTGCCGGCCACGGTGAGCCGGGCGCCGAGCCGTTCGGCCTCCGCCGCGGCCCGGCGGGCGTACTCGGCCGGCGCGCTGGGGTGGGGCTTGAAGACCAGCTCCCGGTGGCCGAGCGCGAAGGCGCCCCGGACCATCGAGGCGTGCAGCTCCTCCTCCTCGTCGGCGGTCATCAGGTCGAGCGCCGACAGGTACTGGCCCAGCAGCAGGGCCGGGGACTCCCCGACGCCGTCCAGGTCCGCACCGTGCGGGGGGAGCTCCGCGAGGACCTTCAGGAAGGACTCCGTGGGCACCAGCTCCAGCCGCGCCCCGAACTCCGTCAGCAGCAGCGGCTGCAGGCCGGGCACCAGATCCAGGTGGAGCACCCGCCGTACGCGCATCCCGAGCTGCGGGTCGAGGCGGAAGCGGGTGGGGCCGTAGCTCATCAGCCCGTCGGCGTAGACGTCGACCGCCGCGCCCGGGAAGAGCCGGCACAGGGACTGGGCGGGGGGCACCTGGAGGGATTCCACGATCAGCTCGACCCGGTCCTCGCCCAGGCCCCACAGGGTGCGCAGCTGCCGCTCCCAGATCGGGACGTCCTCGGCGCGCGGGGCCCAGGTGCTCGGGTGCTGCGGCTCGATCACGGTGTTCCAGTCGAGCACCTCGTCGAAACGGGTGCGCAGAGCGGCGAAACCCGGCATGCCCGCCACTCCCGGGGCCACCTCGGCGGTGACGGCGTGGTTGCTGGTCAGCAGGATCCGGCGGCCCGCGGGCGGGAAGCAGCCCGCGTCGACGCCCGCCGCGAGCGTGGCCGCACCGTAGAGGGTGGAGGCCAGGAAGATCTGCGTGAGCATCAGGCGGTCGCCCCCGACGGGGTGCGGCGGCTGCCGCGCAGGCGGCGCAGGACCGTGGAGCGCTCGACGTCCATCGCGTCCAGCACCTGGTCCAGCACGTCCTGGGGCATGCGGCCGAGAGCGGCCGCACTCATGAGGCGGAGTTTCTTGGCCACGGCCGGTTCGTACCTTTCGATGGACCCGAAATGGTGCGCGATAATTGCGCAATACGTTCGGACGGATTTCGGGAGCAGGAGATCGAATTCCCGGTCGGTGGCGACGTCGGCGAGGACCTGGTCGAATGCCCGGATGAAATCGAGCTGCCGTTCGTCCCTGATCTGCGTCAACGAGGTGGAAACCCCGCGCCGGTAGAAGACCCCGGGCAGTCCGACCGCGGCGAAGGACTCGGCCTCCCGGTGCAGCCGCCAGATCCACGGCCGGTCCTCCGCCGTGCGCAGCCCGTCGGTGAAGTGCAGCAGGCCGCGGTCCAGCAGTCGCCGGTGGTACAGGCCGGCCCAGGCGTACGGATAGTCCACCGAGGTCGCCCGGTCGGCGGGCAGGATCGCGCCGCGCGGATCGGCGACGACGGACTGCGGACCGAAGGGGACGCGCTGCACGCTCCGCGTCCGGCCCGTGCACCGTACATGGTCGGTGCGGATGAAATCGCAGTTCAGGGCCTCTATGGCGGCCAGCATCCGGGCCAGGTGGCCGGGCGCCAGCCAGTCGTCCCCGTCCAGGAAGGCGAGGTACTCGCCGCGGGCCGCGTCCAGCCCGGTGTTCCGGGCGGTGGCCAGGCCGCCGTTGCGCTCGTGTCTGAGGTGCACCGCCCCCGGCAGCTCGCGCGCCGCCCGTTCCAGCAGGTCGGGCGTCCCGTCCGTCGAGCAGTCGTCGACGAGCAGGAACTCGAAATCCTCCCGGGCGTTCAGTTCGAGACTCTTCAGGGCGTCCGGCGCGTATGTCTGCACGTTGTGGAACGGCACGACAACAGAGAGCTTGGGCACCCGCGAGACATTAGGGCGCCGCCCGGCATTCACTGTGGCCCGGACGCGGATTTCACGTGAACGGCGCGGGGCGGGCGGGTTAACCCGTGCGCTTTCGCATTCAGTCGACGCGTTGTTAACCCGCTGTTGTGCGTTCGTTGGGCCGATCACCGAAATTGCGCAATAGCTTCTGCCGCGTGCCAGAACGCAAACGCGTCGCCGTACTCGCCGATTCCGACACGAGATGGAAATGGGGCGCATCGACCGCCCGTCGTCTCGTGCCCGACCACCAGCTCACCGGATACCTGCTGCGCGGCCGTGCCACGCCCACCGCGCGCCAGCTCGGCGAGGTGGGGGTGCGGGCCGACCGGCTGGCCGAGGTGACCTGCGCCGAGTTCCTCGCCGAGATCGAGCGCGAGCACTACGACGTGGTCGTCCTCGCGCTCGTCGGCGGGGCCGTCCAGGCCGTGCTGCACGGGGCCCGCGCCCTGTGGCCGGCTCCCGCCCGGCGCCCCGTACTCGTCACCGGCTACGTCGGAGTCGTGTACGAGAAGCTCGCCGACGGGCTGCTGCTGCGGCACGGCGCCGACCTCGTCCTCGCCAACTCCCGCCACGACGCGGAGCGCTTCCGCGCCGTGTACGAGGGCGTCGGCGCGGACGCCGGCGCCGTCACCGAGACCGCGCTGCCCTTCCTCGGCGGGGCCCCGTACGAGCCGGCGGGGAGCCGGGCCCACACGGTGGTCTTCGCCGTGCAGCCCTCCGTACCCGACAACCGCGGCGACCGCGCCTACCTGCTGGAACGCGCGGCCCGCCACGCCCGGCTGCACCCCGAACGCGAGGTGCTGGTCAAGCTGCGCAGCAAGCCCGGGGAGCACACCACGCACCTGGAGGAGCAGCCCTACCAGCGCCTCGCCGAGCGCGTTCCGGGCGGGCTGCCCGCCAACTGCCGCCTGGTGTACGGGAACATGAGCGAGGTGCTGGACGGCACCGACCTGCTGGTCACCGTCTCCTCCACGGCCGCCCTGGAGTCCCTGCACCGCTCCATCCCGACGGCGGTCCTCACCGACCTCGGCATCCGCGAGGCCCTCGGCAACCACCACTTCCTGGGCTCCGGCTGCCTGGCCTCGTGGGACCAGCTCGACTCCGGGCTGCTGCCCGAGGGCGACCCGGTCTGGCTGGCCGCCCACGGCGTACGGCCCGCCGGTACCCCGGACCCGTCCGGCCCGTCCGGGAAGGCCGCCGTCGGGACCGCCGCGGACGCGGACGCCGACGCCCACGCCGTCGCCCGGGCCAAGGTCGCCGGACTGCTCGCCGCGGCCCGGCTGCCCCCGCCCGCTCCCCATTACACGCTCACCACCGCCCCCGGATACCTGCCCGGCATCCTGGCCCGGCACCGCCTCGCCCCCGACGGCCGCCCGCTGCCCGGCGCCGCACGGCGGGAGGCGGGGGAGTCCCGGCTGCGCCGCCGGCTCCGGGCCCACCTGCGCGAGGCCGCCCGCGGGGCGTACCGGCACGGGGTGCAGCGCGTCGCCCCGGTGATCCGAAGGCTGGGGGAGCTGTGAGGGTCCTGGCCGTCGTCCCCGCCCGCGGCGGCTCCAAGGGGGTCCCCGGCAAGAACCTCGCCGACGTCGCCGGCACCCCGCTCGTCGCCCGGGCCGTCCTGGCCTGCCGGGCCGCGCCGACCGTCACCGACGTGGTCGTCTCCACCGACTCCGAGTCCATCGCCGAGGCCGCCCGCGCCGCGGGCGCCGACGTGATCGCCCGCCCCACCGCCATCTCCGGCGACACCGCGAGCAGCGAGGCCGCCGTCCTGCACGCGCTCGCCGCCTTCGAGGAACTGCACTCGCTCACCGTGGACGTGGTCCTCCTCGTCCAGTGCACCAGCCCCTTCCTCGCCACCTCCGACGTCGAGTCGGTCGCCGTGGCCGTCGCCACCGGGGCCGCCGACTCGGCCCTGACCGTGGCCCCCTTCCACGGCTTCCTCTGGCGCGAGGACCCCGACGGCTCCTGGACCGGGGTCAACCACGACCCCGCCTTCCGGCCCCGCCGCCAGGACCGGCCGCAGGATCTGCTGGAGACCGGCGCCGCCTACGCCATGGACGCGGCCGGCTTCCGCACCGCCCGCCACCGCTTCTTCGGCCGCACCCTGCCCGTCCCCACCGATCCCGCCCGGGTCCTGGAGATCGACGACCCCCACGACCTGGCCCGCGCACGGCTGCTCGCCCCGCTGCTCGACCCGCGCCCCGGCGCACCGGAAGACCCGCGGCCCGACGCGGAAACCGCCCCGCACCCCGACCCGCAGCCCACACCCCGTACACCCCCGCACCGAAGGACGTCCCCTGCCATGACCTCCCTCCCCGACCCGCGCCTGCGTACCTTCGGAGCGCGCACCGCCGGCCCCGGCCGCCCCGTCTACGTCGTCGGCGAGATCGGCATCAACCACAACGGCGACCTCGGCAACGCCTTCGCCCTCATCGACGCCGCCGCCGAAGCGGGCTGCGACGCCGTGAAGTTCCAGAAGCGCACCCCGGAGATCTGCACCCCGCGCGACCAGTGGGACATCGAGCGCGACACCCCCTGGGGCCGGATGACCTACATCGACTACCGCCACCGCGTCGAATTCGGCGAGGACGAGTACCGCGCCATCGACGAGCACTGCGCCAAGCGCGGCATCGACTGGTTCGCCTCCCCGTGGGACACCGAGGCGGTCGCCTTCCTGGAGAAGTTCGACGTCCCCGCCCACAAGGTGGCCTCCGCCTCCCTCACCGACGACGAGCTGCTGCGCGCCCTGCGCGCCACCGGCCGCACCGTCGTGCTGTCCACCGGCATGTCCACCCCGCAGCAGATCCGCCACGCGGTGGAGGTGCTCGGGAGCGCCAACATCCTGCTCTGCCACGCCACTTCGACGTACCCGGCCAAGGCCGAGGAGCTCAACCTGCGGGTCATCAACACCCTGCGCGACGAGTACCCCAACGTCCCGATCGGCTACTCGGGCCACGAGACGGGCCTGCAGACCACCCTCGCCGCCGTCGCCCTCGGCGCCACCTTCGTCGAGCGCCACATCACCCTCGACCGCGCGATGTGGGGCTCCGACCAGGCCGCCTCCGTCGAGCCCGGCGGCCTGGCCCGCCTGGTCCGCGACATCCGCACCATCGAGACCGCCCTCGGCGACGGGGTCAAGCGCGTCTACGAGTCGGAGCTCGGCCCCATGAAGAAGCTCCGCCGCGTCCGCGGCGAGCTCGCAGCCGTCTAGGGGGTCTCTCGGGGATGTCCGGCGGATCAGGGTCGGACACCCCCCCCGGCCCTGTCCGGCTCCGGTCAGGCGCGTTCCGTCCCGCCCCACGACAAGGAGTACGTGTGAGCACCTCCGCCTCCACCCTGGCGTTCGTCGAGAGCCCGGTCCAACTCCTCAACGTGCTGGAGTGGGCGTACGCGCGCGCCGCCGCGCCCGGCAGACCGCTGGACGGCGTCCCGAGCCAGCGCGCGCGCCGCGCCGGCCGGGCGGCGCGGAAGGAGCCCGGCCCGCGCCCGGCGGGCGCGCTCGCGCCCGTGCGGATCGTCGTCCTGCCGCCCACCGACCCCATGTCCCGCGGCCAGCTGCGCCGGATGGCGGCACTGGCCCGGGACGAGGGGTGCGAGGTGCGGTGGCAGGAGGCCCGCGGCAGCCGGCTCGCCCCGCTGAAGGCGCTCGCCGCACTGGCGGGCGACGTCCGCGCGGCGCGCACCGTCGTCGTCGGCGACCCCTTCTCCCGCTACGTCCAGCTCCTGCTCACCCTGGTGCGCGCCGAGGAGCTCGTCGTGGTCGACGACGGCACCGCCACCATGGAGTTCGCCGCGCAGACCGCCCGCGGCGAACGTCTCGTCCGCTGGCACCGGGTCGGCGGCGGCGGGCTGCCCGGGCGCGTCCGCGAGCTGGCCTACGCGCCCGTCTCGGCGGCCGCGCGGCGCCGCTTCGTCCCGGACCGGGCCGTCGCCGGCGCCGGTGCCGGGCCGGGGTCCGGGCCGGAGTCCGGACCGGGGAAGGCCCGCCGCGTCGAGGTGTTCACCTCCATGCCGGTCACCCCGCACGGCGGGATGACGCTGCGGCCCAACGAGTTCGCCTGGACCCGCGCCCGCTTCGGCCCGCCCCGCCTCACCAGGGGCACCGACCTGGTCGGCACCTCGCTCGTCGAGACCGGCGTGGTGGACCCCGAGCGCTACCTGGACGCGGTCCGCTCCCTCACCCTGGAGCACGGCGCCACCCGCTACTTCGCGCACCGCCGCGAATCCCCGGAGAAGCTGCGCGCGCTGAGCCGGGCGACCGGGCTGGAGATCGTACGCCCGGACCTGCCGCTGGAGCTGATCGCGCGGCGCGGTCCCGTCGGCCGGACGATCCTCAGCTTTCCGTCCACGGTCGTCCACACGCTGCCCTACGCCCTGACCGGTACCGGTGTCACCGTCGCCGTATGCGATGTGGACCCGTCCTGGCTCACGGGCTCCGCGTCCCCCCGCGCACGCAGCTTCCTCGCGGGCGTCACCGACACCGCTCGTGATGTGCACAGACTGCCTGCCCAGGCGGCGCCCACGGCCGGATGAGCGCGCGAGTTTACCCCCGCGTCAACCCGGTCATGCGTCCAGAGGCAGTGTTTCTTTCCCCTAACGGCATGAACTTTTCGTGATCCCCGGTCAGTTGACCCATCCGTGCGCCTACCCTTCAACGGGTGAACCAGTTGATGTCCCGCGAGTCCCAGACCCTCCAGCCCGTCGCGTCCGACCGGCCCGAGCTGCCCGGCAAACTTCCGGACCACCTGCGCACCGAACTGATCGCCTTCCGCCGGGACTTGCACATGCACCCGGAGCTCGGACACCAGGAATTCCGCACCACCGCGGCGATCAAGGCCAGGCTTGAGAAAGCCGGCCTGCGACCACGGGTCCTGAAGTCCGGCACCGGCCTGATCTGTGACGTGGGCACCTGGGACGGAGGCCGGCCGATGCTGGCCCTGCGCGCGGACATCGACGCCCTGCCCATCCCGGACGCCAAGACGCACGTCTCGTACCGCTCGACCTCCCCGGACCGCGCCCACGCCTGCGGCCACGACGTGCACACCGCCGTCGTCCTCGGCGCCGGCCTCGTCCTCGCCGAGCTCGACCGGCAGGGCCTCCTGCCCCGGCCCGTACGGCTGCTGTTCCAGCCCGCCGAGGAGGTGCTGCCCGGCGGCGCCACCGACGCCATCGAGTCCGGGGTGCTGGACGGCGTGGGCCGGATCGTCGCCGTCCACTGCGACCCCCGGGTCGACGCCGGCCGGATCGGACTGCGGCCCGGCCCCATCACCTCCGCCTGCGACCGGCTGGAGGTCAGCCTCACCGGATCCGGCGGGCACACCGCCCGGCCGCACCTGACCACCGACCTGGTGACGGCCGCCGCCCGCGTCGCCGTCGACGCCCCGGCCCTGCTCGCCCGCCGGATGGACGCCCGCTCCGGCATGTCGGTCACCTGGGGCCGGATCGAGTCCGGGCACGCCTGCAACGTGATCCCGATGCACGCCGAGCTGTCCGGAACCGTACGGTGCCTGGACCTCGCGGCCTGGCACGAGGCGCCGGACATGATCCACGCGGCGATCGACGAGATCGCGACCATGCACGGGGCCAAGTTCGAGATCAACCACGTGCGCGGGGTGCCGCCGGTGGTCAACGACCCGGTGATCACGGAACTGCTGCGCGAGGCGATGGGGGCCCGCCGCGGCGCCGAGTCGGTCGAGGACACCGAGCAGAGCCTGGGCGGGGAGGACTTCTCCTGGTACCTGGAGCACGTGCCGGGCGCCATGGCCCGCCTCGGGGTCCGCACGCCGGGCGACACCGCCAAGCGCGACCTGCACCGCGGGGACTTCGACGTGGACGAGGACGCGATCGCCGTCGGGGTCGAGTTCTTCACGGCCGCCGCACTGATCGACGGCCGCCGCACACCGCCTTCCAGGTAGCGGTCCGGCCGGTCTCCGTACAACATCGGCGAGCCTTCCGGCGGACGTGTCCAGCCCTTGGTACACAAGGGCTGGACGCCCTGGCAGTTACCGATCGGTCACTGTCCGGTTCGCGACGATCCGATAACGACTCATGAACGGGCCTTTAACTGACATCTACGCGCGTTACGATCGCCGCGAAACCAGCGCCGGTCGTGGCGCTTCGGTCAGGTTTTGAAGGAGCCTCCCCTTGCGCCGGATCACCAGGATCGCCACCGTGGGCATCGCGTCCGCGGCGCTGGCCCTCTCGGCCACCGCCTGTGGCGGAAAGAAGTCCTCTGACGCCTCCTCCTCCCCCTCGGAGTCGGGTCAGAAGTCCGCAGCCATCGCGTACGACATCGGTGGCCGCGGCGACCAGTCGTTCAACGACGCCGCCTACGCCGGTCTGAAGAAGGCCGAGACGGACCTGAAGATCAAGGGCGCCGAGGCGGAGCCCACCGACGGCGAGGGCGAGGCCGACAAGGTCCAGCGCCTCACCGAGCTCGCCCGCAAGGGCAACAACCCGGTCATCGGCGTCGGCTTCGCCTACGCCCCGGCCATCAAGAAGGTCGCGCCGAAGTTCCCGAAGACCACCTTCGGCATCATCGACGACACCTCGGTCACGGGCGAGAACATCGCCAACCTCGTCTTCAACGAGGAGCAGGGCTCCTACCTGGCCGGCGTCGCCGCCGCCAAGGCGTCCAAGACCGGCACGGTCGGCTTCATCGGCGGTGTCGAGGTCCCGCTGATCAAGAAGTTCGAGGCGGGCTTCGCCCAGGGCGTCAAGGACACCAACCCGAACGCCAAGGTGCTCTCCGCGTACCTGACCCAGCCGCCGAACTTCGACGGTTTCGCCAAGCCCGACCTGGGCAAGGCCGCCGCGCAGGGCCAGCTCGACGCGGGCGCCGACGTGATCTACGCCGCCGCCGGTCTCGCCGGTTCCGGTGCCATCGAGGCCGCTTCGGCCAAGGGCAAGTGGGCCATCGGCGTCGACTCCGACCAGTACAACCAGGCCGGTCTGGCGAAGTACAAGGACTCCATCCTGACCTCGGTCACCAAGGACGTCTCGGACTCCGTCTTCAACCTGATCAAGTCGGTCGAGGACGGCAAGCCCGCCACCGGTGAGATCCGCTACGGCCTGGACAAGGACGGCGTCGGCCTGGCCGACTCCAACCCGAAGTACAAGGAGATGACCGACGTCATCGCCGCGGTGGAGAAGGCCAAGGCCGACATCATCGCCAAGAAGATCACCGTCAAGACCGCCCCGTAAGGCAGTCCCTGACGTGTAGTCCTGGTCTCCGGGGTCCGGGAAGCGGTCGACATCGCTCCCGGGCCCCGAGCCACGTTCTGTGATCACTAGTCTGTGACCACGTGGCCGTACTGGCCGCGAGTTTTCACTTCCGACAGTGCTACGCGCGTAGAAGCATCGTGGACGCGATACTTTCACTCCCCGCCCTGTCCCCCCTGCCTTCCGCTCCTTTCGCGCCAAGGAGAGTGCGTCATCAACGCGTCCAGCCCGCCCCCCGCCGTAGAACTGCACGGCATCACAAAGCGCTTCCCCGGCGTCGTCGCCAACAAGGACATCGCGATCACCGTCCGCAAGGGCACGGTCCACGCCCTGATCGGTGAGAACGGCGCCGGCAAGTCGACTCTGATGAAGATCCTCTACGGCATGCAGAAGCCGGACGAGGGCACCATCGCCATCGACGGGGAGCAGGTCGCCTTCAACACGCCCGGCGACGCCATCGCCCGTGGCATCGGCATGGTGCACCAGCACTTCATGCTCGCCGACAACCTCACCGTCCTGGAGAACGTCGTTCTCGGCGGCGAGAAGCTGTACGGCATCGGCGCCAAGGCCCGTAAGAAGATCATGGAGATCTCGGACGCGTACGGCCTCGGCGTGCGCCCCGACGCCCTCGTCGAGGACCTCGGCGTCGCCGACCGCCAGCGCGTGGAGATCCTCAAGGTCCTCTACCGCGGCGCGAAGATCCTCATCCTCGACGAGCCGACCGCAGTGCTCGTGCCGCAGGAGGTGGACGCACTCTTCGACAACCTGCGCGAGCTCAAGTCCGAGGGCCTGACCGTCATCTTCATCTCGCACAAGCTGGGCGAGGTGCTGAAGGTCGCCGACGACATCACCGTCATCCGGCGCGGCACCACGGTCGGTACCGCCGACCCGAGGACCGCCACCCCCAAGCAGCTCGCCGAGCTGATGGTCGGTGCGGAGCTGCCGTCGCCCGAGACCCGCGAGTCGACCGTCACGGACGTCCCGATGCTCCAGGTGGCGGGCCTGACCGTCGCCGCCGGCGGCGCCGTCGTCGCCGAGCCGGAGGTCCTGGTACCCGCGGCCCCCGCGGACTCCTCGACCCACGAGGTCGTCGAGGCCGGCCGTCTCCTGCTGGACGACGTCAGCCTCACGATCCACAAGGGCGAGATCCTCGGCATCGCGGGCGTCGAGGGCAACGGCCAGACGGAGCTGATCGAGGCCCTCATGGGCATGATGGCCCCCGACGCGGGCGTCATCACCCTGGACGGCGCGGACATCACCAAGATGTCGGTGCGCAAGCGCCGCGAGGGCGGCATCGGCTACATCCCCGAGGACCGCCACCGCCACGGCCTGCTGCTGGAGTCCCCGCTCTGGGAGAACCGCATCCTCGGCCACGTCACCGAGGCGCCCAACTCCAAGAAGGGCATCCTCGACCCGAAGGCGGCCCGCAAGGACACCGAGCGGATCGTGCGCGAGTACGACGTGCGCACGCCCGGCATCGACGTCACCGCGGCCTCGCTCTCCGGCGGCAACCAGCAGAAGCTGATCGTCGGCCGCGAGATGAGCCACAACCCGAAGTTCCTCATCGCCGCCCACCCCACCCGCGGTGTGGACGTCGGCGCGCAGGCGCAGATCTGGGACGCGATCCGCGAGGCCCGCCGTGAGGGCCTGGCCGTGCTGCTGATCTCCGCCGACCTGGACGAGCTCATCGGCCTGTCCGACACCCTGCGCGTGATCTACCGCGGCCGCCTGGTCGCGGACGCCGACCCCGCGACCGTCACCCCGGAGGAGCTCGGCACCGCCATGACGGGCGCCGCCTCGGGGCACCTGGAAGCAACCGACAACCACTCCGCCGCTGCCGACGGTGACACGACGGAGGACGAGGCCCGATGAAGAAATTCGACAAGGACCGGCTGCTGCTCGCCATCGCCGGGCCCCTGCTCGCGCTGGTCAGCGCCTTCGTACTGACCATGATCGTGCTGGCGGCGACGGGCATCAACCCGATCGAGCCCCTGCGCATCATGGTCGAGAACGGTGGCTACGAGGACGTCCAGATCCTCATCGTCAACCAGGCCGGCACGTACTACCTGGCAGCCCTGGCCGTCGCCATCGGCTTCCGGATGAACCTCTTCAACATCGGCGTCGACGGCCAGTACCGCCTCGCCGCGATGATCTCCGCCGTGGTCGGTGGCGCCATCGCGCTGCCCGGTCCGCTGCACATCCTGCTGATCGTGGTCGTCGCGATGCTGACCGGTGCCTTCTGGGCCGGTATCGCGGGTGTCCTCAAGGCCAAGCGCGGTGTGAGCGAGGTCGTCTCGACGATCATGCTCAACGCCATCGCCACCAGCCTCATCGCCTGGCTGATCCTGCCGAAGAACCTCGGCGTGCAGGTGGAGGGCTCCAACGACCTCACCACCGGTGAGATCGCCCAGTCCGGCTGGTTCCCGGCCCTCTCCATGGGCGACTCGGGTGAGATCTACGGCTTCACCTTCATCGCCTTCGCCCTCGGCGTCGTCTACTGGTTCGTGCTCAACCGCACCCGCTTCGGCTTCGACCTGCGCGCCAGCGGCGCGAGCGAGTCCGCCGCCGCGGCCTCCGGTGTCGACTCCAAGAAGATGATCATCACCGCGATGCTCATCTCCGGTGCCGTCGCCGGCCTGTCCGGCATGCCGGTGCTGCTCGGCGAGAGCCACACGTACACCCTGGTCTTCCCCGTGGGTGTCGGCTTCACCGGCATCACCATCGCCCTGCTCGGCCGCAACAGCCCCGTCGGGATCTTCTTCGCCGCCCTCCTGATGGCCTTCATCGACAAGGCGTCCGCCGGCCTCGACACGGCCGGTTACGCCAAGGAGATCGGCACGATCATGAAGGGCCTGATCGTGATCGCGGTGGTCGTCTCGTACGAGCTCATCCGCCGCTACGGCATCCGGCGCCAGCAGCAGAAGGTCGGCGAGGAGCTGGCCGCGGGCCACGCCATGAAGACCGAGAAGGAGGTCGCGGCGTGAGCGCCAGCACCGTTTCCACGAAGAAGGCGGCGCCCGCTCCGGGCAGCCGCAAGAAGCTCACCCTGCCGTGGATCCTGCTGATCATCGCGGGTGGCCTCGCGCTGGTCTCGCTGGTCCGCCTGATCTCCGGCGCCAACGACCTGACCTCCGTCGGCCAGGTCTCCGGCGCCCTCTCCCTCGCCGTGCCGATCGGCCTCGCCGGTCTCGGCGGTCTGTGGGCCGAGCGCGCGGGCGTCGTCAACATCGGCCTCGAAGGCATGATGATCCTCGGCACCTGGTTCGGTGCCTGGGCGGGCTACCAGTGGGGCCCGTGGACCGGTGTGCTCGTCGGCATCGCGGGCGGCGCCGTCGGCGGCCTGCTGCACGCGATCATCACGGTCACCTTCAACGTCAACCACATCGTCTCCGGTGTGGCCATCAACATCCTCGCGCTGGGCTTCACCCAGTACCTCTCGAACTTCACGTTCGCCGAGGCGCCGGGCGGCTCCTCCAAGCAGTCCCCGCAGGTCGAGCCGATCGCCAAGATCACCATTCCGGGGCTCTCGGACTGGATGGCCGACCTCCAGGCCAAGCACTGGTTCTTCGTCTCGGACCTCGCCGGCGTCATCGGCGGCCTGATCACCGAGATCTCGCTGCTGACCATCGTGGCCCTGCTGCTGATCCCCGCCACCTGGTGGGTGCTGTGGCGGACCTCCTTCGGTCTGCGCCTGCGCTCCTGCGGTGAGAACCCGATCGCCGCCGAGTCCCTCGGCGTCAACGTCTACAAGTACAAGTACATCGCCGTGATCGTCTCCGGCGCCCTCGCGGGCCTCGGCGGCGTGTACCTGTCCGAGGTCGCCAGCCCCATCTACCAGGAGGGCCAGACCGGCGGCCGCGGCTACATCGGTCTCGCCGCGATGATCTTCGGTAACTGGATGCCGGGCGGCATGGCGCTGGGCGCGGGCCTGTTCGGCTTCATCGACAGCCTCAAGCTGCGCGGTGGCGCCGAGAACGTCCACGCGATGCTGCTGCTGATCGCGATCCTGCTGGTCATCGTGTGCGTCTGGCAGCTCTACAAGAAGAAGTACATCCAGGCCGGCATCTCGGCGGCCTTCGCCGCGCTGCTGTTCGTCTGGTACGCGCTGACCGACGCGGTGCCGAGCCAGTTCGTCGACGCGGCCCCGTACCTGACCACGCTGCTCGTGCTCGCCCTGTCGGCGCAGCGCCTGCGGATGCCCAAGGCGGACGGCATGCCGTACCGCAAGGGCCAGGGCAAGTGACCGCGGAGCACGCCGTGGACTGGGAAGCCCTGCGGACGCGCGCCCGGGAAGCGATGACCCGGGCGTACGCCCCGTACTCGGGCTTCCCGGTCGGGGTCGCCGCCCTCGTGGACGACGGCCGCATCGTGACCGGCTGCAACGTCGAGAACGCCAGCTACGGGCTGGGCCTGTGCGCCGAGTGCGGACTGGTCTCCTCCCTCCAGGCCACGGGCGGCGGCCGCCTCACGCACTTCACCTGCGTGGACGGCAAGGGCGAGATCCTCGTCCCGTGCGGGCGCTGTCGCCAGCTGCTCTACGAATTCGGCGGCGACGAGCTGCTGGTGGAGACCCCGGACGGGGTCCTGCCGCTCGCGGCGATGCTGCCGCAGGCCTTCGGGCCCGACCACCTGAGATAGCCGTGCCGACGGCCCTTCGCCCCTGCCGGGCGGAGGGCCGTCGTACTTCCGTTCCCTGAACCCCTCCCTCCCTCTCTCTATGCGCGTAGAAGGAAGCACCTCATGGACGTCATCTCCGTCATCCGGACCAAGCGGGACCGCGGTGAGCTGAGCCCCGAGCAGATCGACTGGGTCATCGACGCCTACACCCGCGGCGTCGTGGCCGACGAGCAGATGTCCGCACTGGCGATGGCCATCCTGCTCAACGGCATGAACCGGACCGAGATCGCCCGCTGGACCGCGGCGATGATCGCCTCCGGCGAGCGCATGAACTTCGACGCGCTGTCCCGTCCGACCGCCGACAAGCACTCCACGGGCGGCGTCGGCGACAAGATCACCCTCCCGCTGGCCCCGCTCGTCGCCGCGTGCGGCGCGGCCGTGCCGCAGCTGTCCGGCCGCGGCCTCGGCCACACCGGCGGCACCCTCGACAAGCTGGAGTCCATCCCCGGCTGGCGTGCGCTGCTCTCCAACGACGAGATGATGCACGTCCTCGACACCACCGGCGCGGTCATCTGCGCGGCGGGCGACGGCCTGGCCCCCGCCGACAAGAAGCTCTACGCGCTGCGCGACGTCACCGGCACCGTCGAGGCGATCCCGCTGATCGCCTCCTCGATCATGTCGAAGAAGATCGCCGAGGGCACGGGCTCGCTCGTCCTGGACGTCAAGGTCGGCACCGGCGCCTTCATGAAGAACATCGAGGACGCCCGCGAGCTGGCCCGCACCATGGTCGGCCTCGGCACCGACTCGGGCGTCAAGACCGTCGCGCTGCTCACCGACATGTCCACGCCGCTCGGCCTGACCGCCGGCAACGCCCTCGAAGTCCGCGAGTCGGTCGAGGTCCTCGCCGGCGGCGGCCCCGCCGACGTCGTCGAGCTGACCATCGCACTGGCCAAGGAGATGCTGGACGCGGCGGGCATCAAGGACGCCGACCCGGCGAAGGCCCTGGCCGACGGCTCCGCGATGGACCACTGGCGCCGGATGATCGCGGCCCAGGGCGGCGACCCGGACGCGACCCTCCCGGTGGCCCGCGAGCAGCACGTCGTCACCGCCCCCGAGTCGGGCGTCCTGACCCGCCTGGACGCGTACGGCGTCGGCGTCGGCGCCTGGCGCCTCGGCGCGGGCCGCGCCCGCAAGGAGGACCCGGTGCAGGCGGGCGCCGGCATCGAGCTGCACGCGAAGCCGGGCGACACCGTCACGGCCGGCCAGCCGCTGATGACCCTGCACACGGACACCCCGGAGAAGTTCGACTACGCCCTGGCGGCGCTGGACGGCACCTTCGACATCGCCGCGGCGGGCACGTCCTTCACCGCCACGCCGATCGTCCTCGACCGCATCGCCTGACCTGCGGCTTCCCTTTCGGGTGAACGGGACCGGTGGACCCCCGCCGGTCCCGTTCGGCATGCTGGGATCGGTGACGAACCGAATGAGGAGCACACCATGAGCGCACTCGCGGTCGAGCATCCACCCTTGAGCGGTGACGACTGGGACTCGACGATCGGCCTCTGGAAGGGGACGGGCGCGCCGAAGGGCTGCAAGGTGGAGATCATCGAGGGGATCGTCACCGTGGCACCACCGCCCGTCAACGACCACAACCTGATCGCGGATCTGGTGCAGCAAAGGCTGTACTCAGTGATCCCGGAAGGCTGGGGTGTATTCCAGACCCTCAACGCCGCAGTCCCGAGCCGCAGCGGTCTGTACATCCCGGATCTCGTCGTCGTCCCCAGGCAAGCCGTTCCCCGGGGCGAGAGCTTCACTCCCGCGGATGTCGCCGAGCTCGTCGTGGAGATCACTTCCCGGTCGAACGCCGTCCACGACCGTGTCGCCAAGCTCAACGGCTACGCCACAGCCGGAATCCCGCTCTACCTGCTCATCGACCCGCACGCGACCGGCAGCCCCACGATCCACCTGTACGGCGAGCCCAGTGACGGCGCGTACCGCGTCCTGTGGGCGGGCAAGTTCGGGGAAGCCGTCCCCATCCCGGCGCCGTTCGACCTCGCCCTCGACACCTTCAGCTTCCCGCGGCCCTGACCTCACAGCCGCGGCAGGGCCTCGCCCGGTCGCGGTTCGCGCCGCTGGTCCAGCCAGAACAGGTAGCCGCGCAGGTAGGCCTCCAGGCCGTTGTCGATGTGGGCGATGAAGTCCCGGTGGCCCTGGGCGGCGTCGTGGTAGTGGCCCAGGAACTGGGGGTCGTTGTTGTAGCCCCAGTGGGGGTGGGTGTCGGCGCCCCAGTCGGCGGCGATCGCCACGGCCCATTCGCGGACGCGCCCCCGGTCCGCCCACCAGTCGCGCACGGACTCCACGGTCCAGTGGTCGTCACCGTCCCAGTGGTAGCCCTCGTACAGGTCCAGCGAGGCCCCGCACAGTACGTCGAACACCTGGCCCTCGTCCGTGGGCCGGCGGAAGACGAACACCCCGCCGAAGCCACCGCCGTGATCGTCGTCCTAACAGATGTGGTCGGGGGCGTCCAGGCGCCCGATGGCCATCGAGTCGGTCTCGCCGGCGTAGAAGGGGCCCGGCACGTTGCGCCAGTTCCGTTCCTCCCACACGCCCTTGAACATGCTCGCCCTCAGGTGGGACGTGCTCTCGGTGAGTCGGCGGGCGGTGGGCATCGGGTCCCAGTAGGCAGGCTGCATCACACCATCGTCCGGCCGCGGCGATGAGTTCCGGCGGGTGCGGGAGTCATCCCCTCGTGACGACCACCCGACTCGTGCTGCCCGGACCCGGTCCGACCGCGCGTGACGCCGCAGACCTGTGCGCGCGCCTGGCCCGCCTGTACGAGGGCGGGGCGCGCGCGGTGGAGTGCGACGCGCGCGCCGTCACCGCTCCGCGGCTGGCCCATGTCGAGGCGCTGGCGCGGCTGCGGGTGACGGCGAGGGGGCGGCCGCTGCGGGTGACCGGCGCCGGGGAGGGCCTACGCGCCCTGCTGGACCTCGTAGGACTCGTCGAGCTGCTCGGGGAGGCCGAAGAGCGGGAACCACCGGGCCGTGTCCAGGAAGGCGTTGAGGCCGACGATCCTGCCCTCTGAGACCTCCAGCACCTGCAGCGCCCACGGGGTGTGCCCGGGGCCGCCGTCCTCGCGCGGGCGGTACTGGCCGAAGGCCGGCATGCCGTTCGCGGTCGTCGGGACGAGCCGGGAGCCCTTGCAGCCGATGCCCTGGTTGAGGTGCCACGCGGCGATGTCCGCCTTGCCCTGCAGCCACAGGTCGAACGGGGGCATGGACAGGACGGCGTCCTCGTGCAGCAGCGTCGTCAGGCGCGAGATGTCGTAGGCCTCGAAGGCGGAGAGGTACTGCTCCAGCAGCTTGGCCTGCTCCGCGTTCAGCGGGTCGGCCGACTCGCTCGCGCGCAGCCGCTGCCCGGCGAGCGTGGCCCGTGCCCGCTGGAGCGCGCTGTTCACCGACGCCACCGTGGTGTCCAGCAGCTGTGCGACCTCGTCCGCCTTCCAGGCCAGTACCTCGCGCAGGATGAGCACCGCGCGCTGTTTGGCCGGCAGGTGCTGGAGCGCCGCGACGAAGGCGAGCCGTACGGACTCCTTCGCGAGCGCGGTCTCCGCCGGGTCCGCGGTCTGCGGGAGCACCCGGCCGTCGGGGACGGGCTCCAGCCAGGTCACCTCGGGCCGCTGGTTGAGCACGGCGGAGGACTGGTGCTGCGGGGCGGTCAGGTCCATCGGACGGGCCCGCTTGTTGCCGGCGTTCAGCAGGTCCAGGCAGACGTTCGTGGCGATCCGGTAGAGCCACGACCGCAGCGAGGACCGGCCCTCGAACTTCGCGTGGCTGCGCCAGGCGCGGATGTAGGTGTCCTGCACGGCGTCCTCGGCGTCGAAGGCGGAACCGAGCATCCGGTAGCAGTAGCCGGTGAGCTCGACCCGGTACCGGTCCATCGCCGCATCGAGGTCGCCGCTCGTGGTCGCGAGGTCGCTCATGTCGGTCCATCCCCCTGACGTTCGTGGCTGCTTCGGAACCTACCGGAGGGGTCTGACAACGGCAGCCCGAAGCGAGGACAGGGCAGGTATATCGACATCAAGTATCTTGACGTCAAGATTGATGTGGGGCAGGCTTCCCCTGTATCTCGATGTCGAGATACTTCGACGGTGGGCGGGGAGGCCTGGGATGCGGCGCGGCGGGGAGATCCGGAAGGAACGGCGGCAGGGTGAACGGGAACCCGGCCTGCTGGCGCAGCTGCGGCGGCCGCCCGGCGGCCGCGACGCGCGCACCATGCTCCTCGCCCAGCTCCTGGACCGCGCCGGCACCGGCGTCTGGGCCGCGGCCTGCGTCCTCTACTTCACCTTCCTGGTCGGCCTCGACGCCGGTCGGCTCGGCATCCTGCTGGGGGCGTCCGGGGTGGCCGGCATCGCCGGATCCCCCCTCGCGGGACACCTGGCCGACCGCTTCCTCGTGCGCTCCCTGCTGATCGGCGCCCACCTGCTGCGCCTGGTCACCCTCTGCCTGCTGCTCGTCGTCACCGACTTCGCGCTGCTGCTGCCCGTGGTGGCCGTCACCCACCTGGGAGACCGGGCGGCCAAGACCCTGGAGATGCTCTTCGCCACCCGGGTCGCCGGCGAGCGGCGCGCCACCTACCAGGCGCTGTCGCGCAGTTCGGCGAACGCCGGCTACGCGCTCGGCGCCGGCCTGGCCGCGATCGGCCTCGCCGTCGGCACCCGGGGCGCCTACCACGTGCTCATCCTGGCCAACGCGCTGTCGTTCCTCGTGGCCGCCGCCCTGGTCTGGCGCACCCGGGAGCCGCGCGGCCGCGGGCTCGTCGCCGCACCCGCCGCGGGCGCCGCCCCGGCGGAGGGCCCCGCGGCCGCCGCCGCCGACGGCGGGCCGGGCCCCTGGCGGGACCGCGGCTACCTCCGCTTCGTCCTGCTGGACATCCCGATGAACCTCGACGACTCGATCCTGGGCATCGGCATCCCGCTGTGGCTGGTCAGCCACACCACGGCGCCGCACGAACTGATCCCGGCCTTCCTGGTCGTCAACACCGTGCTCGTCGTCGTCCTCCAGCTGCGCGTGTCGGCGAAGGTCCGGGGCCCCCGCCAGGCGGCGGGCGCCGTCGCCCTCTACGGACTGACCACCCTGCTGTGCTGCGTCCTGCTGGCCGCCTCCACCGGCGGCGGCGCGTGGACCGCCTCGGCCGCGCTGCTCGCCGCGGCGGTGCTGGCCACCGCGGCCGAGCTGATGCGCTCGGTCAGCTCCTGGGAGCTCGCCGTCTCCCTCGCGCCCCCGGAGGCGCGCGCCTCGTACCTCGGCGTGGCCGGCATGGCCCAGTCCGTCCAGAAGTCCGCCGGGCCGCTGCTGCTGACCGGCGCGGTGATGACCGCCGGCCCGGCCGGCTGGCTCGTCCTCGGGGCGGCGGTCGCGGGCCTCTCCCTCGTGCAACGCCGCGCCGCCGTGCGCCGGTTGGACCTCCTGGCCGGGACACCCGCCCCGGCCCCGGCCCCGGCCCCGGCCGCCTCCGCCTGACGCTACGTACCCGGCTTGCGCCCGTACACGTAGACGTCCTCGCCCTTCGTCAGCAGGTTCCAGTACGCCTTGGCGTCGGCGGGCCGCATGTTCACGCAGCCGCCCGAACCGGGCGGGTTCCACATGCTCTTGGCCGTCGAGTGGAAGGCGATGCCGCCGTCGAAGAACTGCGCGTACGGCATCGGCACGTTGTAGAGCGTCGACCAGTGGTCGATGCTGCGGTGGTAGATCTTCTTCAGGCCGGTCCGGGTCTCCGTGCCGTCCTTGCCGGTGCGCACCGGGACGGGGCCGTACTTCAGGGCGGCGCCGTCCTGGATCCAGCTCAGCTGCCGCGTCAGGTCCACGCAGGCGATCCGCCCCCGGTTCACCGGGCAGTCACCGGCCCTGTTCGGGGTGCTGCCCGCGGCCCGCTGGGCCAGCATCGTGCTCATCACCTGCCAGGTCAGCGGCCCGGCATAGCCCTGGGCCGGGCTGATGGCGTGCTTCGTCTGGAACGCCCTGACGGCGGTGCAGTCGGCC
Organism: Streptomyces virginiae; assembly: GCF_000720455.1. Classification (GTDB taxonomy): domain Bacteria; phylum Actinomycetota; class Actinomycetes; order Streptomycetales; family Streptomycetaceae; genus Streptomyces; species Streptomyces virginiae. Next base: position 193,275 of record NZ_JOAK01000004.1, on the reverse strand, counting down.
GCCGACTGCCTCCCGTCCACGGGCCGCCCCAGGAACTGCTCGACCTGCCGCTGGTACGGCCCGGTGGCCGGGTTGCAGGAGGCGGCCTCTGCCGTACCGCCCCCCGCGACCACCACCAGCGGCAGCGCCAGCGCCGCCGCCCCGCCCCACACCGCCGTGCGCCGGCCCGCTCGCCCGCGCGTCCTTCGCGTCCCCATCCGGTCCTCCCCTGCTCACCGCACTTCGTTCTCCGTGTTGAATGCCCGGAAAACGAGCAGGGGTTGCCTCCGGCGGAAGCGAAGTCCCGTCAGCGCGCGCCCGCCGCGGAAGCCGGTATGCGCCGCTGCGCGCGGGCCGCGTGCGTCCCGTACAGGGTGATCGACACGACGCCGAGCACCGCGAGCAGCGCGAGGGCGACCGTGGCCGCCCAGCCGGCCTCGTGGTAGGCGAGGGCGCCGAGGGTGCCGCCCGCGCTGGAACCGAGGTAGTACGCCGACTGGTAGAGCGCGGAGGCCTGGGCGCGGCCCGTCTTCGCCGTCCGGCTCACCGCGGCCGAGGCCACCGCGTGGCCCGCGAAGAAGCCCGCCGTGATCAGGACCAGCCCCAGTACGACCGTCACCAGGGAGTCCGACAGCGACAGCAGCAGCCCCAGCGCCGTGGTGGTCACAGCCAGGTACAGCGCGCCGCGCCGCCCCGTACGGGCCACCAGCTGGCCGGCGGCGGCGGAGGACACCGTACCGACCAGGTAGATCAGGAAGATCGACCCGATCACGCCCTGGCCGAGCGAGAACGGCTCGTCCACCAGGCGGTAGCCGATCACCGTGTAGACCGCGCCGAAGACCGTCATGAACAGCGCGCCGATCCCGTACAGCCGCAGCAGCAGCGGGTCGCGCAGGTGGCCGGCCACGGTACGGCCCACCGCCCGCGGGTTCAGCGACGCCGGACGGAAGAACCGTGCGCGCGGCAGCATCACCAGGAAGGTCACCGCGCAGACCAGCGCCATCACGGCGACGGCCGCCAGGCCCGCCCGCCAGCCCCCCAGCTGCGCCGCCCAGCTGGTGACGAGGCGACCGCTCATGCCGCCGATGGAGTTGCCCGCCACGAACAGGCCGATCGCGGCCACCAGGGCGCTGGGCCGGACCTCCTCCGCCAGGTACGCCATCGCGGAGGCCGGAATGCCGGCGATCGCCGCACCCTGCACGGCGCGCAGCACCACCAGCCACTCCAGGTTCGGCGCGAGGGGGATGAGGAGTGCCACGCCGACGGCGACCGCCATCGACCAGGTCATCATCCGCGTGCGGCCGAACCGCTCGGACAGGGCGCTCAGCGGCAGGACGAACAGCGCGAGGGCGCCGGTCGCCGCGGACACGGTCCAGCTGGCCTGACCCGCCGTCACCCCGAGGTCGTCGGAGATCGCGGGCAGCAGCGCCTGGGTGGAGTAGAGGAGGGCGAAGGTCGCCAGTCCGGCGGCGAAGAGCGCGAGGCTCATCCGGCGGTGGCCGGGGCGGCCGGGGGAGTGGGGTTCCGGTGCGGGGGACGACGCGGTGGAGGCACCCGGGATGACAGGTGCCCCGGTATGAACGGGAGGCATGCCTTCGACGGTAGGCCGGTGTTTTTCATGCGTCCAATGCACAGAATCGCGATAATCGATCCACTGCAGCATCAGCCCAGGTCAGGAACGCGGATGTCGACGAACCGTTACGTAGAAGACATGGCAGTGACAAGTCTGCTGGCGCCCCGGCTGGCGCATTTCGTCGCGGTCGCCCGGCACGAGCACGTCACCCGCGCCGCCCAGGAGCTGGGCGTACCGCAGTCCACGCTGTCCCGCGCCATGGTCCGCCTCGAACAGGACCTGGGCGTCTCGCTGTTCGCCCGCAAGGGCCGCACCGTCGCCCTCACCACGGCGGGCCGTACCTTCCTGGCCTCCGCCGAACAGGCCCTGGACGGCATCGCCCGCGCCGCCGAGTCCGTCCAGCAGGACGCCGACCCGGCCTACGGCAAGGTCGCCTTCGGCTTCCTCCACACCCTCGGCCCCGAGACCGTACCCGGCCTCATCCGCGCCTTCCGCGCCGACCACCCGCGCGTGCGCTTCTCCCTGGTCCAGAACTACGGCGAGGCCATGCTGGAGAAGCTGCGCGCCGGGGAACTCGACCTCTGCCTCACCTCGCCGCTGCCCGACGCCCCCGACCTCGTCGCCCGACGCCTCGACGAACAGCGGCTGCGGCTGGTCGTCCCCGACGACCACCGCCTCGCCGGCCGCAAGCGCATCCGCCTCGCCGAGGCCGCGGAGGAAACCTTCGTCACCCTGGAGGCCGGCTACGGCCTGCGCCGCATCACCGACGACCTGTGCGCGGAGGCCGGGTTCACCCCGCGCGTCGCCTTCGAGGGCGAGGAGGCCGAGACCCTGCGCGGCCTGGTCGCCGCCGGCCTCGGCGTGGCCCTGCTGCCGCCCCCCGCGGTGGCCCGCCCCGGGGTGGTCGAGCTGAACGTCACCGCCCCGCGGGCCGTCCGGGAGATCGGCGTCGCCTGGCTCGACGGCCACCCCGACACCCCGCCGGTCGCCGAGTTCAAACGCTTCCTGATCTCCCGCCGCGGCCGCCTCATCCCGGACCTGGAACCCCCCGTGGCGTGAGCCCGGCCCCGCCCGTAAACCTGTGGCCCCGCCACCGCCCGGTCCGGACAATTGCCGGGTCGCCAGGTCGAGGGGGAGCTTGTTTGGACGTGTTCGTGTGCGCCGGCTGCGGTGCGGAACTGACGGCGCCGCTGGCCCGGGTCGCCCTCCCCGACCACACCTACTTCGGGGGGTGGGAGCAGCTGCACCCTCCTTTGATGGAGCCGGGGACGTACGCCGTCGACCCCTTGCCGACCGGACCGCCCTGGCGGGTCTGGGACGAGGTGGGGGAGGACCTGGCGGCCCGGCAGGGGATCTACGCCCCGGTGTACTCGGTGTCGTTCGGGGCGCGGGGCAGGGTCGTCATCGCACCCGGAGACTCCCGGGGCACGGCCTTCATCCCCGAGAAGTGCGACGGCTACTGCATGGGCGTGGACGGCCGGGACGGCCCCAACCTCGCCTGCACGGCCTGCGGGAGCGCGGTCGCGACCCGGCTGGACGACTGCGGACTGTGGCAGGCGGTGTGGCTGGAGCCCCACGCCGTGCGGCGCGCGCCCACGGGGCCGCCCGCCGGCCCGCCGCCCGGCTGGGACGACCTCGAACCGGCGTCGTACGCCGTCGCGCCCGTCGAACCCGACGGATCGTGGAGCCGCCGCTGGGAGGCCTCGGTCACCGTGGCGCTCGCACACCTGGTGGCGGCCTGCGAGGGCCGCCCGGTGGCGCTGCCCGGCCCCTTGGCCGACCTGATCGGCGACGCCCTCGCCGGCTACCTGCCCGCCGGTCCCCCCACCCTCACCCTCGGCCTGGCCGGGCCGGGGAGGCCCCCGCTCCGGCCGGGCCCCGACGTCCTCCTCGTCCCGCGCCATCCGTTCACGGGTGACCCGTGGCGGCCCCCGGGCGGCACGGCTCCCGTGGTGCCCCTGGACATCGGCGTCTGGGCGTACCTCGCCCTCCCCGGGGAGACCTCGCCGATCCCGGCGACCGGCGGGCTGCCGGAAGGAGTCCTGCGCGACGACTATCCGCTGCCGCTCCACCCCTGGCGGTCCTTCCTGCCCCACGGCCGGGCCTTCGCCCACACGCTGGCGCGCCTGCCGGCCGCCCGCGAACCGTGGCTGCGCGCCTACTACGACAGCCACCGCGGGCCGTACCAGGGGGTGCCTTGCTGATCGGCAAGACACCCCTAGGGGGTCTCCTCCGGACCCTGCGGGGCGGGCGACGCCGTGGCGGGCGGGCCCAGCAAGTAGCCCGCCTGGAAGCGGGACTTGGCGCCCACCGCACGCATGATCTCCGCGATGTGGCGCTGGCACGTGCGCTCCGACATGCCGAGGCGGCGCGCGATCACCTTGTCCTCCAGCCCCTCCGACAGCAGCCGCACGATCGTCTGGCGCAGCTCGTCCGAGATCGACCGCGCCGCCTCCGGGCTCACCGACGTCGGGAACGGCTCCGCCCCCAGCCACGAACGCTCGAAGGCCGCGGTCATGAAGTGCACGACGCTCGGCTCCCGCACCACCAGCGCCGCCCCGCTGCGGTCCGGCACCGCCATCAGCCCCGTGCGCCCGTCGAACACGAGCATCCGCATCAGCCCGTCGCCCAGCGTCCGTACCTGCGCGCCCAGCGCCGTCACCCGCTCGACGTAGGCGGCCGTGGGCCGCGAGTACCGGGCCGTGTGCTGGTAGATCGTCCGCATCCGTACCCCGCGCGCCAGCAGCGACTCGTCCCGCCCGATCGACTCCTCCAGGGTCTCCGGCGGACGGCCGCCCCCCGGCTGCGAGGTCAGCAGCTCCTGCTCGCACGCCGCCGCCAGCTCCGCGATCAGCCCCCGTACGGCGCCGAGGTCCGTGACCAGCTCCAGGCGCCCCGCGCCGCTCAGGTCCCGGTGCGCGGTCCCCGCCTCGTAGGCCGGTACGAGCGCCTCCAGCCGTCCCCGCAGCCGGTCCATCTCGTCGTGGGTCTCCCTGACGAGCAGGGCCAGCGGGGCCAGGGCGCGGGCCGCGGCCGCCCGTGGCGCCACCGCGCTCCAGCGGTCCGGTCCGCCGCCCGGCGCCCGCTGGAGCAGGTGCGCGGCGGCCAGCTCGGTGATCGCGGCGGCCGCGCGCACGCCGAGGGCCCGCGTCGCCTCGCAGGCGTCGAAGGCGTGCCGCTCGACGGCGTACGCGTACAGGCGCCGGGCGGCGGGCGTCAGCTCCCCGGGCACACCGGCTGCCCCGGCCGCCGCCCCGGACGCTCCGGTTCCCTCGGCTGACATGTGGCTATTCGTCCCGGTCTGGACCTGTTCGTAAACCCCTCGTGTTCCCGCAAGGCGGCAAGACGACGCCTGAGACGACCCATTCGGCACATGCCGAAGAGGCACAGTGGTCACACGGCGTGAAGGGGGAGCACGATCGCGCCGGGCCGTCCGGGCCATCCGACCGAGAGGGGGCGGAGCGGCGGGCAGGGACGGCCCGGCGCGACCGCCGGGAGACCCGGGGGGACGGGGGGACCCGGCCGCCAGCCGTCAGCCGGTGGGCTTCGCGTAGTCGGAGAAGCCGGTCCAGTCCAGCGTCACGCAGGGCTCGTCGCCCACCACCCAGGCGTTGTGTCCGGGGTGCACCCGCATGTAGTCGCCCGGACCGAACTCGGCGCTCTCCCCGTCGTCCATGACGACCTTCATCCGGCCGCTCACGACGTACCCGGTGTGGTCGGCCCGGCAGCTCTCCGTCCCGGCCAGCGGCTTGATGTGCTCCGACCACTTCCAGCCCGGCTCGAAGACGGCCCGGCCGACGGCCCCGTCCCCCGTGTCCACCAGGTCCAGCCTGCCCATGCCGCCGACGAAGGGCCTGCTCTCGTCCGGCTCGTCGAAGTTCCTGCGGTCCATCGCTGCCATGGCCGATCGCCTCCGGTGGGAGGGGCGGGCACCCCGAGTCCACTTCTCACGGTACGCCGCGCGGCCCGCCCCGCGGACTTCGTTGCGGCAGCGCCCCCGACCCGCCCTCACCCCCGCAGTGACCTGCCGAAGCCCGAGGCCAGCGGCATCCTCAGGCCCAGCGGCGGCGGTGCGGCCAGGGCGTCCGTGACGGGGCGCGAGTACCTGCCCGAGAAGACCGCGCCCAGGACGAAGTCCACGCCCAGCGCCACCACTTCCGCCTGGTGCTCGCGCAGTCCGTGTCCGTCCGAGTGCACCTCGAAACGGCAGGTCGAGCGGTTCGCCTTCTTCGCCCGCTCCGCCAGCCGGAAGGAGACCTCCGGGTCGCTGCGCGCGTCGTTCGTGCCGTGCACGATCAGCACCTGCCGTCCCGACAGGTGTTTCACCGGTTCAGGGGAGCCGGCGGGCGTCCCGTCCTCTAAACAAGGGGCCAGTGCCAGAACCGAGTTGACGGCCCCGTGCCCCGCCGCCCGCAGCGCTGCCAGCCCTCCCGCGTCGTAGCCGGCCAGGCACACCGGCACGTCCCCGTACCGCCGCACCGCCTCGTCGGCCGCCCACCGCGCCTGTTCCGCCCGCGAGGACTCCCCGCCGTGGATGACGGCGTGCGTGACCAGCCCGTCAGCTCCGCCCGCCCGGGCCAGCGCCCGCGCCAGCGGCCGCATGGGGCCGGGGGAGAGTCTGGACGCCCCGGGAAGCAGGAGCACCACCCCGTTGACCGGGCTTTCCGTCGGAACCGAGCCGGTTCTCGCGCCGGCCGCCCGCCCCAGGCGGGCCCCGCGCGCCGGCGGCGCATGCTGTGCCATGGCGGAACAGTCTCAGACCTTCGGGTGTACGCCATCCGTCCGCGCGGTCTCTGTTACATATCGACGCCCGGCGGGGACACGACGCTCTACGCGCGTAGGAGTAGAGTGCGCAGATGACGAGCGAGACCCCCAACCTGCCGACCCCGGATCAGATCCGTCGTTCCCCGAAGGTGCTCCTGCACGATCACCTCGACGGTGGACTGCGTCCCGGGACCATCATCGAGCTGGCCCGCGAGGTCGGTTACGAGAACCTCCCCGAGACCGACGCCGACAAGCTCGGCATCTGGTTCCGCGAGGCCGCCGACTCCGGCTCCCTCCCGCGCTACCTGGAGACGTTCGCCCACACCTGCGCGGTCATGCAGACGAAGGCGGCCCTCTTCCGCGTCGCCGCCGAGTGCGCCGAGGACCTGGCCGAGGACGGCGTCGTGTACGCCGAGATCCGCTACGCCCCCGAGCAGCACCTCGAAGCCGGCCTGACCCTCGAAGAGGTCGTCGAGGCCGTGAACGACGGCTTCCGCGAGGGCGAGCGCCGCGCCAAGGCCAACGGCCACCGCATCCGCGTCGGCGCCCTGCTGACCGCGATGCGTCACGCGGCCCGCGCCCTGGAGATCGCCGAGCTGGCCAACCGCTACCGCGACAACGGCGTGGTCGGCTTCGACATCGCCGGCGCCGAGGCCGGGTTCCCTCCCACCCGCCACCTCGACGCCTTCGAGTACCTCAAGCGCGAGAACAACCACTTCACGATCCACGCCGGTGAGGCCTTCGGCCTGCCGTCGATCTGGCAGGCCCTGCAGTGGTGCGGCGCCGACCGCCTCGGCCACGGCGTGAAGATCATCGACGACATCGAGGTCGCCGAGGACGGCTCGGTCACGCTGGGCCGCCTGGCCAGCTACGTCCGGGACAAGCGCATCCCCCTGGAGATGTGCCCGACCTCGAACCTGCAGACGGCCGCGGCCGCCTCGTACGCCGAGCACCCGATCGGTCTGCTGCGGAAGCTGCACTTCAGGCTCACGGTCAACACCGACAACCGCCTGATGAGCGGCACCAGCATGAGCCGCGAGTTCGAGCACCTGGTGGACACCTTCGGCTACACCCTCGACGACATGCAGTGGTTCACCGTCAATGCGATGAAGTCCGCGTTCATTCCTTTCGATGAACGACTGGCCATGATCAACGAGGTCATCAAGCCCGGCTATGCGGAGCTGAAGTCGGAGTGGCTGTTCCGTCAGACCGCTTCCACCAGCGGTTCCGTCTCGGCATAGGCCATGGCATGACGTACTGAAAGCGCCCGGGAGAGGCAATTTCCGGGCGCTTTCTCGTATTAAAGGATGTTTGCGGGCGAGGGTTTGAAGTGACTAGTTTGCGGAGCCGCTCAATTCCCCGTCGCAAGGAATACCTTTCATGAAGCAGTCAGCTGCCAAGTTCCTCGGTGCCGCCGCCGTCGGTGCCGCCCTCGCCGCCGTCGCCGCCGGTACCGCCTCCGCCGCCGTCCCCGCCATCGGCATCACCGATGCGCTGGGCACCGCCACCGGCGCGCTCGAGGGCGTCACCAGCCAGCAGCAGATGAAGCACGAAGAAGGACAGCCGAGCGACCCCACCGCCGCGGTCACCGGCCTGCTGGGCCCGGTCACCGGCGCCCTCAACGGCTGACGCCGACGCGACACGGACGAACGCACGCACGGCGGTCGCACGCCTCTTCGACGAGGTGTGTGTGCCGCCGTGCGGTGTGCCACGATCACCACCAACTGCCCGCCGACGCACTGGGTATGAGGTTCTCGGTCATGCGCATCAATGCACGAGCGACGCTGGTCGCGCTGGTCCCCGCACTGCTCCTCGCGGCGGTGGGCTGCAGCAGTACGAACGCCCCCGCGACGGGCAGGTCCCCCGACCCCAAGGGCTCCGAGGGCAGCGCCGCCGGCGCGCCCGGCGCCCCCGCGGCGTCCCCGGACCCGGCGGGATCCGCCTCCCCGAAGACCGGCGGCACCAAGCTGGAACGGTCCGCGCTCGCCCAGGGCGACCTGCCCGGCTACCAGATCTCCGCCCAGGGGAAGAACCCCAACGCCCCGGACGGTCAGCCGCAGGCCGACAAGAAGGCCTGCCAGCCGTTGGCCGACATCATGGGCGACAAGCCGGACCCCGCCGCGCGCGAGACCGTCAACCGGGGCATCGGATCCCAGAAGCAGATGGGGCTCGCGGTCTCCGCGTCCGTCAGCTCCTACTCCGAGAGCGACGCCAAGGCACTGATCTCCCGGCTCAAGGCCGCCGTCGCCGCCTGCGGTACGGGCTTCTCCGCCACGGTCGACAAGCAGACCGGCAGCTACCGCGAGGTCCGCGCCGCCGACTACCGCACGAGCGGCGACGAGAGCGTCAGCTGGACCACGACCGCGGCCGGCCAGGGCGTCTCGGCGCAGGTCCACCTGGTCGTCGTACGCCAGGGGGACACCGTCGTACGGCTGATGGCCCTCAACGTGGCGGCGGCCCAGCAGAAGACCCAGGTGCCGCAGGAAGTGACCGACAAGCAGCTGGAGAAGGTCCGCAAGGCCGGCTGAACGGCCCCACTACCAGGCGGTCGAGGTGGACTTCTCGTTCGGCAGCAGCACCCACAGCGCGATGTAGATCAGGAACTGCGGGCCGGGCAGCAGGCACGAGACGGCGAATACGGCGCGCATCGTGTTCGCGGAAATTCCGAAACGCCGTGCGAGTCCGGCGCAGACTCCGCCGATCCAACGGCCGTCACGGGGGCGGACCAGGGCGCTCATGAGGTTCTCCTTCGTCGGGATCGCTTTCTTGCGATGACTCAATACTCCCGCTGGACCGCGGACAGAACGTCGGTCCAGGGGCCGAGCCCGACCCTGGAAATCCTCGGGGTGTCCCCCTGATAAACGGCATGTGAGCGGCGCAGCCTGGCCCGCAGCGCCGGTACGACGGCCGCGTGCGCGATCAGTACGCCGAGGGTGTTCAGCAGCACCGAGTCCACGTCGACGACCTGGCCCGGGACCCCGCTCTGGAGCATCTCGATGCTCAGCGAGACCAGCGCGCCCGCCGCGGCGGTCCGTACCAGGGAGGACCACGCGGCCAGCCGCGACAGCCGGAGCCGCCCGCTGACCAGCGGCACCAGCACCCCCAGCGGGGCCAGCAGCGCCAGCCCCTCCCCGATCCGCCGCGTGGCCTCCAGCGGCCCCAGGGCGAGGTCGGCCCGGATCCCCTCCAGCGGGGTCAGATTGCCGGCGGCGGCCCAGGGGACGTCGAGGGGCCGCAGGGTCAGCCAGCCGACGACCAGGAGATGGGCGGCGAGCAGGACCCCGGCCAGGAGTCGGAGACGGAGGGGGATCGCGGTGGCGCCGGCGGTGCTGCCGTCGGCCTCAATACGCTGCACACCTGCGAGGACGCATCACCTGGTAGCCCCGGTTCCGCCTCGCTGGTGTGGCGGCGGGCACGAACCGTCCAGGGGCCGTCCGGCCGCTCAGCGGGTGGCGAACAGGACGATCAGCAGCAGTGCGCCGGCCACCGCGGGCGCGATGATCTCGTACGACCACTGCACGCGCACGCTGCCCTGGGCACCCGCCCGCTCGGCCCCGCGCTCGGCCATCCGCTGGAGCTCGTCGACGATGCGGTCCGCGCTGGCCCGCATCGGCTCGGCCTGGACCCGGGCCTTCTCGCCGGGGGACCGCCCGGGGGACCGCTCCTCCCGGTCGCGGAGCCCCTCGTGGCGAAGGCGCTGGCGGTTGGCCTTCTTCCGCTCGCGTAGCGAGACGGGCACGGACCACAGCTGGTACTTCGAACCCTCGGCCAGCACCTCCGCCGAGTAACCGGAGCGCACGGCGTCCACGGCGGCCCACGGCAGCTCGATGATCCGGAAGGGGTTGCGCACGCGCATCCGGTCGTCGTTGGCGAAGACGGCCGGGCGGATCGTGAACGCCACGATCAGCGGTACGACGCACAGCGCCACCGCCAGCGCGATCCAGGGGGTGTTCCCCGAGCCGCGGACCACCGCGTCCCCGCAGAGCCACGCCGTCAGCGCGAGCAGCAGCACCCCCGAGACGACGCCCATGGAGGAGCGGTAGACCCGGTCGTCGTAGACCGGTTCATCGGTCGGCTGCTGGCTGCTCATGGGGTCGATTCTGCCCCACTGCGCCGCCCGGGCGTATCAGCCCACGAGATCGGCGTACAGGATGATGTTGTCGGGGCGGTGGCCGTCCGTGATCTCGCCGCCGCAGGTGATGACGCGCAGCTCCGGGCGGGGGGTGTCGCCGTACACCTTGGCGGTCGGGAAGCGGTCCTTGGCGACCTGCTCCAGCTCGCGGACGCGGAAGACGGCGGTGCTGCCGTCGGCGCGGGAGACCGTGATCTCCTCGCCGGTGCGGACCCGCGAGACGTCCTTGAGCACGGCCGGGCCGCGGGCGGTGTCGAAGTGGCCGATCAGCACGGCGGGTCCGGTCTCACCGGGCGTGACGCCCTTCGTGTACCAGCCGATCTTGTCCCCGTCGGCCACGGAGGGCACCTCGACGGTGCCGTCGGCGGCCAGCCCCAGTTTCAGCACCGGTGAGGCGTCCACACCGGCTGCGGGGATCCTCACGCGAACGGGCTCGGACGCGGGCAGCGGGGCGGCCGGGGCGTGGGTCGCGGGGGCGGTGGTGGGCGTGACGGCGGGCGGGGCGGCGGAGGGGGAGGCCGCCCCGGGCGCGGGCGCGCCGGCGGTGGCCGCGCCGCAGCCGGTCAGGGCGGCGGCCAGGAGGACGGCGGCGAGCAGCGGGCGGACGCGGTGGGCCATGGAGTGCTCCGGGAGCGGCGGGCCACCGCATCGGTGGCCCGCCGGAGGAGGGCAGGGGGTCAGGGACGGGGGCGTCAGTCGCGGGTGGCGCGGCGGCGGCGCAGGACCACGCTGGCGGCCAGCGCGCCGAAGGCGGCGACCAGGGCGGCGCCGGCCGTCATGGTGGCGGTGTCGACGGTGTCCGCGGCGGTCTCGACCGGGAGTTCGACGCCCGCGGCGACCGGGCCCTTCGGGACCACCGCCGTCTGGCCCGCGGTCTGCGGCTTCACCGGAGCGGGGGTGGAGGCGGGGGTGGTGGGCTTCGTCACCGGCTTGTCGTCGCTGAACGCGTAGCTCGGCTTGCACCCCTCGGGGAAGGCGGGGAACGCGACCCGGCCGACCGTGTCGTTGCCGCCCTGCGTCTTCCACTCGAAGACGGGCTTGGCGCCGCTCGGGTTCACGATCCGGGCGATGAAGCCGGCGGACTCGGGCAGCGAGGGGTGGGTGCGGTCCAGCTGGGCGAAGCCGCGGCCGCCGTCGCCGGCCTCGAAGAGCAGCACCTTCGGGCCCAGCTCGGAGAGGTACAGCTCGGCCGACATGCCCGCGCCTATCTCCTGCCCCACCGGACCGACCCGGCAGTCCGTGCTGGCCTCGCCCGCCGGCAGCGGGTAGGACTTGGCGCTGCCGTCCGCGGCGGTGACGACGAGGACGGGACGGGCGCTCGCGGCCTTGGTGAGTTCGAGGTCGAGGCCCTTGGCCTTGTCGTGGGGCAGGGTCCGGTCCAGCTTCGTCACGACGCGGACCATGTAGTCGTCGCCCGGCTTCCAGTGGGGGCCGACCTCGCGGATCCACGCCTCGGGGCCCTCCGCCTTGTTGCGCAGCACCGCGACCAGGCCCTCCCCGATGTAGACGGGCTCGCCCTCGTAGCGGCTGTTGTCCGAGGCCGGGGCCGAGGCGGACTGCGGGGCCGTGGCGGGCGCAGCGAACGCGGCGCCCGCGGCCGGGACGAGCATCGCGCCGGCGAGGGCGACGGTGACGAGGGAGGTGCGGAGGGCGGTACGCATAACGACTCCTTGAAGCGTCGATGAGGAGAGCGGAGGAGAGCCGCATGCCGCGTTGTCTCTGTTCGGTCTGGTTCACCGGGTCAGGTGTGGCGGGCTGCTGGGGACAAATCTATGGATCTTGTGCGGGCGGACGATCCGCCTCCTGTCATGGTCGCGTAACGGGCAAACGGGTGTCGGTGTGGAGGTGTCGATTCCATAGCGGATCGGCCAGAACCGGGCGAGGGGGGTGACAGGTCGCTACGCGCGTAGATATGCTCATCTGGTGACCATGCCCACCACCCTCACCGCATTCGCTGACGTGACGACGTCCGACAGTGCGCTGCGCCGCTTCCTGCACGGGCTGCCCGGCGTCGACGCTGTCGGCCTGGAGGCCCGCGCGGCCTCCCTCGGCACCCGTTCGATCAAGACGACGGCCAAGGCGTACGCCATCGACCTGGCCATCTCGATGATCGACCTGACGACGCTGGAAGGCGCGGACACCCCGGGCAAGGTCCGGGCGCTCTCCGCCAAGGCCGTCAACCCCGATCCGACCGACCGCACGACCCCGATGACGGCCGCCGTCTGCGTCTACCCCGACATGGTGGCCACCGCCAAGGCCGCGCTGAACGGCGCCGACGTCAAGGTCGCCTCCGTCGCCACCGCCTTCCCGGCCGGCCGCGCCGCCCTGCCCGTCAAGCTCGCGGACACCCGCGACGCCGTCGCCGCCGGCGCCGACGAGATCGACATGGTCATCGACCGTGGCGCCTTCCTCGCCGGCCGCTACCTGGAGACGTACGAGCTGATCAAGGCCGTCAAGGAGGCCTGCGTCCGCCCCGACGGCAGCGCCGCCCGCCTGAAGGTCATCTTCGAGACCGGCGAACTGTCGACCTACGACAACATCCGCCGCGCCTCCTGGATCGGCATGCTCGCGGGCGCCGACTTCATCAAGACGTCGACCGGCAAGGTGGGCGTGAACGCCACCCCCGCCAACACCCTGCTCATGCTCGAAGCCGTCCGCGACTTCAAGGCGCAGACTGGAATCCAGATCGGCGTGAAGCCGGCCGGCGGCATCCGCACCACCAAGGACGCGATCAAGTTCCTGGTCCTGGTCAACGAGACCGTGGGCGAGGACTGGCTGAGCAACACCTGGTTCCGCTTCGGCGCCTCCAGCCTGCTCAACGACCTGCTGATGCAGCGCCAGAAGCTGAGCACCGGCCGTTACTCCGGTCCCGACTACGTGACGGTGGACTGATCACCATGGCATCCCTCTTCGAGTACGCACCGGCTCCCGAGTCCCGCTCGGTCGTCGACATCGCCCCCTCCTACGGGCTCTTCATCGACGGCGAGTTCACCGACGCCGCCGACGGCAAGGTCTTCAAGACCGTCTCGCCCAGCAGCGAGGAGGTCCTGTCCGAGGTCGCCCAGGCCGGCGCCGCCGACGTGGACCGCGCCGTCAAGGCCGCCCGCAAGGCCTTCGAGAAGTGGTCCGCGCTGCCGGGCTCCGAGCGGGCCAAGTACCTCTTCCGCATCGCCCGGATCATCCAGGAGCGCAGCCGCGAGCTCGCCGTCCTGGAGACCCTGGACAACGGCAAGCCGATCAAGGAGACCCGCGACGCGGACCTCCCGCTGGTCGCCGCGCACTTCTTCTACTACGCGGGCTGGGCCGACAAGCTCGACCACGCGGGCTACGGCGCGAACCCGCGCCCGCTCGGCGTCGCCGGCCAGGTCATCCCGTGGAACTTCCCGCTGCTGATGCTCGCCTGGAAGATCGCCCCGGCGCTCGCCACCGGCAACACGGTCGTCCTGAAGCCCGCCGAGACCACCCCGCTCTCCGCGCTCTTCTTCGCGGACATCTGCCGCCAGGCGGGCCTGCCCAAGGGCGTCGTCAACATCCTCACCGGATACGGCGACGCGGGCGCGGCCCTCGTCGAGCACCCGGACGTCAACAAGGTCGCCTTCACCGGCTCCACCGCGGTCGGCAAGGCCATCGCCCGCTCGATCGCCGGCACCGACAAGAAGGTCACCCTGGAGCTGGGCGGCAAGGGCGCCAACATCGTCTTCGACGACGCCCCCATCGACCAGGCCGTCGAAGGCATCGTCAACGGCATCTTCTTCAACCAGGGCCAGGTCTGCTGCGCGGGCTCCCGCCTCCTCGTCCAGGAGTCGATCCACGACGAGCTGCTGGACTCCCTCAAGCGCCGCCTCTCCACGCTGCGCCTGGGCGACCCGCTCGACAAGAACACCGACATCGGCGCGATCAACTCCGCCGAGCAGCTCGCCCGGATCACCGCCCTCGCGGACACCGGCGAGGCCGAGGGCGCCGAGCGCTGGTCCCCGGCGTGCGAGCTGCCGTCCGCCGGCTACTGGTTCGCCCCGACGCTCTTCAGCAACGTCACCCAGGCGCACACCGTCGCCCGCGACGAGATCTTCGGCCCGGTGCTGTCCGTACTGACCTTCCGCACGCCCGACGAGGCCGTCGCCAAGGCCAACAACAGCCAGTACGGGCTCTCCGCCGGCATCTGGACGGAGAAGGGCTCGCGCATCCTCGCGGTCGCGAACCAGCTCCGCGCCGGTGTGGTGTGGGCCAACACGTTCAACAAGTTCGACCCGACCTCGCCCTTCGGCGGCTACAAGGAATCGGGCTTCGGCCGCGAAGGCGGCCGCCACGGTCTGGAGGCCTACCTCGATGTCTGAGTCCTCTGTGCGTCTGAACGTCTTCAAGACCTACAAGCTGTACGTCGGGGGCAAGTTCCCCCGTTCCGAGAGCGGCCGGGTGTACGAGGTGAGCGACTCCAAGGGCAAGTGGCTGGCCAACGCCCCGCTGTCCTCCCGCAAGGACGCCCGTGACGCGGTCGTCGCGGCCCGCAAGGCCTTCGGCGGCTGGTCCGGCGCCACCGCCTACAACCGCGGCCAGATCCTCTACCGCATCGCCGAGATGCTGGAGGGCCGCCGCGAGCAGTTCGTCCGCGAGGTCGGCGAGGCCGAGGGCCTGTCCAAGTCGAAGGCGGCCGCCGTCGTCGACGCCGCCATCGACCGATGGGTCTGGTACGCGGGCTGGACCGACAAGATCGGCCAGCTCGTGGGCGGGGCCAACCCGGTCGCGGGCCCGTTCTTCAACCTCTCCACCCCGGAGCCGACCGGTGTCGTCACGGTCGTCGCCCCGCAGGACTCCTCGTTCCTGGGCCTGGTCTGCGTGATCGCCCCGGTGATCGCGACGGGCAACACCGCCGTCGTCATCGCCAGCGAGAAGTCCCCGCTGCCCGCCCTCTCCCTGGGCGAGGTGCTCGCCACCTCCGACCTGCCCGGCGGCGTGGTCAACATCCTGTCCGGCAAGGCCGACGAGATGGGCCCGCACCTGGCCTCCCACCAGGACGTCAACGCGATCGACCTGGCCGGCGCCGGCCCCGTCCTGGCCAAGGAGCTGGAGATCGCCGCGGCCGACAACCTCAAGCGCGTCCTGCGTCCACAGCCTGTGGACGACTGGAACGCCGACCCGGGCACGTCGCGCATGACGGCGTTCCTGGAGACCAAGACCGTCTGGCACCCCACCGGGTCGCTGGGCGCGGGCGGCTCGTCCTACTAGACGCGCCCCCTACGAGACCGGCCCCGGCAGCGTCCCCCGCGCTGCCGGGGCCTCTCGCGTTTTTTGGGGCTCGGTTCGCCTCCGGCGGCGCTGCTGCCGGCTCCAGGCGGGCGTGCGTCCTCGAAACCGCTCGTCCTCCCCTTTTCCCGGGCTCGGTTCGCCTCCGGCGGCGCTGCTGCCGGCTCCAGGCGGGCGTACGTCCTCGAAACCGCTCGTTCCTCACGGTTCCTCCGGGCGCTCGCCCGCCTTCGCCGGCGCGCCGCCTTCGGCTCACTCGCCGGGGCTCAGCGGGGGGCCAGGGGGCCCAGGAGGGACGAGACCGCCGCCGTGGGGAGTTCGCCGACCGACGGGCCCTGGGTGAGGATCCCCGTGACCGCTGTCGTGCCCACCGCCGGGAAGTCCGCGACCTTGGTGGCGACCCCGTTGTCCAGCGGGTCCACACCGGTGTGGGCCAGCGGGTTCACCTTGAGGTTCGCGATCGGGTCCGTGACCCCCGCCAGGGCCGCCGGAACGTCCAGCTCACCGGCCTGCGCACCCCCCGCCGCCATCGCCAGCGCGGCGCCGGCCATGGAGAGGGTCAGACCCGCGCTGCGGAGCCGGTTCGGTGCCGAAGGGGCTGCGTGACGTGCCATGAGGATCCCGCCTGTGGTCGTAGTCGCGTGCGCACGCAGCGTAGTGGAGGTGTGTTCCTGGACACCAACCGGTCACCGGGAGGATCCCCTACCCGGGGGAATGGTTCAGACTGGTGTCCCGTGAGCTCTTCCTCTCCTTCGCCGACCCGGGTCGTCCTGCTGACCGGTCCGTCGGGCTCCGGCAAATCCTCCCTGGCCGCCCGCTCCGGGCTCCCCGTGCTGCGCCTCGACGACTTCTACAAGGAGTGCGAGGACCCCACCCTCCCGCTGGTGGAGGGCAGCTCCGACATCGACTGGGACTCCCCGCTCTCGTGGGACGCCGACACCGCCGTCGCCGCGATCGCCGAACTGTGCGCGTCGGGACGCACGGACGTGCCGGTGTACGACATCTCCACCAGCTCCCGCACCGGCTGGGACACCCTCGACATCGCGCGCACCCCGCTGTTCATCGCGGAGGGCATCTTCGCCGCGGACGTCGCCGCCCGCTGTCAGGAACTCGGCCTCCTCGCCGACGCCATCTGCCTGCGCGGCCGCCCCTCGACGACCTTCCGCCGCCGGCTGGCCCGCGATCTGCGCGAGGGCCGCAAGTCCGTGCCGTTCCTGCTGCGCAGGGGTCTGCGGCTGATGCGCGCCGAACGCGGCATCGTCGCCCGCCACGTCGCCCTCGGCGCACACGCCTGCGGCCGCGACGAGGCCCTGGGCCGCCTGGCCGCGGCCGCCGCGGGCCGCCACCGCACGACGACCCCGGCCTGATCGCCGAGAGCGGCCCCGTGAACTGCTGACCCGCGGACGTGAAAAGGCGGGATCAGGCGGACCCCCGGCCCCTTGATCCCGCCTCTTCTCCCCCCAACGGCCCCCGTCCCACCCCCGCAGGACGGGCCCCCCGGCCCGATGGTCCATGTGGGTCGCGTTACGCGACCAGCTCCTCGAAGGACTCCGCCTCGTCGCGGCCGAAGCTCAGCGACTCGTCCTCCCGCAGGCGCCGCAGCGAGCGCCAGATGCTCGACTTCACCGTGCCGACGCTGATCCCGAGGATCTCCGCGATCTCCGGGTCCGTACGGCCCTCGTAGTAGCGCAGCACCAGCATCGTGCGCTGCGGCTCCGGGATCCGGGTCAGCGCCTGCCACAGCACCGCGCGCAGCTCCGTACCGCGCATCGCGTCCGTGTCCGACGCCGTCTCCGGCAGCTCCTCCGTCGGGTACTCGTTCAGCTTCCGCCGACGCCACGCGCTGATGTGGAGGTTCGTCATCGTGCGGCGCAGGTACCCGCCGACCGCCGCCTTGTCGCTGATCCGGTCCCAGGCGCGGTATGTGGAGAACAGTGCGCTCTGCAGCAGGTCCTCGGCCTCGTAACGGTCACCGGTCAGGTGGAAGGCCGTGGCGTACAGGGCGGCCCGCCGCTCCTGGACGTACGCCGTGAACTCCGCCTCCGACGTGGAGGACGGGGTCTGCTGCTGGGCGGGAACCGCCTGGTACTGGTTTGCGTCAATGGCTACGACGTGGGCCGGCCGGGGCCGGGCGACCGCCACCGTACGGACACCCGTCCGGCGGTTCACATCGTGCAGCCGCGTGACAACCGCGCTGGTGCTGGTGCTGTGCAGCGTGTTCATCTCGCGCCCCCCGTCGTGGAGTGTCTCTGCTTCGGATCGCTGTGCGTTGACAAGAAGACTGCCCGGCCGACTTAACCGGGGTGTCCGTCGACTGTCACAGCACTGTCACAGCGACCATCGGAAGGACGTCGGCGGACTCCCGCAGGATCTCGTCCACCTGACGGTCGAACTCCCGACGGGCTATGGGACAGAATGAGCCCGTGCCTTTCCTGTTGCTGATCGAGGACGACGACGCCATCCGCACGGCCCTCGAACTCTCCCTGTCTCGCCAGGGCCACCGTGTGGCCACCGCGGCGACGGGCGAGGACGGCCTCAAACTGCTCCGCGAGCAGCGGCCGGATCTGATCGTGCTGGACGTGATGCTGCCCGGGATCGACGGTTTCGAGGTGTGCCGGCGGATCCGCCGTACCGACCAACTGCCGATCATCCTGCTCACCGCGCGCAGCGACGACATCGACGTGGTCGTCGGCCTGGAGTCCGGAGCCGACGACTACGTGGTCAAGCCCGTCCAGGGGCGGGTCCTCGACGCCCGCATCCGGGCCGTGCTGCGCCGCGGCGAACGCGAGTCGAGCGACTCGGCGAGCTTCGGCTCCCTCGTCATCGACCGGGCCGCCATGACGGTGACGAAGAACGGCGAGGACCTCCAGCTCACGCCGACCGAGCTGCGGCTGCTCCTCGAACTGAGCCGCCGGCCCGGACAGGCCCTCTCCCGCCAGCAGCTGCTGCGCCTGGTCTGGGAGCACGACTACCTCGGCGACTCGCGGCTCGTGGACGCCTGCGTCCAGCGGCTGCGCGCCAAGGTCGAGGACGTGCCCTCCTCACCCACCCTCATCCGTACGGTCCGGGGCGTCGGATACCGCCTGGACTCCCCGCAGTGATCCGGTCGTTGCTCGCGGGCCGGCGCTGGACCAGCCTGCGGCTGCGGCTCCTCGTGGTCTTCGCGCTGGTCGCCCTGACGGCCGCCGTGTCCGCGTCCGGGATCGCCTACTGGCTCAACCGCGAGGCCGTGCTGACCCGTGTCCAGGAGGCCGCCCTCGGCGACTTCCGGCAGGAGATGCAGAACCGTGCCGCCGCGCTGCCCGCCGACCCCACGCCCGAGGAGCTGCAGCGC
Source organism: Streptomyces virginiae (assembly GCF_000720455.1). GTDB lineage: Bacteria > Actinomycetota > Actinomycetes > Streptomycetales > Streptomycetaceae > Streptomyces > Streptomyces virginiae. Next base: position 174,252 of record NZ_JOAK01000004.1, on the reverse strand, counting down.
ACCGCCGAGCTGATGGCGGGCAGCAGCCCCGGCTACAGCGTGCTGCTCGTGCAGGAGGGCAAGGACAACCGTCAGATGTACGGCGCGGCCGGGCCCGACAACTTCCGGCTCGCGGACGTGCCGAAGTCCCTGCAGAACGCCGTGAACGACCGGCAGAAGACGACCGCGGCCAACGATGCCGAATACCACGTGTACTGGCAGCGGACGAAGCCGCGCGGCAACCCCTACCTGGTCGGCGGAACGCGGATCGTGGGCGGCGGGCCGACCGGTTACATGTACAAGTCCCTCGCCCAGGAACGGGACGACCTGAACGCGCTCGCCTGGTCGTTGACCATCGCCACCGGCCTCGCGTTGCTCGGCTCCGCGCTGCTCGCGCAGGCCGCGGCCCGTACCGTGCTCAAGCCCGTACAGCGGCTCGGGGACGCGGCGCGGCGGCTCGGCGAGGGCGAACTGGACCACCGGCTCGACGTGTCGGGCACGGACGAACTCGCCGACCTGTCCCACACTTTCAACAAGACGGCCGAGGCGCTGGAGAAGAAGGTCGCCGACATGAGCGCGCGGGAGGAGGCCAGCCGGCGCTTCGTCGCGGACATGTCGCACGAGCTGCGCACCCCGCTGACGGCGCTGACGGCGGTCGCCGAAGTGCTGGAGGAAGAGGTCGAGGACCTCGATCCGATGATCGCACCGGCGGTCGGCCTGGTGGTCAGCGAGACCCGCCGGCTGAACATCCTGGTCGAGAACCTGATGGAGGTCACCCGTTTCGACGCGGGTACGGCCAAGCTGGTCCTGGACGACGTCAACGTCGCCGACCAGGTCACGGCCTGCATCGACGCCCGGGCCTGGCTCGACGCGGTCGAACTCGACGCCGAGCGGGACATCACGGTGCGGCTCGACCCGCGCCGCCTCGACGTCATCCTGGCCAACCTGATCGGCAACGCGCTCAAGCACGGCGGATCGCCGGTGCGGGTCTCGGTGACCGTGGAAGGTGACTGGCTGGTGATCGCGGTCCAGGACAACGGGCCGGGCATCCCCGAGGAGGTCCTGCCGCACGTCTTCGACCGCTTCTACAAGGCGAGCGCGTCGCGGCCGAAGTCGGACGGGAGCGGGCTCGGCCTGTCGATCGCCGTGGAGAACGCGCACATCCACGGCGGTGACATCACCGCGGCCAACGTGCCGGGTGGCGGGGCGCTGTTCACCCTGCGGCTGCCGGTGGACGTGGGAAAGGCGATCAGTGGTGACCTGGATGCGTAGGGCCCTGCCGGTGGTACCGGCCGTACTGGTCCCGCTCGTCGGGATGGCGCTGCTCGCGACGGCGGGCTGCGGGATCCGGGCGACGACCGTGCCCGTGGACGTGGGCGCGGCGCCGTCGCGCGTCTCGTGCGACACCCCGGCGCAGCCGGGCGGGCAGAGCGGCGCGCCGGGCTTCCCGGCCACGGTGGAGCTGGTCTGCGGTTCGCAGCTGGTGGGTGTGGAGCGACTGGTCGCGATGCCGGAGAAGGGCACCGTACGGGATCCCGTCACGCAGGCCGCGCAGGCGCTGCTGGAGACGCTGGAGCGGACGCCGAGCGCGGAGGAGCGGGACGCCGGCTTCACGACCGGGGTCCCGGCCGGGCTGACGGCGGGCGCCCCGAAGGCGGGCGACCCGGCGGGCACGGTACGGCTCAGCCGCAAGCCGGAGGACCTGCCGCCGGTGGCGCTGTCACAGATCGTGTGCACCCTGGCGGGCAGCGAGACGGTGTCGGCCGGGCCGGGCCCGGTGGTCCTGGGCGGGCCGGACGCCGATCCGCCGCGGGCGTGGGAGTGCACGGACGCGGTCCGCTCCCGTCCGGAGTCGGTCCCGACGCTGGGCGAGATCGTCCGGCCGACGGCGTCCCCGTCCGCCGGACGCTGAGCCCGGCGCCGCGGGTCCGGGCGGAGCCCGGGAAACGGCGAAAGGGCGGGGCGGGGGAGAAGCTCCGCGCAGCGGCCCGGATACGCCGACGGCCCCCCGAGCCGGTGCTCAGGGGGCCGGGGGAAGCGGGTGGCCAGGCCCCGCCGGACGGGGCGGGAGCCTGGCCGGGCGGGGCCGGAGCCCCGGACCCGGTCCGGTGCCGACGGGTCAGAGGCCCATCGCCGCCGCGAGGTCCTTCTTGACCGCGTCCAGGACTTCCTGGCCGGTCACGCGGGCGGCCGCGAGGTCGGAGGCCTCGGCCACCGGGACCACGACCTCCAGGTAGCACTTCAGCTTCGGCTCCGTGCCGGACGGCCGCGCGATGACACGGGCCTTGTACGCGCCGTCCAGGTAGTACCGCAGGCCGTCCGTCGGCGGCAGCGACTCCGTGCCCTTCGCCAGGTCCTCCGCCGAGACCACCCGCAGGCCCGCCAGCGAGACCGGCGGCTCCGCCCGCAGCGCGGCCATCGCCGAGGCGATCACCGACAGGTCCGAGACGCGGACCGACAGCTGGTCGGTGGCGTGCAGGCCGTGGGCCATCGCCAGGTCGTCCAGCAGGTCGCTCAGCGTGCGGCCCTGCTCCTTGAGCTCGGAGGCCAGTTCGGCGACCAGCAGGGCGGCGGTCACGCCGTCCTTGTCGCGGACGCCCTCGGGGTCCACGCAGTAGCCGAGCGCCTCCTCGTAGCCGTAGCGCAGGCCCTCGACGCGGGCGATCCACTTGAAGCCCGTGAGGGTCTCCTCGTGGCCGACGCCCGCCGCCTCCGCGATCCGGCCCAGGAGGCTGGAGGAGACGATGGACTCGGCGAAGACGCCGGTCGCGCCCTTGTGGACCAGGTGCGCCGCGAGCAGCGCGCCGACCTCGTCGCCGCGCAGCATCCGCCAGCCGTCCGCGGTGGGGACGGCCACCGCGCAACGGTCCGCGTCGGGGTCGTTCGCGATCACGATGTCGGGCTGGACCTCGGCGGCCCTGGCGAAGGCCAGGTCCATCGCGCCCGGCTCCTCCGGGTTGGGGAACGCCACCGTCGGGAAGGCCGGGTCCGGTTCGGCCTGCTCGGCGACCAGGACCGGCTCCGGGAAGCCGTGCCGGGCGAAGGCCGCCATGACGACGTCCTTGCCGACACCGTGCATGGCCGTGTAGACGGTCCGCACGCCCCGGGGGGAGCCGGGGGTCAGGACGGCGTCGGTACGGGCCAGGTAGGCCTCCAGGACCTCGTCGCCGAGGTCCTCCCAGCCGGACTCCGGGCGGGGCACCGAGGCGAGCGTGTCGACGCGGGCGATCTCCGCCGCGATCTCCGTGTCCGCCGGGGAGACGATCTGCGAGCCGTCGCCGAGGTAGACCTTGTAGCCGTTGTCCCGGGGCGGGTTGTGGCTCGCGGTCACCTCGACGCCGGCGACGGCGCCCAGGTGCCTTATGGCGTACGCGAGGACGGGCGTGGGCAGCGGGCGGGGCAGGACGGCCGCGCGCAGGCCGGCGCCGGTCATGACGGCCGCGGTGTCGCGGGCGAAGTCCGCCGACTTGTAGCGGGCGTCGTAGCCGACGACGACCAGGCCGCCGGCGTGGCCCTGGGCCTTCAGGTAGGCCGCGAGGCCCGCCGCGGCCCGGATGACCACGCTGCGGTTCATCCGCATCGGGCCCGCGCCGATCTCACCGCGCAGACCGGCGGTGCCGAACTGGAGGGTGCCGGAGAAACGGTCGGTCAGTTCCGCCGTGTCGCCGGCCCCGATCAGCCCGGCGAGCTCGGCCGCCGTCTCCGGGTCGGGGTCCTCCGCCAGCCAGGCCTGCGCCCGGGTGATCAGGTCGTCCTGTTCCTGCACTACTTCCGCCTTACCTCTCGTACGGTCCCGGGGCCTCAGATGCGGGCGAGGACCTGGGTCAGCAGCTTGCCCATGCGCGCGGCCGAGTCACGGCCGGCCTGGAGGACCTCTTCGTGGTTCAGCGGCTCGCCGGAGATGCCCGCCGCCAGGTTCGTGACCAGGGAGATGCCGAGCACCTCGGCGCCGGCCTCACGGGCGGCGATGGCCTCCAGCACGGTGGACATGCCGACGAGGTCGGCGCCCATCACGCGGATCATGTTGATCTCGGCCGGGGTCTCGTAGTGCGGGCCGGGGAACTGGACGTAGACGCCCTCCTCCAGGGAGGGGTCGATCTCCTTGCACAGCGCGCGCAGCTCGGGCGAGTACAGGTTCGTCAGGTCCACGAAGTTCGCGCCGATGATCGGCGAGGTGGCCGTCATGTTGATGTGGTCGCTGATCAGGACCGGCTGGCCGGGCTGCATGCCCTCGCGCAGACCACCGCAGCCGTTGGTCAGCACGACGGTCTTGCAGCCCGCGGCGACGGCGGTGCGGACACCGTGGGCGACGGCGGCGACGCCACGGCCCTCGTAGTAGTGGGTGCGGCCGAGGAAGACCAGCGCGCGCTTGTCGCCGATCTTGTACGAGCGGACCTTGCCGCCGTGTCCTTCGACGGCGGCCGGGGGGAACCCGGGCAGCTCGGTGACGAGGAACTCGGCCTCGGGGGCGCCCAGGGCCTCGGCGGCCGGGGCCCAGCCGGAGCCCATGACGAGGGCGACATCGTGGGTCTCGGCACCGGTGAGCTCCCGCAGGCGGGCGGCTGCGGCGTCGGCGGCGGCGGTGGGATCGGTAACAGATGCGTTCACGCAGACGAGCGTAGCCGCTCATTGCCTACGCGCGTAGATGGCACAGCTCACCATGCTCGGATCGTTGTCTTGTCGTTTCCGACCAAATGTCCGCCGTGACCCACCGTGACCTGCGGTGACCGGCGGGCGTCGGCCGCGGGAGCCCCGCGCCGGGGTCAGCAGGGGCGCTTGCGCAGCTCCATCACGTAGTCGTGCGGGGCGCCCGCGGACTCGGCCGCGTCGGCGATCTCGCCCAGGTAGCGCGCCGAGGGCAGGCCGCCCTCGTAGCCGTTGAGCACGTAGCACCAGGCGGCCTCCTCGCCGTCCAGCGTGTGCACCCGGATCCGCATGCGCCGGTAGATGTCGAGCCCGACGCCCTCCCAGCGGTCCATCGAGTCCTCGTCCAGCGGGGCGATGTCGTACAGGGCGACGAAGACCTGGTGGCGCGGCGCCTCGACGATCGTGGCGAGGGAGCCCTCCCAGCCCATCTGCTCGCCGCCGAAGGTCAGCCGCCAGTCGTTGATCCAGCCCGTGCCGCGCAGCGGCGAATGGGGAGCGCGGCGCGTCATCAGCCGCGGGTCGAGGTTGCCGGCGTACGCGGCGTAGAGCGACATGAGGTCGAGGGTACGGGAGGGGTGGCCGTGGAGGTGTGCCAGGCGGGGGTACACCCGGACGGAGTCCCCGGCGGGGACCGGGCGCGAAGCACCTTGAAGCGTGCGGGACAATGGAGCACGGAATGCATCCCCCGGGGAGGACCCCCCGGACGCCGGCCGGGGCGGCAGCCGGCCGGGTAGACGTGAGGCGGACTTTTCGTGACCCGGATCGTGATCATCGGCGGCGGACCCGGCGGGTATGAGGCAGCGCTGGTCGGCGCCCAGCTCGGCGCGGAGGTGACCGTCGTGGACTGCGACGGCCTGGGCGGGGCCTCGGTCCTCACCGACTGCGTACCTTCCAAGACCCTGATCGCGACCGCCGAGGTGATGACCACCTTCGACTCCTCCTACGAGGAGCTGGGGATCATCGTCGCCGACGACACCCCGCACATCGAGCAGGCGGCGCGCGTGGTCGGCGTGGACCTCGGCAAGGTGAACCGGCGTGTCAAGCGGCTCGCGCTCGCCCAGTCGCACGACATCACCGCCTCCGTCACGCGGGCCGGCGCCAAGGTCATGCGCGGCCGCGGCAAGCTGGGCGGCCCGCAGGGCATCGACGGCACCCGGGACGTCATCGTCACCGCCGCCGACGGCACCGAGACGATCCTGACGGCCGACGCCGTCCTCATCGCCACCGGCGGCACCCCGCGCGAGATCCCCGACGCCCAGCCCGACGGCGAGCGCATCCTGAACTGGACCCAGGTCTACGACCTGGAGGAGCTCCCCGAGGAGCTCATCGTGGTCGGCTCCGGTGTGACCGGCGCCGAGTTCGCCGGCGCGTACCAGGCGCTCGGCTCCCGGGTGACCCTGGTGTCCTCCCGCGACCGCGTGCTGCCGGGCGAGGACCCCGACGCGGCCGCCGTCCTGGAGGACGTCTTCCGGCGCCGCGGCATGAACGTCGTCGGGCGCTCGCGCGCCGAGTCCGCCAAGCGGGTCGGCGACCGGGTCGAGGTCACCCTCTCCGACGGCCGGGTGCTGACCGGCAGCCACTGCCTGATGGCGGTCGGCGCGATCCCGAACACGCAGAACATGAACCTGGAGGAGTCCGGAGTCCGGCTCAAGGACTCCGGGCACATCTGGACCGACAAGGTCTCGCGCACCTCCGCGCCGGGCGTCTACGCGGCCGGTGACGTCACGGGCGTCTTCGCGCTCGCGTCCGTCGCGGCCATGCAGGGGCGCATCGCGATGTACCACTTCCTCGGCGACGCGGTGGCCCCGCTGAACCTGAAGACGGTGTCCTCGAACGTCTTCACCGACCCCGAGATCGCCACCGTCGGCTACACCCAGGCGGACGTGGACGCCGGCAAGATCGACGCCCGTGTCGTGAAGCTCCCCCTGCTGCGCAACCCGCGCGCCAAGATGCAGGGCATCAGGGACGGCTTCGTGAAGATGTTCTGCCGCCCGGGCACCGGCATCGTGGTGGGCGGCGTGGTCGTCTCCCCGCGTGCGAGCGAACTCATCCACCCGATCTCGATCGCCGTCGACAACAATCTGACGGTCGAGCAGATCGCAAACGCGTTCACCGTGTACCCCTCGCTGTCGGGGTCGATCGCCGAGGTGGCCCGCCAGCTGCACACCCGGAAGGCCGGCGGGGAGGCGTAGGCTCCGCTAACCGCCGCACCCCGCAAGGGGTTTGGGGCGGGGCGCGGTCGCGTGGCGAGACGTTCACCCAAGTCTCAGGCCGCGTATACCACTAGTCGCCCCGCTCTATGGACAACTTCGGTATTCCGGCGCAAAGAGCTGAAAGCAGACGGTCGTTGGGGTTACTGTCAGTTTCGTGTTCGCTGCAGAACGTCGCCAATTGATCCTCGAAATGGTGCGGGCCAACGGAGCGGTGTCGCTCCGGGAGCTCGCCCGCGTCGTCCAGACCTCCGAAGTGACCGTACGGCGGGACGTGCGGGCACTGGAGGCCGAAGGACTCCTCGACCGCCGACACGGCGGTGCGGTCTTGCCGGGCGGTTTCACGCGGGAGTCCGGCTTTCCGCAAAAGTCCCATCTCGCGACGGCGGAGAAGACCGCCATTGCCGATGTCGCGGCCGGCCTCGTGGAAGAGGGCGAGGCCGTCGTCGTCGGCGCGGGCACCACGACGCAGGAGCTGGCCCGCCGGCTCGCCCGGGTGCCCGGCCTGACCGTCGTGACCAACTCCCTCCTGGTCGCCCAGGCGCTGGCCCACGCCAACCGGGTCGAAGTCGTCATGACGGGCGGCACCCTGCGCGGGTCCAACTACGCCCTCGTGGGCAGCGGTGCCGAGCAGTCCCTGCAGGGGTTGCGGGTGTCCCGGGCCTTCCTGTCCGGGAGCGGCCTGACCGCCGAGCGCGGGCTGTCCACGTCCAACATGCTCAGCGCGAGCGTGGACCGGGCGCTGGTGCAGGCTGCCGCGGAGGTGGTGGTGCTGGCGGACCACACGAAGCTCGGCACCGACACCATGTTCCAGACGGTGCCGACGGACGTGATGACCCGTCTGGTCACGGACGAGCCCCCGCCGCACGACGACCGGGCGGCCACGGAGCTGCAGGCCCTGGCGGACCAGGGCGTCCAGATCACCGTGGCCGGCGGTCCGGTGGCCTCCGGCGGTGTGGACGGCATGCAGGGACGCCGACCGCGCCGGGACTCTCCCCTCCCCGTGCAGCGGCGGGGCGGCCCCACGGCCCAGCTGCGCAGCGCGCCCGGCGGGATGCTGGAGCAGCAGGCGGAGCGGGCGCGGGTGGCCGACATGCGGCGCCGATAGGGACGCTCCGGAGACCCCGGACATCGCGAAGGCCCCACCCGGTCCGACCGGGCGGGGCCTTCGCGTGTCCGCGGACGCGATCGGGACGTCAGTCCTTGATCTCGCAGATCGTGGCGCCGGAAGTGACCGAGGCGCCGACCTCGGCGGTGAGGCCCACGATGGTGCCGGAGCGGTGCGCGTTGAGCGGCTGCTCCATCTTCATCGCTTCCAGTACGACGATCAGTTCGCCCTCGGTGACCTGCTGGCCCTCCTCGACGGCGACCTTGACGATCGTGCCCTGCATCGGGGAGGCGAGCGTGTCGCCGGAGGCTGCCGGACCGGACTTCTTGGCCGCGCGGCGCTTCGGCTTCGCGCCGCCCGCGGCGGCCGTACGGGCCAGGGTCATGCCGAGGGAGGACGGCAGCGAGACCTCCAGGCGCTTGCCGCCGACCTCGACGACGACCGTCTCGCGGCCCGGCTCGTCCTCGGTCTCCTCCGCGGCCGGAGCCGTGAACGCCGGGATCTCGTTGACGAACTCGGTCTCGATCCAGCGGGTGTAGACGGTGAACGGGCTGCCGTCGGTCGGGGCGAAGGCGGGGTCGGCGACGACCGCCCGGTGGAACGGGATGGCGGTGGCCATGCCCTCGACCTCGAACTCGGCGAGCGCGCGGGCGGCGCGCTGGAGCGCCTGCTCGCGGGTGGCGCCGGTGACGATGAGCTTGGCCAGCAGGGAGTCCCAGGCCGGGCCGATGACGGAGCCGGACTCGACGCCCGCGTCCAGGCGGACGCCCGGGCCGGTCGGCGCGACGAACTTCGTCACCGTGCCGGGCGCCGGCAGGAAGCCGCGGCCCGGGTCCTCGCCGTTGATGCGGAACTCGATGGAGTGGCCGCGCAGGACCGGGTCCCCGTAGCCGAGCTCCTCGCCGTCGGCGATGCGGAACATCTCGCGGACCAGGTCGATGCCGGCGACCTCTTCGGTGACCGGGTGCTCGACCTGCAGGCGGGTGTTGACCTCCAGGAAGGAGATCAGGCCGTCGGCGGAGACGAGGAACTCCACCGTGCCGGCGCCGACGTAGCCGGCCTCCTTCAGGATGGCCTTGGACGCGGCGTACAGCTCCGCGTTCTGAGCCTCGGTCAGGAACGGCGCGGGGGCCTCCTCCACCAGCTTCTGGTGGCGGCGCTGGAGGGAGCAGTCACGGGTCGAGACGACGACGACGTTCCCGTGCGAGTCGGCCAGGCACTGGGTCTCCACGTGGCGCGGCTTGTCGAGGTAGCGCTCGACGAAGCACTCGCCGCGGCCGAAGGCGGCGACGGCCTCGCGGACGGCGGACTCGTAGAGCTCCGGCACCTCTTCGAGGTTGCGGGCGACCTTCAGGCCGCGGCCGCCGCCGCCGAAGGCGGCCTTGATGGCGATCGGCAGGCCGTGCTCCTTGGCGAAGGCGACGACCTCGTCGGCCCCGGAGACCGGGTCCGGCGTACCGGCGACCAGCGGCGCGCCGGCGCGCTGGGCGATGTGACGGGCGGCCACCTTGTCGCCGAGGTCACGGATGGCCTGCGGCGGCGGGCCGATCCAGGTCAGGCCGGCGTCGAGCACGGCCTGGGCGAAGTCGGCGTTCTCGGACAGGAAGCCGTATCCGGGGTGGATGGCGTCCGCACCCGAGTCGGCGGCGGCCTGGAGGACCTTGGAGATGTCCAGGTAGCTCGCGGCCGGGGTGTCACCGCCCAACGCGAAAGCTTCGTCTGCCGCGCGGACGTGCAGAGCGTCCCGGTCCGGATCGGCGTAGACGGCTACGCTCGCGATCCCGGCGTCCCGGCAGGCCCGAGCAACGCGGACAGCGATTTCGCCACGGTTGGCGATGAGCACCTTGCGCACGATGGCTCCCTCCTTGAAACAAGCTGAGTTTAGGGACAGCCCACACGGCCTTTCGACCCTTCCCCGGTGGTGACCTTGCCCACACAGAGTGTGATGCGAGGGTCGAACCGCCGGAGAACCCTTGTGGCGCCCCAGGTCAGGGGGATCCCCGACTGCACAGTAGCCCCGTCATGTATCCAAGGTCTCTGTCTCCCCGGTCAGCGGCCCCGGGTGATTCTTTGTCGAGTCCCTACGAACGGCCCACATTTTCTTTGCGGTCGTGAGCGGAGTTGTCCCCTTGTTTACTGATTGGTAGCAGCCCCGTCGTCCCGGCCCTACCGGGACAACACCGTACCCACAGCGATGTAGCCCACGCGGGTGCCGGGCGGGGCGCAGCGCGCCGGGCGTGTACTCCAGATGGTCGACGCCGGCACTGGAGGCGAAGTCGAGTGCGAGGGCCGCACGCAATCCCGGAGCAAGTGAGTCCGCTTGGTGTGTGACCGTGCGGTCACCGAGGGGTCGCGTCCCGTCACGGCCGCAAAGGCGGGGGCCCGATCGGCCGAAGGCGCGGGTGAGTGCTAAACCTACGAGCGTTTTAAGCCACTCGGCGCGTCGCGCACCTGAAGGGCGGATGGGTGTGAAGGTTCGGCGAAGGTCATTCGGCCGTCATTCCCCGTACCCGGAGCGGACTTTTGGGTGGCTCCCGGCGCCCCCGGAGCGCGCCTGCGGACGGGGCGTCAGCGGTTAATCCTTCAAGGAAATATGACCGCTGGTCAGCTGGAGTCAGATCGGCACTGTCGATGTTGACTGAGGCGAACGCGCCAGGTTAGGTTTGCTGTTCCGTGTGCCCTGCTGAACGTGCTGAGGCAAGTGGCTGCGGGGTCGCAGCGCCGAGCCGACCGAGCGTCCCGCAGGCCGTTTCCCGCCCCGGTGCTTCGAGCTCCGGTGCCGAGCGGTTGACAAAAGAGCGCTTTGACCGAGCGCTTCTATGAATACCCATTTCATTCCCCGTACCGGTGCGCACCGGTGTCGGGTGACTGTAAATGAAGATGTGAGGGAAAATTGCCGGGGGATGATCTTCTCTATGACATACATCAACCTGAAAAGGATGCACGGGGATCGGATTTACCAGAGGAATGGCCGCGGCCGGACCGCCCGTACGACGTGGGTGAGGGCGAGGTCCACGTCTTCTCCGTGCTGAACGGGAGCGAATTCCCTCCCGCCGAAGAGATGCGGCACAAGGCTTCCGCGGGGGCCGACCGGACGGTCCGGGCCCTGCTCGGCCGCCTGCTGATGCGGCCGCCGGACGAGGTCCGGCTCACACGGGACGACCTGGGGCGTCAGAGATGGGACGCGGGGCCGTTCGGGCTCGCGGTCTGCCGGGACGACGGAGGGCTGCTCGTCGCCCTCGCCCGGGGGCTGTCGGTGGCGCTCAGTACGGTCACGGTCCCGGGCTCGGTCGAGGCGGAGGCCTTGTTGCCCTTCAGCCGAACGGAGCGCGCCTTCGCGGGGGAGGCGGCGGCCGGACGGCGGCCCTTGGTCCTGGCCCGGATGTGGGCCCGCAAGGAGGCGGCGCTGCGACTGGCCGGGCGGGGAGCCTTCGCGCTCGCCGCCGAGGTGGACGTGCTGGCCGCCGGGCCGGACGGCAGGGTGGCGCTGCCCGCCTCCGGGCCGTGGGGTGCGGGCGGCGTGGCGTACGTACGGGACCTGCCCGACGGAGCGGGAACGGTGGCGGCCGTGGCGGCCTCCGCTCCCGTCCGCAGGGCGGTGTTCCGGAGACTGCGATGTCCGGAGCCCGCTACGGCATGAGCACGGCGTGCGGGTCGACGCCGGTGACGTGGCCGGGGGCGCTCAGCTCCCGCCACGTCTCCATCGCGAGCCGGACGGCGCCGGCCTTCTCGTAGTCCGCGGCCGCCGCCCTGAAGTCCGCGGCCGCCGCCTCCTCCTGATCCGCCGATCGCCGGGCGCGGGCCCGGATCACCGTGCAGCGGGCCCGGTCGATCGGGTCCAGCGCCGAGGGGTCCAGCGCGTCGGCGGCCGCGGCCGCGGCGTCCGCGGAAGCCTCCCCGGACCGTACGACGGCCAGCGCCTCCAGGGCCGCGAGCCAGGCCGCGGCCGTGGGCGCGGAGGAGAGTACCGGCGCATGGCGGACCCGCTCCAGCAGGGCTTCGGCGCTCGCGTCGCCGGTGGCGAGTGCCAGCAGGGCGCGGGCCCGGTCCAGACGGATGCGCAGCCGGACGTCGTCCGCCCCGCCGAGCAGCCCGTCCGCCTCGGCCAGCAGGCCGAGGGCCTCGCTGCCACCACCGAGGTGGCGGGCACCGGCCGCCGCCCAGAGCGCGCACGCGCGCAGCGGTTCGGCCGCCACCGTGGGCACCTCGTCGAGCAGTGCGTCGCCGAGGCTCTTCGCGCGGTGCCACTCGCCGCTCTCCACGTACGCCGTCAGCAGCACGACCTGGGCCTGGACGCGTTCGGGCCGGCCCGCGTCGAGACCGGTGGCGGCGCCGGAGGCCTCCTCCGCGAAGGTGACGGCGTCGGAGAGGCGCCCCGTGCGCCGGTAGAGGTCGGCGAGTTCGATCGCCGCCCGGGTGCGCATGAGCTGCGCGGCGGTGGTGATCGGGTCGTCCAGCAGCTCCAGCAGGGTCGCCTCGCGCTCGGCGTCGGCACCGAGTCGGTCGAGCACGGTGGCCAGTTCCCAGCGGGCCTCCCAGCGCACCTCGTCGAACCCGCCGTCGCCGGCCTGCCGGACGACTGCGTCCAGCTGGCTCCTGGCCGCGGCCCAGCCCCCGGCCAGCTGGCTGGAGCGGGCCGCCACCAGCAGGCCGACCAGCTGGAGCCGGTGGGTGCGCCGGCGGTCCTGCGCCTCGGGCTCGCACAGCTCCTCGAGCGTCACCCCGAGCCGCCCGGCGATGACCTTGGCCGCCTTGAGGCTGGGGATCCGGTGACCGCTCTCCACCAGCGACACGTAGCTGGACGAGACGCCCTCGCCGGCCAGGTCCCCCTGGGACAGGCCCTGGAGGCGACGGCTTTCCCGGACGCGTTTCCCGAATGCTGGCTGCTCGATCGTCAAGGTTCGGCTCGCTGTGTGGTTGAAGGGCGGATGGATATTTACGGAGTGTGACAAAGATTCTACCCGACATGGCGCGTCCCGCAGGGCTGAGTCGTACACCAGTGCCGATTTTTGCGCATTCTTGGGGTATTCATGTAGTCACATTCGAGTCATGTTAAAGTCAATACTCATGACAATCGATGGACGGCCGGGCCGGCGGCGCCGGTGGGGCATCTATGTCCTGTTGGGGGCCGTGGCGGTCGCTTCGGTCGGCGAGGCGATGATGGTCGTCGCCGTCCCGTGGTTCGTGCTGCAGACGACCGGCAGCGTGGCGCAGACCGGAATCCTCGTCGCCCTGGGCGCCGTCGCCTCGGGAGCCGTCGGATTCGTTTCCGGCCCCCTGGTGGACCGTTGGGGATTCCGGGCGACGGCGGTGCTCTCGTATGCGGTCGGCGGTATCGGGGCGGCGTGCATTCCGGTCATGCACGCGCTGGAGATGCTGAACTTCCCCGTACTCGCGGCACTCGTCGTGGCCGCCAATGTGCTGGACATTCCCGCCTCCGCCGCCGTCACCGGTCTGGTGCCCGAGCTGTCCGCGGATGCGGAGATGCCGCTGGAGCGGGGCAACGCGCTGCTCGGCGGAGTCCACCAGATCGCCCAGTTGTGCGGGCCGCCCCTGGGGGGAGCGGCCGTCGCCCTGCTCGGGGTCGCCGACGTCCTGCTCGTCGACGCGGCGGCCTGCCTGCTGGCGGCGGCCCTCATCCTCGGCTGGATCGCGGCCGGCCGGGCCGCGGCCCCGGGCGCACGGGCCGCCGGGACCTACCTGGCCGAGTTGCGCTCGGGGCTGCGCACGCTGCGCGAGCACCGGCTGCTGCGGGCCATGGCGGTGTCCGGGACCGCCTTCAACGGCCTGGACAGCGGACTGGCCGGCGTGGTCCTGGTGACGTACGCCTACCAGCACCTGGGGAGCGCGGCCGGCCTGGGCGTCCTGCTCACGGCCTTCGGGCTGGGGGCGGTGGCCGGCACGGTGGGCTACGCCGTCGCCGGGCACCGGCTCGGCGCCCGCCGGGTGTACCTCGGTTCGGGCTTGGCGGTGGCCCTGTCGATCGGCGCCCTCGCCGCCCTGCCCTCCCTCGCCGTCGGCGCCGTACTGCTCGCGCTGCTCGGCGCCTTCGCCGCCCCGGTGGGTCCGCTCCGGACCGGCGTGTTCCAGCGCAGCGTTCCGCGTGAGCAGTACGGGCGGGTGTCGGCCGCGGTCGACACGGCCGGGCTGGTGGCCGTTCCGCTCGGGGCCTCCCTGACGGTGGTGCTCGTGGGCGCCGCCGGCCTGCGCCCGACGATCCTCACGCTCGCCTGCGCCTATCTGCTGGTGGTCTGCGGCTGCTGGGCGGCGCCCGCGCTGCGGGGCATGCGGACCGATCAACAGCCATGACAGGCATGACTGAACTTGACAATCAATGACAAGGGGTTGACGCTGACTCTCCATGGACTCCGCCCCGAGGAGGGATACATGAGCTCCGCTCCCGCCTGGCCGACCGCTCTCGACGAGCCGGTGCAGGTCCCCGACCCCGGACGCCTGGAGGCACTCCGCGCCGTCCGGGACTTCCTGGCCGGCGACCCCGGCGCCGTCCACGACCTGCTCTGCGAGATCTCCACGCACCGCGCCGCCGGATACGAGATCGAGGCGACCATCGCCACGCTCGACGGCGCGCTCGCCGAGTTCGAGACGTACCGCCCGGGCCGGGTCCCGCGACTGGCGGTCTACATGCCGTCCAACGTCGTCCTGTACTCGTACGCCCTGTACCTGCTGGTGCCCGCCCTCTACGCGGACCGCCTGGTCTTCCGCCCCTCCAGTCAGGTCAAGGACCAGATGGGCAGGCTGCACCGGCTGCTCGCCGCGCGCCACGGGCTGCCGATCGAACTGACCAATGCCAGCCAGCGCGAATTCCTGCGCGAGCACGTCCGGCCGGCCGACGTCGTCGTCTTCACCGGCGCCTACCGCAACGCCGAGCAGATCAGGCCCCAACTGTCCCCGGGCCAGCTGTTCCTGTTCCTCGGCTCCGGGGTCAACCCCTTCGTCGTCGCCCCGGGCGCCGACCTCGCGAAGGCGGCGCGGGACGCCGTGGAGATCCGGATGCACAACGCAGGCCAGGACTGCCTGGGCCCGGACCTGTTCTGCGTCCAGGAGGACCTGCTCGACGAGTTCCTCGACACCCTCGTCACCGAAATCAAGGCCCTGCGCTACGGGCCCTACACCGATCCGGACGCCGACTACGGGCCCGTCTTCTACGACGGCGCGCTGGAGGAGGCCGCCCAGTTCCTGGCCCGCAACCGCCGCAACATCGTCCACGGCGGTCATGTCGACTTCCGCGAGCGGCGGATGGAGCCCACCGTCGTCGTGGGCGAGGAGGTGACCCCGCGCACCCCGGTGCCGGAGTTCTTCGCACCGGTCTTCAACGTCGTCGCCTACCGCGACCCGGAGACCCTGGCGGCCACCCTCACCACCGCGGTGTTCACCGAACGCGCCCTCGGATCCAGCGTGTACGGCCACGCCCCCGCCCTGGCCGACGCCCTGCGCCGGCGCACCACCGTCACCCTCGACACCACCCTGCTGTCCATCGACGACGGCAACGCCCCCTTCGGCGGATACGGGCGGATGGCGAACTACATCACCGACGGCACGGAGATCTGGACCGAGCCGGTCCTCGTCTCCAAGGCCGTCGCCGAGCACCTCCCGGCGGCCGGCCGATGAACGACCGTACGTATCCCGGCGCCTGGCACGCCGTCGCCGACCACCTGCACCACCTCGGCGCCGGCGTCGTCTTCGGCCTGCCCGGCGACGACATGGACCTGCTGGGCGCCCTGGAGGGCACCGACACCCGGTTCGTCCTGTGCCGGGACCAGCGCAACGCCTTGTTCATGGCGACCGGTTACGCCCTCGCCTCCGGGCGGCCCGGCATCTGCGCGGTGGGCAAGGGCCCGGCCCTGACCAACACCCTCACGGGGGTGCTGGAGGCCGCCTCCGCCGCCGCGCCCGTCGTGCTCATCGCCGGCGGCACCGCCCTGGACCGGCTGGGCACGGGGGCGTTCCAGGAGCTCGACCAGCTCGCAGCGGTGCGTCCTTACGTCAAGTGGGCGGCGCGGGTCGACCACCCCGACCGGCTGGCGGGCGTACTGGAGAAGGCCGTCGCCGTCGCCGTCAACGGCACGCCCGGCCCCGTGTACGTAGAGATCGCGGAACAGACGGCCGGGGAACCGGTCACCCGCGTCGGCCCCTGGCGGTCGGCCGCCCCGCAGCGGCAGACCCCGGACCTCGAAGTCCTGCGGACCACCGCCGACGCCATCGCCGCGGCCCGGCGGCCCCTGCTGCTGGTGGGCGGCGGCGCCCGCCACCGCAACGCCGACCGCCTCCTGGAGGCCTTCGCCGAGCGGCTCGGCGCCGCGATCTTCACCACCGCGTCCGGCCGGGGCACGATCGCCGAGGACCACCCGCTCTTCTGCGGAGTGTCGGGCCTCTACACGGTGGCCCCCGCCGACCGGCTGTGGCGCGAGAGCGACCTGGTGATCGCGCTCGGCAGCCGGCTGGAGGAGACGGCGACCTTCGGCTGGCCGGACGCCGCCGGGCTCCCGGTGATCCAGGTGGTGACGGGGGAGGAGAGCCTCGTCACCGGGAGGCCGGGCACCGGCGTGCTGGGCGACGTCGGACGGACCGTCGCGGCCTGGTCCCGGCTGCTGGACGGGCACGCGGGCGACACCGCCTGGACCGAACGGGTCCACGCCGTACGGGAGGCCCACGCCGCACGCGCGGCCGAGCGGGCGGCGGCCGCGGACGCGGCGGCCGACGCCGCCGGGCCGGCCGCGGGCGTACCGGTGGCGCGCGTGCTGTCCGCCCTCGCCGGCGCCGTTCCCGAGACCCGCGTCCTCGTCCAGGAGAACGGCCTGCAGGACATGTGGTCGTACTTCTACCCCCACTGGAGCTGCGGGGCCCTCGGCGGGTCCGTCGTGCCCAGCGAGCAGACCCCGCTCGGCTTCGGCGCCGCGGCCGCCGTGGGCGTCGCCCTGGCCGAGCCGGGCCGGCCCGTGGTGGCCGTGGTCGGCGACGGTGCCTTCAACCTCTTCCGCTCCGAACTGCCCACCGTCGCCGACGCGGGCGTGGCCGTGCTGTACGTGGTCCTCGACAACGGCGGCTACGGGTGGCTCCAGACCAACCTGGACCGGGTGTCGGGCACCGGCTCACGGTTCGCCTTCACCGCCGACCGCCCGACCGGATCCGAGGGCCTGGCCGGTGCGTACGGTCTCGGATTCTGGCGGGTCGACAACCCCGGCGATCTCCACGGCGTCCTCCATACGGCGTGGCAGCACTGCGCGGACAACAACACGGCAGGAGTGGTCGAGGTGAGGGTGTCCCTCGCCGACAGCCCCCCGGGAACCTCCGGGGCGGGCGGCGACTTCCCGCTGCGCGAGGACGAATGAACGACTGCGAGACAAGGATGAGGCAATGGCCGTAGCGCTCTTCTTCCCCGGGCTCATTCCCACCCGATTCGACGCGATCAGCGAGTTCGTCACCACGAACGACCACGCCAGACGCAGATTCGCCCAGGCGGACGAGGTGTTGGGCTACTGCCTGGCCGACGCCTACCGCGAGGCGTCGATCTACGAGTGGGAGGTGTTCGAGACCGGGTTCATGGCACTCACCCTCGCCCTCGCCGACTGCGCGCAGGACCGCCACGGCGGCCGGCCCGCCGTCTGCGGCGGGCAGAGCTTCGGCGCCTTCATGGCCGCCGTCTGGGCCGGCGCCCTGACCTACCCCGACGCCCTGGAGCTGATCCGGCGCAGCGTGGCCGTCGAGACGGACTACTTCGACTCGCTCGACGAACCGCTGGGCTGCCACTTCTTCTACCGGCTCCCGCACGACACGGTGCAGCGGCTGGTCGATGAGACACGCGCACGCGGTGAATGGATCGAGCTGTCGGTGGTCCTCGACGAGGAGGTCCACGCGGTGTCCGCGTCGCTGCGCTCCCTGGAGCGTTTCGAACAGCGGGTCCGCGAGGAGGGGGGTTTCCCCTTCTACACGATGAACCGCGCCGAGCACTGCTCCGCCGTCTCCGGGCTGCGCGCGCGCCTGCACGACGAGGTCTACGGCACCGTGCCGTGGCACACCCCGGGGATACCGGTCCTGTCCGACGTCGACGGGCGGCTCCTGACCGATCCCGAGGAGATCAAGCAGGACCTGCTGGACGGCTGGACCACCCCCGTCCACTGGCAGACCATCCTGCGGGGCCTGCACACGGCGGCGGTCGACGAGGTGTGGATCCCGGGCCCGCGCAACATGTTCGCGCGGATCACCAACAAGTCCATCCCCACCCGGGTGATCACCCCCAAGACGGCGCTCGAAACGTGAGCGCCGGGACCAGGACGCCGACGGACCCGGCAGGCCGCCGGGTCCTGTCGGCTGCGCTGTTCGCGAGCGCCCCGGCCGAGGTGCTGGACTTCCTGCTGCCGCTGTGGGCCGGCTCGACGCTGGAGGCCGGCGCGTCCGTGGTGGGCGCCCTCATCGCCTTCGAGGCGGTGCTCTCGCTGATCGTGCGCCCCCTGGCCGGGGAACTGGCCGACCGCTTCGACCAGCGGCGGGTGGCCGCGGCCGGCGCGGGCCTGTACGCCCTGTCCTTCGCGGGGTACGCGCTCGCCGGCTCCCTGCCGGTGGCCTTCGCCGCGGCGGGCCTGGGCGGCGCGGGCGGCGCGCTGTTCTGGGTCGCTCTGCGGGCCTGGACCGGGCAGGAGGCACGGGACGGCGACGGCACCGCCGCCTACGGGAAGTTGCTCTCCGCCGAAGGCCAAGGCGCCTTCGTGGGATACCTGGTGGCGTTCTCCCTGCTGGAACGGACCGGCTATCCGGCGCTGTTCTGGCTGGGCGCCGCCGCCTGCGTGCTGGCCGCGGCCCTGCTGCTGCGCGGGCCGAGCAGCCGGCCGGCCCGCCCGGGCGCGGACGCTCCGGGGGCGGGAGGGCTGCTCCGACGCGGTGCGGCCGAGCGCCGGCTGCTGCCGCTGATGGTGGTGTCCGCGGTGACGGCCGCCGCCGAAGCAGGGCTGTGGATGCTGTTGCTTCTGCGGCTGCAGGGGGATCTGGGCCTGTCGCCCAACGAGATCGCCATGGTCTTCGCCCCCGGCTTCGTGGTGTTCGTGCTGCTGCCGGAGCACACCCACCACCTCACCGACCGGCTGGGCCGGACCCCGACGATGATCGCCTCGTTCGTGGCGGGCGCGCTGTTCGCCGCGGGGCTGGCGGTCGTCTCCACGCCCCTCGCGATCGCCGTGTTCTGGACCGTGGCCGCCGCCTGTTTCGCGGCGCAGATCCCCGTCGAGCAGGCGACCGTGGCCGCCGCGTCCGGCGGCCGGATCGGCCGGGGCATGGGCCTCTACGAGACCGCGCGCCTGGCCGGTGTGGTGGCCGGGCCGCTGGTGATGGGGGTGCTCTACGAGGAACTCGGCTGGGTCGCCGCCTGCGCGGCGGCCGCCGCCACCTCCGCTGTGGGGGCGGCCGTGGTGCCGTTCGCGGTCCGCGTCCTGCGCCTGCCGCGGGAGGAGAACGAGGCCGGGACGGCGGCTCCGGCCGGAGCAGGGGCCGGTGCCGATGCCGATGCCGGGCCGGAAACAGTACACATGACACAGGACGGAGAAGACATGGACACGAGCAAGCCGGAACCGGCGCAGCCTTCGGCGGAGCCCGCCCTGGGGCCGAAGGAGCACGCCCGCAAGGAGCGCCGTGACTGGTACATCCACACGGTCGCGTTCGCGCTGGGGCAGCTGGTCCTGTGGGCCCTGGACTCCAGTTGGCTCGTATGGCAGATCACGGACGGCAGCGTGCCCGACGACCAGCGCGGGCCGCTGGTCTGGCTGGGCCGGATCTGGCTGACCATCTGGGTGATCGACACCCTCTGGTCGTGGTCCTACACCATCTGGCCGCGGGAGAAGAAGGCGAAGTCGTAGCCCCGCCGTACGACGTGGCGCGTGGCCGGCCCGGGGCTCTGTGCCCCGGGCCGGCGGCCGTCCGGGATCACTTCAGCTCCAGCGGGAGCCGGTCGTAGCCGCGCAGCGAGGTGACGCGCGTACGGGCCAGCGCCGGGCCGGCGTGGGCGATGTGCGGGAAGCGGGCGAGCAGCCGGGGGAAGACGACCTGGGCCTCCATCCTGGCGAGGGCGGCGCCCAGGCAGTAGTGCGCGCCGGCGCCGAAGCTGAGCGAGCCGGACAGGGGCCTGCCCGGCAGGAACGTGTCGGGGGACTCGTAGCGTTCCGGGTCGCGGTTCGCCCCGGCGAGCAGGGCCACGACCTGGGTCCCCTTCTCGATGCTCACCCCGTGCAGTTCGGTGTCCTCGCCGGTCCAGCGCGAGGCGATCTGGATCGGCGGGGTGAAGCGCAGCATCTCGTCGACCCAGGCGGCGACGTTGTCGGGCTCACCGCGCAGGCGGGCGAGGAGCCCGGGCTGGTCGAGGAGGGTCGCCGTGCCGTTGCCGATGAGGTTGCTCGTCGTCTCGTAGCCCGCGGAGTACAGCAGGACCAGGTTGGCGAGCAGCTCGCGGTGGGTGAGCCGGTCGCCGTCCGCGTCGCGGACCGCGATGAGCGTGCTGACCATGTCCTCGCGCGGATCGGCCTGCCGCTCGGCCACCAGCGCGCCCAGGCGGTCCCACAGTTCGGCGGTCGCCGCGTCGGCGCGCTCCAGGTCGGGGCCGAGGAGGTTGTTCTCGATGGCGGAGGTGATGTCCCGCACCCGCGGGCCGAACCAGGCCCGGTCCTCCTCGGGAATGCCGAGCAGTTCGCCGATGACGGTGATGGGGAGCGGCAGGGCGAGCCGTTCCATCAGGTCGACCGGTCCGGTGGGGGCGTGGTCGGCGAGGTCGTCCAGCAGGGCGTCGGTCAGCCGTTCCACCGCCGGCCGCAGCCCCTCCACGCGGCGCGGGGTGAAGGCCCGGCTGACCAGGCGCCGCAGCCGCTCGTGATGGGGCGAGTTCTGGTTGACCATCTCGCCCATGAGGGAGTGGACGGCCAGGTGCTCGGGGCCCTCGGGCCACGTGCGGGCGATCCATTCGTCGTCCTCGACGCGGAAGAGGGGATCGCGCAGCACCCGGTCGCAGTCGGCGTAGCGGGTGACGACGACGGTCCCGTCGGGCAGCCGGGCCACGGGGGCCCGTTCGCGGAGCACCGCGTAGAGGGGGTACGGGTCGGGGCAGCCGAGCGGGCTGAACAGGGCGCGAAGAGCGCGGCGTACCTGGACCCGGTCGTCGCTCATGGTGCCTCCTGGCCCCGGGCTCGTGCGGGCGAGTCCGGGAGTGGGTGGATGCGCCGCTCCGGCCCCGGGGCGGGCCGGGCCGAAGCAGCAGCGGGAGGATCGGGCGGTCAGCCGGCCAGCTGCTTCTCGATCCGGATCACGATGTCGGAGACCAGCCGGAGCTCCTTCAGCTCCTCCTCGGGCAGGCTCACCCCGAAGCGCTCCTCGGTGGCGACGATGACCTCGACCATCGCCAGGGAGTCGACGTCGAGGTCGTCGATGAAGGACTTCTCCTCGGTCACGTCGGCCGGCTCCACGTCGGCGACCTCGTTCAGGATCTCGGCGAGGCCGGAGATGATGTCTTCACGCGTCATGGCGGTTACCTCTCTTGGGGTGTGTGGCTGTGGCTGTGGCTGTGGGGCGGGGGAGCGCGGTGCGGCGGTGGGCGGGCGCGCGGTGGCGGCTCAGCGGTCCTCTTCGGCGGCCGGCTTCAGGGCGGAGAGGTCGACGACGTGGTCGGCGAACTCCTTCTCGATGCCGATGAGGCGCAGTTGGCGGTACAGGCTCTCGATGCCGAGCTGCTTCATGGTGAGGCCCTGCGGGGCCGCGTCCACCTCGCCGCCCTCCTCGATGTTGAGGGCGATCGGCGCGGCGAGCTCGACGATCTCGCGGATGTCGTCGCCGTAGCCCTCCAGCACGCCTTGGCGCAGCGCGTGCAGACCGAAGCTGACGTGCCGGGACTCGTCGCGGCACATCGCCGTGAAGCCGGCCTTCAGTCCGGCGAGCAGCGGGATGCCGTGCAGGGAGTTGACGATGGCCCGCTGTCCGACGAGGGCCAGGACGCCCTCGGTGATCAGGTGGAAGAGGGCCACGGCGCGCAGCCAGCGGCGGTAGTCCGAGGGGTGCTGCTGCAGCTCCCGGATGATCTCGGTCTCGACGCGGCTGAGTTCCTGGTGGGCCGGCGTGACCATGTTCCACGCCTGCACCAGCATCCGCTTGGGGTCGGGGTCCAGGCCGAGGATCTCCTCGCCGAGGCGCAGCATCAGCTGCGTGTGGCGGGTCTCGTCGGCGATCTGCGTACCGAGGTAGAGGTGGTCGCGCTCCTCGGGGGCTCCGGTCAGGATCGGGCCCAGGAGGTCGAGACCGGTGTACTCGCCGATGATGAAGGTGGCGATGGACTCCTCGATCATCTTGCGTGCGGCCTTCGGGAGCCGCTTGTCGAAGTCCTCGCGGTCCGGGCCGAGTTCGATGGCCTGGGCCGACCACTGTTGCTTCTCCCAGCGCTCGTAGAGAGCCTGTGGCTGTGGCTGCTGTTCGGTGACGAGGTCGGCGTGCCGAAGGACGTCCTTGAGGGGGAGCTTCGGCATCTCGGCGAGCGAGGCGTCGTCGAGCAACAGTGTGCTCCAGCGCGGCATATCAACTCTCCATGACTCTTGAGTCAAGTTCATGACTATCCATGAATTCGACAGTGAACAGCACTCACGGCGCATCGTCAACGTGAATGAGTGGCCGCTGAGGCGTCTTCGGGAATCGCTCAGTCATGTTTCTTGACTCTTGAGTCGAGAGTGTGTCAATGTTTGGTCATCGCCCCGACGGGACGGCCAACAGGCCTCCTCCGCAGGGTGGTTGACGCTCACGGCAATCAGGAAGGGAGGCGGACATGACGCAGACACGGGCTCGTGCCCTGGAACGCCGCGTGGTCATCACCGGCAGCGGCGTCGTCTCCCCCATCGGTTGCACCACCGAGGAGTTCTGGGCCTCGGCCACCGCCGGGCGCAGCGGGATCCGCACCATCACCCGCTACGACGGCGACACCCTTCCGACCCGGTTCGCCGGCGAGGTCGTGGACTTCGATCCGAAGCCGTACATGCCCAACAAGCAGGGCCGCCGACTCGACCGGTACGCCCAGTTCGCCCTCGCCGCCGCCCTCCAGGCGGTGCGGCAGGCCGGGCTGGAGATCGACGGGGAACGCGCCGTGCGGACCGCCGTCCTGGTGGGTTCCGGCTACGGCCCGGGCCAGCTCATGCAGTCGGCCATCCACGACCTGCGCGACCACGGACGGCGCAGGATGACCCCGTACCTCGCCTCCAGCGGTTCGCTGGACAGCGCGGCGGGCGAGATCGCCTTCCGGCTCGGCGCACGGGGTCCCTCCGGCGCCACCGCCACCGCCTGCGCGACCGGCGCCACCTGCATCGGTGACGCGATGCGCATGATCCGCCACGGTTATGCGGACGTCGTCATCGCCGGCGGGGCCGACGACGCGGTCAATCCGCTCGACCTCGCCGCCGCCGCCAACGCCGGCGCGCTCTCCCGCCGTGACGACGAACCCGGCCGTGCCAGCCGGCCCTTCGACCGGGCCCGGGACGGGTTCGTCATGGGCGCCGGCGCGGGCGTCGTCGTCCTGGAATCCGCCGAGCACGCCGACCGCCGCGGCGCCACCGTACTGGCCGAACTGGCGGGCTACGGCGCGACCACCGACGCCTACCACTCGACCCATCCGCACCCCGAGGGCCTCGCCGCCCGGCAGGCCATGACCGATGCCCTGGACGACGCGGGGGTGCGGCCCGAGGAGATCGACCACATCTCCGCCCACGGCACCGGCACCCAGCTCAACGACCGCATCGAGAGCGCCTCGATCCGCGCCGTGTTCGGGCGCCACGCCCTGCGCGTCCCCATCAGCTCGCTCAAGTCGATGACCGGTCACATGATCGGCGCCGCGGGTGCGGTCGAGCTGATCGCCGCGGTCCACACGATCCGCGACGGGATCGTGCCGCCGACGGTGAACTGCGACGACCCCGAGGACACGGAGCTGGACTACGTGCCGCACACCGCGCGTCCCCACGCCGTGCGCACGGTGCTCAGCAATTCGTTCGGATTCGGCGGGCACAACGCCGTGCTCGTGCTCCGGGCCCCGTCCGGGCCTTCCGGGCCGCCTTCGCAGTCCCCGTCGATGCCGGAGTACCAGGGAGGAGAGCGATGACCAGCACGAGGCCGCAGCCCGAGGAGTACTGCCAGGCCAGCCGCGTCTTCTACGACATCGCCGGCCGCCACAACGAGGACGACAGCTCCTGGTTCGCCCAGACCGGCGCCCCGGCCCACGAGGGCTTCGAGCGCCGCGAGATGGACGTGTGGATCGTGCACACGCCGGTCGGCCACGTCATGCCGCAGCAGGGCTGGAAGATCCACATCTCCGGTCTGCCGGACAACGCCCGGCGCATCGTGGACGCCGCATGGGACTACTGCACCCGCGAGGGACTGCCGTTCAAGTTCCTGCGCAGCGTCGACGTGCTGACCACCCACAGCCTCAAGTACGCCCCGCGCTCCTCCAGCGGCAAGCTGGTGACGATCTACCCGAGCGACGAGCACCAGCTGCGCCGCGCCCTGGAAGACCTGGGCGGCCTCCTCGACGGCGAGGCGGGCCCCTACATCCTCACCGACCTGCGCTGGAACGCCGGGCCGCTGCACGTGCGCTACGGGGGCTTCGTCGCCCGGTGGTGCACCGACGAGGACGGCTCTGCCGTGGCGGCGATCGAACGCCCCGACGGCACCCTGGTCCCCGACCGGCGGCGGCCCGTGTTCGAGGTGCCCGAGTGGATCCAGCTGCCCCCCTTCCTGGCCGAGCAGCTCGCGGCCCGCGAGGCGAGCGGCTCCGCCGCGGACTTCCCCTACCGGGTCGAGCGCGCCCTGCACTTCTCCAACGGCGGCGGCGTCTACCTGGCGAAGGACGCCGAAGGACGCCAGGTCGTCCTCAAGGAGGGCCGCCCCCACGCGGGCCTCGACGGCCGCGGCAGGGACGCCGTGACCCGCCTGGCGCGGGAGCGGCGGGCCATGGAGCACCTCGCCGGCATCCCCGGCATCCCGGCCCTGTACGAGCACCGCGTCGTGTGGGAGCACCACTTCCTGGCCGTGCAGCACCTGGAGGGCGACACCCTGCAGGGCTGGCTGGCCCGGCACTACCCGCTGACCAAGGCCGGACCGACCGACGGCGATCTCACCGCCTACGCCCACCGGGCGCAGGCCGTGGCCGACCGCATCGAGCGGCTCGTGGCCGAGGTGCACGCCCGCGGCATGGTCTTCGGCGACCTGCACCCGGCGAACATCCTCATCGACGACGAGGACCGCGTCTCGCTGGTCGACTTCGAACTCGCCGTCCCCGTCGAGGAGGCGGACCGGCTCGGCCTCGGCCACCCCGGTTTCGCCGGAGCCGGACGCACCGGCTTCGCCATCGACCGGCACGCCCTGGCCGCCCTGCGCCTGTGGCTGCTGTTCCCGCTCACCGGGCTGAACGAGCTCGACCCGGGCCGCGGCGTGCGCCAGGCGGACATCGCCGAGAAGCGGTTCGCCCTGCCCGCCGGCGCTCTGGACGCCGTACGCCGTGAACTGGCCCCCGGTGAGCAGGCGCGCGACCGGGTGCCGCCCGTGCTCCGCGAGGCGCTGAGCGTGGACCTCGACGCGGCGCGGCCCGACTGGGCGGCCGTACGCAAGTCCCTGGCGGAGGCCGTCCTGCTCTCGGCGACCCCCGAGCGCGACGACCGGCTCTTCCCCGGCGACGTACGGCAGTTCCTCACCGACGGGACGGGCCTCGCCCACGGTGCGGCGGGCGTCCTGTGGGCGCTGCACACCTCGGGCGCGGGGCGCTTCCCCGAGCACGAGGAGTGGCTGCTCAAGGCCGCCGAACGGCGAGCGCCGTCGCGGCCGGGCCTCTACGACGGGGCGCACGGAGTCGCCCACGTCCTGCGGGAGTTCGGCCACCTGGACGCGGCCGCGGCGCTGCTGGCCCGCAGCGCGCAGGCCGTCGGTGTGCTGCGCGACCTGAGCCTGCAGCGGGGCACCGCGGGCATCGGCCTCGACCTGCTGGAGGCCGCCGCCCGCACGGGCGGAGGCGACCACCTCCGCCGCGCCCTGGGCCTGGCCGACCGGATGGCCGACGCGATCGCCCAGGGCACCGCCCCGGGCATCACGGCCGGCCCCGGCCGTGGCAGCCGGGCCGGGCTGCTGCGCGGCTGGTCCGGGCCCGCCCTGTTCTTCCTGAGGCTGTACGAGGACACGGCGGACACGGCCCACCTCGACCTGGCGGTCCGGGCGCTCCACCACGACCTCGACCTGTGCGGCGTCGCCGAGGACGGCTCGCTCCAGGTGGACGGCGGGTTCCGGCTGCTGCCGTACCTGGAGGTGGGCAGCGCGGGGATCGCACTGGTCGCGGACCAGGTCCTCGCCCACCACCGGGACGCCCGGCTGGAGCAGGCACTGCCCCTCCTGGTGCGGGCCGCCGAGCCGGAGTTCACCATCGAGCCGCACCTGTTCGGCGGCCGGGCCGGCCTGCTGGCGACGCTCGCCTCGCTGCGCGGCCGCGCAGCGGGAACGGCACCCGGGACGGCCGTGGCGCGGCACCTGTCGCGACTGCACTGGCACGCGCTGTCCTACCGCGGCCACCTCGCCTTCCCCGGCGAGCAGTTGCGCAGGCTCTCGATGGACCTGGCCACCGGCAGCCCCGGCATCCTGCTGGCCCTCACCGCGGCGCTCGACGGACGGCGGGACTTCCTGCCCTTCCTGGCGCCGCGCACGGACCGGCACCCCACCGGCGTGGACCACCACGCCCCCTGAGTTCCGGACGGCATCAGCCGACCGGTCGTCCACTGACCCCGATACGTCGGAGAGGAGGAAACATCATGTCGATCGTTCTCGACCTGCAGGGCCTTGAGGTCCCCGCCGAGGAGACCACGCGCGTCGCCAGCACCGCCAGCAACCACTGCTGAACGAGCTGAGCAGCTCCGGTGCCCGCCCTTCCGGGCGGGCCCCGGAGCTCGTCCGTTTTCCGCGCGCTCCGCGCGTTCTGTGCGCCGGACCGACCCCGGCGCCCCGAAGGACCTTGAGGGAGAGACCCGTATGAGCGGCCTGCTCGACGGCAAGAGACTCGTCATCACCGGCGTGATCACCGAGAGTTCGATCGCCTACGCGGTGGCACGCCTCGCCCAGCAGGAGGGCGCGCGCATCGTCCTCACCGCGTACGGACGCACCTCGCTGGTGCGGCGGCTCGCCCGCCGGCTGCCCCACGAACCCCCGGTCGTGGAACTCGACGTCACCGCACCCGACCAGCTGGCCACGCTCGCGGACCGCGTCGGCGAGCACCTCGACGGCGTCGACGGCGTGCTCCACTCGATCGCGCACGCCCCGGCCGAATGCCTCGACGGCGGCTTCATGAGCGCCGGGTGGCCCGAGGTCTCCGCCGCCCTGCACACCTCCACGTACTCGCTCCAGGCCCTCACGGTGGCCTGCCGGCCCCTGCTCCGCCCCGGCGCGTCCGTCGTGGGCGTGGACTTCGACGCCTCCCGGGCCTGGCCCGGCTACGACTGGATGGGCGTGGCCAAGGCGGGGCTGGAGGCGTGCAGCCGCTACCTCGCGCGCGAGCTCGGTCCCGACGACATCAGGGTCAACCTGGTCGCGGCCGGCCCCCTGCGCACCCTGGCCGCCCGTGGCATCGGCGGCGACGGACCGGCCTTCGAGACCGGGTGGGCGGCCCGCGCGCCCCTCGGCTGGGACTCCGCGGACGCGACCCCCGTCGCCCGTACCTGCCTGGCACTGCTGTCGGACTGGCTGCCCGCCACCACGGGGGAGATCGTCCACGCGGACGGCGGCCACCACATGATCGGGAGCTGACGTGCACCACCTGGGATCGGCCCACGGGCCCGACATCACCTTCCTCGGCGTCCCGCGGCTCGACCTGTCCGACCCGCCCGAGGACGCCGACGTGGTCATCCTCGGCGCCCCCTTCGACGGCGGCACCTCGCACCGGCCCGGCGCCCGCTTCGGCCCGTCCGCGATGCGCCAGGCCTGCTACCTGCCGCAGAACGGCGCACGCCGCAGCCTGGCCCTGGGCGTGGACCCGCTCACCGAGCTGAAGGTGTACGACGCCGGCGACGTCCCCTGCTACTCGGGCGACATCGAGCAGAGCATCAAGAGCATCGAGCAGGCGGTACGGATGACGGCCGCGCTCGGGGCGATCCCCGTCGTGCTCGGCGGCGACCACACGATCGCGCTCCCCGACATGCGCGGGCTGGCCCGCCACCACGGCTTCGGACGCATAGCGATGCTCCATTTCGACGCCCACGCCGACACCGGCGAGGTGGAGGACGGCCCGCTGTACGGCCACGGCAAGCCGATGCGCCAGCTCATCGAGTCGGGCGCGGTGCGCGGCGACCGCTTCCTCCAGATCGGGCTGCGCGGCTACTGGCCCGGCCCGGACACCCTGCGCTGGATGGCGGGTGAGGGCATGCGCTCGTACGAGATGTCCGAGATCACCTCGCGCGGCCTGCCGGCCTGTCTCACCGAGGCCTTCGCCGTCGCCATGGACGACTGCGACGGGGTGTTCCTGTCGGTCGACGTGGACGTGGTGGACCCGGGCCAGGCGCCGGGCACCGGCACTCCGGAGCCGGGCGGTCTGACCTCCCGCGAGCTGCTGGACGCGGTGCGCCGGATCGCCTACGAGCTTCCCGTGGTCGGCGTCGAGGTCGTCGAGGTGGCGCCCCCCTACGACCACGCCGACATCACCGCCTACCTGGGCAACCGCGTCGTCCTGGAGGCGCTGTCCGGCATCGCCCGGCGGCGCCGCGACCGGGCCCTGGGCACGCGGTGGGATCCGCGCACCCCGCTGCTGGAACGGGAAACGCGAGAAGGAGCACACCGGTGACCGTGACGAGGACCGAGGAACCGACAGCAGGGACGGTACGGACGCCACCCCCGGGCCGGGCGGCCGGCGCACCCGCAGCCCCCGGCCTCGCCGACGCGGCCGGCACGCTCACCGGGGCCGCGCTCACCGGCCGGGTGCTCGCCGCCGCGGGGGAGCTGCGCGGGCGCGGCGTCGGACCGGGCGACCGGGTCCTGGTCAAGGGCGACAACTCCGTCGACTACGTCGTGGCCCTGCTCGCCCTGATGCACCTGGACGCCTCACTGGTGCCGGTGGACCACCGCCAGTCGGCAGCGGACGGACGCTTCGCGGCCCGCCGGGCGCGGGCGCGATGGCTGCTGACCCGTGAAGAGGCCGCCGCCGATTTCCCCGCCGAGAGCGTGCTGGCGTATCCCGGCCTCGGGGCGGGCCACCCCCCGCTCGACGCGGACGTCGACCTCACCGCGTGGTTCGCCCGCGCCGACGCCGTGGTGCTGTGGTCCTCGGGAACGACCGGCCCGCCCAAGGGAATCGTGAAGTCCGGCCGCGCGCTCCACGACAACACCCGGCGCACCATCGCGGCCATGGGCTACCGCGCGGACGACGTGCTCGCCCCGCTGCTGCCCTTCTCCCACCAGTACGGGCTGTCCGTGGTGCTGCTGTGGTGGCTGGCCCGCTGCACGCTGGCCGTCACCCCCTACCAGCGGCTCGACGTGGCCCTCGCCCAGGCCGCCGGGCACGGGGTCACGGCCGTGGACGCGGCCCCGTCCACCTACCACTCCCTGCTCGGCGTCGTGCGCCGCCGCCCCGAGCTGCGCGCCGCGCTGAGCCGCGTACGCGTCTGGGGCGTCGGCGGCGCGCCGCTGCCCGCGCCGCTCGCGGCGGCCTTCCCCGCCGCCCTGGGCCGGCCCCTCCTCGACGGGTACGGACTCACCGAACTCGGGAACGTCGCGCTGGCCACCCCCGACGTGCCCACCGGCTGCGGCAGGCCGCTGCCGGGCATCCGGGTACGGGTGGTGCGCGCGGACGGCGAACCGGCCGCCCCCGGCGAGCTCGGCGAGATCGAGGTGCTCTCGCCCGGGCTGATGGAGGGCCACCTGCTCGACGACGGCACGCTCGCCCCCGTACCGCAGGACTCCTGGTACCCGACCGCAGATCTCGGGCACCTCGACGCCGAGGGCCATCTGTACGTGGTGGGGCGCAACCAGGCTGTGCACCGGTCGGGCTTCACGCTCTACCCGGAGAGCCTGGAGCGCAAGGCCGAGGCCTGCGGGCGGCAGGTCAAGGCGCTGGCGGTGGAGGACCGGCGGCGCGGCTGCGCCCTGCACTTCGTCGTGGCCGACCCCGACGGCGGCTCACCGGCCCAGTGGCGCCGGCGGATGGCTCCGCATCTGGCGGAGTACGAACAGCCCAACGCCGTCCACGTCGTCGACCGCTTTCCGCTGAGCGCCAACGGCAAGACCGACACGGCGGCCCTGCGCAAGATGGTCGGTGTGGCGGCCGCCTGATCCGCCCGCACCCCCGGTGCCGGTCGCTCCGCCCGACCCCCGCGGGCGGAGCGACCTGTGGGTTCACCGCCGGAGCAGGACCAGCGAGGCGTTGTTGCCCCCGAAGCCGAAGCTGTTCACGGCTGCCGTCCGGGCGCCGGAGACCTCCATCGGGGCCGTGGGCAGCACCAGCCGGTCGGTCGGCTCCGGGGTGGTGAGGCCCGCCGTGGGCGCGACGATCCCCCTGCGCAGCGTCCCGGCGGCCGCGGCGATCGCCGGTGCGCCGGAGATGTGCAGCAGGTGGCCGATGGCGCCCTTGTGCGAACTGACGGGCAGGGCGCGGGCGCCGCAGTCCGCGGCGACGGCCTCGACGGCGGCCAGTTCCGCCGCGTCGCCCTGACCGGTCCCGGTCGCGTGCGCGTGCACGTGGTCCAGTCCGTGCACCGAGGCGTCGTCGAGGGCGTCGCGCATGCAGGCGGCGATCCGGTCGGTGTCCGAGGCCGCGGACTTGGCGCCGGCGACCCGGCAGGCGGCACCCGCGACGACGAGGTCCGCGGCCGCCCCGCGGGCGCGGGCGTGACCGGCGCTCTCCAGGACGACGGCGCCACCGCCCTCACCGAGCGAGATGCCCGCCCGTTCGACGTCGAAGGGCCGGGCGGCCGTGCGGCCGACGGCCCGGACGACGTCCATGCTGGCGTACTCGTACCGGTTGAGCACCGACGAGCCCACCACGGCGGCCACGGGCGCGGAGCCCGCGCGCAGCAGCTCGCGGGCGTAGCCGACGGCGAAGACGGCGGAGGCGCAGGCGTGCGAGAGGTGCACGTGGCGCGGGTCCGGGCGCACCCCGAGGACCTCGGCGGGGTCCGGGCCCATGAACTCCCGCTCGTCGGCGGTCGGCAGGGCACGGCCGTCGCCGGGCCGGGGGAGGACGGCCTGGCCGACGAGGAGGACGACGGCGCCGTCCGGGAGCCGGGCGAGGCCCGCCGCGTGCAGCGCCTCCTCCAGGGCGGCCCGTGCGTAGGCGCTCTTGCGGGGACCCCCGTCCGGCTCCGGTCCCGCCTGCGGTACCTCGCCGACCGGCTCGCCCCGGTAGGGCGGCGCCGTGAAGCGCCGGGCCGGCCCCAGGGCGGAGCGTCCGCCGAGGAGGCCCTGCCAGTACGGCTCCACGCCGCGGCCGAAGGGGGTGACCAGGCCGAGTCCGCTGATGACGATGTCGCTCACAGGCCGGACGCCTTCCAGGTGGTGGCGAGGGCGAGGCAGTCCGCGTCACGCGGGTCCTCGCCGGGGAACACGATCAGGTCCAGTACGACGGCGGCCGGGCGGGCGGCGGTGACGGCAGGGGTGAACTCCTCGTCGGACGCCGGCAGCCGCGCCAGCAGGTAGCAGTCGCCGCGATGTCCCGAGGCGGTCAGGTAGGGGCGCACCAGTTCGGAGGTCTCCATTCCGACCGAGTCCGAGGGGCGCAGCCGGCGTGCGGGGTCGTGGCAGCGGGCGACGAAGCGCCGGGCCGCCCAGGTGCCGTAGTCGTGGCACAGGACGTACAGCGGAGCCGTCGCCCGCACGTCCTCGGACAGCGCGCCGAAGGCGGCGCCGAGGGCCGCCGAGGCGGCCTCCACCGGCTTGCGGTGCACGGAGGGCGCCGCCGTCGGCACCGGGACGGCGGCCACCCGGGCCTCGTCGGTCCCGGCGAGAGCCCGGTGCCACGGCACCGCGACGGGCCTTCTGGTTCCTGTCGTCATCCCAACCCCTCTACCGCAAGTCATGATCTGTCGAATATGCTCAGCCGGTAGTCAAGTTTTGTCAACGAAAGGAAAGGGGAGTCATGCCGCTCCACGTCGGATTCGTGGGGATCGCGTGGCACGGTCATGTGAACCCCACCCTCGGCCTGGTCGAAGAACTGGTGCGCCGTGGCCACCGGGTCTCGTACGCGGTCACCGAGGCGTTCGCCGAGACCGTACGGGCCGTCGGCGCGGAGCCCGTCGTCTACCGCAACCCGGTCGACGACGCCCTGACCGACGACGGCCTGGACATCTCGCCCACCGACTTCCTCCGGGAGGCCGAGGCCACCCTGCCCGTGCTGACCGAGGCCTGGGCCACCGACCGGCCCGACGTCATCGCCTACGACGGGATCGCCTGGGCAGGCCGGGTCCTCGCCGCCAAGTGGCATCTCCCGGCCGCCGAGATGTGGCCCTCCTTCGTGTCCAACGAGCACTTCTCCCTGGAGGCGGAGTTCCTGGCGGACCAGCCGCTGCACCCCGGAGTCCTGCGGTTCGTCCGCGAACTGACCCGCTTCCTCGCCGCCCACGGCCTGCCCGCGACGTCCGCCGGCGACTTCCTCGGCCACACCGAGCCGCTGCGCCTGGTCTTCCTGCCGCGCTCCTTCCAGTACCGCGGGGAAACCTTCGACGACCGATTCGCCTTCGTCGGACCCTGCACCGGCGACCGCGGGTTCCAGGGCGACTGGTCCCCCGCCGCCGACCACCGGCCGGTGCTGCTGATCGCCCTGGGCACCGCCTGCTACGGATGGCCCGAGTTCTTCCGGATGTGCGGCGAGGCCGTCGCGGACCTGCCCTGGCAGGTCGTCATGGCCTACGGCCCAGGGATCGACCCCGACGCCCTCGGCCCGCTGCCCGACCACGTCGACGCCCGCCCGTACGTCCCCCAGCTCGCCGTCCTGCGCCACGCCGACGCGTTCGTCACCCACGCGGGCATGGGCAGCACCATGGAGGCCCTCCTCCACGCAACCCCGATGGTGGCCGTCCCGCAGACCCAGGAACAGGCCGCCGTCGCCGAGCGCATCGGCCGGCTGGGACTCGGAGTCCGCCTCGACCGCGAGCGGCTGACCGCGCACACCCTGCGCGAAGCCCTCGTGCGCGTCATGGACGACACCCGCATCCGCGCCAACGCCGCACGGATGCGCGACGACCTGCGCTCCGCGGGCGCCGCCCCCGAGGCCGCCGACCGCCTGGAACTGCTCGTCGCGTCCGCCGCGGCCGCCACCTGACCACCATCCCCTCCACCCCCCACCCCCTCCACTCATCCAGCACCTTCACTCAGGGAGTCGCCATGCAGGGCAAACTCGTCAGGCTCGAACGGCCCAGGGACGAGGACTACGAGCTGATGGCACGGTGGTTCGGGCCGGACGCCCCCGCCGCCGTCATGGCCGCCACCGACGGAGACGTCGTCACCGCCGAGGAGTTCCGCCGGCTCGACCAGAGCGGCGGCCTGCGCCAGTTCGCCGTCCGCGACGCCGAGGACCGCACCGTGGGCGCCGTCCACTTCAAGGCCCAGGGTCCGGTCGGCGGATACGTCCTCGGCGGCGCGATCGGAGATCGCGAGCTGTGGCGCCGGGGCCTGGGCGCCGAGGCCTTCGACCTCCTGATCGACCACCTCTTCCACGCCCGCAACGCCCACCGCGTGCAGTTCACCACCGCGCTCTACAACAAGAACGTGCTCCGCCTGGTGACCGGTGTCGGCTTCACCCTCGAAGGCATCCTGCGCGAGTACTTCTACCTCGACGGCCGCCACCACGACGGCGCGGTGTGGGGCCTGCTGCGCCACGAGTACTACGCGGCGGTCGAGGAACTCAAGCGCACCGACGCCACGTTCACGCTGCCGGACGCCATACCCGAGGCGGACAAGGAGCAGGCCCGCCGGCTCCTCGCCGAGTACGTCGCAGGCCCGTTCGGCAAGACCTCGACGGGACTCCTGCTCGTCGCCGCCGGCGTCACCCCCCAGGGCCGCGACCGGGACCGCGACCACGAGGCCGACCGGCTGCCCGGGGCCGGCGAGCGGTGACGTCGCAGCGCTGGAGCACCCTGGTCCTCTCACCGCACTTCGACGACGCGGCCCTCTCCGTCGCCGGACTGCTCGGCCGGCTGGACGGCCCCGCCGCCGTGGTCACCGTCCACGGCGGCGCCCCGCCCGCGCAGGCGCCCGTCTCCTGGTGGGACGCGGGCTGCGGATTCGCCACGGCACGGGAGGCCCACCGCGCGCGCCTGGAGGAGGACGCGCGCGCCTGCGCCCTGATGGGGGTGGAACAGCTGACCCTGCCCAACGCCGACAGCCCCTACCGCGACGGCGGCACCCTCACCGGGCTGAGCGAACTCCTGCGGGAGCTGCACCCGGACACCAGGGTGCTGGTGCCGCTCGGCACCAACCAGCCGGACCACGCGGCCGTCCGCGACCAGGCCCTCGCCGCCCTGACCGACCCGGCGGGCCCCCGGCCGTACGTGTACGCGGACCTGCCCTACACGGGAGCCGTGCGCCGGTGGGGCACGGACGCGGCGGTCGAACGCCTGACGAGCGACCCCGCGTACGGGGGCGCGCTGCGCGAGACCGCGGCCCGCTACCGGATGCGGGTGGCGTACGACGTCCGCCTCGACGACACCGAATGGGCCGCCAAGCGCGCGGCCATCGTCTGCCACAGCTCGCAACTCGCCCCGGTCGCCGTCGGCCACGGCCCCTTCCTGCGCAAGCCCGGCCCCCTGCAGGCCGAACTCGTCTGGGAGCTGGAGCCGCTCGGCGACCCCACCGCACACACCCGGGAGCCCTGATGCCCGCCACCCGCCGCGCCTCGGTGTCCACCGCGCACTTCGACAAGGCCTACCGCGCCAGGACAGACCCCTGGGGAACCCTCCACAAGGCCTACGAGCGGGAGAAGTTCGCCGACACCGCCTCCCTGCTGCCCGCCGGGCGCTTCGGCTCCGCACTGGAGATCGGCTGCGGCGTGGGCGCCCTGACCCGGCTCCTCGCGCCGCACTGCGACGCGCTGCTCGCCACCGACTGCTCCGCCGCGGCGATCGAACAGGCCCGCGGCAACTGCGCGGACCTGGACGGCGTCTCGTTCGCGACGCTGAGGGTGCCCGAGGACCTGGCCGACGGGGCGGCGGACCTCGACCTCGTCGTCATGTCCGAGGTGGGCTACTACCTGTCGGACGCCGACCTGCACCTCGCGGCCCGGCGGATCAGCGCACGGCTGCGGCCCGGCGGGCACCTGCTGCTCGCGCACTGGGTCCACGAGGGCCCCGAGGGGGTCATGACCGGACGGGGGGTCCACGAGGCCTTCCGCGCCGTCCCCGGGACGGTCCAGGTCGCCGGCCGGGACGCGAGCCGCTACGGCGAGACCTACCGGCTGGACCTGCTCCGGCGCGAACCGTAGGGGTGACGCTCCGGCCGGCGGGCGGCAACCGGGGTGTGCGGACGTCTTGCCCGCCGCGCTACCCGTTAGTAGCCTCCAGGGCGTCGAACAGGCTTGTGACACGTGGGGGGTGGGCGCAGCGTGCTGCGAAGACTCGTGGCCGGACTGGCCGCGATCGTGCTCGTCGCGGAGGCGGCGGTGCTCGTGCTCGTGCACATCGTGCTGGGCCGGACCACGGCCAACCAGTCGATGTCCATCGCGGGCAGCGACCCGGACGTCATGTCCAAGGCCACCTACGCCATGGGCGCGGGCATGGGCGCCTTCCTGGTGCTGTGCGCCGTGCTCGCCGCCGTCACCGCGCTGCGCGACCGGGCGCCGGGCCGCTTCGCCCGCGTCGCCCTCATCAGCGCCGCCGTCACCCACGCGGTGCTCGGCATCCTCGCCGTCGGCCTGGTCGGCTGGGCCGCCTTCACGACGCTGATGCTGATCCTGTGTCTCCTCGTACTGATCCTGACGCTCTACCCCGCAGCGGCCCGGCAGGGCGGCGAGGGCGACGGCGGCGGCCCGGTCGAGGACGCCCCGCCACCGCCGCCGTTCGGGGAGCTCAAGCCCACAAGTCCGTGATGGACACGCCCAGTTCGCCCAGCAGGGAGCGCAGCAGCGGCATGGACAGCCCGATCACGTTGCCGTGATCCCCGTCGATGCCGTCGATGAACGGCGCCGACAGCCCGTCCAGGGTGAACGCCCCCGCCACGTGCAGCGGCTCGCCGCTCGCCACGTACGCCGCGACCTCCGCGTCCGTCGGCTCGCCGAAGCGGACCGTCGTCGACGCCGTGGCCGACACCTGCCGCCCGGTGACCGTGTCGATCACGCAGTGCCCGGTGCGCAGCACGCCGGCCCGGCCCCGCATCGCCTTCCAGCGGGCGGTGGCCTCCTCGGCGTCCGCGGGCTTGCCCAGCGCCTCGCCGTCCAGCTCCAGCACCGAGTCGCAGCCGATCACCAGGGCGCCCGCGGCCTCGTCCAGGCCGGCCACGACGGCCGCCTTCGCCTCGGCCAGCGCGAGCGCCAGCTCGGCCGGCTCGTCGTGGTCCAGGGTGTCCTCGTCGAAGCCGCTGACGATCACGTGCGGGGCGAGACCGGCCTGACGCAGCAGGTTCAGCCGGGCGGGGGAGGCGGAGGCGAGGACGAGCCCCCGCGTGTTCGAGGGCTCGGGCGTGGCAGTCATGCCCGCCATCGTAGGCGCGGCCGGGCGCGGCTCAGAAGTGGCTCACGCCGAGGACGTAGACCACCACGAGCATGGCGAGGGCGAGCACCACGGTGAGCCGCCGGATCATCGCCTGCGCGTCGCGCATGTCCTTGGGCGGCTCGTTCTTCGGGTCGGACCAGAGCATGCTCCGATCCTGGCCCCGGGGGCGGGTCCGGCGCCTGAGTACGGGTACTCAAGCGCCGCCCCGCGTTCACCACATCCCGGCTAGCCGGGCCAGTACGTACGGCCCCAGGCCCGCGGCCCCGGCTGCGGCAGCCGCCGCCGTGCCACCCGGGCCGGCGTCGACCACTCGTCCGTGACCTGCGGGGCGCCCGACGGCTGCGACGAGGCCAGCAGCGCCGCGCGCGCTTGGACCACCGCCAGTGCGGCGGCCAGCTCCTCCGGGGTCGGATTGCCCTTGACGACCTTGATCACCACGGTGACCTCCTGGAGGGACTAGAGGGGGATGTTGCCGTGCTTCTTCGGCGGCAGGGACTCCCGCTTGGTGCGCAGCTGCCGCAGCCCCTTCACCACGTGCGCGCGGGTCTCGGACGGCATGGTCACCGCGTCGATGTAGCCGCGCTCGGCCGCCGTGTACGGGTTGAGCAGCGCGTCCTCGTACTCGGCGATGAGCCGGGTCCGGGTCTCCTCCACCTCCTCGGGAGCGGCCTCGGCGAGCGTGCGGCGGTGCAGGATGTTCACCGCGCCCTGCGCGCCCATGACGGCGATCTGCGCGGTCGGCCAGGCCAGGTTCAGGTCCGCGCCGAGGTGCTTGGAGCCCATGACGTCGTAGGCGCCGCCGAAGGCCTTGCGGGTGATGACGGTGATCAGGGGGACGGTGGCCTCGGCGTACGCGTAGATCAGCTTGGCGCCGCGCCGGATGATTCCGTTGTACTCCTGGTCGGTGCCCGGGAGGAAGCCCGGAACGTCGACGAAGGTCAGCACCGGGATGTTGAAGGCGTCGCAGGTCCGCACGAAGCGGGCCGCCTTCTCGGAGGCGTCGATGTCCAGGCAGCCGGCGAACTGCATCGGCTGGTTGGCGACGACACCCACCGGGTGGCCCTCGACGCGGCCGAAGCCGGTCAGGATGTTCGGCGCGAAGAGCGACTGCGTCTCCAGGAACTCCGCGTCGTCCAGCACGTGCTCGATCACGGTGTGCATGTCGTACGGCTGGTTCGCGCTGTCCGGGATCAGGACGTCGAGCTCGCGGTCGGTGTCGGAGACCTCGGTGTCGGCCTCCTCCGGGAACGCGGGGGGCTCGGAGAGGTTGTTCGAGGGGAGGTACGACAGGAGCGACTTCACGTACTCGATGGCGTCCTTCTCGTCACCCGCCATGTGGTGGGCGACGCCGGACGTGCTGTTGTGCGTACGCGCACCGCCCAGCTCCTCGAAGCCGACGTCCTCGCCGGTGACCGTCTTGATGACGTCCGGGCCGGTGATGAACATGTGCGAGGTCTGGTCGACCATCACCGTGAAGTCGGTGATCGCGGGCGAGTACACGGCGCCGCCGGCACAGGGCCCGACGACCAGGCTGATCTGCGGGATCACGCCCGAGGCGTGGACGTTGCGGCGGAAGATCTCGCCGTACATGCCCAGCGCGCTGACGCCCTCCTGGATGCGGGCGCCGCCGGAGTCGTTGATGCCGACGAGCGGGCAGCCGGTCTTCAGCGCGAAGTCCATGACCTTCATGATCTTCTGGCCGAAGGTCTCGCCGAGGGCCCCGCCGAAGACGGTGAAGTCCTGCGAGAACACGGCGACGGGGCGCCCGTCGACCGTGCCGTAACCGGTGACGACGCCGTCGCCGTAGGGCCGGGTCTTCTCCAGCCCGAAGTTGGTGGAGCGGTGCCGGGCGAACTCGTCCAGCTCGACGAAGGATCCCTCGTCCAGCAGTAGGGCAACCCGCTCACGCGCCGTCAGCTTGCCCTTGGCGTGCTGCTTCTCCACGGCGCGGGCGGAACCGGCGTGGGTGGCTTCGTCGATGCGGCGCTGCAGATCCGCGATCTTGCCCGCGGTGGTGTGCATGTCGATCGGCTCTGACGGATGTGACATCGGGGTCGCGGCTCCCTGCGTGGTGTCAACTGCCTGGTCAATTGATTGACTACTGCTGGCTACTGGTGCGTAGCGTATCGGCGGGCATGGCGCTCGGCAGTGCGGCGTTTGACACACCTACATTGGGTTGCATGACGCCATCAGATGCATCAGCCGGAGCTTCCGCAGGTCGTTGGTCGAGCCTGGAGCGGCCGCCGCTCAACGCCGCCGCGCTGCAGCGGGCCCTCGTCACCGGGGACGGGTTGTGGACCTCCCTGGAGGTGGTCGCCTCCACCGGGTCCACCAATACCGACCTTGCCACGCGGGCGCCGGAGCTGCCCGAGGGGGCCGTGCTCGTCGCCGAGGAGCAGAGCGCCGGACGCGGCCGGCTCGACCGCAGCTGGGTCGCTCCCGCCCGGTCCGGGCTGTTCTTCTCCGTGCTGTTCAAGCCGGGCGACGCGGTCCCGCAGGAGCAGTGGGGGTGGCTGACGCTGCTGGCCGGCGTGGCCACCGCGACCGGGCTCTCCCGGGCCGCCGGCGTGGACACCGCCCTCAAGTGGCCCAACGACCTGCTGGTCAGCGTCGAGGGCGAGGAGCGCAAGACCGGCGGCATCCTCGCCGAGCGGGTCGCGGACGGCGTCGTCGTCGGGATCGGCCTCAACGTCACCCTCACCGAGGAGGAGCTCCCGGTGCCCGCCGCCGGATCGCTGGCGCTGGCCAAGGCCACCGTGACCGACCGGGACCCCCTGCTGAGGGCCGTGCTGCGGTCCCTGGAGGAGTGGTACGGGAACTGGCGCGCCGCCGGCGGCGACCCGGCGGCCAGCGGCCTCCAGGAGACCTACGCGGCGGGCTGCGCCACCCTCGGCCGGCACGTGCGCGCGGAGCTCCCGGGCGGGCGCACCCTCACCGGAACGGCCGAAGCCGTCGACACCGATGGCCGCCTGGTGATCCGTACGGCCGAAGGGACCCACGAGGCGGTGGGGGCGGGCGACGTCGTCCACCTGCGATCCGTGCACTGACGGGCGTGGGGCCGGGCGTGCGGCGGAATGCGCGGAATGCCGCGTTTCGGGTGCGTACGGCCTCATGCGCCGCCGCGCGGAGCCCCGGGCCGTGCCCGGATCGAGGCCGGGGAGGGGAGTGAGCTACGGCACACCTGCCGTATGGTTTAGGCGATCCCGCTGCTCGTGGTGATCAACCGGTTCGGCAGGGCAGTGCGCACGGAATGGACAGGAGGCGGCCCTTGACCGTCGACGACTCTGCTTCCGGCGCGTCCGCCCCGGGGCCCAGTGGTCCGGGCACCCCGATCGGGCGCGACCAGCACACTCCCCACCACGAGGTCGACCACACCGTGCAGCCGACGGCGGACCCGCTCGCGATCCGCCTGGAGCAGCTGATCCTCGGTGCCGAGCGCCGGTACACGCCGTTCCAGGCCGCCCGCAGTGCCGGGGTGTCGATGGAGCTCGCCTCCCGCTTCTGGCGGGCCATGGGCTTCGCCGACATCGGCCAGGCCCGGGCACTGACGGAGGCCGACGTACTGGCCCTGCGCCGGCTCGCCGGTCTGGTGGAGGCCGGGCTGCTGTCCGAGCCGATGGCGGTACAGGTGGCGCGGTCCACCGGGCAGACCACGGCGCGGCTCGCGGAATGGCAGATCGACTCGTTCCTGGAGGGGCTCACGGAGCCGCCGGAGCCGGGGATGACCCGCACGGAGGTCACGTACCCCCTGGTCGAGCTGCTCCTGCCGGAGCTGGAGGAATTCCTCGTGTACGTGTGGCGCCGCCAGCTGGCGGCGGCCACCGGACGCGTGGTGCAGGTCGCGGACGACGAGGAGATGGTCGACCGGCGGCTCGCGGTGGGCTTCGCCGACCTGGTGGGCTTCACCCGTCTGACGCGCCGGCTGGAGGAGGAGGAGCTCGGCGAGCTGGTCGAGTCCTTCGAGACGACCGCGGCGGACCTGGTGGCCGCGTACGGCGGCCGGCTGATCAAGACGCTCGGTGACGAGGTGCTGTACTGCGCCGACGACGCCGCGACGGCGGCGGAGATCGCGCTGCGGCTCATCGAGACGATGGAGGCGGACCCGCAGATGCCCGAGCTGCGGGTCGGGATCGCCTTCGGCACGGTGACGACCCGGATGGGCGACGTCTTCGGGACCACCGTGAACCTCGCGAGCCGGCTGACGTCCATAGCCCCCAAGGACGCCGTACTGGTGGACGGGGCGATGGCGGAGGAACTCTCCCGGACCGGCGCCGCGCCGGTGTCGGAGAAGGAGGCGGAGACGGAGCCCGACGAGGGCGCGGCCTACCGGTTCGCCCTCCAGCCGATGTGGCAGCGGCCGGTGCGCGGCCTGGGTGTCGTGGAGCCCTGGTCGCTGACGCGCCGCAAGCGCCGCTGACACCGCCCGCCCGCCCGCGCGTCCGCTAGCGCGCCGGAGCCGGACCGCAGCGGGCCCCACGGCTCTGACTCCCTCCCGGCGCGCGCCCGGCCCCACCGAAGCCGGGCTCACGCCCCCGTTCCGGACCGGCAGGCCACGTACGGACGTCACGACCGCACCGCAATGTGCGCCGGGCGTCGCGGACGGTGGGGCGGCCCGCCTACTATCCCGACGTAACGTTCGTTAACCGGGAGGGTCCTATGGCGTCCGAGTTCGAGTCGGAGTTCGTGGCGGTACGCCGCCACGAGGGCGGGGTCGCGGAGCTGGTCCTGGACCGCCCCAAGGCCATGAACGCGGTGTCGACCGACATGGCCCGCGCCATCGGCGCCGCCTGCGCCGCGCTGGCCGCGGACCGCACCGTACGGGTGGTCGTGCTCTCCTCCACGGCGGAGCGGGCCTTCTGCGTCGGGGCCGACCTCAAGGAGCGCAACTCGCTGTCGGACGCCGAGCTGGTGCGGCAGCGGCCGACCACGCGCGGGGCGTACGGGGGCGTGCTGGAGCTGCCGATGCCCACCGTCGCGGCCGTGCACGGCTTCGCGCTGGGCGGCGGCTTCGAGCTGGCCCTGGCCTGCGACGTGATCGTCGCCGACGAGACCGCGGTGGTCGGCCTGCCCGAGGTCTCCGTGGGCGTGATCCCGGGCGGTGGCGGCACGCAGCTGCTGCCGCGCCGCGTGGGCGCGGCGCGGGCCGCCGAGCTGATCTTCACCGCGCGCCGGGTGGAGGCCGCCGAGGCGCTCTCCCTGGGGCTGGTGGACTCCGTGGTCCCGGCCGGCCGGGACACGGCCGAGGCGCTGGAGCTGGCGTCGCGGATGGCCGCGAACTCGCCGGTGGGCCTGCGGGCCGCCAAGCGCGCGCTGCGGCTGGGGCACGGGATGGACCTGGCGGCCGGTCTGGAGATCGAGGACGCCGCCTGGCGGACGGTCGCCTTCTCCGGTGACCGCGCGGAGGGCGTGGCGGCCTTCAACGACAAGCGCAAGCCGAACTGGCCGGGGGAGTAGCCGAGGCCGGTGCCCGGCCGGGCGCCGCGGGCGCCCGGCCGTACCCCCGCAG
This sequence comes from Streptomyces virginiae, assembly GCF_000720455.1. Taxonomy (GTDB): domain Bacteria; phylum Actinomycetota; class Actinomycetes; order Streptomycetales; family Streptomycetaceae; genus Streptomyces; species Streptomyces virginiae. The sequence continues at coordinate 132,126 of NZ_JOAK01000004.1, read as the reverse complement.
GTGATCTTGGTTGCGCCGAAAATCGCGCCAATTATCTCAAAATCCGACAAAACTCCCTAACCTGGGGTGATGGGATCTGACGGGCGGCTGCGAGCCGTGGTGGGCCTCGCCCAGGCGATGGCCGCGGCGTGCACGCCGCGCGACAGTGTGCGTGCGGCGGCGCGGGGCGCGCGCCTGGCGATGGACGGCTCGTTCGCCGCGATCTCCGCGTGGGAGCGGGAGCGCGGGTGCCTGCGCGTGCTCGTCAACGAGGGCGAGCGGCGGGCGGGCGAGGAGGAGTTCCCCGAGGACGAGTCCTACCCGGTGCACGACTTCCCCGAGGTCACCGAGTTCCTGCACGAGCGGTGGGTGGGCGGCGGCGGCCCGCACGCCTGGGTCGAGAGCGCCGTCGGCGACCGGCCGGGGCGGCGCGGCGAGGCCCTGCGCCGCCGGGGCCGCGGTACGTGCGTGGTCGCGCCCGTCGTGCTCAGCGGGCGGGCCTGGGGCGAGCTGTACGTGGCCCGGGACGAGGGGCTGCCCGACTTCGACGAGGGTGACGCGGAGTTCGCCACCGTGCTCGCCGCCGTGGTCGCGGCCGGCCTCGCGCAGAACGAGCGGCTGGAGGAGGCCCGGCGGCTCGCCTTCACCGATCCGCTGACCGGGCTCGCCAACCGCCGGGCCGTCGACATGCGCCTCGACGAGGCCCTGGAGGAGCACCGGCGCACCGGTGTCGTCGTCAGTCTCGTCGTCTGCGACCTGAACGGGCTGAAGAAGGTCAACGACACCCTCGGGCACGCCATGGGCGACCGGCTGCTGGAACGGTTCGGGTCGGTGCTGAGCCTGTGCGGGGCCATGCTGCCGGGCGCTCTGGTGGCGCGCCTGGGCGGCGACGAGTTCTGCCTGGTCGGGGTCGGCCCGCCGGCGGACGACGTCGTCCGGGTCAGCGAGGAGCTGTGCACGCGCGCCGCCGAGCTGGAGCTGGGCGAGGGCGTGGCCTGCGGCGTGGCCTCCACCGGGGATCCCATCGGGCCGCTGAAGTCCTCCCGGCGGCTGTTCCGCCTCGCGGACGCCGCCCAGTACAAGGCGAAGGCGGCGCGTTCGACGGCGCCGGTGGTGGCGGGCCGGGACACCGCGGTGGTCCGCCTGGCGGACGCGGCCGCCGAGGAGGCCCCGGGGGAGCGGCGGCGTTTCCGCGGCCGCCAGTGACCCGCGCCCCCGGATGCCCGGCGCGTCAATCCGTAAGGGGTCCACAGGCTGCGCGATCGTGACAGTTCCAGCTAGTGACATACAGCGATTCAATCCGTAGGGTGCTGAATATGGATATGCACACTGTCGTGGTGGGGACGTCCGGTACCACCGCCGAGGACGTCATCGCCGTTGCCCGCGGCAACGCACGGGTCGAGCTGTCCGGCGAGGCGCTCGACGCCCTCGCCCGCGCCCGCGAGATCGTCGACGCGCTGGCCGCCAAGCCCGAGCCCGTCTACGGGGTGTCCACCGGGTTCGGCGCCCTCGCCTCCCGGCACATCAGTCCCGAGCTGCGCGCCCAGCTCCAGCGCAACATCGTCCGCTCGCACGCCGCCGGCATGGGCCCGCGCGTCGAGCGCGAGGTGGTCCGCGCGCTGATGTTCCTCCGGCTCAAGACCGTCGCCTCCGGCCACACCGGCGTGCGCCCCTCCGTGGCGCAGACCATGGCCGCCGTGCTCAACGCCGGCATCACCCCGGTCGTCCACGAGTACGGCTCCCTCGGCTGCTCCGGCGACCTCGCACCCCTGTCCCACTGCGCGCTCGCGCTCATGGGCGAGGGCGACGCCGAGGGCCCCGACGGCACGGTCCGCCCCGCCGGCGAACTGCTCGCCGAGCACGGCATCGAGCCGGTGGAACTCCGCGAGAAGGAGGGCCTGGCCCTCCTCAACGGCACCGACGGCATGCTCGGCATGCTGGTCATGGCCCTCGCCGACCTCGACAGGCTCTACAAGTCCGCCGACATCACCGCCGCCCTCACCCTGGAGGCGCTGCTCGGCACGGAGAAGGTCCTCCAGCCCGAGCTGCACGCCATCCGCCCGCACCCCGGCCAGGGCGCCTCCGCCGCCAACATGGCCGCCGTGCTGAAGGGCTCCGGCCTGACCGGGCACTTCCAGGAGGAGTCCGCGCCGCGCGTGCAGGACGCCTACTCCGTGCGCTGCGCCCCGCAGGTCGCCGGCGCGGGCCGCGACACCATGGCGCACGCCGCCCTGGTGGCCTCGCGCGAGCTGGCCTCCGCCGTGGACAACCCGGTGGTGCTGCCCGACGGCCGCGTGGAGTCCAACGGCAACTTCCACGGCGCCCCGGTCGCCTACGTACTGGACTTCCTCGCCATCGCGGCCGCCGACCTCGGCTCCATCGCCGAGCGGCGCACCGACCGGCTGCTCGACAAGAACCGCAGCCACGGCCTGCCGCCGTTCCTCGCGGACGACGCCGGCGTGGACTCCGGCCTGATGATCGCCCAGTACACGCAGGCCGCCCTGGTCAGCGAGATGAAGCGGCTCGCGGTGCCGGCCTCGGCCGACTCGATCCCCTCCTCCGCCATGCAGGAGGACCACGTCTCGATGGGCTGGTCGGCCGCGCGCAAGCTGCGCACCGCCGTCGACAACCTGACGCGGATCATCGCCATCGAGCTGTACGCCGCCACCCGCGCCATCGAGCTGCGCCACGGGCTCACGGCCGCCCCGGCCAGCCTCGCCGCGATCGCCGCCGCCCGCGCGGCGGGCGTGCAGGGTCCCGGGCCGGACCGTTTCCTCGCCCCCGACCTGGCCGCCGCCGACGAGTTCGTCCGTACCGGCGGGCTGCTCGCCGCGGTGGAGCCGGTGACGGGTCCGCTCGCCTGACGACGGGCGCCCGCGCCGCACTGCCGCGCCGGCGCACCGCCGCACGGTCAAGGGCCGCCCCGGGATCTCTCCCGGGGCGGCCCTTGCCGTCGTGGATCACGTCCCGGGGCGGCGGCGTACCGAGTAGGTGACGAACGCGGCCCCCACGCCGAGGCAGAAGGTACCGCCCAGGAGGTAGGGGGTGGTGTCGACGGATCCGGTGTCCGCGAGCGAGAGGGACTGCGCCCGCGCGCCGGAAGCGGAAGGGGCCGAGCCAGTGATCGTCCCGGTGCGCTCCGCCGCGTCGGCCGCCTCCGCGGAGTTCGCGCCCACGGGTACGCCGGAGGAGCTCTCCGCCGCGTCCGGAGCGGTCGCGCCCGCGGAGGGCACGAACCACAGGGCGGCGAGGAGGGTGGTCGCTCCGAGAGCGGTGAGCAGCGGTCGGCGTGCGGACACGGTGCGATCCCCCTTGTGGCAGCAGCGAATTGGCCGTGTGCGGTGATGCTACGGAAAGGGGCGGGTCGTGGGAAAGTCAGGGCTTCCGCGGGCTTACTCTCCGTCGTATGAACCCTTCTGAGACATCACGATATGTACGACTTCGGGTGGATCTGGTGCTTGAAGTGCCGGACGCCCAGGCGCTCACCGGAGCCGCGCTCGAGCACATCAAGGCCGACGAGTTCATGCCGGACGAGGAGCGCAGCCATGCGGAGGCCGCCGTCCGGGAAGACGAATCGGAAGCCCTCGCCTACCTCGTCGACCCCACTGACCTGGTCGTCGACATCCCCGGCGTGGAGCTCGCGCAGGCCTCCTGGAGCAGCGAGCCCGTCGAATACGACCCCGAGTCGATGGAGTGGGACCTCGACGAGGAAGATGGGGACTTCGACGAAGAACCCGACAACGCCTGACCGTGTGGTTGCCCACATCCCAACGGAATGTGGAACCGGCCGGCGCCGTTAACGCGTTGTCAGGACCAGGCAGGGGGCCGGGCCCCCTGCCGGGCCAACCCCGGGACGGCGGTCTCGGGGTTTCCGGCAACGATGGAGTGGCGTGTGAGGACGGACAGCAAGCGGCGGAGAAGGTCCCTGGCGGCCATATCCGTCGTGCTCGGCGGCGTACTGGTGCTCTCGGCGTGCAACGACGAGGGCGGCGGTGACCCGAAGGGCAACGGGGAGGCCAGCAAGTCCCAGGCGGACGTGGACGCGGCAGCGGCCAAGGACGCCTCGAAGGCCAAGATCACCATCACGCCGAAGGACGGCGCGACCAACGTCGGCCTCAACGACTCGGCGAACGTCGCCGTCAGTGACGGCACGCTCACCCAGGTCGAGCTGAAGACGAGCGAGGGCACGGCCGTCGCCGGCGACATAGCCGCCGACGGCAAGAGCTGGAAGCCCAAGGGCGCCCTGAAGCGCTCCACGAAGTACGCCCTGTCGGCGACGGCCAAGGACGCCGACGGCAAGGAGGCGCACGAGAACGCCTCCTTCACGACCGTCTCCCCCGAGAACAGCTTCGTGGCCTCCTTCGTGCCGGAGGAGGGCCAGACCGTCGGCGTCGGCATGCCGGTCTCGATCACCTTCAACAAGGCGATCAAGGACAAGAAGGCCGTCCAGGCGGGCATCTCGGTCTCCTCCAGCAGCGGCCAGGAGGTCGTCGGCCACTGGTTCAGCGCCCAGCGCCTGGACTTCCGCCCCGAGCAGTACTGGCAGGCGGGCTCCACCGTCACGCTGAAGATGGCGCTGGAAGGCGTCCAGGGCGCCCCCGGCGTCCAGGGCGTCCAGAGCAAGACCGTCACCTTCAAGATCGGCCGCAGCCAGGTCTCCACGGTCGACGCGAAGACGAAGAAGATGACGGTCACCCGGGACGGCGCGGTCATCAAGACCATCCCGATCTCCGCGGGCGCCCCGGCCAACCCGACCTACAACGGTCAGATGGTGATCTCCGAGAAGTTCAAGGAGACCCGGATGAACGGCGCCACGGTCGGCTTCACCGACGCCGACGGCAAGGGCGAGTACGACATCAAGGACGTCCCGCACGCGATGCGGCTGTCGAACTCCGGCACGTTCCTCCACGGCAACTACTGGGGCGCCGACTCGATCTTCGGCAGCGTGAACACCAGCCACGGCTGCGTCGGCCTGAACGACGTCAAGGGCGCGGGCGACCCGAACCAGCCGGCCGCCTGGTTCTACGACAACTCGCTCATCGGCGACGTCGTCACGGTGGTCAACTCCCCGGACAAGACCATCAAGCCGGACAACGGCCTCAACGGCTGGAACATGAGCTGGGCCGACTGGAAGGCCGGCGCGGCCTCCTGACACCGGCCACGGCTCGCACCCGTACGAACGCAACGGGGCGGCTTCGTGCGACGGTGGCCGAAAACCCCGGGGCGACGCGTCCAGACGCGTTCTAGGGTCGGGGCCATGATGATCCACTCCCTCGCCCTGCCCCCGTCCGACGCCCAGGTGGACGCCTGGCTGGCGGTCCTGACGGCCGCCGCGGCCGCCGACCTGCCGCAGCTGCCCCCGCCCTCCCGGGTGGAGGTCGCCGGGCGGCTGTGCGTGACGCCGGCGCGCGGCCGGCCCGTACTGTGGGCGGCCGGCGAGGGCGCGGGCGTGGCGGCCCTGCTCCTGTTCACCGAGGAGGGCAACACCCACACCGCGTTCCTGGACGTGCTGACGGTGCACCCCGAGGAACGGCGCCGGGGCGTCGGCACCGCCCTGTGGGAGCGGGTCCGCGAGGAACTGCTGGCACAGGGCCGGACCTCGGTCGCGGCCATGGTGGACCTCGGCGGCCCCGGCCAGGCCTTCGCGGAGGCGATGGGCTTCGAGAACGTCCTGCCGATGGCCTGGTACGCGCAGGAGATCCCGGCCCCCGGCCCGGTGCGGGTCCCGGAGACACCCGGCTACGAACTCCTGACCTGGCACGGCCTCGTACCCGACGCCTGGGCGCCCGCCGCGGCCGCGGCCCACGCGGCCATGGAGGACGCCCCGACCGGAGACATGGACGAGCGGATCCAGACGTGGACGGCCCAGCGGCTGCACACCCTCCAGCAGCTGATCCTCGACCGGGGCGGGGACCTGAGCACCGTCGCGGCGGTGACCCCCGACGGCGAGGTGGCGGCGTACACGGAGATCGTCCTGCCGGATCCCGCGGGCACGAGCGCCGTCCAGTACGACACGGTGGTCGTACCCGGCCACCGCGGGCACGGCCTCGGACGCGCCGTGAAACGGCACATGGTCGCGCAGGCCGCCGCCCGTCACCCGCGGCTGCGCCGCATCGCCACCACGGTGGCGGACGAGAACGGCCCGATGCGGGCGGTGAACGAGGCGCTCGGCTACCGGCGGGAGCGCGGGCTCGGCATCTTCCAGATCAAGCTGTAGCCGCATCCGGGAAGCGGGCGGCCCCGGAGGGCCGCCCGGCCGCCGAAGGGGCCGTGCTCCGAGTGTCCGTCCCCTGCCCCGCCGTCGTCTGCCCCGCCGTCGTCTGCCCTGCCGTCGTCTGCCCTGCCGTACTCTGCGCGTCCCAGGAGGCCAGCAGGCGCAGGGCGTCCTCGGACGCCGAGCCCGGCTCCGCGTGGAACGTGATCAGGGACTGCGCCGGATCGTCGGGGAGCGTCAGCGTCTCGAACGACAGCCGCATCTCGCCCACGAGCGGGTGCCGCAGCAGCTTCACCCCGTGCGTCTTGTCCGCCACCGTGTGCGCCGCCCACAGCCGCCGGAACTCCTCGTTCTTCACCGACAACTCCCCGACCAGGGCCGACAGCTGCTCGTCGTCCGGGTGCTGGCCGGCGTACAGCCGCAGGTTGCTGACGACCCAGCACGCCTGGCACTCCCACTCCCCGTACAGCTCCGCGGTCGCCGGATCCAGGAACATCAGCCGGACCAGGTTCCGCTCCGCCGCGGGAAGCGCCCCGAAGTCCCCGAAGACCGCCGCCGCCAGCCGGTTCCAGCCGATGACGTCCTGACGGTGCCCCACGAGGTAGGCCGGTACGCCGTCCATCGCGTCCATCAGCGTGCGCAGCGCCGGACGCACCTGCTGGGGCCGCCGGCTCAGGCGGCGCCTGCGCGCCTTCGGCCGCGCCAGGTCCATCAGGTGCGCCCGTTCGGTCCCGTCGAGCCGCAGGGCCCGCGCGATGGCGTCCAGCACCTCCGCCGACACGTTGTGCCCGTCGCGCTGCTCCAGGCGCGTGTAGTACGCGACCGACACCCCTGCCAGCTGGGCCAGTTCCTCCCGGCGCAGGCCCGGCACGCGCCGCCGGCGCCCGTAGTCCGTCATGCCCACGTCCTCCGGGCGCAGCCGTGCGCGGCGGGAGCGCAGGAACTCGCCCAGGCACGCTCGCTGATCAAGCTGGTCCATGCCGCCAGTATCGCCGGGCGCAGTGCCGCCCGGAGGGCGTCAGCCTGACCCCACCAGTAGTAGGTTCGCCGGTCCTGGGACACGCAGGGGGCTGGGTACCGGCCGGGCCGCGGGGCAGCGTGGTGCGCACCGCAGCACCACAGACACCACCGCTTCGAGGAGCACCCCCATGTCCGTCACCACCACCGCGTCCACCCGGGTCGCCGCCTACGCCGCCCCCGCCCCCGGCGCCCCGCTGGAGCGCACCACCGTCCCTCGCCGCCCCGTGGGCCCCCACGACGTCCTCGTCGACATCAAGTACGCGGGCATCTGCCACTCCGACATCCACCAGGCGCGCGACGGATGGGGCGAGGGCATCTACCCCATGGTCCCCGGCCACGAGATCGCCGGGATCGTCACCGAGGTCGGCACGGACGTCACCCGCTTCACCGTCGGGGACCGGGTGGGCGTCGGCTGCATGGTCGACTCCTGCCGTGAGTGCGAGCACTGCCGCAGCGGCCGGGAGCAGCACTGCGTGCAGGGCATGACCGGCACCTACAACGCCCTCGACCGGTCCGGCGAGCCCACGTACGGCGGCTACTCGACCCACCTCGTCGTCGACGAGAACTACACCGTCCGCATCCCCGACGGCCTCGCCCTGGACGTGGCCGCCCCGCTGCTGTGCGCCGGCATCACCCTCTACTCGCCGCTGAGGCACTGGCAGGCGGGCCCGGGCAGGAAGGTCGCGGTCGTCGGCCTCGGGGGCCTCGGCCACATGGGCGTGAAGCTGGCGCACGCGATGGGCGCGGAGGTCACCGTACTGTCGCAGACCCTCCGCAAGGAGGCCGACGGCCGGCGACTGGGCGCCACCCACTTCCACGCCACCGGCGACGGGGCCACCTTCGAGGAGCTCGCCGGAACCTTCGACCTGATCCTGTCCACCGTCTCGGCCCCGCTCGGCCTGGACGAGTACCTGGGCCTGCTGAAGGTCGACGGGGCACTCGTGAACGTGGGCGCGCCGGAGGAGCCGGTCTCGCTCAACCTCTTCTCCGTCATCGGCGGCCGCAAGACCCTCGCCGGATCGATGATCGGCGGTATCGCCGAGACCCAGGAGATGCTGGACTTCTGTGCGGAGCACGGCCTGGGCTCGGAGATCGAAGTGATCGAAGCCGACCGGATCAACGAGGCCTACGCCCGGGTCCTGGCGAGCGACGTCCGCTACCGCTTCGTGATCGACACGTCGACGATCTGAATTGCCGCCACTGCAACTCGCCGTCACCCGCCGGTATTTCGACGCGTGATCCGCCGCAGCCTGTGCCACGGACTCCGGGAGGAGGCCCCTTCGGTTGCGATCTCGATTGCCCCGAGCCGGGGGTGCGGCAGGGCTTCGACGTACAGGGGGGTTGCCACGATCAGTCTGTGTTGCCACACGCCGGGAGGGAAATTGCACAACACCCGTGCATGGCCGTGAAGATACGCAGGACCCTCGTAGTCGGTCAGTAGCATGTCGTAGGCCGAGCGCGCAGCGAACTCCTTGTCCCGCCGACTGGTGGAATGAAGGGCATCGGGCAGCGACGTATCCCCTTGCGCTTCCCTCGCGACCAAGGCGGCGGCCAGGTCGTGCAGCCAGTCGGACCCGGATCCCATCCGGGTCGGTGGGGCCTCGACTTCCGCCAGGACATGCTTTCGTGATCCGCAGAGGATGACCTGAATGCCGTCGCATGTGTCGTCGCGCCCTGATGAACAAGAAGGACCCTCAAGCGACATGAAGGTGTAGACACCCCTGTCTTCGAGTCCCCAGTCGCGCTTTCTGGGCCCGTGTCGAAAGAACCCTGTGAACTCAAGCCAGTCGTAGGACATCAAGGAGTGACAGGAGCCCGGAACGGCCTGATGCGCGTCACACTTGGCGCTGATGTGGGAAAGCGCCTGCTCCAGTCGCTGCCCCAGCGGCTCTTCGGTTGACGGGCGTTCGCCTACAGCGAGGCGAGCTCCCGTGCCGAGCGCCGATACTTCCGCCTCCCATGCCCGGTTGAAGAATTCGCCACTCCTGCCGGGTAAGAACTCGTCGAGTTTCGCACTGGACAGGTAGAGCAACTCCCGCATCCCGCCTCCAAGGACAACAGCCGGTCCGTGAGACCGGCGGGGTCCCTGAAGGTACCCACCCCTGTCCTCTGGTGTCTGCCGTCCCGGTGTTCACCACGCACACCTCGCCGCCCCGAAGAGCTCGGCGAGGACCGGGCTGTGGCGGTCGAGGGGGAGGCGTACTCCGCCCAGCGCTCAGCGTGGCGTTTCGGCTCCGGCAGGCTCTGGAAGCGCACACACCGGTCGGAGCGCCCCCGGTTCCGGGAGGCCGGGGGCCTCCCGGAACCGGGGGTGGCGCTTGTGCGGGGGCTACTCGCCGGGGGCCGCGGCCACGCCGATCGGGCAGGAGACGCCCGTGCCGCCGATGCCGCAGTAGCCGCCCGGGTTCTTGTCCAGGTACTGCTGGTGGCCGGCCTCCGCGGGCCAGAAGGGGCGCTCCGCCGCAGGGAGGACCGCCGTGGTGATCTCGCCGTAGCCCGAGGAGGCCAGGACCTGCTGGTAGGCCGTGCGGGAGGCCTCCGCCGTCGCCTGCTGGGCGGGGGAGTGGGTGTAGAGCGCCGAGCGGTACTGGGTGCCGACGTCATTGCCCTGGCGGAAGCCCTGGGTGGGGTCGTGGGACTCCCAGAAGAGCTTCAGGAGCGTGGCGTAGGAGACCTGCGCGGGGTCGAAGACCACGCGGACGACCTCCGTGTGACCCGTCAGGCCCGAGCACACCTCCTCGTACGTCGGATTCTCGGTGTAACCGCCCTGGTAGCCGGCCAGCGTGGTCCACACCCCGGGGGTCTGCCAGAACTTGCGCTCCGCGCCCCAGAAACAGCCCAGGCCGAAGTCGGCGACCTCCAGGTGGGCCGGATACGGGCCGGCCAGCGGATTGCCCAGCACGGTGTGCTTCTCGGGAAGATCGAACAGCGGCTCCGCGCGGCCCGTCAGGGCCTCCTCGCGGGTGGGGAGCTCGGGCGTGCGGCGGTACGAGAACATGGATTCCCTCCTTGTGGGAGTGACAACGCGCGGAGGGCGGGCCGGGATTCCCCGACCCGCTCCGACCCGCCCCGCTGCTCGCCTCACAGGCCCGGCGTGACCTCGCGCACCGCCCAGTCCCGCGCGTACACGTACCGCGACGGCGACCAGTAGTACCAGGGCATCGCCCCGATGTGTCCGTCGATGTGGCGGAACTGCTCGACCGCCTCCGCGTCCCGGTCCTGCCAGAACAGGAACCACGCCAGCAGGTGGCGCAGCCGGATCGACCGCCAGTCGGCCGGATCGGCCGCCGCCAGGTCGGCCAGGGCGGCCTCCACCGCCGCGAGGACCTCCGGCTCCTTGAAGAAGGTCTCCGGCTTCAGGTCCGACTCGTGCAGCTCCTGCTCGACGTAGGCGATGAGCGGCAGCGCGGACAGCAGCTCACCCGGCTCGGCCGACGCGGCGCACTCCCGCGCGAACGCGAGCGCCAGCTCGTGCGAGCCGCGCCACTTCTGGCTCCAGTACTGCATGGCGCTCGTGTGGGCCGACAGGTTCTTCGGGTCGCGCTCGACGATCTGCGACCACAGCTCCCGGTACTCCTCGTGCGAGTAGCCCAGGCCCTGGCTGATGGACTGCTCCACCATGTACGGAACCGGGTCCGCGGGGTCCGCCAGCCGCTGCGCCTCCCGCGCCTGCTCCCGCGCCTTGAGCAGCAGCTCGCGGAAGATCCGGAACTGCTCCTGCGTGGTGTGGCTGGCCCGCGCGGAGCCCCGCACGTTCCACGCCACCAGGACGCCCGTGTCCGCGTTCACCAGCGCCGCGGACGGGTCCGACGGCCTGGCCGCGCGCCAGGCCAGCAGCCAGGCGTCGTCCTCGGCAGCGAGCTCGGACAGGGGGCGCACGCGCTGCCAGCGCTCCTCCCAGTCCTGCCCGGCCGCGTCGAGGTAGGCGGCGCCCGCCTCCCAGTCGCCGGCCTTGACCGCCGCGACGGCGGCCGTCCGCTCGGGCGACACCGGCAGCGCGTTGTCCGTGTCGAGATCGGCCTCCGGCACGAAGCCCAGTGCCACGACCGCCGCGGCCTGCTGCGCCTTACGCTCGGCCTTGATGCCGGCCGTCTCGGCGTTCAGGGCATCGGTCCGCGCCTCGATGGCGGTGACCTCCGCCTCCAGCCGCTTCGCCTTGCGGATGTAGTAGGCGCCGCGCAGGATCTTGAAGGCCCCGAACAGCAGCATGGCGCCCAGGACGTAGAGGCCGATCACGGGGCAAGCACCAGCTTTCGCAGGGGTTCGGTGTCGGGCAGGTCGGCGACGGCCGCGTCCAGGGCGAGCCGCAGCTGCTCCTCGAAGCCGTCGGCCGGGTAGCACAGGGAGGCCGAGTCGGACCAGGACAGCTGCCAGCGGGCGGCGCCGCGGCCCGTCAGCTCCACCGTCACCAGCTGGTTCAGGGCGCGCCGGACGACCGGGCGGGCGAACTCGCGGGCCGTGCGGCCCGTGGCGGCCGCCGCCTCCTGCGACTTCGGGAAGCGGTCGGCGATCCGCCACAGCACCGCCGGGTCGGCGTCGACCGCGTCGAGCAGGGCGGGCAGCCCCGGGCCGGCGCCCTCGGCGGCGAAGGCCTCGCGGATCTCCTCCGCGCCCTGGCCGACGTACTGCGTCATCGACTCGTGGACGAGGTCCTCCCAGTCGACCCGCTTGAGCGCGAGGGCCTCCGGGGTGAGGACGACCTGCTCCAGCGCGGCCAGCGCGGCGCCCGCGTCGGACAGCAGCTCCAGGGCGGGACGGGCGCTCTGCCCGCCGCGGCCGTCGTCGGGCAGGGCCTCGATCCGGGCGACGCGCTCGGCGAGCGGCGGGTGGGAGTCGTACGGGGAGGCGGGCTCGGTCGACAGCTCCCGGCGCAGGTCGTCCAGGTCCTCCGCGCGGGCGTCGAGCAGCTTGCGCAGGCCGCCGAAGACCTCGCCGGGGCGGGGCAGCAGGCCGGCGCCGACGCCGAGGGTGGCGTAGGAGCTCATGTAGAAGTCGTGGGCGGAGTCCAGGGCGTTGATCTCGCGCAGCGCGGACGCGGCGGAGTCCCGGCCGGCGACACGCACCGAGGCGAGGTCGGCGGCGAGCTCCTGGCGGCGGGAGGTGGTGCGGGTGGCCCGCACGTAGAAGTTGCCGTACGCCATGTAGATCTTGGCCATGGCGCGGTACGTCGCACCCTCACCGGAGGTGTCGACGCCCTTGGCGCCCTTGCCCTTGGCGACCCGCTTCTCGTCCCGCTTCTCCTGGCGGGCCCGCTCCTTGGCGACCTTCTTGTCGGCGCGCTCGTGGAAGTGGCCGATCGTACGGATCAGCTGGGCGCGGCCGCGGGCGATCAGCGGGGTGAGGCGGGTGTCGAAGTTGGCGTAGTGGCCCATCTCGTGGGCGAGCACGGCGCGCAGCTGCATCTCGTCCAGGCCCGTCATCAGAGGCAGGCCGAGGTAGAGACGGCGGGTTCCGGGCCGCAGGCCCAGCAGAGCGGCGTCCTCGGCGACGGCCGCGTTCACCTCGTCGATCAGCACGATCTCGTCGGGGGCGCGGGTGCCGACCTGCTGCGCGATCTCGCGCACGGTCTGCCACAGCAGGGGTTCCTGCGCCTCGGTGACGGTGATGCCGGCCGGCGGCTCGCCCTTGGGGGTGCGGAGCATGAACAGGCCGCGGACGATCGGGACGGCGAGGACGACCGATACGATTATGATCTTGAAGGCGACCGGGCCGTGCAGCCAGGTGACGACGGCGAAGTCGACGCCGACGAGGGCGGCGAGCAGGATGACGCCGAGCAGGTAGAAGCCTGCGAGCAGGACGAGCGCGCGCACGGCACGCAAAGAAGCGCCCATATGGACAGATCCCCCCACGGGATGAAAGCGGTGCTGAGGTGCGTGGCGAGGGCCGATGGCCGCCACGCCGCATGATGCGGCTCAGAGATTGTTGACGGCAACTTTATTCACCGCCCGTCGCCGCTGGTCGTGGGGGGTACCCGTGAGTAGGGAGCCGCGGACGAGCCGCCCCTCGGCGCGGGTCCGCACCGAGGGCGGGCACCCGCACCGAAGGCCGGCGCCCGCTACCGGGGGCGGGCGCCCGTTACCGGGGCAGCGTCGCCGGGGACCCGCCGTTCGCCTCGTAGCCGGCCACCGCCAGGGCCCGGTAGACCGCGTATTGCGCCGCCGGGTCCTGCGCCGCCGACCACGGCAGCGCGCCCACGTACCCGTCCACGTGCCGGACCTGCTCCATCGCCTCCGCCCACCGCTCCATGTTGACCAGGAACAGCAGCAGCAGGTGCCGTACGTGCGCCAGCATCGGGTCGTCCTGCCGGGCCGTGCGCACCGCGTACAGCGCGCCCTCCACCGCCCGCGTCACGGCCTCGCTCCGGTAGAAACCGCTGCTCAGGATGACGTCCGGCAGGTTCTCGTACAGCGCGAACAGCGGCAGCGCCGCCAGCAGCGAGCCCTGCGGGGCGCGCGCCGCGGCCGCGTGCGAGAAGGCGTCGGCCTTCTCCCGCGAACCGTGCCACTTCGCGCACCAATAGTGCAGCGCCGCCAGGTGCGCGCCCATGTGCTCCGGCGCCCGGTCGATGACCTTCGCCCACAGCTCGTCGAACTGCGCCTCCGGGTACGCCAGTCCCCGCGCGATCGCCAGTTCCGTGATGTACGGGACGGGGTCCCCCGGCGCCAGCAGCGCGGCCTTGCGGCACGCCTCCCGGGCCTCCTCCAGGATGATCCGGTGGTCCTCGGACCCGACGCCGCCCGAGTGCCGCCACGCCTGCTGCACCAGCAGCTCCGCGTGCACCTGCGCGCCGCCCGCGTCCTTGTCCGCCTCCAGCCGCCACGCCTTCAGCCACTGCGCGCCCACACCCGGCTGCGCGACGAGCTCCAGCGCCGCCGCCCCGCCGAAGGCCTGTACGCGCTGCCAGCGCCGCTCGCCCTCCCGCGGGGTACCGGCGAGCAGCTGCGAGGCCGCCTGCCACTGCCCGGTGCGCCGCACGTTGTCGAGGGCGTCCATCAGGTCCTGGTCGGGCCCGGGGATGCGGATGTCGAGGTCTTCCTGCCGGTCGAATCCGTAGTTCGCCGGGTCGGCGGCGTCGGGGCTGCCCGGCGCGACCAGACGTACGCCGCCGCGCCTGCGCCGGACGAACGGGCCGACGATGAACACGATCATGAGCACCGCGAACAGGAACCACAGAATCTCCATGCCTCCAGCGAACCAGACCGAGGGCCCGGCAGGCCAATAGGGGGGGTGCACACCGGGCCTGGGCATAGCATCTGACCATGAGCGACGACAGCCACGAGCACCAGAGCTTCGAGACCCGCGCGATCCACGCGGGCAACACGGCGGACCCGCTGACCGGCGCGGTCGTGCCCCCGATCTACCAGGTCTCCACGTACAAGCAGGACGGCGTCGGCGGCCTGCGCGGCGGTTACGAGTACAGCCGCAGCGCCAACCCGACCCGCACCGCGCTGGAGGAGAACCTCGCGGCGCTGGAGGGCGGCCGGCGCGGCCTCGCCTTCGCGTCCGGACTGGCCGCCGAGGACTGCCTGCTGCGTACGCTGCTTTCCCCGGGCGACCACGTGGTCATCCCGAACGACGCCTACGGCGGCACCTTCCGCCTCTTCGCGAAGGTCGTCTCCCGCTGGGGCGTGGAGTGGTCGGTGGCCGACACCTCCGACGCCGATTCCGTACGGGCCGCACTCACCCCGAAGACGAAGGTCATCTGGGTCGAGACCCCCTCCAACCCGCTGCTCGGCATCACCGACATCGCCGTCGTCGCCGACATCGCGCGGACGGCCGGCGCCAAGCTGGTCGTGGACAACACCTTCGCCTCGCCGTACCTCCAGCAGCCCCTGGCGCTGGGCGCGGACGTGGTCGTGCACTCGCTGACCAAGTACATGGGCGGGCACTCCGACGTGGTCGGCGGCGCGCTGGTCACCGCGGACGAGGCGCTGGGCGAGGAGCTGGCCTACCACCAGAACGCGATGGGCGCGGTGGCCGGGCCGTTCGACTCGTGGGTCGTGCTGCGGGGCATCAAGACCCTCGCCGTGCGCATGGACCGGCACGCGGAGAACGCGGCGAAGATCGTCGAGGTGCTCAAGCGGCACCCGAAGGTCACCAAGGTCCTCTACCCGGGCCTGGCCGAGCACCCGGGCCACGAGATCGCCGCCAAGCAGATGCGCAACTTCGGCGGCATGGTCTCCTTCCAGGTCGCCGGCGGCGAGGAAGAGGCCGTCGCGGTCTGCGGCCGCACCAAGATCTTCACGCTGGCCGAGTCCCTGGGCGGCGTCGAGTCCCTCATCGAGCACCCGGGCCGCATGACGCACGCGTCGGTGGCCGGTTCGGCGCTGGAGGTCCCCGCGGACCTGATCCGCGTCTCGGTCGGCATCGAGAACGCCGACGACCTGATCGCGGACCTGACGCAGGCACTGGGCTGACACCCCACCCCCCCGCCGGGCTCCGCCCGGACCCGGCGGGCCAGTTCAGCCTCGCCGGCGATTGAGGTGCGAGGTCTGGGGCGGCGCCCCGGGAAACCCGGCTCCGCCGGGCACCGGGCTCTGCCCGGCCCCCGCGCCTCGAACGCCGGCGAGGCTGGGTGCGAAGGGCGGGGCTACCAGCCCTCCAGGGGTGGGGAGATGCCGCTCGGGGGGCCCGCCCAGGGGCGGGTCAGGGAGGCCCAGACCGTGAAGGCCACCGCCGCGGCGAACAGCACCGCCCAGCCGAGCCTGCGCAGCGCCCGGCGCCGCCGCAGCAGCCGGTCCCCGCGGGCCGCCGCGCCCGCGGCCAGA
Source organism: Streptomyces virginiae (assembly GCF_000720455.1). GTDB lineage: Bacteria > Actinomycetota > Actinomycetes > Streptomycetales > Streptomycetaceae > Streptomyces > Streptomyces virginiae. The sequence continues at coordinate 116,145 of NZ_JOAK01000004.1, read as the reverse complement.
CCCGTCGGCACCACCGGGTACGGGCCCTCCAGGAGCCGCTTGACCTGGGCTTCCTTCCGGTCCGGGAGCCCGCTCACGCCGCCTCCCGGGCCCTCAGCAGGGACACGGCCCGGTTGCACAACACCCGCACCCGCTCCACCGGCATCCCGAGCTGCGCCGCCGTGACCTCCTCAGCGACCCCCTCGTAGAGCCGCAGGACCAGCACGAGCCGCTCCGGCGGACTCAGCCGCGCCAGCACCCCGGTCCCGCCGTGGTGGCGCCAGCCGGTCCGGGCGAAGGCCTCGCACAGCTCGTGGCGGGTGAAGTCGTACGGGTCGTCCGCGCGCAGCCGCCGCCAGTTCGCGTACGTACGTGCCAGCGCGCCCGCGAGCAGCCGTCGTGCCGACTCGGGTTCACCGGTCAGCAGTACCGCGACGTGCAGGAGGCGCCCGGCCGCACCCGCGACGAAGGCTTCGAACTCGCCGTAGGAGCCCGCCTGTTGATCAACCGCCCGCATATTCACATAGTGCGGCCGGTGGGACCGGTCAGGTCAAGAGGACGGACACACTCCGCTCAGGAGGCGGGCCCGGCTTCGGCCACGGCCGCCATCAGCTCCGACAGCGACAGGTTGAAGCGCGTCAGCAGTCCGGTGAAGGACTCGCGCTCGTGCTCGCTCCAGCCCTCCGTCACCCGGGCCATGAGCTCGCGCCGCGAGGAGCGCACCTCCTCCAGCCGCGCCAGCCCCCGCGGGGACAGCGCGAGGACCACGGCCCGCCCGTCCTCGGGGTGCGAGGTCCGCTTGACCAGACCGCCGTCGACCAGGGGCGCGACCTGCCGGGTCACCGTGGAGGAGTCGATCCCCATGCCTCCGGCGAGCGCCTTGACGCCCATCGGGCCTTCCAGGTCGAGCCGGTTGAGCAGCAGGTAGGCGGCGCGGTCCATCGAGTTGCGGGCCTGGCCCACACCGCCCAGACGGGTCTGCTCGGCGCGGCGGGCGAAAACCGCCACCTGGTGCTGGAGCGCGTCGAGGAGACCGGCTCCGGCAGGCGCATCGGCCGGCACGGGCAGATCGGAATTGGCCGGGGAGGAAGGCATGGCCGTGGGCTCTCTTCGCGTGGGTCCGACAAGGATGGGGGACAGAGTACGCGGCCCTGCGGCGGCTCGTACGCCTCGTACGAGAACTGGTACGGCCCGCACGGGCGGGCGTCCCACGGCCGTCCCGGATGGCGAGATTTCGCCCCTCACCGCCGTGCCTCCCCTACTCGCCCGTAGCCCCCTCCTGGCGCCCCCGTGGACGCTCCGGGCCCGGTCGCGCCCGGGCTGCGAGACTGACGGCATGAACTACCGTGTGCCCCAGCCCGTCCCGCAGGTCATCCTCGACGACGTACGGGGGGCTCAGAAGATGCTCTCCGGCGTCTCCCGGGTCACGCCGATGGAAGGCAGCAGGCACCTCTCGGCACTCACCGGCTCGCCGGTCCACTTCAAGTGCGAGAACCTCCAGCGCACCGGATCCTTCAAGCTGCGCGGAGCCTACGTGCGCATCGCGGGCCTGCGCCCCGAGCAGCGCGCCGCCGGCGTCGTGGCCGCCAGCGCCGGCAACCACGCCCAGGGCGTGGCGCTGGCCTCCTCGCTCCTCGGGGTCCGCTCCACCGTGTTCATGCCGGTCGGCGCCCCGCTGCCGAAGGTCGCCGCGACCCAGGAGTACGGGGCCGACGTGCGCCTGCACGGGCAGGTCGTCGACGAGACCTTCCTGGCCGCCCAGGAGTACGCGGACCGCACCGGCGCGGTGTTCATCCACCCCTTCGACCACCGCGACATCATCGCGGGCCAGGGCACGGTCGGCCTGGAGATCCTGGAGCAGTGCCCGGAGGTGCGCACCATCCTCGTCGGCGTCGGCGGCGGCGGTCTCGCCGCCGGTGTCGCCGTCGCGGTGAAGGCGCTGCGGCCCGACGTCCGGGTCGTCGGGGTGCAGGCGGCGGGCGCGGCCGCGTACCCGCCCTCCCTCAAGGCCGGCCACCCGGTGTCGATCGACGACCCGAACACCATGGCCGACGGCATCAAGGTCGGGCGGCCCGGCGACGTCCCGTTCCGGATCATCGGCGAACTCCTCGACGACGTGCGCACCGTCTCCGAGGACGCCCTCTCCAGCGCCCTGCTGCTGTGCCTGGAACGGGCGAAACTCGTCGTGGAGCCCGCCGGGTGCAGTACGGTGGCGGCCCTGCTGAGCGAGCCCGAGCTGTACGGTTCGGGCCCGGTGGTGGCCGTGCTGTCCGGCGGGAACGTCGACCCGCTCCTGCTCCAGCGGATCCTGCGGCACGGCATGGCGGCGGCGGGCCGGTACCTGTCGCTGCGGCTGCGCGTGGCCGACCGGCCCGGGGCGCTGGCCGGGCTCCTGGGGGTGTTGTCAGTGGTGGATGCGAACGTGTTGGACGTGAGCCACGTACGGACCGACCCGATGCTCGGGCTCACGGAGGTGGAGGTGGAGCTGCACCTGGAGACCAAGGGGCCGGAGCACTGCGCGGAGGTCGCGCGGACGCTGCACGGCGCCGGATACAAGGTGATGGGCTAGCGGTTGTGATGGGCCGGCGGTCGTCCGACCCTGATCCGCCGGACACCCCCTACGCCGTCCGCCACTCGATCGGCCGAGCGGGACCCGCCCGCCGCCCATAGGATTTGCGCATCAATGCCCTGAATAGCTTGACCCCACTGGCCCGATTCACATGGGGAGAATCCATATGCCAGGCGCTATTTACGCCGAGGGTCTGGTCAAGACCTTCGGCGACGTACGGGCTCTGGACGGCGTCGACCTCGACGTTCCGGAAGGCACCGTCCTGGGCCTGCTCGGCCCGAACGGAGCGGGCAAGACCACGACCGTACGCGTTCTGACCACCCTCCTGCGCCCCGACAGCGGCAAGGCCGTCGTCGCCGGCATCGACGTCCTGCGGCACCCCAACGAGGTCCGGCGCGCCATCGGCCTCTCGGGCCAGTTCGCGGCCGTCGACGAGTACCTGACCGGCCGCGAGAACCTCCAGATGGTCGGCCAGCTCTACCAGATGCGGGCCAAGGCGGCCAGGACGCGGGCCGTCGAGCTCCTCGACCGCTTCAACCTCGCCGACGCCGCCGACCGCCCCGCCAAGACGTACTCCGGCGGCATGCGACGGCGCCTCGACCTCGCGGCCGCGCTCGTCGTCAGCCCGCCCGTCATGTTCATGGACGAGCCCACCACCGGACTCGACCCCCGCAACCGCCAGCAGCTGTGGGGCATCATCAAGGAACTGGTCGCCGGCGGCACCACCCTGCTGCTGACCACCCAGTACCTGGAGGAGGCCGACCACCTCGCGGACGACATCTGCGTGGTCGACCACGGCAAGGTCATCGCCCGTGGCACCTCCGACCAGCTCAAGGCCCGAACCGGCGGCGAGCGCGTCGAGGTCGTCGTCCACGAACGCGGCCACATCGCCACCGCCCGGGAGGTGCTCACCGGCTTCGGCAAGGGCGAGACCACGGTCGAGGAGCACACCCGCAAGCTGACCGTGCCGGTGGCCGGCGGCGCCAAGCTGCTCGCCGAGGTCATCCGCGAACTGGACGGCCGCGGCATCGAGATCGACGACATCGGCCTGCGCCGCCCCACCCTCGACGACGTGTTCATCTCCCTGACCGGCCACGCGGCGGAACGGGCGGCGGAGGAGGAGAACGGCGGCGGCGGTGACGGCGGAGGCGGTGACGGCGGAGCCGGCGCCGAGGCCAAGGGCCGCAGGGCGGCCCGGAAGGAGGCGGCGAAGTGACCCTCACTTCCCGGACCCCGGACCTGGCGGCACCGCGCCCGCGCGGCGGCCTGGCCCAGGGCGTCAGCGACTCCCTGGTCATCGCCAAGCGGAACCTGATCCGGATGTCACGGATCCCCGAGATGATCATCTTCGGTGTGATCCAGCCGGTCATGTTCGTCGTGCTCTTCAGCTACGTCTTCGGCGGCTCGATCAGCGTCGGCGGCAGCACCTCGCCCGCCGCCTACCGCGAATTCCTGATGGCCGGCATCTTCGCCCAGACCGTCACCTTCGCCACCGCGGGCGCCGGCGCGGGCATCGCCGACGACATGCACAAGGGCCTGATCGACCGCTTCCGCTCCCTGCCCATGGCCCGCGGAGCGGTCCTCACCGGCCGCACCCTCGCCGACCTCGTCCAGACCTCGCTCACCCTCGTCGTCCTGGCCGTCGTGGCCCTGCTCGTCGGCTGGCGCACCCACACGAGCCCCGGCGAGGTGCTCGCCGGCTTCGGCCTGCTGCTCCTGCTCGGCTACGCCTTCTCCTGGATCGGCGCCCTCATCGGACTGTCGGTGCGCACACCCGAGGCGGCCACCTCCGGCGGGCTGATCTGGCTCTTCCCGCTGACCTTCATCTCGAACGCCTTCGTCCCCTCCGAGAACATGCCGCCGTTCCTGCAGACCATCGCGGAGTGGAACCCCTTCAGCGCCACCGTCCAGGCGTGCCGCGAGCTCTTCGGGAACCTGCCGCCCGGCTACCCGGTCCCGGACGCCTGGCCCATGCAGCACCCGGTCGCGGCGTCCGTCCTCTGGTCGGTGCTGATCATCGTGGTCTTCCGGACCCTCTCGGTCCGCAAGTACCGCTCGGCGACCGCGTAGGGCCGCCCGCAGCGCCCGTACTGCCCGCATCGCCCGCAGCGCCCGTACACGCGTGATGCCCGGCCGCAGAACCGGCCGGGCATCACGCGCGAACTGAGGGTGATCGAAGCGATCGGGTCGATCGGGTCGATCGAGATGATCGGGGGTGATCAGCCGGTGAAGGGCTTGACGTCCAGGATCTTGACCGAGGCCTTCTTGCCGTTCGGCAGCTCGTACTCCGCGTCCTCGCCGATCGACTTGCCCATGACGCCGGTGCCCAGCGGGGACTGCGGGGAGTAGGTCTCGAAGTCGCCGGAGGCGTACTCGCGCGACGCCAGCAGGAACTCCATCGTGTCGTCCTCGTCGCCGTCGAAGGCGATCTTCACGAGGGTGCCCGGAGCCACCACGCCGTCGGACGCGGGCGCGGTCCCGACCTTGGCGTTCTCCAGGAGCTGCGTGAGCTGGCGCACCCGGAGCTCCTGCTTGCCCTGCTCCTCCTTGGCCGCGTGGTACCCACCGTTCTCGCGCAGGTCGCCCTCCTCGCGGGCGGCTGCGATCTTCGCGGCGATCTCCGTGCGGGCGGGACCAGAGAGATAGTCCAGCTCCGCCTTCAGCTGGTCGTACGCCGCCTGGGTCAGCCAGGTGACGCTCTCGCTCGTCTGGGTCACGGGTGCTCCTCGTCGGTACAGGGGACTACTCGGCCGCCAGCGGCGGACGAAACCACGAGCCTAACAATTCGGGAAGAAAAGGGGGAGGACCCCAGAGGGCCATTGCCCCGCGGGCCGCGCTCCGAAGCGCCGCCGCAGCGGCGCGGCCGAGCGGGCGGAACGCCTCAGCCGGCGGAGGCCGCGGGCTGGCAGCCGACCAGCTCGATCATGGTGGCGCGGCCGGTGGTCTTCAGCGAGACGACCTCGTCGACCCGCGACTCGGACTGGGCGAAGGTGAAGTCGCCGCGGCCCACCTCGGCGTGCTGCTCGTCCTGCGAGACCATGGTGCACACGCCGGTGACCGACGCGTCCTTGCGGACCTCCAGGTGCACCTTCACCTCGGTGTCCGAAATCACCTGGAACTTGATCACTTCGGCGCTCACGCTGCGCCCGGCGACGTAGTCCCAGCCGATCCAGCCGATCACGCCCAGCAGCACGGCACCCAGCGCCGCGCCGATGATCTTGAGCTTCCGGTCCGTACGCTCGTCCGCCGACCGGCCGTACCGGCCCTCGGGCAGTCCCTCGCGCACCGCGCTCATGATCTTTTCCTCTCGCTGGGGCGGGTGGGTCACCGGGTCACCCCTGGAATTTTCCGTCCCCCAGTTCGGTCACTATAGAAGCCGAGTGTCGCGCCGAATCGCAGAGGATCCTGTTTTGACCGAGCAGCTTCGACTGATGGCCGTCCACGCCCACCCCGACGACGAGTCGAGCAAGGGCGCGGCCACGATGGCCAAGTACGTGTCCGAGGGGGTCCCCGTGATGGTCGTCACCTGCACGGGCGGCGAGCGGGGCTCCGTACTGAACCCCAAGCTCCAGGGCGACAAGTACATCGAGGACAACATCCACGAGGTCCGCGCCAAGGAGATGGAGGAAGCCCGCCAGATCCTCGGCGTCGAGCAGGAATGGCTCGGCTACGTCGACTCGGGCCTCCCCGAGGGCGACCCGCTGCCCCCGCTCCCCGACGGCTGCTTCGCCCTCGCGGACGTCGACGAGGCCGCCGGCGAGCTGGTCAAGAAGATCCGGGCGTTCAAGCCGCAGGTCGTCACCACGTACGACGAGAACGGCGGCTACCCGCACCCCGACCACATCATGACCCACAAGATCTCGATGGTGGCCTTCGACGGCGCGGCCGACACCGAGAAGTACCCCGAGGCCGAGTACGGCCCGGCCCACCAGCCGCAGAAGCTCTACTACAACCAGGGCTTCAACAAGCCGCGCACCATCGCCCTGCACGAGGCGATGCTCGCCCGCGGCCTGGAATCCCCCTACGGCGAGTGGCTGGAGCGGTGGAAGGAGTTCGAGCGCAAGGAGCGGACCCTGACCACCCACGTCCCCTGCGCGGACTACTTCGAGATCCGGGACAAGGCGCTCATCGCGCACGCCACGCAGATCGACCCGGACGGCGGCTGGTTCCGCGTCCCCATGGAGGTCCAGAAGGAGGTCTGGCCCACCGAGGAGTACGAGCTCGCGAAGTCGCTCGTCGACACCTCCCTCCCCGAGTCCGACCTCTTCGCGGGCATCCGGGAGAATGCCTAGCCATGAGCGCTACGCAGGCAGCACTGACCCAGCTCCTTCCCCTGGCGGGTGACACCTTCGACAAGAACAAGGTGACCCCCGGAATCCTGGGCTTCATCGTGTTCGCGGCCCTCGCAGTCGGCGTGTGGGCCCTGATGAAGTCCATGAACCGGCACATGGGCCGCGTGGACTTCGAAGAAGCCCCGGACCCGGCCGCCCCCACCACCTCCACCCCGAAGCCGACCAGCTAGGCCGTGCCCGCGAAGTCCCGCCTGCCCGGCGCCCGCCCTCCGGGCGGCCGGCGCTGCTTCGCGGACACTCCCTGGGGCGTTTCCCGACGGTGTCGCCGGCCGGCCGGCCCGCGCGGCCCCGCCCGGCTGTCCCGCCCGCGCGGCCGTCCCGTACGGGCGCGGGCGACGGCGCCGGCGGGTGGTGTCGGGCGGGGACGCCGCCGCCCCGGCCGGGCGGCGGCGGGTCACACCCGCGGCACGCCCATCACCTCACGCGAGTGCAGGTTCGGGACCAGGCCCAGGCGCCACGCCTGCCAGCCCTCCGCCGGATCCACACCCCGGCCCAGGATCACCCCGTACGTCTCCAGGCAGTCCTCCAGCCGCCCGTCACGCGCCGGATGCGGCGCCTCCACGAGCCGCGCCAGCTCCGCCCGCGCCTCCTCCGGCACCCCCGGCCCCGCCAGCCCCACGTACGGCAGCAGCGTGCACCGCAAGAAGCGCGCCCAGTCCTCCCCACGCCGGTCCCCGTACGAGATGAACAACCGGACCGCCTCCTCGCACAGCCCGAGCGCCTGCGACAGCCGCCCGTTGCCCGCGTCGACCACCGCCAGCTCCAGACACGTCCACGCCTCACCGTGCGCCAGCCCGATCCGCTGGAAATCCGCCCGCGCATCCACCAGCAGCTGCCGGGCGAAACCCGAGTTCTTCAGGTTCCCCGTCTGCGCCGCCCGCTGGTCCCGCGTCACCCGCCCCGAATGGTGCCGCGCGTGCGCCAGCCCGTACACGTCCCGCATCCGCGAGAACATCGTCCGCGCCCGCTCCAGCTCCCGCACCGCCCGGTCCCGCTCGCCGCCCACCTCCAGCGCCTGCCCCAGGTAGTACTGCGTCCACGCCTCACCGCGCGCGTCCTCCGCCTCCCGGTGCCGGGACAGCGCCTCCCGCAACCGCTCCACCGCCGGCCCCGGATCCCCGTCCACCACCCGCGCGCGGCCCAGCTGCGTCAGCGCCCACGCCTCACCACGGTCGTCCCGGGTCCGCCCGTACAGCTGCAGCGCCAGGTCCAGCTCCTTCTCCGCCTGCTCCACCTCACCGAACCGCAGGTGCACCTGCCCCAGCTGGAAGTGCGCCCACGCCTCACCGTGCACGCTCTCGCTCTCCCGGTGCAGCTCAAGCGAGGTCTCCAGCAGCCGCGTCGCCTCCGCCAGGTGCGCCAGGTCCCGCTCCACCGCCGCCAGCGCGTGCAGCCCCCACGCCCGGTCACCCGCCAGCTCCGCCGGCTCCTGCAGCACCAGCGCCTCCCGGATCCGCACCGCGGCCTCCGGCAGATTCCCCTGGTGGTGCAGCGTGATCCCGAGCGAGACCAGCGCCATCGCCGCCCCCGCCTCCTGACGAGCCTCCATGTACTGGTCCACCACCGACGTCAGCGTCGTACGCGCCTTGTCCAGCTCACCCAGCTGCCGCGCCGCGATACCCGTACGCCACTGCACCGACCGCACCAGCCGCCCCTGCTGCCCCGCCTGGTCCTGCCGGCCCGCCGCCACCGCCTGCGTCAGCTCGTCGATCTCACCCAGCCGGTACAGGTCACCGCGCAGCAGACAGAAGTCGCACAACGCCCCCAGCAGGTCCAGCACCGCCTGCTGGTCCACCCCCTCCGAATGCCTCAGCGCCGCCGTGATGAAGCTCGACTCGTCGTCCAGCCACCGCAGCGCCGCGTCCAGCGAAACGAAGCCGTGCCCCCCGAACTGGTTCGCCCGCGTCGACATCTTCCCGTCGACCATCCGGATCACCGAGTCAGCGAGCTGCGCGTAGTCACGGATCAACCGCTCGTGCGCCGCCACGGCCTGCGCCCGGTCCTCGTCCGCCGCCAGCCGGGCCGCCGCGTACGCCCGCACCGCGTCATGCATCCGGAACCGCTGGCCCCGCACCCGCTCGATCAGACCGGCCTCCCACAACTCCTCCAGCGTGCGCAGCGCCGCCTGCTCCGGTACGTCGGCCAGCGCGGCCGCCGCCGCACCGCCCAGCGAAGCCCGCCCCGCCAGCGGCAACCGCCGCAGCAGCAGCCGGGCGGGCTCGGCCAGCCGGGCATGCGCGGCCCGCAGGGCGGCCTCCACCGGATGCACCCCGTCCCCACCGCCCCCTCCGCCGACGGCGGCCACGGCGCTGTCGCGCACCAGCGGAGCCAGCATCCGCAACGCGAGCGGCAGCCCACCGCCCATCTCCACCACCGAAGCCACGTCGGCTTCGGCTCTCCCACCGGCCGCCGCCTCCGGCGCCACCGCCCGCACCAGCTCCGCCGCCTCGTCCCCGCCGAGCCGCCCCACCGGCAGCTGATGGACCCACGCCGCCACGTCCCCGGGCAACTCCAGCGGCTCCCGAGCCGTCACCAGCACCAGGCTCTCCGAACGCTCCGGCACCAGCATCCGCACCTGCGCCGCATCCACCGCGTCGTCGAGGAGCACCGTCACCGGCAACCCCCGCAGATGCTGGTGGTACAGCTCACCCAGCCGCCGCACCTGCTGCTCCGCTGACGCCCCCTCCCGGAACAACAACTGCTCGCGCGGCGCACCCAACCGGTTCATCAGGTGCAACAGCGCCTCCCGCGTCGACAGCGGAGCCTCGCCGGGCTCACCACTGGGCGAACCACCCCGCATGTCCACCACGCACGCACCCCGGAACTGGTCCCGCAACGCGTGCGCCGCCCGCAGCGCCAGCGCCGTCCGCCCCACCCCCGGCTCCCCGTGCAACACCACGACCACAGGACGGGTCTCCGTACTCGCCCGGGCCGCCTGCACCCACTGCGCGATCCGCGTCAACTCCGACCGGCGGCCCGCGAAACGGTCCGCCACGTCCGGCAACTGCCCGAAGGAATGCTCCAGCGCACTGCGCCGCCTCGCCTCCGCACTGCGGTCCACCCCGCGCAACGCCCCGGCCGTCCGCACCGGCGACACCGCCACCGGCCGGGGCGCCCGCGCCGCCGCCGCCACCGCACGCTGCTGCTCCAGGAACGGACGTATCCCGCGCACCTCCAGCGCCGACAACCACTGCAACCTCAGCTGCTCCGCCCCACCGGGCCGGCCCAGCTCCCCCGCCCGCCGGTTCGCGGCCGGCACGTGCAGGGCCGTCACCCTCGCCACCGTCGCCACCGCACCGGCGATCCCCACGACCGCACCCGCCGTCAGCGCCGTACCCGCCGCGACACCCAGCGACAGGTCCGCCCCGACAGCAGCCGCCGCCGCGACCGCCGTCACCAGCACCGCCGTCGACGTATCGCCCCGCCGGAACGCCTCACCCAGCGACTGGTCCCCGGCCGCCGCCTCGTCCAGCGCCCGCACGTACGCCTCGTACTCGGACGCCGCACTCGCGGCGAGCGCGTCCAGGGCCTCCCTGCCGCGCGCCAGCAGCGCCGCCCCGTCCACCGCCCCGCCCGCGGTGTCCGCCGTGCCCGCCCCCCGCCGGACCGCCTCGTCCACAGCCCGCTCCAACAGACGCTCGGCCTCACCACGATGGCTGTCCCGCATCGGCATCCCCCTCAGAGAGCTCCGGCAACGTGCCACAAGTGTCCTGCGGGACACCCCCGTTCGCGAGGGAATCTGAGCTAGTTCAGAGGGAAGCGGTCACTCGTTCATACAGTCGGATCGAAAAACACCAACTCCCCTGAGGCCAGAGCCCCATGACATTACGAGCGATCCACGCCACGGCCGCCCTGTGCGCCGCACTGCTCCTGACCGCACCCCTCACCTCCTGCCAACACCCGGCACCGGCACAGGGATTCACCCTCCGCCGCGAGGAACCAGCCCCCGCAGACCGCGAGATCGCCACTCTCCTGGACCGCCACCGCATCACGCAGACCGTCACCGCCGACCTCAACACCTACCTCGACCTCCCTCACCGGATCGAGGTCGCCACCCGCTCCTGCGCGGGCGAGGGCAGCGGCTACGACCCCGGCACCCGCCGCATCGAACTCTGCTACGACGACCTCACCGAGGACCGCGAGCTGTTCGAGCGGGCCGGCGACACCCCGGCGGACGACCCCGTCGCCGCCGTGGCCCGCGAAACCCTCTACCACGAGGCGGGCCACGCCCTCATCGACACGCTCGGCCTCCCCGCACCCGACGACCGCGCCGAAGAGGACGCCGCCGACCGCTTCGCCCAGCTGATGCTGCTGCGCGACGGCCGCCCCGAGGGCGAACGGACCCTCCTGGCCGCAGCCCGCGCCTACGACCTGGCCGCCGCCGCCCACCCCGAACCGGACCCCGAAGACGAACACGCCCCCGACCCCGCCCGTGCGGAATCCCACCGCTGCGCCACCTACGGCGCCGCCCCCGCCCGCCACCCCACCCTGGCCACCCCGCCCCGCACCCCCTGCCCCCACACCTGGACCACGACCCGCGCCGCCTGGCTCCAGGACCTGGCCCCCGTCCTCAGGACGTAACCCGACGCAGCCGGCGGCCTGATGGCCAGGTCATGAGCCCTACGCGGGGTGGTGCGGCAGGATGGGGCCATGCCGAATCGCCTTGCGAACGAGACCTCGCCGTACCTGCTCCAGCACGCCGACAACCCCGTCGACTGGTGGCCGTGGTCGCCCGAGGCCTTCGCCGAGGCGCGGGAGCGGGGCGTGCCCGTCCATCTGAGCGTCGGCTATTCAAGCTGCCACTGGTGCCATGTGTTCGAAGCTGAAAGCTTCAAGGATGAACTGACGGCCGGGTATCTCAACGAACACTTCGTCAACATCAAGGTGGACCGCGAGGAGCGGCCCGACGTCGACGCCGTCTACATGGAGGCCGTGCAGGCCGCCACCGGGCAGGGTGGGTGGCCCATGACGGTGTTCCTCACCGCCGACGCCGAGCCGTTCTACTTCGGGACCTACTTCCCGCCCGAACCGCGGCACGGGATGCCCTCCTTCATGCAGGTCCTCGAAGGCGTGCGGGCCGCCTGGGTGGGGCGGCCCGAGGAGGTCGCCGAGGTCGCGCAGAAGATCACGCGCGACCTGGCCGGGCGGCAGCTGGACTACGGGAAGGCCGGGACGCCGGGCCCCGAGGAGCTCGCGCAGGCGCTGCTCGGGCTGACGCGCGAGTACGACGCCACGCGCGGCGGCTTCGGCGGGGCGCCGAAGTTCCCGCCGTCGATGGTGCTGGAGTTCCTGCTGCGCCACCACGCCCGCACCGGGTCCGAGGGCGCGCTGCAGATGGCCGCCGACACCTGTGAGGCGATGGCGCGCGGCGGGATCTACGACCAGCTCGCCGGCGGGTTCGCGCGGTACTCCGTGGACCGGGAGTGGGTGGTGCCGCACTTCGAGAAGATGCTCTACGACAACGCCCTGCTCTGCCGGGTCTACGCACACCTGTGGCGGGCCACCGGCTCCGAGCTGGCGCGGCGGGTCGCGCTCGAGACCGCCGACTTCATGGTGCGGGAGCTGCGGACCGGTCAGGGCGGCTTCGCCTCCGCCCTCGACGCCGACAGTGAGGATCCGGCGAGCGGCGAGCACGTGGAGGGCGCGTACTACGCCTGGACGCCCGCTCAGCTGCGGGAGGTGCTCGGGGAGGACGACGGGGCACTCGCCGCCGGGTATTTCGGGGTGACGGAGGAGGGGACCTTCGAGCACGGCAAGTCCGTGCTCCAGCTTCCGCAGGACGGGCCGGCGGTGGAGGCCGAGCGGATCGCCGGGATCAAGGCGCGGCTGCTGGCCGCGCGGGCTGAGCGGCCCGCGCCCGGGCGGGACGACAAGGTCGTCGCCGCCTGGAACGGTCTGGCCATCGCCGCGCTGGCCGAGTGCGGGGCGTACTTCGAGCGGCCCGACCTGGTGGAGCGGGCGACGGAGGCCGCCGATCTGCTGGTGCGGGTGCACTTCGACGCGGCCGCCGGCCGGGCCCCTCGTCTCGCGCGGACCAGCAAGGACGGCCAGGTGGGTGCCAACGCCGGGGTGCTGGAGGACTACGGCGACGTCGCGGAGGGTTTCCTGGCCCTGGCGGCGGTGACCGGTGAGGGGGTCTGGCTGGAGTTCGCCGGCTTCCTCGTGGACCTGGTCCTGGACCGTTTCACCGCCGAGGACGGGTCGCTGTACGACACGGCGCACGACGCGGAGCAGCTGATCCGCAGGCCGCAGGATCCGACCGACACGGCGGCGCCGTCGGGGTGGACGGCCGCGGCGGGTGCGTTGTTGTCGTACGCCGCGCACACGGGGTCCGAGGCGCACCGTACGGCGGCGGAGCGGGCGCTCGGGGTGGTGCACGCGCTCGGTCCGCGCGTGCCGCGGTTCATCGGGCACGGGCTGGCGGTGGCCGAGGCGTTGTCGGACGGGCCGCGTGAGGTGGCGGTCGTCGGGCATCCGGACGATCCGGCGCGGGCGGCGCTGCACCGGGCGGCGTTGCTGGGGACGGCCCCTGGTGCGGTGGTGGCGGTCGGGCTGCCGCAGTCCGCGCAGGGCGGCGAGGGGGGCGGCGAGGGGGAGTTCCCCCTTCTGGCCGAGCGCACGCTCGTGCGCGACCTTCCGGCGGCGTATGTGTGTCGACATTTCGTCTGCGCGCGGCCTACGACGGACCCGGTCGAGCTGGCGGAGCAGTTGGGTGCGGTTCGTCCCTGAAGGGCCGGTAGTGCCGTCAATTCCGTTTGTGTGCATGTCGATTCAGAAACACGTACTTCATCGACACTGAGGCTGGATGTCATGTTCACTGCCTAGCCTCAGGTCTTCGGGAGTCACCGGGACGGCGCACCGGGGGGTGTGTCCGTCCGGGGGCGGGGAGCAGGGGCGCGGGGTACGGGGAAGCGGGGCGGCGGCGGGCCGGGGGGCCTGCCGCGAGTTCCCGGGGGGTTTTCTGATCGCCGCCGGGGGGCGGCGGGTCTGTGGGGGGCCTTTTTGTACACGTCTGTGTTCATTGCTGTGATTTCACTGGCGCTCTTCTGGATGGCCGCGTTCACGCTGTGGTGGCAGATGCACGCGTGGCGGACCCCGGAGACGCTCGCCGCCACGCGCTTCGACCGCCCCGACGGGGAGGGGCGCCTGGCCTTCTCGCTGCTGCTGCCGGCCCGCCACGAGCAGGCGGTGCTGGAGCACACCATCGACCGGCTGCTCGAATCGAGCCACACCGACTACGAGATCATCGTGATCGTCGGGCACGACGACCCCGAGACCGCCGCCGTCGCCGAACGGGCCGCGGCCCGCGCGCCGGCCCGGGTGCGGGTGGTCGTCGACCACCACGAGACGAAGAACAAGCCGAAGGCCCTCAACACCGCCCTGCCGTCCTGCCGTGGCGACATCGTCGGGGTCTTCGACGCCGAGGACCAGGTCCACCCCGAGCTGCTGGCCCACGTCGACCACGCCTTCCGCGCCACGGGCGCCGACGTGGTCCAGGGCGGGGTCCAGCTCATCAACTTCCACTCCAGCTGGTACAGCCTGCGCAACTGCCTGGAGTACTTCTTCTGGTTCCGCTCACGGCTCCACCTGCACGCCGAGAAGGGCTTCATCCCGCTGGGCGGCAACACCGTCTTCGTCCGTACCGAGGTGCTGCGCGAGGCCGGCGGCTGGGACCAGAACTGCCTCGCCGAGGACTGCGACCTGGGGGTGCGGCTGTCGTCGGTCGGCAAGAAGGTCGTCGTCGCCTACGACTCCGACATGGTGACCCGGGAGGAGACGCCCGGCTCGCTGGTGAGCCTGCTCAAGCAGCGCACCCGCTGGAACCAGGGGTTCCTCCAGGTGTACCGGAAGAAGGACTGGCAGCAGCTGCCGGGCCGGGGTCAGCGCTGGCTCGCCCGCTACACGCTGATGACCCCGTTCATGCAGGCCGCGTCGGGGGTGATCATCCCGGTGAACTTCGCCGTCGCGGTGTTCCTCGACGTACCGGTGGGGATCGCGATCATCACCTTCCTGCCCATGATCACGGCGATGGTGACCTTCGTCTTCGAGATCGTCGGCCTGCACGACTTCGGCCGGCAGTACGGTCTGCGCGTCCGCTTCGCGCACTACGTCAAGCTCGTCGTCGGCGGCCCGTTCTACCAGGTGATGCTGGCGGGCGCGGCGATCCGCGCGGTCTGGCGCGAGCAGCGCGGCCGCAACGAGTGGGAACTGACCAGCCACACCGGCGCCCACCTGCCGACCGGCGCAGCCGGCACCGCAGCCGGCACCGCATCCGCCACCGCGATCCGAGAGGACGGCCGCCGGTGACCGCCACCCTGCCCACGGCCACGCCCACGCCCACGCCCACGGCCACGCCCACGGCCACGCCCACGCCCACGGCCACCGCCCCCGGGGCCCGGCGCACCACGGCCGGCGACGGGCTCGGCGGCCGGCCGGCTCCGCCCGGCCGCCCGCTCGTGCGCTTCCGCTCCTCCCGCCCCGACCTGCTGCTGTGCGGGGCCCTGCTGCTGGTGATCGTCGCCGTGCAGGGCTGGAACATCACGCACTTCCCGACGCTGAGCGACGACGAGGGCACCTACCTGGCCCAGGCGTGGGCGGTCCAGCAGGGCGAGGGCCTGGCCCACTACACGTACTGGTACGACCATCCGCCGCTCGGCTGGATCCAGCTGGCGGGTCTGACGTACCTGCCGTCGCTCTTGGTGCCGGAGTGGATGACCGTCGCGCCGATGCGGTTCTCGATGCTCGCGGTGTCCGCCGCCTCCTCGGTGCTGCTGTACGTGCTCGCGCGCCGGCTGTGGCTGCCGCGGTGGGCGGCCGGGCTCGCGACGGCCCTCTTCGGGCTGTCGCCGCTGTCCGTGGTCCTGCAGCGGGAGATCTTCCTCGACAACATCGCCGTGATGTGGATGCTGCTGGCGTTCTGCCTCGCCGCGTCGCCGAACCGTCACCTGTGGCACCACTTCGCCTCCGGGCTGGCGGCCGCCACCGCGGTCCTCACCAAGGAGACGATGCTGGTGGTGCTCCCGGCGCTGCTGGTGACGATGTGGCGGCACAGCCACCGCGACACCCGGAAGTTCGCCGTCACCGGGGCCGTCACCGCCTGTGCATTGATCGGACTGTCGTACCCGCTCTACGCCCTGCTCAACGGGGAGCTGCTGCCCGGCTCCGGCCACGTCTCGCTGATCGACGCCATCACGTACCAGATGGGACGTGAGGGCTCCGGCTTCATCCTCACGCCCGGCTCCGGTTCGCACGGCGTGTTGCGGTCCTGGCTCTACTACGACACCGTCCTCCCGCTCGGCGGTCTGGCCGGCGCTGTGCTGCTGATCGTCACCGTGCGCCGGTCGGTCACCGCCCGCGCGCTGGCCGGCCCGGCGCTCGCCGCCGTCATCCTCGCCGTCGTCGCGATGCGGCCCTCCGGCTACCTGCCCGCGATGTACGTGATCCAGGCGCTGCCGTTCCTCGCCCTGGTCCTGGCGGGCGGCGCGGCCAGCGTCACGCACGCCGTGCTGCGCCGCCGTCGCGCGGGCGGGGAGCGCAGGTCCCGGGTGTGGGCGCGCCGGGCGCTGCTCGGCGTACTGGCGGTGTCGGCGGCGGTGTACGTGCTGCCGCGCTGGTACGAGGGCGACCGCACCGCGCTCACGGCCGACGCGAACGCCCCGTACCGGCAGGCCGCGGCGTGGCTGGGCAGCGAGGTCGCCGACCCGGCGGGCACCCGGGTGCTGCTCGACGACGCGCTCTGGCTGGACGCCGTGCACCACGGCTTCGAGCCGGGGCCGGGTGCCATCTGGTTCTACAAGGCCGATCTGGACCCGGCGGTCTCCAGGACCCTGCCGGGCGGCTGGCGGGACATCGACTACGTGGTCTCCTCGCCGACGGTGCGCCGTGACGCGGTGGACCTGCCCACGGTGAGGGCGGCGCTGGAGCATTCGCGCGTGGTGGCCGTCTTCGGTTCGGGTGAGGACCGCATCGAGATCCGTCGCACCGACCGTGAGAGTGGGAGCTGAGCCGCGATGAGCGAGGACCTGTGGTCCCTGCGTGCCCCGGTCGATGCGGAGCGACATGTTCCGCGGGTTGTGGCCGGGAGCGTCACCCTGATCATCCCGACTTTCAACGAGGCGGGGAACATCGCCGAGTTGCTGCGCCGGCTCGGCCGGGCCCTCCCCGGTGACCTGCCCTGCGAGGTGCTGTTCGTGGACGACTCCACGGACGACACGCCCGCCGTCATCGAGAAGGCCGCCGCCGACCACGCCTTCCCGGTGTCGGTCCTGCACCGCGAGACGCCCGAGGGCGGTCTCGGCGGGGCGGTCGTCGCGGGGATCGCGCGGGCGGACACCGACTGGATCGTCGTCATGGACGCCGACCTCCAGCACCCGCCCCACCTGGTCCCGGAGCTCGTCGGCGAGGGCGAGCGCACCGGCGCCGACCTCGTGGTCGCCTCCCGTTACACCAGCGGCGGCAGCCGGGCCGGGCTCGCCGGGAGCTACCGCGTCGCGGTGTCCCGCGGCGCGACGTGGCTGACCAAGGGGCTCTTCCCGCGTGCGCTGCGCGGGATCAGCGATCCGATGAGCGGCTTCTTCGCGATGCGCCGCTCCACGGTGACCGCGCAGGCCCTGCAGCCGCTCGGCTACAAGATCCTGCTGGAGCTGGCGGTGCGCTGCCGTCCGGCTCGGGTCGCGGAGGTGCCGTTCGTCTTCCAGGTGCGTTTCGCGGGGGAGTCGAAGTCCACGGCCCGTGAGGGCATGCGCTTCCTGGCCCACCTCGCCTCGCTGCGTTCCGCGGCCCCACTGGCTCGCATGATCGGCTTCGGGCTGATCGGGCTCACCGGTTTCGTGCCGAACCTGGCGGCGCTGTGGCTGCTCACGGGCGCAGGGATGCACTACCTGCCGGCCGAGATCGTCGCGAACCAGGCCGGGGTGTCGTGGAACTTCGTCCTCATCGAGGTCCTGCTCTTCCGTGAGCGGCGCCGGCACCGCCACTGGGCGGACCGCGTCGGCCGTTTCGCCCTGCTCGCCAACGCCGATCTGCTGCTGCGCATCCCGCTGATCGCGGTGTTCGTCGGCCGGCTCGGGCTCGGGGTGCTGCCCGCCACCGCGCTCGCGCTGGTGACCACCTTCGTCCTGCGGTTCGCGGCCACCGAGGCCCTGGTCTACCTGCCGCGCCGCCGCACCTCCCCGCTCACGTCGGGGCGCCACACCAGGAGTTGAGCCGCACAGAAAGGAACCTTTCCATGCGTCCGACCATCCGGCGGAGGGCGGGGCGGCGTGCCGCGCTGCTCGCCGTCGGGGCGATGACCGCGGGTCTGCTGCTCACCGCACCGCAGCAGGCCACGGCCGGTCCGCCCAATCTGCTCTCCAATCCCGGTTTCGAGACCGCCGGCGCCGCCGGCTCCGACATGCCGTCCTGCTGGTCCAAGTCCGGTTGGGGCGACAACGACTTCACCTTCGCGACCGTCGCCGACGCGCACGGCGGCACCAAGGCGATGAGGGTGTCCCTGACCCGCCGGGTGGACGGCGACCGCAAGGCGCTGGTCACCGAGAACACCGCGTGCGCGCCGGCGGTCACGCCGGGCAGACAGTACGACCTGTCGGCCTGGTACAAGTCGAACACCCCTGACGTGTCGGTGACGGTGTTCCGCCGTGACACGACGGCGGGCTGGCAGTACTGGACCGACCTGCAGAATCCGCCCGTCAGCGCCGGGTGGGCGCGTACGGAGGTCCGTACGCCGGTCGTCCCGCCGAACACGGACAAGATCGCCTGGGGGCTGTCGGTGTACGGGGTGGGCACGCTCACCACGGACGACTACGCGCTGGAGGAGGTGGGCGCGGCCCCTCCGCAGCCGGCGTGTTCGGGTACGGCGCAGGAGTGCGCCAAGGGCAGGTGGCAGGTGATCCCGGCGCAGAACCCGGTGCGTTCGATGCACGCGGTCGTGCTCAAGAACGGCAAGGTGCTGCTGATCGCGGGCTCGGGCAACGACATCGCCCAGTTCAACGCGGGCACCTTCACCTCCGCCGTCTACGACCCGGCGAACGGGTCGTTCAGGACGATCCCGACGCCGGTCGACATGTTCTGCGCGGGCCACGTGCAGCTGTCGGACGGCCGGGTACTGGTGATGAGCGGCAACAAGGGCTATCCGTCGGCCGACGGCTCGATCGGCTACCAGGGGCTGAAGGACTCGTACACCTTCGACCCGGCCACCGAGAAGTACACGAGGACGAACGACATGAACGGCGGGCACTGGTACCCGTCGGCGACGGTCCTCGGCAACGGTGACGTGATCTCCTTCGGCGGGCTGAAGGAGGACTCGACGGGCAACGTGACCGCGGAGAAGTTCTCGGCGGCGCAGAACAAGTGGCTGCCGATGAACGAGGTCAACCAGACCTGGTCGTACTGGGGCCTGTACCCGTCGATGATCCTGATGCAGGACGGGCGGCTCTTCTACTCGGGCAGCCACACCTTCGGCAACGGCACCCCGGGGACGGGCGCCTCGATCTACGACTACGACGCCAACACGGTCACCGACGTGCCGGGCCTGCGCAACAAGGACGAGCGGGACGAGTCGGCGAGCGTGCTGCTGCCCCCGGCCCAGGACCAGCGGGTCCTGACCATCGGCGGCGGCAACAACGAGCGCAATCCGGCGGCGAACCGGATCACCGACATCATCGACCTGAAGAAGCCGAGCCCCGCCTACACGGCCGGCCCGGACCTGCCCCAGGGCCTGGTCGACACCGGTGCCGGGAAGCGCCCGCAGACGGGCGCCGAGGGCAAGATGTACGTCTCGGCCGTGCTGCTGCCCGACGGCAAGGTGCTGGAGACCGGCGGCGGGCTGCACGACCGGGCCGACCCGGTCTTCGAGGCCTCGTTCTTCGACCCGGCGACCAACAGCTACCAGGCGGGTCTGGCGACGGACCCGATCCCGCGGACCTACCACTCGGCGTCGTTCCTGATGCCGGACGGGCGGGTCATGTCGGTGGGCGACAACCCGGGCAACGGCACCTACAACCACAACGTGTCGATCTACACGCCGCCGTACCTGTTCAAGGGCGCCCGCCCGCAGATCACCTCGGTGATCGACACGCAGTGGGTGTACGGGGACACGCAGCGGATCACCGTCGACCGGCCGATCGCCAAGGCGGAGCTGATCCGCCCGGCGGCGGTGACGCACTCCTCGGACCCGAACCAGCGGTTCGTGGACCTGCCGATGACGGTGGACGGCAACAACATCGACCTGAACGTCACGAGCAACCCCAACCTGGCGCCGCCCGGCTGGTACATGCTCTTCGCGGTCGACGCGAACGGCGTCCCGTCGATCGCCACGTGGGTGCACCTGGGCGGTCCGTCCGCGCTGGCGGCCGCCCAGGAGCAGCCGTCCGCGCACGAGCACACCTTCGCCGACACGCTCGGCCCGGCCAAGGAGAACCCGGCGAAGCGGGAGTCGGTCCCGGTCGCGCCGAGCGTGGCGGGCTGCGACCGGCACTACGGCACGGTCAACGTGTGCGTGCCGACCCGTTTCCCGGACGGGGTGAAGGCGACGGCGAAGGCCCGCTGCGAGTGGCTGGCCTCCCACCAGTACCCCAGGCGCCTGAAGGTCAACGGCAGCGATCCGCTGCGCCTCGACCCCGACGGTGACGGGTTCGCCTGCTGAACGCACGAAAAAGGGGCCCGGCCGCACGCGCGGCCGGGCCCCTTCTCCTGGCTCAGTGCTGGTACGCGGCGAGCGAGATGCCGACGTAGTGGGCGATGAACGCCGCCAGGGTCAGGGAGTGGAAGACCTCGTGGAAGCCGAAGAAGCGCGGGGAGGGGTTGGGCCGCTTCATGCCGTAGATGACCCCGCCGGCGCTGTAGAGGAGACCGCCGACGATCACCAGGACCAGGACGGCGATGCCGCCGGTGCGCATGAAGTCGGGCAGGAAGAAGACGGCCGCCCAGCCCATGGCGATGTAGCAGGGCGTGTAGAGCCAGCGCGGGGCGCCGACCCAGAAGACGCGGAAGGCGATGCCCGCGGCCGCCGCGATCCACACCGCCCACAGCAGGGTCCGGCCGGTGGAGGGCGGGAGCAGCAGAACGGTCAGCGGGGTGTAGGTGCCCGCGATGATCAGGAAGATGTTGGCGTGGTCGAGCCGTCGCAGGATGGCTTCGCCGCGCGGGCCCCAGGTGCCGCGGTGGTAGACCGCGCTGACGCCGAAGAGGAGGCAGGCGGTGAGGATGTAGATCCCGCAGGCGACGCGTGCCCGGGTCGAGTCGGTGAAGGCCATCAGCGCCAGGCCCGCGACGATCACGGCGGGGAACATGCCGAGGTGGAGCCAGCCGCGCAGCAGCGGCTTGGCCTCGATGGCGGACTCGACGGCCTCCGCGGCCTCGACGACCGGGGAGGCCTCGGAGGTCGCTGCGGCCTCGGAGGCGGGGACGGCGGCGGCGTCAGAAGTCATGCGCGCCATGCTACCTACGGGTCCGTAGGTTTCCGCTCATCCTCTTTACGGAAGATTGACGGACGTGGCAATGCTCACGTGAGAGGCCCTCTGGACATATGCGCACATCCACCGGATGATCAGATGAGTGCGGTCGACACCGGATGAGCGGAGCGCGAAGCGTCCGGGTCGCAGCCCCCACGGGGCCTACACCAAACAAACCCCTCAACAAGGAGCAATCGTGGCGCGCGACAACGCGGCTCCCACCATCCCGACGACTCACCAGGAGCTGATCTCCTGGGTGGACGAGATCGCAGCCCTCACCCAGCCGGACCGCGTCGTCTGGTGCGACGGCTCCGAGGGCGAGTACGAGCGCCTGTGCGAGGAGCTCGTCGCCAAGGGAACGTTCAAGAAGCTCGACGAGACGAAGCGCCCGAACTCCTACTACGCCGCCTCCGACCCCTCCGACGTCGCGCGCGTCGAGGACCGCACCTTCATCTGCTCCGAGAAGGAGGCGGACGCGGGCCCCACGAACCACTGGAAGGCCCCGGCCGAGATGAAGGACATCTTCGCCGGCGAGAAGGGGATCTTCCGCGGCTCCATGAAGGGCCGGACGATGTACGTCGTCCCGTTCTGCATGGGCCCCCTCGGCTCCGAGCTCTCCGCGATCGGCGTCGAGATCACCGACTCCGCCTACGTCGCCGTCGCCATGCGCACCATGACCCGCATGGGCAAGCCCGTCCTCGACGAACTCGGCACCGACGGGTTCTTCGTCAAGGCCGTCCACACCCTCGGCGCTCCGCTCGCCGAGGGCGAGGCCGACGTGCCGTGGCCCTGCAACACCACCAAGTACATCTCGCACTTCCCCGAGACCCGCGAGATCTGGTCCTTCGGCTCCGGCTACGGCGGCAACGCCCTCCTCGGCAAGAAGTGCTACGCCCTGCGCATCGCGTCCGTCATGGCCCGCGACGAGGGCTGGCTCGCCGAGCACATGCTGATCCTCAAGCTCACCCCGCCGGCCGGCGAGGGCGAGACGAAGTACGTCGCCGCCGCGTTCCCGTCCGCCTGCGGCAAGACCAACCTCGCCATGCTGGAGCCCACGATCCCCGGCTGGACGGTCGAGACCATCGGCGACGACATCGCCTGGATGCGCTTCGGCGAGGACGGCCGCCTCTACGCGATCAACCCCGAGGCCGGCTTCTTCGGCGTCGCCCCCGGCACCGGCGAGCACACCAACGCCAACGCCATGAAGACCATGTACGCCAACACCGTCTTCACCAACGTCGCGCTCACCGACGACGGCGACGTGTGGTGGGAGGGCATGACCGAAGAGGCGCCCGCGCACCTCATCGACTGGAAGGGCAACGACTGGACTCCGGCCTCGGAGACCCCCGCCGCCCACCCCAACGCCCGCTTCGCCGTCCCGGCCTCCCAGTGCCCGACGATCGCCCCCGAGTGGGAGGACCCCAAGGGCGTCCCGATCTCCGCGATCCTCTTCGGCGGCCGCCGCGCCTCCGCCGTCCCGCTGGTCACCGAGTCCTTCGACTGGAACCACGGCGTCTTCATCGGCTCGAACATCGCCTCCGAGAAGACCGCCGCCGCCGAGGGCAAGGTCGGCGAGCTGCGCCGCGACCCCTTCGCCATGCTGCCGTTCTGCGGCTACAACATGGGCGACTACATGGCCCACTGGGTCAAGGTCGGCGCCTCCGCCGACGCCGCCAAGCTCCCGAAGATCTACTACGTCAACTGGTTCCGCAAGAACGACGCGGGCAAGTTCGTGTGGCCCGGCTTCGGCGAGAACAGCCGCGTCCTGAAGTGGATCGTCGGCCGCCTCGACGGCACCGCCGAAGGCGTCGAGACCCCCATCGGCATCCTGCCGACCAAGGACTCCCTCGACCTCGACGGCCTCGACCTCCCGGCCGAGGACCTCGACTTCCTCCTCACCGTCGACAAGGAGGTCTGGCGCGAGGAGGCCGCCCTGGTCCCCGAGCACCTCAACACCTACGGCGACCACACTCCCAAGGAGCTGTGGGAGCAGTACCACGCACTCGTGGAGCGCCTGGGCTGAGCCAGGACGCGCCCTGAAGAAGGGCTGATGAACGTGGGAGCCCCCGACCAAGCGGCGTCCCACCGCTGTGGGAGCCCCCGACCAAGCGGCGCCCACCGCAGCACCGACCCACCCTGTCAGGAGCGTCCGCGCTCCTCCAGGTAGGTCGTGTGCGTCTGCTGACGGCGGGCCTCCACCTCGTGGAGGCCCGCCGTTACGCGTCGCGCCTCCTCGCGCAGCAGCCCCAGCTGCCGCTCCAGGTGCCGTTCCGGCGACTCGCCGCCCGGCGCCATCCGACTCCACCAGCGGGTCCGGTTGTACGCGTCCACGCTCTCCGGCACGTCCTGCCGCACCGCCCGGGACACCGCGTGCACCGCCTCCGGATCGGTGACCAGCACATCGGCCACCCACCCCGGCTCCAGCAGCGCCCCGTACAGATCCAGCAGTTCCGCGAGCGCGTCCCCGGCCCCCGACGGCACCTCCACCTGCGCCACGTACCCCCGCAGCCGTCCGAAGTCCTCGCGCAGCACGCCCAGTTCCTCACGCGGATCGAAGGGCGGCGGCGCCGTCCGCTCCGGCGGGGCGATCAGCGCACCCGCCCCGTACAGCCCGGCGACCACCACCGGCCAGTACGCACCGGCCACCCCCGCGAGGGTGAGGGCCAGGCCGGCCACGCCGCACGCGGAGCCGGCCAGGTTCTTTCCCGACTCCAGGTACCTCAAGGCCCCGGACGCCCTACTGGTAGCCACGGATCTCCTCGAAGGCTCCGGCCAGCGAACCGTTCCCGCCGGTGGCATCGAACAGCCGCCCGCCGGTCAGTTCGGTGATGTGGGTGAGTTCCTTGCGGTCCGAATCGCCGAACAGCACCGCGAAGACCGGCGTCCGCTTCTGCGCCTCGGGCAGCGCCGCGTAGAAGGAATCGAAGTGCTTGGCCCCGACACCCTCGGTGTTCTCGCCGTCCGTCATCAGCACGATCGAGGTGAAGGCGTCCACGGCGCCCTTACCCAGCTGCTGGTACGCCGCCTCCAGGCTGCCGTAGACCGCCGTACCGCCCTCCGGCTCCAGCGACTTCACGTCCCGGCGGATCGCATCCAGCGCCGGCCCCGGATTACCCGGCTCCACCACGTGCGTGTTCACCTCCTTCACCTTCGACCCGAAAGGCAGCAGGGTCACCTCCTCACGGTCCCGGAAGCGCCTCCCGGTCCCCGAACTGCCACTGCCCGTCAGATCGGTCAGCGCCGACCTCAGCCGCCCGATGCGGTCCCCGTCGCCCATCGACCCCGAGGTGTCCAGCACGTACACCGTCCGCGAAGGCCTGCGCAGCTCGTTCTCGTAACTGGCCAGCAGCCCGTCGGCGACGACACGCGACCCCGGGAACGGCAGCTCGCGCCGCTTCTCCCGGTCCAGCCCGGCCGCCGGAGCCACCCCGGCCGCGACCGGACGGCGGAAAGTCTGCCCGGTGATCGCCTGCTGCGCCTCGGCGCCGCGCAGGTAGTCCGTCAGCGCCCGCCCCGCATCGCGGGCCCCGGCCGGGGCCGACGTCAGCAGGGTCAGCGGGTAATGGGCGGTCACCACACCGTCGCGCGGCCGGACCACCGTCAGCGGCGCCCCGCCGCCCCTCGCGTCACGGTTCATGGACAGCAGCACCGACTCGTAGTTCACCAGCGCGTCCACGTCCCCGCGCTTGCCGTACGCGGCCACCAGCCAGCCCGAGGAGCCAGACGTCAGCTTCTGCCCGGCGAAGAACTCCTTCAGCCGGGGCGTGGCCGCCTTCACGTCCGCGTCGCTCAGCGCCGCCTGCGCACCCGACAGGCCCGACGCCACCGAGACCAGCGCGGAGAAACCGGAGTTGGAGCGCACCGGATCGGTCATCCCGTACGTCAGCCTCCCCGCGGCGACGGCCTCGTGCACCGCCGGCCAGGTGACCTCACCGGGCTTCCAGCCGAGCCGGGCCAGCGCCTCCGGCTTCACACCGAGGGCGACGGGCGAGGACATCACCGGGGTCTCGCTGGAGAGCTTCCCGGCGGCCTCGGGCCGCAGCCGCAGATAGTCGTTGGAGGACAGCCAGATCGCGTCGTACTTGCCGTCCGCCTGCCCGGAGGCGACCTGCTCGGCGGCGTCCAGCGTCCCCGACCAGGTGAGCTTCACCGTGACCCCGGTCGCCCTCCGCGCCTGCTCCAGCACCGGCTCCATGTCCGCGAGCTCACTGGAGGCCAGCACCCGCAGAGTGCCCTCCTTGTACACCGACCCCTCCGGCTCGGCCGCACCGCCGGACGTGCAGCCGCTCGCGCCGACGAGCGAGGCGAGGACCGCACCGGCGACCCAGACGCGGCCGGCGCGCCCCCTCACAGGGCACCGCCCTCGAGCGCGCCGGCGGTCCGCGTCCGCGCCAGGTACGCCGACGCGTTCTGCAGCTCACCGGCGAGGGACTCCACCGTCGCGGCCATGTTCTCCGTGGCCTGCGCCCTGAAGCTGTCGATCGCGTCCAGCGTCTTGTAGATCTGCGCGAAGGCCGTCCGCAGCGTCTGCGCGCCCACCGCCGGATCGGCCGCGATCCGCTGGATCTCGCCGCTCTGCGTCGACAGCATGTCCGCGTTGCCCCGGATCAGGTCCTCGGTGGTCCCCTTCAGGGCGTTGACCTGCTCGATCACCGTGCGCTGGCTGTCCAGGGCCGAAGCCAGCATCACCGCGATGCGCAGCGCCGAGACGGTGGTGGTCGCCGCCCGGTCGACGCCCTTGATCAGCTCGTCGTTGTTGCGCCGGACCACGTCCATCGCCAGGTAGCCCTGGGCACAGACGGCCAGCTGCGTCAGCAGGTCCTGGTGCTTCTGGCGGACCGGGAAGAGCACGTCCGCGCGCAGTGCGTCGGCTTCCTGCGGATCGGTGTGCTCGGCCTCGGCGACCCGCTGCCCGACGGCGGTGTCCAGGGCCTCGGTGAGGACGGCGTACTCCTGGAGCCTGCCCATCGTCTCCCACAGCCGGGAACGTTCGGTGTGCAGGGCCGCGTTGTCGCGCCGCAGCTCGTCCTGGCCGCTGCGCAGCGCCCCCACGATCCGGTTCAAGGTGGCCTGCGAGGAGGCGTACTTCGCCACGTGGTCGCGGAACCTGTTGCCGCCCGGCAGCTTCGCGAGCAGCCTGCGGGCGCCCTTGGCGGGGCTGTCCCGGGGGTCGAGGTCCTCGACGGTGCGCCGCAGCTCGACGAGGGAGCCGGCGACGCGCGCCTGGGCGTCGCCGCCGCCGTCGGAGCCGAGGGAGCGCACGGCCCGCTCCAGCATCCGGTTGGACTGCTGGGCGGCGGTGCGGACGTCGGCCGAGCCGAGCGCGGTGATCTCGCCGATGCGCTGCGCGAACTCGGGGGAGCGGGCGTCGATCCCGGCGAGCGAGCCGACGTACTCCCCGGCCCGGCGGGCCATCTCGTCGCGGACGCCGTCCTGGAGCGGTACCAGACCGGTGGCCTGCTCCTTGCGGACGGGGGCGACGGGCTCGGGAGCGCTGAGGACGAGCGGGGCGTCCTCGGGAGGTGTCAGTGTCATGGTGTGTCCCTTGGCCCTAGCCCTTGGCGCGCTGGGCGAGCGCCATGAGGATCTTGACGGTGGGTGTGCCGACCTGGCGGATCCCGGTCAGCCCCGGGTTGAGGTGGTCGGCGTGCGGGGCGGTCGCGGCCGTGAACTCGGCCACGCCGTCCTGCGGGCGGAACCCGCGGAGCACGGCCAGCTCCCGCAGCTTCGGATCGGTGGCGAGGAGCGTGCCCAGCTCCTTCGCGTCGTCGCTGAGCGGGACGAAGGTGTGCGCCGTGTTCACGGTGGTGTCCGGGTAGAGCACCACCATCTCGCCGGGGTCCTGCTTCTGCATCAACAGCGAGGCGACCTGGGACTCGTACACCAGGATCAGCGGTTCGCCGCTGCCGCTGATGAAGGCCCGGAAGGGGTCGTCGGTGCTCGTCTCCAGGGCGCCCTGGACGGAGATCAGCTTGCGCATCAGGGGCGCGGTGCGCTCGATGCCGGCGTCGTCGGCGACGACGCTGTTGCCGTTCGCGACGTTGGAGGCGGCGGCGAGGAAGAGCGCGCCGGAGTTGGAGGAGGCCGGGTCGGTGGTCTTGACGAACACCGTGCCGGTCAGCTCGGCGTGGGCGGAGGAGCCGGGCAGCTGCTGCCAGGTGCGGTCCTCGGCGGCGGCCTTGAGGAAGGGGCCCATCAGCAGGGTCCCGGAGCTCTTGCCGGTCATGGTGGCGAGGCCGTTCGAGGCCAGCACCCGGGCCGCGTTCGGGCGGGCGATCACGACCAGCGGGGAGTAGAAGGGCTTGGTCTCCTGGGCCCCCTTGAGGCCGGCGGCCGCCGCGACCTCCTTGGCGGGTTCACTGCTGCCGGGGAAGGCGAAGTCGAATTCCTTGAGGGCGAGTTGGTCCATCGCCCAGGAGCCCGAGGTCTCCGTCTTCACGATGTAGCCCCTGGCGGCAAGGGCCTTGACGACGTCGGGGTCGCGGAAGAACTCGGACTTCTCCGAACCGATGACGCCACGCACGGTCTTCGTTGCCGTGGATTCTGGGTGATCCTGCCCCTGCAGTGCGACGTAGAGCACGCCACCGATCAGGAGGAGGCCCAGGACGATTCCTAGGATGCGTCTCACGGGTGCAGCGTGCTCACGGAAACCCACATTCCGCGCCACCTTGAGTGAACGTCAGGTGTCCAGGCGGTCCCACTTCGAAATGCTGTGTGAGTTCGCGGGTGCTGGTGGGAGGGGCGGCCGCCCGGGAGGATCGGGGGCATGGGCGTGAGCGCGTTGAAGTGGCAGGGCTGGCTGGTCGGCCTGGTGACGATCGCCGGGCTGCTGGTGTTCGCCCCGCTGGGCCTGTACGTGTGGGCGAGCGGCGGTGAACCGCAGCAGGCC
Organism: Streptomyces virginiae; assembly: GCF_000720455.1. Classification (GTDB taxonomy): domain Bacteria; phylum Actinomycetota; class Actinomycetes; order Streptomycetales; family Streptomycetaceae; genus Streptomyces; species Streptomyces virginiae. Next base: position 87,906 of record NZ_JOAK01000004.1, on the reverse strand, counting down.
CCGCCGCGGGCGGCGGTGGAGGACGTACGGGTCACCGGCTGCCGTGTCGATCCGGCCAGCCGACGGGTGGCGGCCGCGGTCGAGGCGGCCGGGCGGGCCGAGGGCGCCGGCGCGTACGTCGTGACGGTGGAGTTCCGCGACCGAGCCGAAGCGGACCCGGGACGGCGCGCGGCGCAGGCGCTGGTGAGGATTCCGGGCGTGGCCCCGGGCGCGACCGAGTACGCGGAGGTGGTCGGCCCGGTGTGGCCGGTGGCGACGGTGCCCTGGTGCGGGGTCGCCGGCGCGGAGTTCACGCCGGCGACCCCGGCACCCGGGGTTCCGTAGCGGGCGGGGCCTACGGGGCCGATGCCCGCTCAGGCGTCGCTGTTCACTTCACCTTGACGACGACGGTGCTGCACACCTTGTCGGCGAAGGTCTGCTTCTTGGCGTCCCACAGCGGCCACAGCCAGCCGAGGTAGCAGGCCATGCTGTCCAGGAAGTGCGCCAGCTTGCGGACGAAGGCCATGCCGAAGCCGAGCGTGGCGCCGTCGGCCTCGCGGTGCAGGCTGATGCCGACGATCTTCTTGCCCTGCGTCTGGCCGGTGGTGCCTTCCTTGTAGAGCTGGAAGATGCCCATGCCGAGGGCGTACAGCATGCCGACGAGACCCAGCACGCCGGCGATCGAGTCGCCCGCCTCGTCGCCGGCGAACGCCGAACCGAGGCCGATCAGCAGGTACATCGGGCCGGCGATGATCAGCATGTCGAGCAGGTACGCACCGAAGCGCAGGCCCCAGTGGGCCAGCGGGGGCATCCCTGAGGGCATGCCCGGCATGCCCGGAGGCGGGTACGCGCCGTAGTTCGCCTGCGGCGGGGTCTGCTGCGGGTAGCCGTACTGCGGGGCCGCGCCCGGCGCCGGCTGCTGCGGGTAGCCGTACTGCGGGGGGACGCCCTGCGGGGCCTGCTGCCCGTAGCCGGGCTGGCCCTGCGGGGGCTGCTGGCCGTAGGGGTTGTTCGGATCGCCGAAGCTCATGGGCGCATCTCTCCAGGGTGCTCGATCGGGGACGAAGCGGAGTGGAGGAGATGGTCCATATGAGCGGCCTCCCCCGTGCTGCCGCGATGTTTCAGCCAACATCGTGTTCGGAGCGCGGGGATCTGTCCAATTCGTTGTCCGCGGGGCGGGCCGCGGGGAGCGCCCCGGAAGGGGCCTCGGCCGGTTCCGGAAGGGCAGTTCGGCCGGTCATGGCACCCGGTCCGGAGCCTCCGCGGCCCCGGACCGGGGCCGTCTAGAGGGCGCCGGCCAGGTCCAGGGACTCCAGGGCGGCGGCATGAGCGTCCATGCGCTCGGCGGTGAGGATCGCGACGGTGGTGTCGGCGCGGGACGCGGCGACGAGGAGAGCGCGGGCGGCGAGGTCGTGCGCGCGCCGGTGCAGCGCGGCGGCGTCCCCCGCGGGGCCCTGGGGTGCCCGGGTGGGCAGGGACCCGCGCAGCCGGGCGATCTGGGTGGCGATCGTGTCGGCGGCCTCGTCGAGCCCGAGCTCGTCGGTGACGGCGAGCAGGGCCGCGAGGTGGCCGGCGAGCTGGATGTCCAGCGCTTCGGCACGGCTGCTGTGGGGGTAGTCGACCGTGGTGCCGCCCATGCGCTGGACGACCGGCTTCGTGCGGATCGGCTCGTACATGAGGAGGCCTCCTGCGTGGTCAGGAGACCATCCTACATTGGATTGGTTCTAAAGTTGAGCTGGATCCTGATGTTGGCCGGTGTGGTCGCTTCTGGCCGGGATCAGACCTGGCTGTAGCCGTCCAGGAAGTTCCCGATCCGGGTCACGGCGTCCGCGAGGTCCTTGGCGTTGGGCAGGGTGACGATCCGGAAGTGGTCGGGCTCGGGCCAGTTGAAGCCCGTACCGTGCACGACCATGATCTTCTCGGCCCGCAGAAGGTCCAGGACCATCTGCCGGTCGTCCTTGATCTTGTAGACCGCCGGGTCCAGCCTGGGGAAGGCGTACAGCGCGCCCTTCGGCTTCACGCAGGACACGCCCGGGATCTGCGTGAGCAGGTCGTAGGCGACGTTGCGCTGCTCCAGGATCCGCCCGCCGGGCAGCACCAGGTCCTCGATGGACTGCCGGCCGCCGAGCGCGGTGGCCACCGCGTGCTGCGAGGGCATGTTCGCGCACAGCCGCATGTTCGCGAGGATCGTCAGGCCCTCGATGTAGTCGGTGGCGTGCTTCTTCGGGCCGCACACGGCCATCCAGCCGGCCCGGTAGCCGGCGACCCGGTAGTTCTTGGACAGGCCGTTGAAGGTCAGCGTCAGGACGTCCGGGGCGATCGCGGCCGTGTTGAAGTGCTCGGTGCCGTCGTACAGGATCCGGTCGTAGATCTCGTCCGAGCAGACGACCAGGTTGTGGCGGCGCGCGATGTCCGTCAGCCCGCGCAGCATCTCCTCGTCGTAGACCGCGCCGGTCGGGTTGTTCGGGTTGATGATCACGATCGCCTTGGTGCGGTCGGTCACCTTGCGCTCGATGTCGGCGAGGTCCGGCATCCAGTCGGCCTGCTCGTCGCAGCGGTAGTGGACGGCCGTACCGCCGGCGAGGGAGACGGACGCCGTCCACAGCGGGTAGTCCGGCGCCGGGACCAGGACCTCGTCGCCGTCGTCGAGCAGCGCCTGCATCGACATCGTGATCAGCTCGGAGACGCCGTTGCCGAGGTAGATGTCCTCGACGTCCAGGTCGATGCCCTTGGTCTGGTAGTGCTGCATGACCGCACGGCGCGCGGACAGCAGGCCCTTCGCGTCGCCGTAGCCGTGGGCGGAGCCCAGGTTGCGGAGCATGTCCTCGAGGATCTCCGGCGGGCACTCGAAGCCGAAGGCCGCGGGGTTGCCCGTGTTGAGCTTGAGGATGCGATGACCTGCTGCTTCGAGCCGCATCGCCTCTTCGAGCACGGGGCCGCGGATCTCGTAGCAGACATTGGCGAGTTTCGTTGACTGGATCACCTGCATGACGGGAGCTTACGGGGCCGAGTGCGGGCTCGACCTGCCTTTTCGGGTCAGACTCGAAGGTCGATTTATGCCGTTTGGCGCGATGGGCGGGTGGGGGTGCGCTCTTCCCTTGGAATCCGGGGCCCGGCCGACGTCCGACCTATGGAATGGGTGAGTCCGAGCTGCGCGCGGGGGTGCGTGTTGCCCTCGTCACCTTGGGCGGGCCGATGGGGACCGGAGGTGACTGAGTACCCGGGCTGAGTACGCGCACTCATGCGGGCGCCGGGACCGCGGGAGAGGCTGGGGTCCTGAACCAGGGCGAGTGATGCCTGAACGGCGGCAACCAAGGAGCGCGGGGCAGTGGAGTTCGTAGTCGGTGACATGGCGATCACCACGGTCGGCACGGATGGCGACGACCGGGCGATCGAGTTCCTGGTCAGGCCGGAAGGAACTCTGGAGGAGGGACACTTCGCGATCTTCCGCGAGCACGGCCAGGGCTGGGAGGGCGCCCGCCTGACCATCGACCCCGCGGCGGCCAGCGTCCCGGTGGCGGCGATCGAGTGGGCGGTGGAGTTCGCCCGCGAATACCTCTGAGGGGGGCTTCGGGGGGCCGTTCCACCCGGCCGGGGCCGGGGCGGGACGCGCGGGGCGCCGGGGGGCGGAAGACGCCTGGGCGGGGCCGGGAAGCGTGGGGGCGGCCTGGGGGGCGGGAAACCCCCAAACCCTGATCCCGACCAGCACGAACCCCGCCCCCGAAGCCCCCCGCACCCTTCCGGCGCCGCCGTCCGCGCAGCGCGTGGCTTGCCACCGCCGGGGGATGGGGTTCGCCGGGTACCGCTCGGCCTCCCTCTCCGCTGCGGCGTTGTCGGTGGGGCGTCGTATCGTCCGGGTATGAAGTCGCTGCGGATCATCGCGGGGGATGCGACGAGTCCCCAGGCCAAAGGGCCCAAGGTCATCGCCCATGTCTGCAACGACCTCGGGGGGTGGGGAAAGGGGTTCGTGCTGGCCGTTTCGAAGCGGTGGGCCGAGCCGGAGGCCGCGTACCGGGCCTGGCACCGGGGGCGCAGCGGCAACGACTTCGGGCTGGGCGCCGTGCAGTTGGTGCGGGTGAAGCCCGACGTATGGGTCGCCAACATGGTCGGGCAGCGCGGGATGCGGACCGGGAGCGGGGGCCCGCCGATCCGTTACGACGCGCTGGAGCGCTGCCTGGTCGCGCTGGCCGGGCACGCCGTCGAGCTGGGTGCGAGCGTGCACATGCCGAGGATCGGATGCGGGCTCGCGGGCGGCGTCTGGTCGCGCGTCGAGCCCTTGGTCACCGGGGCGCTGTGCGAGCGCGACATCGAGGTGACCGTCTACGACCGGGCGTGAACCGCTCCGGCCGTGACCGGGGTCGGGCCGGCGCGTTTCTCCCACGTGACGCTCGACGACCTGTACACCAGCATCGTGGCCGAGGAGATCGAATCCCCGGCCGAACCCGAACGCCTGCCCCTCCTCACCCGGGCGGAGGCCGACCTCGTGCTCGCCGTGCTCGACGTCGTCGCGGGCGGCTCCATGGACGACGAGGTGCGGTCCACCGCCCGGGCCCTGCGGTCCCGGCTCGGGCCGCGGTTGTGCACGGAAGGGCCGCATTCCGGTTTGACCTCAAGGTAGGTCGAGGTAGCAGGCTGGAGTCATGAACATCCGGTCAGCCGACATCCCCGCCCCCCTCCTCGCCCCCGTGCCCAGCCCGACCGACCACCGGCCCGACCGGTGGTCCGGCGAGGTGCTCGACCTCGACGCCTATCTGGCCCGGATCGGGTACGACGGCCCCCGCGAGCCCACCCTCGCCGTCCTGCGGGACCTCCAGCGGGCGCACACCACCGGCATCCCCTTCGAGAACGTCCACGCCGTCCTCGGCCGGGACCTGCCGCTCGACCTGCCCTCCGTCGAGGCCCGCCTCGTACGGGACCGTCGCGGCGGCTACTGCTTCGAGCACGTGCTCCTCTTCGCCGCAGCCGTCGAACGCCTCGGGTTCCACGTCACCGGCATGATCGGGCGGGTCAGCCTGGGCGCGCCCAAGGTGCTCCCCGCCACCCACGGCCTGCTCGCCGTGACCGCCCGCGACGACGACCGCGAGTGGCTGTGCGACGTCGGCTTCGGGGCCGGTCCGCTCGGACCGATCGAACTCGCCGACGGCGCCCACGTCGCGTACGACGGCTGGCGGCACCGGCTGGAACGGCGGCCCGGCGCCCACGGCATCGATCAGTGGTGGCTGTACCAGACCGCCCCCGGCCCGTCCGGGCCGGACGACGACCCCGATCGCGTCCCGACGCCCTGGATCGACCGGCACACCTTCACCCTCACCGCCCAGTACCCGATCGACTACGCCGTCGGCAGCCACTTCGTGGGCACGAACGCGCGCTCCCCGTTCGTCCGCCGGCTCTTCGCGCAGCGCATGACCCCGGCCGCCCACCACAGCCTGGACGACCTGAAGCTCGTCACCACCCTCCCCGACGGGTCGAGCACCACCGAGGAGATCGCCGGGGAGGCGCTGGACGGGACCCTGCGCACGGTGTTCGGGATCGCGCTCACGGAGGAGGAACTCCACGAGATCGCCGCCCGCCGGGAGGCGGCGGACGCCTGAGGGTTCAGCGACCCGGGAGGCGTTCCAGGATCACCAGGGGGATCTCGCGGGGCCGGGCGGCCGCCTGGTCGTCCTCGAACGGGGGCCACAGGGCGGTCATCATCTCCCAGTACACCTCCCGTTCCGTCGCGGTGGCGGTGTGCGCCGTCGCCTCGAAGGTGGCCGCGCCCACCTGGAGGCGGACCTCCGGGTGGGCGGTGAGGTTGCGGTACCAGTGGGGGTGGTCCGGGGCGCCGTCGGCGGAGGCCACGACAAGGAAACGGCCGGCGTCCTCGCCGTAGATCAGCGGGATGCGTACGGTGGTGCCGGTGGTGCGGTCGAGCGTCGTGAGCAGCAGGGTGGGGACGCCGTGCCACAGGTGCCCGTCGGCGCCGGCGGTGCTGACGTAGTCGCGGACGTGGTCGAGCCGCGGACCGGGTCGCGGGTCCGTGGGGTGGTCCCAGTCGACTTCGAGTGTGTGCATTTACCTGTCCTTAGGGTCGTGGCCCCCTGGCGGCTAACGAGCATTAACGATTCTGGATGCGTCCGACCCATAGCGCACGTCTATAAGTCTGGACCAAGCTCCGTGTCATGGATCTGGAGCTGAGGCATCTCAAGATCGTCAGGGCCGTCGCCGACGCCGGGAGCCTGACCCGGGCCGCCACCGTGCTCGGTCTGGCGCAGCCCGCGCTCAGCGCGCAGCTGAAGCGGGTCGAGCGGGCGCTGGGCGGCACGCTGTTCGTGCGCGGGCGGGAGGGCGTACGGGCCACCGCGCTCGGGGAGCTGGTGCTGGAGCGGGCCAGGGTGCTGCTGCCCGCGGTGTGCGAGCTCCAGGAGGAGGCGCAGCGGTTCGCACGGCAGGGGGCGCAGGGCTACCGGCTCGGCGGGACGCACGGGCCGCTGCTCGGCGGGCTCGTGGACCGGCTCGCCGATGAGGAGCCCGGGGTTCCGGTGACCACGTACACCTCCTGGTCGGAGAGGGAGGTCGCCGGGAGCGTCGCCGAAGGGCGCCTGGACTTCGCGCTGGTCGGAGTCTGCGGGGAGAGCGCGCCGCCGGAGCCCGGGCGGCTGGCGTGGATGGAGGTGGCGCGGGATCCGGTGCACGTGATGCTGGCCGAGGAGCACCCGCTGGCCCTGGAGCGGGCTCCGCGCGATGAGGTCGAGCTGGCCGAGCTGGCCGCCGAGGCGTGGACGGACGTCCCCGGCGACGGGTGCTTCGGCGACTGCTTCGCCGCGGCGTGCGTGCGGGCGGGCTTCACGCCCGCCTGCGTCTACGAGACCGACACGGCCTCCTGTGTGCACCTGGTGCAGGTGGGGCGGGCCGTGGGGCTGTGCCGGGCCACGTTCCCGGCGACCCCGGGGGTGGTCACCCGGCCGCTCGCCGGGACCCCGCTGGTGTGGCGGCACGTGCTCGGGTGGCATCCCGCCGCGCGGGTCGCTGCGCGGGCGGTGGAGGTGCTGGGGCATGCGAGGGCTGCCCATGCCGAGGCCCTGGGGCGGGCGGCGGGTGGGGGCTCGGCCCTGCGGGCGGCTCCGGTCCCGGTTTCCGCTCCGGCTCCGGTTTCCGGGGGGTTGCGGTCGGCCGCGCCGTGGCCTGCGGCGTAATGCGTGCGGTGCGGTGCGTTGAGTTGCCGGGTGCGGCGCCGTTGCCCCCGCGCCCCCGCGCCTCAAACGCCGGCGGGGCTGGGTGGGCCGGCGGGGCTGAGTGGGCTGGGTGGGTCGGTGGGGCTGCGGGAGCGCGGCGCCGCCCCGCTCCGCGGTGGGGCGGGGACGGGGCGGGTGGGGCAGCCGTTGGGTGTTGCCGGGGGCTAGGGCAGGTAGCGCTCGATGACCTGCGGGCCCTCCTTCTCGATCAACTTGCGGGCCTTCTCGACCCGCTCCGGAGTCGGGTCGTGGCCTGTCGCCATCACGAGGTCTTCGGGGTCGTACGGCCGTTCCCCGCCCGTGAAGAGCCGGTCCGACCGTGTGGGCTGCTCGTCGGGTTCACTGACCATCGCGTACCTCCTACGGTTTCCCTGCCCCCATACTCCGGCCGCCGCCCCATGAACGCACCTCGGCCGCCGCGGGGTGAGGGGCATACCGCCGGGGGAGGGTCCAACTGACAGCTCCCGCAGGAAGGTTCGGATTTCTACGGTTTCCGCAGACCCCCACCGGAAACCGAGGAGATCCCCCATGCTCAAGCGACACGCCCGCGCGGCGTGTACCGCCCTGGCCGCCGCCGGGCTGCTGCTGGCCGGGACCGGCGGCGCCGTCGCCGACCCGGCCCCCGCCCCCGCGGTGCCCTCGGCGGCCACCACCCTGCGGACCGCCGACGCACCTCCCGAGCTGCTCGCCGCCATGCAGCGCGACCTCGGCCTGACCCCCACGCAGGCCAAGGCCCGTCTCGTACACGAAGCCGAGGCCGGGGCCACCGCCGCCCGCCTCCGGGACCGGCTCGGCGCGGCCTTCGCCGGGGCCTGGGTGGACGGGGCCGACGCCGGCACCCTCACCGTCGCCACCACGCGGGCCGCCGACACCGCCGCGATACGGGCCGCCGGGGCCCGGGCGCAGCTGGTCGCCCGTACCCTGGCCGACCTCGACGGCGCCAAGGCCGCGCTGGACCGGGCCGCCGGCCCCGCGACCCCCGTCCGCTACGTGGACCCGCGCTCCAACACGCTCGTCGTCGAGGAGACCGAGGCGGGCGCGGCGGCCCGGCTGCTCGCCGCCACCGGCACCGACGCCGCCCAGGTCACGGTGGTCCGTACGGCACAGGCCCCGCGTCCGCTCTACGACCTGCGCGGCGGGGACGCCTATTACATGAACGGCAGCGGCCGCTGCTCCGTCGGCTTCCCCGTGACCAAGGGGACCGTGAACGGCTTCGCCACCGCCGGGCACTGCGGGCGCGCCGGGACGACCACCTCCGGCTTCAACCAGGTCGCCCAGGGCTCCTTCCAGGCCTCGGTCTTCCCCGGCAACGACATGGCGTGGGTCGCCGCGAACACGAACTGGACCTCGACCCCGTACGTGAAGGGCAGCGGCGGCGCGAACGTGCAGGTCGCGGGCTCGGTGCTGCAGCCGGTGGGGGCCTCGGTGTGCCGGTCCGGCTCGACCACCGGATGGCACTGCGGAACGATCCAGCAGCACAACACCAGCGTCACCTACCCCGAGGGCACCATCTCCGGCGTGACCCGTACGACGGTCTGCGCCGAGCCGGGCGACTCCGGCGGCTCCTACATCTCCGGGAGCCAGGCCCAGGGCGTGACCTCGGGCGGCTCCGGCAACTGCTCCGGCGGCGGGACCACCTTCTTCCAGCCGCTGAACCCGATCCTGTCGGCGTACGGGCTGACCCTCAAGGTCGGCGGCGGCGATCCGGGCCCCGGCCCCGGTCCCGGCGAGCCCGAGCCGGGCGGCACCTGGAAGGCGGGCACCGTCTACGCGGCCGGCGCGAGCGTCACCCACGGCGGCGCGACCTACCGCTGCCTCCAGGGCCACCAGGCCCAGACCGGCTGGGAGCCGCCGAACGTCCCGGCGCTCTGGCAGCGGGTCTGATTCGTACGGTGACCGGTGCCGTGACTGCCAAGGGGGGAGTCACGGCACCTTCTCCGTCGTCGCCGCGCGTCAGACGAGGACCGCGGCCAGCGTGCCGAGCGCGCCGAAGACGGCCAGCAGGCCGCAGATGGCGAGGTTCACGGTCCGGTGTTCCCAGAAGATCGCGACGAACTCGCGGATGGTCGCGCTCGGCCAGTAGTACTTCGCGGTGGGGGAGCCCAGCACCTGCCCGTTGACGCCGGTCTTGCGCGCCAGCATCGCGGCCCGGAAGGCGTGGAAGTTGTTGGTGACGACCACGCACCGGTACGCCGGATCGTGCGCCTCCATGATCTCCCGGCTGAAGCGCATGTTCTCCTCGGTCGTCGTGGACCGGTCCTCCAGCACGATGTGGTCCGCCGGCACGCCCTCCGCGATCAGCCAGTCCGCCATCGCCCGGGCCTCCGCGACCTTTTCGTCCGAGCCCTTGCCACCCGAGACGAGCAGCACCGGCGGCCGGCCGCCGCGGGCCAGCTGGCGCTCGTAGATCTGCTGCCCCTTGCGCAGGCGTGAGGCCAGCAGCGGCGGCACGCGGTCCCCGCCGATCAGGCCCGAGCCCAGCATGACCACGTGGTCGATGTCGCCGCGCACCTTGATCCGGCCGTAGAGGAACGCGTAGCCGAGGAAGCAGAAGAAGACGAAGGAGACGTAGCCGGCGACGACGGTGAGGGTTCCGGCGATGCCGCCGAGGACGGGGGAGCCGACCACGGCGACGAGGATCAGCAACGCGATCAGCGCGAAGATCGCGAGGCCCGCGAGCATCGACAGCAGGTTGGCCGGGCGGAAGCCCTCCTTGCGGACCATGGTCATGCCGTTGCGCACGAGGAGGACGCCGAGCGCCAGGATGCCGAACGCGGGCGAGGCGAAGGTGAGGACGACGACCGTGACGGCCGCCCAGAAGGGCAGCTTGCCCACCTGGAGGAAGAGGGCGGAGAAGGCCGTGAGGAAGGTCAGTCCCAGGAGTACGGCGTTGCTGAAGCGGCGCCGGTCCTGCCGGACGCTTATGCAGAACGCGAGGAACAGCAGGGCGGCGAGGGCGAAGGCGACCATGGGGCCATCGTAGGTGGCGCGTTCACCGTGGCCCGCGCTCGGTCCGGCGCACCGAACGTCCGGCCAGCACCTGGGTCCTGCGCCCGTCGCGCATCACGAACCGTCCGCCGATCAGGACGTGCGGGATCCCGGTGGGCAGCGTGCGGGGCCGCTCGTACGTGGAGCCGGCCGCGACCGTGTCCGGGTCGAAGAGGACGAGGTCGGCCCGGTGGCCCACGCGGACCAGGCCCCGGTCGGGCAGGCGCAGCCGCGCCGCGGGGCGGCCGGACAGGTGCGCGACGCACTCCTCCAGGGAGAGCAGGCCGAGTTCGCGGACGTAGTGCCCCAGGTAGTGCGGGAAGGTGCCGTACGCCCGCGGGTGCGGTTTCGCGCCCTGGAGGATGCCGTCGGAGCCGCCGGTGTGGGCGCGGTGGCGCATGATCGTCCGGACGTTCTCCTCGTGGCCGACGTGCTGGAGGACCGTCGGCGCGAGCCGGTCGCCGATCAGGAGCCGGCGGGCGGTGTCCCAGCCGTCCACGCGGGTGCCCACGTGAGCGGCGTACGCGGGGTCGGCGACGCCCGAGACCTCGATCGTCGACCAGTCGACGGGGACCCCGTGGCAGCCGTCGGCGCCCTCGGTCTCCAGCGCGTGCCGGATCCGCGCGGCCTGGTCGTCGTCGCGCAGCCGGGCCAGGACCGCCTCCGGGCCGCCCGCGTTCGCCCAACTCGGCAGCAGTGCCACGAGGGTGGTGCAGCCGGGGGTGTACGGGTAGCTGTCCAGGGTGATGTCGGCGCCCGCGTCCAGAGCCGTGTCGAGGAGGGCGAGGAGTTCGGGGGCGCGGCCCTCGTTCTCGCCGAAGTTCATGGTGGCGTGGGCGAGGTGCAGGGCGCAGCCGGCCTCCCGGGCCAGGTCCACCATCTCCGTGTAGGCGGCGAGGGCGCCCCGGCCGTAACTGCGGTGGTGGGGGCAGTAGTAGCCGCCGTAGCGGGCCACCACCCGGCACAGTTCGCCCAGTTCGCTGCCGGAGGCGTACATGCCGGGGGTGTAGGTGAGCCCGGAGGACATGCCGACGGCGCCCTGCGCGAGGCCGTCGGCGACGAGGGCGCGCATCCGGTCCAGTTCGGCCGCGGTCGCCGGGCGGTCGTCCCAGCCGACGACGTGGGCGCGGACCGTGCCCTGGGGGACGAGGTAGGCGGCGTTGACGGCTACGCCCTCGCCGCCGAAGCCGCGGTCCAGCCGGTCGAGGTACCCGCCGACGGTGCGCCAGTCGAAGTCGACGTCGTCGCCGGGGCCGTTCCAGCCGGCGATGGCGGCCCGGACCGCGTCGAGGGTGCGGTCGTCGACGGGCGCGTACGACAGGCCGTCCTGGCCGAGGACTTCGAGGGTGACGCCCTGGGCGGCCTTCGCGCTGTGGTCCGGGTCGCGGAGCAGGGCGAGGTCGCTGTGGGCGTGCATGTCGACGAAGCCGGGGGCCAGGACGAGACCGCGCGCGTCGACGGTCTCGCGGCCCCCGGACAGTTTGCCGACGGCGGCGATCCGGCCCTCGTGGACCGCGACGTCCGCGGTGTACGAGGGGCCGCCCGTGCCGTCGACGACACGGGCGCCCCGCAGGACCAGGTCCACGGCCGGGCCTAGAAGAAGGTGCGGACGTAGTCGGTGACGGTGCCGTCGGCCTCCACGACCGGGATCAGCGGCCACTTCTCGAAGATCGTGCAGGGGTGGGACATGCCGAGGGCCACCCAGTCGCCGACCCGGACGTCGTCGGCCGAGCCGGTCTCCAGCCAGGCGTGCTGGTCGGACAGCTTCACGACGCGGATGCCCGTGGCGGGCCGCTCCTCGCCGGTGAGCGGGTCGCGGACCAGTTCGGCCTCGGGCAGGCCCAGGTCGTAGGCGATGTCGCGCTTGCCCGCGTTGACGAAGGCCTGGGTGGGGGAGGGGCGGGAGACGACCTGGGTCCACAGACGGAACGCCGGGCGCAGACCGCCCTCCTCGGGGTGGCGGTTGAAGGGGGTCAGGCGGGTGTACCAGCCGTGGTCGTGGGAGACGTACGCGCCCGAGCGGAGCAGCTTCAGGACGGGCCGGGAGAGCTCCAGGAGCTCGGCGAAGACGTCGGCGACGGCGTCGAACCAGGCGGAGCCGCCGGCGCTGACGACGATCTCGTCGAGGTCGGCCGCGAACCGGCCCGCCTTGTCGAACTCGACGGCGAGGGCGGTCAGCCGGCGCAGGTACGCGTGGACGCGCGCGGGGTCGGCCTCGGGCACCTCGGCCTCGTAACCGCCCATGCCGACTAGGCGCAGGGTGGTGGTGGCGGCGACCGCGTCGGCGACGGCGCGGCAGTCCTCGTCGGTGCGGGCACCGGTACGGGCGCCCTCGCCGGCGCCGAGCTCGACGACGACGTCGACGCGGGCGGGCGCGCCCCGCAGGGCCCGGTCCATGAGCTGGACCCCGCGCACGGAGTCGACGTAGCAGACGAAGCGGAAGGCGGGGTCGGCGGCGAGTTCGCCGGCCACCCAGCGCAGCGCGGCCGCGTCGACGAGCTCGTTGGCGAGGAAGATCCGCCGGATGCCGAAGGCGCGGTAGACGCGGGCCTGGTGGGGGACGGCGGCGGTGATGCCCCACGCGCCGTGGTCCAGCTGGCGGCGGAAGAGCTGCGGGGACATGCAGGTCTTGCCGTGCGGGGCGAAGGCGAGGTCGTGGCGGGCGGCGTAGGTGCCGAGCGCGGCGAGGTTGTGCTCCAGCGCGTCCGCGTCGAGGGTCAGGACGGGGGTGGTGAACCCGCCGGTGTGCAGGTCGCGGCGCTGGGCGGCGAGCTGCCCGACGGTGAGGCCGTCCGCCTGGGCGTCCGGGGGCAGGCCCTTGAACCGGTGGTCGACCGGCTCGTCGGCGAGGTCCTTGACGGGGTCGCTGGCGCTGGCCATGCGGATGCCTCCCGGGTGTGTTGCGTTGCCTGCAACGGTCGTTGCGTGTAGCACTGCATGCTGTCTAACATCCCCGGTGACGGCGGGTCAACGTGCGGAAGGTTCACCCTCGCCGGCGTGGAGGCGCAGCTCCGGGCCGAGCCCGGTGCGCCGGCGGAGCCGGTGGTCGTCGTGACCGTACGGGAGGACGCGGGATGAGCCAGTCGGTCGAAAGAGCGCTCGGCATCCTGCCGCTGCTCGCGAAGGGACCCGCCGGCCTCGGCGACGTCGCCGACGAGCTGGGCGTGCACAAGAGCACCGCGCTGCGCCTGCTGCGCACCCTGAACGAGGGCGGCTTCGTCTACCGCTGTCCCGACGGCCGCTACCGCCTCGGCGCGCGCCTCTTCGCGCTCGCCGCCGAGGCCATCGAGAACCTCGACGTCCGCGAGGTCGCCCGCCCCCACCTGGCCGAGCTGAACCATGCCACCGGCCACACGGTGCACCTCGCCCTGCACCAGGACGACGAGGTCGTCTACGTCGACAAGGTCGACAGCCGCTACCCGGTGCGCATGTACTCCCGCATCGGCAGGCCCGTGCCCCTCACCGTCGCCGCCGTCGCCAAGCTGCTCCTCGCCGACCTCCCCGAGGGCGAACGCCGGGCCCTCGCCCACCGCATCGAGTACCCCCGCTACACCGCCCGCTCCACCCCGGACGCCGAGGCCTTCCTCCGCGAACTGGACCTCGTACGGGAGCAGGGCTGGGCCACCGACCTCGGCGGCCACGAGGAGTCGATCAACTGCCTGGGCGCGCCCGTGCGCGGGCCCGGCGGGCGGGTCGTCGCCGCGCTGTCCGTCTCCGCGCCAAGGGTGGTCGTCCCGGCGGAGGGGCTGCTCGAACTGCTGCCGCAGGTACTGCGTACCGCCGGTGCCATCAGCCAGGACTATTCAGGAGTTCAGGAGAAGGAGACAGCGTGACCGAGAAGACCGCCCTCACCCCCGCCACCCACACCGTCCCGCCCGCGAAGTTCTCGCACGGGGTGCGCAAGGGGAACATCCTGCAGGTGGCCGGGCAGGTCGGGTTCCTGCCGCACGTGGAGGGCCGGCCGCCGACGCCGGCCGGGCCGACGCTGCGCGAGCAGACCCTCCAGACGCTGGAGAACGTCCGCTCCGTGCTGGAGGCGGGCGGCGCGGGCTGGGACGACGTGATGATGATCCGCGTCTACCTCACCGACACGGCGCACTTCGCCGAGATGAACGACCTCTACAACGCCTACTTCGAGGAGCAGGGACTGAAGGAGGCCCCGGCCGCCCGCACCACCGTGTACGTGGGCCTGCCGGCCGGGCTGCTCATCGAGATCGACGCGCTCGCCGTCCTGGGCTGACGCCCCGCACGCCCCGCACGCCCCGCACGCCCCGCACGCCCCGCACGCCCCTGGACAGGGGCCGACGCCCCGCCGCAGGGGAGGGGACGCCCCCCTGGCGGCGGGGCGCCCCCGGTTCAGGTGCCCGTGCGCCCCGCTATGAGCAGTACTGGGCTTCCTTGCCGATCGAGCGGTACATGCAGTCCGCGTTCTCCAGGAGCTGGAGCACGGCGTCCTTGTTGCGGGCGGTCTCGCGGTCGATCACCTCGTCCGGCGGGTAGAAGCCGCCGCCGCCGCTCTCCGGGTACATCTCGAAGGTGTAGGAGAAGATCTTCTGGTTGCCCCACAGCCAGTCGTCGATCGTCCCGTCCGTGATGTAGAGGTCGCTCGACTGCTCCGGCGTGTAGCCGTTGCTGGCCGCCATGCTCGTGCCGATCTTCTTGTAGACGGCGAGGTCGTCGGCGGTCAGGCCCGGGGCGGTGTCGTTGTAGGTGTAGCCGAACGGCCACAGCACCAGCTCGCTGTAGGTGTGGAAGTCGATCGCGGCCTTGATCTGCTGCTTGCCGCCGATCACCCGGCTGCGCACGAAGTCCGACACGACCTTCACCTCGGGCGCGGACTCGGCGGCCGCGCCGCGGTAGGTCTCGGAGCTCTTGCTGCTGCTGGAGCCGCCGCAGCAGCCCCACTTGTAGTTCCAGTTCCGGTTCTCGTCGGTGCCGACGTAGGAGGATCCGGAGTTGGGCTGCCGGTTCTTGCGCCAGGAGCGGTAGGAGCCGGTGGCGATGTCGTACTCGCCGCCGTCCGGGTTGAGGTCCGGGACGATCCAGATCTCGCGGCCGTTGACGGCGTTCGTGACGCGGGAGTCGGTGCCGTACTTGGAGGTGAACTCCTTGAGCAGGTACAGCGCCATCTCGACGGTCAGGTGCTCGCGGGCGTGCTGGTGCGCGGTGAAGAGCACCTCGGGCTCGGACTCGTCCGTCGCGACGTTGTCGCTGATCTTGATGGCGAGGAGGTCCCGGCCCTGGTACGACTTGCCGATCACCTGCTTGGAGGCGATCGCCGGGTACTGCGCGACGAGCTGGTTGATCTCGGCCGTCGCCTCGGCGTAGTTGTGGTACTTGGAGTCCGCCGAGGGGAAGTCCATCGGGCTGGCGGCGATGCCGGGCAGCGAGCGGTCCGGGGGCCCGGGCAGGGCGGTCAGCTTGTAGCCCAGCTCCTTCAGCTTCCTGGCCTGCATGGTGTCGGCGCTGACCACCACGGTGTGGTCGTCCACCTCGTCGATCGAGACGCCCGTACGGAGCAGGGCGGTGCGGTCGGCGACGGTGGAGGGTCCGTGGATCCGGTACTGGACGATGGCCTCGTCCTGGGTGGCGGTGGACGGGCTGGGCGGTGGCGCTGCCGTCGCGCTCATGCCGTAGGCGGGTGCGCCCAGCGCGAGCGCCAGCAGGGCCGCCGTCAGGCCGGCCCTCCGGCGGGTATGGAGCCGCATGCGTTCTCCTGGGTGGGGAGTGTGGGGGTAGCCGTGCGGACGCGCTCAGCGTCCTCTTGTGGCATGTCCCGGTCAAGGACCTCGGACGCCGGCCGAACCGATCCGGCCACCCCCACACGTACCGCCTACGGGAGCCCGTGGACCTTGGGACCCACCGAGTTCGACCAAGCACTACCCGCCTTGGCGTCCCAGTTGGTGGACCAGGTCATCGCGCCGCGCAGCCCCGGGTAGGTCTTCGACGGCTTGAAGGATCCGCAGTTCGTGCCGCGGGCCAGGCAGTCCAGGGCGTTGTTGACGACCGTCGGGGAGACGTAGCCGCTGCCCGCGCCGCTGGGGGAGGCCGGGACGCCGATGCCCACCTGCGAGGCGTCGAGGCCGCCCTCCAGCTGGATGCAGGCCAGCGCGGTGAGGAAGTCCACAGAGCCCTGTGAGTAGACCTTGCCGTCGCAGCCGTTCATCGAGCCGCTGTTGTAGTACTGCATGTTGACGACGGTGAGGATGTCCTTGATGTTGAGCGCCGTCTTGAAGTAGCCGCCCTGCGTGGACTGCATGTCGATCGTCTGCGGGGCCATGGTGATCACCAGCGACGGGCCCGCCTTCGCGGACAGGGCGCGCAGCGCCTGCGTCATGTAGGTGGGGTTGAGGCCGTTCTCCAGGTCGATGTCGATGCCGGTGAAGCCGTACTCCTGCATCAGGGCGTACGCCGAGTTCGCGAGGTTGGTCGCGGAGGCGGGGTCGTTGACCGTGATGGTCCCCTTCTCGCCGCCGATGGAGAGGATGACCGACTTCCCGGCCGCCTTCTTCGCGGCGATGTCGGCCTTGAACTGGGCGACGGTGTAACCGCCGAGGCCGGCCGAGTCGAGGTTGAAGGTGATGGCGCCGGGCGTGGTGGTGGCGTCGGCGAAGGAGACGGCGATGATGTCGTACTGCGCGGAGACGTCGGAGATCTTCTGGACGGTCGCGCCGTTGTTGAAGTTCTGCCAGTAGCCGGTCAGGGCGTGCTTGGGGACGGCCGGGTTCCCCGGGTTCCCGCCGCCGGTCGTGGTTCCCGTCACCGGAGCCGACTTGGGGCCCTCACCCGCCGTGTTGTACGCGCTCACCTGGAAGGAGTACGAGGTGGACGGCGCGAGACCGGAGATCGGGGCAGAGGTGCCGGACACGGTCTGGACGCGGGCGCCGTCCTGGTACACGTGGTAGCCGGACGCGCCGCTGACGGCGTTCCACGAAAGGGTGAGACCGTTCGCGCTCTGGCCGGAAACGGCGGCTCCGGCCGGTGCGCCCGGGATGCCCGGCCCGGGGTCGGTGCCCCCGCCGCCGTCCGGGCCGAAGACGCTGAACTCGTCCACGGTGTAGGCCGGCTGGCCGTACCAGCCGTGCGTGTAGACGGTGACCTGGGTGGTGGAGGGGCCGGTGGTGAAGGTGGTGGACAGCTTCTGCCAGCCGCCGCCCGAGCCGGGGGTCCAGGTGGAGACGTCCTGGGTGCCCGTCCCGGTCGCGCCGAGGTAGACGTAGCTGCCCTGCACCTGTGTGCTCAGCGTGTACGTCGAGTTCGGCTTGACCGTGACGGTCTGACTGCAGCGCGCGTTGTCGGAACCGGCCGGTGTGGCCTTCAGGGCGCCGGCCCCGGCGTAGACGGGCGAGGAGACGGCGGCGCCGCTCCCGCCGGAACAGGACCAGTTGGCGAGACCCGACTCGAAGCCGCCGTTGCGGGCGACGTTGACGTCCGCGGCCTGTGCCGCACCGGCGGCGAGAGCCGTCAGCGCCCCGGCGGCGACGGTCACGGCGAGCGGCAGGGAGAGGGAGCGTATGCGGTTCACGTGGGCTCCGTGGGGGGAGGTGTGGTGGTGGGGGGAGAGCCGGACCGTGTGGGGGTGGGGCCGACTCACGGCGTGCGCTGCCAAGTTGGTCCAGACCAATCCTCGTGTCAAGAGTCTTCGCAAAGTGGCTTGAAATGGCTGATTGCGTGATCCCTGTTGTCCGGGTTTTCCGTCACCTGTGACCGCTGCCTTACACACGGGAATCACCAAGCCCCTGACCTGCCAGGGGTGACGCGGTTATGGTGCTGAGGCAAGGGGGGATGGGCGACGGGCCGTCCGCGGTCGTGCAGTGGTGCGCGCACGCGACACGGCTGCGACGCGTCCCCGTCGAGCGCGCGAGAGTCCGGGCGTACGGGGAGAACGTGGGGGAACGGGGGAATTCGCGTGCCGACCGCCATCGCTGTCACCAGCGCCGACCTGGTGCTGCCGGCCCCTGACCGGCACACGCCCGGGGCCGCCCTGCTGCACCCGCCCGAACAGCACGACCTGGAGGCCGCGCTCGCCGGGACCAGCGCCCTGCTCGAACGGCACGGCCACGTCGTGGCCCTCGTACCGCCCTGGCTGCCGCGGCCCACCGTCCAGCGGCTGCACACCGTCCGGGCGATCCTGGAAACCGACCGGATCGCGCTGCTCGACATCGATCTGCCGCCGCTGGGCACGGCCCTGCTGGCCCGTCAGCTGCGCCAGCTCAGCGTCTGCGACTTCAGCCCCGGAGTCATCGCCTCCGCGGCCCGGCTGCTGTCCCACTACATCTTCGCGGGCGCCCTGCTCGGCTCCGTCGCCAAACTCGACCGGGTCCGCGTGCCCGTCGGGCTGGGGGCGCACGCCCGGTCCTGGTCGCCGAGCGCGCAGTTCGCCGTACTCGCCCACCCGACACCGCACCTGGCCAAGCTGGGATCCGCCGGCGGAGGAAGCCGCGGACGCGGCGGACGCAGCGGCCGCGGGGGGTCGCACGGTGCGTCCCACGGCTCGCACACCGGGTCGCACGGCTCCCACGGCGCGGCGGCGGACCTGCCCGCCGGACCCGACTTCGCCACGCACCTCACCTTCGCTCGCGGCCAGCTCACCTCCGACTGGGTCGCCGCCGAACTCGCCCCCGCCTGGCAGGTGCAGGGAGTCCTGGAGAGCCCGCTGCCGGCCGCCTCACCCGCCTGGTGGGGCACCCCCAAGCTCGTCGAGTTCGCCGCCGGCATCCCCGACCTGTCCGTGCTCTACCAGCTGGTCGCCTCGGTCCGCCGCGAGCAGTGCCGCTGGTGCGGCCTGGAACTCATCGGCGACCGCTGCGGCTTCTGCGCCGCGCCGCTCACCGCCCCACCGCCGTCCGAGGCGGTGCCGGCGAGCACCGGCCGCTCCAGACCCTGACCGACGACCGAACGTACGAATGAAGAAAGAACGGCGAGGTAGTACGGCCTATGAACTCACGCCAGCGCCGCGGCGTCATTCTGCTGCTCCTGTCGGTCCTGTGCGCCCTGGGGGCCTTCGCCGGAGTCCTCGTGGTGATCGGCGACGTCAACTCCAAGGTCGGGTCCGAGGTCGTCGCCTACCGCGCCAAGGCCGACATAGCCCCGTACAGCCCGCTGGCGGCCGGCCAGTTCGAGGAGATCAGGATCCCCGAGCGGTGGCTGTCCGACACGGCCGTCACCGACCTCGGCGCGCTCAGGGACAAGATCGCGCTCACCACCCTGAAGAAGGGCTCGCTGCTCCAGACGGACATGTTCGTCGACCGGCCGCAGCTCCAGCCCGGTGAGCAGGAGATCGCCATCATGATCGACGCGGCCACGGGCGTGGCCGGGAAGATCACCTCCGGTGCCAAGGTCAACATCATCGCCACCTTCAAGGGCGCCAAGGACACCGAGCCCTCCCGTTCGGTGATCATCGTCGCCAACGCCCGGGTCCTGAACGTCGGCAAGCTCACCGCCCTGGAGAAGGACAGCGACCGCAAGGGCCCCTCCGAGGCCGTGCCGATCACCTTCGCCCTGAGCACCAAGGACACCCAGCGCGTCGCGTACGCCGAGTCCTTCGCGGAGCACGTGCGCCTCGCGCTGGTCGCCCCCGGCACCGACTCCGCGCCCGCCGCGGGCGACCGTACGTACACCCTCGACGGGGACAAGTGAGGCCCGGATGACCACCCGAATCCTCCCCGCGGTCGCAGACCCGGACGCCGCCCGCATCTTCTCCACCCTGCTGAGCCAGCTCCCGTCGGCGGAGCCCGCGGCTCCGGTCGCCGACTCGACCACCCTGCTGGACACCCTCGCCCGGCTCGCCCTCGACTCCCTCGACGACCTCCCCGAGGTCGTCCTCGTCCACGAGCGGATCGGCCCGGTCCCCGCCCTGGAGCTCATCCGGGAAGTCGCCCTGCGCTTCCCGGCGGTGGGTGTCGTCCTGGTCTCCTCGGACGCCGGCCCCGCGCTCTTCTCCGCCGCGATGGACTCCGGCGCCCGGGGCCTCGTCGGCCTGCCGCTGTCCTACGAGGAACTCGCCGCCCGCGTCCAGGCCGCCGCCCAGTGGGCCGTCGGCGTCCGCCGCCACCTGGGCAAGGGCGCCGCCGACGCCTTCACCGGACCGGGCGGCCGGGTGGTCACGGTCACCGGGGCCAAGGGCGGTGTGGGCACCACCTTCACCGCCGTCCAGTTCGCGCTCGCCGCGGCCGCCTCGGGACGGCGTACCGCACTGGTCGACATGGACCTCCAGGCCGGCGACGTGGGCTCGTACCTCGACGTGCAGTTCCGGCGGTCCATCGCCGACCTCGCCGGGATCCAGGACATCTCCCCGCGGGTCCTCCAGGACGCGGTCTACGAGGACCGCACCGGGCTCGCGCTGCTGCTGGCCCCGGCCGACGGCGAACGCGGCGAGGAGGTCGACGACCGGGCCGCCCGCCACATCGTCGGCGCCCTGCGCAGCCGCTACGAGCTCGTCGTCGTCGACTGCGGGACCCAGGTGACCGGCGCCAACGCCGCCGCGGTGGAGATGGCGGACGTCGCGGTCCTGGTCACCACCCCCGACGTGATCGCGGTACGGGCCGCCAAGCGCATGGTCCGGCTGTGGGAACGGCTCCAGGTCCGCAAGGCCGAGGACACCTCGGTGGTCGTCAACCGCTGGAGCAAGCACACCGAGATCCAGCCCGCCCTCATCGAGAAGATCACCAAGACGCGCGCCACCCGCACCCCCGTCCCGGCCGCCTTCAAGGAACTCCAGGCCGTGGTCGACGCGGGCCGCGTCCAGGACCTCGACAACCGCTCGACGGTCAAGCAGGCCCTGTGGACCCTGGCCGGCGAACTCGGCCTCCTGGCCGCCGCCCCGGACACCCCGCCGCCCGCCGGCCCCCCGGGCGGCGCCCTGACCCTGCGCGCCGCGGGCACGGTCTCCCGCCTGCGCCGCGGCCGGGAGGGCTGACCGATGCCCGCCCGGAGAGGAGGCCGGGGCGACCGGGGCGACCGCGGCCAGGTGGCGATCGAGTTCGTCGGCACGGTACCGCTGATCCTGCTCCTGGTGGCGGCGGTGTGGGAGTGCGTCCTGATCGGCTACGCCTTCTCCCTGGCGGGCAACGCGGCGGACGAGGCGGCCCGGGCGGGGGCGGTGCACGGGCCCGCGGCCTGCCAGGCGGCGGCGGGAGCGCACGTCGGCAGTGCCTGGAACATGACCGTCGCCTGTTCGGAGACGGGTGGGATCGTCACCGCTCGCGTCAGCCTCAACCTCCCGCTCCTGTACCCCGGTCTCGACATCGGCGTCCCGATCGAGGGCGAGGCCGGCTCTCCGAAGGAAGAGGAGGAGTGACATGGACCGCTACCGGTACGGCCGCCTCCGCCGGGCCCAAGCGGGGGACCGGGGCCAGGCGGCCCTGGAGTACGTGGGCTTCCTCCCGTTTCTGCTGCTGGTCGCACTCTGCGGAATCCAGCTGGGCTGGGCCGCGTACGTCGTGCAGCAGGCGGAGACCGCGGCACGTACTGCGGCGCGCGCCGAGGCTCGCAAGCCCGGAAGCGGCGATGCGGCGGGCCGCGCGGCGATCAGGGAGGGCCTGCGTGGGCCGGGCACCACCTTCGCCTTCGACACCTCGCCCGACGCGGTGACGGTGACCGTCCGGATCACGATCGAATCCATCGTGCCCGGCGTAGGCAACGGTGAGACCACCCGCAGCGCCACGATGCCCAACGACGATCCCGAGGGACCCTGACATGAGCCTGCGTTCCCGGGTCAGCACCCCCGACGACCGCCACAGCCCCCGCGAGGACGGCCGGCTGGTCTCCTCCTACCGCGCCAAGCTGCTGGAGGAGATCGACCTCGCCGAGATGTCCGCGCTCGCACCGGCCGAGCGCCGGGCGCGCCTGGAACGCGTACTCGGGCACATCATCAGCCGCGAGGGCCCCGTCCTGTCCACCGTCGAACGCGCGCAGCTCATCCGCCGCGTCGTCGACGAGGCACTCGGACTCGGCGTGCTCGAACCGCTCCTCGAAGACGCCTCCATCTCCGAGATCATGGTCAACGGACCCGACCAGATCTTCGTCGAGCGGGCCGGCCGCGTCGAGCAGCTCCCCCTCCGCTTCGCCTCGCACGAGCAGCTCATGCAGACCATCGAGCGCATCGTCTCGACCGTCAACCGCCGCGTCGACGAGGCCAATCCCATGGTCGACGCCCGCCTGCCGAGCGGCGAGCGCGTCAACGTCATCATCCCGCCGCTCTCCCTGACCGGCGCCACCCTCACCATCCGCCGCTTCCCGCGCGCTTTCACCCTGCACGAGATGATCGCCCTCGGCTCCCTCGACGAGCAGATGCTCCTGCTGCTGTCCGGGCTGGTCCAGGCGAAGATGAACGTGATCGTCTCCGGCGCCACCGGCACCGGCAAGACCACCCTCCTCAACGCCCTCTCCGGCCTGATCCCGGAGGGCGAGCGCATCATCACCATCGAGGACTCCGCCGAACTGCAGCTGCAGCAGGCCCACGTCATCCGCCTGGAATCCCGGCCGGCGAACGTGGAGGGCAAGGGCCAGATCACCATCCGCGACCTCGTACGCAACTCCCTGCGCATGCGCCCCGACCGCATCATCGTCGGCGAGGTCCGCGGCGGCGAGACCCTCGACATGCTCCAGGCCATGTCCACCGGCCACGACGGCTCGCTGGCCACCGTCCACGCCAACAGCTCCTCCGACGCCCTGACGCGCCTGCAGACCCTGGCCTCCATGTCGGAGGTCGAGATCCCCTTCGAAGCCCTGCAGGACCAGATCAACAGCGCCGTCAACGTCATCGTGCAGCTGACGCGCTTCGGCGACGGCTCGCGCCGCATCACGGAGATCTCCATCCTCGAATCACACGGCCGCGAACCCTTCCGGATCACCACCGTCTGCCGGTTCGTCGCCCAGCCCATGGGCCCGGACGGCCGCGTCCACGGCTTCTTCGAGTACTACCCGCTGCCCCGCCGCATCGCCGAACGCCTCTACATGAACAACCAGCCCATCCCGCAGGCCTTCGGCGTCGCACTACCGGACGACCCCCTCACCACGCCCCACATCACACGGACCGCCCTGTGAACCCACTGATCCTCCTCACCCTCGGCATCACCCTGCTGGCCTGCGTGCTCGCGGTCGTCGGCCTCCAGGCGTACGCGGCCGGCCGCGCCCAGCACGCCGCCCTCGTCGAACGCCTCTCGGCGAGCGGCGTACCCGAACCGCTCGGCCGGGTACGCCGCTTCCGGAAGATCGACCGCCGTTTGCGCCGGACCGCGCTGGGCCGCCGTATCGAGGTCAAGCTCGCGGTCACCGGACTGGACCTCACGGTGGGCGAGTTCTTCGTCTACGTGTGTGCGGCCATCGCCGGACTCTGGATGGTCGCCGCCTCCTTCCTTGCCCCCTTCTTCGGACCGGTGGCCGGCCTGATCGGCCTGTGGGCGGCCAACGCCTTCCTCAACTGGCAGCGTGCCCGCCGCACCGAACGGTTCGTCAACCAGCTCCCGGACCTGGCCCGCATCCTCGCCAACGCCACCCAGGCCGGGCTGGCCCTGCGCACGGCCATCGGCATCGCTGCCGAGGAGCTCGACGCGCCCGCAGGCGAGGAGCTGGCGCGGGTCGCCGACCGGCTCGCCGTGGGCCACTCCATCGATGAGGCGCTCGGAGAGATCGCCGAGCGCCTGCCCTCGCGGGAACTCGTCGTGCTCGTCTCCACCCTCGTCCTGTCGGCGCGGGCCGGCGGAGCGATCGTGGAGAGCCTGCGCAACCTGACGGTGACGCTGGAGCAGCGCAAGGAGACCCGTCGCGAGATCCGCACCCAGCTGTCCCAGGTGACGGTGACGGCGTATCTGGTGCCGGTGATGGGAGTCGGCTCGCTGCTGCTGGTGGACCTGCTGATGCCGGGCGCCCTGGACCGTATGACCGGCTCCGTCATCGGCCAGACCGCCGTTCTGGTGGCCATCGGCCTCTTCGCCGTCGGCTTCGTCCTTATCCGCCGCCTGTCCAAGATCGACGTGTGAGGAGTCGGGGATGATCGCTTGGCTCCTGGCGCTGGCCGGGGCGCTCTCAGTCCTCGGCGCCTTCCACGGCATCCGGCTCTACCGCGCCGATGTCAAACTTCCGACCGACCTGGCCCTCGCGCTCGAAGTCGGGGCCACCCGCACCACCGTGGTCGGCTCGATCGTCGACCGCGCAGGCATCCGTTACGCCCCGCTGATACTGCGGCTGATGGGCCCGGACCGGGTGACACGCAAACGTCGGCAGATCGACACCGCCGGAAACCCGTCCGGGCTCACCATCGACCGCTACGCTGCGCGCCGCGCCGTCTACGCGATCCTGGGCGGCCTCGGCGCCTTCGCGATGCTGCTCAACGGGCAGCTGATCCTGGCCCTGCTCATGGTGGCCTTCGGCTTCTTCTGGATCGAAGTAGGACTCTGGTCGGCCATCCGGATCCGCCGCGACCACATCGAGCGGACCCTGCCCGACTTCCTCGACGTCCTTGCCGTCGTGGTCAGCGCCGGGCTCGGCTTCCGGCAGGCGCTGGAGCGGGTGGCGGACAAGTACCAGGGGCCGTGGTCGGACGAGATCCGGATCACCCTGCAGCAGATGGCCATGGGGGTCAGCCGTCGCCAGGCCTTCGACGAGCTGCGCAGGCGCAACGACAGCGAGCAAGTCGCCCAGTTCGTGACTGCCCTCCAACAGGGCGAAGAGCTGGGCTCGCCGATCGTGGAGACGCTGATCGCCATCGCGGAGGACATGCGCCGAACGGACGCACAGAACGCGAGGCGGCGGGCCGCTCGGGCCGTCCCGCGAGCGACGCTCGCCGTCACGATGTTCATGCTGCCCGGCACGATGATCTTGTTGATCGGCGGGTTCGTGTACGGGGCGAACGTAGACTTCGGCGCGATGTTCGGGGGACGGTGATGCCGCCCGTGCGGATCCGCGTCCTGATCGCCGACGGCAACCCGGTCGTCCGGGCGGGCCTGGCGGCCCTGCTGGCCGCCGTCCCGGACATCGAAGTGGCGGCAGCCGCGTCGGACGGCGGTGAAGCCCTGCACCTGACACGTCTGCACGCTCCCGACGTGATCCTGCTGGACGTGCGCATGCCGGGCGTGGACGGCATCTCGGCCCTCCCTCACCTCGTACAGCTCGCTCCGGTACTGATGCTGACGTACAGCCAGGAGGCCGGGGTCGTCCGAGAGTCCCTGCTGCTGGGTGCGGGCGGTTATCTGATCCATGGCGAATTCACGCCAGAGCACCTGATCGCGGCGGTGCGCGACGTACGGGTCGGGCGGGCGCACTTCAGCCCGACGGCGGCGAGCGCGGTCCTCGCGGAGCTGAGGGCCTCTTCGCAACCGCAAGGGAATGTGGCACAGTCTTCCGAGCATCACCGTCTCAACCGGCTTGAATTCGGGCTGAGTTCGCGTGAGGAGGAGGTTATGGACCTCATCGCGTCCGGGATGAGCAACCAACAGATCGCGGCCACCTGCTTCATCAGTGAGAAGACGGTCAAGAACCACATCAACCGCATCTTCGCGAAGCTCCGGAGCGCGACCCGCAGCGAGGCGATAGCGCGGTGGCTGGGAACCGCCCGCCCAGGGGTGACGGGACATGGGTAGACGGAGTGCGCAGTGGGTCCGTATTTGGGCCCCGGGACCCTTTGCAACTGTTGGTAACGCGCCGTACCGTCCGCGAATCGACAACGGCGCCGGCCCTGGAGGGGACCCAGATGCGGAATCTCAAGCTGCTCAAGCCGATCGTCGAACGGCGGAACCGAGTTCAGGCGGGGCGGGGTGGGGACGAAGGACAGACGGTCTTCGAGTACCTGGGGATCATCGTCATCATCGTGTTGATCATCGGCGCGATCGTGGGGTCGGGGCTGGCGGCCGCCATCGCGAACGCCATCACTCAGGCCTTGGCGGACATCACGGCCAACTGACGGCAGTGCCCGGGCCACGGGACCGAGGACAGGCCTTCCCCATCTACGTCGTGGTGCTGACGGGCCTGCTGTTCGCCGCTTTCGCCTTCGTCGTCATAGGTATGGGCGGCGCCAAGCGGAGCGACGCACAGGGGGCGGCCGACGCGGCAGCGTTGGCGGCTGCACGTGCGGTGCGCGACAGTGCGTTCGAGGGCGTGGACCTCGCCGGCCTCTCACAGGGCGGCTGGGAGGAGATCCTCAGTGGCGACCGTCTGCAGCCGGAGGGCGCGTGCGGCAAGGCGGCCGCGTTCGCCTCTCTGAACGATGCCGCCACGACCACGTGTGAGGTGGCGCTCCCTGAGTTCCGGGTCGCGGTGACCACCAACGGCACCGTCGGCGATTCGGTGATCCCTGGCACTGAGAACGTCAAGGCCAACGCGAGGGCGACAGCGGTGATCGAACCGCGGTGCTCGCTCAAGTCGATGCCCACCCCGACACCGAGCCAGTCGCCTGCGACCCCACCCCCTTCGTCGCCGTCGCCTGGAGGGGGTGGAGCAGGAACGCTCCCCTCCGTCGGCATCCAGTGCAAGGGTGGCGTCGTGCTCACGCTTGACCCCAAGGAACCGGGCTCGTTGTCCAAGCTGGCGAGGAAGCTCTTCAGCGTGCGACTGGCCGACTGACATCTGATGAGAGACAAGGAAGCGTCGTACATGAGCATTCGGCAGAAGGTGAAGGTCCGCAGGGGAGCGGCCGTGGCGGTTGCAGCGGTCTTGGCCCTCGCGCTGGCCGGGTGTGGCGGGGGCGATGAGAACCCGAAGGAATCGCAGAAGCCGTCCGCTTCGCAGAAGCAGGGGGACACACCCCAGAAGTCGGCGGCGCCGCCCGGAGGCAGTGCGGCACCCGCCGAGGTGATCGCGACGTCGCAGGGGCAGTCCGGGATCGTGCTGGAGATCAATTCGGCCACTCGTGACCAGGACGGCTACCTCACCGTCAACGGTCAGATCAAGAACACGGGTTCCACTCCGTTCGCGCAGACCGCGGCGTGGCGCGGCGACGAGAAGACGGCAAGTCCGGCATCGGTGGCCGGCGCCACCGTCGTCGACAACGCGGGAAAGAAGCGCTACTACGTCCTGAGGGACACCGAGGGCAGGTGCGCATGCACCACCGGACTCATGGTGATCAAGGCGGGAGAATCCGTCCCGTTCTTCGCACAGTTCCCGGCTCCACCCACCAACACAACCGAGGTCGTCTTCGGGTTGCCGACCTTTGCCGCGACCCCCATCAAAATCTCTGGGTGACGCTGTGACCACACGCCATCGCACCACCGCAGCCGTGGCCATCGTCGGCCTCGTCGTGACCGGCTTCCAGTTCGGCGGGGCCGCCATCGCGAACGCCGACGACGTCGTGCCGTCCGTACCGCCCGGGACGGAGGCATCCGCCTCCGCGCCCGTGCCCGTCAAGCCGGACTCGCCCCGCCTCAAGCTCCCACAGGGAGGCACGCTCGCGGCGCCCAAGGTGCTCGATCTGGTCGAGGTCGTCGAAGACCTCGGCGGGGAGCAGCGGCGGCAGGAGACGAACGAGACCGTCATGATGGCGCTGCAGTCCGAGGTGCTGTTCCCCGAGGACAGCGCCGTCTTCAACGCGCAGGCCGCCGCCCGGATCCAGGCCATCGGGAACGAGATCAACCAGTCCAAGGCGACCCGCATCCGGGTCTTCGGTTTCACCGACGACCAGGGCAGCTACGAGCACGGCAAGGAGCTGTCCAAGCAGCGGGCCGATGCCGTGCACAACGAGCTGGCCAAGACCGTGACGAACCCGAGCGTCGTCTTCGACGTCCGCGGGTACAGCGAGGACTACCCGATCGCCGACAACGGCACCGAAGAAGGCCGTAAGAAGAACCGCCGTGTGGAGATCACCTTCCCGCGCGGCGCCGCCGGCTAGTCAGCTCGCCCGCGGCCGCCGCCTGAGGCGGAGGCGGCCGCGGGAGGCCTCGACGATCGTGCCGAGGACGAGCGACTGGAGCAGTACGCACACCACGAGCTCGGTCAGGAAGAGCCACGTCGGGGGCTGCCCCTGCGCGCCGTGGACGAGCGCCACGACGAGGAACAGCGGGAACGCGAACAGGGCCGGCAGCACCCACACGAAGCCGGGATCCCGGGCGAACAGCGTGACGGCCGTCGCGACGGCCACGGCGACTCCGACGAGGCCCAGGTAGATCGCCGAGGCGGGGTTCGCGAAGGTCAGGCGGACGAGCGTACGAGCGTTCATCCGTCCATGGTGGGGAGCCCCCGGGCCCCTGTCCTGAGTACGCGTACCCAGTTCCGTACCGTCAGCCGAACTGCCCCGGCTGGTAGTCGCCGGCCGGCTGCTGGATGATCACGTTCATCCGGTTGTAGGCGTTGATCAGCGCGATGAGGGACACCAGCGCGGCCAGCTGGTCCTCGTCGTGGTGCTTCGCGGCGTCCGCCCACGCCGCGTCCGTGACCCCGCCGGCCGCGTCCGCGATGCGCGTGCCCTGCTCGGTCAGCTCCAGGGCCGCCCGCTCGGCGTCGGTGAACACCTTCGCCTCGCGCCAGGCCGCCACCAGGTGGAGGCGCTGCGCGCTCTCCCCGGCGTGCGCGGCGTCCTTGGTGTGCATGTCGGTGCAGTAGCCACAGCCGTTGATCTGGCTGGCCCGGATCTTCACCAGCTCCTGGGTCGCGGCCGGGAGGGTCGAGTCCGAGACGACCTTGCCCGCGGAGTTGATGTACCTCGCGAACTTGGTGGCGACGGAGTTGCCGTAGAGGTTGAGTCGGGCGTCCATGGTGGTTCTCCTTGCCGTGTCGACGGTTACACAGCTCTGACGGATCGCACCGGACGGATGTGACAGCCCACCGGGACGCAGGAAAGTGACCTGTGTCACTTCGCCAGGAGGAGCTCCGCCACCTCGCGCGCCCGGCGGGCCGGTTCCGGGCCGGGGCTCAGGGCGGCCACCGCAGTGGCGCCCTCGACCAGGACCAGGAGCTGGTCGGCGAGCGCGGGCGAGGCGGTGGCCGGGGCCCATTCGGTCAGGAGGGAGTGCAGTTCGGCCTTGTGGACGCGGACGACCTCCGGTGCGGCCGCGCCCAGTTCCCCGTACGCGTTGAGGAACGCGCAGCCCCGGAAGTCCGGCTCCGAGAACCACCGCGCCAGCCAGTCGAAGACGGCCAGCACCGGCGGCTGCGCGGACGTCGCCACGGACGCGCGCAGGCTGGCCGTCCACTGCCGGTCGCGGCGTTCCAGGTAGGCCGTGACCAGGGATTCCTTCGCCGGGTAGAGCCGGTACAGGCGCTTGAGGGGCACTCCGGACGCGGCGCGGATGCGGTCCATGCCCACCGCCTGGATGCCGTGGCGGTAGAACAGCTCCTCCGCGGCGTCCAGCAGTCGGGTGCGTGCCTCTTCGTCGTCCATGAAGGCAGGGTAGCCG
This sequence comes from Streptomyces virginiae, assembly GCF_000720455.1. Taxonomy (GTDB): domain Bacteria; phylum Actinomycetota; class Actinomycetes; order Streptomycetales; family Streptomycetaceae; genus Streptomyces; species Streptomyces virginiae. The sequence goes on along the minus strand of NZ_JOAK01000004.1, from coordinate 58,400 downwards.
GATTTCGCTTGCGGCGAGAACGCTCGTTCTCCTAGGGTGGGCGATGCGGGAGAACGATCGTTCTCCCACTCCCCTCCGGAAGGCATGCGCCATGACCCGTCCGCCCCTGCCCCCCTTCACCGACGAGACCGCCCGCGCCAAGGTCCAGGCCGCCGAGGACGCCTGGAACAGCCGCGACCCCGAACGCGTCGCCCTCGCCTACACCGAGGACTCCGTCTGGCGGAACCGAGACCGCTTCCTGGCCGGCCGCGACGAGATCCGCGCCTTCCTCGCCGACAAGTGGGAGCGCGAGCTCGACTACCGACTGCGCAAGGAGCTGTGGGCCCACACCGGCAACCGCATCTCCGTCCGCTTCGAGTACGAGTGGCACGACGCCTCGGGCCAGTGGTGGCGCAGCCACGGCAACGAGCAGTGGGAGTTCGACGACGACGGCCTGATGCGCCGCCGCGAAGCCAGCATCAACGACGTCCCGATCACCGCCGAAGACCGCCGCATCCTCTGACCGGGCGGCTGGGTGCGGGCACTCGGACATCGCCCTGAGTCTGAGTACGCACGCGAGCGCACAGGGGGACCTGTCGTCGCGCTGACGGCGGCAGCACCCGGATGAACACCGCTGATGGCGAGCCGGCGACACCACCGGGTGAAGCAGACCCTGCGAGCGGCGCTCTCCGCGCTCGCGCTCACCAGTACCCCGGACTGCCACAGCCTGTCGGTCGAGGTGGTCGGTGAGGGCCGGTTCCCCCCCAGCGCCCCGACGAGCGGGGCGAGTTCTGGTCGGCCGCAATGCCTGTCCAGCAGTGATCGCGTCTGCGAGGATGATCAAGGCTCCACGGGGGAGGACCGGCGCGACGCCGGGCGGCAGGGCATCGGGCAGGGAGGCCAGGGATGGCACGGACTCAGGTGAACGGCGTCGAGCTCTTCTACGAGATCGAGGGCGACGGGGAACCGCTCGTGCTCGTCCACGGTTCCTGGACCGACCACCACAGTTGGCACGCCGTCCTGCCGTACCTCACCCGCGCCCACCGCGTGCTCGTCTACGACCGCCGCGGCCACAGCCTGAGCGAGCGTCCGCCGGGCCAGGGCGCGCGGGCCCAGGACGAGGACGACCTGGCCGCACTCATCGAGATGATCGGCGCCCCGGTCCACGTGGCCGCGAGTTCCTTCGGCGGGTCGGTCGCGCTCGGCCTCGCCGCCCGGCGCCCCGAACTGCTGCGCAGCCTCGCCGTCCACGAACCGCCGCTCACCGCCGTCGTGGCCGGCGATCCGGAGCTCGACCGGCTGATGCGGGAGGCGCAGGCGCCCATCGACGCCGTCATGGCGGAGGTCCGCGCGGGCGACTCCGAGGCCGGCGCGCGCCGGTTCGTCGAGGACGTCGTGTTCGGGCCGGGCGCGTGGGACGGCATGCCCGACCCGGCCCGGCGGACGTTCGTCACCAACGCCCCCACCGCCGCCGACGAACAGGGCGATCCGGACTGGAACACCGTCGACCTCGCCCGCCTGGCCGGCTACTCGGGCCCGGCGATGCTGAGCAAGGGCACCGACAGCCCGCCGTGGTTCGGTGCGATCGTCGACCGGCTCGCGCAGGTGATCCCCGGCGCGCAGGCGCGGACCCTGACGGGCGAGGGCCACGTCCCCCACCTCACCGCCCCGCACCGCTACGCCGAGAACCTCCTCGCCTTCATCGCCTCGACCGGGTCCGCGCCCCGAGCCTGACCGGCGATCGTGACCGGCCGGCCGGCCCCTTACCGGCCGGCCCCGTTTGCTACGACTCCTCGTGGTGCGCCTGCGTGATGAGGTCCGTGGCGACCTCCAGGGCGGCCAGGCGGGTTTCCTCCGGGTCGCCCTCGACGTGCTGGAGGAACATCATCCCGGCGTGCAGGGTGAACAGGGCGCTGACGCAGCGCACCTGGTCCGTCAGCGGGCCGTCCTCCGTGCGCAGCAGCTCCACCAGGCGGTACAGGCGCTTCTTCACCGTCTCGCCGATGCTCAGCTCGCGCGTCGTCGCCTGGTTCTCCTGCATGAAGCGGTACAGCGCCGCGCCCGCCGCCATCGCCTCGCTGTAGCGGCGCAGCACCTCGCGCTTGGTCTCCAGGGTGCGCGGCTGCTGCTCCGCCCACTTGATCAGCTCGTCGATGGGACGCGTGACGTCCTCGAAGAGGCTGATGATGATGTCTTCCTTGGTCTTGAAGTGGTAGTACAGCGCCGCCTTCGTGACCTCCAGCCGCTCCGCGATCTCGCGCAGCGACGTCTTCTCGTACCCCTGCTCGACGAAGAGCTCCAGCGCGATGTCCTGGATGCGCTGGCGCGTGTCGCCACGACGGCGCTGCGGACTGCTGCTGGACATGACTCTCCTCGCATTACTTACTTGACGCCCGGCAAGTTACGGGTCTACGGTCCCCAGTGTAGTGAACTAGCCGGGCGGCAAGTAAGTGCCGATCCAGCAGGTAGTACCCAGGGGAGTGGACAGGAAATGGTGGAGACAAGCAAGCCCGCGGAGACCTCGCAGGAGGTGAAGCCACGCAGCGTGCGGGTCGTCCTCATGGCCCTCATGATCGCAATGTTGCTGGCGATGCTCGACAACATGATCATCGGCACGGCGATGCCCACCATCGTCGGCGAGCTCGGCGGCCTGGAGCACCTGTCCTGGGTGGTGACCGCTTACACCCTGGCCACGGCCGCCTCCACCCCCATCTGGGGCAAGATCGGCGACATGTACGGCCGGAAGGGCTCCTTCCTCACCTCGATCGTCATCTTCCTGATCGGCTCCGCGCTCAGCGGCATGGCGCAGGACATGGGCCAGCTCATCGGCTTCCGCGCGATCCAGGGCCTCGGTGCCGGCGGTCTGATGGTCGGCGTCATGGCGATCATCGGCGACCTGATCCCGCCCCGCGAGCGCGGCAAGTACCAGGGCATGATGGCCGGCGTGATGGCCCTCGCCATGATCGGCGGCCCGCTCGTCGGCGGCACCATCACCGACCACATGGGCTGGCGCTGGTCCTTCTACATCAACCTGCCCCTCGGCGCGGTGGCCCTGGCCATGGTGACCGCCGTACTGCACCTGCCCAAGCACGCCGAGCGGCAGCGGCCGAAGATCGACTACCTCGGCGCGGCCCTCCTCACCGTCGCGATCACCTCCACCGTGCTCGTCACGACGTGGGGCGGCAACGAATACGCCTGGGGCTCCGCCCAGATCCTCGGCCTCGTCGCCGTCGGCGTGCTGTCGACCGCCGCGTTCCTCTACGTCGAGACCAAGGCGGCCGAGCCCGTCATGCCGCTGCACATCTTCCGCAGCCGCAACTTCACCCTCATGTCCGTGATCGGCTTCCTGGTCGGCTTCGCCATGTTCGGCGGCGTGCTCTACCTCCCGCTGTTCCAGCAGTCGGTGCAGGGCGCCTCCGCCACCAACTCGGGCCTGCTGCTCCTGCCCATGCTGCTCTCGATGATGCTCGTCTCGCTGATCGCCGGACGCGTCACCACCAACAGCGGCAAGTACAAGATCTTCCCGATCGTCGGCGGCGCGCTCATGGTCGTCGGCATGTTCCTCCTCGCGACCATGGACACGGGGACCTCCCGCCTCGTGTCCGGCGTCTACATGGCCGTCCTCGGCGCCGGACTCGGCTTCCTGATGCAGATCACCATGCTGGTCGCGCAGAACAGCGTCGACATGAAGGACATGGGCGTCGCGTCCTCGTCGGCGACCCTCTTCCGTACGCTCGGCGGCTCCTTCGGCGTGGCGCTGATGGGCTCCCTCTTCACCTCCCGGGTCACGGACACCATGTCCGAGCGCCTCGGCCCGGAGGCCGCCGGAGCCGCCGGTTCCGCCCAGTTGGACGCGGCGAGCCTGGCCAAGCTGCCCGAGGTCGTGCGCGAGGCCTACCAGCACGCGGTGGCCGCCGGCACGCACTCCGCGTTCCTGCTCGGCGCGGGCGTCGCCGTACTGGGCTTCCTGGCGGCCTGGTTCGTCAAGGAGGTCCCGCTGCGGGGTGCCGGCCCGGCCCCCGCCGCGGCCCCGGCCGACGGCAAGTCCGCCCCCGTGGCACAGGAGTCCGTCGCGCACTGACGCCGCACACAGCACGATCCCGGCCCCGGCGGACGAACACGTTCGCCGGGGCCGGCCCGTTTTCCCCGCGGTCCGTTCGGGAAGGAGATCCGGGCGATCGAGGACCGACGTCCCATCAGCCCCATCGGTCCTGTCAGTCCCATTACGGGGAATTTATGGGTGATTTGGCTGGAACTCCTCTGAGGCGACGAACGTCCTGATCCACGGAACGCTCGCACAGCGGATGGGGAGTGGACGGTTCATGGGATTCATGGCGCACACGAACAAGAACGGCGTCCGGGCCGGTGCGGCCGTCATCGCGTCGGCCGTCGCCGTGGCGGCGACGGTCTGGGGGGTGGCGACCCTCGTGGAACCGGGTGGTGCCGGCGCCGCTTCCCGCCAGAACGTGTCCCAGCCCAACGGAACGGACAACTCCGGCCACGGCCGGGCGGGTGGACCGGGACAGCAGCCGCAGGGGATACCCGAGGGCATAGCCCACGCCTCGGAGAGCGGCGGGAACACCGTCAACATCACCATCGACGACGGCCCCGACCCCCGCTGGACCCCCAAGATCCTCGACGTCCTGCGCGAGCACGACGTCAAGGCGACCTTCTGCATGGTCGGCCCCCGCGCCAAGGCCCACCCCGACCTCGTCAAGAAGGTGGTCGCGGACGGCCACCGGCTCTGCGACCACACCATGGACCACGACACGACCATGGACAAGAAGCCCGTCGACTACCAGGAACGGCAGATACTCGACGCCAAGAGGCTCATAGAGGAGGCCGCCGGCAACGGCGCGAAGGTCGAGTACTACCGGGCCCCCGGCGGCGCCTTCACCCCCGAGAGCCGGCGCATCGCCGCCGCGAACGGGATGCGCCCGCTCGGCTGGAACGTCGACACCAAGGACTTCCAGAAGCCGGGCACGGCCGCCATCGTCGAGGCCGTCAAGCGCGAGATGGGCAACGGCCCGACGGTCCTCTTCCACGACGGCGGCGGCAACCGCGCCCAGACCGTCGAGGCCCTCGACCAGGTGCTGGCCTGGCTCCGGGACCAGGGCCGCCCCACCGGCTTCCCGGTGCGCACCGCCCCCGACACCCCGTGAGCCACCGCCCGCCCACCCGGTCCTGACGCGCGCGCCGCCCCGATCCTGACCGCCCGCGCACCCGGTCCTGACGCGCGCGCCGCCGAGCCGGTCCTGACGCGCCGTCCGCCCGCTGCTGACACGCCGTCCGCCGGGCGAACGGGTGAGGGTCGACGACGCGGACCCGCCCGCGTTGTTACCTGGTCGGGCACGGACGCACGTACGCCCGACCAGGAGGCTCCTGTGGCCATCGCCCCCGCCAAACTGTCCGACCCCGTGGTCGGCGCCCTCGTCGCCGCCGTCAACGCGCACGACAAGGACGCCTTCCTGAAGCTCCTGACCGCCGACGCGACCATGTCCGACGACGGCTCCGACCGCGACCTCCACGAGTGGATCGACCGGGAGATCTTCGACTCCAGCGGCCACATGGACGTCCAGTCCGAGTCCGACGGGGGCCGCGCCCTCGTCGTCAACTACCGCAACGACACCTGGGGCGAGATGCGCACCGCCTGGCGCTTCACCATCGCCCCCGGCGGCGGCCGCATCAGCCGCTTCGAGACCGGCCAGGCCTGATTCAGAGCCCCCGCGCCACTTCCAGCACCGCCGCTGTCAGGCGCCCGTTCTCCGGGGCGATCCCGCCCGGGAAGCCGAAGCGGCGGCGCGTGTACCCGTACGCGATCCCGGACACCGGGTCGGCGAACCCCTGCCCGCCCGCCGCGCCGCAGTGCCCGAAGGCCAGCGGCCCCACCGCGTGCTGCTGCTCGAAGCCCAGCCCGAAGTGGTCCCACTCCCCGGTCAGGACCTCCTGGCCGGGCGTCTGCAGACGCGCGAACTCCGTCGCCGTCTCCGGCTTCAGCAGCGCGGCCCGGCCCTCCACCTCGCCGATCGCCGCCGCGTACAGGGCCGCGACGCCGCGCGCCGAGCCGATGCCGCCCGCCGAGGCCGGGCCGAGTTCCCGCGTCCGCGGGTGGTTGGCGTGGGTGACCAGGTCCATCGGCGGCTCCCGGTGCCAGTTGAAGGCCACCGCCAGCAGTTCGGGCACCGGTCCGGCCGCCGCCTGCGCCGCGGCCTGCTCGGGCGTCGGCAGCATCTCCAGGACCGGCTTCCAGCGGCCCTCCTGCGAGGCCGGGAGCCCCATGTAGAGGTCCAGTCCGTACGGGGCGCGCACGCGCTCCTCGTACACCTCCTGGATCGACCTGCCCGTCGCGCGCCGCACCACCTCGCCGGTCAGGGCGCCGATCACGAAGGCGTGGTAGCCGTACGCCGTCCCCGGCTCCCAGTACGGCTTCTGCCCCGCCAGCCGGGAGGCGATCAGCGCGTCGTCCGCGATCTCCTCGTAGTCGAAGCCCTCGTCCACGTTGATCAGCCCCGACTGGTGGCTGATCAGCTGCCGCAGCGTCAGCCGCTCCTTGCCGTAGCCGGTGAACTCCGGCCAGTACGCCGACACCGGCCGGTCCAGCTCCAGCGTGCCGTCCTGCACGAGCAGCGCCACCACCAGGTGCGCGGCACCCTTGGTGATCGAGAAGACCCCGCTCAGCGTGTCCGCGTCGGTGTCCTCGCCGGCCCACAGGTCCACGACGCGCCGGCCCCGGTGGTGGACGGCGAGCTGGGCCTCGGGCGAATGCGGCTCCGCCGCCGCGAACGCCTCGAACTCCTCCCGTACCCGCTCCCACCCGGCCGCCACCGTGCCGTTCACACCGTTCACACCGTTCCCGCCCATCGCATCCCCCTCGGATCGGACCGTCGTTCCGCAGCTCCCGAACCGAAGTGGATCACCGGATATTCCGGAGACCGGGGACTCCCGTACGGGTGAAAGGCCGCGCCGTGTCGTTCCGGCCCGCGCCGGGGCGGCGTTGGTCCCGGCATGAAGCGCACCCGCACCGCCGCTCTCGCCCTCGCCACCGCCGCCGCGGCCCTCGCCCCCGTCCTCGTCCAGCAGGCCACGGCCGCGGAGGGCACGTACCTCCAGGACCCGGCGGGCGGCGAGAAGACGATGAAGTCGATGTGGACCGAGGACGAAATGCACAAGGTGGAGGGGCAGTTCCGATTCCACCCGGGAGTCCAGTACAAGACGGTCAGCCGCCCCAGCCACGCGGCCGCGCCGGACTACGAGCGCAAGGTCGGCGACCCCGGCACGCTGGCGTGGCAGCCCTCGTACGAGTTCGCCTGGTCGGTGTCGGACTCGACCGTGGTGAAGAAGGCGGTGACGGTCAAGGAGGGCGAGCACCCGATCGTCGTGCACGCCGTACTGCGTCGCGCGGACCGGTCCGCGGTGGCCGAAGTGCGCAAGGAACTGACGGGGAAGCCGGCGACGGGACGCGAGAAGGTCGCGGGCGGCAGGCGGATCGCCTGCGACACCGGTGAGTACACGGTGGAGTGGTCGGTGACGCGCTCGGGCTACGGGACGCTCAAGGGGTCCCTGCGCTGGGACTCCAGCTGCGAGCAGTACCGGACGGCGTTCTCCCAGGACCACGGGAAGCAGCGCTGACGCTCCCGTCGGGGACCGGCCGCCCCGCGCACCTCGTGAGTGCTCGGCGGGCGACTGGGCCGCGGCCTTGGATCAAGTGCCGTGGTGGCCATGGTGCCGCACGGGGTGGTCTGCGGCCCGGGTCGAAGGTCCCGTGTCGTGCGGGACTTCGGGACTTCGGGACTTCGGTGCTTCCGGTGGGTTCGGGGCGCTCAGTGCTTCTTGGAGGCCTGGGAGGCCTGCGCGGCGATGTCCTCCAGGACGGCCTTGGGATCGCCCGTCGGTTCCACGGCGCGTCCGATGTTGCGCTTGATGGTGTCGCTGACCGTCACCCAGGCGGGGTCGTTGACCGGGTAGAGCTGGGCGCCGCGCAGCGCGTTCAGGAACTGCTGGTCGTTCTTGTCGAGCCCGCCGCCGGCCGGCGTGCGCGAGGCCGTCACGGTGGAAGGCAGCAGGTGGTAGCGGCTGGCGAAGTCCGACAGGTTCTTGTCCTGGTAGACGAAGTCCAGGAACTTCCCGATCTCCGCGCGCTTGCCGTTCTGCTTGAAGGCCATCATCCAGTCGGCCACGCCGACGGCCGGCGGGGTCTCACCGGTGCCGAGGTCGTCCGAGACGGGCATGGCCGTGGTGACGACGCTGATGCCCTTGGCGCGCGCCTCGTGGGCGAGGGAGGGGTAGCCGTTGAGCATCCCGACCTCGCCGCGCGTGAACGCGGCGAAGGCGTCGGCCCGGTTCAGCTGGGACGGGGCCGTGGGGCCCGTGTACCCGGTCGCCACCATGTTGGTCCTGACCCATTCCCAGGTCTTGATGTTCTGGTCGGAGGCCAGGCTGTAGTTGCCGCTGCTGTCGGCGTAGCCGCCGCCGTTGCTCAGCTCCCAGATCATCGCCTCGGCGTGCGCCTCCTCGGGCCCCAGCGGCAGGGCGTACGGGTACTTCACGCCCTTGTCCTTGAGCGCCTTGGCGGCGGCCTTGAGGTCGGACCAGGTCTTCGGGGCCTCCTTGATGCCGGCCTTGCCGAACAGCGCCTCGTTGTAGAAGAGGAGGCGGCTGCTCGCCACGAAGGGCAGGCCGTAGAGGGTGCTGCCCACCGAGCCGGCGTCGGCCAGCGGCTGGAGGAAATTCGCCTCGGCGGTGACCGATAGGAGTTCGTCCGCAGGATAGAGCTCGCCCCGGGCCGCGAAGTCCGAGTAAGAACCCATGAGCGCCATGTCCGGCGCCTTGCCGGCCTTGACCATACGGGAGACCTCGCGGTCGATGTCCGCCCACGGCAGGAGCTTGACCTCGACCTTGATTCCCGGGTTTTCCTTGGTGAAATCAGTCGTCACCTTGTCCCAGAAGGGCTTGGAACTGGTGGCCGGACTGTCGCCGTATTCGGCGGCGACCAGCTGCAGCGTACCGCCGTCACCTGCGTCGTCTCCCGAAGCGCCGCATCCGGACAGTGGTATCAGCAGACCGAGCACGACCGCGGTGGCGGTCGTGCCGTAAATTCTCCGTCGCACGGGTCTATTCCCCTGAATTTCTTTTGTGTCCCGTTGTTACTTATGGGTTGCTCCGGGCCGGCTGATCCCGCGATGGCCCGTTGGCCGGAATTCTCTCCTGTGGGAGGGGTGGTTGATTCCATTGGGTCCGCACTTGTGTTCAATGCTCCAACCGGCGCTTTTTCCAATGGTGTTTTCCGATATGCGGTCGGCGATGCGGACGCGCGTAGACATGCCGAAAAGCCCGTTTCCGGTCGGGAAACGGGCTTTTCGGGGGTGGTGGCGCGAACGGCCGGTCAGTCGGCGAATTCGCCCGCGTACGGGTCGGGCTCGCCCGTCTCCGGGTTGCGGCCCTCCTGCCAGCGCCGCTGCGCCTTGCGCCAGTGCACGAAGCTCAGGTGGCCGCCGTCCCAGAAGGTGATGCTGACCGGGCTCACGTCGAACTCGTCGGAGCAGAGCCGGTAGAGGAACTCGGCCATGCCGTACGGGTAGACGGCGAAGGAGTCGGCGGTGTGCCGGCCGCACACCAGGACCGGCCAGCGGTCCGGATCGGGGTCGGAGGTCAGCCAGCACAGGATGTCCGAGCCGCCGGTGACACCCCAGGCGATGATCGACTCCGGGTCCACGTCGAAGGCCGAACGGCCGCCCTCCGCCTCCCACGCCTGCCGGGCGTTGTCCGTCTCCTCGGCCATCTCGGCCGGGTCCCACTGGAGTCCGGGCTTGGGCAGCGGCAGCAGGACGCTGGCCTCGCCGTTGATGGAGCCGGCGCCGAAACGGCCCATGAACGCGATGAAGTCCGCCGGGAACCGGGTCCCCCAGGCCGCCTCGGCCGCGGGCCAGTCGACGTCCTCGTCGGCGCCGTGCGTCGCCGGCATGATCTGCTCCAGCGCCTTGATCCGCGCGTTCTCCGTCATGCCGCTCCCCTGTTGCCCCAGCTCAACCGCCCCAACCTACTGCGGGCGGCGAGCTCCTCCTAGGCGGTGTCCACATCCAGCGTGGTCCCGGCCGTCAGCCCCCAGCCGGCCATGGCGCCGGCCGCCGCCTCCAGGACGTGCCGGGCGCGCGGCCGGGGCAGTCCGATCCGGCCGGGAGCCATGGTGACCACGTCGAGCACGCGCAGGTTCCGGTCCAGGTACGCCACGTCGATCGCGAACCGCATCCGGAAGGTGTGCACGCTCGCCGCGGGGGTCAGCAGCATCGCCCCCTCGATCCCGTCCCGGCCGAGCAGGCCGCGCGTCCTCGCCCGGTACGAGGCGGCAACCTCCAGCGGGATCCGCGTGGGGTCCGTGCCGACCCGCAACGCGGCGGGCCCGTCATGCCAGTGCGCCATGGCGGCCACCCTAGGGGACCGCCTACCTTCGCCGGATGGGTGTGGTCGTGATCGTTCTCGCCGCCGGCTACGGAGTGGCCGCCGGGCTGCTCCTGCCCCGCGCGGCCTACCGGCTGTCCGTGGAACCAGGGGACCCCTGGCGCGAGCACTGCCCGCAGGGGCACCGGCTGCGCGGCTGGCTCGGCCCGGCCCGCTGCCGCCCGCCCGGGACGGAGCCCGCCGGCCGGGGGGCGGCGTACGGTCCGGCGCACGTCTACGGGCCGCGGGCCGTGCTCCCGGCCCTCCTCACCGCGGGCGTCTGCGCCCTGATCGCGGCGGCCGTGGGGGCGCGGCCCGAGGCGGCGGCGTACGCGGCACTCGCCCCGCTCCTCGTCCTGCTCGCCCTCGTCGACCGGGCCGTGCACCGGCTGCCCGACGTACTGACCCTGCCGCTCGCCGCCGGGGCCGCCGCCCTGCTCGGGCTCGCCGCGCTGCTGCCGGGCTCGGCCGGGTCCTGGCGGCTCGCCCTGCTCGGCGGGGGCGCGCTCGCGGCGGCGTACCTGGTGCTCCATCTGATCAACCCGGCCGGCATGGGCTTCGGCGACGTCAAGCTCGCGCTCTCGCTGGGGGTCGCTCTTGGGTGGTACGGGTGGGGGGTATGGGCCGCAGGGGCCTTCCTCGGGCTCCTCTACGGCTCGCTGTACGGCCTGACCCTGGTCCTGCGCGGCTCCGCCACCCGTGAACAGGGCTTCGCCTTCGGCCCCTTCATGGCGGCCGGAGCACTCACCGGAGTGCTGCTGGGTGGTTTCGGAGCGTAATCATGGCGCGCCGATGCACGCAGCATGCTTTACGAAGGGTTATGGTGGAACCCCCCCCTCGGGCCGGTCCGTATCCCCCCCACGGACCGGCCCGTTTTTCGTTCACCCGCCTCCCGCGCGGGTGTTGGGGCAAAAACGCAGGTCAGCCGCGCTGGGCCCAGATGTTCGTGCCGGGCGTGGACACCGCGAAGGAGTCGATCTCCTTCAGCTCCGCCTCGGAGAGCGGTGCGCCGGCCAGTGCGGCCACGTTCTGCTCCAGCTGACGGACGCTCGAAGCGCCGATCAGGGCCGAGGTCATCCGCTCGTCGCGCAGCACCCACGTGAGCGCGAGCTGGGCCAGGGACTGGCCGCGGCGGGACGCGATCTCGTTCAGCCCGGCCAGCCGGCGCAGCACGTCGTCCGAGAGCAGGTCGGGGTTGAGCGACTTGCCCTGGGCGGCCCGCGAGTCGGCCGGGATCCCCTTGAGGTACTTGTCGGTCAGCAGGCCCTGCGCGAGCGGCGCGAAGGAGATGCACCCCATGCCGGCGTCCTCCAGGGCGTCCAGCAGGCCGTCCTCCTCCGTCCAGCGGTTGATCATGGAGTAGGAGGGCTGGTGGATGAGCGGGCGCACGCCCATCTCGCGCAGGATCCGCACGGCCTCGGCCGTCTGCTCGGCCGTGTAGGAGGAGACGCCGACGTAGAGCGCCTTGCCCTGCCGGACCGCGGACGCCAGCGCGCCCATGGTCTCCTCCAGCGGGGTCTGCGGGTCGAAGCGGTGCGAGTAGAAGATGTCGACGTAGTCCACGCCCATCCGCTTCAGCGAGGCGTCGAGCGAGCTGAGCAGGTACTTGCGGCTGCCCCACTCGCCGTACGGCCCGGGGTGCATCAGGTAGCCGGCCTTGGTCGACAGGATCAGCTCGTCGCGGTAGGACGCGAAGTCCTGCGAAAAGATCTTGCCGAAGTTCAGCTCGGCCGAGCCGGGCGGCGGCCCGTAGTTGTTCGCGAGGTCGAAGTGGGTGACGCCGAGGTCGAAGGCGCGGCGCAGGATCGACCGCTGCGACTCCAGGGACCGGTCGTCGCCGAAGTTGTGCCAGAGGCCGAGGGAGATGGCGGGGAGCTTGAGGCCGCTGTGGCCGGTGCGGCGGTACTCCATGGAGTCGTAGCGCGAGGGCTCTGCCCGATAGGGATTGGTATCAGTCACGTTGTCCTCCCTATCACGGAGTTGTGACAGACCGAGTTGGGTACCCGATCCCGGCGCGCAGTAATGTGGCGGACTCGGGGGAGGGACCGCATTTCGCACGGGGGCAAGGCACGGAGGGGCTGGAAGATCGTGAAGCTGCGCGACCTGGTGTACAGGCTTTACGCACGCCGGGTGGAAGGCCGCCTCGACCACGACGCGGCGCCCAAGCACATCGGCGTCATCCTGGACGGGAACCGTCGCTGGGCGAAGGCGTCCGGAGGTACGACGGAGCAGGGCCACCAGGCCGGAGCCGACAAGATCTCCGAGATGCTCGGCTGGTGCACCGAGACGGACGTCGAGGTCGTCACGCTGTGGATGCTCTCCACCGACAACCTGGACCGGCCGGAGGTCGAGCTCCGCCCCCTGCTCAACATCATCGAGAACACCGTGCGGGGCCTCGCCGCGGACGGCCGCTGGCGCGTCCACCACGTCGGCAACCTGGACATCCTGCCCGCCGGGACGCAGCGGGTCCTCAAGGAGGCCGAGCAGGCGACCCACGACGTCGACGGGATACTCGTCAACGTCGCCGTCGGCTACGGCGGCCGCCAGGAGATCGCCGACGCGGTGCGCTCGCTGCTGCTGGAGCACGCGCGGAAGGGCACCTCCTTCGAGGAGCTCGCCGAGATCCTCGACATCGACCACATCGCCGAGCACCTCTACACCCGCGGCCAGCCCGACCCGGACCTCGTGATCCGCACCAGCGGCGAGCAGCGGCTGTCCGGGTTCATGCTGTGGCAGAGCGCGCACTCCGAGTACTACTTCTGCGAGGTCTTCTGGCCGGCCTTCCGCAAGGTCGACTTCCTGCGGGCCCTGCGCGACTACGCGGCCCGCCACCGGCGCTACGGCACCTGACGCCGACAGGACACCCCTGAGGGGGTTCCCGCGCGAGGGAGCCCCCTCAGCCCCGTCCTCCCCTCCCCTCGAAGCCTTCACCAGGGATTCACCGAGCGTCCGTCATATGCCATGGCATGTCCTGGCCTGTTCGGGGAATATCCCTTTCAGGTCGATGCCCGATCCACGGGTGTCGAGTCTCAGCGGACGGCATGGGGCCGTCCGCCCGGGAGGCCCTTTGCACCAGGACGCACGTGCGGTTCGCACGGACGCAGTGGAGGGCCGGAAATCGGCCCTGGCATGGGTGCCGATGACCGGTCCGGTCTTCATGGCCCGACCTCTTCCGAGGGGGTACGTCCTTCCGTGGTGACCAGCACTAAGCGCCGCCTGTCAGACAGGCGGACCTACGTCCTCGACACCAGCGTCCTGCTGGCAGACCCCAATGCGATCTCCCGCTTCGACGAGCACGAGGTCGTGCTCCCGATCGTGGTGATCACCGAGCTGGAGGCAAAGAGGCACCATCCCGAACTCGGTTACTTCGCGCGCCAGGCCCTGCGCCTGCTCGACGACTTCCGGGTTCGCAACGGTCGCCTGGACGCCCCCATCCCGCTGGGCGATCTGGGCGGCACGCTGCGCGTCGAGCTCAACCACTCCGACCCGGGCGTCCTGCCCGCCGGCTTCCGGCTGGGGGACAACGACTCGCGGATCCTCGCCGTCGCCCGCAACCTCCAGGCCGAGGGCTACGACGTCACGGTCGTCTCGAAGGATCTCCCGCTGCGCATCAAGGCCTCCTCCGTGGGGCTGATCGCGGAGGAGTACCGCGCGGAACTCGCGATCACCGACGGCGGCTGGACCGGCATGAGCGAGATCGGCCTCTCCGGGGAGCAGGTTGACCTCCTCTACTCGGAGGAGCGGCTCTACGTCCCGGAGGCCGCGGAACTGCCCGTGCACACCGGACTGGTCCTGCAGTCCGAGCGCGGCAAGGCCCTGGGCCGGGTCACCGCGGACGGCAACGTCAAGCTCGTACGGGGCGACCGCGACGCCTTCGGGCTGCACGGCCGCAGCGCCGAGCAGCGCATCGCGCTGGACCTGCTGCTCGACCCCGAGATCGGGATCATCTCGATGGGCGGCCGGGCCGGCACCGGCAAGTCCGCGCTGGCGCTCTGCGCCGGCCTGGAAGCGGTGCTGGAGCGCAGGCAGCATCAGAAGGTGATGGTCTTCCGGCCGCTGTACGCGGTGGGCGGCCAGGACCTCGGCTACCTGCCCGGTGACGCCTCCGAGAAGATGAGTCCCTGGGCGCAGGCGGTCTTCGACACGCTCTCGTCGGTCGCCGGACGCGAGGTCATCGAGGAGGTGCTGAACCGCGGGATGCTGGAGGTCCTGCCGCTCACGCACATCCGCGGCCGCTCGCTCCACGACGCCTTCGTGATCGTGGACGAGGCGCAGTCGCTGGAACGGAACGTCCTGTTGACCGTTCTGTCCCGGATCGGGGCCAATTCGCGGGTCGTTCTGACCCACGACGTCGCCCAGCGGGACAACCTGCGGGTCGGCCGGTACGACGGAGTGGTCGCCGTGGTCGAGAAGCTGAAGGGGCATCCGCTCTTCGCCCACGTCACGCTGACGCGATCCGAGCGCTCCCCGATCGCCGCTCTGGTCACCGAGATGCTGGAGACCCTCTGACCCGGGTGAGCCAGAGAGGCCGCCCGTCAGGGTGGCGGAACCGGTCAAAAACCCCATAGCGGGAAGGCGAGTTGGCGCCGCCCGGCAAAGGCCCGAGAGCCTAGCCGGGCGGCGTCGTGCTGCACAGCCCTTTGAGCAAATCGACGGCGACATGCCAGGTGTGACCTTTCCCACGCAACGGAGAATTGCCTTGCGGTGTCGAGGTCCGGCAGAGTCTGGTTTCCGTCAGGCCCCGCATACGGCACACCTGTATCTCCCGTGAGGTACGCGCAGCACCACAACTCCACAGCCGATGGCCGTATGCCGCCCGCAGTTACACGCGGCAGCCCCCGCAGGGGAGTTGCCCACGGGCCCGCGCCTCCAGTGACCGTAGAACCACGGAGGCCAGAGTCGAGGGCACTTTTGCGCCCGCGCGGTCACTGCGGACGCTGCTGGAAGGACACCGTGTGAGCCGGATCTCGGTCCGGGGGTTCGCAGTGGCTTCGGCCACCGCGGTCACCACCGTCGGCGCAGTCGTGGGCGTTGCCACCGGCGACCCCACGAACGATCTCGAGACGACCGCGTCCGGGGCGACCCTCCTCGCAGACATTCCGGTCGGCGACCAGGCGCAGGTCCAGAGCGCGTCCCTGACGCAGCAGGCGGACACCATCGCCCACGCCGCCGACGCCGACGCCAAGCGTTCGGCCGAAGAGGCCGCCCGCCTCCAGGCCGCCGAGGACGCCAAGTCCAAGAAGGCCGAGGCGCAGAAGGCCGCCGACGAGAAGGCGAAGAAGGACCGCGAGGCGAAGGAAGTCGCCAGCCGTTCCGCCGCCCGCGACGCCGGTGACTTCGCCGTCCAGAGCTCCTACACGGTCGCTCAGGTCAAGGCCATCGCCCAGCAGATGGTCCCGGCCGGCCAGTTCCAGTGCTTCTCGAACATCATCAACCAGGAATCCACCTGGAACTACCTGGCCGTGAACAAGTCCTCCGGGGCTTACGGCCTGGTCCAGGCGCTCCCCGGTTCGAAGATGGCCTCGGCCGGCGCGGACTGGCGCACCAACCCCGCCACGCAGATCAAGTGGGGCCTGAACTACATGGAAGACCGCTACGGCAGCCCCTGCGCCGCGTGGAGCTTCCACCAGGCCAACGGCTGGTACTGACGGCCGCCGCCGCATCGCGGCGCACAGCTCGTCCCCGGGTAGCCCCGCACCGTCGTACGGTGCGGGGCTACTCGCGTGTACGGTCATCGGGGTGTGCCCGTAGACCGGGGGGCGGGGGAAGGAAACTGACATGGCGAAGAGGGAAGGCTGGCTCGGCCGGCTGGGCAACAGGCTGAACGCGATGGAGGCGCGGCTCAACGAGCGGCGTGCCGAAGTCGAGGCCGAGACCGGAGGCGATCTGCCCGGGCGCTCACGCCCGGCGCAGGAGGCTCCGGCGGCCGCCGAGAAGCCCGACGCACCGACGCAGGGGCACGCGGCCGCGACGGCCGCTCCCGTGCGCTACGAACGCCCTGAGCGGCCCGATCCGGCGAGCGTGGTCCCGTGGGGGATGCGCGTCGCCGCCGAGGCCAGCTGGCGGCTGCTGCTGCTCGCCGGGATGCTCTGGGTGCTGATGAAGGTGATCAGCGAAGTCCGCCTGGTCGTCCTCGCCTTCGCGGCCGCCATGCTCGTCACCGCGATGCTCCAGCCCTTCGTCGTCCGGCTGCGCAGACTGGGCCTGCCGCGCGGTCTGGCCACGGCCGTCACGGCCGTCCTCGGCTTCGTCGTCATCGGGCTCGTCGGCTGGTTCGTCGTCTGGCAGGTCATGGAGAACCTCGACGACCTCTCCGACCGGGTCCGCGACGGCATCAACGAACTCAAACTCTGGGCACTGGACAGTCCGTTCCACGTGACCGAGAAGCAGATCAACGACATCGCGAAGAACCTCAGCGAGACCATCGGCACCAACACCGAGCAGATCACCTCCGCCGGACTCCAGGGCGTGACGGTCCTCGTCGAGATCCTCACGGGCATGCTGCTCGCGATGTTCTCGACGCTGTTCCTGCTCTACGACGGCAAGCGCATCTGGAACTGGGCGCTCGGCCTGGTCCCGGCCGCCGCCCGCGCCGGAGTCGCCGGCGCCGGTCCGCGCGCCTGGCGCACGCTGACCGCGTACGTCCGCGGCACGGTCATCGTCGCCCTCATCGACGCCATCTTCATCGGCCTGGGGCTGTACTTCCTGGACGTGCCGATGGCGGTGCCGCTGGCCGTGTTCATCTTCCTCTTCGCCTTCATCCCGCTGGTCGGCGCGGTGATCTCGGGCGCCCTCGCCGTGGTCGTGGCGCTCGTGACCCAGGGCGTGTTCACCGCCCTGATGACGCTGCTGGTGGTCCTGGCGGTGCAGCAGATCGAAGGGCACGTGCTCCAGCCCTTCATCCTCGGCCGGGCGGTCCGGGTGCACCCGCTCGCGGTGGTCCTCGCGGTGGCCGCCGGCGGGATGATCGCGGGCATCGGAGGGGCGGTGGTCGCCGTTCCGCTGGTGGCCGTCACCAACACGGTGGTCGGGTACCTGAGGGCGTACTCACGGGACCAGCACCACCTGGGGGCCGGGATGGTCGGCCCCGCGCCGCACGGCGCGACGGCGCTGGGCGTGGGGCCCGGCGACGAGGAGCGACCCAGGCCCTGACCAGGCCGGGGCGTGAACGGGCGGGCGCCGCCGGTGGCGTCCGCAGCGGGACGACAGGGGGACAGACATGATCACCGATCCGGAACTCGACGGCGCGTGGGAGACCGGCCACGCGGGGGAGCGGGCGCAGGAGGCGGAGGAACTCGCGCCGCGCGGAGGGGCGGACGGCGCCGCGGGGGCGCGCCGGCCGTGGCTGTGGGCGCTGGGCGGGGCCGTGATCGCCTCGGCGGTGTGGGCGGGCGGGCTCTACGCCTTCGGGGACAGGCTCGCCGCGCCGGGCATCTCGTACCGGGCGACGGAGAACCTGTGCGAGGACTTCCGGGCGCGGGCGCTGGCCAAGATCGCGGGAGACCTGCACCGGTACCGGCCGATGAACCAGCAGAACCACCACCCGGCCGTGCGCGGCGCGATCTGCGTGCTGCAGAACGGTGAGACGCAGTCGACCCTCACCGTGCGGACGCAGGTCGACCTGCACCAGAAGACCGACCCCGGGCCCGAGTTCGACGTACCGTCGCTCTGGCTCGCCGCCGACGTGGGCAAGGGCCGCACCGAGTCGGTCCAGGGCCTCGGCGAGCGCGCCGTGGTCTTCGTGGCGCCCGGGGACGAGGTGGTCCAGCTCAGGGTGCTGGACGACGGTGCGGTGTTCACGCTCGAGACCTACGGCAACGGCACCGGGGGGAACACCCCGGCCGACTCCGCCGCGCTCCAGACGGCGATGATCGAGGACGCCCGCGAGCTGATGGCGGCGCTGAAGAAGTAGGGGGCGTGATGATCAGCGAACCCGAACTCGACGGGGCGTGGGAGTCGGCGCGTCCGGTGGAGGTCGCACAGGACGAGACCGCCCGCCCGCGGGGACCGTCGCGGCCGTGGTGGGCGATCGCCGCCGCGGTCGCGGCCACCTCCGCGCTGTGGGCGGGCGGGCTGTACGCCTTCGGGGGGTGGCCGGCGGCGGAGCCGGAGGTCCGGTACGCGGTCACGGACGACCTGTGCGGGCAGTTCAGGGCCCCGGCCCTCGCGGCGGCGCTGGGCGGGTTCAAGGTCTCCGACCCGCGCAAGGGAGGCCGGCATCCGGCTCTGGACTGGGCGTCGTGCAACCACAGCGGTGACCGCGCCGACGGCTCCGGCGGGTTCTCCGTCGTGGCCGTGGCCGAGCTGCACAAGAAGACCGATCCGGCGCCCGAGTTCGCGCTGGGCTCCCTCTACTCCCGGGCCTTCGATGACGACCTGCGGTGGGAGGAGGTGCCCGGCCTGGGGGAGCAGACCCTGGTCGGCTCGTCCGAGATCAGTGACGGTCTGCGGCTGCGAGTCCGCGACGGCGGCGCGGTGTTCACCTTCGAGCTGATGTTCTTCGACCGGATGGAGGAGGCGCCCGACCCGCAGGCGACGTCACCGGCGCGGCCCGATCCGGAGACCCTCACGGCGGCGGCGGTCGAGGACGCGCGGGCACTGATGGCCGCGCTGCGCAAGGACTGACGACGCAAGGGCCCCGCGACCGTTTCCGGTCGCGGGGCCCTGGTCGTCGTACGGGGTGGCGCTACTCGCCGGCGATGGCGGCCTCGGCGTCGAGGGTGACCGCGACGGCCTGGATCACCGAGGCGATCTTGAAGGCCTCCTGGATCGTCTCGCGGTCGACGCCCGCCTTGCGCAGGACCTGCTCGTGCGAGTCCAGGCACTGGCCGCAGCCGTTGATCGCGGAGACCGCGAGCGACCACAGCTCGAAGTCGACCTTCTCCACGCCCGGGTTGCCGATGACGTTCATCCGCAGGCCCGCGCGCAGCGTGTTGTACTCCGGGTCGGAGAGCAGGTGCCGCGTGCGGTAGAAGACGTTGTTCATCGCCATGACCGCGGCGGCGGACTTGGCGGCGGTGTACGCCTCCGGAGAGAGGTTCGCCTTCGCCTCCGGCTCCAGCTCACGCAGGACGCGCGGGGAGCGGGCGGCGATCGCGCAGGCCAGGACGGTGCCCCACAGCTGCTGCTGCGGGAGGTCGCTGTTGCCTATGACCGAACCGAGGTTCAGCTTCAGGTCCTTGGCGAAGTCCGGGACGGACCCCTTCAGGGAGTCGAGGGACATCCGTCACTCACCGGCCAGCAGCGCGCCGGCGTCGATCGTGGCGTCGCCCTTGTTCCAGTTGCAGGGGCACAGCTCGTCGGTCTGCAGGGCGTCGAGGACCCGCAGGACCTCCTTGGGGTTACGGCCCACGGAACCGGCGGTCACCATCGAGAACTGGATCTCGTTGTTGGGGTCGACGACGAAGACGGCGCGCATCGGCAGGCCGTCCTCGCCGAGGATGCCCAGCTCGGCGGAGAGCTCGCGCTTGATGTCCGACATCATCGGGAAGGGCAGGTCACGCAGGTCGGCGTGGTCCTTGCGCCAGGCGTGGTGCACGTACTCGGAGTCGAGGGAGAAGCCGAGGACCTGCGCGTCACGGTCGGCGAACTCGTCGTTCAGCTTGCCGAAGGCGGCGATCTCCGTCGGGCACACGAAGGTGAAGTCCAGAGGCCACGCGAAGATGACCTTCCACTTGCCCTCGTAGGTCTTGTGGTCGATCTGCGCGAACTCGGCTCCGGCCTCGAGCGAGACGCAGGCGGTCAGGTCGAAGGCGGGGAACTTGTCACCAACAGTGAGCACGCGCTCTCCTTGATCAATGGAAATAGACCCCTTTTGGGGGCTTTCCGATGGGGTTGGACGTGTCTCACATGCTGGCACAACCTGCATTGATTATGGAAATAGCTAGTCTTGCTGCGGGTGATCGGAGGTACCTATCAGTGGCTGTCGGTAATAGGGGAGCGAAGCAACCGACCCTCGCTCAGCTGCGCGCCTTCGCGGCCGTCGCCGAGCACCTGCACTTCCGCGACGCGGCCGCGGCCATCGGCATGAGCCAGCCGGCGCTCTCCGGCGCCGTGTCCGCGCTGGAGGAGGCCCTCGGCGTGCAGCTGCTGGAGCGCACCACCCGCAAGGTGCTCCTCTCCCCGGCGGGCGAGCGGATCGCCGCCCGGGCCCAGGTGGTGCTCGACGCCGTCGGCGGACTGCTGGAGGAGGCCGAGGCGGTACGGGCCCCCTTCACCGGCATACTGCGGCTCGGGGTGATCCCCACCGTGGCGCCGTACCTGCTGCCGACCGTGCTGGGGCTGTTCCACCGCCGCTACCCGCGGATGGACCTCCAGGTGCACGAGGAGCAGACCGGCTCGCTGCTGGAGGGGCTGGCCGCCGGGCGCCTGGACCTGCTCCTGCTGGCGGTGCCCCTCGGAGTCCCCGGTGTCACCGAACTGCCCCTCTTCGACGAGGACTTCGTCCTCCTCGCCCCCCGCGAGCACGCCCTGGCCGGACGTCGGGACATTCCGCTCGACGAACTGCGCGACCTGCAGCTGCTGTTGCTGGACGAGGGGCACTGCCTGCGGGACCAGGCCCTCGACATCTGCCGGGAGGCCGGGCGGACCACCGGGGCCGACGTCACGACGACCGCCGCCGGCCTGTCCACGCTCGTGCAGCTCGTCGCCGGCGGCCTCGGAGTGACCCTGCTGCCGCGCACCGCGCTGCGGCTGGAGACCGCCCGCAACGAGTACCTGTCCACCGGCTACTTCGCCGAGCCCGCCCCCTCACGACGGATCGCCCTGGCCATGCGTACGGGGACCGCGCGCCAGGAGGAGTTCGAGGCGATCGCCGCCGCCCTCCGCGAAGCCGTACGCCCCCTCCCCGTCTGGCCCACCGACTAGGGGGTGTCGGCGGCCGCGGGGGAGCGGGCGTACGGGGTCCGGGCGGGGCGGCCGGGGTCACTCCGTGCGCAGGCCGTCCGGGCGCATCAGCCGCAGCAGCGGCGGCAGGCTGAGCAGGGTCACGGCCGCGACCACGCCCGCGCCCACCCCGGTCATCCCGAGGACCGACGGCCAGTCGATCCGGACCGGCTGCGCGGCCATCCCCATCAGGACGGCGCCCAGCGCGGTGCCCACGAAGGCCGCCAGCACCAGGCCCAGCACGATCGGCACGGCCGTCTGCCACAGCACCGACAGGCTCAGCGTGGACCGCTTGGTGCCGAAAGCGACCAGGGAGGAGAGCAGCCGCCGGCGCTCGCGCAGCTGCTCCAGCTGCGACACGAACAGACTGGCGCCGATCAAGACCAGCACGGCGGCCGCGCCGAAGAACAGCCCCGTGCGGATCGAGGAGAAGCCGGCGGCCTGCGTGCTGTCCCGCAGCGTCATCGCCGTGACGAACGGATCCGTCTTGAAGACGGCGTTCCGCGCCCGGTCGAGCGCGTCCGGACCGGACTCGTCGACCTGGACGAAGATCCGCGCGTCCGGGAAGTCGCCCAGCTCCTTCGGCGCCGCCGACGGGGTCACCAGCAGGCCGCTGCGCAGCTGCCCGGTGGGGTCCTCCCGGGCGGGGACGGTACGGGCGCCCGCCGGGACCTGCCACTTCACCGGAGCGGGGCTGTCGGTGGTCTCGAACTCGTACCGCCGCACGTTGCCGACGAACAGCTCGTCGCCGGGCTTCGCCGTACCCCCGTAGAACCCGGTGGAGGAGGGCCCGGTCAGGACGAAGGCGTCGCCCTCCTCGCAGGAGTCGAGCGTGGCGACCTCCCCGAGCGCGTCGCAGGTGCCGACGGTCACCTGGACCGTGTCCTCCTCCGCGGGCATCCGGTGGGCGGCCTGAGCGGAGGTCAGCGGGACCGCGCGGGTGACGCCCTGCACGGCGGCGATCCGCTGCGCGAGCTCGTCCATGGGGGCGTCCGACTCGCGGTTGACCATGACGGCGACGGCGGCCCTGCCGGGGTCCTGGCCGGTCGACTCGGTGTAGTCGCCCTCGACGCCCGCGAAGAGCATCTGGAGGGCGATGGCGCCCGCGACGGCCACGGCGATGCCGTTGACCAGGCGGGCGGCGCTGCCGGTGTTGACCTGGAGCCGGCGCACGGCCAGCTGCCAGGAGACCGGGCCGCCGGACATCTTCCCGACGAAACGCTCCAGCAGCCACGGGAGCAGCACGGTGATCCCGACCAGCAGCAGCACCACGCCGGCGCTGACCTGCCACTGGTTGAACCTGCCGTGGCTGTTGCCGCGGCCGTCCAGGGGCACCAGCAGACCGAGCCCGACCAGCGGCAGCAGCAGCCGCCACCAGATGCGGCGGCGGGAGGGCCTGGCCGTGCGGACGACGCCCAGCGGCTCGATGACCACACCGCGCAGCGCGAACAGGGTCACGGCCACGGCCGCCGCGGGCACCGCGAGGGCGACCAGCACGGCCAGCCAGGGCGCCGGGTCGAGGTCGGCGGGGAAGACGCTGCGCTGCCGGAGGCTGACGCTGCCGACGAGGGAGCGGCCGACGGCGAAGAAGCCGGTGCCCAGGAGCAGTCCGACCAGGGAGCCGGCGAGCGCCTCGCCGGCCGCGATCCGGCGCACCATCCTGCTGTCCGCGCCGACCAGCCGCAGTGCGGCGAGCCGGCGGTCGCGCCGATCCCCGCCGAAGCGGACGGCGGTGGCGATGAACACGGCGACGGGCATCAGCAGGGCGACGAAGGTCAGGACGACCATCAGCATGAGGACGGGGTCGAGGTTCTCGCGGTCCGCCTCGTAGCCGAAGCCGGTGACGCGCTCGACGCGGTAGTCCTCGGGGCCGTTCTTGCGGAGGGTGTCGCTGCCCAGGTAGAAGAGCAGCTCGCCGGGGCCGACCAGGCCCGGGTCGCCGACGACCTCGCTGACCCGCGCGTCGAGCCGCTCGCGCAGCAGGGCGCCCTCGGAGGACTTCAGCAACTCGTCCAGGGCGGGGGAGAGGGCCATCTCGCCCGGGCCCGGGATCTTCTTCAGGCCGGGCGGCAGCGGGGCGTTCGGGCCCTCGGCCCGCACCACGTGCCCCTCGATGTCCTTGTGGTGGTACGTCTGCCCGATCCGGGCGATCAGCAGGGTGTCGGGTCCCGGCGCGTCGGCGGTGTCGGAGTGCATCGTCGACCGCGCGTCGCCGCGCTCGTACCGTGCGGTGAGGGCGCCGGGGATCGCGGTGCTGATCAGCAGCAGCGCGACGCCGAGACCGACGCCGACGCCGGTGAGCAGGGTGCGGATCCAGCCCTCGCGGCCGCCGCCGAAGGCGAAGCGGGCACCCATCGCGAGGTCGCGGGTCCAGACCTGGAGCCGGCTCATACGATCCGCTCCATGTCGCGGGACTTCCCGTCGCGTACGACGATCTCGCGGTCGGAGTAGGCGGCCACGCGCGTCTCGTGCGTGACGAGGACGACGGCGGCGTTCGCGGACCGGGCGGCCTCCGTGAGCAGCTGCATGACGAGTTCGCCGTTGAGGGAGTCGAGGGCTCCGGTGGGTTCGTCGGCGAAGATCACCCGCGGGCCGGTGACGAGGGCGCGGGCGACGGCCACGCGCTGCCCCTGGCCGCCGGATATCTCGCCGGGCCGCTTGGCGCCGAGGTCCTCCACCTGGAGCTGCTCCATCCAGTGCAGGGCGGTGCGTTCGGCCTCCTTGCGCCTGACGCCGGTCAGGCGCAGCGGGAGGGCGACGTTCTCCACGCAGGTCAGCTCCGGTACGAGCTGCCCGAACTGGAAGACGAAGCCGAACTCGGTGCGGCGCAGGGCGCTGCGCTCGGCGTCGCTCAGGGCGGTGAGTTCACGGCCGGCGTAGCTGATGGAGCCGGAGTCGGGCGGGACGATCCCGGCGAGGCAGTGCAGCAGGGTGGACTTGCCGGAGCCGGAGGGGCCCATCACGGCGACGACCTCACCGGCGTGGATGGAGAACTCGGCGCCGTCCAGGGCGTTGGTGGTCCCGTACGCCTTGCGCAGGTCCGTGGCGACGAGAAGGGAGCCGGCCGGGGTCATCATCGGCGGACCTCCCGCGCGAGCTGGTCGAGCCGGGCCGCGGTGAGCTCCAGCCACCGCAGGTCCGCTTCGAGGTGGAACAAGGCGTGGTCGCAGATGAGCTGGTCGGCGATGTCGCCCTTGCGCTTGCGCTGGGTGAGGATGCGCATGAGGCGCAGGTGCTCGGCCCGCTGGGTGTCCAGCAGTTCGTCGGCGCGGCGGCCGGTGAGCAGCGCGAGGACGACCTTCGTGTAGAGGGTCGAGTGGAGGTACGGCTCCGGCTTCTCGGGCTGGGAGAGCCAGGCCTCGACGTCGGTGATCCCGGCGTCCGTGATGGAGTACCGCTTGCGGTCGGGACCGCCGCCCGCCTCTATGCCCTCGACCTCGACGAGGCCGTTCTTCAGGAGGCGGGACATGGTCGAGTAGACCTGCCCGTAGGCGAGGGGGCGGTCGTGGCCGAACTTCTCGTCGAAGGCCCGCTTCAGGTCGTAGCCGTGGCGCGGGCCGGCCTCTAGGAGGCCCAGGAGGGTGTGACCGATGGACATGCCGCCGACTATACATCGTGTGTATACGCGGAGTGTATAGAGGTGCTGGGCTGCGGAAACGCGAAAACCGCCCCCGTGCGCGGCACGGGGGCGGCGGTCAGTCCGAGGGCTTCGGAGGCCGGCCCCGGCGGGGAATGGGGCCCGGGGCGGAGGGGAGCCGGCCGGCCTCGGCGAGGGCCCGGCGGAGCAGGAACTCGATCTGCGCGTTGGCGCTGCGCAGCTCCTCGCCCGCCCAGCGGGCCAGCGCGTCGTACACCTGCGGGTCGAGTCGCAGGAGCACCTGCTTGCGCGCCTGCCGGCCCGCCGGCTTCTCCTCGCCGGAGGGGGTCACTGGTAGAGGGTGCCCGTGTTGAGCACCGGCTGGGCGGCGCGGTCGCCGCACAGGACGACCATCAGGTTCGAGACCATGGCCGCCTTGCGCTCCGAGTCGAGGTCCACGATCTCCTCCTCCGCCAGACGGGTCAGGGCGAGCTCGACCATGCCCACCGCGCCCTCCACGATCTGCTTGCGGGCCGCCACGACGGCCCCCGCCTGCTGGCGCTGGAGCATCGCGGAGGCGATCTCAGGAGCGTACGCGAGATGCGTGAAGCGGGACTCGATGATCTGCACCCCGGCGGCCTCCACCCGTGCGTGCAGTTCGACCGCGAGCTTCTCGGTGATCTCCTCGGCGTTCCCGCGCAGCGACAGGCCGCCCTCCTCGTGCGCGTCGTAGGGGTACTCGATCGCGATGTGCCGGACCGCGGCCTCGGTCTGCGTCTCGACGAACTCGGTGAAGTCCTCGACCTCGAAGACCGCGCGCGCGGTGTCCTCGACCCGCCAGACCACGACCGCCGCCAGCTCGATCGGGTTGCCGTAGGCGTCGTTGACCTTCAGGACGGCCGTCTCGTGGTTGCGCACGCGGGTGGAGATCTTCTCGCGCGAGGTCAGCGGGTTGACCCAACGCAGGCCGTCGGTGCGGATGGTGCCGCGGTAGCGGCCGAAGAGCTGGACGACGCGGGCCTCGCCCGGCGCCACCGTGTTGAGGCCGCTCATCGCGATCACGGAGGCGAGGCCGAGGAGCACGCCGATGGCGATCAGTGCCACCTTGGCCCCGGTCGCGGCCGCCACCGCGCCGGCCACGACCAGCCCCGCGCCCGCGAGCAGGCCGGCCAGGCCGAGCAGCAGCGCCAGCCCGCCGCCCATGCTGCGCGCGGTGAACTCCCGTACTCCGTCTGGAGTGGCTATGTGATTCGTCATGGTTCGCCCCGTTTCTCTGCGCGCGGCCGGTCGGACCGCCTAGCAAAGTGATATCACTTTATTGCGCAATGGCAACCCATCCGCTTATCTGAGCGTCGGTTCCTGTGACGTGGGTGCTGATTCTCACGTCCGAAATGACCGGAATTCCTCCGAATTGACCAAAGTTTGTCACAGCCTGCGGTGTTAGCTTTCTGAGTTGACGTCGGGGGGGTAATCGAGCGGAGCGGGAGCGATGGGCCGAGCAGAAGTGCGTAAGGCGCAGCAGCGCGGTGCGCGGCGGGCGCCGAGCGGACGCGCGAAGGGCGCCAAGGGGAGCGGGGGTACCGGCAAGCGCACCGGCATACGCCGCTTCTTCACCTGGAAGAAGATCCTGGGCACGTTCTTCGCGCTGGCCCTGCTCGGTATGGGCGCGCTGGTCGGCCTGTACTTCTACGTGGACGAGCCGGACCCCAACAAGCAGGCGCTCCAGCAGAGCAACGTCTACAAGTACGCAGACGGCACGATCATGGCCACCAAGGGCAAGGTCAACCGCGAGATCCTGCCCATCGACAAGATCCCGATGGACGTCCAGGAGGCGTTCATCGCGATCGAGAACAAGTCCTTCCGCAGCGACGGCGGTGTCGACTTCAAGGGCCTGGCCCGTGGTCTGTGGAACACGGCCACCGGCCGCGGCAAGGCGGGTGGCTCCACGATCACCCAGCAGTACGTCAAGAACTACTACCTGACGCAGGAGCAGACGCCGACCCGCAAGCTCAAGGAGCTGGTGATCTCCCTCAAGGTCGACCAGAGCATGAAGAAGCCCGAGATCCTCGCGGGCTACCTCAACACGAGCTACTTCGGCCGCGGCGCCTACGGCATCCAGGCCGCCGCCCAGGCGTACTACGGCGTCGACGCGGAGAAGCTGACGCTGGAACAGGGCGCCTACCTGGCCACCCTCGTGCAGGCGCCCAGCCAGTACGACTGGTCGACCGCCAGCGACGACACCAAGAAGCGGATCAAGATCCGCTACGACGCGACGCTCGTCAACATGGTCGACATGAAGAAGCTGGACGAGACCAAGCGCCAGGGGATGAAGTTCGCGGAGCCGATGCCCCCGCAGCCCCCGATGGGCATGGACGGCCAGAAGGGCTACCTGGTCCAGGCGGCCGAGGCCGAGCTCAACGCCCAGGGCGTGGAGCGCAAGCTGATCGACGCCGGCGGCTGGACGTTCACGCTCAACATCGACCCGAAGAAGCAGGAAGCGCTCGAGACGGCCGTCCAGGAGGAGCTGGAGTCCAAGCTCGACCGCAAGAACACCAAGGATCGGCCCCAGGACCAGAGCGTGCAGGCAGGCGCCACCTCCGTGGACCCCAAGACCGGGCACATCGTCGCCATGTACGGCGGCACCGGTCTGAAGGACCACTGGTCCAGCAACGCCCTGCGCAAGGACTACCAGCCGGGCTCGACCTTCAAGCCGGTCGTGCTGGCCTCCGCCCTGGAGAACGTGTCGAAGACCCAGGACGGCAAGCCGATCACCCCGAACGCGCTCTACGACGGCACCAGCAAGCGCCCGGTCGTCGGCAGCGACATCCCGTTCGCCCCGCAGAACCAGGAGAACCGCAACTTCGGCGACCCGATGATGACGGTCCAGGACGCGACCAACTCCTCGGTGAACTCCGTCTACGCGCAGATGATCGTGGACGTCGAGCCGCCCAACGTGAAGAAGACCGCGCTCCAGATCGGCATGAAGGACCGTGAGGGCTGGCCCGCCGACAGGCCGGCCATGGCCCTCGGCACGATGAGCGCCAACACCGTGGAGATGGCGGCCGTCTACGCCACCCTCGACAACCACGGCAAGAAGGTCACGCCGACCATCATCAAGAAGGCCGAGCACAAGGACCGCGAGGTCGAGCCCGTCCAGCCGATCGGCACGCAGGCCATCAGCCGCCGTACCGCCGACACCGTCACCAAGGTGCTCACGGGCGTCGTCAACGACGAAGGCGCGTCCGGCAACAAGGTCCGCAGCAGCGCCTACGAGGCAGCGGGCAAGACCGGTACCACCGAGAACAACTTCTCCGGCTGGTTCGCCGGTTACACCCCCGAGCTGGTCACCGTGGTCGCGATCTTCGGTGAGGAGCCCGGCACCGCCAAGCAGGTCACCCTGACCGGCACCGCCGGCCTCGGCCGTCTGGGCGGTTCCAGCTTCCCCGCCACGATCTGGAAGGCGTACACCACCGCCGCCCTCAAGGGCGGCAACGCCGGCAAGTTCCAGCTGTCCGAGGCCGACATGGGCGCCGTGCAGACGCCGTCCCGCAGCGCCTCGCCGACGACCACGCCGAGCCAGTCCTCCAGCCCGCCGGCCGCCACCAACAGCCCGACGCAGTCCCCGACGACGTCGCCGACGCCCACCGCGACCAAGACGGGCCCGACGCCCACCGGGACGACGTCCCCGACGGCCACGGCCACCAAGACCAACGGCCCCAAGCCGCCGGACCCGCCGATCCTGGGTGAGCACCCGGGCAACTGAACAAGAGCGCCGCCCCGCAGCCGAGAAGGCTGCGGGGCGGCGCTCTTTCGTGTTCCCGACGGAAGCCGGAAGCCGGACGCCGGAGGGGCGGTCAGCGCCGCTCGCCGGCGCCCGGCAGCGGCAGTTCGAACCAGACGACCTTTCCGCTGCTGAGCCGGGTCGCACCCCAGCGGCGGGCCAGCCGGTTGACCAGGAACAGACCGCGGCCGCCCTCGTCGGTGTCACGCGCCCGGCGCTGGCGGGGCAGCTGCGGGGAGTCGTCCCCGACCTCGCAGCGCAGTACGTCCGTACGCAGCAGACGCAGCGTCACGGGCCGCTCCGCGTACCGGACGGCATTGGTGACCACCTCGCTGACCAGCAGCTCCAGCGAGTCGCTCAGGTCCTCCAGACCCCACCGGGTCAGCGCGCGGCGGGCGAACCGCCGGGCCCGGCCCGGAGCGGTCTCCTCCGGGTCCAGGAACCAGTACGCGACGTCACTGGGCGCGATGCCGTCGAACCGGGCCGCGAGCAGCGCGATGTCGTCGTCCCGGTCGCCCGGTCCCAGCATGTCCAGCACGTCGTCGCACAAAGCCTCCAGCGGCGGCGGATGGTCCAGGCCCGTCAGCTGCGCGGTCGTGGCCAGCCGCTCGCGGAGCTGCTCGATACCGGTCCACACGTCCCGCAGGCGCGACTCCACCAGACCGTCGGTGTAGAGCAGCAGGGTGGCCCCGGCGGGCGCGTCCAGCTCCACGGCCTCGAAGTCCACGCCGCCGACGCCGATGGGCGCCCCCGGCGGTACGCGCAGCACCTCGGCCCGGCCGCCCAGGTGCAGCAGCACCGGCGGCGGGTGGCCGGCGTTGGCGATGGTGATCCGGTGCGCGACGGGGTCGTAGACGGCGTACATGCACGTGGCCATGCGGTCCGAGCCCAGCCGCTGCGCCTGCTCGTCCAGGTGGTGCAGCACCTCGGCGGGCGGCAGGTCCAGCTGCGCCAGGGTCTGGGCGGTGGTGCGCAGCTGCCCCATGATCGCGGCGGAGGTCATGGAGTGGCCCATCACGTCGCCGACGACGAGCGCGACCCGGCTGCCCGGCAGCGGTATGGCGTCGTACCAGTCGCCGCCGACCCGGGCCGTCTCGGCCGCGGGCAGGTAGCGGGAGGCGAGGCGCACCCCGGTGGGCTGGGGGAGGCTGTCGGGCAGCATGGTGCGCTGGAGTTCGTCGGCGATGTACGCCTCGCGGCCGTAGAGGACCGCCTTGTCGATGCCGAGCGCGGTGTGGGTGGCCAGCTGGGCCGCGACCAGCAGGTCGTTCTGCTCGAAGGCGGGACGCTCCGGGCTGCGCAGGAACACCGCGGCGCCGATCACCCGCCGCCGGCCGCGCAGCGGCGCCAGGACCGCCCGGTTGCCGCGCGGCAGCGGATGGTCCACCCCGAGCAGCTCGGGCAGGGCCGCCCGGGCGCCGGCGGAGGACGCGAAGACGGGCCGTACGCCGCGCAGCACCTCGGCGAGCGCGCCGCCGGGCCGGATCTCGCACAGCTCGGCCGCGGGCAGGTCACCCTGCGGGCCGACCAGCGGCAACTGGCTGAAGTCGAGCTCGCCGGTGGCCCCCGCGGCCCCGGCGAGGTCCATCCCCGCGCCGATGGTGCTGCTGATGTCCGTCAGGTCGTCGATCGGCCGGAGCCGGTCGGTGCGGCGCAGCCTTAAAACGACCGGGCCGACGGGCCGCTCGTCGCCGACCGGCAGCGGGTCGCGCAGGTAGACGAGGATGGCGTCGGAGAAGGTCGGGACGGTGGCCCGGCACAGGCCGAGCACGATCTCGTCGAGGTCGATGCCGCGGGCGATCCGCCGGGTGGCGGCGCCGACGAAACGCAGCCGGTCCCCCTCGCGGCGCGCGGCGGTCGCGTCCGGGGCGCCCGCGCCCGGCACGGGCCCGCCGGCCCCCTGGAAGCCCGGTGCGCCGCTCCCGGCACCGGCGGCGGCCTGGCCGGCCCCGGTGCCGCGGGCGGCGTCGTGGGCGTCCACGGCGTCCGCGCCGTCCGAGGTGTCGCGGGGACGGGCGTTGTCGTGGTCCTGGCCCGGGCCGGAGCCGACGGCGGGAACCTCCGCCGACGCCGCTGCGCGAGGCCGGGGGAGCCCCGATCCCGGGCCCGCGGCCGAGCGCGCGGCCCGTACGTCGGAAGCCGCCGCGGCGGCCGCCGCGCCCGGCTCGGCCGCCGGGCCGGTACCGGCGCCCGCGGCATGCGTGCGTACGGCCTCGGTGGCGGCGATGGGCGCCTTGCCGTGGCCGGCCTCGTCCGTACCTCCGGCGGAGGCGACGGGCTGCGGGCCCTCCTGGGAGGTGGGGTACTCCGTCACGCGTGGAATTCCGTCCGTTTGCGCTCGATGTGCGCTGCACTCAACTCGGTCAGTCGCGGTATACCCGCTCAGCGGCCCGGGCACCATCGCCCAGAGGTTCCTCGCTCGAACTTCCTCGTGTGTCGACCTCCGGTCAGATCCCGTGTACAGAACGACACTTGCTGGTGTGCGGCCCGATCGCACCGTCCCGCGCGCGCGACCTCGCGGAGGACGATCCTACGGTTGACCCCCGGGGGCGCATCAAGGGTCTCATGAGGTCATATGCGCCGGGGTGCGGTCCCAGTCCTCGGGCAGGGCCGGAATCCGCCAGGCCGGATCCGGCCGCCAGTCCTGCCAGCCGGCCGAGAACGGAACACCCCATTCCTCGATCAGCGCGACCGCCGCGCGGCCGGCTTCCCGTACCCGCCGTGCCTGCTCACGGCCCATCAGACCGGACCGCTGGGCCTCGGCGAACTCGTCCTCGTCCAGCCACTTCCAGCTGCGGTCGGGGTAGACGGCGATGTCCAGGAAGTGGTCCTCGGAATCGATTCCGCCGGCCCATCTCGACCGCGGCTCCTCCAGGTTCACGTACCAGTTCTTGAACTGCCAGCCCGGCCCCCAGAACAGCCAGACGGACCACGGGTCCCCGGGCCGGGCCAGTTTCAGCACGCCGCCGCCGAACCAGCGTGAGCGCACGGTGGTGCGCGGCGCGGTGTAGCGGGTGGCCAGCGGCTCCTCGTGGACGGGGGTGCCGTCGGCGAGCACCGGCTTGACGCATTCGGTGCCCGGGGCCATCCAGACGGCGAGCATCTCGTCGGTGTCCTGCACCACCGTCACCGGGCGGCAGATGTGCACCGCGCCCTTCAGTCCCGGGGCGTGGTCGCGGTAGCGCCAGAGGATCTGGTCCCCGGGCGCCCAGCGCGTCGCGCGCGCGGAGTCGGTCGGCGCGTTTGGCGCCCGGCCGCTCCCGGGCTTGAAAGTACCTGTCATGCGCAGATCTTAGGGCGGGGGCCCGTACGCCCGCTGCGGTGCAGGTCACCAGGCGATTCGGGGACGACGAACGACCGGATCCGGCCCCCGCCCGGGGGTGCGGGAGGGGCGGTCAGGGACGCGTCATGCGCAGGACGTCCAGGGCCTCGTCGAGCTGCTCCAGGGTGAGGGCGCCGCGCTCCACGTAGCCGGACTCCAGGACGACCTCCCTGATCGTCTTGCGCTCGGCGAGGGACCTCTTGGCCACCTTCGCGGCCTCCTCGTAGCCGATGTAGCGGTTGAGCGGGGTCACCACGGAGGGCGAGGACTCGGCGTACTCCCTGGCCCGGGCCTCGTCGGCGGTGATCCCGTCGACCGTGCGGTCGGCGAGCAGCCGGCTCGCGGCGGCCAGCAGCCGGATCGATTCGAGGAGGTTCCTGGCCATCACCGGGAGCATCACATTGAGCTCGAAGTTGCCGGCGGCGCCCGCCACCGCGACGGTGGCGTCGTTGCCCATGACCTGAGCGGCGACCATCAGGACGGCCTCCGGGACCACCGGATTGACCTTCCCGGGCATGATCGAGGAGCCGGGCTGGAGATCCGGGAGGCTGATTTCGGCCAATCCGGTCCGCGGTCCGGAGGCCATCCAGCGCAGATCGTTGCAGATCTTGGTGAGCGAGACGGCGACCGTACGGAGCATTCCGGAGGTCTCCACCAGCGCGTCACGCGCGCCCTGGGCCTCGAAATGGTCGCGCGCCTCGGTCAGCGGCAGGCCGGTGGCGACGGCCACCTCGGCGATCACGGCGGCCGAGAAGCCGGCCGGGGTGTTGATGCCGGTGCCCACCGCGGTGCCGCCCAGGGGCAGTTCGGCGAGGCGGGGCAGGGACGAGCGCAGCCGCTCGACGCCGTAGCGGATCTGGGCCGCGTAACCGCCGAACTCCTGGCCGAGGGTGACCGGGGTGGCGTCCATCAGGTGGGTCCGGCCGGCCTTGACCACCTGGTCGAACTCGGACGCCTTGCGCTCCAGCGCGGCGGCGAGGTGCTCCAGGGCCGGTACCAGGTCGCCCGCGACGGCGGCGGTGGCGGCGATGTGGATGGACGACGGGAAGACGTCGTTGGAGCTCTGCGAGGCGTTGACGTGGTCGTTGGGGTGCACGTCCCGGCCGAGGCGCTCGGTGGCCAGGGTGGCGATCACCTCGTTGGTGTTCATGTTGGACGAGGTCCCGGATCCGGTCTGGAAGACGTCCACGGGGAAGTGGTCGTCCCAGCGGCCGTCCGCAACCTCGCCGGCCGCGGACCGGATCGCGTCGGCGACGTCCTGGTCGACCACTCCGAGCCGGGCGTTCACGAGGGCCGCCGCGGCCTTGATCCGGGCGAGGGCCTCGATGTGGGCCCGCTCCAGCCGCTGTCCCGAGATGGGGAAGTTCTCCACGGCGCGCTGGGTCTGCGCCCGCCACTTGGCGTGCACGGGCACCCGGACGTCGCCCATGGAGTCGTGCTCGGTCCGGAACCCGTCGGCCTGTTGATCGTCTGTCATGTCTGTTGCCTCCTCAAAAAGTTGAGCAATTCTCTTGTTGCAAGTGTTCCCAACTCCCCTACTGGCCAGTAAATACCGTGGGTAACACTGACATCCGGGGAGGCGTCCATGGCACGTGCCCGTACGAAACCCATGCTCAGATCTACCTTCGCCGCCGTCGCGGCGATCGCGGCCGCCCTGGGGGGCGTCACCGCCGTCACCCCCATGGCCCAGGCGGCCACCACCACCGGCGTCGTCACACCCCTCCCGCCCGAGCTGGAGGCGATCCGCGCCGCCGAAGCCGTCAAGATCTACGGCGACCCGGCCGTGCGCCCGCAGGCCGACCGCAGGACCGGCCTGATCTCGCTGGGCGACAGCGAGATCTCGGGCGAGGGCGTCGGCAACTACGACCCGGCGACCAACACACCGAACAACCAGTGCCACCGCTCGCCCGACGCGGCGATCCACCGCACCGGCATCCCGGCCGACCTCACCTTCAACGTCGCCTGCTCCGGCGGCTACACCGGAAACATCAGGATCGGCGGCAGCAAGCAGTACGCCGACGAGCTGGTGCAGAGCGACAACCTCGCCATCAAGGCCCGCAACACCAGGATCAAGATGGTCCTGCTGGTCGCCGGAGCCAACGACGACCTTCAGTTCGGCCCCGTCATGACCGACTGCGTGACCCGCTGGGTCCTCAGCCAGGGCACCTGCGAGCCCAAGTACGCCCCCGGCTGGCAGGCCCGCGTCGACGGCCTGAAGCCCAAGGTCGAAGCCACGGTCGCCGACCTCAGGACGGTCATGCGCGACGCCGGCTACGCCGACGCCGACTACAAGCTCGTCGTGATGGGCTACCCCAGCCCCATCGGCCCCGACTTCCACGACAACCCCGGCTTTCCCGGAAAGCTGCCCGGCGGCTGCGCCGGCTACGACTCGGACGCCACCTGGGGCCGCAACTACGCGGTACCCACCTTCGAGAAGGGCATGCGCGCGGCGGCCCTGGCCTCCGGCGCGGTCTACCTCGACAACTCGCGGCTCTTCCACGGCCACGCGGTGTGCATGGAGGACACCTGGGCCCGCGGGCTCTACCTGGACCTCGGGGACCACTTCCCGTGGGACGAGAACACCGCCCGCCAGTCCTTCCACCCCAACTACCGCGGACACGGCGCCTTCGCGTCCTGCCTGACCCAGCTCTACGACTCGGGCCTGCGCGAGGCCTCCTGCGCCGACCCCGCCAGCACCGGCACGCCCGTCCTCCAGGCCGGGGCCTGGGACGACAAGTTCAAGCCGCTCAAGAACGAGGCCACCGGCAACTGCCTCGACTCCTTCGGCGGCTCCAGCGCCAACGAGACCAAGATCGTGGGCTGGGACTGCCACAACGGCCGCAACCAGGGCTGGTGGTACGACACCGCCCGCAAGTCCGTCCACATCGAACTGACCCAGGACCGCTGCCTCGACGCCCCCGGCGCCAACTACGGCCCCGGCACCGGCCTGATCATCTGGAACTGCCACGGCGGAGCCAACCAGCGGTTCGTCCGCGACGGCGCCACCCTGCGGCCCGCCGCCGCCCCGGGCATGTGCCTGACCGTGGCCGCCGCCCACGACCCGCTGCGCCTCCAGGCCTGCAACGGATCCGCGAACCAGCGCTTCGCATAAACCGCCCCGCTCCACCCGATCCCCCCACGCCCGGCCGGCGCACCCCGGCCGGGTGTATTTATGCGCGGCTTTAGTGTCGCATTACGCACGCCTTATGCGCGGCTTTAGCCATGGCCGAAAACGCGCCAGTCGATAAGTTATCGGGTGTCCTTTTCCCTATTCCGTGCATACGATCTCGGCGTTGTCGCACTGCGGGGGGTCTGACCGTCCCCCGTGAGTGCCATCCAAGGGGGGATTGCTTTCATGAAGTCCATGCGTGCTGCCGTAGCGGCGCTCGCGACGTCCGGGGTGCTGGTTCTCGCGCTGCCGTCCGTGGCCCAGGCGGAGCCCACCGGCCGGTGCTATCCGGAAATGGCCTGCCTGTACTACAACTCGAACCAGGCGGGCGCTCTGGCGCAGATGTACCACATCGAGAACTACCCGGCGTACCTGTTCACGGGAACGTTCAACCGCGGCACCGGAAACGGGGACACGGAGCTGCTCAAGAACAACGCCGCCTCTGCGGACAGCCGCTATTGGAACCAGGCGGTTCGCGTTCACTTCAACAGCTGGTACAAGGGCCCCTACGACGTGGTCGAGCCTCAGACGAGGCGGAATCTGAACGCGACGTACAACAACAATGCGTCCTGGAACTACCACCCGAACGGCGTCTGAGGACCGAGAGAGAATGCTGAGCGAAATGAACATGAAGCGCACTCGTATTTCCCTCCTCGCGATGGCCGTGGCCTCCGGAGCGGTGATGGCGGGCTACGCGGCCTCCGCCGGTACGGACGCCGACGCCGCAGGCGGCGACGCGACGTCGATCGCCGGTTCCGCCAAGGTCCGCACCCTGCCCATCGAGCAGTACCTGCCGACGCCCGCGGAGTTCGCGAAGCTGAGCCAGGCCGGCGGGAAGCTCCAGCAGAAGTGCATGCAGGGCCTCGGCTTCGCCTCCTTCCAGGCGCCCGAGCAGGGCCCGGCCGACCCGCGCGAGACCTTCACCGACCTGCGGTACGGCACGGTCGACGCCGCCCAGGCGGCCCGCACCGGCTACAAGCCGGCGTTCGTCGCGGCCCGGCAGAACGCCAAGGCGGGCGGCCCGGCCGCGGCCGCCGCGGCCGACGGCCCGGCCCCCTCCGCGGCGGTCGAGCCCGTGCTGAACGACGCCGAGTGGCTCGCGATGACGGGCACCACCAAGGAGGCCGGCGACCTCGCCAAGGCCAAGCAGGCGGCGCCGAGCCAGGTCCAGGGCAAGGACATCCCGCCGGGCGGCTGCATCGCCGAGTCCACGCGCACCCTCACGGGCGGCGGCGAGCAGCTGTACGCCGACCTCGCCCAGGACATCAACGGCCAGTCCTACAAGGAGTCCGTCAAGGACTCCCGCGTCACCAAGGCCTTCGCGGCCTGGTCCGCCTGCATGAAGGGCAAGGGGTACTCCTACAAGGACCCGATGCAGGCCAACGACGACCCGAAGTTCGCCGTGCCGACGGTCTCCGCGGAGGAGATCGCCGTCGCCACCGCGGACGTGGCCTGCAAGAACGAGACGAAGCTCGTCGACGTGTGGCACGGGGCCGAGGCGCAGATCCAGCAGAAGATGATCAACGCCAAGGCGAAGGAGATGGACGCCATCAAGAAGGCGAAGCAGACCGCCCTGGCCCACGTCCAGTAGCAGCCCGCCACCCGCCACCCGCTGAGGTCCGCGCGTCCGCTGCGGTCCGCCCGGCTCCGCCACCCGGAGCCGGGCACCCACCATCTAGGGGGATCACTTCCATGAAGTCCATGCGTGCTGCCGTCGCGGCGGTCGCAGCCTCCGGAGTGCTGGTCATGGCACTGCCGACCGCGGCCGAGGCGGCGCCCACCCAGCGCTGCTACCCGGGCCTCGCCTGCGTCTACTTCAACTCCAACCAGGCCGGCGCCGTCGCCACGATGAACCACATCGACGGCATGCCGTCCTGGGACTTCGCCGGCGTGTTCAGCCCGGGCACCGGCAACGGCGCGGGCCAGCAGATCAAGAACAACGCGGCTTCGGCCGACAGCCGTTACGCTACCCAGGCCGTCCGGGTGCACTACAACAGCTGGTACAAGGGCCCCTACGACGTGGTCACCGCCCAGTCGAAGCGGAACCTCTCCGTGACGTACAACAACAACGCGTCCTGGAACTACCACCCGAACCCCAGCTGAGCGGGACGAGGTGATCCGGCCCGGCTCCGCACCGAGGAGCCGGGCCGGCCGTGTCTACTCCGCCTCCAGCTGTGCGCGCACCTCGCGCGGCCGGTTGGTGATCAGGGTGTCCACGCCGAGGCGCAGGCACAGCTCCACGTCCTCCGGTTCGTCCACCGTCCACACCCGCACCCGCAGCCCCTTCGCCTTGAGCCGGGCCACCAGCCCCGGGTCCTTGCGCACCAGGTCGATGCCCGGTCCGGCGTGCCCGGCGAACGGCGGCCGGGCCGGCCGCAGCCGCCGCTCGATCAGGTAGACGGCCGGCAGACCGGGCGCCAGCCGGTTCAGCCTGATCAGGGCGTTGCGGGAGAAGCTCATCACCTCGACCAGGCCCGCCGAGCCGTCGGCCAGCCCGTGGTCCTTCAGCACCCGCACGAGCTCGGCCTCCAGCCGGCCGCCCGCCCGGGTGGGGTGCTTGGTCTCGACCGCCAGCCCGACGGGCCGGTCGGCGGCCAGCGCCTCCTTCAGCAGGTCCTCGAAGAGCAGCACCTGCGCCCCGCGGTGCTCCTCGCCCTTCCAGCTGCCGAAGTCCAGGGCGGACAGCTCCTCGTACGTCATCTCCGACACCACCCCGCGCCCGTCCGAGGTCCGCTCCACGCGCCGGTCGTGCACACAGACCAGCTTGTGGTCGGCGGTCAGCCGTACGTCGCATTCGAGGGCGTCGGCACCGTCCGCGATGGCCTGCCGGTAGGCGGCCAGGGTGTGCTCGGGATGCTCGTGTGAGGCCCCGCGATGGGCGACGACCCGGACGGCGCGGTCGGTACGGAGCTGCGTGTGCGTCATGCCCCCGACGTTATCCGCATGCGCGGAACGCCCCGCTACCGCATGCTGCCCGGATGGCGGAACAGCACATGTACGCGTGGACGCACTGCGGCCCCTGCGAGGACTGCGTCGAGGAGGACTGGCAGCTCGTCCGGGACGGCGAGCTGCGCTGGGAGTCGAACGCGCACTGCCCGTGCTGCGGCCAAGCATGCGACCGAGGCGCAGGCGTACCGCCGCCGCGGGTGCGGGAGCGCATCCTCGCCCGGGAGGGATCCGTCCACCTGGCGGTCGGCGGTCCCGACGGCGTGCCGATCGCGTTGCTGCGCCGCGTGTACGGGCTGAGCCTCGCCGAGGTCGTGGCCGCACGGGCCGAGGGGTACCGGGCCACCCCCGTTGAGGCCCGGTACCTGACGGCCGTGGGCGGTGCTACGGCTGCGGGCGAGGGGACAGCGGGGCCGGGGTGACCTTGAAGCCGCCCCTGGTGACCTCGGTGAAGGGGGCCGGGGCCATGCAGGTGCCCACCGTCGGCTCGGCGACCGAGCCGTCGGGCTTGGCGTCGACGTTCACGATGCCCCAGGAGAAGCCGACGCGGTCGGGCGCGCCGCGCTCGCCGTCCTGGACGCTCAGGCCGATCCGCTTGCCCTCCCAGCCGACGTTCGAGCTCTTGACCACCGCGGTGATCGTGGCCGTCCTGCCGCCCGTGACCATGCAGTCCACCTCGGCCTCGGCGACGCCGGTGAAGTTCTGGTCCGGCATCGCGTGGTAGACGGTCACCCGGCCGCGCGCGTCCGTCGGCAGACCGCGCTCCAGGTTCTCGCCCTTCAGCGGCCTGCTCCACGGCACCGACTCCGCGTCGACCGTGAAGCGGATGTCGTGCGAGGCGGGCACGTAGGGATAGCGCACCGTGCCGCCCCCGTGTACCGAGGCGACCTTCGGCGCGGCCGGCGCCGCCGGGGCGGGGGCGGCCGCCACCAAGGTGCCCAGCAGGGCGGCGGATCCGGCGACGGCCAGGGCGCGCGTACGGCTCTTCATCGTGAACTCCCGTGTCAGCAAGGACTGTTCGGCTACGGGAAAAGCCTCGCCGCCCGGCGCCCCCGACTCCATCTGCCGATCGGCGGAAACGCCCGAGGGGTCCTCTGCCGTTCGGCAGAGGACCCCTCGGGACGGGCTGGGGGCTACAGACCCGGGCCGCGCACCGGGATGTGCGTGAACGTCGGCTCCGGAGCCGGGTTCTGGAAGAAGTCGTTGCCCTTGTCGTCCACGACGATGAAGGCCGGGAAGTCCTCGACCTCGATCTTCCAGACCGCCTCCATGCCGAGCTCCTCGTACTCCAGGACCTCGACCTTCTTGATGCAGTCCTGGGCCAGGCGCGCCGCCGGGCCGCCGATCGAGCCCAGGTAGAAGCCGCCGTGCGCGGCGCACGCGTCCGTCACCTGCTGGGAGCGGTTGCCCTTGGCCAGCATGACCTTGGAGCCGCCCGCCGCCTGGAACTGCTCGACGTAGGAGTCCATGCGGCCGGCCGTGGTCGGGCCGAAGGAGCCCGACGCGTAGCCCTCGGGGGTCTTCGCGGGGCCGGCGTAGTACACCGGGTGGTCCTTCAGGTACTGCGGCATCTCCGCGCCGGAGTCCAGCAGTTCCTTGATCTTGGCGTGTGCGATGTCGCGCGCCACGACCAGCGGGCCGGACAGCGACAGGCGGGTCTTGACCGGGTGCTTGGTCAGGGTCGCCAGGATGTCGTCCATCGGCTGGTTCAGGTCGATGGAGACGACGTCCGAGGCCTCGGACAGGTGCTCGTCCGTGGTGTCCGGCAGGAAGCGGGCCGGGTCGCGCTCCAGCTGCTCCAGGAAGACGCCCTCGGCGGTGATCTTCGCGGTGGCCTGGCGGTCCGCAGAGCAGGACACTGCGATGGCGACGGGCAGCGAGGCGCCGTGGCGGGGCAGGCGCACGACGCGGACGTCGTGGCAGAAGTACTTGCCGCCGAACTGCGCGCCGATGCCGATCTTCTGCGTCAGCTCGAAGACCTGCTGCTCCAGGGCCTCGTCGCGGAAGCCGTGGCCCAGCGGGGAGCCCTCGCGCGGCAGCTCGTCCAGGTAGTGGGCGGAGGCGTACTTCGCGGTCTTGAGCGCGTGCTCGGCGGAGGTGCCGCCGACGACGATCGCCAGGTGGTAGGGCGGGCAGGCCGCCGTACCGAGCGAACGGATCTTCTCCTCCAGGAACTTCATCATGGAGGCCTCGTTGAGGACCGCCTTGGTCTCCTGGTAGAGGAAGGACTTGTTGGCGGAGCCGCCGCCCTTGGCCATGAAGAGGAACTTGTACGCGCCGCCGTCGGTCGCGTACAGCTCGATCTGCGCGGGCAGGTTCGAGCCGGTGTTCTTCTCCTCCCACATGGTGATCGGCGCCATCTGCGAGTAGCGCAGGTTGAGGCGGGTGTAGGCGTCGTAGATGCCGCGGGAGAGGGCCGCCTCGTCACCGCCCTCGGTGAGCACGTTCTGGCCGCGCTTGCCCATGACGATCGCCGTACCCGTGTCCTGGCACATCGGCAGGACGCCGGCCGCCGCGATGTTCGCGTTCTTCAGCAGGTCCAGGGCCACGAACTTGTCGTTCGAGGAGGCCTCGGGGTCGTCGATGATGCGGCGCAGCTGCGCGAGGTGAGCGGGGCGCAGGAAGTGCTGGATGTCGTGGATGGCCTCCTCGGCGAGCTTGCGCAGCGCCTCCGGCTCGACCTTGAGGAACGTACGGCCGTCCGCCTCGAAGGTGGACACGCCCTCGGCGGTCACCAGCCGGTAGGGGGTGGTGTCCTCGCCCAGGGGCAGCAGGTCGGTGTACGCGAACTCCGGCATTGGGGCCATTCCTCACTCGGCAGACAGCACTGACGACCAAATTGGCAGCGCAGTCCACCAGCGTAGGACCTCTCGCCCGGCGTGTGTTTGTGAGGTAGGGCTCACTCGGTAGTATCGCGATCTATCGTGTCTCGCTATGCTGGCGTCGTGGACCTGGAAAAGCACCCCGCCGCCCCCGCCCCCGCGCCCGCCGGGCTGCGCGCCTCCGACGCCGACCGGGACCGGATCGCGCAGATCCTCGGGGACGCCGTCGCCGAAGGCAGGCTGACCGCCGAGGAGCACTCCGAGCGCCTGGACACGCTGTACGCCGTCAAGACGGTCGGCGAGCTGGAAGTGCTCGTACAGGATCTGCCCGCGCCCGGCGGCGCCCATGCCCCGTCCCCGTCCCCGTCCGCGTCCTCGTACGAGGGGGCGGCGGGCCCGGCCGCCGAGACGATCGTCGCCGTGTGCAGCAGCTCCAGCCGCAAGGGCCGCTGGCGGCCGGGCCCGCACACCCGTGCGGTCTCGGTCATGGGCGACATCACCATCGACCTCACCCAGGCGGTCTTCGAGCAGCAGGTCACCGAGATCAACGTGACCTGCGTCCTCGGCAACGTGGAGGTCCTGGTCCCGGAGAACGTCACTCTGCGCGGCTACGGCAGCGGGATCCTCGGCAATTTCGAGGTGCGCGGCATGAGCCGCGGGGAGACGGACCCGCAGGCGCCGGTGGTGATCGTCCGGGGGTTCTCCCTGCTCGGCAACATCGAGGCGCGGCCGAAGCCGGGCGCCCGCCTGGTCGACCTGGCGCGCAAGCTCCGCAAGAACCTCGACGGCTAGCGGCTACAGGCCGGCGGGCCGGCGGCTGAAACGCGCTGCCGGCGCATCCGGATGCGGAGGGTCTCGTTTCGGACGAACCCCGGGCGCCCCGTGGCACGCGGTGCATAGGGGCGCGTACAGCGGGTAGGGACAGGTGCGTCGTCTCTCGCTCACGTATACGTCGTCAGGAGTAGACCGTGCCGCATCCGCCGCATCAGTCCCTGCAGGTAGCCGCCGTGAAGAGCCTTCAGGGTCCTGGGGCACGCCCGTCGGCCGTGCCGAGCCCGCGGGTGCCGGCCAGGGCGGCGGAAGACGGCCCATGGCACGCGGAGGCGGTGTGCCGCCGCGACGAGGCGGGGCTGTTCTTCGCGCCGTCCAAGGAGCCGACGGCCGCCCGGCTCTCCCGTGAGGAGGCCGCGAAGCGCGTCTGCGCCCGCTGCCCGGTGATGGTCGCCTGTCGCGAACACGCCCTGTTGCAGCCCGAGCCGTACGGGGTCTGGGGCGGGCTCACCGCGGCCGAGCGCCGCGTGGTGCTGGCGCGGATGCGGCGCCGCTCCGCCGAGCTGCGGCAGGCCCCCGGAGCGGGACCCATAGCCGCGGCGGGCTGAGCCGGCTGCCGCCCCGGCGGGCAGGTCCCGGTCCGCGTCGCACGTCACGCACGTCCAGCCACGCCACGCCACGTCCACGCATGCCACGTCCAGGCGTGCCGTGCCCAGGCAGGCCGTGGGTGTCCCGGACGTCCCCCACGCCTCGTACGCGGACACGCGAGAGGGGCGGTCACCCCCGCACAGGGTGACCGCCCCTCTCGCGTTGTGCCCCCGCCCCTACTGGGCGCGGTCGAAGTCGATCGCGCTGTACGCGCGCAGCTTCGACAGGCGGTGCGTGGAGTCGATCTTCCGGATGGTGCCGGACTTGGAGCGCATGACCAGCGAGGACGTCGTCGCGGTCTGGGAGCGGTAGTGCACGCCGCGCAGCAGCTCGCCGTCGGTGATGCCGGTGGCGACGAAGAAGACGTTGTCGCCGGAGACCAGGTCGGTGGTGGTGAGCACCCGGTCCAGGTCGTGGCCGGCGTCGATGGCCTTCTGGCGCTCGGCGTCGTCCTTCGGCCACAGCTTGCCCTGGATCACGCCGCCCAGGCACTTGATGGCGCAGGCCGAGATGATGCCCTCGGGGGTGCCGCCGATGCCCAGGAGCAGGTCCACGCCGGTGCCCTCGCGGGCGGCCATGATGGATCCGGCCACGTCGCCGTCGGAGATGAACTTGATGCGCGCGCCGGTCTCGCGGATCTCCCGGACGATGCCCTCGTGGCGGGGGCGGTCCAGGATGACGACCGTGACGTCCTCGGGGTGCATGCCCTTGGCCTTGGCGACCCGGCGGATGTTCACCGAGACCGGGGCGTTGATGTCGACGAAGTCGGCTGCCTCGGGG
This sequence comes from Streptomyces virginiae, assembly GCF_000720455.1. Taxonomy (GTDB): domain Bacteria; phylum Actinomycetota; class Actinomycetes; order Streptomycetales; family Streptomycetaceae; genus Streptomyces; species Streptomyces virginiae. The sequence goes on along the minus strand of NZ_JOAK01000004.1, from coordinate 15,287 downwards.
CCGGTGACCAGCTTGTCCATGTAGAACACGGCGGACGGGTCGAACATCGTGCCGCGGTCGGCGGCGGCCAGGACGGCGATGGCGTTCGGCATGCCCTTGGCGTTCAGGGTGGTGCCGTCGATCGGGTCGACGGCGATGTCGACCTCGGCTCCGGTGCCGTCGCCGACCTGCTCCCCGTTGAAGAGCATCGGGGCTTCGTCCTTCTCGCCCTCGCCGATGACGACGACGCCGTTCATCGAGACGGTGGAGATCAGGGTCCTCATCGCGTTGACCGCGGCGCCGTCCGCGCCGATCTTGTCGCCGCGGCCGACCCACCGGCCGGCGGCCATGGCGGCCGCCTCGGTGACCCGTACGAGTTCGAGCGCGAGGTTGCGGTCGGGGGCCTCCGGGGAGACTTCGAGCTGGGGCGGCAGGTTGTGCTCGGTCATCGGAGCGCACCTTTCTGTACGGCGACGGCCGGGAAGTGAGGGTGCTGGAACTCTATCGGTACGTCGACATATTGAGCAGGGCGGGTCACGTATGAGCGGAATATCGGTCATTCGATTGTCCTGAGCGGACGCCTTGCGCGCCCGTTCGGGGACTCGGCGGGCGACTCAAGGGTGCGCCGTGCGGCGCGCCCGCGCGACCCCGGCGGTGATCGCCGCCCGGTGATGCGGGACGATGGTGCCGTGGCAGGTATGAAAGGCAAGCAGACGGTCTGGGACATGGTCCGGTCGCTGGCGGTGATCGGTGTCGTCGTCGCCGGGATCTACGTCTTCGTCCCGCATGACGACAAGGCCGATCCCACGCGCACGGTCGACTACCGGGTGGAGACCCTCACGGCCCGGCGCGCGGCCCCGTACCCGGTGGCGGCCCCCGTGGGCCTGCCGGAGCAGTGGCGGGCGACCTCGGTGACGTACGAGCGCACGAAGGCCGACGCCTGGCACCTGGGCTTCCTCGACCCGGAGCAGCAGTACGCGGCGGTCGAGCAGTCCAGCGACACCTCCGTCAAGTACCTCGAACGGGTCACCAGGAACGCCACGGCCTCCGGGCAGACGCAGCAGGTCGGCGACGCGGCCTGGGAGCGCTGGGAGGGCGAGAAGTACGACGCCCTCGTACGGCGGGAGCAGGGCCACGTCACGGTGGTGACCGGCACGGCCTCCTTCGAGCAGCTCGGCACGCTGGCGGCGGCGCTGGAGTTCAAGCAGGGCCGGTAGAGCTACCGCCCTACCGCCTCGCCCCCTACCGGCTACTCCTCGGCGGCCCGGCCCTCGCCGGCCATGAACCGCCGGACCGGGGCGTGCCCCAGGACGATCATCCTCCGCAGCCGTCCGACGCGCAGTGGCGGGCGGCGGTGCGCGGCCTCCACGGCGAGAAGGGCCGTGCGCCCCGGGATCCCGGGGCGCACGGCCCTTTTCGCGTGCTGCGGCCGTGGGGCCGCGGCCTTGCTCAGACGGTGGTGATGACCTCGTCGATCGACAGGCGCGGGGAGCGCGGGAACCACGCGTCCTCGCCCGGCTTGCCGATGTTGACGACCATGATCGGGGTGTGGTCGTCGTCCAGGAACTCCTTCTGGATGCCGGCGAAGTCGGCGCCGGTCATCGGGCCCGCGGCCAGACCGGCGGCGCGGACGCCCACGATGAAGTAAGCGGCCTGCAGCGCGGCGTTGACCAGCGAGGACTGCTCGCGGGCCGGGCGCTCGGCGAAGAAGAGGTCCTTGGCCTGGGGGAAGTGCGGCAGCAGGCGCGGCAGCTCCTCGTGGAACTCGTTGTCCGCGGAGAGGATCGCGACCAGCGGCGCGGCGAGGGTCTTGGCCTGGTTGCCCTCGGCCAGGTGCTGCACGAGGCGCTCGCGGGCCTCGGCGGAGCGGACCAGCGTGATGCGCAGCGGCGTGCCGTTGAAAGCGGTGGGGCCGTACTTCACCAGGTCGTAGATCGCCTGGACCTGCTCCTCGGTCACCGGCTCGTCGGAGAACGAGTTGGCGGTGCGGGCCTCGCGGAACAGCAGGTCCTGCGCGGCGGAGTCAAGTACGAGAGACATCGGAAAGCCTTCTTCCATACGGAGGTGAAGCGATGTCCCCGACTCTACGGCCGAATTAGATGAATTTTCAACTAAACTGGTGTGGCCGTGACCGGGATCACTCCTCCCCGGCCGCCTCGCGCGCCGCCAGCGCCGAGTCCAGCCGGGCCCGGGCCCCCTCCAGCCAGTGCCGGCAGACCTTCGCCAGCTCCTCGCCGCGCTCCCAGAGCGCGAGGGACTCCTCCAGCGAGGTCCCTCCGGCTTCGAGCTTGCGGACCACTTCGATGAGTTCGTCGCGGGCCTGCTCGTATCCCAGCGCCGTCTCGGCCTCTGTCATTCCCTTTTCCACCCTATGTGTGTAGTGCGACCACTTGATTGCGGCGGTGTGTCGTTACTCCGAAGCCCCCTCCGGGGCGACCTCCACGGTGAACGTGCCCTCCGCCACCCTGGCGTGCAGCACCTCCCGCGCCGACACCTCCTGCGGCGAACGCACCACGTGACCGTCCGCCCGCTGCAGTACGGCGTACCCGCGCTCCAGCGTCGCGGCCGGCGACAGCGCCACCACCCGGGCCAGCGTGTGGGCGAGCTCCGAGTCCGCCCGGTCCAGCAGGTGCCCCAGCGTGCGCCTGCTGCGCGCCAGCAGCGCGTCCAGCTCGTCCTCCCGCATCTCCACCATGCGCTGCGGGTGGACGAACACCGGCCGGGCCAGGGCGTGCGCGAGCCCCCGCTCCTCCCGGTCGAGCATCGAGCTCACCGCACGCAGCCCCCGGCCCTGCAACTGGCGTACCCGCTCCAGCTCCTCGCCGACGTCCGGGACCACCTTCTTCGCCGCGTCCGTGGGCGTGGACGCCCGCAGGTCCGCGACCAGGTCCAGCAGCGGGGAGTCCGGCTCGTGGCCGATCGCCGAGACCACCGGGGTACGGGCCGCCGCGACGGCGCGCACGACCTCCTCGTCGGAGAAGGGCAGCAGGTCCTCCACGCTGCCGCCGCCCCGCGCCACGATGATCACGTCGACCTCGTCCATGGCGTCGAGCTCCTTGACCGCCCGGACCACCTGCGGCACGGCGTGCACGCCCTGGACGGCGACGTTGCGCACCTCGAAGCGGACCGCCGGCCAGCGGCGCCGGGCGTTCTCCAGGACGTCGCGCTCGGCCGCCGAGGCCCGCCCGACGACCAGCCCGATCAGCTGCGGCAGGAAGGGCAGCGGCTTCTTGCGCTCCAGCGCGAAGAGCCCCTCGGAGGCCAGGGACCGCTTGAGCCGCTCCAGCCGGGCCAGCAGCTCCCCGATGCCGACCGGCCGTATCTCGGTCGCCCGCAGGGACAGCTGCCCGCGCGGGGCGTACCACTCGGGCTTGGCCAGCAGCACGACCCGCGCGCCCTCCGAGACGACGTCCGCGACCTCGTCGTAGACCTGGCGGAAGCAGGTCACGCTGACCGAGATGTCGTGCGACGGATCGCGCAGCGTCAGGAAGACCACCCCCGCGCCCGGCCGCCGCGAGAGCTGCGTGATCTGCCCCTCCACCCACACCTGGCCGAGGCGCTCGATCCAGCCCCCGATGAGCCGGGACACCTGGCCCACCGGCAGCGGCGCCTCGGCCGACGTATTCAGACCCATGTGCGCAGGCTATCCGGAGCCGCCGACAGTACGTCAGGCTCCCGTGCCGGTGTCGGAAGGGCGGACCGCCACGCACCTCCCCGGCCGCGGCGCCCCCGCGGCCCTGGCGCCCCCGCGGCCCTGGCTCACTCGCGGCCCTGGCTCACTCGCGGCCCAGGCTCACCCGTCGTGCCCCGACCCTCCCGCGGCCCCGGCCGGATCGCCGGATCGGCGGCCCCGCTGGACGAACAGCACCCCCAGGCCCACCGCCAGCCACACCGCTCCCACCAGCTGCGCCGTCCGGGACGCCTCGACGATCACCGTGACGGTCACCGCCGCCCCGAGCACCGGGACCACCAGGTGCTTCCACCAGTTCGGCGCACCCTCCCGCCGCCGGACCACGTACCAGCCCACCACGGAGGCGTGCAGCAGGGTGAAGGCCACCAGCGCACCGACGTCCACCACGGACACCAGGTGGTCGAGCCCGTCGTCACGCCGGGCCGCCCACACGGCGGCGACCAGCGTGGCCGCCGCCGTCACCAGCAGGGCGGCCCGCGGTGTGCCGTCCGAGGTGCGCGCCAGCGCCCGCGGCAGCCGCCGCTCCCGCGCCATCGCGAACACCAGCCGGCCGGCCGCCGCCTGCCCCGCCAGGGCGGCGAAGGCCGCCCCGACCGCCTTGCTGATCGCCACCAGGTCGTGCAGCCAGAAACCCACCGAGGACTCCACCGCGGTGTAGAACGCCGGGCCCTGCCGCACCGGATCCGCCGCCAGCTCCGCCGCGGACACCGGCATCAGCAGCGCCGCCAGGTAGCTCTGGACGACGAACAGCGTCCCCGCCAGCGCCAGGCAGAACAGCACCGCCCGCGCCACGCGCTCCGAGCCCCCCGTCACCTCCTCGGCGAAGGAGACGATGGCGTCGAAGCCGAGGTAGGACAGGACCGCCACCGACACCGCGCCCAGCACCGCGGCCGTGCTGAAATCGAGCGAGCCGTCACCGGTCAGCGGCGAGAGCCAGCCGCGCCGGGGCCCGTCCTGGACCAGCACGACCGCCGCCGCCACCACGAACACCGCCAGGACCAGGATCTCCATGGCCAGCACGGCGAAGCCCACCCGCGCGGCCACCCGTACGCCCCACAGGTTGAGCAGGGTGGTCACCACGACGGCCAGGGCCGTCCACGCCCACCGCGACACCTCCGGCACCAGCGCGTTCATCGCGATCCCCGAGAAGAGGTACGCGACCGCCGGGATCAGCAGGTAGTCCAGCATCGCCATCCACCCCGCGATCAGCCCCGGCCCCTCGCCCAGGCCCTTGCGGGCATAGGTGAAGACCGAACCGGCCTGCGGGGCGACCCGCACCATCTGCGCGTAACTGAAGGCCGTGAAGGCCATCGCGACCGTCGCGACGAGGTACACCAGCGCGACGGCGCCGTGCGACTTGGCGTCGAGCGTGCCGAAGACCCCGACCGGGGCCATCGGGGCGATGAACAGCAGCCCGTAGACGACCAGGTCCCGGAAGCCGAGACTCCGCCGCAGTGCCGCGGCTGCCGGGGCCCTGCTGGAATCCGTGGCGGACGCCATCATTCCTCCGGGTGACGGGTGGGACGTTGTTACGGAGCCTCCCGGTCAGTCTGTGCCGAACGGGCGACGTCCGGCCTGCTGGAGACCCCCGTACGATGGAGCACATGACTGCTCCCGCCCCTGCTCCCGCTTCCCGCCGTGTCCTGCTCGCCGCGCCCCGCGGCTACTGCGCGGGCGTGGACCGAGCCGTGATCGCCGTCGAGAAAGCCCTTGAGCAGTACGGGGCGCCGGTGTACGTCCGCCACGAGATCGTGCACAACAAGTACGTCGTCCAGACCCTGGAGAAGAAGGGCGCCATCTTCGTCGAGCGGACGGAGGAGGTGCCCGAGGGCAACATCGTGATGTTCTCCGCCCACGGCGTCGCCCCGGTCGTCCACGAGGAGGCGGCGCGCGGCAGGCTCGCGACGATCGACGCGACCTGCCCGCTGGTCACCAAGGTCCACAAGGAAGCCATCCGGTACGCGAACGAGGACTTCGACATCCTCCTCATCGGCCACGAGGGCCACGAGGAGGTCATCGGCACTTCCGGCGAGGCCCCCGACCACATCACCATCGTCGACGGCCCGCACGACGTGGAGAAGGTCACCGTCCGCGACGAGTCCAAGGTCGTCTGGCTCTCGCAGACCACGCTGTCGGTCGACGAGACCATGGAGACGGTCGACGCGCTGAAGACGAAGTTCCCGCTGCTCGTCTCGCCGCCGAGCGACGACATCTGCTACGCCACCTCGAACCGGCAGGCCGCCGTCAAGGTCATGGGCGCGGACTCCGACCTGGTCATCGTGGTCGGCTCGAAGAACTCCTCGAACTCGATCCGGCTGGTCGAGGTCGCGAAGGACGCCGGCGCGAAGGCCGCGTACCTCGTCGACTTCGCGAGCGAGATCGACGAGGCCTGGCTGGAGGGCGTCACCACCGTCGGCCTCACCTCGGGCGCCTCGGTGCCGGAGGTCCTGGTCGAGGAGGTCCTGGAGTGGCTGGCCGCGCGCGGTTACGCGGACGTGGAGATCGTCAAGACGGCGGAGGAGTCGATCACCTTCTCCCTGCCCAAGGAGCTCCGCCGCGACCTGCGTTCCGAGGCTGCGGAACTGGTCGCCGACAAGTAACTCGTTTCGTACGGTATGTCCATGCAGATCTTCGGCGTGGACATCGGCGGATCCGGGATTAAGGGCGCTCCCGTGGACCTGGAGCGGGGCGACCTGGCGCAGGAGCGCCACAAAGTACTGACACCACAGCCGGCCACCCCCGACGGGGTGGCCGGCTGTGTCGTCGAGGTGGTGCGCCACTTCGACTGGGACGGCCCGGTGGGGGTGACCTTCCCGGGCGTGGTCACGGGCGGGGTCACCCGCACGGCGGCCAACATGGACAAGTCCTGGATCGGCGTGGACACGGCGGCCCTGCTCTCGCGCGGCCTCGGCGGCCGGCCCGTGACGGTGCTGAACGACGCGGACGCGGCGGGCGTCGCGGAGGTGACCTACGGCGCCGGACGCGGGCGGGGCGGCACGGTCCTCCTGCTCACGCTGGGCACGGGCATCGGGAGCGCGCTCTTCACGGACGGGCGGCTGGTCCCGAACACGGAGCTGGGCCATCTTGAGCTGAAGGGCCACGACGCGGAGACGCGGGCGTCGGTGAAGGCCAAGGAGGACGGGGACCTCACCTGGGAGCGCTGGGCGCACCGGCTGAGCAAGTACATGCAGCACGTGGAGATGCTGTTCTCCCCGGACCTGTTCATCCTCGGTGGCGGCGTCAGCCGCAAGCCGGAGAAGTTCCTGCCCCTGATCGAAGGCGTCCGGGCCGAGATCGTCCCGGCCGGGCTGCAGAACAACGCGGGCATCGTCGGAGCGGCGATGGCGGCGAAGGGGGAGGGAGGTGCCTCCGGCCGGTCAGGCGACGCGGCGGGGGAGACGGCGCCGGCCGATGAGCACGGCCTTGCGCACCAGCGCGATGAGCGCGGCGACGAGCGTCCCCGCGTACAGCCAGCCCGCGTGCAGGGACAGCGCGGAGACCAGCCCCATCAGCTGACCGCCGAAGCCGCCGGAGCCGCCCGAGATGGGCCACACTCCGGCGGCGAAGGCGATCGGGACGCCGATCGGCGCGGTGATCAGGTCCGCCGGCCGCACCCAGAGCGCGGTGGCGGCCGCGACGGGCGGGAAGAGCAGCCCGTAGACGAAGAGCGAAGAGTCGAAGAGCAGCCAGCAGATGCCGGCGACGAGCACCATCGATGTGCACGCGAACAGCCCGCCGCCCAGCCCCGTCAGCCGGGGCCGGGGCATCCGGCGCACGGGCGCCGGCCGCGGGGCGCCGCCCTGCGCGGGCACGCCCGCGGGCCGCGGGCCCCTGCGCTGGGCAGGGGGTCGCTGCGGGTGAGGGGCCGGTCGCGTCCTGTATTGCTCCACCCCACCAAATTAGGCGGGAGGGCGGCCGGATCCGGGCCCGGACACGCGTACATCCACCGCCACTCATCGGAAAGTAAACTGTCCGGTGGCCCACTCCCGGGCCGCCGCCCCCTCCAGCTACGGGAAGTCGCCAACGTGTCGCTCACGATCGGAATCGTCGGCCTGCCGAATGTCGGCAAGTCGACCCTGTTCAACGCCCTGACCAAGAACGACGTGCTGGCGGCCAACTACCCGTTCGCCACCATCGAGCCGAACGTCGGCGTCGTCGGCGTCCCGGACCCGCGCCTGGCCGTCCTCGCGGGCATCTTCGGCTCCCAGCGGGTCCTCCCGGCGACGGTCGACTTCGTCGACATCGCGGGCATCGTGCGCGGCGCCTCGGAGGGCGAGGGCCTGGGCAACAAGTTCCTCGCGAACATCCGCGAGTCGGACGCCATCTGCCAGGTCATCCGCGCCTTCAAGGACGAGAACGTCGTCCACGTCGACGGCAAGGTCTCGCCGAAGGACGACATCGAGACGATCAACACCGAGCTGATCCTCGCCGACCTCCAGTCGATCGAGAAGGCCGAGCCGCGCCTGACGAAGGAGTCCCGCCTCCAGAAGGAGAAGGTCGCGGTCCTCGCCGCCGTCGTCGAGGCCAAGAAGATCCTCGAAGCGGGCGACACCCTCTTCTCCAAGGGCATCACCAAGGGCACGGAGCTGGGCGACCTCCTCCACGAGCTCCACCTGCTCACCACGAAGCCCTTCCTCTACGTCTTCAACGTGGACGAGGACGAGCTGACGGACGACGCCTTCAAGGCGGAGCAGAGCGCGCTGGTCGCCCCGGCCGAGGCGATCTTCCTCAACGCCAAGCTGGAGCAGGACCTCTCCGAGCTGGACGACGAGGAGGCCCTCGAGCTCCTCCAGTCGGTCGGCCAGGACGAGCCGGGCCTCGCCACCCTCGGCCGCGTCGGCTTCGCCACCCTGGGCCTGCAGACCTACCTGACGGCCGGCCCGAAGGAAACCCGCGCCTGGACCATCAAGCAGGGCGCGACGGCCCCGGAGGCGGCCGGCGTGATCCACACCGACTTCCAGCGCGGCTTCATCAAGGCCGAGGTCATCTCCTTCGCGGACCTGGTCGACTGCGGCTCGGTGGCCGAAGCCCGCGCCAAGGGCAAGGCCCGCATGGAGGGCAAGGACTACGTCATGCAGGACGGCGACGTGGTGGAGTTCCGCTTCAACGTGTAGCTGCTTCGAATCGAGGGGCCGGACTCTGGCGAGTCCGGCCCCTTCTGCGTTCCCGCCCCGACTTCTCAGCTGCTTCGGGGCGGTGTGAGCTTGTCGAGGTCCAGGCCGACTTCGAACGGCACCGGGCGCTGGAGGGCGGGCCGAAAGATCCCGGTGGGCGCGTAGGCCCCCGTGGGTTCGTCGAGCTCGTAGACGTGTGCGACGGCTGCCCCGTCCTCGTCCTCGATGCACCAGTAGTGCGGGATGCCGGCCTCCGCGTACTTGCGGAGCTTTACTGTGCGATCGCGATGCGCGGACTCGGGTGACACCGTCTCCACGACGAGCTTGACGTCTTCCGGGGCGTACCAGGTGCGGTCGGGGTCATAGGGCAGGTTCGTCAGCAGAAGGTCCGGCTCGGGGCGGTTGCGGGCGGCGAGGCGGATCGTCATCTCGCGCTCAACCTCGAAGCCGGCCGGCGCCTGCGTCATGAGCGTGTTGGTCAGGGCGGTGACGAGGCGGCCATGCCAGGACCGCTGGGGCGACACCATGAAGACAGACGAGGGCCCCATCGATCAGTTCAGTGTGGCGGGGTGCCTCGGGGAGACTGTCCAGATCCTCCGCGAACCAGCCTTCCGCGCGAGGCGGGCGCATCCAGTCGGGCAGTGCGGTCATGGCCTCACGGGAGCGGCCCGCGGTTCAAGCCGGAGAGCCAACGATCGCTCCTGTTGTCGATCGTGTGGACGACGCGGTGCTCGCCGGGGGTTTTCGATTCTGCGTCGGGGCGCGGCGGCGTCGCCTAGCGTGTTGGGGCATGACGGTGCTCATCATCGGAGGCAGTGGGTTCCTGGGGACCGCGTTGCTGGGCGCGGCGCGTGCGGAGGGTCGGGAGGCGGCTGCGACGTTCCACTCCCGTCCCGGTGACCCCGCGGCTGCCGCCTGGCATCAGCTGGACGTACGCGATCCCGCAGCGGTGCAGGCCGTGCTGACGGCGGTCGCACCGCACGCCGTGATCGACGTGACGAGCGGCGGGGCCGACTGGAAGGTCACCGCCGACGGTTCCGTCCACATCGCCCTGGCCACCGCGAAGCTCGGGATCCGGCTGGTGCACGTCTCCAGCGACGCCGTCTTCTCCGGCGGCCGGGTCCACTACGACGAGACCTGCGCCCCGGACCCGATCACCCCGTACGGGGCCGCGAAAGCCGCCGCCGAGACGGCTGTGCGGCTCTTGTGTCCCGACGCGGCCGTCGCCCGCACTTCGCTGATCATCGGGAACGGGCGGTCCGAACACGAACGACTGGCGCACGCGCTGATCGCCGGAACGGGCAAAGGCGTCCTCTTCAGCGACGACGTGCGCTGCCCCGTGCACGTCGAGGACCTGGCCGCCGCCTTGTGGGAACTCGCACGGTCCAACGCGGCCGGTCTCTTCCACCTGGCCGGCCCCGACGCCCTCAGCCGCTACGACCTCGGCGTGCGCATCGCCCGGCGTGACGGGCTCGACGCATCGAGGCTGCCGTCCGGGCGCCGCGCGGACACGCGCCTGCCGGGGCCGCTCGACGTGCGTCTCGACAGCCGCGCCACGCAGCGGCGACTGAGCACCAGGCTCCGTGGGGCCCGGGAGTTCCTCGGCGAGGGCCAGCAGAAGCCTCCGGCGTCGCCATGAGGGGGAGCGCGGGTTGGTTCATACCGGCATAAAGTGAGGGTAAAGGTACTTCTGGTGGGTTCCGGGAGGCGTGATGTCCGTACGGCCCGACGCGTCGCCGCAGCGCGCGCAGCATGATCCCGAGGACACGCTCAACCAGCTCGGGAGTTCGTGGCACTGGGCGCTCGGTGTCGCCCTCGCGACCCTGATTCCGGGGATCCTCGTGCTCGTCTGGCCCGACGAGACGCTGCACATCCTCGCCGTGATCATCGGGCTGCAGCTCCTGGTGGCGGGAGGGTTCCGCTTCGTGTCGGCCTTCTCGCACAGCAACGACGCCGGCGGCAGCCGGCTGGCGAGCGTGCTGATCGCGATCCTGGCCTTCCTGGCGGGCGTACTCGTCCTGCGCCACCCGATGCAGACCATCGGCGCGCTGTCCCTGATCGTCGGAGTGTTCTGGCTGATCACCGGCGTGCTCACGGCGTACGTCGCCATCGCCGACCGGCTCCTCCTCCACCGCGGGCTGCTCTTCGGCCTGGGCGCGCTCGGCACCGTCGCCGGAATCGTCGTCCTCTGCTTCCCGGTGGACTCCGCGGTCGCCCTGACGCGTCTGCTGGGCCTGTGGCTCGTCCTGCTCGGCGTCTTCGAAGTGGTGATGGCCCTCGTCATGCGGTCCGCCACCCGCCGCATCGCCGCCTCCCGGTAGGGGGCGGGCGCCCATTGTCTTGTGGCGCAAGGTAGTCCGCGACTATCTTGTGCCGCATGACAAAGGAGCTGCCCACGACCGGTGACCAACGGCGCAGCCAGCTCCTGCGCGGGGTGCTCGACCTGTGCCTGCTCTCCCTGATCGCCGAACGGCCCCGGTACGGATTCGAGTTCGCCGAGGCACTCGCGGCCGGCGGGCTGGAACTCGTCAGCGACGGCAGCATCTATCCGCTGCTCGCCCGGATGGAGCGGGCGGGGCTCATCTCCTCGTACCGCGCCCCGTCCCCGAGCGGCGGCGCCCCGCGCAAGTACTACCGGCTGACCGGGGCGGGGCACGCCGCACTCGGCCGGGGCCGCGCCGACTGGCAGGCCTTCGCCGGACCGGTGGGCCGGATCCTGACCACCACCACGCCATCCACGGGGGAGAACACGGCATGACGAACGCGCAGATACTCGCGGCCTGCCGCAGCAACTGGGAGTACCGCGGGATCGACGACGCGTCCGTTAGGGAGATGCTCGACGAGCTCTCCGCGCACCTGGCGGACGCGGAGGCGGCCGGCCGCACCGGGCAGGACGTCATCGGCCACGACGTCCGCACCTTCGCCGCCGCATGGGCGAGGGCCCGCTCCCCGCTCCCGCGCAGGGTGCTGCGCATGGTGTGCCTGGGCGCCTTCGTGCTCGGCTGCCTCCTGCTGCTGACCTGCCTGACCCGTTGGACCACCGAGTCGGCCGTGACCCCCGGCAACATCGCCTTCTGGGCCGTCCTCGGAGTGGCCACGGTCGTCTGGGAGCTGCGCCGGGGCAGTCTGGGCATGCTCCGCAGCTGGGGGATCGGTCTGTGCGTGGCCCTGCCCGCGGCGATCCTCACCCGCCGGCTCGCCGGCGACGCCGCCGTGCTCACGGTGCCGCTGTGGGCGGCGGCCCTCCTGCTGCTGCCCGGGCTGCCCTACGCCGTCGCCGACGTACGGGCCAGGAGGAAGGCCGCCGCCTGACGGCGCACCCCGCTCAGAGCCCGCGCACCGAGGCCACCGTGAAGGTGGTGGGGGTGCCCGCGCCGCCCGTGCCCGCGCCCGGGTCCATGGGGCCACCCTTGTCGAACTGCGAGCGGACCACCAGGGTGCGCCCCGGGACGCGCGCGAGGGTCGTGGGGATCTGCAGCGACGGGTCCGTGACCGTACGGGTCAACCTGGCGCGGGTGCCGTCCGCGCCGACCTGCCACCGGGTCAGTGTGTTGGTGGCGTTGTGCGCCACGCGCAGGGTGCCGTCCGGGGCCAGGTCCAGACCGTCGGCGGCCTTGAGGTCACCGCCGGTGAGGGCGACCCGCCGGACGGCGCCGGTCCGCAGGTCGACGCGGTAGAGGTCGCCCGCCGTCATGTCGACGGTCAGGAGGTAGCGGCCCGCGCGGTCGGAGGTGATGCCGTTGAGGCTGAAGGAGCCGGCCGGGCGCGGGCGCAGGGCCGGGGCGAGGTCGTAGGCCTCGGTCAGGACGCCGCTGCCGGCGGCCAGTTGCCGCGGGGTCACGCGGTAGATCACGCCGCGGCTGCTGTCCGTCAGGTACGCGGTGCCGTCCGGGGTGAGGGTTAGGTCGTTCACGAAGCGCGCCGAGGTCCCCGCGGCCACTTCGAAGTGGGCCAGCCGGCTCCCGGTCGCGGTGTCGTAGACGGCCACGCCCGTGGTGGAATCCGTGACCCAGAGCCTGCCGCGGGCATCGACCCGCAGGCCGTTGGCGGTACGGCGGCCGTCGGTGCCCGAGGGCAGGAACACCTCGGCCTCGGACCGGCCGGGCCGGGCCCGGTAGACCGTGCCGTCCGCGTACGAGCCCACGTAGACGGTGTGCGTGCGGGGATCCGCCGCTATGCCCTCCGGATAGACCTTCGCGCCGGGCAGGGCGAAGGCGGTGGATATCCGGGCGTCGCCGCCCGACGGGGCCTGCGCCCCGGTCAGGGCCAGGGCCGGAGCCGGCGCCGCCGCGCCGACTGCGAGGGCGAGTGCGAGGGCCCCGGCCAGTGACGCCGCCGCCAGGGCGGGCCGCATCCCGGGAGCCGTCGCCGTCGTCGCCGTCGTCCCCGCGGCCCTCTTGGCCGTCTTCTGCGTTTTCTGCGTCCTTTGCGCCTTCTGCTGCTGTTTCTGCTGCTTCTGCATCATCACATGCCTCATTCGATGTGCTCTACCGATCATGTGAGGGTGAATGTATGTTAGAGCTCTAATGCATGCAAGGGCCGTAGGATGCGGCCATGACCTCCATGGCCCCCGAGGAGCGCATCGGCTCTCACGTCAAGCGCGCCGAGCAGGCACTTCTCGCGGCGAAGAACGCGGCCTGCAAGCCCGCCGCAGTAACGGTTCCGCAGTACGCCGCCCTGCTCTGGCTCGCCGAGAAGCCCGGCATCTCGGCCGCCGCGCTCGCCCGCCTGTGCGGGGTGACGCCGCCGACCATGAACACCGTGCTGAAGAACCTCCAGGAGCGCGGGTTCATCGAGCGGACCCCGCACGAGTGGCACCGCAACGTGCTGGAGACGCGGCTCACCGACGCGGGGCGCGCGGCGATGGAACTCGCGGACGCGGGTGCGGTACGGGTCGAGCGCGCGCTCGCCGCCGCGTTCACCGAGGAGGAGCGCCAGCTGCTCATCGAGCTGCTCGGGCGGTGCGCGGAGGCGCTCGACGCCGAGCGGTGACCTCTCCGCCCGCACGGATCCACCTATGTTTTTTTTGCTCGAATTTGGAACTGTGCGGGTGGTTTGCTCATCAGGACTTAGGGGAGACCAGCCGCTCTGCCCTCGGGGGCAGTCAAGACCGTTCGGAGCGAAGTTCGTGCACCAGTACCCGCAGCGCCAGCGGCCTGACGACCAGCAGTCGTACCAGGACATACCGCCCCAGGGGCATGGCGGCCAACAGCACCAACAGCAGCACGCGCCGTCGTACGAGGCGCCCTCGCCCTACCCGGGCCGGCCGCCGTACGGTGAGCCGCCCACCGCGGCCGGGTACCCGCACGACACCGAGCCCCCGCAGCCCAAGCGGTCCCGGCGCCGAATATGGATCAGCGCCGTGGTCGCCCTCGCACTCCTCCTCGGCGGCGGGTTTGCCGCCTGGAAGCTCGACTGGTTCTCGGGCAACGGCGAGGCGGTGACCTTCGGCAAGAACCCGCCCGCGCCCCCGGCCGCGGGCACGTCCGACGCGGGTACGCCGAGCGCCGAGGCCAAGCCCTCCGGTGACCCGGACGTGCTCATGCCGACCGGCCCGAAGTCGGACTTCAAGCAGACCGCAAAGCTCGACGACGGCACGATCATCGCGAAGACCCGCCTCGCGGGCGAGAAGTCCGGCTTCGAGGGCGACGTGTGGGTGTGGGCGCCCAAGCAGTACGACGACCCGAAGTACGCGAAGAGCGGCTTCCCGGTGCTCATCGCGCTCCCCGGCGGCAACGGCTTCCCGAACAACTACTGGGCGGACACCAGCCTCGGCCTCCAGAAGGCCATCACCGAGGGCGTCAAGGCCGGCACCAGCCTCCCGTACATCGTGATCATGCCGGTGCTCAACCCGGATGCGAAGTACTACTACGACGGCTCCGACATCCCGGGCCAGGCCAAGATGGGCACGTGGATCGCCGAGGACGTCCCGGCCTTCGCCAAGGCCAACTTCCGCACCTACAAGTCCCGTGACGGCTGGGCCTTCATGGGCTCGTCCTCCGGCGCCTTCGTCGGCATGAAGACGGTCCTGCAGCACCCGGACAAGTTCAAGGCCGTCATCGCCAGCGGCGGCGAGATCGTCCCCGACTCCCCGCTGTGGAAGGGCCACCAGGCGGAGATGGACGCGAACAACCCGGAGAAGCTCGCGCAGAAGCTGATCGACACCAAGGGCCCGGAGGTCTACATCAACTTCCAGGTCGGCACGAAGGAGTCCGGCAAGGACCGCATGGTGAGGTTCCAGCAGCAGTACGGCAAGGGCCCGGTCAAGATGACCATCCGCGACATCCAGAACGGCGAGCACAACGGCTGGCACTACGTCCGGGGCATGAAGGAAGGCTCCCTGGAGTGGGTCAGCAAGGTCCTGAAGGCACCCAAGCCGGAGGGAAGCTGAGGCGGGCCGGGGCGGGCTGGGGCCGACCGGGCCCCCCTGAGGTGGGCTGAGGCGGGGGGTCTCGGCTGCCGGGCGGGGGCGCGGCGGGGTGTCGGCGGGGCGGGGCTTCGGG
>NZ_JOAK01000003.1 GCF_000720455.1 Streptomyces virginiae | reverse complement strand
CCCGGGCTCGCGTACGAAACGTGACCACACCCGCGTCCCGTGAGATCGACTCCACCACCACACCCGACAGATACGGAAACAACCGCACCAAACCCCCAGAACCGCACACCGAGAGGCTGCCCAGCTCAGCCGCACAGCATCACAAGATCAGCGACAGAGCCGATGAACGTGCTCAGCTTGGCGGCCGTCCAAGGGCCGTCTTGTGAGGACGGAGAAAGCCTCGGGGCAGAAACTCCTGGCTTGTGAGCCGGAGAGACCTGATGATCGACGCATGAAACGAGGCGCCTTCGACGACATCCCCTTGACCACGCTGTTTCCCGGCCTGTCGCCTGCTGGCGTGGAATCCCTGAAGGACGGGGCCCGTGCTGTTGATGCGGCTCGGGTCAACGAAGCTGGGGCGGAATGGGAATGGGCTCTGGAACACGCGGTCTGCCCTGAACCTCAGCCAGGGACGCCGATCATCCTCGGCCTGGACGTCATTGAGCATGCCGACGGGAGCGACCAGATGGAGTTCCTGCTCCAGGTCGTGTGGACAGACCTGGGCCAGCTCGCGGTCGACGCGGCGGTGAACGTTGCCTGCTGGTGCGACACAGATCACGCCACCCACGACGTCGATGTTTTCAGCCATGACATCGCTGATCTGGCCTTGCTTCCCGAGGCCTTCCGTGCAGGCGCTGAACGCCTGATCGGATGGCTGGCGGACCCACGCAACGCAGACTACTGGCGTGCCAAGGCGGGGCTGCCCGCCCGCCGGTCTGGCTAGGAAGCCGGCGGGATGTCGATGGGGAGACGTCTACTTCGGCTGATCAGGCCACGTTGGCATCGCGCTCGATGGCGGCGAGTCGGTTCTTGAGTCGGTAGCTGGGGCCGTTGATGGAGACGACGTCGCAGTGGTGCAGGAGGCGGTCGAGGATGGCGGTGGCGAGGACCTCGTCACCGAACACCTGTCCCCATTCACTGAAGGTCTTGTTCGAGGTCAGGATGATCGAGCCCTTTTCGTAGCGCTTGGAGATCACCTGGAAGACCAGGTTGGCCTCGGCCCGCTCCAGCGGCTGGTAGCCGACTTCATCAACGACGAGGACTCCGGGGCGGAGATAGGTGCGCTGCTTGCTGTTCAGCCGCCCGGATGCCTCGGCGGTCCTGAGCTGTCGGACCATGTCGTCGAGGGTGGTGAAGTAGACGGAGAAGCCGGCCCGGCAGGCAGCGACCGAGAGAGCGACTGCGATGTGCGTCTTGCCGACTCCGGGTGGTCCCAGCAGAGCCGCGTTCCCCTTGGCCTCGGCGAAGGCGAGGGTGGCAAGGTCTTTGATCTTGCGGGGGTCGAGCTCGGGCTGGAAGGTGAAGTCGTATTCGTCGAGCGTCTTGTGGTGCGGCAGTTTGGAGAGCCGCAGGCCCTGGCGGAAGCGGCGGTCGTCACGCACGGCGAGTTCTTCGGCCAGGACGAGGTCGAGGAAGCCCATCTTGGCTTCGTCCGCCCGACCGGCGTACTGCTTCAGGCTCTCGGCCAGGTGGGGCAGACCGAGCTTGGCGGCCGTGGGTGCGGATGCGGGTACTGACCAACTCACTCAACTGGGCTCCTCCGGTGTGGGGTGGGCGGTGAAGGGACGGGTTCCGGTCAGCTCGTCATAGACCGACAGGGGTCGGCGGCCGACCTCGACTCGGACGGCTGCGGCCCGGGTCAGCAGAGCCATCAGCGAGCGGGCCTCCTCGCCGAGAGCACCCTGCTGGCGGCGCTGAGGAGGGCTCCGCACTCCTCGAGCCGGGCGACCATCGCCGCCCGGGCCGCCGCAGCCCCGGCGGTGTCGTCGGCAGACTGCGCCAGAGAGAGGGGCGCGGAGGTGGCAGAGGGATCGCTCAGCACGGGGCTCTCCAGGGGATCGGGCGGAGGAGCAGTGCAGCCGCCGTCGAGGTCGGGGTCTTGTTCAAGGCGTTTCGCCTCCGAGCGCTTGGTCGTTCCGCGCGTCGTCCGTGCGCGCTGGAGTGGGTAGGACGGGAGGGGACGTCCGGGCTGCGGGTGGCAACGGCAGAGGGACGGCGGGCTGGTCCGGCATTTGCCGTCGGGCGCGGATCGGGGAGCGGGCGAGGACGATGAGCGGGATCAGCAGCAGGAGGCTCCCGGCGGTCAGGGCGGGCCGGACACCGATCCACGTGCCCAAGGCGCCGGCGAGGAGCGCGGCCACGGGCCGGGCACCGGACGTCAGCCAGGTGCTCACCGCCTGCATTCGCGCCTGCATACCGGCCGTGGTGACGATCTGGCGGATGGATCGCTGGGTGGTGCCCGCGGCACCGGCGCAAGCGAGCTGCAGGAACAGCGCCGCACCGATCTTGATCTGCCACGCACGGCCGGGAGAGGCGAGCAGCAGCGGGAGCTGGGTGGCCGGGGTGATCGCGAGCGCGGTGAGCATCATCGGCCCCGGTCCGTACCGGCGGGCCAACGCTGGTGCGGTGAGCGCTCCGGCGGCCGCACCCAGCGCGCCCAGGCCCAGCACCACACCGAACGCGGTCGCGCTCATCGTCAGTGCCCTCAGCAGGTTTGTTCTCGCAGAGACCGTGTCCCTCGCAGGTCGTGTCGCTTTGGGCTAGAGCCGAGCCTGTGGTGCGTGTCGCACTATGACGGAGCACGATGTCCGATTCCCCGCTGTGGGTGTGGCGAACATCATGTCTCACCGAACTCGGCGGCCGAGGAGAACTCTACGGGCGGGAGGCGCCCGGGCGGTTCGTTTCGGGGCTGCCCGCTGATGCGTTGTCTGGTGTCAGGAGATGCGGCAGGTTTCGCAGGTGCTCTGCATCCCGGCTCGCGGCCCGTGGCCGTGGAGGCGGAAGCGGCCGGGCTTGACGCAGGTGTCGCAGGCGCGTTCGGAAGCACGCTCGCCCGTTCGGCGAACTTACCTTCGCGATCACCCTCTCGAAAGCGGCCGGCGTCTCCAGTACCAGGGCACTCCGCCATCACCCGGCTGCCCGCCCGGGGCTAACGGCTCACGAGAGACGTCGCGCACCTGACCCCAGCCGGACGGTGACGTCCTCGGAAGTCAGGGGGGTGCTCCGCGGAGCACTGGACGGTGACGTGGACCGGGGCGCCACAGTCAGCGTGAGTTACGTCCAGGACGGGGCCCGGGCTCTCGGGGCCGACGGCGTACGTCTCGCCCCACTGGCTGAGCGCCACCAGGACGGGCCACAGAACGCTCTTCCTCTACGCCAAGACCAAGGGCGAGCTCCTCCTGCTCGTCCAGAACTCCCTCGACGCCGAAGCCCTCAAGCGAGGCCGGGTGGACGCCGAGAACATCCCGGACACGCTGGACGCCGTGATGGCGATCGTCCGGCCGGTCGTCGAATGCAACCGGACCCAGGTCGACAACGGGCGCGTCTACCTGCGCGAGATGGTCTTCGGCGACCCCGCCGAGCCCCACCACGGCGAAGCCCTCGCCATCACCGGGCAGACCGAGAATGCCGTCGCCGCCGTGCTGTGCCGGGACGCACAGGTCAGCGAGGCGGACGCGGCAATGGCGGCGCGCGTCGTGTCCGCCGTCACGTTCCTCGCGATGGCAGCGAGTGTGAACGTCGCCGCGAGCGTCGACGAGAGCGTGCGCGACATCCGGGAGCAGATCGCAGTCCTGCTGACGCGTTGACGTCGGCTGCGCAACTTCCACTTCACGAGCATGCGGCCCGCGGACTGACCGCTGCCCGGCGCACGGTGAGGCCGGTGCGCCAGGCGTCGGCGGCCTTCTCCCACCGCCTCCGCCCGGCCACGGACGCCTCGTCGCCCAGTGCCGTCGATGTGCACCCGCACCGCGCCCTTGATCAGCCTGCTTCGGTCAAGGCTGCGCGCGCGGCGGCGAGGATCTCCTCGGAGAGCGGGGAGCCGTTGGTGGCCCGGGACAGGACCAGCGCTCCGAACAGGGTGCAGAGGCGGACGATGCCGTCCTGGTCGTCGGTGGCGAGGAAGTCGGCGAAGTCGGCCACCCCCTCGGTGTAGACGCGACGGGCCTCACGTCCCCCGCCTTCGCGCGCGATGTCGGAGGCGAGCGCGGCGACCGGACAGCCGTCCGCCGGGCCGTCACGGTGCTCGACGGAGAGGTAGGTGTCGATCAGCACCTGCTGGGCGGCGTCGCGCCGCCCTTCATACCGCTCAAGTCCCTCGGTGTAGCGCCGGGCGAGCTCGGCGAAGGCGTGGGCGGTGGCCTCGTCGACGAGCGCCTCCTTGGAGGCGAACTGCTTGTAGAAGGCGCCGTGGGTCAGACCGGCCGCCTTCATCAGGTCGGCGACGCTGACCTGCGTGCCCTGCTCCCGGAACAACCGGGAGGCGGTGTCCACCACCCGCCTGCGATTTTCCTGCGCCTGCGCCTGCGATACGCGGCCCATGGCCACCTCCCGTTTGGATGTCGACTGGCATCTATCGTAACTCCATGTTTAGATTGATTGCGTAATCTAATTCGTGTGGGTTGCCGTCGGCACCCGTCAGGACCAGGAGCAGGCATGGAACTCAAGAACGCGGTCGCGGTCGTCACCGGCGCAAACCGGGGGCTCGGGCGGCACCTGGCAGCCCAGCTCGTCGAGCGTGGCGCGAAGGTGTACGGCGCGGCCCGACGCCCCGAGGCGGTTGACGTGCCCGGCGTCATCCCGCTGCGGCTGGACGTCACGGACGAGGCGTCGATACAGGAGGCCGCCCGCGTGGCGTCCGACGCGACACTGCTGATCAACAACGCGGGCATCTCCACCGGCGTGACGCTGATCGGAGGCGACGTGGCTGAGGTGCGCCGGGAGATGGAGACCAACTTCTTCGGCCCGCTCGCCGCGACCCGCGCATTCGCCCCCGTCATCGAGGGCAACGGCGGCGGCGCCGTACTCAACGTCCTGTCCGCCCTGTCCTGGTTCCACCCGGCCGGCCTCGGCTCCTACGCGGCCTCCAAGGCCGCCGCCTGGGCGCTGAGCGACGCGACCCGTGAGGAGCTGGCACCGCGCGGGATCACCGTCTCGGCGCTGCACGTCGGTTACATGGACACCGACATGGCCGCCGGCGTGCCTGCCGATCAGAAGGTCGCCGCCCCCGACGTCGCGGCCCAGGCCCTGTCCGGCATCGAGACCGGCCTGCCCGAGATCCTCGCCGACGAGACCAGCCGGTACGTCAAGCAGACGCTGTCCGCGGCACCCCAGCCGAACGCGGGCTGACGCTCACCCCTCCACCCCGGCGCGGCCGCCTTCCCACCCCTCAGGCAAGGACATCTCATGCGTTACACGACCTTCGGACACCGGACCGGACTGCGCGTCTCTGAGTACACGCTCGGCACCGCGAACTTCGGCACCGGCTGGGGCGCAGGCACCGAGCCGGACGAGGCACGCCGGATCTTCGACCGGTTCGCCGAAGCAGGCGGCACCTTCCTCGACAGCGCGGACGGCTACCAGTTCGGCGAGTCGGAGGAACTGACCGGAAAGCTGATCTCCGCCGACCGCGACCACTTCGTCCTGGCCGCGAAGTTCACCCTCGGCGCCGCCCCGCAGCCGGACATCTCCAGGACCGGCAACAGCCGCAAGAACATGGTCGCCTCGGTGGAGGCCAGCCTGAAGCGCCTGGGCACCGACTACATCGACCTGCTGTGGGTGCACTTTCCCGACGAGCTCACTCCGATGGAGGAGCTCCTGCGCGGACTCGACGACCTGGTGAGCGCCGGCAAGATCCACCACGCCGCGCTGTCCAACTTCCCCGCCTGGCGCGTCTCGCGCGCGGTAACCCTCGCGGACCAGAAGGACTGGGCTCCGATCGTAGGCATCCAGCACGAGTACAGCCTCGTCGAACGCACCGCCGACCGCGAACGACGAGCAATACACCCGCCTGACCGAGGTCAGCGCGGTGCCGCTCGGCGTGCCCCACGAGGGGATCACCGCCTCCCTGGACCGCCTCCAGGGAGGCACCGCCGACCGCGTCATCGCCCCAGCCGTGCCGGTCGCCTGATGAGTGAACGCGGCTGAGGACGCAACGCGCCCGCGCCGCAGCCAGAAAGACAACACAAACTATTTCAAAAAGTACGGCGGCCATTCGGGATGCGCCCGCCGCCGAGATACCCCCCCCAGAAACGCTTTGCTTAGGAGTGCTCCGTGAAGGCCTTCGTCCTCGAGAGGTACGGCTCCCCCTTGCGGGAGGTCGAGATGCCCGTACCGGTCCCCGCCCCCCATGAGGTGCTCGTGCGCATGGTCGCGTCGGGCGTCAACCATGCCGACGAGCGGCTCCGCTCCGGCGAGTTCAAGGCAATCTTCCCGTTCCGGCTACCCAAAGTCATGGGCGGTGAGCTCTCCGGCGAGGTCGTTGAGGCCGGCTCCGCGGTACGAGACGTCGCCGTGGGCGACCATGTGTACGGCTATGTCGACTTGGCGGCCACGGGCACCTTCTCCGAGTTCGTCGCGGTCGACGCCGCCACGATGGCACCCGTACCCCGGTCTGTGAGCCTGGTCGAGGCCGCGGGGCTTCCAGTCGTCGCGCTCACGGCCTGGCAGGCCCTCGTCGAGATGGGCAAGGTGAAGAAGGGCCAGACCGTCCTCATCCACGGCGGGACCGGTGGCGTGGGATCGGTCGCGATCCAGCTCGCCAAGCACCTGGGCTGCACCGTCGCCACCACCGTCTCGACGGCGAACATCGCAGCCGCCCGAGAGCTTGGTGCCGACATCGTCATCGACTACCGCCACGACGACCTCGCGCAGAGCCTCGCCGGCACGCCCGTCGACCTCGTCCTCGACACCCAGGGCGGAGCCACGCTGCAGGCTTCCCTCGGTGTGCTGCGCCCCGGCGGCACCGTCATCGGCATCACGGGCCCGCCCGACCCGGCCTTCGCGCGGCGCGTCGGCGTCAACCCCGTCGTCCGGCTCGCCATCCGGGCCCTGAGTGCCCGTACTCGCCGCCGGGCACGCGCGCTCGGGGTCACCTACCGCTTCCTGTTCATCACACCCGATAGCGCCGCGCTGCGCCAGGTCGCCGGGCTGGTCGACGACGGGGTGCTGCGCCCGATCATCGACCGGGCGCTCCCATTCGACCAGACCCCGCGAGCTCTCGACGAGGCGCTCGCCGGCGGCACACGCGGCAAGGTCCTGGTCACCACCGACCCGAAGGCGGTGACCAACCGTGGCTGAGTCCAACGTCCGTCCCCGCCCGACCACGTGGGCCACGGCGCCCAACCGCCGCATCGTCGTAGGTTCGAACACGCTCGTATACCGCGACCTCGGCCCCGAGAACGGCGTCCCGCTGGTCCTGCTCACTCACCTGGGCGCCACGCTCGACGAGTGGGATCCCCGATTTGTCGACGCGCTCGCCCGCGACCGCCGCATCGTCGCGCTCGACCTCCCCGGGGTCGGCGGATCCACCGGCCGTGTCCCAGGCACCGTCGCCGCGATGGCGCGTGCGGCGGAGGGGTTCGTAGCCGCCCTCGGCCTGACCCAGATGGACCTGCTCGGATTCTCGCTCGGCGGCTTCGTCGCCCAGCAGGTGGCCCTCGATGCGCCGGGGCTCGTGCGCCGCCTCGTCCTGGCCGGAACCGGCCCCGCCGGGGGCACTGGCATCGACCGTCCGACAGGTGGAGCCTACGTCTACTGGGACATGGCTCGTGCCGCGATGGCCCGCACCGATGCCAAGGAGTTCCTGTTCTTTCCCCGCACTCCAGCGGGCAAGGCGGCAGCCAAGGCTTACCTCGCGCGCTTGCGCGAGCGCGTGATGGACCGTGACACCCCCATTACACTGTCGTCCTTTCACCGCCAGATCACCACCATCCGGGGCTGGGGCCGGGCTGAGCCGCAGGACCTCTCCCGCATCGGCGCCCCGACGCTCATCGCCAACGGCGACCACGACCGCATGGTCCCCACCGAGCTGTCCCACGACATGCACGCCCGCATTCCCGGCAGCACGCTGATCATCTACCCAGGGGCCGGGCACGGCGGCGTCTTCCAACACGTCGACGAGTTCGTCGACGCCGTGCGAGCCCACCTCCACACCGACAGTTGACATCGGCTCCTCCGCCCGCACCCTCGGCCTGGCCGACCTCGCCCTCCGCCGGGCCGGGGTGGGCCTGTACGACGGCGGCCACCCGACAGCAGCAAACGGCTCGGCCAGATCAACGACCTCCTGCGGCGTTGGAGCCAGCAGAGGCGGCTGGTGACGACCTGGACGCGGTAGGCGACAGCGCGCGTCCTCGTGCAGACGAGTAGATTCCCAGAGCACACCAGAGGCGGTTGCCCGGCATACATCGGCCAGGCAGCCGCCCCCTGCATACCATTGCGCTCAGCTACACGATCCGTACGGTGCATTCGCACCTGAACTGTTCGGCAGAGCACGAACATTCGACGGCGTGGCCAAGACATCGCGAAGCCGCTCGATCTCCATCCGCTGGGCGGCGATCTGCGACAGAGCCCGCTCCCTGAAGTCAGCGAGCCCCTCGATCTGCGCGTCACTCGCGGCGAGGCGTTCCTTCAGTCCGGATACCTGTTCCTTGAGGCGCTCGATCTGTGCAGCCCGCGGGTCCGGAATCACGCCCGTTTCCCGAAGCTCGGTCAACCGGCGTTCGAACTCCTCCGCCAGGTGTTGGTAGGGGCCAGGCCGCGGCGAGCCGTCTCGGTTCTTCTTGGGATAGAAGCCGGTGCGGGCGACCCTGGCCTGGGTCGCGAGGGTTTTGATGTCGCACTTGCCGCCCGGGGGAACGTCACCGGCAAGGAGCCGTTCCATGACATGCCTGATGGCCGTCTCGTTGTTCCGCCGGGTCTCGTCGCTGATGCGGGCCACGTCATGCCCCCGTTCCGGAGAGGGCGTCGATCTCGGCCAGCACCCGTTCATCGCGGGCGAGTTCCGTACGCAGCCGGGTCTTCTCCGTCCGTTGTTCGCGTCCGATGGTGGCGATGAAGACCTTCTTGCTGTCGGCGCTGGCCGCCCAAACCGGGCGGTGCCCGGCATGGTGAGTGGCCTGGGGACACCGCGCTGAATCGCACATGCCGATCAAGGGCTCTGTCGCCCCACGGGCGTGGGTCCCTGCGAGCTTGAGACACAGCGCCTTGGACGGATCGAGGAACCAGCAGTAGTTCGCTGGCCCCAGGTGCAGGGCCTTGGCCCGCTTGGCGAGCAGGTTCGTCACCTCCTGGTCGCTGCGCTTGATGTTCGGCGCCCCGGAGGAATCCAGCTGTTCGTCGACGAACGCGAAGAAGTCCAGGAGGTCGCTGGCGCCAGGCCCCGCAGGCCGGATACCGTTCCGGTAGTCGTGGAATGCGTCCAGGGCGACGCGCATCTTGTGCTCTCGCTCCTCTTGGCCGAACTCGGCCATCAGCACCGACTGGGCCCCACCGGGGCGGTCCGCATAGCCCTCGGTGGTGACCACGGAAATGTGCTTGAGATGGATCTTGGCGGCCAGCAGACCACCGGGTCGGTGCGCCATTTCCACCGCGAGGGTTCTCCGTAGCATCCTCAGACTGACCGGCACCTCGGGGATCGGCGCCAGCCCAAGTCGACGGCCGTCTGAGCCATTGACCCAGGTCAGGAACCATTCGTACGGAGTGAAGAAGGAGAGCGACTTGAACAGGTGACCGTCGCTCTTCACCGGGTCAGCGAGGGAGGCGGCTACGCCGGCGGTGTCGTGCGCCTGCTTGATGGTCACCCACTGATCGTGTTCACCACCCAGCTTCCGGCCCTTAATGACCTTGCCCTTCAGGCGGTACCGGACGCGGCCCTCGCCGAGCTGCTCGGGAGGCAGGCGGCAGCCGTCGGTCAGCTCAGCCAGTTCACTCTTCCGCATGCCGGTCAGTGCGGCGAGCGCAGAAGTGCTGCTCCCCGCACCCGCGGGGATGGTCCCTCAAGCTGGGCGTCAGTGAGCTTGTGCAGCAGCTGCTCCCCGCACCCGCGGGGATGGTCCCGGTCGGCGCCGTACCGGGTGACGGTACGGGTGCTGCTCCCCGCATCTCCCCCGTCACCGTCGACTCGTCGACCTCGCTCTCGCCCTCCTCGACAACCCCGTCCGCGGCGATCTTCGCCCCTGGGCGGACGAGCAGCAGGTCCCCGACGGCCACGTCGGAGGTGGCGACGTCGACCGCTTCCCCGTCCCGCAGGACGAGCGCCCGGGGCGGGGCAAGGTCCAGCAGTGCGCGGCCCCAGTACAGGTCATGTCAGCCGTACAGTCTGCCGCGCACGGAGCTCACACCGGAGTGGGCCGGGTTGCCGTTGGAGGCCTGCACCGACACGTCTACCAGTGGGTGGGCGCCGAGGTCGATCTGCGGAGGAATCGGAAGCGTGGCGGTACCGTCCGCACGGAGGGTGCCCAGCGGGACGAGCCGGGAGTGGCTTTGGTCCATGAGCCACACCTCGTAGTAGCCGTCCGTCGGCGGCAGCCGTGCCACGGTGACCTCGACCTCGCGATCGGTGGCAGACACGCGCACCAGGCGAACCGTCCCGGCGGCTCCAGGAACACCGAGAGGGGCGAGGCGGCTCACCGGGCCGGCCACGCTCGGCGGTCCGGCCGTGAGTCGTGCGGTGGCGAGGGCGCCGAACATCGTGGCGGCGGCAAGCGCAGTGGTTGGGAGGATCAGGGCGGATCGTCGCGCCCAGGCGCGGTCGCGCGAGGGGCGCTTGTCCGGAACGGTTGTGGGGCCGCCGCTTCCTGCCGGGGGTCGCAGGTGGGCACCCAGGTGCAGTTCTGACGCGATCGAACGCCACACACCGTCGGGCGGAGCGGTCAGGAGATCTTCGGTCGAGACGTCGCGCGCGGCGCGGACCACTTCCAGCAGTCGACCGAGCTCACGAGAGCAGTCGAGGCAACGGTCCACATGGTCGTGCCGGCGCAGGCTCGGGCCGGCACCGGTGCCGAGAGCGAGGTCGGTGAATTCATCAGTGCCCAGATGATCCACTGTGTTCCGCCTCCCTCGCGCCGGTTGGCTGCGGGATCGCCCGCGTGTGAAAGGGAAGCTCCGGGGGGTACACCTGAGCGGGCACGCTTCGGCCCGAGGCGACGCCGACCGGTTCGCCCTCCGTCATGGTCACCTCCACACGCCACCCGGGCATGGGCCGCAGCCCGGCGCCGGAAGAGAGCGTGCAGGGCTGCTTCGACGCGGCCCGGTAACGGCACGAGGAGCAGCCGCAACGCTGTCGGCGTCGGCCGTTCTCGGCTCTGTCCCGGGGAGTCACGGCGCCGCCCGTCGCCACCGGCTGCACAGGGCCCGGTGACGGGGCGGGGGTGGTGCGGGCGACGGCAGGGAAGGGGAAGTTCACGGCTCGCTCCCATCGAAGAGCTCACTTCCTGTGAGTGAGTGCAGCCGGTTGTTCCCCTGGTGGGTCACTCAGAGATGCAGGCCCCGACCGCTCATTTCGATGCAGCAACGGCGCAGATTGCAGCCCTGCATCGTTTCGAAGGACTGTCGTGGCATCTCTGTACATCGACCCAGGAGCCAACGATGGCCACTGCTCGGCCCGACACTCACCTGAGCGCCGACACAGAGCGCACGCGGTGGTGCGACTCCGACACGCTCCGGATGTCGGATCCGTCTCCGCAGCAAGCGGAGACGGGCACGGACGCCGACCTTGCCCATCGCTTCCGCGCCGGGGACGAGCAAGCATTGGCTCTGGCATACCAGCGGTGGGGTGCCCTGGTCTACACGCTCGCTCGGCGTTCCCTGAACGACGTCCGGGACGCCGAGGATGTGACCCAGCAGGTCTTCATGGCCGCCTGGCGGGGACGTGCCGGGTACCGGCAGGACCGGGCCCCTCTGGCCGCCTGGCTCGTCGGCATCACGCGCCACGCCATCGCGGACGCGCACGCGGCGCGGACCCGCCGAGCCGACATCGAGAACATGTCGGCGGCCCAGCAGGAGGAGGCGGTCCGGCACTGGGGCTTCGACGAGAGCGAGGCCGCCGTCAACCGCGTCCTCGTCCTGCAGAAATTCGAACGTCTGACTCCGGTGCAACGGCGTCTGCTGGGAATGGCCGTGTACGGCGACATGACCCAGGTGCAGATCTCCGAGCACACGGGGCTGCCGCTGGGTACGGTCAAGAGCCACATCCGCAGGGCCTTGCACTCGCTGCGCCGCGTGATGGATCCCCCCACTCCATCTGATGGTGCCCCCGCAACGTCATGCCCTCTCTGATCCTCTCGGATCGGGCGGTAGAAATGTCGGGCCCCGCGTCGGCAGCGCCCGGCGCAGCGCCTGGTGGCGGCTGCAAACCGCCGATCGCTTCCTCGCGCGTCCGGTCGTGACGCATCCGCAGCCCGCCCGAACGGAGAACACATCGGTGTGGCACGTGCACTGCGGCGGTGGAGGCGGAGATGGACGGGAACGGGGATCGCGGCTCCGGGGCCGGCGTGACGACCGGGGGCCTCGCGCGGAAGCTCGGCATCTCCCCCACCACGTTGCGTTCCTGGGATCGCCGCTACGGATTGGGACCTGCGACGAGGGTCGAAGGACGTCACCGGCGATGGACGGCACGGGATGTCGCGATGGTCCAGGAAATGTGCCGCCTGACGGCGGAAGGCGTGCCCCCGGCCGAGGCGGCGCGCGCCGCCAAGAATCATGCCAGCGAGGTCCGCTCGGGACATGCCACGGCGGTCGTCGCACCCTTCGATCGGACGCCGGTCGAGCCGTCGACCGGTACGGACGATCCGCAGGGAGAGGACCTGACACCGGAGGACTCACGCCGACGCGGCCGGGGGCTCGCTCGAGCAGCGGTGCGCATGGACGCCGAAGCCGTCCACGAGCAGATCATGGGCTGCATCGAAGCGTACGGCCTGATCGCCGCGTGGGACGAAGTGCTGATGCCGACCCTGCGGTACGTGGGGCGGAAATGGGAGTCGTCCGACGACCGGTACGTGGAAGTGGAACACATGCTGTCCTGGCACATCTCCGCAGCCCTTCGATACGCCTACGCAGGCTCTATGGCTCGCCGCAAGCCGGCGGACGGACGCCCTGCCCTCCTGGCGTGTCTGCCCGGCGAACAACACACCCTTCCCCTGGAGGCGCTCACCGCCGCGCTGAGGGATCGCGGTCAACGTGTCCTGATGCTGGGCGGGTCAGTGCCGGTCGAAGCCCTGGAAGCCACCGTGCACCGAGTCGCCCCGGCGGCAGTCGCCCTGTGGTCGCAATCCCGGAACACCGCCGACCTTCCCATGGCACGTCATCTCGCGTCACAGCGCTGGGGGATCCACGGCGCGCGCACCCGTAGCCACGTTCTGCTGTGCGGCCCGGGATGGGGGCTGCGTCCCGACCCGGAACTGCTGAGGCCGCACGGCCTGGGGGACGCTGTGAGGATCATGGTCTCCGCCAATCGTCCCGTCGACGAAGGAACATCCGACGGAGTGGAGCGGGCGCCGGGATCCGCGCACACCGAAGCCGCCCATGCATCCGAACGCGGCACCAAGAGCGAAGAAATCGTTGCATGACATCCTATATACGGTTTTTGCGCTCGTATGCAGGCGGCGGCTCGGCGGCCCCTCCGGACGACCGGGCGGGCCGTCAACCTCGTCGGGCACCGGGCACCGGGCACCTGGCACCGGGTGCCGGGTGCCGGGTGCCGGGTTCGCCCGGAGCCCACGACTGGCGGCAACCGTCATCAGCCGCCCTGGCTTCTCTCCCCGGTAGCCGCCAGGTACTCGACTCTCAGGGCCTCCGCCATCTCGGCCACGGAGTAGCGCTCCGTCACCGTGCCTCGCGCCGCCTGCCCCATGCGGCGGCGGCGCTCCTCCGGAACGGAGGCCAGCCTGTGCAGGCCACGTGCCAGGTCGGCGGCGGAACCTGTGTCCAGCAGGATGCCGTTGACCCCGTCCTGCAGATAGTGGGGCACTCCCCCGCGGCGGGGCCCCGCCGCGGGCAGTCCCGCCTCCATCGCCTCCAGCACCGCGATCCCGAACTCCTCCTTGGCACTGGGGCACACGTACCAGGCCGGTACGCCATTGGCCGTGTCGGCCAGGGCTCGCTCGAGGCGTCGGATGCGGTCGTTCGGCATCGCGGGGACCAGCGCCAAGCGGCGTGCCGCTGCTTCCCGGCCGGCGAGCAGGGGGCCGAACGTGGCGCGCATGCGCTGCTCGTGCAAGGTCGGGCGGTCTCTGCTGCCGCCGACCACGACCAGCGTGCTCGTGCGCCACAGTTCCGTGGCGAGCCACGTGCGCACGAGCAGGTCCTGTTGCTTGACCGGGTGCAGCCGCCCCACACACAGCAGCAGGGGAAGCGCCCTGTCGTCCGGCGACAGCGCATCGGAACGGCCGCCGTCGGCGAACAGTTCTTCCAGCATCGCCTGCCGCAGAGAGGTCTCGCGCTCGGCCGGGATGTAGGGTGCGATCCCCTCGGGCGGGGCAGCCGGCCCCGTGGGACCGTATCGCGTGCCGAGGGAGGGAAAGTAGCGGAGCAGGTCCCGGGTTCCGGGGCGTCCCGGGATGCCGACGACAGCGTCGGCACGGTCCACCAGACGGTCGGCGCAGAAGACCCGGTGGAGATCGTCGCGGAGCACTTCCGCTCGCTCCGCGTCGTCCGGTCCGGCCTCGGCATGCTTGCGCGCCAAGTTGCGGTGGGGATCAGGGGTCGCGGTGAAGAAGAGCCGTGCTCCGGTCCGGTCCGCCGCGCGCGCGAGCGCCAGGCTGCCGTCGTCGCCGTATCGCACGTGCACGAGATCGACAGGGCGGGGCATGGCGCCCAGAAGACGGGTGGCCCACCAGGCGAGGGCAGCCCGGTGGGCCGGCCATTCGTCCGGCTGGGGTGACGCCGCGGCGTCGACCGGAAGGCGCAGCACCCAATGGCCCGGACGGCGCTCGCGCAGCAGGAGGGGGTCGCGTTCGAGTCCTTCGTGCCCCGACGTCACCACCGTCAGCACGCAACCGATGCCGGGGCTCAGGGCCAGGCGGTCACCCAGTCCGCCCAGCAGCACGGACAGTCCGCCGCTCGACCCGTGGCCCGGTGCATCCAGTTCGCCCTGGAGCATGCTCTGCGCGACGACGATGCCGGTTGCCGGCCACCCTTCCTGCCCAGCGAGGACCTGCGGCTGGAGGAGCAGCCTCTCATAGGGGTCGGCCGCCGCCCCGGTGCCCGGCAGGTGTGTGATGCCGTCGGGAAGCTGGTGCAGGTAACGCCACACGGCATGCCGAACGCCTCGGTCATGGCATGAGGCATGGTGCGCCGCCTCGGCGGCGGACAGCGGACGCAGGCCGACCGATTCCGCGCAGTCCAGCAGGAAGGCCGTACGCGCGGCATCCGGCGCACCTCGCAGCAACATGTGGCGCAGCGTTTCCTCGGCGTACTGCTCGCCGTGGCGGCGTACTGTTTCGGGCCACATCTCGGTCAGGACCGCGGCGAGTCTGGGCCCGTCATGGCTGTGGGCCAGCAGCGCCTCGGGGGTGAGCGGAACGGCGAGGCGGCACGCCCGGCGCAGCGACGCGACGGCGGTGTCCTCGCGGCTGAGCGCGTCGGCCTTCCCCGACGGCACCGAACAGGGGCGGACACCGTACTCGGCCTCCAGCAGAACCGTCAGGTCGCCGCTGAAGGGCACGCCTGCAGCAGTCCCCCGTACGTCCGCGCCCGCACCCCGGAAAAAGCCGCTTCTCGCTGCGACGAGCGGGTCCATATCGTCCCGGGGCGGCGGCGCCACCGCGGTGTCCCACGGCTGCGCTGAAGGATCAAACACGTGGTCTCCTTGGTGAGAAACGTACGACGCAGCGGGTTTCTCCCGGTCGACCGCACTCGGATGCACTCGGTCACACGGCATTCCGCACGGGGTGGCGGGGGTCTGGTCCCCCGACGCGCGCATCCGAGCGTCCCCATCGGGCCGAAGACAGATGTATGCCTCGCGTCGTGATCATCAGCCCCCCGTTCTCCTCCCATGCCGGCCCCATGGCGGTGCTCGCGTCGGCACTGCGGGATCGCGGCACGGAAGTGCACTTCGCATGTTCGGAGGCCTTCGAGGATCTGGCGGTCCGCGCAGGCGTCCGTTTCGTGCCCCTGACCGTGACGCGCAATGCGAACACCGGCGTGGCCGAAACGACGGAGCAGGAATCGGCGGAGACCGCCCGGCTGGCCGAGTTCCTCGAGGCCACACGCTTCGGGGCGGTACCCGCACTGACGGTTCAGGCCCGTCACCGCCGTGCCGACATGCTGGCCGACCCGGACACCGTATTCGAGAGCCTGCGCGCCCTCGACGAGCGCTGGCGCCCGGACTGGTACGTGGTGGACCAGCTCAGTTATGCGGTGACCCTCGCCCTGTACTGCCTCCGGGTGCGCTTCGCATCGTTCTGCCCTGGGCACCCGACCTACGTTCCGGCAGGGCCCGGCAGCTGGTTCGGCGTCCCCTACGACTGGCCCGCCGCCCTGCGGCCCGACCCGCGTCGGCTGGCCGGCCTGACTGCTGTTGCGCGCGAAAACGACCGGGCCTTCACAGCTCTGTTCGAGGCGTTCGCCCGCGACCGGGCGCCGCACGCGCCCCACCCGGGCCGGGCGTTCGCCCTGACCTCACCCCACGCCGTCCTGTACTCGTATCCGCAACTGTCTTGGCTACCGGTCCCGCCTGAGGGACCTGAGCGTGTGTACGCGGGTCACATGGTCGGCCTGACCCAGCCGCTGGACGGCGAGTGGCCAGGGCGATTGCGGCGGCTGCGCGGCACGGCGGACAGGGTCGTCCTCATCGCGCTCGGCACCTTCCTGTCCGCCCGCGACGATGTGTTGCGCGCCGTCGTGTCGGGGGCGTTGGGCAGTACCAGCAGGACGGCCGTGATCGTCGCCGCGGGGGGACGAACGGCCGCTCTCGCCGACCTGGCCGGTGACCGCGTCGTCGTCGCGCCGTCAGTTCCGCAACAGGCCCTGCTTCCGCACGTGGACGCCATGGTCCACCACGGGGGTGCCAACTCCTTCACCGAATGCCTCCATTCCGGAGTCCCGGCGCTGGTCCTTCCCTTCTCCAGCGATCAGTTCGCCGTGGCACGCGACGTCGAACGCGCCGGTGTGGGGCTCGCACGGGATCCGAACGCGCTGGCACCCGGCGACGTTCCGGCCGTACTGGACACCCTGTACGAGACCGTCGGTCCCAGCATGAAGCGGTGGTCACGAGGACCGGGCGAAGGTGGGCCGGACTACGCCGCCGCCCGGCTGCTGGGGGCGATGAGCCGGTCCGGACCTGCGAGGTGAACCCATCGCTCGGGAAACGGGTCGGCGGCAGCGGCCAGTAGGAACACGAGCCTGCACAGACGGCACGCATCGCCGGCAGCGGATCGAGGCAGAACGTCGGGAAGCCACGCCGTGGCGGCCGAGCGCCTCTCGGGCGGTCCGCGCCGACTCCGGGATCGCCCGGGCAGCTTTGGCGGCGGCGCCCGGCCCGAGGTGCCGGGCGCGGCTGCGCGGTGTCCTGCCCCTCCGTGCCCGCCCGTACCGCCGCCCGGCCGTGCCTCAGCGACCGGCCCAGGCGGCCGCCTTGCGCAGTACGGCGGCACGGCCCCGGTCCGGCACCGTCCACAGGGTCTGCCCACGCAGACCCCGGCGTTCGAGCAGAGCGTTCGCGGCTGGAAGCCGGTCGTGGCCGCCCGTTCCATCAGTGCGACCGGAAGGTCGGTGCGCACGGCGTCGCCCGCAACCACCAGGCAGGGATCGGAGGTACGGATGGTGGGGCGGTCCGCGTAGTCACCCACCGGGAACAACGGGCAGTCCTCGCGCCATTCGTGGCGGACGTCGACCACCGTCGCGGCGCGGGTCTCCGGGTACACACGGTGCAGCTGTTCCTCGAGTTGCCGCTCCTCTGCGGTGCGCTGCGCGCGCGGGTCGACGGCGTAGGCGTGCAGTTCCACGACGGATCCCCCGGTGCGTGCCGCCCAGATGGCCGCCTCGTCCTCCCAGCGGTCCAGCACACTGATGTCGTCGAGGCCTCCGAAACCGCTGGTTCCGAGGAATCCGGGCCGGTCGGGGGCGACGGGCCGATCGAGCCAGAGCCTGGTGACCAGGAAGGGCGGGGCATTGCGCAGCCGCGCCACGCGCTCCCGCCAGGCTGAATCGCCCAGCCGCTCCGAGCGGGCGACCAGGGACCGCAGGCCGATGGCGTCCAGGGCGAGGACCACGGCGTCGTGTCGGCGCTCTTCGCGGTCTCCGGCCACCTCGAACCCTCCGCCGCGGGCGGGCGCG
The DNA here is from genome assembly GCF_000720455.1 of Streptomyces virginiae. Lineage (GTDB taxonomy): Bacteria > Actinomycetota > Actinomycetes > Streptomycetales > Streptomycetaceae > Streptomyces > Streptomyces virginiae. The sequence goes on along the minus strand of NZ_JOAK01000003.1, from coordinate 602,282 downwards.
ACGTGCTCGACCGTGCTCCCGGTGCGCACCTCGGCATGCGGGTGACCCGTCATCCCGTAGCACTTCAATGCGCACGGCCCGCGACGATACGGGCTGGTCCGCGGGCCAGCGAGCTGGGCCACCAGCCACGCGGGCCGATGTCGATCACCAGTGCCGGTACGAGGAGGGACCGTACGACGAGGGTGTCGAGGAGGACGCCGAAGGCGACGATGAAGGCGATCTGGATGAGGAAGGCGAGGGGGATGATCATGAGCGCGGCGAACGTGGCGGCCAGTACCACGCCGGCTGAGGTGATGACGCCGCCGGTGGTGGTCAGGCCGCGGAGCACGCCCTGGCGGACGCCGTGGGTGAAGGACTCCTCGCGGACGCGTGACATCAGGAAGATGTTGTAGTCGACGCCGAGCGCGACGAGGAAGACGAAGCCGTAGAGGGGGACGGAGGCGTCGGTGCCGCTGAAGCCGAGCAGGTGCTCGAAGACGAGTGTGGACACACCCAGGGTGGCCAGGAAGTTCAGGGCGACGGTGGCCACGAGCAGTACGGGGATGAGGAGGGAGCGCAGGAGCATCACCAGGATGAGGAGGATGATGCCGAGGACGACGGGGACGATCACCTCTCGGTCGCGGGCCGCGGTCTGCTGGGTGTCGTACTGCTGGGCGGTGTAGCCGCCGACGATCGCGTCGGCGTCCTGTACGGCGTGCAGGCGTGTGCGCAGTGCGGCGACCGTGTTCTTCGCGGCGTCGCTGTCGGCGGCGTCCTCGAGGGTGGCGTCGATGCGGATGCGGCCGTCGACGACGAGCGGCTCGGCGGTGCCGGGACGTCCCGATGCCGTTACGGGTGCGGCCGTGGCCACCCCGTCCGTCGCCCGGGCCGCGGCTTGCACCTCGGACGTCTTCGCGGCGTTGGCGATGATCACTGTGGGCTGGCCGGATCCACCGGGAAAGTGCCGGCCGAGGGTCTCTTGCGCGGCGACCGAGGGGGCGTCGTTGACGAAGATCTCGTCCAGGGGCACGCCCTTGGACGACAGAGCTGGGGAGAAGGCGGCCAGGAGGCACAGGAGCAGGGCTGTCGATGCCCAGACGCGGCGTGGTGCCCTGTCGATGATGGCCGCGACGCGGCGCCATACGGAGTGGCCCTCCGCCGTGGTGTCAGCGGGCTTGGGCGTGGCGGGCCAGAACGCGGTGCGGCCGAGCAGGGCCAGAACGGCGGGGAGGAAGGTGAGGGTGCTGAGCACGGAAGCGGCGATGCCGATCGCGCCGACTGGGCCCAGGGCTCTGTTGTTGGTGAGGTCGCTCGCGAGCAGGGCGAGCAGGCCCAGGGCCACGGTGGCGGCGCTGGCGGTGATCGCTCCTGCCGAGCGTCGGACGGCGGCGAGCGCCGAGGCCGTCCGGTCCCCTCGGGCGGCGAGTTCCTCGCGGAAGCGCGCGGCCAGCAGGAGCGCGTAGTCGGTGGCCGCGCCGATGACCAGGATGGACAGAATGCCCTGGACCTGGCCGTCCACACGGACGGCGCCGCGGTCCGCCAGGGCGTAGACGGCGGCGCAGGCGAGGCCCAGGGCGAAGACCGCACTGATGATGATGATCAGTGGAAGCAGCAGGCTGCGGTAGACCAGAAGCAGGATCAGCAGCACGGCTCCGAGCGCCACGCCCAGCAGCAGGCCGTCGATTCCTGAGAAGGCGTCCGCGAGGTCGGCCTGCGTTGCCGCGGGTCCGGCGATCTGCGCCTTGAGGGCAGGGACGGAGTCGGCCGCGTCGCGTACCTGCTGCATATCGGCCGGTAGCCCGTCGCCGAGGTCCGGGACGAGCGCCACCACGGCCTGCAGAGCCTGGCCGTCCTGTGAGGGCTGGGCCGGTGACGGCTGTCCGCTGATCCCTTGCTTCCCGGCCAGGCCCGCGACGGCACGGGTGGCCTCCTGCCGCTGGGCATCGGTGACCGCACCCCCGTCGCGGGCCTGCCAGACGACGATCGCGGGCACCGAATCGGACTTCTCGAAGGACTTGCGTGCCTTGAGGACCATGGTGGACTCGGCGCTCTGGGGGAGGAAGGCCGCCTGGTCGTTCGTGGCGACTTCACCGAGCTTGCCGGCGTAAGGACCGAGTGTTCCACCCACGCCCAGCCACACCACCAGCAGGGCGAGCGGTACGAGCCGGCGGATCCAGCGCGATGTGCCCGTCATATACAGGCTCCCTGATCTCTCAATGGATGAGTATCTCAACGATTGAGAGATCATATGCTGTGTAGATGCTCAGCGACGACAGCCCCCCTGGACTTCCGTACGACGACCCCATCGGGTTGCAGTCGTTCGCTGTCCTGCTGCGCGCGATGAACGCGGAGTTCAACCGGATCGCCCAGGAGTTCGCCCATGCACAGGGTCTGCACCTGACCGACGTGCAGGCGCTGATCGCAGTGCTGGACGCCGAGCGTGACGAGGACGCGGGGCCCCTCACTCCAGGCCGGCTGGCGGCCCACATGAACCTGACCACGGGGGCGGTGACCGCGTGCCTGGACCGGCTGGAGAAGGCCGGCCACATTCGCAGGGTCAGAGCGGCGTCCGACAGACGCGTGGTCCACATCCACTACGCCCAGGTCGGCCGCGAAGCCGCACGCGAGTACTTCCGGCCGCTCGCCAGGTCCACCGATGCCGCGCGTGCCCGCTTCAGCCCGGCCGAACTGCACGTCGTCGTTCGGTTCCTGAGCGAGATGAACGAGCAGCTCGCCCGCGTGCGCCGCTGAGTGGCCGTTTGGTCGGCGGGCACAGCATGGACAGCCCTCCTGTGAGGGCAGCTCGCGCCGACCAGGGTGGCCCGCGGGCTGCTGCGGCGGAAGAACAGCCGCCTCCATCCCGCGTTGAGCGCCAGGCGCACGCCGAACACGATGGCCGGGGCGGCTCGCTCCCCCGAGTACGGCCCGGCGCGTGGCCGGCCGCGAAGGCGATCGAGGCGTACCGGTGTCCACACCGGTGCGAACGCTCACGCCGGCGGCCGCCGGGCGGGCTCGGGGTCCGCGTGACGGAGCGGTGGCGGCCCCTCAGTACAGCCCCATGCGGCGGGCGGTGTCCTCCCCGTGCCGCATCCGCTGGTGAGCGTCTTCACCGAGAGCGGTGAGCACACCGGCTACGACCGTCTCGATGACGGCGAGGGTGGGGACCAGGCTGTCGTACGGGGAGGGGGCCGCGACCTGGCTGGGCAGGACTACCTCGGCGTGGGTGGAAGCGGGCGAGAGCCACATGTCCGTGAAGAGGATGACCTTTCCGCCTTGTGCCTGCACGAGTTCGGCCATCGCGACCTTGTCCTGCTCGTAGCGCCGGTAGTCGAAGACGACAAGGACGTCACGTCTGTGGAGAGCTGCGAATACGGCGGTGCGTTCGACGTCGCGGTCGGGCAGAAATCGCACGTCGTCGCGTAGTTGCATGAGGTGCAGGCCGAGGTACTGGGCGAACAGGTTGGTGAAGCGTCCTCCGGCCAGGGTGATGCGGCGTTTGCTGTCGGACAACAGTCTGATGGCGTGCTCGAGGTCGTGCGGGGGCAGTTCGGCGAGGGTCTGCGCCACGGCACCGCTGAAGACGTTGCTGCCCCGTTGGAGGAGGGAGAGGTCCTCCTCCGCTCCGCCCTTGCTGCGACCGTAGTCGGTGGCCTCGTACAGCGAGAGAGGGGAAGCGTTGCGCTCGTCGAGTTCGGTTCGCAGCGCGGCCTGGAAGTCGGGAAACCCTCTGTACCCGAGCCGGTTGACGAAGCGCAGGACGGTAGGGGTGCTGACGGCTGCCCGCTCTGCGAGCACGGCCATGGTCTCGAAGCCCGCTGAGGGATAGCCGGCGAGCAGCACGCGCGCGACCTTGCGTTCGGCGGGGCTGACGTCGCCCAGCTTGTGGCGGATCTCGTCGGCGAGCGTGCCAGGGGCCATGCGCGGGTCTTCTTTCGGGGCTGGGGGCGGAAGGGGAAGTGGCGGGTCGAGCCTACTGCCGCTGATCGGGGGGACAGGGCCGGCCGGATCGGTTGGCCGGCCCTGTCCCCCGGGTGTGCTCGGGGCAGAGTCACTCCGGCGCGACGGCTATGCGCAGGCCAGTGACGGTGTGCGCGGTGGCGCCGTCGTTGGTCCATGCGGCGAATCCGGGTTGCTTGCTGAGGGTGACGGTGAAGCGGGGGCCGCATTCGAAGGTGCTGGCGGTCGCGGTGCGCGGGGCTCTGGTGGCCGCGAGGGCTCGCACGGTGCCCAGGAAGGAGTACGGGACGGCTGCGGGGTTGGCCGCTGAAGCGAAGACGTCGGGGTTGGCGGGGACGGGTGAGGCGGCAGTCGGGGTCAGGGGGTGCTTGTCGGGGGCGGGCAGGACGCGCCAGCGGTTCGGGTCGTAACGGTCTCCGTCCGTCAGATAGCTGTAGCCCGCTCCGGCCAGGGACCAGGCTCCGGAGGACGCCGTTCGGGTCCGGGCTCGGCGCAGGTCGAGGACTGCGACGCCGCGTGGGCCCAGAACGCGCACTCGCTCGTGCGGCGTACGGGGAGCATCGACGACGAGGGCGGTGTTCTCCTCCAGTGCGTACACGCGGTCGTGTCCGGTGTCGGCGGCGAGGCGCAGGGCCCTGCCTTCGCGGCCGTAGGCGCCGGTGTGGGTGTCGATGAGTCCGGAGCGCAGGAAGCCGAACCCGCCGGCGGGCAGGTAGCCGAGCCGGCTCGGGTCCTCGAAGTAGCCGGGGCTGCTGCCGTCGCGCAGGCTCTCGTAGGAGTCGCCTCCCGTGACCATGTCGGCTCCGGCGGCGATCTGCGCTCCGGCACTGGAGCCGGATACGACCGCGCCGGCCGCGAGCTTGGCACGGATCGCGGCGAGTACCTTGGAGTCGGTGTGGGCGGAGCCGTGGAGCAGGGTGGTGACGTAGCGGTACTGGTCGCCGCCGCCGAAGAAGAATCCGGTCATGGAATTGACCTGCCTGACGACCTCGTCGGAGTCGGCGTTGGCGATGTGGTCGAGGTCGACGGGGATCCACTGGGCATCGGCGGCGCCGTGCCGTTCGAACAGGGATGCGTAGTAGGCGCCGTTGCACTGCGAGTTGCTGCACTTGTCCGGATCGGCGGCCTGCGGGTCCTGGCTGGCGGGTACCGAGGAGGCCGTGATCACCCCGATCTTCGCGAAGGCCCCGCCGGCCCTTTTGATGATCTCGCCGTAGACCTGGGTGTTGTCCGCTTTCAGTCCGCCGCCGACGAGGACGAGGGAGCCCCTGTCGCCCGCAGGGTGGGTGGTGTCGGCACCGGCGGACGGAGCGAGGGCGAGGGTGAGCAGGAGAGCGGCTCCGCCCGCGAGGGTGGTGCGGCGGGCTCCGGTCGGGACGCGCAAGTGGTGCCTCCTGTGGATGGGGGTAGGTGGTGGCCGGGACCGCGGCGGCGGGCGCCCGCCGCTGTCCCGGCGCGGGCCGGCAGCTGCGTGGTGCTGCACCGGGCTGCCGGGGCCGGGGCCCCGTACCGGGCCCCGTCGTGATCGGACCGGTACGGGACGGAAGGGGGCGTCAGCCGGTGCGGCTGTCGCCGAGTTCGGCGACGAGGGAGGCGAGGAGCGCGACGCGTACGGGGACGGTGGAGGTGTCCAGCCATTCCTCGGGGGTGTGGTCGGCGCCGCCGACCGGGCCGAGCCCGTCGAGGGTGGGCACTCCGAGGCCCGCGATGAAGTTGGCGTCCCCGACGCCGCCCGTCGCAGCACCGCCGAGCGGAAGGCCGAGGTCCGCGGCGATTTTCCTTACCCGGTCGAACATGCGGCGTGAGGCGGGGGTGTCCTCCATGGGCGGGCACAGGTCCAGCTGCTCCACCGTGGCGGTGGTTCCGGGTACGGCGGTCCGTGCGGCGGCTGCTTCGATCGCGGATCTGGCTGCCCCGATGCCGGCGGCCGTGGCCGAGCGTACCTCGACCCGCAGCTCGGCCGCCGGGCAGACGATGTTCGCTCGGGTGCCCGCGCGGACGACGCCGACGTTTATGGTGACGTCGTCCCAGTGGCCGTTGAGTGCTTGGAGGGCGACGACCAGGTGGGCGGCGGCCAGGGCGGCGTTCGCCCCGCGCTCCGGCTCGATGCCGGCATGGGCGGCCCGGCCGGTGACCGTCACACGGAACTCTGCGACGCCCTTGCGGGCGATGACCACGTCGCCGTTCTCGCGCGCGCACTCCAGGGCGAGGGCGAAGTGGGCCCCGCATGCCGCCGCCTCGGTCGCCGCGCGGCTGGCGGGTGAGCCGATCTCCTCATCCGGGGTGGCGAGGAAGACGAGTTCGGCGTACTGCCGCCATCCGGTCTCGTGAAGGATGCGCAGGGCGGTGAGCCCCGCGAGCAGGCCGCCCTTGTCGTCGCTGACTCCTGGCCCTCGCGCCGTGCGGCCGTGGAGTGCGAAGGGCCGCTCGGCGGCGGTGCCGTCCTCGAACACGGTGTCCAGGTGGGCGACGAGCAGGACGCGCCGGCCGCCCTCGGCGACGGGCAGGTCGCCTCGACTGCGGGCGACGAGCACGTCGCCGACCGGGTGGCCGTGGGTGGGCGCCGGAGCGATGCGATCAACGTCGAATCCGAGCTCCAGCAGCCGTTCCTGGGTCCAGTCGGCCATCCGATTGACGCCTTCTGGACTGTAGGAGCCGGAGTCGATGGCGACCAGGTGGGCCAGGTCGGTGAGGTAGCCCTCCAGGCGCGCCTCTGCGTACGGGAGCAGTCCGGTGGTGCGCAGCCGCTCCGGCGAGGGGGCGCTCACAGGACCTTGGAGAGGAACGCGCGGGTTCGCTCGTGCCTGGGCTCGACGAGGACGTGGCGGGGTTCGCCGGCTTCGACGACGACGCCGTCGTCCATGAAGACGGCGGTGTCCGCCACCTCGCGGGCGAAGCCGATCTCGTGAGTCACCACGACCATCGTCATGCCGTCGACTGCGAGCCGGCGCATCACGTCCAGCACGTCCCCAACGAGCTCGGGATCGAGGGCGGAGGTGGGTTCGTCGAAGAGCATGAGCTTGGGCTTCATCGCGAGGGCGCGGGCGATGGCGACGCGTTGCTGCTGTCCGCCGGAGAGCTGCGCCGGGTAGTGGCCGGCCCGGTCGCCCAGGCCCACCCGTTCCAGTAGTTCGTGGGCGTCCTCCTTGGCCTGCGTCTTGGGGAGTCCACGGACATTGAGCGGGGCTTCCATGACGTTCTCGAGGGCGGTCATGTGGGGGAAGAGGTTGAACCGCTGGAAGACCATGCCGATGTCGCGGCGCCTTGCGGCGACTTCCTTCTCCCGCAGTTCGTGCAGTCTGGGGCCGCTCTGGCGGTAGCCGACCAGGTCACCGTCGACCGCGAGTCTCCCGCCGTCGACCCGGTCGAGGTGGTTGATGCAGCGCAGGAAGGTGGATTTGCCCGAGCCGGAGGGCCCCAGCAGACAGCACACCTGGCCGCGTTCAACTGTCAGGTCGATTCCCTTGAGGACTTCGAGCTTCCCGAAGTTCTTGCGTACCCCTTGGGCGTGGACCATGGGGAGGACGTTCACCGGAGGGCCTCCTTGGTGTTCTTCTTCGTACGAACGGGTCGGCTGAGCGCTCCGGCGAGCATGCGGCGCAGGGGGGAGGCGTGGCCGCTGCGGCCTGTGCCGCGGCCGTAGCGGCGCTCGAGCCACGCCTGCGGAATGCTGAGCAGGGTCACCAGTGCGAGGTACCAGAGGCTGGCGACGACGAGCATGGGGATGACCTGGTAGTTCTGGGCGTACACGGCCTGGATGTTGGACATCAGGTCGTGTGCCGAGATGATCGACACCAGGGCGGTCATCTTGAGCATGTTGATCGTCTCGTTGCCCATCGGCGGGATGATCACTCGCATCGCCTGGGGGAGCACGATCCGTCGCATCGTCAGGGCCGGTCGCATACCGAGGGAGTGGGCTGCCTCGGTCTGGCCGGTGTCCACCGACTGGATGCCGGCGCGGACGATCTCGGAAGCGTAGGCGGCCTCGTTGAGCCCGAGGGCCAGCAGTGCGGCAACGGCCGGGGTGAGCAGGGAGTTCGTTTCGATCTGGACGAAGGTGATGTCGGTGAAGGGGATACCGATCATCACGTATTTGTAGAGGGCTGCGGCGTACCCCCAGAAGATGATCTGCACCAGCAGAGGAGTGCCCCGGAAGAACCAGACGAAGAGGGAGGACATCCCGTACAGCACGGGATTGCTCGACAGGCGCATCACCGCGATCAGCGTGCCGAGGGCGAGCCCGAGGGCCATCGACGCCGCGGTGAGCCACAGGGTGGTGACCAGGCCGGAGAAGATCAGGTCGGCGAAGAGGAAATGGCCGATGATCTCCCAGTGGAGATTGCCGTTCTTCGCCAGCGATCCGGCTACGCCCATCAGGGCGGCGATCGCCGCGATGGCCGCGATCCAGCGGCCGTAGTGGCGCAGTGGAACGATGGTGAGCTGTTCGGCCGCGGTGCGGTCGATGTCGGCGGGAGCCGTGGTGGTGGTCATCTCTAGTCCACCGCCGCGTTCTTGGTGGCTTCCTGGACGGCGATGGATGCGACACCGTACTTGTCGAAGATCTTGGTGACGGTTCCGTCGTCGATCAGGGCCTGCAGCGCCTTCTGGATCGCGTCACTGAGCTGGGGCAGTTTCTTGGACACCGCGATCCCGTTCGGCGAAGCGCCGTAGCCGCCCGCGGCGGCCGGGTCGTCGACCACTTCGAATGCCCTTCCGCCGTCGGCGGTCTTGGCCGTCCAGCCGGCGGCGGGCTTCGTCTGCACCTGAGCGACGACCTTGTCGGAGCGCAGGGCCAGCTGGGCGTCGGAATCCTTGGGGAAGGTCTGGATATCGATCTCGGCCCTGCCTGCCGCCCTGCACTTGGCCTGGTGCTCCTGGAGCAGGTCCAGCTGGTTGGTCGCCGCCTGCACCGCCGTCTTCCTGCCGCACAGGTCGTCCAGGGTCGTGATCTTCTCCGGGTTGCCCTTGACGACCATGATTCCGGAGCCGGAGACGGAGTAGTCCACGAAGTCGACGACCGCCTGGCGCTCCTTGTTGTCAGTCATCGCCGACATCGCCGCGTCGAACTTTCCGGCCTGGATGGCCGGCACGATGCCGTCGAACTTCTGCGGCGTGAAGGTGAACTTCACACCCAGCTTCGCGCCCAGCGCCTGACCCAGGTCGTAGTCGAGGCCGGTCAGTTCGGGCTTCCCTTCGGCCACGAACATCTCGAAGGGCGCGTACGGCACATCGGTGGCCACCCGCACCACACCCGACTTCCTGATCTCCTCGGGCAGGGCGTCGTGGAGCGCCGCGTCCTTGGCGATGGTTACCCCGGCGATCGTGGCCGCGGCGGGCGACACACCGGCACCGTCAGAACCGTCGTCCCCGCATGCCGCGAGTGTCATCAGGATGGCCGCGGACAGAGCGGTGGCCGTCGCCACGCGACGGGGGGACGGGGTTGGCATCACAAGTAGCCCTCTCGGAAGACCGGGCGGCGACGACTGTGTGCGTCACCGTCTGACATGCGAGGAAATTACATGGACCGCATGTTGTTGGCTAGATGTAACTCATGTTTCATGATGGTAACGGGCCCCACTCCCCTGCGGGCGGGTCACCTCCAGGGCCCTCATCTGCCCAATCAACGCAGCATCCGTTCCGCCCGGCCGACCACTGCGTTACATCTATCGCGTTTGGCGATCGACCTGTACTTTCCGTTGCTGCAAGCCGCAGTGTCTGCTTCGCCGTTTCACTGCGGTACCCCTCACTGCACACGGAGGACCCATGAGTCCGCACCCTCGCCACAGCTCCCCCGCATTCCCCGCACACCGCACCGTCGCGTGCCTCGCAGCCGCCCTCGCGGTCATCGCCGCCGGCATCACCCAGGCCGATCAAGCCGAGGCCGCCGCCAGCCGGATCCGCCTCGGCAGCTCCGCGGACGTCGGCCGCACCACCTGGTCGGGCCCCGCCTTCACCATGAACGGGTCCGGTGGCATCGTCTCCGCCTCCATGGCCAAGGCCATGGACGCAGTCCGCGGTGGAACCGGCTCACTCGACGTGGTGGTGCTTGCGGCATCGAGTCCGGGATCCGGCAGCAGGACACCCGAGTGCGATGCGGTCATGGGCCTGGGCGGAATCAACTCCTGCACCACATGGACGCTCGCCAAGGCGAGCGACGGCAACAACGCACAGGCCAACGCCGACATCCGCAACGCGGAGTTCGTCTACTTCGCCGGCGGCGACCAGTGCAAGTACGCGGCCTGGAAATCCACCGCACTTCGCGCCTCGGTCCAGTCGGTCGTCGCCAAGGGCGGCGGCTCCGGCGGAGGCAGCGCAGGTCACCACATCAACAGCTCCGTCGTGTACGACGCCTGCCAGGGGAGCATCACCTCCAGCGAGGCTCTGGCCAACCCCTACGACTCCTACGCGACGTTCACCACGGGCATGTTCGACTGGCCGCACTACGGCGGCACCATCAACGACTCCCACTTCGTCACACGCGACCGCATGGGCCGCACCATGGCCTTCGTCGCGCGCGCCCTCAAGGACGGTCTCACCCCGGGCGGAAAGGCCTGGGGAGTGGGTGTCGAAGAGGGAGGCTCGCTCTTCGTGGACAAGGACGGCCTCGCTACCCTCTACGGCGCCGACGCCTACGTCGTCCTCGGCGACCACCAGCCTGAAAAAGCGGTCTCGGGACAGCCCCTCACCTTCTCCGACTACAAGATCTGGCGCCTCTCCTCCGGCCGGACCTTTGACTTCAAGAACCGCCCCACCTGCGGCTACTACCTCAAGAGCGTCACCAACGGTGTCGCGGACAGCAACCTCTACAGCGGCACACCCGTCACCAGCTGCTGAACCCGGAGACCACGGGCACGACGCAGTGCGCCGGGCTGGTGCACTGCGTCGCCGTCGCACAGGGATCGACCGCGGCCGCTCCATCCGGTCGGGGCGCCGACCACCGCGGCCGAACGCCGGGTCGGGGCGGATTCGGGCCGGGTTCGGGCCGGGCTGTTTGCCGTGCCGACGGAGGAGATGCGGCGTATTCGGCGAAGCCGCAGGTGCGCGGCATGAGCGCCGGCCGCCGGCGCCGCTCGCCAGGCAGCGAGCACGGACAGCGCCGGAATCAGGACGCGGCCGGTACCGATGAGCCAGCACCGCCCGGCGCGAGGGAAGGAAACACACTGCACATTCAGTGCAAGAGGCCCGGCCTCTCCGTCCGCGCCCATTCTTGAGAGCGCCCGAGTCATGACACTCAGCACCCCCACGAAGGAGGTCGGCATGATCGTCAAGAAGCTGCACGATGCCGGGGTAAGGAGCGAACATGCCTACATGGCAGCCGCGGCATCCATCGCTCTCTCCCTCGCGACCTGGTCTGCTTCAACCAGTCGCGAGGACCTTGAGCGGGCAGACAGGTGGAGGATTTTCGTCGAAGAGTAGGCTCCCACCTTCTGTCGATTCCACACTGAGTGACATCGCTTGGTTCGTAGTCGTTGGATTCGCGATGTCGGGTTCCTGCTGGCCGGCTTCAGGCTGGGCCAGAAGGTTCGGGATGAGGAGCCACCGCCGCCGACTCGCGAAAGCCAGCCGCATCTGCCCGAGACGGGCGCGGTCCACGAGGTGCGTGAAGAACGCGACCTGGTGGAGCTGCCTCCTGGCGGCCTACGGCCTCACGAGATGCGAGGGTACGGAAACTTTGGGTCCACAACCTCCGCTCATCCCGAGGAAATAGGGAAGGAACGCGAGTCCGGGTGCCAGGACTTGAGTGGGCCTCATCCCCATGTACAGCCCGGAGCTCCTCCCGGCCACGGACGTGGAGCGCACGCTTGATCCGGTCAGCGGCGCCGGGGCGGGGTGCCAGGCGCCGCCCCGGCCGGCTCGCCCGGGCCCTCATCCGGCAGCACGGCGGACACCCCTGTCACATCCGGTCGAGTTGCGAAAGCCGAGTTGCGCGCGGGCGTAGGCTCTCAGGATGCGGATAGGCGAACTTGCCAAGCGCACGGGCGTAAGTCCGCGCTCACTGCGCTATTACGAGGACCAGAGGCTGCTGACCAGCTCACGCTCCGACGCGGGGCAGCGTCACTATTCCGATGCTGCGGTTCAACGTGTGTCGCTCATACGGCAGTTGTTCGACGCGGGTATGTCCAGCCGGGTGATCGCGAGCGTGCTGCCGTGCGTGGACGTCCCGGGTGACCTCGGCGTCGCTGAGGAGACGTTCGCGGCGATGATGCGCGAGCGCGACCGGATCAACACCGACATCGCGCATCTGATCGAGACCCGGGACGCACTCGACACGCTGATCCGGGCCAACAGCCGGCACCGGACGGAGCTGTCCACGAACCCGGATCCGGTGATGCAGTCCACCTGATGCTGTGATCTGCGTCTCAACCGGTTGCCCCTGACATCAGTGTCAGAGGTGAGGATGGCGGCAGCACCCGGAATCACCGGGTCGGTCGTACGAGAGGCGGCAGAGGATGGGGCAGGCATGGGGTTTCGGCAGGTATGGCGGGCCCGAGGTGCAGGAGTTCTTCGATCGTCCCGATCCCGTCCCCGGTCGCGGTGAGGTGCTGATTCGGGTCGCCGTCGCCGGCGTGAATCCCCTCGATCACCTTCTGCGCTCAGGTCTGGTCGACGGACTCGACGGCGGACGTGCGTTTCCCCGCGTACTGGGCATGGAGGCAGCCGGAACCGTTCTCGCCCTGGGCGAGGACGTCAACGGGCTCGAGGTGGGTGACGCCGTATTCGGCTTCGCACTCACTGGTGGTGGCACCTACGCCGAGACGACGGTGCTGTCCGCGCAGAACACCGCACGCATCCCGGACGGTCTGTCCGCGACCGTGGCGGCAACGCTGCCAGTGGCCGGGACGACCGCGGTGGACGTGCTCAACCAGCTCGGGCTGCCGGCTGGTGCCACGGTCCTGGTCAACGGGGTCGGGGGCGGGGTCGGCCTCGCCATCGCCCAACTGGCGATCGGCCGCGAGCTGCGTGTCACGGGCATAGGGAGTACTGCCAAGCGCGAGCACGCCGAGGGCATCGGGGTACAGTTCATCGACTACACCGCCGAGGGCGTCGCCGCCGCGGCACGCGAGCTGGTTCCGGGCGGCTTCGACGGGATCGTCGACCTGGTCGGAGGCACCTCGCTGCGGACGGTCGCTCCGCTGGCCCGAAATCCCCTCGACGTCATCGCTGTGGGTGATACCTCTGTGACCGTTCTCGGTGGGCGTTTCGTCCAGCGCCACGTCGACCGCGAGAACCTGGAGCAGTCGGCCCGGCTGGCTCTCGCCGGAGTCCTCGCACCCGTGATCACCGCAGTCCATCCGCTCTCCGAAGCCCCGGCAGCCCTCGCCACCGTCGAGGACGGTCACACCTCGGGCAAGGTCGTCATCAAGAGTCCCTCTGCGGAGGGCATCACCAGCCCCAGATGCGCGCTATGAAGAAGGCTGCTACCAGGCACGCCCCCGTGATGATGAGGGCGACGAATACGCCGGGGTGCTCCCAGGGCCCTCCGTCTGCGCGCTCGATGTGGGCCGACGCTGTCGAGCCTTCCGCGGGGGGCGTCTCTCCGGGCGGGACTTTGGGCGTGGACATGTTTGTCTCCAGGTGAGATCGAGTTTTGTCGGTCCTAGCGGTCCTTGACGGCTCTCTTCCCCGTTTCGGCAGCCACGGGCAGGTCTGATGCACGGTCGAGGTGGCTGACCATCTCGTCAACGAGTGCGGCAATTTCGCGGGCCGGGTCCGCGGCTCGCGCAAGGGACGGCGGACGGCCGGCGATGGCCCGCCCGGCGAAACCGGTAGCCATGTGGGGCAGCCGCGCGTCGATGACGGCGACCTGTCGCCTGCGAACCTCGCGGGCCATGACTCCCAACCAGCAGGAGAGCGCCGCCTTCGCCGCTGCGTAGTCGGCAGTACCTGTCAGGGGACCATCGACAATCGCGCCGGTTACGGCGGCCAGGACGCCACCGGCGCCGACGGTTGACGCGGCGCCCCGCAGCACTGCCATGGGGCACAGGGCGTTCACGGTCATCAGATGCTCAGCGACAGCGTTGGGTACTGCCGCTGCGTGGCCGAATCCGGCCACGCCGACCGTGACGAGCACCCCGTCGAGTGTCCCGAGCGAGGAGGCCGCCCACGGTGCGGCAGCGGCACAGTCGTCAAGGTCGTAGGCGTCGATGTGTCGGGCCGGGCAGCCGGTGCGCTCTGCGAGTGCGGCCAACCGGCCCTGGTCTCGGCCACAGAGTGCGACCTCGGCACCGCGCCCGATGAGATCGTCGACGGCGAGTGTGCCCAGCTCGCCGGTGGCTCCTACCACCAGCACCCGCGGTACGTTGATGCTGTTCAACACGTCACCGCCCGGGGAGCCGGGCTTCGGTCGGGCGCCTGCGCGGGTTCTGGGGGCGATTCCCGCCCGTGGAGCCGATGTCCGGACCGGCATGACGTTGTTGCCAGTAGGGGTTGTCGTGGGGAAGGCCTCCGCTGACGCGACCGTACATGCCGAATGTCATGATCAGCAGTCCCATCAGAAAGCTGAAGATCACATTCGTCAGGCCGAAGTCGAGGATGTTCCCGGGGCGGCCGATGAGGGCCAGGTGGGCGAAACCGCTCAGGATGAAAAGTCCACCCACGATGATGTTGACGGTCGAAGCGAAGTTCCCCCCGATGAGCGCGGCGACGAACAGCAGGAGCCCGAACGCCACCGAGATGGTGCTGAGCAGTCCGTTGGTGGAGAGACCGGCGATCTGCCGGCCGTCGGTGTCGAAGGAAGACAGGCTGTCGGCGAAACCAAGACAGCCGAACAACAAAAGGAGGAGTCCGCACAGTGCGGCACCGATCCGGTAGACCCGATTGAGTGGGTGATCGACCGGCAGCTCATCTCGCAAGTTCATCAGCACTCCCGCAGATGACGAGTCACTACCCCGAGAAGATCAGCGTGCCTGAAGACAGGGAGAGGGGACACTTGCATCGATTTCGCAGCGAATGCCGTACCCGCGTGCAGGGTCTCCAGCAGGGTGACAGGACTGGCGGCGACCGACCGCCGGATCCCTGCTCGAAGGCCTTGAGATCAAGGCGGCCGCCCCCGATCGACGTGTGCCAGGGGTACGCGAAGCCCGGCCAGGCCACGTCCAACCTCGCAGTCTCCGCTGCCGACGCCCGCCTGCGGACAGGCCGACACCGTCCTCGTGTGACGCGCATCCGGCTGGTTCACCGTGCCCGCAAGCCGTGCCTCTTTCGCGGTGGCTGCGGGACGGGACACGTCGCAGCCGTAGGAGACGGCCATCCGTTCCAGCTCGCCCAGTGCCCTGATCTGCTCGGCCAGTTCCTCGCGGTCGCGGATCACGTCGGCCGTGGACGGAGTCTCGTCCAGCCGGGTCCGCTCGGCTCGCTTGGCCTCGATCAGCCGGGCGGTTCCGTACAGCGCGACACGGCGGTAGTCACCGATGATGCGGCCTCGCCCGTAGGCGTCCGGCAGGCCGGTGATGATGCCGGCCCTGCGGGCGCCCAGCATTTCGGGGGTGTAGGCGTCGAAGACACCGTCGTTGTGGGTCTTGCGGTACGTGCCGAAGACCTTCGTGACGAACGGATCCGGTTCGAAGCCGTACGCGCGCAGCGCGTTGTCCACCATCCGCAGCCCGCCGTTGGGCATGATCGCCCGCTTCAGCGGAGCATCGGTCTGCAATCCGACGATCAGTTCCAGGTCGCGGTCGATGTAGCCGGGCGCGTGGGAGGTGATGGTGGACGGCATGGCAGTGTCCACGTCGAGCACACCCTTGCGGCGCTCCTCCGGGAAGAGCGCGGTGACGGTCTTCCACACGGTGCGGGTGCGCTCCGTGGGACCGGCGAGGAATGCGGCATCGCCCTCGTAGGGCGTGTAGTTGGCCTGGATGAAGGAACGGACGTCGATGTGTCGCTGCCACTCCTCGCCCGTGAAACCACGCCACGACCGGGTGACGAGGGGGCTGGGGTCGGCAGGGTGCTGGACGGTCACGGTCATGTCGTCATCTCCTGGGCCGGGGCGGAGGCGAGGTGGGCGATCGCGCTTTCTCACTGCTGATGGTTCCCCTCGGCTGTGTCACCGGCCAGGGTCGAAGGGGCAAGGCGGAGCCCGCCGACCGGCCCCGGTGAGCGGGGCCGAGAGGGCCTGTGGTCCCGTCGGTGCGAGGGACCATGGGCTCTGCCGCAGAGCGTCACGAGCCGTACCCGGCAGGTGCGGCCGCCATCGAGTCCATTGACGACGCGGCTCTCCGCGCCCCCGGGCAGCACGGTTCGGGGGCTATGCGCTCGCGTCGGTGCCGTTCGCTTCCAGGGCTGCCCGGCCGGCTTCAAGGCGGGCGACCGGGACGCGGAAGGGCGAGCAGGAGACGTAGTCCAGCCCGGCCCCGTGGAAGAAGTGGACCGAAGCGGGGTCCCCTCCGTGCTCCCCGCACACGCCGATCTTCAGGTCCGGGCGAGCTGCCCGGCCCTCCTCGACCGCGATCCGCACCAGCCGGCCGACGCCTTCACGGTCGATCGTCTCGAACGGGGAGACGGGGAAGACGCCCTTGTCGAGGTACGCGGAGAAGAACGCGGCTTCGACGTCGTCGCGGGAGAAGCCCCAGGTGGTCTGTGTCAGGTCGTTCGTGCCGAAGGAGAAGAACGCCGCCTCCTTCGCGATCCGGCCGGCGGTGAGAGCCGCCCTGGGCAGTTCGATCATGGTTCCGACCGGGCAGGTGACGTCGGCACCCGTCTCGTGCGAAACCTCTGCCAGGACCCGGTCCACTTCCTCCCGTACGAGGTGGAGCTCCTCGACCGCGTCCACCAGCGGGACCATGATCTCCGCCCGGGGGTCGCCGCCCGCACGCCTGCGCGCGACGACGGCCTCGGCGAGGGCCCGTACCTGCATGGCCACCAGCCCCGGCACCACCAGTCCCAGGCGCACGCCGCGCAGGCCCAGCATCGGGTTCTCCTCGTGCATGCGTGTGACGGCCGCCAGGAGTTCGGTGTCGTGCGGATCGGCCGGTGTGCCGAGCGCTTCGCCGCGTGCGAGACGGACGGCGAGTTCCGTGCGGTCCGGCAGGAACTCGTGAAGTGGCGGGTCGAGCAGCCGGACGGTGACCGGCAGGCCGTCCATCGCCTCGAGGATGCCGATGAAGTCCTGCCTCTGGAGCGGCAGCAGCGCCGCGAGTGCCGCCTCTCGTTCGGTGTCGCCGTGCGCGAGGATCATCGCCTCGACCAGGGGGCGCCGGTCGCCGAGGAACATGTGCTCGGTACGGCACAGGCCGATCCCCTGGGCACCGAAGCGACGGGCGCGGGCCGCGTCATCGGGGGTGTCCGCGTTCGCCCTGACCTCCAGGCCCCGCACGGCGTCAGCCTGCCGCATGAGCCGGTGCACATCCCGCACCGGCTGCCGGGCCGTGCCGTCGGCCGGCAGCACGCCGCCCGCCTCGAAGTACCGCATGACGTCGGAGTCGACCAGGGGTACGGAGCCGAGGCGCACCACGCCTTCCGACCCGTCGACGGAGACGACCGTGCCTTCGGGGACCGTCACGCCACCGGCGCTGAAGCGCCGCTCCCGGGTGTCCACGACGATGGCCTCCGCCCCGCACACGCACACCTTGCCCATGCCGCGCGCGACGACCGCGGCGTGGCTGGTCTTCCCGCCCCGGCTGGTGAGCACCGCCTGGGCGGCGACCATACCCGGCAGGTCGTCGGGCGTCGTCTCCTGACGTACGAGAACGACCTTCTCGCCGGCGGCCGCCCTGCGGACCGCTTCCGCGGAGTCGAACACGACGGCTCCGACGGCCGCGCCCGGTGAGGCGGGCACGCCCCGCGCGATGACCTCGCTCGAGTCCGTGGTGGCGAAGCGGGGGAACATCAGCCGTGCGAGTGCCTCGCCGCCGACCCGGCCCAGCGCCTCCCGCTCGCTGATCAGTCCTTCGTCGGCGAGCTGGGAGGCGATGGCGAAGGCGGCCTGGGCCGTGCGCTTGCCGACGCGGGTCTGGAGCATCCACAGTGTGCCGCGTTCGATGGTGAACTCGATGTCGCACAGATCGCGGTAGTGCGTCTCCAGTTTCTCCATGTAGCCGCGCAGCCGCGTGAACGACGCGGGGTCGAGGCCGACCAGGTCCTGGAGGGGCACGGTGTTACGGATGCCGGCGACGACGTCCTCTCCCTGGGCGTTGGGCAAGTAGTCGCCGTAGACGCCCGGCCGGCCGGTTGCCGGATCCCGGGTGAAGGCGACGCCGCTGCCTGAGTCCGGACCGAGATTGCCGAAGACCATGGTCTGGATGTTGACCGCGGTGCCCAGATCGTCCGGGATGTGCTCGCGCCGGCGGTACAGGCGTGCGCGGTCGCCGTTCCAAGAGGTGAAAACGGCGAGGACTGCCCGCCGGAGTTGCTCGGCCGGATCCTGCGGGAACTCCTCCCCGGTCCGCTCGTGGATCAGGTCCTTGAAGGTCTCGACGATCCGAATGAGGTCGGAGGTGTCCAACTGCGTGTCGTCGCCCCGGCCGTGTTGCTGCTTGACGGCGGCGAGCGCCGCCTCGAAGTGGGAGCCGTCGACGCCCATGACCGTACTGCCGAACATCTGCACGAGGCGCCGGTAGGAGTCCCAGGCGAAGCGTTCGCGCTCGGGGGTCTTGGCCAGGCCCAGGACCGAGAGATCGTTCAGCCCGATGTCGAGGATGGTCTCCATCATGCCCGGCATCGAGAACCTCGCCCCCGAGCGGACGGAGAGCAGGAGCGGGTCGTCCACCTGGCCGAGCCGCTTCCCGGCGGCTCGTTCCAGCGCCGCGAGATGCTCGCCGATCTGCCGGTCGAGGCCGTCCGGAGCCTGCCCCGTGGCGAGGAAGATCCGGCAGGCTTCGGTGGTGACGGTGAAGCCGGGCGGCACGGGCAGGCCCATGCGCGCCATCTCCGCGAGGTTCGCTCCCTTGCCTCCCAGGAGACCGGCCATGTCCCGGCCGCCCTCGGAGAAGTCGTACACATAGGTGGTCATGGCTGCTCGCCTGTCTCTTCGGTGGATGTCGGGTCCCGGGAAGCGGGGCGGCATGCCGCACGGTAGTGGCCGGTTCGGTCGGTCAGTCGTGCGGCACGACCGTGACGGGAGCCAGGGAGTGGTGGATGACGGCGTGGGTGACGGCCCCGATGTGCGTGCCGATCCGCGCGCGCCGGTTCCGGCGACCCACCACGACCAGCCGGGCCCCTCGCGAGGCTTCCGCGAGGTCCTGCGCCGGCCGGCCCCGGCGGCATTCACGGACGACGGACACACCGGGGTACTTCTCCGTCCACGGGGCCAGCGCCTCGTCGAGCGCCCGGCGCGCGTCCTGCGCGATTTGCGCCCACATCAGTTGCAGGGCGGCGCCCATGTCGGCTCCGTACGACGGAACGGCCCAGGTGTGCAGTACACGCAGACCGCAGCCGTACCGGTCGGCCGCCGCGAAGCCGAAGGCGAGCACCTCGTCGCCGGGTGCGGACACGTCCAGGCCGACCACGACCTCTCCGGCCGGTCCGTCCTCCCCGGCCGCCGGGCGGTTGTGCGGGCGGACCAGAACGACCGGGCGCCGGGTGCGGGCGAGCACGGCCAGCGAGACGGACCCGGCGAGGAAGCCGGCCAGCCCGCCCAGGCCACGGGAGCCGAGCACCAGCAGCTCCGCCTCGTCCCCGGCGGCACACAGCTCCTCCACCGGGTCACCGCAAACCCACTTCGTCGCGGTCCGCAGACCCGGGTGGCGCCGGCGCAGTCGCCTCCCCGCCGTACCGAGCGCCCGCTCACCCCACCCCTGAGCGGTCGCCGGCGCCACCAGGCGCGTACGCGGATCGTCGTCCTTGCTCCAGACCTGGAGAATCCGGAGCGGCGCCGCGCGGCGCACTGCCTCCCCGGCAGCCCAGTCCACGGCGGCGAGGCTCTCACGGGATCCGTCGAAGCCGACGGTGACGGTGCGGGACATGAACGGCTCCTCGGGAGAACGGGGAAGGGCCTTGCATCTCCACAGTGACCTGCCCACGACCCACCCGCCGAGGGGCCACAGGTCCCTGCTGCGGGTCCTGTAGGCCCCACACGACCGCACACCGCCGGGCGCCCGGTCGCCCCTGCAGTTCTGGCACCACGCCCGCTGCCCCGTAGCTGTCGTGCCGCACGCCTGACGGCCCGCCCCGCTTCGGGGACGGGCCCCGGCCGGCCTCTCCGGCAGACATGCGGCAGCGGCCCGGCCCGACGTCCGAGAGGGACGTCGGGCCGGGCCGCTCAGCCGTTTCGCGGGCGCGTGAACCTGCGCTCGGATCCCGGCACAGCCGTCACACCTTGCCGAGCCGCCCGCTCTGGTCTCCCTGGGCGGCCAGAGCCTGCGTGGCGATGACGGCGGCCTGCACTCGCCGTTCGACGCCCAGTTTGGCGAGCAGCCGGGAGATGTTGTTCTTGACCGTCTTCTCCGCCAGGTAGAGCCGCTGACCGATCTCACGATTGGTCAGCCCTTCCCCGACAAGAGCGAGGATCTCACGCTCGCGCTCCGTCAGGCCGGGCAGACCCTGTGGAAGCTCCTCCTGCGGAGGTCCGCCGCGCAGCCGGGCCATCACCCGCGCCGTAGCGCCGGGGTCCAGCATGGACTGGCCGGAGGCGACCGTCCGCACGGCGTTCACCAGGTCGGTTCCGGTGATCTGCTTGAGCACGTATCCGGACGCGCCGGCCATGATCGCGTCGAGCAGCGCCTCCTCGTCGTCGAATGACGTCAGCATCAGGCAGGCGAGGTCGGGCATTCGGGAGCGCAGCTCCCGGCAGACACTCACGCCGTCCCCGTCCGGCAGGCGCACATCCAGGACGGCGACCTGCGGGCGCAGCGCGGGCACACGGACGAGCGCCTGCTCGACCGTGCCCGCCTCCCCGACCACGGTCAGGTCCGGCTCTGCGTCCAGCAGATCGTGCACACCGCGGCGCACGACCTCGTGATCGTCGAGGAGGAAGACCCTGACCGGTTCCTTCCCGGTGAGGCCGCCGCTGCTGTCCGTCATCGCACGCTCCGAGTTCGCCGAATCTTCCGCCCGCCGGCGGATCCACTGCATCGTGCCGTGCGAGCGGGACCTTCGGCCAGGGCCGGATGGCCCTCGTACGCGGCCGTGCCCCAGATGGCTGCCCTGGACCCGGGTCCCACTCGGTCTCGGCCGACCGCCCGCAGGGCGGCCGCCCTACGCGCGGTCAGAAGGAGGGAAGGGGCCGCGGCCCGGCGTAGTAGGCCGTGCGCATGATGTCCTCCATGTCGTCCAGCATCGGCATGCGCGGGTTGGCCGGGGCGCACTGGTCCTCATAGGCGTTCAGAGCCTGCTGCGGCAGCGCGCCGATGAAGGTGGCCTCGTCAAGTCCCAGGGCGCGGAAGGAGGGTTCGATGCCCACGGCGTCCCGCAGGCGTTCCACCGCGGCGGCGTACGAGGCCACGCCCTCGGCGGGGGTGGATGCGGGGAGCCCGAGGGCACGGGCGATGTCCTGGAACCGCTCGGGCGCGCGGTAGCTCTCGTACTTGGGCCATCCCGTCAGTTTGCCGGGAACGCTGCCGTTGTAGCGGATCACGTGCGGCAGGAGGATCGCGTTGGTCCGCCCGTGGGCGATGTGGAAGGTGGCACCCAGAGTGTGGGACATGGCGTGGACGCCCGGGCGTGTCGATACGCTGACCATGGATCGGGCAACCGAGCGAGCCGTCGGAGGGGAAGCACGTGGGTGCGAGGGATCCGTTGACCCAGGTACCGCGGATGCGGCTGGACGAGCTGCTGGACGAGCTCCAGGCGCGCATCGACGAGGTGCGAGGCACCCGGGACCGGGTGCACAGCCTCCTGGAAGCCGTGGTGTCGGTGGGACGGGAGCTGGATCTCGCCCAGGTGCTCCGGCGGATCGTGGAGGCGGCAGCGCTGCTCGTCGACGCCGAGTACGGCGCTCTGGGAGTGATCGGCCCCGACGGCCGGACTCTCTCACAGTTCCTGACCGTGGGGCTCACGGATGAGGAGATCGCCGAGATCGGTCCCCTGCCGGCGGGCCACGGCCTGCTCGGGGAGGTCATCCACCACCCGGAACCGCTGCGCCTGACGGATCTCGGCGCGCACTCCTCTTCCTACGGCTTTCCGGCCCATCACCCGCCCATGCGCACATTCCTCGGTGTGCCGATCCGGGTCCGCGACCAGGTGTTCGGCAATCTCTACCTGACCGACAAGCGCGGCGGGATCGACTTCGACACCGAGGACGAGACGGTGATCTCCACCCTGTCGGTGGCGGCGGGTGTCGCGATCGACAACGCGCGGCTCTACGAGGGCTCTCAGCGCCAGCAGCGGTGGCTCAGGGCCAATGCGGAGATCACCGAGAGCCTGCTGTCCGGCAGCTCCCGCCCGGCGGTACTGGAGCTCATCGCCCGCCGCGCGCAAGAGATCACCGCGGCACGCCTCGCTGACATCGCCATGCCCGTGGCGGGTATCGACGGCCTGGTCGTGGAGTTCGCGGCCGATGCGGACGGAGCCGAGCGGCAAGGTCTCGTCGTCCCCTTCGCGGGCACGCTCGCAGGCGCGGCACACCTCGCCGGCAAACCCGTCACGGCGGTGCAGGCCTGGGCCGACGAGCGCTATCCCGCTGAGTCCCAGGTGCAGGAGGGATTGGGGCCCGCCGTGGCCGTCCCGTTGGGCACCGCGGGCGGCGAGAGCAGGGGCGTCCTGATGCTTGCGCGCACGTCGGGTGAACCGGCGTTCGGCGAGGGCGAGCTGGAGCCCCTCGTCGCCTTCGCCGGTCAGGCCGCACTCGCCTTGGAGCTGGCGGAGCGACGCCGGGACGCCGAGCAGATAGCACTGCTGGAGGAGCGCGACCGAATCGCCCGTGACCTGCACGACCTGGCCATCCAGCGGCTCTTCGCCACCGGCATGACCCTGCAGAGCGCTGCCCGGCTCGTCGAGCACGACGGGGCCGCCGAAAGGGTCGGCCGGGCGGTCGACGACCTGGACGAAACCATCAAGATCATCCGGTCGACGATCTTCGGGCTGCGCACCAAGGACCGCGAGAGCGGCCCTGGCCTGCGGGCACGCGCCGCCCGTGCCGTCGGCGACGCGGCCACCACCCTCGGTCACCCGCCGCGCCTGAGCATGGAGGGCCTGCTCGACACCGACGTACCTCCGCAGATCGCCGACCACGTCATGGCCGTGCTGGGCGAGCTGCTCAGCAACGCCGCCCGCCATGCACAGGCGACCCGGGTCGGCGTGACCCTCAAGGCCGGCCAGGGCGAGATCGTGCTGACCGTCTCGGACAACGGGAAGGGCATTCCGGCCCAAGGCCGCAGAAGCGGCCTGCTCAACCTCGACGAGCGGGCGCAGAGCCTGGGCGGCTCCTTCACTCACGAGACTCCGGACGACGGGGGTACAAGGCTCGTCTGGCGGGCTCCCCTCCCCGCCGGGGGCTGAGGACAGGGGCACGGCGTCAGCCCCGGTCCTCAGGCACGGGCTGCGTCGGGTCCGCCTCCAGCCGGAACCCGGTGACGAGATCCGGACGGATCCGCA
This sequence comes from Streptomyces virginiae, assembly GCF_000720455.1. Classification (GTDB taxonomy): domain Bacteria; phylum Actinomycetota; class Actinomycetes; order Streptomycetales; family Streptomycetaceae; genus Streptomyces; species Streptomyces virginiae. The sequence continues at coordinate 578,879 of NZ_JOAK01000003.1, read as the reverse complement.
GGGTGCTGGTCATCCGGTGCGCCACCCATGGACGCAGCAAGTGCGCGTACCGGTCCACCTCGTCGGCATCTGCCACCACCCTCGCGTAACCAGTGACGACAACGCTCCAACCGAGGTGCGTGACGGAATCGATGACGTCCGCTTCGTAGGCGACCACCACACCGGGAGCGTCTGCGGGTGCCACCAGGGAGGCCAATGCCCCGTCCTCATGTATCCGGACGATGATGGCCTCGTTCTCGACGAGATGGTTCACCGGACGGACGGCGGGCAGCGCGTGCTGTGTGAAGACGATGCGCCCCAGGGACACCGTCGAGAGCAGCCGCAGAGCCTCGGTCCTGTCCAGCTCCCGCATGTAGCGGTGGGCTGTCATGTCACCGACCTCTCGGGCCCGTAGCGCGTTGCCTGCGTGATCCATGCTGCTTACCCTCGTCCGGCCCCGACGGGCCCTTGCGGCTGCCGCGCCCCAGCCTTTACCGCGATCCACGGGAGAACCAGGGCCGAACGGTCCCCGCCCAAGGGCGAGGTTCGGACACCCGCTCGATCACGTCACGGACAGCGGCAGGCCGCGGTCGACACCGAGCACCTGCATGGACTTGACCAGCAGGGGTGGTACGCCGCAGAGCAGGAGCCGCGTGCCCGCGCTGCGGCAGCGCTGGTGGAGCCGGAGGAAGAGTTCGATACCCGAGCTGTCGCAGAAGGAGATCCCGGACAAGTCCAGGACCATGTTGCGGTGGCCGAATCCGGCGAGTTCGGCGAGGCGTCGTTCCACTCGTCCCGCCGTATGGAAGTCGAGCTCTCCGGCCAGGGCGATCCTCAGGCCGCGCTCGTCGCGTGCCACGGTCCTCAGGTCGATCAAGGCGGTCGTCATGGTCTCCTCCGCGCGCTGCGTGCGGCTCCGTCGAGTAGCGCCGTTCCCCGTGCACCCGCAGTTCATCGGGTGCTGAGTGCAGTCGGGAAGGCCCGGCAGGCCCTCGGACGGGGCCGAAGGTCCCTCCGCCTCTGCCCACACCGGCCCTGCCGAGCGCAGCGGCAGGCGGATGAGGCCCGATCGGCCCTGTGCGTCCCGCCCGTACGGAAGGGAGGATGCCGGTCTTCGTGCCTTCAGGACGAACCAGGCGAAGGAGTTGCGTCATAGCCGGCCGTGGTGCCCGCTCCCACGCGACGAGCGCGAGCGGCGCGACCGTTCCCATCAGCATCTTCCTCGTTCGACGACGCGGAGGCACTCCTGGACGCCGTGATGGCCGGGGCCGCCGGCTACGTCCTGAAGCAGATCACCGGAACCGACCTGGTGACCGCGGTACGGACGGTGACCTCCGGCCAGTCGATGCTAGGCCCCGGCGCCACGACGCGGCTGATGGCCCGCATGCGCGGCGACGTGCCGAAGGAGGAACAGGTCCCGGGGCTTCCCGCGGCTCTTCGTCAAGCTGGGCGTGGAGCTGCGCGTCCAGGCCGCGGTGATCGCCAGTCACGCGCTGACCCCAACCCGTCGGCACCCGATCCCGGCCGCGGAGCAGGAACCGCCCACGGGAAGGGCCGGGCACGCCGTACGACGGCGAGCCCGGCTTCAAGCGTCGATTCGGCGTCAGTGGTGCGGGACGACAGCGACGGGGCAGGCCGCGTGGTGGAGCACGGCATGGGCCACCGACCCGATGCGCGTACCCACCGCCGACTCGCGGACCCGGCGGCCGACGACGACCAGCTGGGCGTCCGAAGCCTCGGACAGCAGCACGTGGCCGGCGCTGCCCCGCTCCACGTGCGCGACGACCTCCACCTCGGGAAACCTCAGCCGCCACGGCTCCAGCGCCTGGTCCAGCGCAGCCTTCTCGAACGGCTCCAGCCCGCCGAACTGCTCGGCGATCCACATCGAGCCGGGGCTGTATCCGTACACCGGGGGCAGGCTCCAGGCCCGGACGGCGCGGAGCGGGACCTTGCGCGCCGCGGCCGCCTCGAACGCGACGCGCAGTACCTCGGCGGATTCCTCCACCCCACCCTGCTGTCCCACGACGACCTCGCCCTCCTCCGGCACGCCCAGAGGCCTGCCGTGGGCGGAGCGGACGGAGACGACGGGGCACTCGGCCGCAGCGATCACCTGCTGACCGTAGGAGCCGAGCAGGAAGCCGAGCAGGGCTCCGTGCCCGCGGGTGCCGAGGATCAGCATCTCGGCTTCCTTGGCGGTGCGCAGCAGGGCCGGCACGGGCACGTCGCACAGGACTTCCGCGGTGAGCGCGAGCGACGGGTACCGGTGGGTGAGCTCCTGCTCGACCGCCCTCAGGATGTCATCGGCCCGACGGGACTCGGTTTCGCGGTCCTGGACGATCGGGACGGCGAGCGGCTGCCACAGCCAGGCGTGGACCACGTGCAGGGGCAGGTCACGCCGTACGGCTTCCCGCGCGGCCCAGTCCGCGGCGGCCCGGCTTTCCGGGGATCCGTCCACTCCGACAACGAGGGTGCGCTTCACAGGTCTGTCCTCCGTACTGATGCGAGAGGCATCGGGGTCGGCCGGCGGGGATGGGCGGCACCGGCCGGGGGAAGGACCGGCGCCACCGGGATTCACCTTGCTCGTGCCGGGCAGGGGCGCAGAAGGGCCAACGGTCCCTTCTCGAGGGCCGGTCCTCCTCTCGCGGCCGCACCACGGCAGGGGCAGGGTGTCGGTATCGGCCCAGTCGACGAACGTCCCGGACCCTCAGACGCAGGAGCGGACATGACCGCGTTGACCGCGCACTCGATCTCGCAGCTGGACGCCCACTGGCGCGCCGCCAACTACCTGGCCGTCGGCCAGATCTACCTCATGGGCAACCCCCTTTTGGCCCAACCGCTGCGCCCGGAGCACATCAAGCCGCGACTGCTCGGCCACTGGGGCACCTCCCCCGGCCTCAACCTGGTGCACACCCACCTCAACCGCGTGGTCAAGGAGCGTGCGCTGGAGGCCCTGTGCGTCTGGGGTCCGGGCCACGGAGGTCCCGCCGTCCTGGCCAACTCCTGGCTGGAAGGGACATACAGCGAGACGTATCCGGACGTCAGCCGCGACGCCGACGGCATGGCCAAGCTGTTCCGGCAGTTCTCCTTCCCCGGCGGGGTGCCGAGCCATGTGGCGCCGGAGACCCCCGGTTCCGTCCACGAGGGCGGGGAGCTGGGTTATGCCCTCTCCCACGCCTACGGAGCCGCCTTCGACCACCCCGGCCTGCTGGTCGCCTGCGTCATCGGCGACGGCGAGGCCGAGACCGGTCCGCTCGCCGCGTCCTGGCATTCGAACAAGTTCCTCGACCCGGTGCACGACGGCGCGGTCCTGCCGATCCTGCACCTGAACGGCTACAAGATCGCCAACCCGACCGTCCTGTCCCGGATCCCCGAGGACGAGCTCGACGCGCTGCTGCGCGGCTACGGCCACGACCCGCTGTACGTGACCGGCAGCGACCCCGCCCAGGTGCACCACGCCATGGCCCGCGCGATGGACCACGCCCTGGACCGCATCGCCCTCATCCAGCAAGAGGCACGGACGGCGGGCACCGACCCCGGCCGGAAGTACGCACGCTGGCCGATGATCGTCCTGCGCACGCCCAAGGGCTGGACCGGGCCGGCGAACGTCGACGGCGATCCCGTCGAGGGCACGTGGCGTGCCCACCAGGTCCCGCTCGCCGGGGTGCGCGAGAACCCCGCGCACCTGAAACAGCTGGAGGACTGGCTGCGCTCGTACCGGCCGGCGGAACTCTTCGACGCCGACGGCCGACCGACGGCCCAGGTCCTGGCCTGCGTGCCGGACGGCGAGCACCGCTTGGGCGCCGTGCCGTACGCGAACGGGGGCCGCCTCCTGCGGCCGCTCCCGCTGCCCGCGCTCGACCAGCACGCCGTCCCCGTCGACAAGCCCGGCCGCACCCTCCACGAACCGACCCGCGTCCTCGGCCGCTTCCTCACGCAGATCATGCGGGACACGGCTGAGCGCCGGGACTTCAGGGTCGTCGGTCCGGACGAGACCGCCTCCAACCGGCTGGACGACCTGTACGAAGCCACCGGCAAGGCCTGGCAGGGCATCACGGAGGCCACCGACCGGAACCTGTCCCGCGACGGCCGGGTCATGGAGATCCTCTCCGAACACGTCTGCCAGGGCTGGCTGGAGGGCTACCTCCTCACCGGCCGCCACGGTCTCTTCTCCACCTACGAGGCCTTCGCCCACATCGTCGGCTCCATGGTCGCCCAGCACATCAAGTGGCTGAAGACCTCGCGCGAACTGTCCTGGCGAGCGCCCATCGCCTCCCTGAACTACCTGCTCACCTCGCACGTCTGGCGCCAGGACAACAACGGCTTCTCGCACCAGGACCCCGGATTCGTGGACCACGTCCTCAACAAGAGCCCCGAGGTCGTACGGGTCTACCTGCCGCCGGACGCCAACACCCTGCTCGCCGTGGCCGACCACGCCCTGCGCAGCCGCGACCAGGTCAATGTGATCGTCGCCGGCAAACAGCCCACCTTCGACTGGCTGCCCATCGACGCGGCCCGCACCCACGTGACGCGCGGCGCCGGCATCTGGGAGTGGGCGGGCACCGACCACGGCTCCCGCGAACCCGACGTCGTACTCGCCTGCGCCGGCGACGTACCCACCATGGAAGTGCTGGCCGCAGCGGCCCTGCTCCGCGAGCACCTCCCCTCGCTGGCCGTCCGCGTCGTCAATGTCGTCGACATGGCCCGGCTCATGCCCCACGAGGAACACCCCCACGGCATGACGACCCCCGAGTACGACGCGCTCTTCACCACCGACAAGCCGGTCATCTTCGCGTACCACGGCTACCCGTGGCTCATCCACCGACTCGCCTACCGCCGGACCGGCCACCCCCAGCTGCACGTCCGCGGCTACAAGGAGTCCGGCACCACGACCACCCCCTTCGACATGGTCGTGCGCAACGACATGGACCGCTACCGGCTCGTCATGGACGTCATCGACCGCGTACCCGGCCTCGCGGGTCGCGCCGAGGGACTGCGCCAGTCCATGGCCGACCAGCGCATCCGCCACCACGCCTGGATCCGCGAGCACGGCACCGACCTGCCGGAGGTCGCGGACTGGTCCTGGCCGTACTGATCAGCACGGCTCCCTTCCGGTGCCGCACGTTCCGGGACCCGTCATCGCGCGATCCCCCCGTGGTGGGAACACGTGCCCCTCCCGCTGGACCGGGAAGCCCAGCCGTTCCCGCAGAGCGTGCCCGGATACCCGGGCGCGGGCGTGAGCGCCGGCACGGAAGGCCCGCGCCCCGGCGTCACCCGGCAGTTCGTGGGGTCGTCGAGCCTGTATCCCCGGGGACGCATTGCAGCGTCAACTCGTACCAGGCCGCTCGGGTGGCGGGCAGTGAGGTCCATCGCGGAGAGGTGCAGGACGTCTGGCACGGTGAGGATGTGCCCGGTGCCGCGTACGAGGCGGAACATGTCGGCGATGTGGACGGTGCCGTACGGCGGTGCGGAAGTGGCGGGTGGTGCATTCGTCGACCCTTGACGGCCTCGGTCTCCTGTCCCGGACCCGGGTGCGAAGCAGGCGTCCCAGCTCTCGGCGGGCGCGGCGGGCTGGTGTGCTTGCCGGGAATCGGATCGCCATCAACGGGGTTGGTGGGGGATGAGAGCCGTTGACTGGAGGGCCATGCGAGCGATTCAGGTGTACGAAGTGGGCGGTCCCGAGGTGCTGCAGGAGGCCGAGGTGGACCAGCCGCGGCCGGGGCCGGGCGAGGCGGTCGTGGAGGTCGCCGCATCCGGGGTCAACTTCCTCGACGTCTACCACCGCGAAGGCCGGTACAGCCTCCCGCTGCCCTTCACCCCGGGCGCTGAGGGCGCCGGCACGGTCGTCGAAGTCGGACCGGGTGTCGCTGACGTCGCAGTCGGGGACCGGGTCGGTTGGGTGGAGATTCCCGGCACGTATGCCGAGCGGGCCGTCGTGGACTCCTCCCGGCTGGTGCCGCTGCCCGACGACATCGGCTTCGAGACCGCCGCCGCCGTGCTCCTCCAAGGCATGACCGCGCACTATCTCGTCAAGGACGCCTACCCGGTTCAGGGGGGCGACACGGTGCTGGTGCATGCGGCTGCCGGCGGCATGGGGCTGCTGCTGACCCAGCTCATCACCCATCTCGGCGGCAGGGTGATCGGCACGACGTCGACCGCGGCGAAGGCCGGGCTGGCGAAGCGTGCCGGGGCCGCTGAGGTGATCCTTTCCTCCGCAGTCGACGATCTCGCAGCCGAGGTGAGGCGGCTCAACGGCGGTCAGGGACTGCCGGTTGTCTTCGACGGCGTCGGCGCGCACACCTTCGATGCCAGCCTCGCCAGCCTGCGAACCCGCGGCCACCTCGTGCTCTTCGGCGCGGCAAGTGGTGCCGTGCCGCCGTTTGATCCGATTCGGCTCGCCCACGGCGGTTCGCTGACCCTGATCCGGCCCAGCCTCGGGGACTTCATCGCCGATCGGTCCGAATTGCTCCGACGGGCCGCCGATGTGTTCGAGTGGGTGCGCTCCAAGGCGCTTGAGGTCGCCGTAACGGGCCGCTACGCATTGTCCGAGGCCGCACAGGCCCACAGCGATCTGGAGGCTCGGCGTACCACCGGCAAGCTGCTCCTCGTACCCGATGCGGCCGCTATGGGACGCCGCGAGGAGACGCCGAGCTGATCGCGGGTGCCGAGGTGGGGGATCTTGGAGACTGAGATGTCGAGGGCATGGCCGACCGTCATCGCCGAGATCCCCGACAGCGTCAGGCACTCAGCCTGGGTCGTGTCTTTCGGATCTTGCCGGGCCCGCGCTGCCCGGCACCGCGCCTCGCCGCGTTGTCGGGGCTCCCGCGTTGTCCAGTGCGCGGGGAGCTCCTCCGCCTTGCGGGGCACGGCACCGGACAACGGGGGCTCGGCCGACAACATCCGAAAGACACGCCCTAGGCGACGTTCGGGTTGGCCGGCTGTTCTGAGCCCGCCGTCACCCGGCGGCCCTTGCCGCGCTTGACGAGGACCACCGTCTTCATGGTGACCCCCGGGTGGTTCGGGGTGTAGTACGCGCCCGTCCAGTAGTCGTGGAAGGAGGCCACCGTGCCGATCGTGTACGTCATCGGGTTCGCGGACGTCTGGCCGCTTCCGGCGAAGGCCTCCATCGTCACCGTGTCCTGGCCGTCCATGCCCACCACCGCTGCGGCGTGGTACTGCGACATGATCTGCTCCCCGGGGTTCATGGCGAGCATCAGGTAGGACTGTCCCACCACCGGGCTGGCGTCGCGGTCCGTCGCCCCCTGGAAGTCGCCTGCGCGGTCGCGGTTCTGCTCGTCCGACATGCCGAAGGCCTTGAGCCCGGCGCTCGTACGGACGTTGCTGTTCGCGCCGTCGGCCAGCTCTCCGACGGCGTTGTGCATGATCTCCTCCGCCGTGTGGAGGCAGTCGTCCAGGATGCTCCGCGCCAGCTCGTGCTCCTGGTACAGCTCCGTGCCGCCGAACAGGGCCTGCTGCGCCGTGCTTGTCGGGCGCAGGGCCGGGGAGTAGGACCCCGCGGGCGCGCTGACGCGGATCCAGATCGACGTGGCGTCGTCGCTCGGGACGGCGAAGACGCCGTTCGCCGAGACCGTCATGGGCTGCTGGTTCGGGCCGGCCTGGGCCGCCCAGCGCTGGACCGACTCCTGGGCCGCCCCCTGGTCGGCCCGGATCGCCTCCTGTGCGTGCTGCTCGGTCCTCGGCGCCGCCCCGCTCATGGCGCGGCGCGCGTTGCTCTCCGCCTCCCGCTCGAAGCGGTCGGAGGGGTCGGAGACCCGCAGGCCCGCTCCGTTGTCCGTACCCGCCACGGGGCCCTGGCGCTGCTGGATCACGTGGGTGAGTTCGTGGGCGAGCGTGAGCTTGTCGGCGCCGCCCTCCCCGATCACCACGTGGTTCCCAGTGGTGTACGCCCGAGCGCCCACCTCGGCCGCCGATGCCTTCGCCGCGCTGTCGTCGTGGATGCGGACGTCGGAGAAGTCGGCGCCCAGCCGGCTCTCCATGTCCGCGCGCGTGCTGCCGTCCAGCGGCCTGCCGCCGGCCCGCACCACGTCGTGGACGGCCGAGCGCTGGACCGGCGCCTCCTCCGCCTCGTGGCCGCACCCCGCACCGTGCCGGTGCGGCTGCTGCTTCAGACGCTGGACGACCACCGCGTTCCCCACCGTCGCCTGCAGCCCGAGGAGCCCGGAGGCCTGTGCGGGTGGTGCGGTGACCGGCCTGCGGGCCGTCGACCGGGCGTCCTCGGTGGCGTTCGACCTGACCTTCGCGTGGTCCTGCACTGGCGCTTCCTTCGTCGGAGAATCGGAGCCGAACGTGATGCCTGCGTCCTGCGTACGTCTCGCGTACGTCCTTGTCCTGGATACGCCGGGCGACCCCGCGGACGCCAGGTATCCGAGGGCAGACTCGACCGGCCGTGAGGGCAGTCTCGGTTCCTCCTGAAGAACTCGACCTCCACCAGCGCCGGCGCCACATGACGGCCCGGGGTGAGCCCCGCCGCCTCACGGATCACCAGCCGCACCGACACCACGTCGCCGTACCCCGTCTGGATGGTCTGCGGGGCCGGCTTGTCGGCGAGAGGTATCCACAGGCTCGATCGAGAGCATTCCGTCCCCCAGCAGCCCCACCGGTTCGGCGCTGTCCGCCACGGCCTGGACCAGCAGGCTCTCGCGCGGGCAGCCGCACAGCGTCGGGACCTCTCGCGGCAGCGGAGGCGGGTCCATGAACAGGCCCTCGGCCTCGACGCACCGCCCCCACAACACGCCGTCCTCCTCACCGTGGTCGAGACGAGCGTCGAGCTCAGGTCGATGTCGATGTGGTGCGCGCGCGAATGCGGTGCGCGGTCCGCAGTCCCTGCTTGGCGGCGGTTGCCACGAGGCCGCCGAGGGTGGTTCTGGCGAGGTCGTGGGCGGCGAGGTGTTCCAGTGCCGGCAGGGCCCGGTCGTCCGCGGTGGAGCCGAGAGCGCGGCAGGCCAGTGCTCGGAGGTCCGGGTCGGGATCGGTGGTGAGGGCGATCAGGTCGTCCACCACCGGCGGGCCGAAGGCAGCGATCGCTGAGGCGAGATGGCTGGCCTTCGGGTTCCGGCGTTCCATCATGGCCTGCCAGAGCGCGGCGAGTGCCCGGTCGCCGCCGATTTGGCCGAGCGCCAGGGCGGCCTTGCTGCGTACCCAGTTGGTCTCGTCGTTCAGCCGGGCTGTCAGGGCGGGCACGGCGGCCGGTTCCTCAAAGAGGCCGAGCGCCTCGCAGGCACCTTCGCGGACCATCGGATCGGGATGCTCCAGCAGGGCGGTGATCAGCGGAACGGCCCGGCGGAAGCCGAGTTCGGCACAGGCGAGCGCCGACCACCGCACCCCGCGGTGCCCGGTGTCGGCGAGTGCGCGCAGGAGGCCCGGTTCGACGCTCGCGTCGCCGAACAGGGCGATCCGGTTGAGTGCCTTGGTCCAGACGGTGACATCCTGCGTCCGGTGGTCGGAGGCGACCTCTGACAGGGCCGCCCGGGCCTGCGGATGGCCGAGCTCGGCCCACTCCAGCAGGGCGTCGATCGCCCGCAGCCGGATCGTGCGGTTCCCGCTCAGCTCGGCGGCGTGGACGGTGACGAGGGATGTGGGCCCGTCCGGCGGGTGGCCGAGTGCGTCCCGGAGCGGGCCGGCGAGCGGTGGTTCGAGCTCGCCCAACCACAGGGCCAGTGGGCCGATTCGGGTGCCGACGTCCGCGTCGTAGAGGCCGTCGCCGCGCAGGTTCGCGGCCAGCTTGGCGACCGTACGGAACAGCAGCCATGCCTGGTCCGATGGGGAATCAGCGAGGGCGTCGAGTCGGCCGGACATCGCCGCGGTGACGGCGGTCGGCGGTCGACCGGTGGCCTCAAGGACCGCCTCCGCCCAGGCGAGTGGCTCGCCCTGACGCTCATAGAGCCGGCGACCCCACAGGCGGAGGACGGCGTCACGGTGGTCGGTCATCCGAGGATCGTTCCAGCAGGGAACACCGACGGCCAACGGGTTTTCCTCACGGTCGGTCGGGTGCCAGATCATTTGGGCACTACTCCGGCAGTTTTTGAGGCCGCGTCGTCCCAGGAACGGCTCGGCCGGAGGGTCGCTGGTCAGATCTGACCCGGCAGTCCGTCGGGTGGCGTGGCTGCTGCTTCAGGCTTGGTCACGTTCCAGAAGCTGGGCTTTGAGCGGGGAGACTCGCCGATCCAGGAAGCGTGTGTTGCAGCGGGCAGCTTGGAGGCGGTCTTCGAGTGTGCGGTTGTCCTGGGCCAGCTGGCGGAGGACGTCCTTGAGGGCTGTGTTCTCGATGGCGATGCGCTGGGCTGAGTCCTGTGGCTGGTGGGTTTGGTGCGCGTCTTTCAGGGCGGCTTCGGCGTTGAGTGCTCGGTCACGCGACCCGTCGCTGTCCCTGGGCGCGGGGACGGCGCGGTTGCCACCGCTGTCTCGGTCGATGTTCGCGGTGACGAGGGTTCGGGCTTCGGGGTGATGCCGGACGGAGCCGGTGCGGGGGAGATCATGTGCACCACTTCCGGGGGGTCTGCGGGGACGTTCCGTGTGGCCACACCGTAGGAGCCCGCAGGTCGGCCGCGCATGTGGCGGGACATCACATTGAGGCAGCACCTTGTGTACCCGACCGCCACACCGCCGGCATGGATGTCGGCGGCAGATCGCTCCCCCATGACGGAAGTCTTACGTCCGCGTGTGGGAGACGCCCCGGAGGGCCGGTACTGCGTAGCGTCCGGAGCATGCGCGTACTCGTCACCGGAGGAGCCGGGTTCATCGGCTCCCACATCGTCACCGCCCTCAAGGACCGCGGGCACGAGCCAGTCGTCCTCGACGCCCTGCTGCCCGCCGCCCACCCCGGCACCCCGCCGCTGCCCGACGCCGAGTTCGTCCGCGCCGACGTACGGGACGCCGACGCGGTCCGGGCCGCGCTGCGCGCAGTGGACGCCGTGTGCCACCAGGCGGCGATGGTCGGCCTCGGGAAGGACTTCGCCGACGCCCCCGAGTACGTCGGCTGCAACGACCTCGGAACGGCCGTCCTGCTGGCGGAGATGGCAGCCGCCGGCGTCCGGAGGCTGGTCCTCGCCGGGTCGATGGTGGTCTACGGCGAGGGACGGTACACCTGCGAGCAGCACGGGGTGGTGCGCCCCGGGCCGCGCCGGATCGACGACTTGAGGGCCGGCCGGTTCGAGCCCCGTTGCCCCGACTGCGGGGCAGATCTCGTGCCGGGTCTGGTCGGCGAGGACGCGCCGACGGATCCGCGGAACGTGTATGCCACGACGAAGCTGGCACAGGAGCACCTGGCCGCGTCCTGGGCCCGGTGCGTGGGGGGTCGTGCGGTCTCGCTGCGCTACCACAACGTGTACGGGCCGGGCATGCCGCGCGACACCCCGTACGCCGGCGTGGCGTCGTTCTTCCGCTCCTCCCTCGCCCGCGGGGAAGCCCCGCGGGTCTTCGAGGACGGCGCGCAGCGTCGCGACTTCGTGCACGTCCGGGACGTGGCCTCGGCGAACGCGGTGGCGCTGGAGGCCGTCGGCACCCGGCCGGCGGGCGCCCTGGCGGCGTACAACACGGGCAGCGGGGAACCGCACACGGTCGGCGAGATGGCCGCCGAGCTGGCCGCGGCGCACGGTGGACCGGACCCGGTGGTCACGGGTGAGTTCCGCCTCGGCGACGTACGGCACGTCACCGCCGACTCGGCGCGGCTTCGCGAGGAGCTCGGCTGGCGCCCCGTGGTCGGCTTCGCCGAAGGGCTGGCCGAGTTCGCGCGGGCCGGGCAGCGTGCGTCGGCGGGCGTGGTCGGCTGATCCCGGGAACCGGCCGGGCGCGGAGGTCCGTCTCGGCGCACGACGTCGAGGACGTTCCTCCGCAGGCCGTCGGCGCGGGCACGGACCGCATGCGCGCGGCTGCCGCACACCCACCGTGACCTCTGGCTGTGGATCACGGAGCAGTTCATCGGTCGTCACGATGCCGCTGCCGAGTGCGGCCGATGCGGTCTACGCGGGGGCCGGGAGGGTCAGTTCGAAGCGGCAGCCGCCGGGCACGTTGTGGACGTCGGCGTGGCCCGAGTGGGCCTCGACGATGCCCCGGACGATGGCCAGGCCGAGGCCCGCGCCCGAGGGCGGTGTGCGTGCCGGCGAGCCCCGCCAGCCGGTGTCGAAGACGCGGGGCAGGTCCTCCTCGGGGATGCCGCCGCAGGCGTCGGTGACGGACAGCACCACCGCGTCGGCGCGGCGTTCGGCGGCGATCGCGACGGTGCCGTCGGCCGGGGTGTGGCGGATGGCGTTGACCAGCAGGTTCGACAGGACCCGGGTCATTTCCTTGCCGTCGACCTCCACCGGCAGCGGGTCCACGGTCCCGCCTGCCAGATGCACGCCGTGCTGCCTGGCGAGGGCGTCGGCGCCCGCCAGCGCGTCGCCGACCAGGTCGTAGAGGGACATGCGGGTGGGGCTGAGCGAGAGCGCCCCGGCATGGATGCGGGACAGCTCGAACAGGTCGGTGACCATGGAGTTGAGGCGCTCCACCTCGGCGCGCATCTGCTGGTGGTAGCGGGCGGGATCGGCCACCACGCCGTCCTCCAGCGCCTCCGACATGGCGCGCAGCCCCGCCAGCGGGGTCCGCAGGTCGTGCGAGATCCAGGCGACGAGTTCGCGCCTGGAGGTCTCCAGGGCCCGTTCGCGTTCGCGCGAGGCGGCGAGGCGTTCGCCGGTGAGGGCCAGCTCGCGGCTCAGCGCGGCGAGTTCGGCGGGAGCGGGGGCGGCAGGTGCTGTGAAGGTCCCGGCTTCCCCGAAGTCGCGTGCCGCTCGGAGGAGTTCCCGGCAGCGCAGCACGACCTGGCGGCCCAGCAGCAGCGCCGTACCCAGCGATACGGCGGCGGCCATCGCGACGACCGTGGTCACCACGGCGAGGTCGTGGGAGGACAGGAACATGGCCCACGCCACCGTGAGCGTCCCGGCGAGCATCGCGGACACCGCGACCGCCGCGACGACGGCGAGGGAGACGGCGACGCTGCGTCGACGCAGTATCCGCAGCGCGACGGCGCCGAGCAGTCCCGCGGCCGCCGCGCCGAGGAAGGCGTACAGGGCGATGAGCAGCAGGTCACGCACGGCCGTCCTCCAGCGGGGCGACGCCCGGGGTGCTGCCGGACGGACGAGGGCCCGTCTCGAACCGGTATCCGGCGCCCCAGACGGTCCGGATCAGTTGCGGGTCGGCCGGATCCTTCTCGATCTTGCTCCGCAGGCGGCGGACGTGCACGGTCACGGTGGAGAGGTCGCCGTATTCCCAGCCCCAGACCTCCCGCATCAGCCGCTCCCGGTCGCAGACCTGCCCCGGGTGCCGCAGGAAGTACACGAGGAGGTCGAACTCCCGGAGGGTGAGGGCCAGTTCCGATCCGTCCCGGGTCGCACGGCGGGCAACGGGGTCCACGGCGAGGCCGGCAACCACGAGCGACGGTTCGTCGACCGGGGTCGTCGAGGAGCTCCTGCGCAGGATCGACCGTACGCGCAGGACCAGTTCGCGCGGGCTGAAGGGCTTGGTCACGTAGTCGTCCGCGCCCATCTCCAGGCCCAGGATCCGGTCGTCCTCGTCGCCGCGCGCGGTGAGCATGACCACGGGGACAGGGGGCCTCCCGGTTCCGCTGGCACGCAGCCGCCGGCAGACTTCCAAGCCGTCCATGCCGGGCAGCATCAGGTCGAGGACGACCAGGTCGGGACGGTGGCGGGCGGCGCTCTCCAGGGCGGACGGGCCGTCTTCGGCGCGCTGGACGGTGAAGCCGGCCCGCTGGAGGTAGCCGGCCACGACTTCCGAGACGGTCGGGTCGTCGTCCACGACCAGGACGCGTCCCGTGACGTCACCGGAGGTGTCCCCGGGACCGTTGCCGCTGCCGCTGCCGCTGCCGCTGCCGTTGCCGTTGCCGTTGCTGGTTGCCATGCCCCCAGGGTGGCACCGCGCCGCACCGTCCGGGCCCGCGCCCGCCGCCGTACGGCACGGCGTTCGCGATTCGTAAGGTCTTCGGGCGCCCTTCTGCGCCTTCCGGTTCCTACGGTGTGGAGGGTGACTCCTTCTGCTCGTCCGCCCCGCGCGGACCTCGTACTTCCCTGCCTCGACGAGGCCGAGGCGCTGCCCTGGGTGTTGGCGCGGGTGCCGTCCGGGTGGCGGGCCATCGTCGTCGACAACGGCTCCACCGACGGCTCGGCCGACATCGCCCGCTCTCTCGGCGCGACCGTCGTGCACGAGTCCCGGCGCGGATTCGGCGCGGCCTGTCACGCCGGACTGGCCGCCGCCCGCGCCGATTTCGTCTGTTTCTGCGACTGTGACGCCTCCATGGATCCCGGGCTGCTCGCCCCCATGGCCGGGCGGGTCGCCGCCGGCGAGGCGGACCTGCTGCTGGGCCGCCGCCGTCCTCAGGGGCGCGGCGCGTGGCCCGTCCACGCGCGGGCCGGGAACATCGCCCTGTCCCGGATGCTGCGCCGGCGCACCGGGCTGCGGCTGCACGACCTCGGGCCGATGCGGGTCGCGCGCCGCGAGGCGCTCCTCGGCCTGGACCTGACCGACCGGCGCAGCGGCTACCCGCTCCAGATGGTCGTACGGGCCGCCGACGCGGGCTGGCGGGTGGCCGAGACGGACGTCCCCTATCTGCCGCGTTCCGGGAAGTCGAAGGTCACCGGGACCTGGAGGGGCACCTGGCACGCCGTGCGCGACATGCGCCGGGTCCTGGCCGAGCCGCCGGTCACCCGCACCGCACCGACCGAGGGAATCTCCGCATGAGCACCCTCCTCGTCATCGCCAAGGCCCCCGTCCCCGGGCGGGTGAAGACCCGCCTGACCCCGCAGTTCACGCCGCAGCAGGCCGCCTGCCTGGCACGCGCCGCACTGGAGGACACCCTCGCCGCGGTCATGGCCACCCCGGCCGGGCGCCGCGTCCTGGTCCTGGACGGAGAGCCCGAGCCCTGGATCCCGGCCGGCATCGAGGTCGTCCCCCAGTGCGCGGGCGGCCTGGACGTCCGGCTGGCCGCGGCCTTCGCCCTGGCCGGCGGACCCGCCCTGCTGATCGGGATGGACACCCCGCAGGTCACCCCCGGCCTGCTCGCGCTCGGGCTCGACTTCGCGGAGGCGGACGCCTGGTTCGGGCCCGCCGACGACGGCGGGTTCTGGGCGCTCGGCCTGGCCGAACCCGACCCGGCCCTCCTGCTCGGCGTCCCCATGTCCGTGGCACACACCGGGCAGGTGCAGCGTCGCCGGTTGACCGGTGCGGGGCTGGCCGTACGGGACCTGCCCGAGCTGTGCGACGTGGACACCCCCGCCGATGCGGCACGGGTCGCCGCGACCGCACCGCGGACCCGCTTCGCCGCCCGGTACTCCGGCCTGTGCGCGGTGACGCGATGACCGCCCAGCTGACCGAGCCCGCCGCGCGGGCCTGGCGGGCCGACCCGTACGCCGACGCCCTGCGCGCCGGCCACGGCCCGCTCTACCTCCGGCGGCACGACGGCTGGCTGCTGCCCCTCGAAGTCGAGCGGTGGTGCGCCGAGCCCGACGCGGCCGACGACACCGTGCTGGCCCGATGTACCGGCCCCGTCCTCGACATCGGCTGCGGACCGGGCCGCCTGGTCGCCGCGCTCGCCGGGCTCGGACACACGGCGCTCGGGGTGGACGTCACCCCCGAGGCGGTGACCCGCACGGTGCGGGCGGGCGGCAGCGCACTGTGCCGGTCGGTCTTCGACCCGCTGCCCCGCGAGGGCGGCTGGGGCACGGTCCTCCTCATGGACGGCAACATCGGCATCGGCGGCGACCCGGCCGCCTTGCTGCGCCGGGCCCGCGAACTGGCCGCACCCGGCGGATCCCTCCTCGTCGAAGTGGCCACCGCCGACGTCGACGAACGCGTCGAGGTCCACGTCGAGGACGGCACCGGTGGCCGCGGAGCCTCCTTCTGGTGGGCCCGGCTCGGCACCCGCGCCCTGCACGCCGGGGCGAGGGCCGCGGGCTGGACCCCGTACGACATCTGGCAGGCGGCGGGCCGGCACTTCGTGCACCTGACCCGCTGACCGGCCGGGCCACGGAGAACCGCCGGGGTGGGTCCGCAGCGGCGCGGACCCCACCCCGGCGGTTGTCGTGCGGGACTCGTCGTCAGGCCCGGCGGCCGGCCCGGCGCGTCAGGGCCCGCAGGGCGGCGTGCAGGACGGTGACCAGTGCGACGGCCGCCATGGCCAGCAGCCAGTTGCGCAGGTAGTCGAGCGGCAGCACCGTCGGGTTGGCCGCGGGGCCGGGGCGCAGGAGCGGGGGAAGCGCGATCGCCGTCAGGGAGCCCGCGACGATCAGCGCCGCACGGGGGACGCCGCGCAGGCGCAGGCCCGCGGCGGCGGCGAGGGCCGCGACCGCGAACACGAGTGGTGCGACGAGCCCGTCGTGCACCGCGACCGCTCCCCCGAGCCACACGGCGATCCGCCACGGCTCGGGCTGCCGGAGCAGCAGCCATCCGCCCCAGGCCGCGCACAGCAGCCCGAGTCCGCCCGTCACGTGTCGCAGGCTCATCACGCGGCCTCCAGTCGGCCGACCCATTTGGTCTGGAGCACACCGGGCCGGTTCGGGGCGATGATCCGCGCCGGATAGCCGTGGTCCAGGGACAGCACCTCGCCGTTCAGGCGCAGCGCCAGCAGGGTGAGCGGGTCCTGCGCGTAGAGCCGGCCCATCTCCATGACGCGGTAGGCGCCCGCCGCTTCGAGGGAGACCACCCGGGCCCGCGCATCCGGTCCGGCGCCCGCCCGCTGCAGGAGGTCCCGTACCCGTACTCCGGTCCAGTGCGCGGACTTGCTCCAGCCCTCGACGCAGGCGATGGGCAGGGTGACGTCGTGCTGGGGCATGGCGCGCAGCTCCTCCAGCGTGAGGGTGTAGGGACGGGGCCCGTCCACGGTCAGCCGCCAGTCGGCCAGCGAGGCCCGGGTGACGCGTGCGGCTGCCGCCGTCCTGTTCACGGGGAGTCCCTGTACCCCGTGGGAGGGGCTGCGCGGGGCGAACAGGTCCAGCGCTCCGAGGGCGGTGACGGACTGTCCGACGGTGGTCAGCGTCACCGCACCGGCCGCGGCCGTGACACCGAGGAGGAGCTGACGCCGGTCGGGCCCGTCGGCCGCGGGCAGGGCCAGGGTTCCGGGAGAACGGCTCGTGAAGTGGTCCCGGATCTGCGGCCATTGCACGGCCAGGTGCAGGAGCAGCGAGCCGAGCAGGAGCCAGGCGACCGCGTAGTGCACGGGAACGAAGTTGAAGGGCCACGGGTACCACTGGAAGGTGTTCAGCAGGCCGGTGCACAGTTGGAACAGGGCGGCCGCGACGAGGACGGCCACGGAGATCCGCTCCAGGGCGTGCCGCAGCGAGCGCACCGGCGGCCATACGAACAGCCGGGGGTAGACCGCCCACAGCTTCGCCAGCAGCAACGGGACCGCCGCGGTCCCGGAGGCCACGTGGAGTCCCTGGGTGAGCCGGTAGCCCCAGTACGGTCGGGGCGGCAGCAGGTCGGCCAGCCGGCCCGGCGGGTGCTGGAGGTAGTGGCTCAGTACACCGGTCGCGAAGCAGACGACCACGGCCAGGCCGAGCCAGCGGCCGATCGCGGTCGCGGTACGGGCATCGTGCAGGCGCGCCTTGAAGGTGACGGGCGGCCCCGGAGGCAGGGTGAAACGCATGCCCCCATCACACCCCCGACGAGAGCCGCTCAGGTGGCTGGAACACCTTACGAAACACGGACGCCCGCGGCGCCACCCACCGCCGCAGGGCCGATTCCTGGAACGCTTCCGCAGGTGAACCCCCTTACCGCCCTCACTCCTCGCACCGCACTCGTGGCCAGTGTCCTCGCCCTCGCCGCACTCACGACGGCGCTCGCCCTCACCGTCCGGTACGGGGGCCGTTCCAGCGACCCCGTCGTGCTCTTCGGGTGGTATGCGCTCGGCTGGGCGCTCTTCGCCGTCGCTCTGCTCGCGCTGCGCCGGGCCCCGTCCGGCCGCCTCGCGTGGCTGATCGTCGCGGGGGCCGTCGCCGTCACGGTGACCGGGCTGCTGGGGCCCCCGCGGACCAGCACCGACTCCTATCGCTACGCCTGGGACGGCCGCGTCCAGTCCGCGGGCGTCTCCCCGTACGACCACACCCCGCAGGACCCGGCGCTCGCCCTGCTGCGTGACCCCTGGCTCTTCCCCACCGGCGCCGCGTGTGGCGGCCCGGACCTCGCGCCCATCCCTCCGAGCGGCGGCAGCCCCCACTGCACCCGTATCAACAGGCCCGCCGTGCACACCATCTACCCGCCTGTCGCCGAGGCGTACTTCCTGGCCGTCGACCGGCTGTCCCCCGCGGGCGCCCGGCACAAGCCGCTCCAGATCGGCGCGGCCCTGACCTCCCTCGGCGTCACGGGGGCGCTGCTCCTCATCCTGCGACGGCGCGGAGAGGACCTGCGCAAGGCGGCGTACTGGGCCTGGTGCCCGGCCGTTCCGCTGGAGGCGGTCAACAACGCGCACATCGACGTGCTGGGGGTGCTCCTCACCGTCGCCGGACTCGGCCTCGTCGCCTCCGGGGCCCTGACCCGTCGGGCGGCGGGCGGAGCGCTGATCGGCGCCGCCATCGCCACGAAACTGATGCCGGCCGTCGTCCTCCCCGGCGCACTGTGCGGAGTCCGGCGCGCCCGGGACGCCGCGACGGTCCTGCTGCCCGTCGCAGCCTCCGCCGTGTTCGCCTACCTCCCGTACGCCTTCCTCTCCCACGGCTCGGTCTTCGGCTACCTCGGCGGCTACGTCGAGGAGGAGGGCTACGACGACCCCTCGGCCGGGTCCCGCTACTCGCTCCTGCGCCTGGTCCTGCCCGACACCTGGGCGTTCCCCGTACTGCTCGTCGTCATCGCGGCCGTGGCCCTGTACGTGATGTGGCGCGGCGATCCGCGGCGCCCGTGGAGCGGCGCCCTGCTGGTCACCGGCTGGGCCTTCGTCCTCCTCACGCCCGGCTACTCCTGGTACGCGCTGCTCCTGATCGCGCTCGTGGCCCTGGACGGGCGCTGGGAATGGCTCGGGATCCCCCTCGCGGGCGCCGCCGTCTACGTCCTCGGCCCGGCCTTCGGCTATCAGCCGGCCCTGACCGACCTGGCCTACGGCGCCGCCACCGTCCTCGTCCTCGTGACGGACCGGCTCCGACGACGACCGGCCTCACCAGGAGCCGGAGGATCCGCACCGCTGCCCTCTCACGGTGTCGCCCGCTCCCCGCACCGCTGGGGCGCTTTGCGGGTGGTACCGCGGTCGACGCTCGGCAGGGTCGTTCAGGTCCGGGGCGGGGCAGCAGACGGGGCGGGTCAGAGCGCGAGGTAGGCCGTGACGGTCTTGCCGTGGGGGCCGGTACGGACCTCTGTGCGCTGGGACAGGCTGTTGACCAGCGCCCAGCCGAAGCCGCCCGGCACGTGCGCGGGGGTACCCGGGGAGCGCGGGAGCTGCGGGGAGGCATCGGCGACCTCGATGACCACGGTGCCGCCGTCGATGCGGACGCTGAAGCCGGTCACGCCGCCCGCGTGGCGGAGGGCGTTGGAGACCAGTTCGGAGACGACTATCAGCGCGTCGCCCACCAGGCCTTCGGCCTGGTGGGCGAGGGTGTGCCGGGCGATCTGACGGGCTTGCTCGCACCTCAGACGGGCCATCGGTTCAGACATCTGCTGTCACTGCCTTCCCCCTTGGCATGCTGCCCGCCCCGGTGCGCCACCCGCGGGGTGATCGGCCTCGGACAGGATATGGCAGAGGGCGGGGGCGGCGGATGACTCGTTCCCCGGCGCTCCCGCCGTGCATGAGCGGCGAGCGGTGTTCGTGGCCGACCGCGAGGCGCTCGTCGCGGCCTCCGGATACGTCGCCGATCATGGCACCCGGCACAGAATCCGCGCTGATGGTCACCGTCGGCGACATCACCGGCCATGACATGCACGCCGCCACCGTGATGGGCCGGGTCCGCAGCATGCTGAGGCGGGCCACCCTCGACCGTCCCCCGTACAGCCCGCCGTCGCGCCGGCCACCCACCACCGCTTCTGCCCACCCCCGACGGCCGCGTGATCCTCCTGGCGGAGCACGACGTCGTCCTGCCGGCACTACGCGTTCCCTGACGACCTGACGCCGGCGCCAACGGCCTGAGGTGGGGCAGCGTGTGGTCCACGCACAGCACGCCGACCGTGACCGGGGCGCCTAGGCTGGAAAGTGTCACCGGAACCTCCCCGTCCGCAGGAAAGGCAGGCAAGCCACGTCATGGCCAAGCAGCCGAAGCCGTCCCAGCCTCCGCACGGCGAGGGACCCAGCCCGCACAAGGGCACCGAACAGCACGGTTGGTCTCCCGATGTCGACGAGACCCGTCAGCAGCAGAACCCGAGCGCCCGCCGCTCTTTCCACCCCGAGCAGTACGCCCCTGACAAGGGCCCTGGGCGCGAGGTCTCCAAGGAGGAGGCCGGCAACCCGCACGGCGAGCCCGTGAAGAGCAGGGGTCGCCGCGGCGAGGACCAGAGCAAGGCCGGTCGTGGCGAGAAGGGCATGCACGACACCGGTCCCCGGGGTCGCTCCCAGCGACCGAGCGGGACCAAGGATGCATCCGCGTCCACCGGCGTCGACCCTCAGGACCCGCCGGGCAGCGCCGACTGACCCTCGGCGCGTTCCACCCGCGCCGCCGCCTCTCCCGTCCTCGCCCGCCTCGACTTCTCCGCTGTTGACGACCCGGCCGACGTCCGCGCGGATCAGCGGGAACAGCACCTGCTCCCGGGACGCCGTGGGCCGTGAAGTTCGCGGCGAGCGCGACGAAACACGCAGAACGCGGACAGACGGGCACAAGGGGCGGAGGGAGGTCCGGAATGTCCGGGATCCGTGACCTGTTCGGCCACGCCAGAAGCGCAGCGGCCGCAGTCGGTGAGCGGCGTGCGCAGGCCCTGGCCCGCCACGACGCCGAGGAGGCGGCCGAGCGGGAACGGACGGTACGCCTCCGGCCGGCCCAGGCCCGCGACCGCGCTCCGGACGCGGCCCGTGCGGTGCCCTGGGGCATACGGGTCGCGGCCGAGATCGCCTGGCGGTTCCTGGTACTCGCCGCCGCCCTCTGGGTGGTGATGCGGGTGATCGGCGCCGTCCGGCTCGTCGCGCTCGCCTTCGTCGCCGCGCTGCTGATCACCGCGCTGCTGCAGCCAACCGTCGCCCGGCTGCACCGTCGGGGACTCCCCCAGGGGCTCGCCACCGTCGTCACGGCGCTCTGCGGGTTCATCTCGCTCGGGCTGATCGGCTGGTTCGTCGTATGGCAGGTGCTCGACAACCTGGACAGCCTCTCCGAACGGCTCCAGGAAGGCATCGCGGAACTGAAACAGTGGCTCCTCAACAGCCCGTTCCACGTGACCGAGCAGCAGATCAACGACATCACCGAGCGCCTGAGCGATGCCATCGGCACCAGCACCAACGAGATCACCTCGACCGGTCTCCAGGGAGTGACCGTCCTGATCGAAGTCATCACCGGCATGCTCCTGGCGATGTTCATCACGCTCTTCCTGCTGTACGACGGCAGAAAGGTCTGGGAGTGGACGGTGAGGCTGCTACCGGTCGCCGTACAGCCCGGTGTCGCCGGAGCGGGCCCGCCGGCCTGGCGCACGCTCACCGCCTACATCCGCGGAACGCTGATCGTCGCCCTGATCGACGCCGTGTTCATCGGCGTCGGGATCTACATCCTCGGCGTACCGCTCGCGATACCCATAGCCGTGGTGATCTTCCTGGCCTCCTTCGTGCCGCTGATCGGCGCCATCGCCTCCGGCGCGCTCGCCGTGATCGTCGCGCTGGTCACCCAGGGCGTCTTCACCGCCTTGATGACACTGGTGGTCGTACTCCTCGTCCAACAGATCGAGGGCCACGTCCTGCAACCCTTCATACTGGGGCGGGCCGTCCGGATCCATCCTCTGGCCGTGGCCCTCTCCGTCGCCACCGGCGGGCTGATCGCCGGCATCGGCGGCGCAGTCGTCGCCGTCCCGCTGGTGGCCGTCGCGAACACCGTGATCGTGCACCTCCGGTCCTCCGCGGACGAGGACGAGGACGAGGACGAGGACGACAGGACGGTGCCGGAAACGGCCACCGAACCGAGCACGGCACCGGACCCGGAACCGTCCGGGGTGCCGGAGCACCCACCGGAGCGGCCCCCCGATGCCGCGGAGTGAACCCCGGAACGGGAACCGGGCCCAAGGCCCTCGGCGCCTCCCTAAGCCGTTCACCGACTCGTGTCGGAGCCGTCGTCACCCGAGCCTGCGACGGCGATGGCGAACACCCGGCCCCAGCACGTGCATGGAAGTGCGAAGCGGGGGCAGAAGGGGCGGACAGGCGTCAGTCAACTGGGAGGGAGCGGTCGTATGTCTCGCTCGGCCACCGTCATGGGCCCCGTTCGGGCAGCAGAAGAGCAAGCCACCGGCGCCCCGGAGGAACCGGCTCAGGACCTGGGACCGCGCCGGGTGGAGAACGCCCGTGAGATGGCGCCGAGTGACGCACGCGAACTGTCGCGCGTGTTCTTCCAGAGACTGCGCACGCTGGAGGAGGGGACGCGCGAGTACCAGTACACGCGCAACACCCTGATCGAGATGAACCTCTCGCTCGTCCAGTTCGCCGCGCGGCGCTTCCGCGCCCGCGTGATGGGCGGGGGCCTGGACATCGACGACATCACCCAGGTGGGGACCATCGGCCTCATCAAGGCAATCGACCGCTACGAACCCGAACGGGAGGTCGAGTTCTCCACCCTCGCCCTCCCCTACATTCTCGGTGAGATTAAGCGCCACTTCCGCGACACCACCTGGGCCGTGCACGTCCCGCGCCGCCTCCAGGAACTGCGTGTGGAACTGGCCAAGGCGCAGGAGGCCCTGACCGACGTCCTGGGCCGGGCCCCGACCGTCAAGGAGGTCGCGGCCCACCTCGAACTGACCGAGGAGCAGGTCATCGACGGACTGGTCGCCGCGAACGGCTACACGAGCGGCTCCCTCGACACCGCCGCCGGGGAGAGCGACGCGGCTTCCCCGACCAGCCGGGCCACCCGACCCCTGGCGGAGGTCATGGGCGAGGACGATCCCGCCATGGAACTCTTCGAGGACTTCCACACCCTCGCACCCCTGCTGCAGCAACTGGACGAGCGTGACCGGCTGATCCTGCAGATGCGCTTCGGTCAGGAGAGGACCCAGGCCGAGATCGGTGCCGAACTGGGCATCTCGCAGATGCAGGTCTCTCGCCTTCTGTCCCGTACTCTCGCCCGGCTGCGCGCCGGCATGCTCACGGTGTAGGGGCGAGCCATGACGCCCGTACCGGGAAGCACAGCGCCGCCGTCCGAGATCGAGAAGATGCCCGTCAGACCGGGTGGAGTTCCGCACTTTCACGCCCCGGGTTCACCAGGCGACGCCGCCGGCCGGGTCCCCTGCACCGTCACGACCGTGCTGAGGCCTCCCGCACCGTCCGGGGGCGTGCGGCCGACCCGGCCCACGGGCGCCAACCGCGGTACGGGCCGGCGGCCGGGAGCCGGAGTGGCGGGCGAACGCGGGGGTGGCGTCACCGTGGAGACGATGGAAACGGAGGCGGGCCGTCCCATGACAGTCGGCCCTCCTTCAGGGAGCCAGCGCCGCAGGCTCGCCCTGGCGGGCGTCCCCGGGCTGGTGGCCAAGGGGCGCGATTTCACGCGTCGGGCCCTGCGGGACTGGGGCTGGAACGAGACCGAGACCTCTGAGGACATCCTCCTCCTCGTTTCCGAGCTCCTGACCAACGCGTCACTCCACGCACACGGCTGCCGCGAACTCGTCCTGACCGCTGATGAAGCGTCCCTGCGCATCGAAGTCCACGACGGCATGACGACCCTTCCGGTACGCAACCGGGCGCCGCAACGAGGAGTCCCGGGGGGCCGCGGTCTGTTCATCGTGGAGCGCCTGTCCGATCGCTGGGGCACCCATGTCCACGGAACCGGCAAGGCCGTATGGGCCGAGATCGCGGCCTCCCGGCTGGCGTAGGGCCCGGCAAGAACCCCGACCGTGCTGGTTCCGTACTGTCGTGCCACTCGACGGTGGTGCCGGTCGGGCTCGCTGCCACGAGGTCGCCGGACGCCGGGCCGGTGCCGTGCCCGCCAGAGGGGCCACGGGCACGGCGTGGCGAGGTCGGGGCGCTCGGGGGCTGGGTCATGATCGGCTGCGTGAAGACTTCCGGACGTCTGGCCGCCTTCGCGGTCGCGGGCCTGCTCGCCGCACTCCCCGCGTGCTCGGAGTCCGACGGCCGTGACGGCGGTGGGGCGGGGGCTCGTACCGGCGCGGACACCGCTCGGACGGGGGCACCCGGCACGGTGTTCCGCAGCGGGCACCCCGGTGCCGCGGGCGCCGGTGACCCGTACTTCCCGACGCTCGGCAACGGCGGCTACGACGTCACCCACTACGCACTGACCCTGTCCTACGAGCCCGGCAGCGGCCGCCTGGAGGGCACCGCGGAGATCACCGCGAAGGCCACTGCGGACCTCAGCTCCTTCAACCTCGACCTCCTCGGCATGGAGGTGCTGAGCGCCACCGTCGACGGCCGCGAGGCGATGGTTCGCCGTGACGGGCAGGAGCTGACCCTGCAGCCGCGCGATCACCTCAGGAAGGGCGCCGCCTTCCGCGGCGTCGTGCGCTACGCGGGTGCGCCGGAGCCGGTCACCCATGACCACGGGTGGCGCGAAGGCTGGATGAGGACGGGCAACGGAGCGGTCGCGTTCGGCGAGCCGACGGGCTCGATGTCCTGGTTCCCCGGCAACCACCACCCCTCGGACAAGGCCTCGTACGACATCACCGTCACGGTCCCCAAGGGGGTGCAGGCGATCTCCAACGGCCAGCTGCGCGCCCAGCACACCAGCGGCGACCGCACCACCTTCCACTGGCACCAGGCCGAGCCCATGGCCAGCCATGTGGCGACCGTGGCGATCGGCAGCTACGACATCAAGACCTCCCGGACCCGGTCGGGCATCCCGGTCGTGTCGGCGATGGACACGACCGCGGGCGTGGACGAGGACGGAGAGGTCCTCGGCCGGTTCCCCGAGATCATGGAATGGGCCGAGGGGAGGTTCGGCCCCTACCCCTTCTCCGCCGCCGGTCTGATCGTCGATCAGGCGGCCGATGTGCCCTACGCCCTGGAGACCCAGACCCGGGCGACCATTCCGGCCGGGATCTTCCACACCACCAACGTGGTGCACGAAACGGCCCACCAGTGGTTCGGCAACTCCGTCACCCCGCGAACCTGGCGGGACATGTGGCTCAACGAGGGCTTCGCGACCTACGCGGAGTGGCTGTGGACCGAGGACCACGGTGGGGCCAGCGCCCAGGACCACTTCGACCGCAACCACGCCAAGGCCGCGGACGACGACGAGTGGGACTTCCCGCCCGCCGAGCCGCCGAGCGCTTCGGACATCTCCGGCCAGCCGGTGTACGTGCGCGGCGCGATGGTGATCCACAAGATCCGGCAGGCCGTGGGCGACGAGGGATTCCGCGCCCTGGTGCGGGGCTGGACCCTGCGCCACCGCCACGGCCACGCCTCCACGCGCGACTTCACCACGTACGTGGAGGCCAGGGCCGGCCGGAAGCTCGACTCGATCTGGGACTCGTGGCTGTACGGCGACGGCAAGCCCACGTGAGGGGGCGACGCGGTGTCAGGCCCTGATGCGCCGGCGGGCGGTCTCGACGAGCTTCATGTACTGGTCCCAGTTCCACGCGGTCCCGGGGTCGTCGTGCGTGGACAGCGGCACCTCGACGTGGCCCAGGATGTGGTCCCGGTCGACCGGCACGTCGTACTTCGCGCAGATCGTGGCCGTGAGCACGGCGGATGTCTCGTACAGCTTGTCGGTGTACACGGGCTGATCGGTCCAGCCTTCGTGCTCGATGCCGATGCTGCGGTGGTTGTACCAGACGCTGCCGGAGTGCCAGGCCACGTCGCGCTCGCGCACGCACTGGGTGATCCGCGTGCCGGTTGCGCTGATCATGTAGTGCGCCGACACTCTCTCCGCGTCGTCCTTGAACTTGGCGAACATGATCGGCAAAATGTCCGTTGTCAGATGAATGACGACGTATTCGATGGGGTACGACTCGGGACGGTCGGAGGCCGTGTAGTTGGACTCGGAGGCTTCGACCCAGACGGCGGGGGCGTAGTCCACCGATGAGTCCGCCCGCAGTGCCGCGGGCGGCCCCGCGGCGCCGGGGGTCTTGCGCCCGGGGCTCGGCAGTGCGGCCTTCGCCCTCTCCTCGGGCCTCATCAGCCGGGGCAGACCGACAGCGGCCAGGGCCGTGCCCGCCGCGCCGGCAGCACCCCACAACAGCCGTCGACGGCTCAGCGGGCTGTCTTCCATGGCCACTCCTCATGCAGTCGAGCAGGCAGGCAGGTCGAGGACGCCCCGCCGCGAGCCGTGGCATCACGGTGCACGGGCGGTGCATCCCGAAATGTGATGCTTCACCAGCGCCCGCACCCCGGCAAGCCGGTCCTCCACCACTCGGCGCACACCCTCACCCCTGACCGGCACCGGCCGGCGCGTGGCGCGCGGGGCCGACGGAACCGGGTAACGTCTTTGTCATGTTCTTCCAGACGCCGATTCACGAGTGAGAGCGTGACGGACCCCCGCTGACGTCCTTCGACGTCGCCGCGCCCGTCCCCCGCCGATGAATCCGTAGATCACCACACATCACCACCGGGAGAACCCGTGACCGACAGCAAGAACATCAACAACCCCGTGGGCCAGGGCGGCGGCCAGCGCAAGAGGCTGTCCCGCGCCGAACGGCAGAACAACGGTCCGCACCGCAACCTGGACCGCCAGAGTGCCGCCGACAAGAAGGCGGAGCTGGTGCGCAAGATGCAGGAGAAGGCACGCGCGGCCGAGGCCGCCGGGCAGGCGGGCGACGACACCGAGCAGAGCTGAGGCGCCGCCGCCGCACGGCGGCACCTCAGGGGCGGCCGCGGATTGGCAGCCCCGGATTGGCGGCCCCGGGCCTCACCCCCGCCGCCGGACACCGTCGGCACCACCCTGCCGTGCCGGGGTTTCGGGGCGCATGTCGTCGCCGGGCCGCGCGCGGGACCTCACCTGTTCGAGGTGGTTTCGCGGGCGAACGCGCCACCGGGATGGCGGCGGGCCGGCGCGCGTACAGGCTGGGAGGCACTGCACCAGACCCGGCACACGACGAGGGGCAATGATCGTATCGCTGATGCCCATGCCGGACGGCACGATGACGCGTGCCCACGCGTCCGAGGCGCGTGAGCGTCTCGCGACGTCCCCTTTCCTGCTCGTGGACGTGGAACTGTCCGAGGAGGCTTCGCCCACCGGGCAGCCGCTCGCGCACCTGCTGGGCCTGGGGGCCGCGGACCTGGCGTGGCTGGGCCGGGAGGGCGAGTCCGCCCGGGCCGAGTACCTCGGGGACAGCGCCGCGTTCGTCGTGCCCGCGGTCGAGGCGGGCCAGGTCGTCCACGTCCATGCCGTGGTGACCGAGCGGTATCTCGTCACGGTGCACCGGGGGGCGGCGGCCCGGCTGGTCCAGAGCCTCACCGCCCGTTTCCCGCACGAACGTCCGCCGGACGCGGTGGCCATGCTGTTCCTGCTGCTCGACGAGGCACTGGAGACGTACCGCGGGTCGGCCGTCCAGGCCCTGCTGGACGTGGAGGACCTGGAGAACGAGATGTTCCGGCAGCGGCAGCCCGAGCAGGTCTACCGGCTGGCGCGGCTGCGACGCACGGCGGCCCTCCTGCACCACACGCTCCTGCCGTACCACCGGGTGACGGAGGAGACCGTCACCCGCCGGATGATGAGCGGCAGCGTCCCGGAGGAGCGCCAGCGGCTGGTCCGCGAGTACCAGCGCACGGCGGGGCTGGTGCTCACGGACATCGAGTCGCTCCAGGAGGCGGCCCGCCGTGCGTTCAGCAGCTACTCCTCCCTGGTGTCCGCCGACCAGAACGGCGTCATCAACCGCCTGGCGATCGTGTCGACGATCTTCCTGCCGCTGACCTTCCTGACCGGGTTCTTCGGCATGAACTTCACCTACCTGACGGACGAGATGGAGGGCGAGGCCGTCTTCTGGCTGCTCGCCGTGGGACTGCAGGTGGCCTTCCTCGTCATCGCGCTCTACACCCTGCACCGCACCGGCCTGTGGCGCAGACTCCGGGACGAGGACGGCGGCCTCGACGACGAGTAGGGGCGGCGGCGGTTTCCCGCCGACCGCGCCGCCGCACACAACCGGATTCATTCATCCTGCATCTACCGCATGTCGGCATGCGGCGGACGAGATCAACCGTCCGCCTCGGAAACCGACATGACGGAGTACGTTCTTGATCACTCACCTCACACGGGGTGCCGCCCCACGGATGCTCCTGGCGCTGATCGCGGCCCTGAGCGCGGTCGTCGGTACCACCGCGCTCGGCGCGGCCCCGGCTGCGGCAGCCGACCAGCGGCGCCCGTCTACGCCATCGCGCACCGCGTCGACACGCTAGGCGGCGTGGACGCCGCGCTCTAACACGGCGCCAACAGCATCGAGATGGACGTCTGTGCCTGGTGGAACCCCAACGAATGGCGTGCCTACCACGACTGTTCCTCGGCCGGTGACAACCGGCTCGGCCCCAGCTTCGACAGCATGATCGACCGCATCCTCTCCCACGCCTCCGCGGGACGCCGGCTGGCGCTGGTGTGGCTGGACATCAAGGACCCGAACCACTGCGGGGAGAAGGAGAACCGCGGCTGCAGCGTGGCCGGACTGCGTAGGCGCGCAGAGCGCGTACGGCCCCGCGGGACACGGCCCCCGAGGGGCCCGGCGCGGGTGTCCGGCTCGCCTCGCGGACCTCCCGGGCAGCGCCCATGCTGAGTAGTAGGGCACCTTCGGCCTGAGGGCTGTCCTCCCCCAGGTCCGCGCGAGGCGCCCGTGAGGAGGAAGCCATGCGTATCCGCAGAACGCTGGGCCTCATCCTGGCCTCAGCAACCCTCGCCGGAGCGGGCGCCGTCGGCGCCGTCAGCGCTCAGGCCGCCGCGTCTCCCACCATCACCAGGCAGGAGTGCACGGACGCGGGAGGGCAGATCAAGTCGATCCCGTACGGCGGTGACACCTGCACCCTGCCCGACGGAACCAGCCAGAGGATCACCTGACGGGGCCGTTCCCCTCTGTCTCGTCCGAGGCCCGGCGCTCATGCGGCGTCGGGTCTTCGGCGTGTCCCGTGCGCCTGCGCTTCGTGATCACGGCCGTCAGCTCGACGACGGCCGAGGCGAGCGCGAGCAGACCCGCGGCGGCCTGGGCCAGATCCGACCAGTGCATGGGCAATCTCCTGACGCTTGGCGAGCGACGGACTACGCTCGGTGGACGCCCTGATTGCAGGGCC
The DNA here is from genome assembly GCF_000720455.1 of Streptomyces virginiae. GTDB lineage: Bacteria > Actinomycetota > Actinomycetes > Streptomycetales > Streptomycetaceae > Streptomyces > Streptomyces virginiae. The sequence goes on along the minus strand of NZ_JOAK01000003.1, from coordinate 549,583 downwards.
CCGGAAGGCCGTCCGGCAACGAGATCGGACGGGGCCGGACGGAGCGGCCCGCTTCGTCCGCGCCCGACCGGCGAGGACGGCGCACGAGGGAGACGTGTGGATGACCCGTCCACTGGACGTCCACGGCATCGATCCGTCCTCGGTGACGACACCGCGGCAGCTGGCCGAACAACTGGAACGACTGCGCGTGCGCGCGGGCCTGTCCTACGCGCAGATGGCGGAGAGGGCCGGACGGATCGCGGACGGGGGGCGGTGCGCGGCGCTGTCGAGGGCTTCGGCGCACGGCTATGCCACGGGCGGGCAGTTTCCGACCCCGGAGCGCCTCCTGACGTACCTGATGGTGTGCCAGGTCCCTCTGGCCGATGTGCGCCCGTGGAGGGCAGCCCTCGAACGGGCGCGCCCCGGCCGCCGGTCGGCCGCCCCGGGGGCCGTCAGGGTCCGCGAGGCCCTGCCGCACCGGCTCGGGGTGCGCGTCCCGATCGAGTTCGAGGAAGCCCGCGACGAGACGCCGGGCTATGTACCGCGCGATCTGGACGAGGGCCTGCGCGCGGCCCTGGCGGACGCCGCACGGGACGGCGGCTTCCTGCTCCTCAACGGCCGCTCCTGCGTGGGCAAGACGCGCACGCTCCACGAGGCCGTCCTGGAGGTGCTGCCCGAGTGGTGGCTGGTCCAGCCGGCGGGCACCGGAGCGATCCGCGAGCTGGCGGCGGCGCCGACACCGCGGACCGTGCTGTGGCTGGACGAACTGCAGGCCCACCTCGGGACCGCGGACCCCCTCACGGAGGGGACCGTACGCACCCTGCTCCACGCCGGCACGGTGATCGTGGGAACGATCTGGACGACCGAGTACCAGGCCCGCGTCCTCGCCCCGCGCCGCACGGGGGACGGCCGCGGCGACGAGGACCGCCGGCTGCTCGAACTGGCCCGCGTCTTCGACGTCGCCGACGCGTTCACCCCCGCCGAGCACGCCCGGGCCCTGGCGCGGGCGGGCGAGGACCCGTGGGTGCGTGCCGCGCTCGACAGCGCCGACACCGGATTCACGCAGGTCCTCGCGGCGGCGCCCGACCTCGTGCGCCGCTGGGAATGCGCCCCGGACCCGTACGCGGAACACGTCATCACCGCCGCGGTCGACGCCCGCCGCATGGGAGTGCACGGCCCGGTCTCGGAGGAGTTCCTGCGGGCCGCCGTACGCGGGTACCTCAAGGACCGGCGCGCCGTCGCACCACCGGACTGGCTCCGCAGCTCCCTCGACTACGCCACGGCCCCGGTGCGCGGCGTGGCCCCGGCGCTGATGCCGTGCACCGACGGGGACATGGAGGTCGCCACCGGGTACATCGCCACCGACTACCTCCTGCAGCGGGCGCGCGAGACCCGTCGGGCGCTCTGTCCCGACGACGCCGTGTGGCGGGCGCTGAGCGAGCACTGCCACGACCCGGCGGACCTGCAGCGCCTCGCCCGGGCAGCCGGTCTGCGGATGCGGTACGAGCAGGCGGCCGCGTTCCACCGGCGGCTGTTCGACCGCGGCGACCACCGGGGCGCAGCGACCTTGGCCGAGGAGCTGATCCGGCAGGGCCGGAGCGAGGAGGCCTTCGAAGTGCTGCGGCCGGCGGTGCACGCCGACTGGCACCCCGACAGGGCTCGGGCCACCGCGCAGTGGGCCGGACTACTGGCCGAACGGGGCCGTACGCAGGAGGCGGTCGACCTGCTCTCCGCGCAGGGCGACGGGCCCGAACTGCTGAAGCTCCTGGTCCGCGTGGGCCGTGCGGACGAGGCCGTCCGGATCGCGCGACGGTGGGCGGCCGGCGGAGGCCGGGCCGCCGACGGTCACCTGGCGGACCTGCTGGCGGAGCTGGGTGACGAGGAAGCGCTACGGGCGCGGGCGGCGGCGGGCCAGGTGAACTCGACCGGCAGACTGGCCGAGTTGCTGGCCCGGCGCGGCCGGCGCGACGAGGCGATCGCGCTCTACCTGCCGTACGTGCGCACCGAGCGGGGAGCCGCGGACCGGGTGGTCGAACTGCTGGTGGAGGAGGGACGGTTCGAGGAGGCCCTGGCCGTGCTGCGCCCCTTCGTGGCGGCCGGCCACAGCAAGGCCCACGCGATGCTGGCCGACGTCCTCGTCGCGCACGGCCGCGAGGCGGAGGCCGTCCGGCACCTGCGTGCGGCCGCCGCACGGGATTCCAACCTCCACGAACAGTGGGCGCAGCTCTGCCCGTCGGAGGAACTCCCGGCCCTGGCGGCGACGGGCATGTGGCCCGCGATCGCCCGCTGGACACGGCTCCTCGCCGGACAGGGGCACGTGGACCGGGCGCTCGGCATCGTCGGGCCCATGGCGGACGGCGGGCACGTACCGGCCGCGAGGCACCTGACGGAGCTGCTCGCCGACCACGGGCGGCTGCGCGAAGCCCTGGACCTGCTGCGGAACCGGATGGCTTCCGGAGTGCTGCTCCGCGCGTGGTGGGCACCCGAGCAGCTGACTCGGCTCCTCTTCGCGCACGGTCTCGCCGACGAACTGCGCGCGGAGGTCGACGCGGGCACCGCGGGGGCGGCGGAGCTGCTCGGCCGGCTCACGGCCGGGGAGACGGCGCCGGCCGTGAGCCGGCCGCAGCGCTACCGCGGACACATCCTCCCCGAGTACGGGTGCTGTTGAGTGTCCCACTGCCCCTGCCACGCCGCCGCGCCCGCCGAGGTGAGGAGGTGGCGTACGACCACGGCGCGCGAACAAGGTTGCCCTGCAACGGACTTCGAGAGGCGCCGGAAGCAGCCGACCGCGAACTACTTACAAGTACGCTGACCCACATGACCGATACCAGCACGAATGACGAGCAGGTGTACGACGACCTGCGTGCCCTGACGGACCAGTACATGCAGGCGGTCCGTACGCGCCTCGCCGAGATCGAGTCCCCGCTCACCCGTGAACGCGGCGCCCGGCTGGTCACCGACGAACTGCTCACCGGCGCCAAGCAGGCCAAGCTCATACGCAGTGCCGCCGTGGGCGAGTTGAAGCAGGGCCGCACCCTCAAGCAGGTCGCGGAACTGACCGGTCTGTCCGTACCGCGGGTCGACCAGCTGCTCAAGGCGAAGTAGCCGGGGGAACGCCGCCGCGCTCGCCCGAAGGGGCCCCGAGGATCGTTCTCGGGGCCCCTTCGTCCGCGTCTCAGCGGACCGCCCCGCGCCTGCGGGCCGCGTCGGCGGGCCGGTCGCGGCGGTGCGTCGTGCGGAGGGCGGCGGTGGCGGTGGCGGTGGCGGTCACGGCGGTCGCGGCGAGGAGTCCTGCCGCCAGGAATCCGTCGCGCGAGCGCCAGGAGAGCACCGACCAGCGGGACCGTGCGGACAGCAGCGAGCCCATGCTGAGCCAGGACCCGGCGGAGAGGAGCGAGAGGGAGGAGCCGATGGACGCGGCCGAGAGGGCGGAGCCCACCGATCCGACGGACAGGACCGACCCGACCGATCCGATCGACAGCACGGACCCGACGGAGCCGATCGACAGGATCGAGTCCTTGGAGCCGAGGGAGAGGTAGGACCGCCCCTCCCCGCACCACGGCCTCGCCGACGGATGCGCCCAGGTCTTCGGGCTCATTCCGTCACCTCGGAAGGCAGCAGGTCCTGGGCCCTGCGTTCCATCAGGACCGGCAGATAGGTACGCACACGCGCGTACCTGAGTTCCTCGTAGGCCGTCTGCACCGAGCTGCGCACCAGGCCGGCGTCGAGCTGTGGGTGCGCTTTCATCAGCCGTTCGGCGACAGCGCGGATGGTAAGTGCGTCTTCTGTTTCCGCCATCACACGCCCCAGCCTCCCGGTCGGACCCCTCCCCCATTTTCGCGGTGCGCCCCCTCTCCGGGAAGTCGATCTTTCGCCGACCCGGTCGGCGGCCGGCCGCCGACCGCTTGACCTTGCCACTGACGGCAAGGTTGAACGATCGGGGCATGGACATCAGCACCGCACCGCAGGGCAGCAGGGTCGTCGTCGTCACCGGGGCCGGCAGCGGGATCGGCCGGGCCACCGCCCGGGCCTTCGCCGCCGAGGGAGCCCACGTGGTCGCCGTCGGCCGGCGGGCCGAACCGCTCCGCGAGACCGCCGCCCTCCATGACCGGATCACCCCACTGGCCGCGGACATCACCGGCGCGGGCGAGCCCGAGCGGATCGTCGACACCGCACAGGAGCTGTACGGCCGGCTGGACGTACTGGTCAACAATGCCGCCGTCGTGCGCAGCGGCGCCCTCGGCAGCCTCACCCCGGAGTCGATCACCCCGCAGATCGCCACCAACCTGGTCGCCCCCGTCCTCCTGGCCCAGGCCGCGCTGCCCGCGCTGGAGGCGAGCAGCGGGGTGATCGTCAATGTGAGTACGTCGGTGGGCCAGCGGGCCTGGCCGGGCAGCTCGGTCTACGCGGCGACCAAGACCGCGCTGGAACTGCTGACGCGCAGCTGGGCGGTCGAGCTGGCACCTCGCGGCATCCGTGTGGTGGCGGTCGCCCCCGGCGCGGTCGACACCCCGATCGGCGAACACCAGGGCCTGACGCCGGAGCGCCGGGCGGCGGTGCGGGAATGGCAGCTCGCCCACACCCCGCTGGGCCGCATCGGCCGGCCCGAGGAGGTGGCATGGGCCATCACCCGGCTCGCGTCGCCGGCCGCGTCGTTCGTCACCGGAGTCGTCCTCCCGGTCGACGGCGGGGCGGTCGTGGCGTGATAGGACTGGCCCCCGGGGGTGGATCACGTGAGGATCGGCGAGCTGGCCAGGGCACGGGGACGACTCCCCGTGCCCTGCGGCACTACGAACAGGCCGGTCTGATCAGCTCCGAGCGGACCCCCAACGGCTATCGCGCGTACGACGACGGGGCCGTGGTGCGGGTCCGGAACATCCGCTGCCTCCTCGCCGCCGGACTCACCCTCGACGACGTACAGGTGTTCCTGCCCTGCCTGGACGGCGATGTGGCCGCCGCGCCGCCCTCGGAGAGGGGGCTGCGGGTGGCGCTGGAACGGATGGCCGTCCTCGACGCACGGATCGCCGCCCAGACCGAGGCCCGCGACCGGCTGCGGGCCGCCCTGCGGCACGGGTCCGGCGACCGGGTCCGGCCCGTGGCCTGACCCGTGGCCCGACCCGGCCGGCTCGGCCCCCGTTCCTCCGGCTCAGTCCTCCAGACGGGTGAGCCAGGCGGTGAGGAGCCTTTCCAGTGCCGCCGCCTCCTCGGGCGTCACGAGGTCGAGCAGCCGGCGTTCGTTGCTCATGTGGTCGGTGAAGGCACGGTCGACGAGGTCGCGGCCGGCCGGGGTGAGGGCGACGATGCGGCCTCGCTGGTCGTCGCCGGCGCGGCGGCGGGTGACGAGCCCCGAGCGTTCCAGACGGTCGATCCGCTTCGTCATCGCACCGGTGGTGACCATGGTGTGGGCGGCGAGCTCGCCCGGTGCCCGTTCGAACGGCTCCCCCGCGCGGCGGAGCGCGCACAGGACGTCGAACTCCCCCTCGCCGAGCCCGTACCGGTCGTAGACGAGGCGGAGCTCCGCTCCGAGGCGGTCGGCGAGGCGGTGCAGCCGGCCGATGACGCCCTGGGGGCCGACATCCAGGTCGGGCCGTTCGCGCCGCCAGTCGGCCTGGATGCGGGCCACACGGTCCGCGGCAGGCCCGTACTCCCCGGACGGCTCCGCAGACGGCTCTCCGGGTGGGCCCTCGGACGGCTCATTGGCTTCCATGGAAGGTATATTACCTTCCATGGAAGGTAATACGCGCTGGGTGGCCGTGACCGCGGTCGCGCCGGTGGCCTGGGGGGCCAACTACTTCGTCACCCACGCGTTCCTGCCGGCGGACCATCCGCTGTACGGGGCCGCCCTGCGGGCACTGCCGGCCGGCCTGGTGCTGCTGGCACTGTGCCGTCGGCTGCCGCGCGGGGTCTGGTGGGGCCGGTCCGCGGTGCTCGGGCTGCTCAACGTGAGCGTGTTCTTCGTCCTCGTCTTCGCCGCCTCGCAGCTGCTGCCGACGAGCGTGGCCTCCACCGTCATGGCGGTATCCCCGCTGGTGATGATGCTCTCCGCCTGGGCCCTGGTGGCCGAGCGGCCCGGCGCCGCCCATCTGGCGGGCGCCGCGATCGGGCTCGGCGGGGTGTGCCTGATGCTGCTCGGCGGAGCGGGCGGGATCAGCTTTCCGGGCGTCATGGCCTCGGCCGCGGCGGTCCTGGTGTCGTCCTTCGGCCACATCCTCACCAAGCGGTGGAACACCGGCGGCGAGCGGTCCGCCGAAGGCCCCGCCGGTGCCGCCGGTGCCGGCGTGCTCGCTTCGACGGCCTGGCAGCTCACCGCCGGGGGCCTGCTCCTGCTGCCGGTCGCCGTGGCCGTGGAGGGCGCTCCGCCGCCGGTGTCCCCGGCGGCGTTCCTGGCGTTCTGCTACGTCGGGCTGGTCGCGACCGCACTGGCCTTCGCGGCCTGGTTCGCCGGCCTCCGCCACCTGCCCGCCGGAACGGTGGGTCTGATCGGGCTGCTCAACCCGGTCACGGGTGTCCTGCTCGGGACGGTGGTCGCCGGCGAGGTGCTGACGGGCCGGCAGCTGGGCGGGCTGGCGCTCGTACTGGCCGGTGTCGCCCTCGGCCGTCCCGGGGGCAAGGGCCGGCGGGCCGGCCGCCCGCACCGGCGGGACACGGCCGGTCCGGGCGATGCCCCGCGGGCGGACGATTGCGCGGTGGGTTCGCGCCAACAGCACGCCTTCCGCTGGACGGTTCCCACCGGCCGGTGTTCCGTGGTCCCGGGCTTCGCCGGGTGGCGGAGTCGTCCGGCGGGGCCCGGGGACGGAGGGGCTGACCAGCCGGTCTCAGGAGGTCGGACGGCCCCGGTCGTCCGCCGACGGATCAGGGGGCAGGGATGGCGCGAGCGGGGCGCCCGCAGGGGGCCATGAAGGGCGCGACGGGGGCGGCGGACGACCTCGCCCGGTTCTTGGTCGACCTCACCGCAGGGCTCACGGTGCGCGAGATGGCACAGCGGTACGGCGGGGGGAAGACGAGCTGGGGCGAGTACCGCTCCGGGACCCGGATCATCCCGCTGGGCCGGCTCAACGCGGTGGTACGGGACCGGGTGCGCGACGGGCGGGGTCGCGAGGCCATGCTGCGCCGGGCCGGACGATTGCACGACGCCGCCCTGGTCGCCGGGGCGGACGCCGAGCCTCCGCCCCGGCTGGACGAGGCGTTGCGGCGCGCCGAGGCGGATCTCGCGGAGTCGGAACGGATCGTCCGGCAGCTGGCCACGGTGATCGCCACGCTGCTCGCGGAGCGGGAGGGCGCCGGGGAGCGGCCCCGGCGGGCGGGCGCGGCGGAGGATCCGTCGGCGGAGGATTATGCGGAGGATTCGTACGCGTCGGAGCCGTATGCGGCGGATCCGTCGGCAGCGGGGCCCGAACAACGGCCAGCCTCCGGGCGGACGTCCGGGCCCGGGCCGGTGGCAGCGGGCGGGTTGCTGGACCGTGCGATGGAGCAGCTCGCCGCAGCGTGGGCCGTCCGCGCGGCGGCACGGCGGATCACCGCGGCATACGGGAGGAGGGCGCTGCCTCCGGGCGGCGGCGGGCTCGCACGCGAACTGGCCCGGACGGCAGACGTGCTGGAGTACGTGCGAGGGGAGGTGCGGCGCCTGGAGCACGAGGTGGACGAGGAGTGCCGCGCGTACGAGGGGCCGATCGAGGGGGTGGTCCTGGAACGCGTCGATCGGCTGACGGCGGCGCCGGTCACCGTCGCTTCCACCGCTTCCCCCGCTTCGGCCACCGCCTCCCGGGCCGCGCTCGCCGTGGCCGCCCCGCCGGTCGCGCGGGCCGTCACGTCCACCCGCGCGGGTTTCGTCGCCGCGGCGGTGCTCGGCGTCGTCGCGATCACCGCGGCGGCGCTGGTCGTCCTCGGCGGGCGGCAGCCGCTGGTCGTCCCGGTCGGGGCAGGCCCGGACCGGCTGCAGGCCCCGGCCCCCGGCGGGGCGCCGACCGGCCCGGTGCCCGGTTCCCCGACCCCGTCGGCCGGGCCGTCCGGCGCCGCCCCCGCGCCCGCGTCGCCGCCGGCCGAGCGGCCGCCCGCCTCGCCGCCGCCCACGTCCGGTCCGGCGTCCCCGCACACCCTCGCACCAGCCGCGGGCGGGCCGACCCCGCCCACTGCCACGGCCCCGCAGTCGCCTCCCCCAGCCGGTGCGGAACCGTCCGTACCGGCGGCCGGTCTGGTCCGGCTGGCCAACACGGGCAGCCGCAGGTGTCTGGCCGTACCCCGGGACAGCGCCACTCCCGCCGACCCGCTGGGCCTGGCCGAGTGCGGTGAGGACCACGAACAGCTGTGGCACCTCACGAAGGAGTCCAGCGGCACGGCCGGGACCGTCTACTCGATCCGCAACCGGTTCAGCGGCCTGTGCCTGTCCGTGGACGCGGCCCGGGTCACCAACGACGCCGCCGTGACCCAGTACCTGTGCGGGGACCGGCAGGGTCTCTTCCCGGACCAGTTGTGGACGATGCGTTTCCACGCCGCCTCCGCCGCGTGGCAGCTGGTCAACGTCAACAGCGGCAAATGCGTGGCGGCCCGGGTCGGCGGCGGGACGAACGATCCCGCCTTCCAGCAGGACTGCCGTGAGGACCCCTGGCTGACGTGGCGGGTCTGACCGACAGGCGTTCGTCGCTCTCCACGGCGCCGCAGCCGCCGCACACCGCGCTGCGGCACCGGGGCGGGCGGGGAAGTCGTTCCCCCGGCCACCCACTGCCTCATCCGGGTGGCAGCTTTCCCCCTTCCGGGGATACGGGCTGGTCGCATGGGGTGAATGGGGCGTGCCGCGCGTTTCCCGACACCCTGCGGGAGGCGTTGATGAGGATGTGAATACCTCAAGCACCGCCCCGATACTGCCCGCCCCGCTCGCGACCGAGGCTCCGCCCACCGTGCACGACTCGGGCGCGGACACCGCGCCCGGCGTCATACTGATCCGCTCCTGCACCACCCTCGGCGCCACCCTGGTCGTGCACCTCGCGGGCGAGATCGACCACTTCAGCGCCGCTCCGCTGCGGGCGTTCCTGGCCTCGGCGGCCGACAACGGCATCACCGGCCTGGTGCTGGACTGTTCGCGGGTCACCTTCTGCGACTCCGGCTTCCTGGCCGCATTGGACTGGTGGCCCCGGCAGGGACGCCGCCTCAGGCTCACCCATCGCTCCCGCGCCGTGGAACGCCTCCTGCGCGCGGCAGCAGCATCGCTGTCTTCTCCCTGCAAGCCCCTGATCCACGCGCAGCAGACCGCCCCGCGCCTGGGGCCCACGGGGTAGGCGACGGCCGGGTGGTGGGGCCCACGGCAACCCGCGCGCCCCACCACCCGGGCCCAGACACGGCCGCAGGCACGGGCGCGGCTCAGCCCTCCGTCCACGCGCGGAGCTTCTCGGGGTTGCGGACCGCCCAGATGCGGCTGACGCGGCCGTCGTTGATCTCGAACGCCGCCACCGTCACCGGTACGCCGGTGTGTTGGGCGACGAGGCCGGGCCGGCCGTTGACCCTGCGCTCCACCAGCTCCAGCCCCCGGGCCTTGTCCGCGATGTGGATCAGGTACTGGGCGATGCTCTCGGCGCCCTCGACCGGGCGCAGGACCGTACCGACCATGCCGCCGCCGTCGGCGGTCATGACGGCGTCGGGGTCGAGGAGGCCGACGAGGGCCTTGATGTCCCTGGACTCCCACGCCTCCTTGAAATGCCGTACGAGAGCGGCCTGTCCCGCGACCGGGGCCGCCGGTGTGCGTCCGGCGCGGATGCGCCGGCGGGCCGATGACGCCAGTTGCCGGCAGGCCGCGGGCGTGCGGCCGACGATCTCCGCGACGTCGGCGAAGGGGTAGCGGAAGACGTCGTGCAGGATGAACGCGACGCGTTCGGCCGGTGTCATGGCCTCCAGGACGACGAGGAAGGCCATGTTCACGGACTCGTCGAGGGTGACCTGGTCCGCGGGGTCCGCCGGTACGCGGCCGCCGCCCGCTCCCCCGCCGGCGGACCACTCCCCCCGGTCGGGCAGCGGCTCGGGTATCCACGCGCCGACGTAGCGCTCCCGCCGCGCCCGCGCCGAACCGAGCACGTCCAGGCAGATCCGGCCGGCCACCTTCGTCAGCCAGGCGCCGGGTGACTCGATGGCTTCCTGCTGCTCCCGCGACATCGCGTACCAGCGGGTGTACGTCTCCTGCACGACGTCCTCGGCCTCGGCCAGTGAACCGAGCAGGCGGTAGCCGAGGTTGATCAGTTGGCGCCGCTCGCCGACGATCGCGTCCAGCTCCGGTGCGGACTCGTGGTGCCGGGGCTCGGATGGGGTGCTCATGGTCGCGGCTGCTCCCTCGCTCGTCTCGTCGGTTTCTCTCTTCACGCTCCGACGAAACACGTCACCGAAAGGTGAGGCCGTGCACCGCCTCACATTTCACGGGCCTGCGTCGTCGGATCGTCGGACACCAATGATCCACAGCCGCAAGGCAGAAGAGGGGACCGCATCATGGCCGTGCAGACGACGACAGCACCCGGCAGGTTCACGTTCCAGCAGATCGCGATCGGCTTGCAGACCTTGGCCCTGCTCTTCCAGGCGGTCACCGCCGGGCTGTTGCTGTCCACGTCCTACGGCGAGGTGCTGCACGGTGTCGGGGCGCGGGTGATGTACGGCGCGTCGATGCTGTACGTGCTCGCTGCGGTACTGGCGTGGCGGCCGGGCGGCGGATCGCCGCGGCCGATCCTGCACGCGTCCGGATTCCTCGCACTCGCCTCGCTGCAAGTGGTCCTCGGCATCGCGCGCATGCCGGGACTCCATGTCCCGCTGGGCGTCGTGATGTTCGCCCTGAGCGTGCTGGCCCTGCACCAGTCGCTGTCAACGCGGCCTGCCGGCACGGCCTTTCGCGCCACCCCGTGAGCGCGGCCTGCCCGGCCGAACGGGCCGGGCAGGCCGGACGGGCCACGGATCAGCCGAAGCTTCGCCGGTGTTCCCGGCTCTGCTGCGGTGGGATGTTGCGCAGTCGGCGGGCAGGGGGCCGCCCCGGGCCGGTCCTGCGTGGGTCCTCGTCACCGGCTCGGCCTGCGGTCTGGTCGGGTTGCGCGGGTGCCACCGCCGGGACGAGCGCGATCACAGCGATGACCGCCGCCACCACGACGAGGATGACTGCAATGCTCACGGACATGAATCCCGCCTTTCGCCTTGACCTTTACACCTTGTGGCTACTCAGCGTTTCCAATATCCGTCTGATTAAACACGGTAAGTGATGCGAGGGCGCGTCTCCTTGGCGCACTTCACTTCTGGCAGGTGAACGTCACGGGCCCGCTCCGCGCGCTCATCTTCTGGTCGGGCAGGTGCAGGGTGACGTAGACGCTCACGGTCGCGGCGTTCGGCCGGGCCGGTACGTCGGCCACGTGCAGCAGGGCCTGTGTGGTGGTGTCTGCCGCGAAGTCGGCCGAGCCGGGTGAGACCGGCTTGGAGCCGGCGAACGTCCAGTGGAAGCGGACCTTCCCCGGCCCCGTGGCCGTGATCTTGCCGTCGAACTCCGCCGTGGTCGGTTTGGCGCAGTCGATGACGGTCCCGGGCGGGGTCAGGACGACCACCTCGACCTTGCTCACCTTCACGCCCTGCTTGCCGCTGCCCGTCTTGTCGGCGGGCACCGCGGCGCACCTGACGCGTACGTCCTGCCGGGACCCGGCGGCCTTGTACGTGACGGTGTACGCGCCGTGGCGCACGCCCTGCCGGTCCAGTTGGCCCTTGCCGTTCACGGTGGCCCGGAAGGACGTCTTCGGTCCGTCGACCCGGACGGCCTGGTTCGCGGGGAAGCCGCCGAGGTGGAGCTTGTAGCGCGCGTCGCCACCCGGCTTGCCGCCTCCGCCCACGAGCAGCTCGCACGCGGCTGCCGCAGGTGCGGTTCCCGGTCGGGCCGGGCGTGCCTGGGCGGCGAAGGCGGGCGTGAGGCCGACGGCGGATGCGAGCAACGGTGCCGCGAGAAGCAGAAGACGCCGGTGCCGGTTGGTCTGCCGGTGCATCGTGCTGCCCTTCGTGAGGAGAGCCCCCGGGAGACGACATCAGGATTCAGGATATCGGTCACCCCGTCGCCCGGCACGTGTGGAAGCGGCTGGAGCGTACGTGGCCGAAGGACGCCGGGAGCTGCGGGATCCCGTGGCCCGGCCGCACGGTCAGCCTCGATCCGCCGTAGTCGGGCTTGTTGTACACGGTGACGCAGCGGCCCCCGCGTACACCGTTCGCACTCCTCGGCCCGGCCGCGTTCCACACCGACGCGGCATCGTTGAAGCCGACGTAGGCGGTCGTCTCTGGATACCGGGGCATGTCCTGCGCGGCCAGGCTCGCCACACCCGTGTAGGCGGGGCCGGTCCATCCGCACAGCCATCCCGGATCGCAGGGCGGGGCGGGGGCGGCGAGGCCTCCGGAGCCGGCCCGTGCCGTTGCCGTGGGCATGGCCGTAGCCGTGGGGGCGGAGGCCAGCAGGAGGCACAGGGCACCGACGGCACTCAGCGTTCTCGTCCGCGCCCCGACGGCTTCGGGACACCTGGTCACAGGACTCGCCTCCCGGCTGGTGAGGGACTGACGCGCTGCACACCTCCATCCCACCTCCCGCCCACGCTGATCGCACGTCGTTCGCCGCGGCCGTGGCGCGCGGGGCGGCTCAGGCGAGCGAGAGCAGGCTCCGGGCCAGAGCGCGCAGTTCCTCGTCCGGGTGGACCTCGGCGAAGGGGACGGCGGGGAGCAGGCGCAGCGGCGAGAAGGCGAAGGAGCGGAGGGTGGGCCGGAGTTCCTCGGGGACCTGGCCGATCGCGGCGAGGGCCCTGAGGGCGCACAGCCCGACCGGGGTGCTCCCGACCAGCGCGGCGAGGACCGGGACGGCACGCTCCGGGGAGCCGGTGACCTTGTGGTGGGCCTCGGCGGCCGCCATCCGGGTCCACTCGTACCGGGCCGTCAGCAGCGGCTCGATGAGCGGCAGCAGCGGGGCGGCGGCGCTGCCGAGCGGCTGGAGGCTGCCGAGGTGCCAGTGAACCGGGCCCTGCGCCGACAGCAGGCCCTCGAAGACGCGCAGTGCCGGATCCGCCTCACCGGTCAGACCGTGGTGCGCGAGAGCCGCCGCAGCGCTGAGCGAGGGGTCGCTGCTCCGCACGGCCTCGTCCAGCAGGGAGATGGTCTCCGGCGTCACGACGCCGCCCCGGCCGATCTGGCGGGCGGCCACGACGGCCGCGCGCCGGGTGCGCAGGCAGTCGAGGAGCTCCGGCTGTGCCGGGCGCGCGGCGGTGCCGAACTGCGCCAGGGCATCGATCAGTGCGATGGCCTCGTTGCCCGTGGCCCCGTCGGCGAGTGCGCGGCGTACGAGGGGAACCAGCCGGTCGGCGGCCTCGGGAAAGGCCGTGGCGGCCGCTCTGAGCGTCTCCGGGCCGGGGTTGCGCAGGACCAGTTCCAGGGCGCGGGGGTCACGCGAGCGCACCAGGGCGAGGAGCGCGGGTGCGGCCGTCTCCTCCTCCGTGCGGGCGTAGCGGTGCAGCGTGTCCCTCAGCTCGGCGCCGGGGGCGGGCAGGCGCTCGATCCACTCGCTGATGGTGGTGAGGCACCGGGCCGTGCCGCGGGCGTCCCGCTGGTGCGGCAGGGCGGCGAGCGCCAGGTCCAGTACCTCGGGCTCCCGGTCGCGCCAGGTCTGCAGGATCTGGGCGCCGAGCCAGGATCCGCGCGAACCGGTGTCACCGGCTTCGATCCAGCGGGCGGCCACGGTGAGGCCGGCGTCCACGTCGCGGGTGAGGAGGCGGGTGAGGTGCTCGTCCGATGACCAGGTGCCCGTCCAGGGGAAGTCGTCGGTCCCTGGATCGGGTTCGGCCCCGTCCTCGGCGAGGACGTCCACCAGCCGTTTCTCGTACGGCGGCCCGGAGCGCTCGGCGGCGAGCATGGCCGCGGCCAGCCTGACCTCGGCGAACGGGCTGTCGTACGCCTCGACTTCGCGGCCGAACCGGGTCAGGACCACCAGGGCGTCCGCCCGTACCACCGCGAGGGGATCGGTGGTGTACAGCTCCTCGACCCGGTGTTCCGCCGTGGCCCGCCACTCGGCCGGCAGCAGCCCGGCCACGGCGGCGACCACGCGGAGCGCCGCCCTGCGCACCGCGCGCTCGGGGTCCCCCAGGCAGGGCAGCAGGTCCGGGAGCACCCGGGCCAGCTCGGCGCAGATCGCGGCGACCGAACTGCCGGACCAGTGCGGCGACTCGGTGTCCTCCGGGTCGTGGTCGGCGAGCACGGCGAGCAGCATCAGCACCTCGTCGCGTCTGCCGGGGGCGTGGAGCACGGCGTGGGCGAGGAAGGGGACGGCGGGCGCGGAGGCCGGATAGACGGTGCCCTGGTGGTGGATGTTGCCGTAGAGCTCGTAGATGGCCTCTTCGACCGTGTCGTCGTCGTCCGCGTAGAGCGCCCTGATCAGTTCGGGCACGTCCGCGGCCGGGCCGTAGGCGTGGGTCAGGTCGTGCCACGGGACATGGTCCAGTTCGGCCGGAGATCTCATGGTGGGGGCGCTCCTCGGTGATCAAGTCTGCCGACCGTACCGATCACCACTGACAACGGGCGGCGAGCGGGGTGAGCGTCAGGAACCCGGTGATTCCGCCCTGCTGTACGGAGAGTTGCGATCAGCGTCCATCAGCAGTAGAGAGGAAGAGAGGCGTTCTTCGCCTGATCCCAGTTCTGGGGATGGTCCCCGTGCCCAACACAGGCCCGTGGTCATGGGTTCTGATCGGCGTGTTGCTCGCTCTCGGGAGCCTCGGCGCCGCAGGAGCGGTCTTCGCCTGGAAGATGGCCGTCCGAGAACCGGAGTCCGAACCCCGCATAGAAGTACTCGCGGGTATCGGTGGAGGCCTTGTCACCGGCATCGTCATCGGACTGTCGGCCTTGTTCCTGGAACAGACCATCGGCGAGTCACAGAAGTACGCGACGTGGAGGGCGAACATCGAAATCGCCCAATCAATACCAGGGTTCACTCCTGACGGCCGGAGCATCAAAGGCATCAACTTCAGTGGCAAGGATCTGCACGACGCCGACCTGCGCAAAACCGATCTGAAGGATCTCAGGTTCAGGGAGTCCGACCTCAGAGGAGCGAACATCAAAGGAGTTTCGCTTCAAGGGGCAGAACTGATCGGCGCCAACCTCTACGAGGCCACGCTGCTCGGGGCAGACCTCGAAGGCGCATCGCTGCACAGCGCGAACCTCACTCATGCCGAGTTGGACGGTGCCGGTACCTCGTTCCAGGGCACCAAGGTGAACGCGTACACCTGTTGGCCGAAGGGCATGCCGACCAAGATGCTGGCTCACGTCGTCGTGCAGAAATTCTGGGACGAGGCGACCGGAAAGATGCTGGGCCCGCAGGAGGACATGCAGGACGGATTCAAGGGAGGCCAGCAAGCTCCGAACTGCACACTGTGGGACGGCAGCAAAGAGCTCCGCTGAAGACCAAGGGCATCGAGGCCGCCCGCCGGCGGTACGCCCTGGCTACTCCTCGCGCTCCCAGGCGATCAGCTGCTCGAACACCGGCCGGTCGCCCTCGACCTTCAGGTCGCTCTGTTCCGAGACGGGTGTGGCCGCCCTGGCGGCTTGCTCGATCTTCGCGCAGTGCGCCGCACGGGCTTCCTCGTCGATCTGCTGCTCGTGTTCGGGACGCAGCCCGGTCCGGCCGTCGAGGCCCTCGCGCAGGATGTCGGCGTGCCCGGCATGCCGGACGGACTCGCCGAGGACATGGACCACGACGGCGAACAGGTTCGTGTCGGCATGAGGCTCCGGCCACCACGGCACGTGGCCGGGGGCGTCGAGGGGAAGCTCGCTGATCGTCGCGTCCGAGTGTTCCCACGTGCGCCGGTAGAACCCGATGATCTGGTCGAGGGTCTCGTCCTCGGTCGCCCACAGATCGCTGCCGTCGGCGTCCTGCCACCGGGGCAGCGGCTCCGGGGAAGGGCGGTCGAAGACCTCGCCGAAGTACCTGGCCTCGACGGTGGCCACGTGCTTGACCAGGCCGAGGAGGTTGGTCCCGGTCGCTGTCAAAGGCCGGCGGGCGTCGTAGTCGGACAAGCCGTCGAGTTTCCACAGCAGCGCCTCGCGGTCCCGCCGCAGTCTCCCGTGCAGGTTGTCCTTCGCGAATTCATCGATCATGCGGCACGAGCCTGCCATGGGCTGCCCGCGGCCTCAAGATCCCCTACGTGGTCCGCAACGACCGGTAGAGCGGGGGCGGCCCGTGCCTCGTCTCGGAGGCCGGCGACCTGCGCCAGGTGCCGTGTCGTCCGAGCCCCGGCTCATCCACATGGGTGACAATGGAAGGAACGGGGGGAGTGGAAATGGAATTCCTGGTGGTCCTGGGGATCGGTCTCGCATGGGGGCTCTTCCAGGCCTGGCGCGGCGGCGCATTCGGTGGCCGGCCGGCGCAGCGTCGACAGCGGTCGCGATCGTGGAAGAACGACGGTGTCAGCTTCTCCTGCGGGAACGATGCGTCCTGCGGCGGAGGCTCCTCCTGCGGTGGCGGCGGAGGCGACTGAGCGCCGCCGCGCTCGCGGATGCTCCCCCGGACGGCGCAGCGCGACCCCGGTCCGGGTGCGTCGGGGCGTCGGGGCGTCTGACGCGCATACGGCGTGCCGGCCCCCGGACCGGATGCGGTCCGGGGGCGCGGGCTCAGCCCCTGCGGCGGCGGTTGCGGGCGACGATCGCGCGGGTGATCACGGGCGGGAGCAGGTCCTTGGCCAGCTTGCGCCAGCGGGCTCCGGGCCTGCGCGCGGCGGCGGGAGCGGGTGCCGGTTCCGGCTGCGGCGCGGGGTGCAGCGGCTGCGGGGGTTCCGGCGCGACCACGCCCTGGTCACCGATGCGCACCATGGGGCGGCCGTCGATCACGTCCACTCCGTGCCAGAGGTCGGTGCGCTCCTCCAGCCATGCGCGCAGTGCCGCCTGGTGGGGCTCCGGGTCGCCCCAGGTCGCGTAGAGCTTCGAGGCCGAGACGCAGATGGGGTGCAGTCCGCCCGTGACCACGGCGGTCCAGACGGCGGCTGCGACACCGGGGCAGTGTTCGGAGCGGTAGTCGTCGAAGACCACCACGGCATCCGGGGTCGCGACGAGGCGCGAGGACGCGATGTCCGTGACGACGTGCTCGTAGAGGTGTGAGGCGTCGACGTGCACGAATCGGCAGCTCGTCGGCTTCACCCGGTCGGCGACGACCGAGGTGGGGGCTTGGATCAGTGTCGGCAGCGCCTCGTGGAAGGCCAGGTAGTTCGTCTCGAAGCCGCGCCGCGTGAGCGTGGGGTAGGAGCTGCGGTTCTCCGCGACGTTGAAGTCGTCCGTCGCGGGCGAGTCGAAGAGGTCGCAGACGGTGAACTCCTCCCCGGGCCGGAGGTACCGTCCGAGGAAGATCGCGCTCTTCCCCATGAAGGCGCCGAGCTCCAGCAGGTCGCCCGGCTGCCCCTCACCACTGTTCTGACGTGTCAGGAACCAGTCGAAGAGCACCTGGTCGTACGCCGAGAACCATCCTTTGACCTCGCCGTACGTGGTGGGGACGAGCGGGGTCGGCTCACCGTCTGGGGTGGTGACGGAAGCTTGTGAAACGTGCGACACGGAGAGTCATCCTCCAGCGGAGTGGCATCGATTTTCACGCTGATACCCGGCCGGGTAACGGAACCCTAAGCCCTGGGCGGACGTGTGACGAGATGTGAGCGGAATTGACTGTGATTCCTGTCCGGGGCACCCCGTGCGCCCGGAGTCGGGCCAGCGGCGGCCGCTCGACGGCGGCGTTGCGGACGGGCCGGGCCCGCGCGGCGGTCGCCGGCGGGTACGACGCCTCGTACCGCCTTCAGCAGGCGCAGCGACCGCTCCTGGCGCCTCCCCGCGCCAGCGCAGCCCTGGCGACACGAGGCCCGTGCTCGGCGCGGCCCGGGCCGGTGTCCGCGTGCGGGCGGGGCCGCCCCCACGACACATCTCCCCCGCGTCCCGCGCCGCGCGGAACCACAGCCCGTGGTCGGTGAACGCCGTGCCGCCGGCGGCCACGATGGCGACGGACAACGGCGCCGGCCGCCAGTCGGCCCCGAGTCAGCGGCCGACGGTGCTCCAGTCGGCGCGAGCGGGCGGCACCGATCGTCCGGCGGCATGCTCGCGAAGGCGGCGGGTCAGTTCCGGCAGATCGTACGCCGGGAAGCTCACCTGGAGCAGGTGCAGTCGGAACTGCGAGGGCACGGTGTCCTCGTGCATGGCCCAGTCGATCGGCTTGACGGTGACGTCCCAGGCGTCCGGAGCCGCCCAGTGCGTCATCCGGACGTAGAAGGCGTCCCGCGGACCCGCGTTCGCAACGGCCGACATGAAGGCGAGGCCGCTGTCGACGGGGAAGTCGATGAGCATCCAGCCGCGCCGGGACTCCACCCATTCCGCCATGTGCGGCAGCTTCTCGGGCCAGTCCGCGTTGCTCTCACCGATGTCCT
Organism: Streptomyces virginiae; assembly: GCF_000720455.1. Taxonomy (GTDB): domain Bacteria; phylum Actinomycetota; class Actinomycetes; order Streptomycetales; family Streptomycetaceae; genus Streptomyces; species Streptomyces virginiae. The sequence continues at coordinate 531,185 of NZ_JOAK01000003.1, read as the reverse complement.
GGCAGCAGGTGAAAGTGTCGAACCCGCACTCCCAGATCGCCTCGATCGTGGACGCGAGCTGCTCGTCGATGTGCGCGTTCAGGTCGCCCACCTCGACGACGACGGTTGGGTGGGTGCCTTCGTAGGACGTCATCGAAGGAGCATAGAAGCGGGGTACGACACACCGGGGGGCGGGTTCGCCGTGGAGGCAGGCACCGCCTTGCGGGACGTCCGTGGCGCTCAGTCGTCGGCGATCTGCAGGGCCAGTGCGAAGTGCTCACCGTCCGTGCCCGCGAGCAGGCTGTCGAACAGTGGGGTGAGCCCGTTCACTGCGCCGCAGTCGACGTCGTGGTTGGTCCACCAGCTGGCCTCGGGCCCCAGCAGGGAGACCACTCGGGCAGCCGCGCGCTCGGCGCTGTCGACGGGCTGGTGCCGGTGGCTCGGCCAGACCAGGTCGACGGCCGCGACCTGGGCCAGGAAGGAGGCGGCCCGGTGCGTCTCCACCGGTTCCAGACAGGCGCAGATCTCAGGGACGGACAGCGGGGTGTACCCGGGCAGGAAGCGCCGCCAGGCCGCGTCCCCCGCCATCGTGGCCAGCAGTGCGCGGACCTGGGCCGCGAGCTCCGGCAGGTCGGCTTCCGGATCAGTGAAGCGTCCAGCCGCCACGTACACGCGCATCGGCGTGGACAGTTCTGCCATGCCGGCTTCCAGCTCGGCCAGGACCCCCATGGACGTCACAGCGTGATTCTGCCGCAGGCGTCGCCCTCTCCTCGACCCGCCCGTGGCCGCCGGGAACTGGTCACGAACCGTCGGTGTCGACTTCCACGAAGAAAGGGACGGTGCCGCGTCGGGCCGGGCCGGTCTCGGGTGAAGCGTTCCGCAACACCCTCAGGGCACGTTGAAGAGGACCTTGTCGTCGTCCGACGAGGGGTCCGCCCGCTTGAGCCTGGCCCTGACCCTCGCTCCGAGCCGGAGCTTTTCGCCGTTGGTCGAGGTGATCTTGGCCAGGACTGCGGGTTCGGCCAGGTACACCTTGCCCGAGAGGGGATCGTTCCGCTCCGCGTCGGTGTCGATGACCGCAGCGTCGAACACCTCGCCCTCGCGGTGCCTGAGCGCCATGGCCTCGGCCAGGTCCACGGTCTGCCGGTCCGCGACACCTCCCTTCGCCCGTGCCATGTCGCACGGCAGGCAGTGCAGGGCGTCGAGCACCCACTTGGGCGGGGGCTTGTCCGCGCACGCCGCCACGCACAGCTCACCGGTGTACCGGTCGACCAGGCGGCGCAGCGGAGCCGTGCAGTGGGCGTACGGGGCCGCGATCGTCTCGTGCTTGGTGTGTTCCGGCGTCTGGTGGTCGCGGAAGACGGTGTACTCCGCCCTGGGCATCGCGGTGGTGGCCTCGGTGAGGAAGGCCATGTGCTCGTGCTTCGTCGGATCGAGCGTGCGGACCAGCGTGGCGTACGGGACGCCGAGGTCCCAGTCGATGCCCAGGCACTTGGCGATCTCGTGGAGGCGACCGACCACCTGGTCGGACTGCTTCTTCTGGGTCCGCAGGATGCCCGTACCGCTGTCGATCATGATCTGGGCCGCGGCCATTCCGGTCATGAGGGAGATCTGCTCGTTCCAGCCCTCCACCGGCAGCATCGTCACGTAGCTCAGGCGGAACGCTCCGTCTTGGAAGGTGACCTCCTGATCCGGCAGGTTCACCGAGATGCCCCCGCGCTTGATCTCGACGGCCTCAAGCAGTTCGCCGATCTCGCGCAGCAGCGTGAGGGACTCCTCGGCCGTGCCGTTGTCGATGGCCTGCTGGACGTACTGGTAGCTGAGTTTGGCCCGGCTGCACACCATGGCCCGGCTCACGGACGATTCGGTCACGTTGCCGGCGGCGTCGAGGTCGTGCTGCCACAGGAGGGCCGGGCGGGGCTTGCCCGGCAGCAGGCTGACCGCGTCCTCGGAGAGCACGGGCGGGTGCAGGGGCACCTTGAGGTCGGGGAAGTAGAGGGTCTCGATCCGGTCATGCGCTTCGGCGTCCAGGGGGCTGCCGGACCTGACGAACGCGGCCACGTCGGCGATGGCGTAGTACACGCGGAAGCCGCCGCCGGCCCGGCGCTCCAGGTGCATGGCCTGGTCGAGGTCTTTGGAGGTCGACGGGTCGATCGTGAAGAACGGCAGGTGGGTGGCGTCCTCGTGGTGCAGTTGCGTTTCGGCCACTGCCTTGTCGGCCGCTTTGAGTACGCGCTTGGGGAAGGCCAGAGGGATCTTCAGCTCCGCACGGAGTTCCACCAGCGCGGGGCCCAGGGCGTCCAGGGCCTCGTCGGACATGTGCATCGGGCGGCGTCGCATGCCCCGAGCGTAGGGCGCCGGTCACGGACCGGCGCGGCGAGCGGGTCCGGGCGGCGGAGCAACCGGCTCCCCATGCGGCCTGGTGCCGGCACCGCCGTCCAGGGCGTCGCTGCCGTTCTCTCCGAAGAGGTCGTCGTTGCCGGCGGCGCCCTGCAGGACGTCGCTGCCGTCGCCCCCGCACAGCAGGTCGTCGCCGCCGCGGCCGTCGATGACGTCGCTGCCGCCCAGCCCGAAGATCGCGTCCCGCCCGGCGGTACCGACCAGGATGTTGCTCCGGTCGTTGCCGGTGATGACGTTGAAGCCCTGGGCCTGCAGGACGACGGGGCTGGTGCCACAGGTCACGGCCACGCGCGGCACGGTGTAGGTGATGGTGACGCTCGCGGTGGCCACGGTGGCGGGAGTGGCACTCCGTGTGGCGCCCAGAGGGGTCACGAACGACGACCCCGCGCCGCCCTCATCCGTTCAACCGGACCCCATCTCTCCGGCACCCTCGGACGGACATCATCCCAGGTGGTGACCATCGCACCCGGTCGCCGGGCTGCTCGCGTCCATGGATCCGGAGCGAAACGCTCAACTTTTGCGCCTGTCGTTTGCCTGCGGCCGTACGAGCGTGCACACTTGCGCGAATTCCGGTCGGGCGCAGCGTCGCACCCTCATGACGGATGTGCCCGGGGACCGAGGCCCGGGGCATCGGCAAGCCACACGGGAGCACGTGTTGAGTACACCTGGTACCACCCGCCAGCAGCATCTCCGAGACCTCAGCGACGGGGAACTCTGTGCCCTGATGCGCGGGCAGGCCTCGGACTCCGATGCGGCGGCGGTCAGCGATGTCATGGACGAGGTGTTCGCCCGTCACCACCCCTCGGTGCTCGCCTACGCCCGCACGTGCTGCCGGGACGCCTCCACCGCCCAGGACCTCGCCGCCGAGGCGTTCGCCCGGACCTACCGAGCCATCGCCTGGGGTGCCGGACCCGAATACGCCTGGCGGCCGTACCTGTTGACCTGCGTGCGCCGTCTGGCGGCCACATGGGCGCGGGATGCCGCCCGTACGCGGCTCTCCGACGACTTCGAGGAATGGGCCGCCCTCCTCTCGGACGGTGAGGACGCCGCGGACGCCGTCTTCGCGGCAGAGGAGGGGTCGCTGGTCCTGCGGGCCTACCGGTCGCTGCCGGAGCGCTGGCAGGCCGTGCTGTGGCATGCCGTCGTCGAACACGAGCCGGCGGCAGAGACCGCAGCACGTCTCGGGATATCGGCTTCGGGCGTCGCCTCGCTGGTCGCGCGTGCCCGGGAAGGCTTGCGGGAGGCGTACTTGCGCGCACACCTGGACCAGGCCGCGAGCGAGGAGTGCAGGCATTACGGGGGGCAGATCGCCGCCAGGCTGCGCCGACCGGGAACGCGCCTCACCCGGGACCTGGGCCGCCACCTCCAGGGGTGCGACGGCTGCGCACGGGCCGAGCGCGACCTGCGCGATGTCAACAGCCGTCTGGGCGTGCTGCTGCTGGGCGGAATCCTGCTGTGGAACCCCGCCTCGTTCCTGTCGGCCCTCGGTGGCGGCGGCACGCATCTCGCCTCGGGCGCACTGAACGCGCAGCTCGCCGGAGCCAAGGCCGGCGCCGTGAAATGGGCCGCTGCGGCAGCGGTGGCGGGAACGGCGGCCACCGTGGTCGCCCTGTTGCCGGCCGACTCCGAGAGCAACGGGTCCGTCCGGGTCGCGGCTCCCGCCGGAACGTCCGCGGCCCCGGGCGGCCCGCTCCCGGAAGCCACGCCGATCATGGCCATCGGGTCGGCGGCCTTCGCCACCGCCCCTGCCACACCACCGCTCCCCTCCGCCTCCACCGCCTCGGCCCCGGCCCCGGCCGTGCCGACCTCCGCGTCGCCGTCGACGGATCCCACCGGCTCCGCCCTGGTCAACGTGGCCTCGGGGCTGTGCGTCGGCCTTGGCGGCCCCGGTTCCGACGGCCCGTTGCAGCTCGAGAAGTGCACCGGAAAGGCCAGCCAGGGATGGGAGCGGCTGCCGGCCCGTCAGAACACCTACCAGCTCCGCAACACGGGGACCGGAACCTGCCTCGACGGAACGACCGGCGGCGGGAACGTCGCCGAGGTCACCCTTCGCGCCTGCCGGACCGGCGCGGACCGGCAGGCGCAGCTCTGGCGGTTCGAGCCGGACGCGCAACCGGGCACCTACCGCGTCTGGTTCGTGCCGAAAGTCCCCCGGAGCGACTACGCCGACCATCTGCTGGGCCCGCGGAACTGGCCGAAGGCCGACCCGCCGCGACCGGGATCGGAGATGGTGCACCTGCCCAACTACTACAACTCCGCCAACCTGGTCTTCGCCCTGAGGTGACTCCCGCGCGGTCCGGCCCCAAGCGCCTCGGCTCCCTCTCGGGCCGCATCCCTTCCGCGCGCCCGGCGGACGTAGGGCGCCGGTGCTCCCGGGAGCCGGCCGACCGGTGGCTGTCGGCCAAAGCCTGCAACCAGTGTTGTGAGTGCGACAGTTGGGTCTGAAGGGGCTCGCCTTCGGCGTGCCGGTGGGGGCTGAGCTGCGCGGATCCGCTCCTGCGGCCTCGTACTCGGCTCGCGAGGGGCCCTCTGGTGCGGCGCCGACTGCCGGGCGTTTTCGGGCAGTCGGGTGATCGCGGGCTCGCACTCTAGCGGATGGAGGTCCATATCCTGCCCGAATACCTGATGTTCGCCACGTCCCCGGCGTTCGGCGCGTAGCGTCCCTCCCGTCCAATCCCGGCCGGAGATGGGAAGCCGGTCAGGGGCGTGAAGCAACGAGGAGGCTGCAACGATGGTGAACGTGGAAACGTCCCTGAAAGAGGCGATGACCTCGATCGAGGGGAGCGTGGGAGCGGCGCTGGTCGACTACACGAGTGGCATGGCCCTCGGCACCCTGGGGGGTAGCAAGGAGCTGGACCTGACGGTCGCCGCCGCCGGGAACACCGATGTGATCCGGGCGAAGGCCCGCACCATGGAGATGCTGGGCATCAAGGAGGACATCGAGGACGTACTGATCACCCTCGGCAGCCAGTACCACCTCATCCGGCTGCTCAAGGGGCGCGGAGGCAACGGCCTGTTCCTGTACATCGTTCTCGACAAGGCCAAGTCGAACCTGGCGATGGCCCGGCACCAGCTCAAGCGCATCGAAGCGGACCTGGAACTTTAGCCGCCTCCTGTACCCCGACTCTTTTTTTGCCCATGAGTTGAAGAAATCTTCAACTCGCCACATCCGAATGTGGTCACCGAAGAGTGGGGCGGGGCCGGGGTACAGGAGAATGGCTGGTCATGGTCACCGGGGGCGGGCGCGGCGACAACGGGCGCCGTCCCCGTCCATTGGTCAGAAACCGGGTAGGAGCGTTGCCACATGCAGGTCCCGCTGTACCAGGCCAAGGCGGAGTTCTTCCGGATGCTCGGACACCCCGTCCGGATCCGTGTTCTCGAACTCCTCCAGAACGGCCCCGTACCCGTGCGCGAGCTGCTGAACGAGATCGAGATCGAACCGTCCAATCTCTCCCAACAACTCGCGGTACTGCGCCGATCCGGCATCGTGATCTCCATACGCGACGGCTCGACGGTCAGTTACGCCCTCGCCGGTGGCGACGTGGCGGAACTCCTGCGAGCCGCACGGCGCATCCTCACCGAGCTGCTGGTCGGACAGAGCGAGCTGCTCGCCGAACTCCGCGACGCCGACACCTCGGTCCACACGGGTCCCCCGCTGTAGACCGGCCGTGCGCGCCGCCGGGGCACCTCGAAAGGGCCCCGGGCGGCGCGGGGTGCCGGCTCTGGCAGCGGTCAGCCCTGGCAGGCGTCAACCCTGGCAGGCGTCAACCCTGGCAGGCGTCAGCCCTGGCAGAGTCCGCGGGCGTAGTCGTACGTCGCGGTGGCCTGGGAGTAACGCCACTGCGGGTCCAGCAGGTCGCTCCTCAACTGTGCGGCCGCGGCCGGGCTCTCGACGACGTAACCGAAGTCCTGCAGCCACGACGGGTACAGGTTCTTGGAACCGATGTAGAAGGCCGACCCGTCCACCGAGACCAGCTTGTGGTGCTGGGCGTAGGGCTTGCCGTCGGCCCAGGTCGGCTGGTCGGAGGCACGGAACGTGGCCAGCTGGAGGTTCTCGCAGAGGGCCGTCCGCGTCCGGCCGCCGTCACCGGTCAGGGCCGTCACGCGGCCGCGCAGGGCGTCGCTCACCTCGGAGAGCGACTTGATCTGCGAGTAGCCGCCGCTGCCGATCGTGCCGCGGTTCGCCGGGTCGCTCACCACGATGCGGACCTTCACGCCGGAGACGAGCTTCGCGGCGAGGGCGTCGTAGAGGCGCACGTCGTAGCGGGGCAGCGGCGGGCAGGTGGCGTGCACGTCCTGCTGGGAGATCTCGATGTGCGAGGTCGCGCTGGAGACGAGGGCGCGCAGGGCGCTCTCCTCCGGGTTGACGGTGTCGTAGTCCCGGTCGGCGTTGGTCTTGTCGGGCACCCCGATCCCGCACTTGGTGTCGCCGGCCGTGGGCAGGAGGGGGCGGAAGGAGGAGGTGGGGTCGTTCTGGCGGATGCCGACGCCGAGGCCGCCGACCGCGAGCGCGGGTACGTCGCCACCGCCCTCCGCGGGGGCCGGCCGGGGCAGGGAGGGCATGCAGTCGGCGCCGGACGAGGCGGCGAACCAGACCGAGCTCCAGTTGCCCTTGTTGCGGCAGGTCCAGTCCCACAGGGAGTCCAGGTAGCGGCCCGCGGAGCCGGCGGCGGGCCCGGACAGCGCGAGGTCGACGTCGCTGACCGGGTGGGTGGTGTCGAGGTAGTCGTCCTTCCAGCTGTTGATGCCTCCGGTGATCACCGAACCGCCGTCCACCACGATCAGCTTGGAGTGGTTCCAGGAGAAGGAGGTCTTCGAGGTGGTCATCGAGGCCACGTTGAGGGAGATGTTGGCCGCGGCGGCCGGCCCGAGCTTGCCGAGCAGCTCGTCGCGGTAGGACGAGGGGATCACCGTCGAGTGGTAGACGGGAGCGGCGCCCACCATGATGCGGACCTTGAGCCGGTTGCCCTTCTGGGCGGCCTCCTTCAGGCCCGCGACGATCGCGTCCTGGTAGCCGCCGTTGGGGAAGGGCGCCAGCGTCGATATGTCCACCGTCTGCCGGGCGCCGGCGATGTCCTGGCGCATCTTGTCCAGGAGGCGGCGCGATCCGGGCCGGTCGGTGCAGGCGGCATCGCCCCAGCAGCCGGGGGTCTGGAGCAGCCAGTCGGCGCCGCCCGGGGTGGAGGAGCCGAGCCGGTTGCCGGCGGTGCGTTCCCAGACCGAGCCCTCCAGGCCCGGCGAGACCTGACGCAGGGTCTGCTCGACCGCGTCCAGGTGCGGTGTGGGCGCTTGCGCGGCGTACGCGGGGGCGGTGGCGGTGGCGCCGAGGAGGGAGAAGCCGAGTGCGAGGGCCGAGGTGGAGACCAGGGCCGTCCTACGGACGGTGCGTGCCAATGTGGTTCCTTGACTGGGGGGTGGCTCGGGCCGGGAGCGTGGGTCGGCCACGCCTCCGACCTTGATCAACCCGCGCAAGTTACCAGCCCGTAGCCCCCTGTTCACCCGCCTCGGGCGAGTTCCGGCCACAGGGGCCGGGCAGCGACCACGGAGCCGGTGTCCGGCCGGTTCCGTACCCTGGTTGCATGCGCATGCGCCCCACCCTGAGCTGGACGCCCACCGAGGACCCGCAGCCCGGCAGCACGGATCCGGAGCCGGTGGCCGAGGCGCTGAGCGCCGGCGGTGTGCTGGTGCTCAGCGGGGCGGGTATCTCCACGGAGTCGGGCATCCCCGACTACCGGGGCGAGGGCGGGAGCCTGCGCAGGCACACCCCGATGACCTACCAGGAGTTCACCGCGAGCGCGCGGGCCAGGCGCCGGTACTGGGCGCGCAGCCACCTCGGCTGGCGCACCTTCGGCCGGGCCAGGCCCAACGCCGGACACCGGGCCGTCACGGCGTTCGGGCGGCACGGGCTGCTGTCCGGGGTGATCACGCAGAACGTCGACGGCCTGCACCAGGCCGCCGGCAGCGAGGACGTGGTGGAACTCCACGGAAGCCTGGACCGGGTCGTGTGCCTCTCCTGCGGCGCGTCCGGCTCGCGCCGTGACCTCGCGCGACGGCTGGAGGAGGTCAACGCCGGCTTCGAACCGGTGGCCGCCCGGCTGAACCCGGACGGCGACGCCGACCTCACCGACGAACAGGTCGGGGACTTCCGCGTGGTGCCGTGCGCGCAGTGCGGGGGCGTCCTCAAGCCGGACGTGGTGTTCTTCGGCGAAACGGTTCCCCCGCGGCGGGTCGAGCGCTGCCGCGAACTGGTCGACGGAGCGACCTCGCTGCTGGTCCTGGGCTCTTCACTGACGGTGATGTCCGGCCTGCGGTTCGTCCGCCAGGCGGCGCAGGCCGGCAAGCCGGTGCTGATCGTCAACCGGGACCCCACCCGCGGCGACCGCCACGCCGTCACCCGCCTCACCCTCCCCCTGGGCACGGCGCTCACCGACCTGGCCGCCCGCCTGGACGTCCCCGTGGACGCCTGAGCGGCGCCCTGACGGCACCGCGTCGATCTGCGGCGTTCACAGGCAGCCGCAGTCGGTGGCGTAGAACATCAGGAAGAGAGCGGTCGCCGCGGTCAGGAGGAAGGCGAACGAGGTCACGGCCGCCGGCCCTCGCCGGCCGCGGCCCTTCCCGGGTCCGCGAAAGGTGCTCCAGGCGCCGTGGGCGAGGGCGAGGCTCAGGAGGCCTGCGCCCGCGAGCGTCAGGCGCGGGCTGAAGGACCAGCTCAGGTAGGCGATCAGGGCCAGCGCACCCAGCAGGGCGCAGGCGAGCAGGCTCAGGAGCACCTCGGCCACCGCTTCGCCGACCGTCTCGACCAGGAAGTCGCCGACCCCCTTCGCCACTCTGCGGACTCCCACGGCTCCCCCATCGTGTGTACGCCCCGGCCCAGCGGCCCCGGTGGGAAGGACCCCGGGAACGCCCGGAAGGTTGCCGGGGCGCCGGGCCGAGGAGGTGCGGTCCGGGCCGTGGGGGGCGTGCGCCATCATGAGGTTGCGTCACCGGTGCATCAGGAAGGGGGGCGGGCGATGTCCGACGTACCGTCATCCGGCGCCGAGCCGCAGCCGGCGTACGGCACGGCTCGGCCCGTCGGCGGGATGCTGCACCATGTCGAGATCTGGGTGCCCGACCTCGGCCGGGCCGTGGCCTCCTTCGGCTGGCTGCTGGAGGCCCTGGGCTACACGCCGTTCCAGAGCTGGCGCGACGGACGGAGCTGGCGGCTCGGAGCGACCTACTTGGTGTTCGAGCAGTCCCCGGACCTCACGGCCGACCGTCACGACCGCTGCCGGCCCGGGCTGAACCACCTGGCCTTCCACGTGGAGGACCACGCGACGGTGGAGGACTTGGCCGCCGAGGCCCGCCGGCACGGCTGGAGCCTGATGTTCCCCGATCGCCACCCGTACGCGGGCGGCCCACGGACCTACGCCGCGTACCTGGTGAACGCCGACGGCTTCGAGGTCGAACTCGTCGCCGTCGACCACCCCGGCCCCGGGTGACCGCCCCTGGCGAAGCCGGCTCCGGCACAATGGCTGCCCATGACCGCCCCGCTGGGGGCCGTGCCCCCGCTTCGCCGCACCGGTGACGAACCCCTGCACCTGCACGGCACCGCGCACGGAACGGTGCTCGGCTTCTGGGCCTGGGCGTACTCGGGTCTGACGGGCAACACCCTGCGCGGGGCCCTGGCGGAGTACATCGTCGCGCTCGCCCTCGGCGCCGCCGGGGAAATGCGGGTGGACTGGGACACCGTCGACCTCCGGCTGCCGGACGGCCCCCGGGTAGAGGTCAAGTCCGCGGCGTACCTCCAGGACTGGGCGCAGTCCCGGCCGTCGGCGATCTCCTTCTCGATCGCCCCGGCGGAGGGCTGGGACCCGGTGGCCGGGGCCACGGACCCCGAACGGCTGCGGCGCTCCGACGTGTACGTCTTCTGCCTGCTGGAGCACCTGGACAAGCCGACGCTGGATCCGCTGGACCTCTCCCAGTGGGCCTTCCTCGTCCTGCCGACCCGGGTACTCGACGAGCACAAGGGCGGCCAGCGGACCATCGGGCTCGCGGCCCTGCTCGCCCTGGGTGCGGTGCGCACGGGCTTCGACGACCTGCGTACGGCGGTCTTCGCCGCGGCCGACCACTGCGATCGCAGGGCCCCCGTTCGGGGCGACGTCACGGCCTGAGGGCCCGACGGCGCCCGGCTCTGCGCGATGACGGCGTCGACTTCGACAGCTCCTACGGTCGGGTCCGCCGCAGCTGCCGCAGTGCCAGCAGGCCGCCGACGCCGGGGATCCAGGCCCGCCGTCTCGCCGCCGGCTCCGGCGACGCCCGCCAGACGGTGAGGATGACGATCAGGTAGGCCGTGCCGTGCACGGGCCCGCCCAGCGAGGCGACCGCCCCGGTGTGAACGGTGAGGAGGTTGGCCAGGAGGAGGGCCAGGGAAACGGCCTCCACCTGGGCCGCGATCCGCAGGACGCGCATATCGCTCACGCCCCCGTGGTGGAGCCGGGACGGACGATCATCAGTACGACGACTACCGCCCAGAGCAGGTTGAACACGCCGGTCACCATCGCCAGCCGGGCCGCCCCCGACCTGTCCGGGCTGCCGAGCAGCCGCTGCTGCCCGGGCAGGATCGCCAGGACCAGCAGGGCCGCGGCCGCGGCGGTGAGCACGATCGAGGCCAGCAGCCAGGCGTCGGTCAGGACGCCGAGCCGGGCGCCCGTGGCGATGCCGAAGACGGGTACGGCGATCCCGACGACCGTGTAGCCGCGGCAGATCCGGTGCAGCACCCCGGCCGTCCGCAGCCCCTCACCGCCGGCGGCCCCGGACGGGGTGCGGGTGTGGCGCGGGAACATCGAGGCCGCGACCGCGATGGGCCCGATCGCCAGGATCGCCGCCAGGACGTGGACGGACAGGAGCAGCTTGGTCACGGGGTTCTCGCATTTCTCATGGATCGGCTGGCAATAGGTTGTCAGGCAACCTATCCGACGGGATGCGGTTTGGGTAGGCTGCCTGACCATGAAGGCGAGTGAGGTACGGGGGCACCTGGACGGCCTTTTGCTGTCCGTGCTCGAATCAGGCCCCCTGCACGGCTACGCGGTGATCACCGCGGTGCAGGAGCGCAGCAACGGCGTACTGGAGCTCCGCAAGGGCACCATCTACCCCGCGCTGAACCGGCTGGAGCGGCTCGGGCTCCTGGACAGCACCTGGGAATCCGTCGGCGAACGCAGGCGGCGCTGCTACGAACTGACCGACGCCGGCAGGCGCAGCCTGGACACGGAGCGGAAGGTGTGGCGGGAGTTCACCGCCGCGATCGGTTCGGTGCTCGAACCGGCGCAGCCGCGGACGGCGACGTGAGCGGGCTGCTCCCGGACCCGGCGCGCGTCGACCCCATCGAGGCCCACGTGGCCGAGCTGGCCGCCGTCCTGCGCGGCACGGACCGTGCGAAGACCCGGATGCTGGCCGAGCTGCGCGAGGGGCTGCTCGACGCCGCGACGGAGCTGGCCCCCGGGCGCGGGCCCGACGACGCGGCGGCCCGGGAGGCGGTGCGCCTGTTCGGCAGCGTGGCCGAGCTCGCGCCGGGCTTCCAGCACGAACTCACCATCGTCCAGGCCCGGCACACCGCCGGCAGGATCCTGCTCCTCGCGCCCCTCCTGCTCCCCTGCTGGTACGTCCTCGCCGGGGCCGGGCCCACGGCGCACCGGCTGCCGTACGCGGCGCAGGTGCTGCTCGCCCACCTGGGCGGCACGGCTGCGGCCACAGCGCTGGCGGCCGCCGCGTTCCTGGCCGCCACCGGGCCTCTCGCCCGCCGGCTGGCCACCCCCGACCGGCTGCCGACCGTGGTCGCCTGGACGGGCACCACCGCTGCGGTCGCCCTGGCGCTGAGCGCGTTCACGCTCACCATCGCCTCCCTGCTGACCGCGAGCTGGCCGCTCTGCGCACTCGCGGGCGCGGTCGCCATCGTCTTCCACGCGAAGATCGCCGCCTCCGCCCGCGCCTGCCGGGAGTGCGCCCGGCTGCCCGCCACCGCCTGACGGGGCCGCCGGGCGCGCAGTACGCCGGTCAGCATCGGGAGGGTGAACTCCCCGTCGGCGGTTTCCGGCCAGTCCGCGAGGAACGCCCGGATCCGGCCGGGGGTGGCCTGCCGTTCCCGCTCCGGCATGACGAGCATCCCCGCGCGCGTGGCGAGCGTCGCGACGAGGGAGTCGGCGGTGCGGCGCCGCTCTCCGGGAGGTGCGTGTCCGCCGTCGCGGCGCGCCAGTTGCCGAGGGTGTCGCGCGGGCCGACGGCCGCGCCCCCGCTGACCCGCTCCAGCCCGGCGGCCCACTCGACCCGGTCGTCGATGACGTTCCACAGGCCGGCCAGGACGCCGTCGGGTGGGCAGGACCCTGGCGATCCCGGGTCCGGCGACGGCCATGTCGAACCAGTGCCTGGCGTTGCCGGCCGCCCCGAACGACGGGCCGAGCAGCAGCTGTTCGTCACGGTCCGTACAACCAGCCCATGCCTGCCTCCAGTTGGGGCGAAGGCGGCCGCCCGGCGAGCATCGGCGATCATTGCGCGGCCGTGGCTGGAGGTCGTGCTGAACGGGCGCCTCGTCACCCCCTCCGCCGCGCGGTGACCTGCGTCAGCCGGTCGGGGCGCGCCAGGGGATTTCGGCCCAGACCTGTTTGCCGCCGCTGAGGGGTACCGAACCCCAGGCCGTTGCCGTCGCCTCGACGATGAGCAGGCCGCGGCCGCCCGTCGACTCCCAGCTCACCGACACCGGTTTGACCGGGCTGCGCGGCGACGCGTCGTTCACGGCGATGCGCAGCCGGTCCGTCGACAGGGTCAGGTCCATGCCCACCTCGCCCTGCGTGTGCGCGATGGCGTTGGTGACCAGTTCGGACACGATCAGCAGCGCCGTGTCGAGTTCCTCCACCACTCCCCAGGACCGCAGCGTGCGCGCCGTGAAGCGGCGGGCGTGCAGGACCGCCTTGGGCAGCCGCCACACCGTCCAGTGGCTCCGCCTGGGCCGGCCCCGCGTGCCGTCGTAGCGCAGCAGCAGCAGTGCCACGTCGTCGTCACGCCGGCCCACGCCCATGACCAGCTCGTCGGCGACCCCTCCGGCGTCGACCGGGTCGACCTCGACGAGCGTCTCGCACACCCGCCGCATGCCCTCCTCCAGGGGCAGCCGGGCGGACTCGACCAGGCCGTCCGTCAGCAGGACGAGCAGGGTTCCGGGGAGCAGCCCGGTCTCGGTCATCGGGAACTCGGCCTCGGCGAGCACGCCGAGCGGCGGCCCGCCCTCGACCACCATCTCCTCGGTGACTCCGTCGGGGTGGCGCACCACCGGCGGCAGGTGGCCGGCCCTCACGACCCGGGCGATGCCCTCCTCCATGTCGAGGTCGACGTACGTACACGTGGCGAAGAGGTCGGTCTCCATGCCGACGAGCAGCCGGTTGGCCCGCGCGACCACCACGTCGGGCGGGTGGCCCTCCACCGCGTAGGCCCTGACCGCCGTGCGCATCTGGCCCATGATGGTGGCGGCTCCGGCGCTGTGCCCCTGCACGTCCCCGATGACGAAGGCCACGTGCCCGTCGCGCAGCGGGATGACGTCGTACCAGTCGCCGCCGACCTCGAGTCCCGCCGTCGCGGGCAGGTAGCGGGCGACGGCGACCCCGCCCGGCAGCTCGGGGAGCTTGCGGGGCAGCAGGCTGCGCTGGAGCATGGTGGCGAGTTCGTGGCCCGCGTCGAGGGCGTGGGCGCGTACCAGGGCCTGCCCGACGAGTCCGGCGGTCGCGGTCAGCAGCGAGCGTTCCTCCGGTGCGAAGCGGTGCTCCTCGTCCCACCCCACGAGACACACCCCGACCATCCTTCCTTCGGCGGGCAGAGGCAGCACGGCGAGACCGCCGGGCCCGACGCCCAGGAGTCCGGGTTCGAGTGCCGCGCCGGGCGGCCACAGGCTCATGTGGCCGGCGCGCAGCGCGCTCTGCAGGGTGGGGAGGTCCCCGAGGGACACGTCGGGCCATTCGGAGCGCCATTCCGCGCGCCAGCTCTCCGGCCAGACGTCGGGCTCCGGGGGGTCCAGGGCGGTGACGATGAGCCGTTCGGGTTCCAGTTCGCCGACCGCGACCCGGGAGGCACCGAGCGGCTCGCGCAGGGCGGCGACCGCCAGCCGGCTGACCTCCCGGATCGTCGCCGCTCCCGCGAGGGTGGCCGACAGGCGCTGGACGAGGGAGACCTCGTCGGCGCTGGGCCGCAGGTAGGAGGCGTCGGCGACCACGCCCAGGACGCGCCGCGGTGTCCCGTCGGGGTCCACCTCGACCCGGCAGCGCAGGCCCAGCCAGCGCAGCTCGCCGCCCGGGCGGCGGATACGGAACGCCAGCTGCTGTCCGGTGGCGGCCAGCCGGTCCGGCTCGACGACGGCCATCAGCGCGGGCATGTCGTCGGGGACGGCGCAGGCGAGCAGGGTCTCCACCTGCCCGTCGAACTGCTCGGGAGACAGGCCGAGCAGTTCCAGCACGTGCGCGTGGGCCTCCATGCGGCCGGTGCCCAGGTCGAGGATGAAGGCGCCGCCCTGGTCGGGGACGAGGGACTGGACCAGGTGCGCCTGGGGGGCCCTGCGCCCGGCGAAGCGGGCGGCGACCGATTCGAGTCCGGCGGCCACCTGGTCGGCGTACAGCTCCAGGAGGCTGCGGTCGTCGGCGCTGAAACCCTCGCCGACGTCGCCGGCGACGACGAGGCATCCGAGTTCCTGGTCGCCGTGGCCCAGGGGCAGGGCGCCCAGGGAGATCCGGGCCGGGGAGCTGGGGGCGCCGTTGCGGACCCGGGTGGGGAAGTGGTGGGGATCTTCCTCGATGAACGCGGCGAGTTCCTTCGGCGTCAGCCACAGCGGGCGGCCGGAGCGGAAGGCGTTGGCGGCGGGTGAGTGGCCGGCCACGGCGAGGATGGCGGGCAGCCCGTAGAGGACCCCGCGGTTTCCGGTCAGCTCGGCCAGATGGAGTTCCCGGTCCTGGTCGGCGGCCACGTAGACGGCGGCGAGCTGAGCCCCGCAGAACGCAAAGCGATGCCTGGTCACTGGCCGTGTCGCCTCCTCCCGGGGCCGTCCCGTCGAGCGCCGGGTCTCCCTCCATGCTGTCGCGCCCCGGACCTTTCGGGCGAGTCGGGAGGCCGACGGGCGGCGGTACGGAGGCCCGCGGGTCAGCGGTACAGCGCGACCAGCGAGGCGAGGAGGAGGGCGGCCGAGACGGCGAGGGCCGGGATCCGGTGGCGGTCCCAGGCGGCCAGTGCGAGCGAGCCGGCCCACGCCGCGCCCACGAGGGTGGCGGCCCACCAGCCGGCGGCCGTGTCCGCGGCGCCGAGCGGCAGGGGCGCCAGCACGACGGTCGGCAGGACGACCGCGAGCCGGGGCGTGATACCGAGCCGTTTGTAGACGACCATCAGGGTGATCAGGGCGGCCGTGAGGGTGAGGGGGACGGCGGCCCAGTCCCACCAGGTCCAGCAGAGGCCGTCCGTCGTCGCGCACGACTGCTCGTCGTGGCGCTCGACCCAGGAGAAGAACCACACGGCGGCACAGGCGAGGACCGCGCCGGTGGCGGCGGCCGCGGCCGTCTTCGGGAGGGCGGGCCGCCGGCCCGGGTGCGGGGCGGCGTTCACGGGATTCGTGGGGTTCATGGCCACAGCTTTCCGTCGTCGGTGGCCGGGGGCCTGAGTACGCGTACTCAGGCCCCCGGGTCAGTGGTCCGTCACTTGCCGGAAAGGGTCTGCTCCAGGGTGTCCGCGTAGACACGGGCGCCCGCGGGCTTGGGGTGGAAGGACTGCATCGACGGCTTCGGTGCGTCTTCGTCCGCCTTCTCCCGGCCCGTCATCACGATGCCGTGGACGGTCTCGGGATTGCCGCAGATCGCCTTGGTGTCGAATTCGCTCCGCGGGTCGGAGAACACCGCCCACGAGCCGGCGTCCTGCGTGGCTCCCTTCATCTCGGTCGCGAGGGTGTCCGCCACACTGCGGACCCAGTCGTTCTCGCCGGTCTCGTAGGCGCCGGGAAGGCAGCTGTGGTCCTTCTCCACCAGGCGCGGATAGCCCATGAGGACCACCTTCGCGTACGGCGCCCTGGCGTGAACGGCGTTGAGCGTCTTGACGATCTGCGGCCGCACCGAGTCGTGCAGCCACTTCGGCGCCCAGTCCTTCAGGTCCCCCGTCTTACCGCCGTTCTTCTTGCCGGTGGCGGGGTCGATGTTGTCCAGTTCCGCATACGGGCAGGTGGTGAGCGCGGGAATCGGGATGTCGATGCACTTCCCGACGACGTCGGCGAAGCGTGCGTCGTTGCCGCCGACGCTGAGCGTCACCAGGGTGGTGTTCTGGTCCAGGTATCCGGCGTCGATCTGGGCCACCTCGCCCGACTGGCCGTCGGAGAGGATGTTGAAGGTACGTGCTCCGGAGCAGGCCACGAAGTGGTAGTCCATCTGCGGGTCGAGGCCGTCGGCCAGGGCTCCGACGGAGGTGGAGGTTCCGGGCAGCTTGGCCTGCCGCGACCATGCCAGCTTGGAGCGGTGGCACTTGTTGGTGCCCTTGTCGTTCAGCTTGTCGTTGCGGTCGGTCTCCGGGTAGAGGTCCGCGCCGCCCGGGGCGGTGGCTCCCTCACCCGAGGAGTACGAGTCGCCCATCGCGGTGACGGAGTTGGCCGGCTTGCCCGCGAGGGGCTGGAAGGCGACCGCGCCCCAGGCGACGTCCTCGTCCGCGCTGCCGTCGCTGGTGGTGTTCGACAGCTCGACCTGTGGCGTGCCGGTGAAGTGGAAGACGCCCAGGCTGACCCAGCCGCCGGCCCGCTGGAGCACCACTCGTTGCTTGCTGGTGCTGTCCGTGCCCTGAACGGTGTAGGTGGCCTGCCTGGTCTGGGCACCGGTGTCGGGCAGGTGGACCATGACGCGCGCCCAGTTGAGCTTCTCGCCCAGCGTCCACGTGCCGTTGATGGTCATGTAGCCGCCGTCGCCGCCGTAGTGGGCCTTGTCGCGGGTGTGGGTGTACCAGAAGTGGCCGCCGTAGCCGCCGCCCACCTGGTGCAGGTCGGCCTTGGCCTGGTAGCGGCCCTCCGTGCCGGGGTTGAAGCCGAACTGGAAACTTCCCGCCGAGGAGATCCGGCCGCAGTCACTCCATGTTTCGGTGCCTGCCGGGACGGAGGCGACCACCTTCGAGCCGGCGGGCGCGCCGGTGCAGACCGGCGTTCCGCTCTTGAGTCGGTAGCCCCGTCCCGGTTCCGCGACCAGCGTCTGGTACTTGATGGCTTCGTGGCCGCAGCTGGCGGCGCAGTTGGCCTTCCATGTGACGTTGGGCTGGTTCCACCAGTACTGCGCGTAGCATGCGGCGTCGGGGCAGTTCGGCGGGCTCTTGGGGTCGCAGTTGTTCTTGCTGTTGCAGAAGGTGTCGAGCGGCGGGGACACGGCGGCGCGGTCGGAGATGGTGGTCCACCAGGCGGGCCGGAAGCCGGCCGAGGAGAAGCCGGATTCGCCGGGCCAGTCCTGGCGGCCCGAGGTGGCGTAGGAGAAGCCGGTGTCGACGGACCAGGCGGCCCAGCCCATCACCTTGGCCTCGTACGGCCAGTCCTGCGGGTGCGCCGCGTCCTTGTTGGCCTCGGGGCCGTCCACGTCGGTGTTCATGAAGGGGTGGCCCCAGCTCTTCTTGTAGAGCGGGTTGGCGGGGTTGTTGTACCAGCCGAGGCCCCAGTGGCCGCCGTTCTTCGACGCCTCCGACGGCGGGTTGAAGCCGAGGTTGTAGTTCCACACGGCGGTGAACCAGTTCTCCACCAGGGACGGGTCGTCGTTGTTGACGGTGATCTTCTGGCCGTCCTCGTGCACCTCGTTCCACTTGTCCGCGAGGATCTTCATGGAGGCGGCGATGTTCGACGCGTAGTCGATCGCGACGAGCTTCTGGAGGGCCGGGGACAGGCTGGTCTCCTTGTCCTTCGGGTGGCCGGGCAGGCGCATGCCGTCGGTGACCTGGCCCACGCCGTAGCCGCAGTCGGACTTGTCCCAGTTGATCTGCCAGTAGGCGGCCGGGTTCTTGGGATCGGCCTTGTGCCCGTAGTAGCCGTCCACGGCGGCCAGCGGGCTGCCCATCTGGCCGGGGATCGCACCGGACTCGGCCTGCCACATGTTGGACTCCTGGGCCATGATGCCCAGCAGCACGTTGGCGGGGATCTTGCCCCCGCCCTTCAGCGTCGGCGGCGGGAAGAGTCCCTGCGGGTCGATGGTGCCCAGGCCCGCCTGGTCGCGGTAGCCGCCCTGCCGGATCCACTTGCCGCGCAGCTCTCCGCGTACGGCCATGTCCACGGCCCATTCGACCTGGTTGGGCGTCGGCTGGAGCGCCTGGACCTTGACGTCGTTGCGGGAGACCGAGCACCAGCGGTCGGGGTCGGTCGGATCGTTCGCGGGTCCTGCGGCCGCAGCGGCGCCGGCCTTGGACTGCGGCTTCGGCGTCGGCTGCGGCTGGGTCCCGGCGGCCGGGGCGAGGGACGGGGACGCCACGGTCCCGGAGCCGTCCGCGGCCGCCTGCTGCACGCTCTGCGTGACCTTCGTCCCGGTGACGGTGGCGGTGCTGGTCACCGTCACCGGCTCTTCACCGGCGGCTCCCGCGGCGGCCTTCGGGGCGGGCTCCCGGGTCTTGCCGTAGTCCTTGCCCGCGTTCTTGACGCGGTCCAGGCCGGCCCGGATGCCGGGGGTCAGGACCGGCTCGACGGCCAGGCGGCCGTGCGAGGAGACGTCGGTGTCGGCGGGGGCGTTGACGCGGGTGATGCCGGTGCCCACGGTCGCGGTGGCGGTCGTGGGGTGGCCGGTGAGGAAGACGCGGCCGCCGTCGCCCTGCATGAGGTCGAGGTCGCCGAGCTTGCCGGAGGCGATGGGGGCCGGCCCGCCCTGCCCGGTGAACAGCTTGGCGTTGACGGTGGAGTCGTCCTTGCGGTCGACGAAGGCGACCTTCCCGTCACCGACGGGCCGGATGTCGAAGGGAACGCTGTCCGCGTCGGCGAGGTTCTTCACCGTGCCGGATCCGTCGAGGTGGACCAGGTGGCTGCCGAGTGCGGCGACCGTGCCGTCCTTGACCGGGACCGCGCTGGTGATCTCGCCCTTCGCGGCGGCCGTGCCCGTGGTCTTGCCCTCGGTGTCCACGGTGATCACGCGGGTCCGGGTGGCTTCGGGGTCGTTCATGTCCCGGAAGGAGGTGAAGGCGGCCGTGTGCAGGTCCGTGTTGCACGACGGGTCGAAGTAGGCCAGCGACGCGGTGAACGGCAGCTTCGTGACCTGCCCCGTCGCCAGGTTGACGATGGCGGTGAACGCGCCGCCCTGCATCAGGTCCGGCTTGTTCGTGAAGGTGCGGGGCGCGTAGACGACGGCGGCGTGGTCGCGGTCCATCGCGCACTGGTTGCCGATCCACGAGTCCGCCGGCAGGGCGGGTTCGGCGAGGGTGGCAACGGCCTTCCACGCGTACGCCTGGCTGCTGTCGGCGACGAGGATGCGCAGGCCGTCGGCGTCGGCGGCGGCGGTCACCGCGCGGTCGGGCGTGGTCTTCCAGTCGCCGCCGAGCTTGCCGGCCGGGTCCTCGACCTGCGCGGGAGCCGCCGGCGGTGCGGTGGGACCGGGCTCCGGCTTCGGCGCGGCGGGGGTGGCGGTGGCCGGCGTGGCCTGGAGCAGTCCGCCGGTCAGGGCGGCGCAGGCCGCGACGGCCGCCCATGACGAGCGCGTTCGTATTCTTGTTCTCAAGACAGAGTTTCCCCGTATTTCGATGAGAGGTGCCCCGTGGTCTTTCGGGGCACGGGTCGGCTCACCCGCACACTCGGTCGGTTCGATCCGACGGCGGGCGGGAGCCAGTGAATTTCAGCCACGGTGTCGAGAAATGCGCGGGCGAAAGGCCCAGCGGTCAACCGGGCGGCGCCCGCGAATCGGCCCGGACTTCAGCGGGCGCTGCGGAGCATCAACTCGTACACCGGTCAGGCTTCCCCATGTTGCCCTTTCAGGCGCGTTCGGCGAAGGCGGAATCCGTGACGGGCAGGGGGAATTGACGCAGCACTGCAACAGTCGTCAGCCGCGCCCCGCCCGGACCGTCGAAACGGCATGACGAAACACGGCACCCCCGAGCCGTCGGACCAATGTCCGGACTTCCCCTGAACGCACGGTCTTTCTTGCCGCCCCCCGTACTGATGGTCAATCAGCAGAAGCAATTCAGGCTTCTTGGCAGCTAGATCATTAGAACATCCGGGGTTTTTGACAAAAGGGATGTTCCATACCCAACCGGATGGTCAAGCTTTGTTATAGACAGCACGTCGAATCGGCTCGGACCGGAGAGGCTTCTCCGGATCCGAACCGATTCGGGGCCGAGCCGGGTCGGGGCCGAGCCGATTCGGGGCCGGGCGCGGGCCGCGGGCCCGGCACGATCGGCGGGACACCTCCTACGGGGTCCTGCGGGGCGCGGGGAGGGTGAGGCGGGTGGCCGGGTCCGCCGCGGGAAGGGCGATGGGGCTGGCGCCGTCGTGGTCGTGTTCCACGTCCGCGAGCGGGCGGGTGCGTTCGGCCGCGTGGGCCAGCCACGGCCAGATGCGGAACGTGTCGTCGGGCCCCGCGGCCGCCGGCCCGGTGCCACTGATCCACGTGGTGAGGGTGAAGCGGTGGTCGGCGAAGTGCCCACTGGGGCAGGTGGACGGGACGACCTCGTGGAAGGCGCCGGCCGGGAAGAAGACGATGGTGTCGCGCTCGGGCTCGATGGTGCGGTAGGACTCCGCCGGCCGGGCGCCGCCGTCGGCGAGCAGGGTGTCGTACAGCCGGAGCTGGCCGCCGCCGAAGCCGCGCGGCTCGCGGTGGAGGTAGTACACGGCGGAGAGGGCCGTACCGACGTCGCGGACCCGGGAGGCGTCGGTGTGGATGCCGTAGTGGCCCCCTTCGCCGTGCGACGTCAGGACCGTCAGGGTCTGCGTGAGCGCCGCCCGGTGGCCGAGGATCTCCCGGACGAGGGGCAGGCAGTCCGCCAGGTGCGCGCTGAACACGGAGCTGGTGACGGGGAGGACGAGGGAGCTGCGGCCCTTGTGGGAGACCTGGCCCGAGAGGGGGTCGAGGACCGTCCCCGCGTTGAAGTCGGCCTCCCGGGAGATCGCGTACGACAGCAGGGAGCCGGCGCGTTCGGCGCCGAGGAAGTTCTCGAAGCGACACACCGGCGCCGGCACCACGGGGGCCGTGGACCACTGATCGGAGGGAGGCAGGGCCTGGATGCCGATTTCCGCCGGGGTGGCCGATTCCATCGCGTATCCGCTCATGGCCCGGAACCGTACGCGCGGTGGCGGGAGCCCCCGAAGGGGCACATGGGGGGCGCACGGGAGAACACCGGCCCGGCGTCATGCGCTACGGGAACGGGCGCGCCCGTGCCCTGCGGCGCGAGGTCGCGCACGCAGGCCTGCCGGCGTACGCCGGCGCACCCGTGACGTCGGCCGGTTTCGGGTACTGGTCACGCCACCCCTCCATCCATTAAGTTAGGCGAGCCTTACCTAACTGGAGGTTCCGATGAGTGCTGCCGCCGTGCCCGCGGCCGAGCAGACCCTCGCCGAACGGACCCGTTCGGTGCTGGCCCGCGCCGTCTCGCTGACCGTCACCACGCACGGGCTCCGCCACGACCTGGTCGGCCTGCACTGCGTCAACGCGAGAGGGCAGGTACGGATGCGCCTGCAGGCCGACAGCCTGCCGGCGGCGCACCTGGCGTGCGCGCCGCGCGGAGCCCTGGCCGCGCTGGTGGAGTTCACCGACATCGCCCCCGTCGCCGTACGCGACCGGGTGCGGGCCCGGGTGACCCTGTCCGGCTGGCTCGCCCGGTCCGGGCAGGAGACCGACGCGGACGAAGTCGACCTCCGCCTCGACGCGGCGCGCGCCACCCTGGCGACGCCGGAGACGACGGTGACCGTGGGCCTCGACGAACTCGTCCTCGCCGAGCCGGATCCCCTGGCCGTCGACGAGGGATCGCTGCTGACGCACCTGGCCGACGCCCACCAGGACGCGGTGACCCGCCTGACCCGCCTCGCCGACCCCTGGCTCCTGCACGGCGCCGTCCGCGTCCTGCCGCTCGCCCTCGACCGCCACGGCATCACCCTGCGCTGCGAGTACGCCCGCAACCAGCGCGACCTCCGGCTGCCCTTCCCGGCGCCCGTGCGGGAGGCCTCCCAGGTCGGCGAACAGATCCGGCTCCTCCTCGGCGCGGCCCAGGCCTGCCCGAAGCGCCGCCACCTGCCCGCCCGCCCCTAGTCTCTCTCCCCCAGGCCGTGCGGGAGGCGGCGCCCGGGGGGACGATGGAGCGTGGAGGGCCGGGTGCGGCCGGGACCGGGACAGGCGGAGGGAGCGACCGTGCCCGGTCGATGTCGGGCACCGGGAAGTTGAGCACGGTGAAGGTCGCCGGGGTGTGGTTCTCCTTCGGATACACCAGCACGTCGGCGCCGCCGCCGAGGTGCAGCGACAGCATCCCGTTGTCCTCGGAGACCCGCAGGCCGAGGGTCGAGCCGTAGAAGTCCTTGGCCGCGTCGATGCTGTCGACCGAGAAACCGCTGGCCGTCGACGACCTCAGCGCGCGCGGTGTGGCCTTCGAGCGCTACGACCAGTTCGGGCAGAACGAGAAGGGGATCTCCCGCGACGAAGGCGGGCCCCCGATCGCCTGGTTCAAGGACCCGGCCGGGAACGTCCTGTCCGTGCTCGAGGTGGGCTAGCCGGTTCGGGAAACCGGGCCATGGTGGCGGACCGGGACGGCCTTCAGGCGCGGCTGCGCACCATGGATGAGGCCGTCGAGCGGATCGGGACGTCGGCCCACCGCTGGGCACCGGCGTCGGCGGGTACGAGGCCGTCGCCCTGCCCTTCGCCCCGGACCGGACGGTCCTGCTGTACACGGACGGACTGGTGGGGCGCCGCGGCGAGGACATCGACACCTCGCCGGCCCGGCTGGCCGCGCTCCGCATGCCCGCCGGCTGCGGGGTCACGGAGGTGGTGGACGCGGTCTGCGCCGGCCTCGACGCGCAGCACGCCGAGGACGACGTCGCCGTCCTCGCCGCCCGCCTGCGTCCGCGCGCGACGTGATTCAGCGGGCGGTGAGCGCCGGAAGGGCCGGGGACAGGGCTGCCGGGCCCGCGATGGAGCCCTTCGCGGGAGCCTGCGGCGCGGTCGTGCCGCACAGGGCCTGGTCGCGGTAGTCGCGCATGGCGGCGTCGGCCGGGTGCGGGTCGAATGCCGTGCCCGCCTCGTTCAGGCGCTGATACTTCGTCAGGTTGTGTCCGAGGGCGAACTGCCGGGTGCCGTCCGGGCTGGACAGGGCAATGGTGCCGGCGCCCCAGACGCCGCCGTCGTGGCCCCAGGCCGGGCCGCAGGGCGTGTCGACGGAGAAGATGCCGAGGCCGTAGCGCAGGACCACCGCTCCCGTTTCGTCCTTGACGTCGTAGGTCGTGCGCATCCGGTCCAGCTGGCGGCGCGGCAGCAGGTCGCCGGCCAGCAGGGCCCGGTAGAAGGTGTTCAGGTCCTGCGGGGTGGAGACGAGGGCTCCCGCGGTGCCGCCCCACGTCATGTTGTAGACGCTGTAGTCGCGCGGCGGGTCGATGAGCCCGTAGAAGCTCTCGTACATGCGGGAGTGGGCACCGCGGACGTACGGGTCGGTGCCGGGGAAGTAGGTGTCCCGCAGGCCTGCCCGCCGGATGACGTCCTCGGCGATGAGCCGCTCCGGGTCCTGGCCGGTCACCTTGCGCAGGATCTCGCCCAGCAGGATGTAGTTGGTGTTGGAGTAGCTCCAGTCGGTGCCGGGTTCGAACCGCTGCGGCCGGGCCACGCCGTAGCCGATCAGCTCGGTGGGCCGGATCGTGCGGAAGCGGTGGTCGTCCAGGCTCGTGGTGGTGCCCTGCCGGAGTGAGGGGAAGGCGTCCGCTATGTAGTCCTCGATGCCGCTGGTGTGGTTGAGGAGCATGCGCACGGTCACCTTGCGGCCGCGCTCGCCGGGCAGGAGGTCGGGCACGTAGTCGCCGACCGGCCGGTCCAGCTCGATGCGGCCCTTGGCGTTCTGCTGGAGCACGGCGACGGCGGTGAACGTCTTGGTGACGCTGCCGACCCGGTGGCGGAGGTCGGCGCGGACCGGGCGCCCGGTGGTGAGGTCCGCGGTCCCGGAGGCGCCGTCGAAGCGCTCGCGGCCGTCGCGGGCGGCGGAGAAGACGCCGTACACGCCGGCGTCCCGGACGGCGTCGAGCCGGGCCCGGAGCGCTGCCCGGTCGAGGTGGCGGCCTGCGGCCGGCGCCTGGGCTGCCGGTGCACCCGGGCCGGCGGCACTGGCGGCGGGCGCGAGGCCCGCCAGCAGGGCCGCGGCGACGGCGGCCGCCGAGGCCGCGCGGCGCAGTCGCCGTAAGGGTCGGTCTACGGGACGGGTGTGCTTCATGGCGGCTCCTCGTCGGCGGCCCGGTGGGGCCGGTGGCCGGTGTCCGGTACACCTCGATTCTTCGCGACCGGCCGCGGCGGGACTTCCCCCGCCAGGACGAATCAGGCGTCAACCTCCAGAAGGAGGAACACCTTGACTGCCCGTTACATTTGTCACGTCACGGCTTTCCGCACGCCGCTCAGGCCGCGGTCCAGCCGCCGTCCAGGGGGATCGAGGCGCCGGTGAGGTAGCCGGTGTGGGGGCCGCAGAGCCAGAGGACGGCGGCGGCCACCTCCTCCGGTTCGATCAGCCGTTTGACGGCGGAGCGGCCGAGCAGCACCTCGCTGACGACCCGGTCCGCGTCGATGCCGTGGGCGGCCGCCTGGGCCTCGATCTGCCGCTCCACCAGCGGTGTGCGGACGTAGCCGGGGCTGACGCAGTTGCTGGTGACGCCGTGCGGCGCGCCTTCGACGGCCGTGACCTTGCTCAGTCCTTCGAGGGCGTGCTTCGCGGTCACGTAGCCGGCCTTGAAGGCGCTGGCGCGCAGCCCGTGCACGCTGGAGATGTTGACGACGCGGCCCCAGCCCCGGGTGTACATGTGCGGCAGGATCCGGCGGAGCAGGAGGAAGGGGGCGCGGACCATCACGCGCTGGATGAGTTCGAAGCGGTCCGGGGGGAATTCGGCCAGGGGTGCGACGTGCTGGAGTCCGGCGTTGTTGACCAGGATGTCGACGTCGGCGGGGAGTTCGCCGACGGGGTCGGCCCGCGCCAGGTCGACGACGTGGGCCCGGCCCCCGATCGCCTCCGCGACGGTACCGGCCGCCGCGGCGTCGATGTCGACCACGTGCACGTGGGCCCCGGCCGCGGCGAGCGCGGTGGCGCAGGCCCGCCCGATGCCGCTGCCGGCCCCGGTCACCATGGCGGTACGGCCCGCCAGGTCGACGGCTGATGCGGCTGCTGGCCCGTGGAACACGGGAGGGATCGCGCTCGTCATGGCGGGAATCATCGGTGACGCCCGGGGCCCGGTCCCATGTGCGGGCGCACCACAGTCCGGCGCCCGGGTGTGTCGGCCGCCACCGGCGTAGGTCCCGCTGCGACGGGCCGCTGCCGGACCGGTGGAACGTCGACGGCGCCCCCGGGGGCTATCCCAGCAGGTCCAGGAGAGGCGTGAGGCCGTGCGGGCGCCGGTCGGCCGGCAGGTGGTCGACGAAGTGCACCGGGCAGCCGAGCGCCGCGGCGCCGCCGTCCGCGGTGCGGTCGTCCCCGACCATCAGCACCTCGGCGGGCGGCAGGCCGAGGCGTTCGCAGGCGGTGCGGAAGATCAGCGGATCGGGCTTCTGGACGCCCAGTTCGTAGGAGAGCACGTAGGCGTCGACCAGCTCGTCCAGGCCGTGCGTGCGGAAGACCGGCCGCAGGTCCCATCCGATGTTGCTGACGACGGCCACCGGGACGCCCCGACGCCGCAGTTCCCGCAGCGTCGGGCCGGTGTCCGGGTAGGGGCGCCAGGCGGCGGGGCTCATGTGGCGGTCGTAGAGCGCCTGGGCCAGCTCCGGCACGGGCTCCGGCAGGCCGGCCGCCAGCGCCAGGCCGCCGTAGGCGGCCCGGTGCCGATCGGCGCTCACGTCCCGTTCGCCCCACAGGGATTCGAGGTGCGCGGGCATCCGCCGGGGCGCGGATCCGCCCGGCAGGGCGCCGTACTCCGTCAGCCTTCCCGCGGTCGCGCGGAACTCCTCGTCGGACAGCCGGGTCCCGGTCGCGGCCAGGCCGGCGCCGAGCCAGTCCTCGGTCGACTCGATGCGCAGCAGCGTCCCGGAGAAGTCGAACATCACTCCTCTGATCATGGGGTGATCGTAAGTCAGGCCGGGTGCCGGGTGCCGGCCGCCCGGCTCAGGTGGTGGGGTGCAGGCGGGACGGGGTGAGCGGTGAGCCCTGCGGGGCCGTGTCCACGTCGGCCAGGGCGCTGCCGGCCAGCCAGCTCCGCCAGTCCACGTTCCAGTCGCCGAAGCCGTTGTCGAAGGGGGCCATCTTCGCGCCGCCGCTGTTGACCACCTCCACGATGTCCCCCTCGCGGACCGTCTCGAAGAACCAGGCGGCGTTCTCGGTGCTCATGCCCGTGCAGCCGTGGCTGACGTTCTCCTCGCCCTGCGACTCGACCGACCAGGGCGCGGCGTGGATGTACTCGCCGCTCCAGGTGACCCGTGTCGCGTAGGAGACGGGCAGGTCGTAGAACTCCTTGGTGCCGCGCTGGATGCCGACGGTGTCGCCGCGCATGCGGACCTTGGGCTCCTTGCGCAGTACCACCTTGATGCCGCTGCGGGTCCTGAAGCCCTCCTTGCCGGTGGTGACCGGGATCGTCCGGATGACGCGTCCGTTGCGGCGTACGGTCATGCGGTGGGTAGCGGAGTCGGTGACGGCCTCGATCCGGTCCCCGATGGTGAACTCCAGGTCCTCGGAGGGGCCTCCGTAGGCGTGGTCCCCGACCTCGACGCCGTCGAGTCCGCTGCGGACGCGCACCACCGTGTGCGCGGGCCAGTACGTACGGGGCCGGAAGTGCAGGGTCGAATCGTCGACCCAGTGCCAGGCGCCCTCGACCTGCGGCTCCGAGGTGACCTCCAGCGCCTGCTCCAGCCGGGCCCGTGCCACGGGGTCGTCGGCCGGAACGGGCCTGCTGAGGGCGGCCGTCACGATCTCGCCGGCTCCGTACGTGCCGGGGCCCGGCCCGAACTCGACGGTCAGCCTGCCCCCGTCCGCGGGCGGCGCGGTCCGGAACGCCATGGTCACGCCGACCGGGCTGCCGGCCGCGTCCTGCGCGCCGACCTGCACGGTGTACGTCTCCCCCGCGCGCAGCGACTCGGTGTTCAGCCAGCGGTCGCCGTGCGGTCCGAGCGCCCCGGCCAGGTGGCGGCCGCGCCCGTCGCGGACGGTCACGTCCGTGATGCGGCCCGGTTCGGTGAGGGTGATTTCGAGGGGCCCGCCGGAGTCGGTGGCCAGTACCTGCGCCCGGGCGTCGCGGGCGGCGCGGGCGGCGTCGGCGAGGGCCGGCTCCTTCAGTACGGATCCCACCCCGCCCGTGGTGGCCCGTACCCGCTGCTCCTGCCAGCCGCTGCACAGCCCGGGCCGGAACACCCGGGCCGCGCACCGGCCTTCGCCGGCGCCGTGGGCCCCTTCCAGCACTCGGCCCACCAGCAGGGTGAGCGCCGCTTCCCGCGGCGGCCCCGCGGATTTCGCGTCCGCGGAGGTCTCGTCGGGCGCCCGGCCCGGTGCTGCGGCGACGACCAGCATGGCCCCCGTCACCGCGGCCAGGGCGCCCCACGCCTTGGTCGGTCGTGTCCGTCGCATTCGTGGCATAGCCGTATCAAACCGATGGATCGCCAACATGATGATCATGCGCTCGGCGCTGGGGCCGAACGGGCACCCGAAGTGAACTCGGACGGAGCACAGAGCGCGGCGGCCGGGCCGCGGAAAAACCCGCGTGCCCCGGACGGCTTCGCGGCGGACAATGCCGCCATGCCTGTACGCGCGGTACACCCCGACGAACTGACGGTCCTCCAGGACATCGAGAGGGCGGCCGGGCGCTGCTTCCGGGACATCGGCATGCCGGAGATCGCCGACGACGAGCCGCTGACGCTCGACGAGCTCGCCCCCTACCGGGAGGCCGGGCTCGCCTGGGTGGCGGTGGACGGCGCCGACGCCCCGGTCGCCTACCTGATCGCCGAGCGCGTCGAGGGCAGCCTCCACGTGGAGCAGGTGTCCGTGCACCCGGACCACGCCCGCCGGGGCGTCGGCCGGTCCCTGCTGGAGCACCTGGCGCAGGTCGCCGTACGTGAGGGCGCGCCCGCGCTGACGCTCACCACTTTCACGGAGGTGCCGTGGAACGCCCCGTACTACGCCCGTTGCGGCTTCCGCCGCCTCGGCGAGGACGCGCTCACTCCCGGCCTGCGGGAGATCCGCGCGCGCGAGGCGGCACACGGCCTGGACCGGTGGCCGCGCGTGTGCATGCGGCGGGACCTCTGAGGCCGGAGCGGATGCCCTTCCCTTCGCCGACCGCGAACCGGGGTCCCGTTCGCGTCGGCGGTGTGCTGAGGTGGGCTGATGGATCTTCTGATACTGGGCGGAACCGCGTGGCTGGGCCGTGAGATCACCCGGCAGGCGGTGGAGCTCGGGCACGCGGTGACGTGCCTGGCGCGCGGTGAGAGTGGCGAAGTCGCCCCCGGTGCAAGGCTGGTGGCGGCGGACCGAAGGGACGCGGACGCCTACGCCGGGCTCCTCGACCGCGACTGGGACGCGGTGGTGGAGGTGTCGTGGCAGCCGGCGTTCGTCCGCGACGCGCTCGTGGCGCTGGCGGAGCGGACCCGGCACTGGACGTACGTCTCGTCGGTGAGCGCCTACGCCGATCACGGCACGGCCGGCGCCGACGAGTCGGCGGCGCTCCTGGCGCCCACGGAGCAGCAGTACGTGGGGCGGGAGGAGTACGGGCAGGCCAAGGTCGCCTGTGAGGCGGCCGTGCGCGCGGCCGTCGGGGACCGTCTCGCGATCGCGCGGGCCGGCCTGATCGGCGGCCCCGGAGACCACTCCGGGCGCTCGGGGTACTGGGTGGCCCGCGCCGCCCGCACGGTGGACCAGCCCATGCTCGTACCGCACTCCCCCGGCCTGCCGACGCAGGTGGTGGACGTACGGGATCTCGCGGGCTGGCTGCTGGACCTCGCGCGGGAGGGCACGTCCGGGACCTTCGACGCCGTGGGGCCCGTCGTGCCGTTCGACGAGTGGGTCGAGCTGTCGCGACGCGTGGCGGGCCACACCGGGGAGGTCGCGGCGGCGGACCCGAAGTGGGTCCTGGACCAGGGGGTCGGGCCGTTCATGGGCCCGGAGTCGATGGCCATGTGGATGCCGGAGCCGGGCTGGGAGGGCTTCTGCGCCCGCAGCGGAGCCGCGGCGCGTGCGGCCGGGCTGCGGCACCGGCCGCGTACGGAGCTGCTGGCGGACCTGCTGGAGTGGGAGCGCGCCGAGGGCGTGGACCGCTCCCGCCGGGCCGGCCTGAGCACCGCGCGCGAACGCGAACTGCTCACCGCGCTCGGCGGCTGAGGTCCCCGGCGCGGCCGGGTGCGGTCAGCGTCGCGGCCTCGTCGCGACGGCGGCCCCGATCCGCAGGGTCCGGTCGTAGGTGCCCCGGGAGTCGTGGTCGAGCAGGGCCCGGCGCAGTTGCGCCGCGAAGGCGGTCATGCGCTCGCCCAGCACGGCCGGGCTGGTGGCGGGGAGGGAGAGCTGCAGGCCGATCACCTCGTCCACGGTGTGGCGGACGGGCTGGTCCCACCGGTGGGTCTCGACGCGGGAGAGCGGTGACTTCGCGAGGCGCTCGACCAGATCGTCCCAGTCGGCCCCCTCGTCCGCCGGACGCGCCCCGGGCCCGAGGAATCGGTCGCGCACCTCCTCGACGACGGTCAGCCAGGCCGGCCGCGGATCACCCGGCCGGTGCAGGGAGGTGACGACGGCGACGCCGCCCCGTGGCGCGAGCACCTCGTCCAGGTCGGCCGGCACCCGCCCGCGGTCCATCCGGTGGAAGGCCCTGCCGATGACGCACAGGTCGATCCGGGGCAGGCACAGCCGGGTGACGGCGGTGTCGTCGCCGCGCAGCCACGAGATGTTCGTGAGGCCGCGCTCCTCGGCCAGCCGGGCCCCCTCGGCGAGCATCGCCGGCTCCGGGTCGACGGCGTACACGTGGTCGGCCAGGGGGGCCAGGGGCAGGCT
Organism: Streptomyces virginiae; assembly: GCF_000720455.1. Taxonomy (GTDB): domain Bacteria; phylum Actinomycetota; class Actinomycetes; order Streptomycetales; family Streptomycetaceae; genus Streptomyces; species Streptomyces virginiae. Next base: position 500,708 of record NZ_JOAK01000003.1, on the reverse strand, counting down.
GAGCGTGCCGGGGCCGGCGCCGAGGTCCAGGACGGTCTGGGAGCCGTCGAGCGCGAAGCGGTCCGCGAGCAGGGTGTGGAACTCCCGCGGGTACGGGGGCCGGTAGCGGGCGTAGTAGGGGGCGGCGGACGCGAACGGGGTGCTCATGGGGTCCTCCCTCCGGTGGTGCACCCGCCGATCGTGGAGCACGGAAGCGGATTCGGCGGCGACTGGCGCCCCGAATCCCCCGAACGGATGTCTGCGCGGCGCCCCCGGGACGCCTTTCTCCCGTCATCCGGTGTTTCCTTGGTGTTCGTTCGTCGTTTGCCCCGCGCGGGACTCCTACGCCGGGAGGCCCTTCGGGTCCAGGCTCCGCCGGCGCGAGCTGATCGAGTCGGGGTCCCAGCCCGGACGGGGTACGGACGCCAGCAGCAGCCGGGTGTAGGGGTCCCGGGGCGCCGCGAGGAGCTCGGCGACGGGGCGGTGCTCCAGAGTCCGCCCCCGGTACAGGACCAGCGCCTCGTCGCAGACGTAGCGGACCACCGCCAGGTCGTGGCTGACGAAGACCAGCCCGATGCCGGTGTCGCGCCGGATGTCCGACAGCAGGTTGAGGACCTGTGCCTGCACGGACACGTCGAGGGCGGACACCGCCTCGTCGAGCACCAGGACGGCGGGTTCGACCGCGAGCGCCCGGGCGATGGCGGCGCGCTGGCGCTGCCCGCCGGAGAGGTGGCGGGGCAGGGCGGCCGCCTCCCGGTCGCCCAGGCCCACTTGGGCCAGCAGCTCCCGAACCCGAGCCGCCCGGGCGGCCGGGTCGCGGAGGCCGTGCAGCCTCAGTGCGCCGTCGATCGTCGCGCCGATGCCCATCCGGGCGTCCAGGGAGAGGTAGGGGTCCTGGAAGACGATCTGGACGGCCTTGGCCCGGGCCAGCCGCGCCGCCCTCCCGCGTACGAAGTCGGCCAACGGCTCGCCCTGTACGAGGATCCGGCCGGCGTCGGGGCGTTCCAGACCGATGAGCATCCGGGCGGTGGTGGTCTTGCCGGACCCGGATTCGCCGACGATGCCGAGGGCGGCGCCGGGCCGCAGGGTGAAGGAGAGGTCGTCGACCGCGACGACCTCGGCGCCTCCCGTGCGGTAGGTCTTGCGCAGGCCGCTGACCTGGAGCAGTGCGGGGGTGGGGTCGGTGGTCAACTGTCCTCCTTGCCGGACGCGTGGAAGGCCGCGGGCGCCGGTGCGTTCGCCGCCGGCGCGGTCAGTTCGGCGGTGCGGTGGCAGGCGACCTCGGCGGGGCCGTGCCGCTCCGGCGGGGGCGGGGACTGGTCGCAGCGTCCCGGCTCGGCGAAGTGGCAGCGGGGTGCGAAGGCGCAGCCGGGGGCGGACTCCAGGAGGCCCATGGGGGCGCCGGGTATGGGGGTGAGGCGGGCGAGCGGGCCGTGCAGGGGCGGAGAGGAGCCGAGCAGGCCGGCGGTGTACGGGTGGCGGGGTGCGGCGAAGAGATCCGCGACGGGTGCCGCTTCGACGATGCGGCCCGCGTACATGACGTGGATCCGGTCGCTGACGGCGGCCGCGAGTTCGATGTCGTGGGTGATCAGGAGGAGGCCGAGGCCGCGCTCGCGCTGGAGGCGGCCCAGGACGGCGAGGATCTCGGCCTGGGTGCTGACGTCGAGGGCTGTGGTGGGTTCGTCGCAGAGCAGCAGCCGTGGTTCGGTGGTGAGGGCTGCGGCGATCACCACGCGTTGGAGCATGCCGCCGGACAGCTCGTGCGGGTACTGGTTCAGGTGCCGGCCGGGGTCGGGCAGGCCGACCGCGGCGAGCAGCTCGGCCGCCCGGGCCGCGGCCCGGTTCCTGGACCAGCCGTGGGCCAGCCGCAGCGGCTCGGTGAGGAAGTCCCCCACGCGGCGTACGGGGTTGAGGGCGGCGCGGGGGTCCTGGTAGATCATCGCGGCCCTGTTGGTGCGTACGTCGCGCAGGCTCGCGGCGTCGGCGCCGACGAGGCCGGTGCCGGCGACGCGGACCTGGCCGGTGATGTCGGCGCCCGCGGGGAACAGGCCGAGGGCGGCTCGGGCGGTGACCGACTTGCCGGAGCCGGACTCGCCGACGAGGGCGACGACCTCGCCGGCGCCGACGTGCAGGTCGATGCCGTCCAGGATCGGCCGGGCCGTGCCGGGCAGGGTGACGCCGAGCGCGTCGTATTCGAGCAGCGGCATCAGGAGTCCCTCCCGGCGAGCCGGTCGCCGAGGCTCTCCCCGACGACGTTGAAGGCGACGACCACCAGGACGACCGCGACGGCCGGGGCGATCGCGGACAGCGGCTGCCCCTGGAGCACGGCGGCCTGCCCTTGGTTGATCATGGCGCCCCAGTCGGGGGTCGGCGGCTGGACGCCGAGCCCGAGGAAGGAGAGGGCGGCGAGGTCGAGCAGGGCGTATCCGAAGTTCACCGTCGACTGGGCGAGCAGGGTCGGGGCGATGTTGGGGAGCATCCTGCGGACCGTGATGAACGGGGCGGAGTGTCCCTGGACCCGGTAGGCGGCGATGTAGGGCCGGGCCTTCTCCTGTACCGCCAGGCCGCGCACGAGTCGTGCGGTGTACGGCGTGTAGGCGATGGCCATGGCGATGACGGGCGCGGTCATGCCCTTGCCGAAGAGGGCCACCGCGAGGATCGCGAGGAGCAGCGCGGGGAAGGCGAACACGATGTCGAGGGCCCGGCCGGCCATGGCGTCGATCCATCCGCCGCGCCAGGCGGTGAACAGGCCGACGGCCGTGCCCAGGAGGGTGGAGAAGACCACGACGCCGAGGGGTCCGGCGAGGCTGGTGCGGGTGCCGGCGATCAGCGCCGAGAGGGTGTCGCGGCCGCCCTGGTCGGTGCCCAGCCAGTGGTCGGCGCCCGGGCCCAGGAGGGTGTCGCCGAGCTTGCCGAACGTCGGGTCGTGCGGGGTGAGCCACGGCGCCAGCAGTGCCACCAGGACGAACAGGGTCAGGAGTGCCAGGCAGGCCCGCCGGAGGCGGCCGCCGCCGAGGACGCGCAGGCGGGCCAGGGGACGGCGGGCCCCGGCCGCCAGTGCGGGGTGTGCGGGGTGTGCGCTCATCGTGCGCTCCCCGCTGCCGCCGTGCGCGGATCGATCAGCGGGTGCACCAGGTCCACGAGGGCGTTGACCACCACGAAGGCGGCGACGACCAGCAGCACGATCGCCTGGACGACCTGGAAGTCCAGCTGGTCCACCGACTGCACGAGGAGCGAGCCCACTCCGGACATCCCGAAGGCGGTCTCGACGATCGCGGTGCTGACGAGCATGCCGGACACCAGGAGGGCGGAGACCGTCACGATCGGTCCCAGCGCGTTGCGCAGGACGTGGCGCCGGATGACGGTCCGGCGGGGTGTGCCGCGGCTCAGGGCGACCTCGACGTGCTCGCGCCGCAGTTCGTCGAGCATCGCGGAGCGGGTCACCCGGGTCACCAGCGCCACGAAGGTCACGGACAGGGCGGCGGCCGGGAGGACGACGTGGTGGAGCCGGTCGAGGAGGCCGGTGCCGTTGCCGATGGTCGGGAACCAGCCCAGTTGCACGCCCAGTACCGATCGGAGCAGGAGGGCCGCGACGAAGGCGGGGGCGGCGGCGCCCACCGTCACCAACAGCATCAGGGAGCGGTCGGTGCGCGATCCGCGGCGCAGCGCGCCGACGACGCCGGAGCCGATGCCCACCACGGCGATCATCAGGGCCGAGACGCCGATCAGCAGCAGGGACGCGGGCAGCCGCGACCAGATGACCGAGGCGACGTCCTGGTGCAGGAGGTGGGAGCGGCCGAGGTCGCCGTGCAGGACGCCCTCCAGCCAGTGCCAGTACCGGACGAGGAACGGCTCGTCGAAGCCGTACTGGCGGCGGATCTCGGCGAGTTCCGCCGGGCCGGCGCTGCGCCCCTTCACCAGGAAGGAGGCCGGGTCGCCCGGTGCCAGGAACAGCGAGGAGAAGACGAGGAAGGAGGTGACGAGCAGGGTCGCCGCCATGGCGGCCAGTCTGCGCAGTACGCGTGCGGCCCGTGCCGCGACGGCCGTCATCCGCCGGCTCCGATCTCGGCGGCCCACGGGTGGTACAGGTAGGCGATGGAAGGCTGGACTCCGGTGATCCGCTTGCCGAGGAAGACGCTCACGGGCTGGGTGTAGAGGGGCAGCCAGGGCAGTTCGCGCAGGGCGATGCGCTGGGCCTCGGCGTTGGCGCCGGTGTGCTCGACCGGGTCGTGGCTCGCGACGGCGCGGTCGACGGCCGCGTCGAAGGCGGGGTCGGACCAGCCGCCGTAGTTGCTGAACGCGTCGGTCCGCAGGACCCCGTACATGTCCAGGGGGTCGGTGATGGAGGTGTTCCAGAAGGTGAGGAAGAGGTCGATGCCTTCGCGGGCGGCCGGGTCGGTGAAGAGCGTCGAGTACTTCTCGGCGGAGACGGAGTCGATCTGCGGCTTCAGGCCGATGGCCGTGGCGGCCTGGGCGACGGCCTGGGTGATGATGGTCGTCTGGGAGTCCAGCGGGCTGGTCGCGATCACGATCTTCTGGCCGTTCACTCCGGCCTCGGCCGCGAGCGCCCTGGCCCTGGCCGGGTCGTAGGGGTAGCGGGGAAGGTCCCGCTGGATCGCCTCTCGGGTCGCGGCGGGCGCGTCGCTCCAGAGGTTGTCGGTGACGAGCGAGTGGGCGACCTCCCCCACGCCTCCGACGCCGGCCTTGAGGATGCCCTCGCGGTCGATGGCCATGAGGAGGGCCTGGCGCACCCGGGCGTCGCCGAGCGGACCCTTGAGGTTGCTGACCACCTCGTCGGCGACGGTGGTGTTGCGGCCGAAGTAGAGCGTTCCGGCCCCGGTGTCGCGCAGTTGGGCGTAGGCGTCCGGCGGGACCATCCAGCCGCCGTCGACCTCGCCGCTCTGGAAGGCGTTGACGCGGGTGGTGGCGTCCGGGAGGAAGACGAACTTCACCTGGCCGGCCCGGGCCTTGAGCGCGGGGTTCCAGTAGTCGTCGAAGCGCTTGACGGTGAGGGACTGTCCGGAGGTCCACGAGCCGAAGGAGAAGGGGCCGGTGCAGTTCACGCCGGTCTGCGGATTGCCGTAGTCGTTGCCGGACTTGGCGAGGGTGGCGGCGGACTCCACGGTGCCGGGGCCGGCGGCGAGGTACTTGTTGAAGGTGGAGTCGGGCTGCGTGAGGGTGACGGTGACCTCCAACGGGCCGGTGCGGTCGACCGTTTTGACGTTGCGGAAGGGGTTGGCCCAGACGCTTGCCGTCTTCGGGTCGAGGTGGCGGCGCAGGGAGGCCACGACGTCGTCGGCGGTGAGGGTCGTCCCGTCGTGGAAGCGGACGCCGGGGCGGATCTGGTAGACCCAGGTGGTGGGGGTGGGGTTGGTGTACGAGGTGGCGAGGTTCGGGGAGGTCGTCAGGTCGGGGTTCCAGCGCAGCAGGCTCTCGCAGACGTTGGCGAGGATCTGGTTGGGCGGGAAGTCGTAGGCGTGGGCGTAGTCGACGGTGGTCGGTTCCGCGTAGATCGACCAGGTGAAGGAGTCCACGTCGCCGGCGGGGGCGGGGGTCCTGTCGGTGAGCTGGAAGGCGGTGGCGGCTCCCTTGCCCTGGCCGGTGGTGCCGGTGCCGCTGCAGGCGGTGGCGACGAGCAGCGCGGCCGCGGCGAGGGCGGCCGCCGCGGCGTTGCGCATCGCGCCGCGGCGGCGCGGCGGGGTGAGCGATGTGGCTGGTGACATCGTCTGGCTCCCTGAGGGGTGAGCGTGGTGGGGTGGGTGGTGCGCGACCGGGGGCGGTCCGGTCGCCGGCTGCCCGGTGGGTGCGCCGCGTTCAGTCGTTCGCGGTGAAGACGGGCTCGCCGTCGAGGTAGGTCCGCAGCACTCGGGTGTCGGCGATCTCCTCGCCGGGGTGGGCGAAGGGATCGCGGTCGAGGACGACGAGGTCCGCGTACTTGCCGGCCTCGACGGTGCCGGTGACGTCGTCGAGGTGGTTCACCCAGGCGCTGCCCGCGGTGTAGGCGGTCAGGGCCTGCGCGAGGGTGAGGGCCTGCTCCGGATGGAACGGCGGCAGGGGTCCGGTCGTCCGGGCGGGGTCGAGGTCCTCGACGGGGACGGCGCGGTTGACGGCCACGTGGATGCCCCACAGGGGGTTCGGGCTGCTGACGGACCAGTCGCTGCCGGCGACGAGGCGGGCGCCCGCGCGCCGCAGGTCCCCGAAGGGGTACTGGAGGGCGGCCCGTTCGGGTCCGAGGAAGGGGATCGTGAGCTCGTCCATCTGTGGTTCGTGGGCGGCCCACAGCGCCTGGATGTTGGCGGCGGCGCCCAGGGCGGCGAACCGCCCGATGTCGTCGGGGTGGACGAGCTGCAGGTGGGCCAGGTGGTGGCGGTTGTCGTTGGCCCCGTTGGCGCTGCGGGCGGCGGCGAGCGCGTCGAGCACCTCGCGCACGGCGCGGTCGCCGAGCGCGTGGAAGTGGAGCTGGAAGCCGGCGCGGTCGAGCCGGGCCACGGCCTCGGTGAGCAGTGCGGGGTCGATGAAGCTCAGGCCGGAGTTGGCGGTGGCGCAGCCGCAGCGGTCGAGGTAGGGCTCCAGCAGACCGGCGGTGAAGTTCTCCGCGATGCCGTCCTGCATGATCTTGACGCTGGTGGCGCCGAAGCGGCCGACCCGTCCGGTGCGTCGGCGTTCCTCCAGTTCGGGGATCTGCTCCAGGCCGCGTTCGCGGTCCCACCACAGGGCGCCGACGACGCGTGCGCGCAGCGAGCCCTCGCGGGCGGCGCGCAGGTAGACGCCGTAGTTGTCGGGGTTGCCGGGGAAGGCGCCGATCATGGCGTCCTGCCAGCTGGTCACGCCGAGGGAGAAGAGGTGTTCCTGCGCGGCGAGGAGGCCGGCGTGCGCCTCGTCCGGCGTGGCCATGGGCATGTGGCGGGCGACGAGTTCCACGGCGCCCTCCTGGAGGGTGCCGGCCGGGGTTCCGTCGGGCTCGCGCTCGATCCGGCCGTCGGCCGGGTCGGGCGTGGTGCGGTCGAGGCCGGAGAGTTCGAACGCCCGGGTGTTGGCCCAGGCTCCGTGTCCGTCCCGGTTGGTGAGCAGGACGGGCCGGTCCGCCACCACCGCGTCGAGCATGGCGCGCGTCGGCGTGCCTCCGGGGAAGACGTCCATGGACCAGCCGCCGCCGCGGATCCAGGCCGAGCCGGGGTGCCGTTCGGCGTACGAGGCCACGACCGCGAGGTAGCCGTCGATGCCGCGCTCCGCGCTCAGGTCGCAGCCGAGCATCTGCGTGCCGGCCACGACCGGGTGGACGTGCGCGTCCTGGAACCCGGGGGCGAGCAGTCCGCCGCGCAGGTCGACCACCTCGGTGTGCGCGTCGGCGAGGGAGCGCACCTCGCTCTCGTCGGCGACGGCGAGGATCCGTGCGCCGCTCACGGCGACGGCGGCGTCGACGGGGCCGGGACCGGTCCCGGTGAACACCCTTCCGCCCACGAATACGGTGTCGGCCCGCTGTCTGTTCTTGGACATCGACGCATCCTCCGGCTCGGCGGGCGGACCCGCACGGCGTGTTTGTTGAGGAGGAGTGAACGGGAGCGCAACACTGTTGTCAACGGTGTTGCGCCAACGCCGCCGCACATCGATACACTGACCGCACCATGCCGAAGCCATCCGACACCCCCGCCCGGTCCAAGCGCGCGGGCAGCCAGCTCACACCGGACGCGATCATCGAGGCGAGCCTGCGCATCGCGGCCCGCGGCAGCGAGGACGCCTTCACCGTCCGCCGTCTCGGCGAGGAGCTGGGCGCCGACCCGACGGCGATCTACCGGCACTTCCGCGACAAGGACGAGCTCCTGCTGTCCGTCGCCGACCGCACGCTGGGCGAGGTCCTCGACAGCATCCCCGAGGGCCTGGACTGGAAGGGCCGGCTGCGGGCGCTCGCGGACGGTTCGCTGGAGGTGGCGCTGAAGTACCCGGTGGTCGGATCGACCATGGCCAGCCGGACCACCCGGCGGCCCAACGAGTTCCGGGTGGTCGAGCTCATCCTTGGCGCCGTCATGGAGGCCGGGCTCGACGGCGCCGAGGCGGCCGTGTACTACCGCATGGTCGGCGACTCGCTCCTCGCGTACGTCGGCCAGCGTGCCGCCTACCTGCTGTTCGACCCGGACATCAGGGCGGCCGACGAGGCATCCTGGAGCCGCGAGTACCGCCTGGTCGACGCCGAGGGGTTCCCGAACATCACCCGACTGAGCACGCAGTTGGCCGAGGTGACGGACGACGAGATCTTCCTGGCCAGGGTCGAGGCTCTGATCACCGCGATCGAGAAACGGGTCGAGACGCTCCGCACGGCTTAGGGGGTGTGCGTACGCGGCTGCGGCCGCCCCCCGTCCGGAGTGCGGTGGTCACGGGCGCGGTGCACCCTTTAGGGACACTGGCCGGGACGGCGCCGTCCCGGCTTCGCTCCGGATCACGGTTCGAGCGAGGGAGCCCTCGTGGACGCCTACCCGCCGATCGCCGACCACGGTATGGTCGGCGACCTCCAGACCGCCGCGCTGGTGTCGTCGCAGGGCACGGTCGACTGGTGGTGCACACCGCGCTTCGACTCCCCCAGCGTGTTCGCGTCCCTCCTCGACAGCGAGCGCGGCGGCTACTGCCGGCTCTCCGCCGACCTCGCCCACGAGCCCGGGGCCGTGGTCCGGCAGCTCTACCAGGCGGACACGGCCGTGCTGGTCACCCGTTACATGGGCCCCGGAGGGGTCGGTGAGGTCGCCGACTTCATGGTCCCGCTGAACACCACGACGGCGACGCAGCGCCACCGGCTGGTGCGCGTGGTGCGCGTGGTGCGGGGCAGCCTGGACTTCGAACTCGAATGCCGCCCGCGGTTCGACTACGGGCGCGCCCCCCACACCTTCGAGCAGACCGACGCGACGACGGTGGTCTTCCGCGGCCCGGGCACGCGGCTGCACCTCCAGGCCGCCGGGGCGTCCGGTCCCCTCGCGCTGCGGCGCGACGGCGACGACGCCACCGCCCGCTTCACCCTCACCGCCGGGAACGTGGCCGCCGTGGTACTGACCAGCGACGCGGACGACGCCCCCGCGCCGCCCCCGCTGTCGGCCGAGGCGATCAGCGCCGAACTGCAGGCCTGCCGCACCTTCTGGCACGCCTGGCTGCGCTCCTGCACCTACCGCGGTCGCTGGCGTGACATCGTCCACCGCTCGGCGATCACCCTCAAGCTGCTCACCTACGCCCCCACGGGCGCGCCCATCGCCGCGCTCACCATGGGGCTGCCCGAACAGGTCGGCGGCGAGCGCAACTGGGACTACCGGTTCACGTGGATCCGCGACGCCTCCCTCTCCGTCAAGGCCCTGATCGACCTCGGATTCGTCGAGGAGGCCGCCGCGTTCCGCCGCTGGCTGCTCGACCGCCTCGCCGCCGGCGGCACCGCCTCCGGCGAGCCGCTCCAGATCATGTACCGCATCGACGGCGAAGCCCAGCTGACCGAGGTGGTCCTGGACCACCTCGACGGCTACGCCGGGTCCAGACCGGTACGCGCCGGCAACGCGGCCGCCGACCAGATCCAGCTCGACATCTACGGCGAGGCCTCCGACGCCCTGGCCCAGACCCGGGACATGGGCGGGATCAAGGGTTGGCGGGCGTACGCCGCCGTCCTCGACTGGCTCGCCGACCACTGGGACCGTCCCGACGAGGGCATCTGGGAGACCCGCGGCGGTCGCCAGGACTTCACCTTCAGCCGCCTCATGACGTGGGTTGCCTTCGAGCGGGGCATCCGCCTGGCCAGTACGTTCGCCCGACCGGCCGACACCGACCGGTGGCGCAGGGTCCGCGACACCGTCTTCGCCCAGATCGTCGAGCGCGGCTGGAACGCGGACAAGCAGGCCTTCGTCCAGCACTACGCCACCGACGTGCTCGACGCCTCGCTGCTGCTCATGCCCCGGGTCGGCTTCCTCTCCCCCACCGACCCGCAATGGCTGAGCACCCTCGACGCCATGGACCGGGAACTGGTCAGCGACAGCCTGGTCTACCGCTACAACCCGGAGGCCTCCCCGGACGGGCTGCGCGGTTCCGAAGGCACCTTCAACCTGTGCAGCTTCCTCTACGTGGAGGCGCTGGCCCGCGCCGGCAAGCCGCAGCAAGCCCGCTACGCCTTCGACAAGATGCTGACCTACGCCAACCACGTCGGCCTGTTCGCCGAGGAGATCGGCCCCTCCGGTGAGCAACTGGGCAACTTCCCGCAGGCGTTCACCCACCTCGCGCTGATCGCCGCGGCGCTCGCCCTGGACGAGCAGCTCGACCGGACGGAGGGGAGCGGCGCCGATGGCTGAAGCCGACGCCCGCACGGGTACGCCGAACGGGCTGCGCGGCGTGCTGGCCCCGCTCGCCCTCGCACAGTTCATCTGCAGCTTCGCCGGTTCCAACATGAACGTGATGATCAACGACATCAGCACAGACCTGGACACCACCGTGCAGGGGGTGCAGATCACGATCACGATCTTCCTGCTGGTGATGGCCGCGCTGATGATCCCGGGAGGCAAGCTGACCGACCGTTACGGCCGCAAGCGCTGCTTCCTGGCCGGTCTGACCGTCTACGGCGTCGGCGCCCTGCTGAGCGCGGCCGCCCCCGGTCTGGGCGTCCTCATCCTCGGCAACTCGATCCTCGAGGGCGTCGGCACGGCGCTGCTCATCCCGCCCGTCTACATCCTCACGACGCTGCTCTTCACCGACATGGCCTCGCGCGCCCGCGCGTTCGGAACCATCATGGCGCTCGGCGGCGTCGGCGCCGCCGCCGGGCCGCTGATCGGTGGACTCATCACCTCGGCCGTCGGCTGGCGGGCGGCCTTCGTCTTCCAGGCCCTGGTGATCGCCGTGATCATCCTGCTGAGCCGCCGGATCGAGGACCCGCTGCCACCGGATCCCGCTCGTCCCTTCGACACCGGCGGAGCGGTCCTGTCGGCCGTAGGCCTCATCCTCCTCGTCATGGGGATCCTGGCGGCCGACGACAACGTGTGGCTGATGGCGAGTCTGCTCGTCCTCGGCGCACTCGTGCTGCTGTGGTTCTTCCGGTGGGTACGCGCCAAGGAGCGGGCCGGCGAGGAGCCGCTGCTGTCGACGAGCCTGTTCCGCAACCGCACTTCCAACCTCGGCCTCGTCACCCAGAACATCCAGTGGCTGCTGCTCATGGGGACGTCTTTCACCGTGGCGGCCTACCTCCAGGTCGTGCGCGGATACGACGCGATCCGGACCGGTGTGATCTTCACGGCCGCCACCCTCGGTCTGCTCGCGACGTCGCTGGCCGCCGAACGTCTGGCGCAGCGGTTCACGCAGCGCGCCCTGATCATGACGGGCTTCGTCGTGACGATCGCGGGGGTGGCCCTCCTGCTGGCCCTGGTGAGCGGCTCGCCGGACGCGTGGGCCTTCGCCCCCGGGCTCCTGCTGATCGGCCTGGGCCTCGGCGTGATGCTGACCCCGTCGGTCAACGTCGTGCAGTCGAGCTTCCCCGAGGAGCGCCAGGGCGAGATCTCCGGCCTCTCGCGCAGCGTGTCGAACCTCGGCTCCTCGCTCGGCACCGCGGTCGCCGGCACCATCCTCGTCGCCGGGCTCACCACCCGCGCCTACGGCGCCGCCATGCTCACCCTGGCGGTCCTGGGGCTCGCCGGTCTCGCCGCGGCGGCCCTCCTGCCCCGGGGCCGGACCCCGGACACCGCCGCCGCGTCGCCGCGCGGTCCCGCGTGAGACGGGCCGGGCGCGCGGCGCGCGTGCCCGGCCCGCCGCTCACTTCGACGGGGTCAGCCGCTCCCACAGGAAGGTGTGGACGAGGGCCTCGTTGAAGGCCGTCTGCCGGTGGTCGGTGGCTCCCGCGTGGCCGCCGCCGATGTGCTCGTGGAAGAGCACGGGATGCCCGGCCTCGCGCAGCCGCGCGGCCATCTTGCGGGCGTGTCCCGGATGGACCCGGTCGTCACGGGTGGAGGTGAGCAGGAGCAGCGGCGGGTACGCGGGCCCGTCCGTCCGGATCCGGTGGTAGGGGGAGATGTCCTCCAGGTGGGGCCGGTCCGCCGGGTCGTCGGGGTCGCCGTACTCGGCGATCCAGCTGGCGCCGGCGAGCAGCTTGTGGAAGCGGAGCATGTCCAGGAGCGGCACGTGCGCGACGACCGCGCCGAACAGTTCCGGTTCGCGGGTGAGCATGGCGCCCATCAGGAGGCCACCGTTGCTGCCGCCCTCGATGCCCAGCTGGGCCGCGGTGGTGATGTCCCGGGCGACGAGGTCCCGGGCGACGGCCGCGAAGTCCTCGTACGCCCGGACCCGGTTCGCGCCGAGCGCCGCCCGGTGCCAGCCGGGCCCGTACTCGTGGCCGCCGCGGATGCCGGCGACGACGTAGGTGCCGCCGCGCGCGAGCCAGGCGCGGCCGGTGACCGCGCTGTAGGAGGGGACCATGGAGACCTCGAAGCCGCCGTACCCGTAGAGCAGGGTGGGGCCGGGGCCGGAACGCTCCTGGGGTCCGACGACGAAGTAGGGCACCCGGGTGCCGTCGGCGGAGGCCGCGAAGAACTGGCTCACGGTGAGACCGGCGGTGTCGAAGAGCGCCGGGCCCTGCTTGACGGGCTCGCTGTCGTCCTCGCCGCCCGCCGTGCCCCGGTAGAGGGTGGAGGGCTGGAGGAAGCCGGAGACGTGGTGGAAGTACTCGTCGCCGACGTCCGGGTCGGTGCAGGTGACCGAGGCGGTGGACAGGGGCGGCAGGCCCGGCAGCGGTGCGCGGCTCCAGCCGTCCGGGCCGGGGGTGAGCAGCTCCATGGCCGAGGAGACGTCGGCGCGGGTGCTGAGGATGAGGTGGTTGCGGGTCCAGCTGTGTCCGGCGAGCGCGGTGCGCTCGTCCGGGGTGAACAGCACCTCGGCGTCCCGCGACCCCGCCTGGAAGGCGGCGAAGTCGAAGGCGAGCAGGCTGCCCGCGGGGTGGCCGAGCCACGGCGTCTTGGTGGTGACGGTCAGCCACTCCCGGTGGACGGAGGCGCCGGCGTCGTCCGGTACGTCGATCTTCGCGGGCGGGCCGGCGGCGTCCTCGGGCAGGAGGAACAGCTGCTGGTTCCAGAAGTCGATCTGGCGGTGGACGAAGTCCCGCTCGAAGCCGGGGGTGTCGTCGTGCCAGCCGGAGGCGGACAGGTCCGAGGGGCGGCCCTCGTAGACGAGCTCGGCGTCTTCGAGGGGCGTGCCGCGGCGCCAGCGGCGGACCTGGAGCGGGTAGCCGGAGGTGGACATCGAGCCGGGGCCGAAGTCCGTCCCGATCCAGACCCGGTCGTGGTCGATCCACCCGATCCGCGTCTTGGCCTCGGCGACCGTGAACCCGGCCGGGACGAACTCCAGGGTCTCCAGGTCGAACTCGCGCACGACGCAGGCGTCGGCGCCGTCCCTGGAGAGCAGGACCAGGGCGTGCCGGTGCTCGGGCGCCAGGACCCGGCTGCCGGCCCAGGCCCACTTCTCCCCTTCGGCGTCGGCCAGCGCGTCGAGGTCCAGGAGCACCTCCCAGGCCGGGCGGTCCGTGCGGTATTCCTCCAGGGTGGTCCGCCGCCACAGGCCGCGTACGTGGTCGGCGTCCTGCCAGAAGTTGTAGAGGTGGCGGCCCCGGCGGAAGACGTACGGGATCCGTCCGTCGTCGTCGAGGACCTCGCGCATCTCCTGTTCGAGCACCTTGAAGCCGGGGTCGCCGGTCAGCGCGTCCACGGTCTCGGCGTTGCGCTCCCGCACCCAGGCGAGGGCGGTCTCGCCGGATACGTCTTCCAGCCACAGGTAGGGGTCATCGCTCATCAGGCGATTGTGCAGGAAGCGACCGGCGGTCGTCGCGCAGGGCCGAGTGGACCGACCAGACGACGGAGACCAGCGGGACCGCGACCACGGCGCCGACGACGCCGGCGGCGATCGCGCCCGCGACCACCGAGATCGCGACGACCAGCGGGTGCAGGCGGACCGCCCGGCTCATCACCAGCGGGTGCAGCAGATGGCCCTCGATCTGGCCGATGATCACGATCAGCGCGACGACGATCGCGGCGACGACCGGCCCCTTCGCGGCCAGGGCGACGACCGCGGCGACCGCCAGCGCGACCGGTGACCCGATGAGGGGGATGAAGGCCGCGAAGAACTCCAACAGTGCCAGCGGAACGGCCAGCGGGACCCCGAGGAAGTACAGCGCCAGCCCGACGAGGACCGCGTTCGTCGCGGCGACCACCACGATCCCGTGGGTGTAGCCGGTGAAGGTGCGCCAGCCCGCGCGCCCGGCGATCGTCACGCGTTCCCGCGCGGTCTCGGGCAGCTGGTCGCAGAACCACGCCCACTGCCGGTCGCCGCCGTGGAGGAAGAAGAAGGAGCAGAAGACCGCGAGGGCGAGGACGGTGAGGACGTGGACGAGCCGGCCGGCTCCGCTGACCGCCTGGCTGAGGACGGTGGAGCGGTGGGTGGAGAGGTACTCGCCGATCCGGGACTGGACGTCGGAGAGCGCCTGCGGGTTCAGCCGGAAGGGCGGCCTCTCCAGCCACGTCTCGATGCTGGCGAGTCCCTCGCGGAACTCCCGGGCCAGCGTCGTGCTCTCCCCCGCCACCGCCTCGCCGACCAGGGTCAGCACGCCCAGCAGGAGCAGCGCGCTGCCGAGGAGGGTCAGGGCGACGGCGATCGTGCGGGGCACGGCCGTGGCGAGTCGCCGGGTGGGCGCCCACAGCAGCGCGGTGACGACGAGGCCGAGGAAGACCGCGACGGCGATCTCGTGGAACCGGCCCAGCAGGGCGAAGACCACGTAGACGGCGGCGCCGACGACCAGCAGGCGCCAGGCGTACGACGCGGCCGTACGCAGGAAGGGTGACACCGGCGGCATGCTCCATGGGTGCCACGGCGGGCGCGCGATGCCACGCGCCGCGCCCCGGATTCGCCCGTCCGGGGCGGATGGCCCGTGGACGGGTCCGGCGGGTCCGGCGCGGGTCCGGCGCGGGTCCGGCGCGGGTCCGGAAAAAACCCTTTGCCGGGATCGGGGGCTGCCGCGCACGATGGCCTCCCGTGAGCACCTCCCGATGGACCGCCGTACTGCCCGACCTCGCCCCGTGGCGTTCCAGCCGCGACTTCCGGCTCCTGTTCTACCAGGGGACCGTGACGTACTTCGGGTCCTTCATGGCGATGATCGCCCTGCCGCTGCAGATCAAGCACCTGACGGACTCGCCGCTGGCCGTCGGCGCGATGGGCGCGGTGGAGCTGGTCCCGCTGGTCGTCTTCGGACTGTACGGGGGCGCGCTCGCGGACGCGGTCGACCGGCGGCGGATGATCCTGCTGACCGAAGCGGGGCTCGGGGTGCTGGCCATGGTGCTCCTGGTGAACGCGCTGCTGCCGGACCCGCTGCTGTGGCCGCTGTACGTGGTCGCGGCGGGGGTGTCGGCCCTGGCCGGGCTGCAGCGGCCGGCCCTGGACTCGCTGATGGCGCGGATCGTGCCGCACGACCAGCTGACCGCCGCCGCGGCGCTCAACGGGCTGCGCTACCAGTTCGGCGCGATCGTCGGTCCGGCGCTGGCCGGCCTGGTCGTCGCCTACGCCGGTCACGCCTCGGCCTATGCCGTCACCGTGGCGGGTTTCCTCGGCTCCGTGGTGCTGTGCTCGCGGCTCAGCCCGGCCCCGCCGGTCGAGGGCGCCGAGCGTCCGTCGCTGCGCGGGATCGCCGAGGGCGCGCGCTACGCGTGGAGCCGGCCGGTGCTGCTGGGCACGTACGCGGTGGACCTCGCGGCGATGTTCTTCGCCTTTCCGAACACGATCTTCCCCTTCCTCGCGGACGAGCTGGACGCCGTGTGGGCGCTCGGTCTGATGTACGCGGCCGGGGCGGTGGGCTCGATGGTGCTGGGGCTGACCAGCGGCTGGGTGTCCCGGGTGCGCCGGCACGGGCTGCTGGTGGTCCTCGGGGCCACGGTCTGGGGTCTGGCGATCGCGGCGGCCGGCGTGTCGCCCGGCATCTGGGCGGTGCTGCTCTGCCTCGCCGTGGCGGGCGCGGCCGACATGCTGAGCGGGCTGGGCCGCGCCACGATCTGGAACCAGACGATCCCCGAGGAACTGCGCGGCCGGCTCGCGGGCATCGAGGTGCTCTCGTACAGCGTGGGCCCGCAGCTCGGCCAGGTCCGGGCGGGCACCATGGCCGGCTGGACGGGAACCCGGCCGGCCTTCTGGAGCGGTGGTCTGGCCTGCGTGGCCTCGGTGGCGGTGCTGGCCGCGCTGCTGCCGAAGTTGATCTCGTACGACGCGGACACCGACGAGGACGCGCTGCGCCGCCGGGCCGCGCGCGAGGCGGAGCCGGTGTAGCGCTAGGGAGTGTCCGCAAAGTAGCGTCGCCGCCCGGAGGGCGGGCGCGGCGGGGTCCGGTGCGTGCGATCGCAAGGCGGACAGGGAGCCGATGCGGAGCATCGGCGACCGACGACAACGCGGCAAGCGCGCGTGCCGGACCCCGCCGCGCAGGCGGGACTTCGCGGACACGACCCAGGGCGTGTCTTTCGGATCTTGCCGGGCCCGCCCTAGCCCTCCTTCTCGGCGAGGATCCGGTCGGCCGCGTAGTGCGGGCAGTTCAGGGCGTGCCAGGTCACCGAGAGGGAGCTCGCCCCCGTCCGCAGCGTGCGCACCACGCCGTCGGCGGCGGTGGCCTTGCAGAAGGGGCACATGACGGTCTCCGGGCGTAGTAGATCGAACATGCCCTGTCCTTCCCGCAGGTTTCTCACACCGGACCTGTCCAGAACTATCAAATCCGGCGCCATTCGGCCGCAGTACCCACAAGTACGGATGGGTATTGGATGACGTGACCGCGCGGGAAGCGCGGTGGAACGGCGACGGGGACCCGCCCCCGGGCGGCCGCCGTCACCCCGCAGGGGGCCACGACGTCGTACGGGTTGTGCAGCGCCACCGTGCTGACGGGCGGCCCCGCGCGTCAACCGCCTCCGGGCTCGAAGGTCGCGAGCATCTGGGCCAGGGCCGCCTGGTCCGGTCCTGTGAACGGGTCGAGGCCGGGGACCGCGGCGATGGTGTCGAGGAGCTGCGGGGTGAGGCCCACCGCCGGTGGGAGGTGGGTGCACAGGACGGTCTGGGGGTCCATCGACCGCAGCGGATCCACCGTGGCCAGGAAGCGGTCCGGGTCCACCACCTGCACCCAGGGGCTGTCCACGCTCGCCCACAGCCGCTGGGACGCCCTCAGCTCCTCCGCCGGCAGCTGCGCGACGTCCGTGCTCACCGCCAGGTCCGCCGTGGGCATGGGCCCGCCGAAGCAGTCGGAGCTGAAACAGGTCCGGGAACGGTCGTCGTAGAAACCGACGGTCGCCGGGTTGTCGAACAGCGGCGGCCGGAAGGCGTGGAGCGTACGGTCGCCCACGTCCAGGCTCTGGCCGGGGTTGAGGAAGTACAGCCGGTCCATGGGCAGCGGCCGCTCGGTGGCCATGATCCCGGCGCCGAGGAACGTCGTCACCAGGCGGGCCTCGGGAGCGGCTTCGAGCAGGGCGAACAGTCCCCCGGTGTGGTCGCGGTCGGGATGGGTCAGCCAGATCCACCGCACGTCGGCCGGATCGAGCACCGAACCGAGCACGTCGAGGAAGTCCCGGTCGGGCAGGCCGAGGCCGGTGTCCACGACCACCGGCTGCTCGGCGTGCAGCACGAACGCGTTGACCGGGAGGAATCCGATGCCCGGAACCTCGATGCAGTCCGCGAGGACGGTGGTCTCGGGTCCCACCTTGTGCGTGCTCATGGCGATCTCCACAGTTCTGCGGGGTTCGGGTCCTGCCTCCATCGTGGCGCCGTCCGGCTGCCCCCGCGCGCGGGCGGCGGCGCCGGCCCCGCTCCGGCCGGCGGTGGGCTCAGTTCGCGCAGTACGCGTCCCGGGCGGGGCGCCGCCCCGTGGTGAGGTACGCGGTGACGGCCCGGTCACCGCACGCGTTGCCGTTGCCCAGGTAAAGCCCGTGCCCGCCCTGCTCGACGGTCACCATGCGGGCGCGGTCGCCCAGGGCCTCGCGCATCTTCAGGGCTCCGGACAGCGGCGTCGCCGGATCCCGGCGGCTCTGGAGCATGAGGACCTCGGACGGCACGTCGTCGGTGATCGGAGCGGGCGCCTGCGCGGGCGCGGTCTTCCAGAAGGAGCAGGGCAGCACGTTGACGGGCATGCCGGCCGTGAGCGGGTACCGGGCGCGGTCCTGCGCCACCGCGGCCCGGTGGGCGTCCGTGGACCTACCCGGCCAGGCGACGTCGTTGCAGATGACGCCCACCATGACGGCGGCGTCCTCGTCCCGGATCGGCCGCGCCAGCTCGGGCGGGAGCGCGGGGGTTCCGGCCGGGTCCTGGACGGCCTTGACCAGCCGGGCGAAGGCGGGGAAGGCGGCGTCGGCGTAGAGGGCGTTCTGGAGGGCCTGGCGCAGCCCGTTGCCGGTGAGCGGCACCCCGGGGGTGGTCGACGGGCGCGGTTCCCCGTCGAGCCGGGCCCCGAGTGCGACGACCAGCGGCTCGACGTCCTGCGGCCGTGCTGCCAGACGCAGGCCGTCCCCGTCCCGGTCGGGATGGGCCGCCCACGCCGCGAAGTCGGGGAAGCGGTCGTCGGCGCCGCGCGACATGTTGGCCAGCCAGCCGCGGGCGACCCGCTCGGGGTCGGGGTCGCCGCTGCTGTCGAGGACCCAGCGGTCGGTGCGCCGGGGGTACTTCTGCGCGTACTCGGCCGCCACGTACGTCCCGTACGAGGTCGCCCAGGCGGACAGCCTGCGTTCGCCGAGGGCCTCGCGGAGGCGGTCCAGGTCCCGGACCTGGTTGGCGGTGGTGAAACTGCGCAGTTCGGGGCCGCCGTTGCGGTCGCAGGCCTCGGCGATGCGCCGGGAGCGCTCGACGTTCTCCGTGATCTCCCCGTCCGGGCCCGGCCAGGACCGCAGGCTGGTCAGGTACCGGTCCTCGGGGGCGAGTCCGCAGCTCGCGGTGGTGCTGGCGCCCACCCCGCGCGGGTCGAAGGCGACGAGGTCGTAGGCGCCGGCCAGCTCCCGCTGGAGGGCGGCGCCCTTCTGGGTCAGGCGCTGCACGCCGGAACCGCCCGGACCGCCGGGTATCACGACGAGCGTGCCGCGGCGGGCCGCAGGGCGGTCGCTGCGGACGCGGGAGACGGCGACGTGTATCTGCCGGCCGCCGGGATCTGCGTAGTCGAGCGGGACGGGCAGCACGGCGCACTCCTGGGCGGCGGGGCCGCCCGGTTGGGCGCAGGGCTTCCAGTCGGGCTCGGGCACTGCGGCGCCGGCCGGCCGGGCGGCGGCCGGGCCGGCGGTCGCGGTCAGGCCCGCGGCGACGGTGGCCGCGGCGAGTGCGAGGAGCAGGGCCTTCTTCGGGTGGGTCGTCATGGCGCAAGCCTCGTCGCTCCCGCGCCGGGGCCCCATCCGGCAGGCCGGTCGGGTCGTGGTGGGGTCAACCCCCTTGCCGCGGCCCCGGCTTGCCGGTGTGGCGGGTGCCGGTGGCGGGTGCCGCTCAGGGGAGGGGGACGCCGCGGGCCGTGACCCACAGCTCGTACCACTCCTCGTGCGTGAGGTCGGGTTCGCGCACGGCGGCGTCCCGGCAGGCACGGATCCGGTCGGGGCGGGCGGTGCCGATGACGGGCGCGATCCGCGACGGGTGCCGCATGAGCCACCACAGCAGGACCGTTTCCGGCGTCGTCCCCTTGCGCCGGGCCAGCTCGGCCAGCAGCCCGGCGGTGGCCCGCTCGGCCGGCGTCCGCTGGCGGCCGGTGAAGCGGCCCTGCGCCAGCGCGCCCCAGGCCTGGAGTCGGACGCCGTGGTCGCGGCAGTGTTCCAGAGTGCCGAACGGGAAGCCGCCCGCCGCGGACGCGGGGGTGTTGAGGAGGACCCCGGCCTCGACCCAGTCGCGGCTGTGCAGGCTCATCTCCAGCTGGTTGGCGACGAGCGGCTGGTCCAGCCGTGCCTGGAGGTGGGCGATCTGCGCGGCGCCCATGTTGGACACGCCGAAGCGCCGTACGAGGCCCTGCCGGTGCAGGGAGGTCAGCGCCGACGCGATGGAGTCCACGTCCGCCAGGGGGTCGGGGCGGTGCAGCAGCAGGACGTCGATCACATCGGTCCGCAGCCGGGTGAGGCTCTCCTCCACCCGTCGCGTGATGGTCTGCCCGCGCAGGTCGTACATGCCCGGGCGGTCCTCGGCGCCGAGCCGGATCCCGCACTTGGTCTGGAGCGTGATGCGTTCGCGCAGGCCGGGCGTCCGCGCGAGGACCTCGCCGAAGACGGCCTCGGACTTGCCGTGCCGGTAGATGTCGGCGTGGTCGAAGGCGGTGATCCCGCTGTCGAGGGCGGCCTCGACGGCCGCCGCTGCGGCGTCGATGTCGGCGGGCCCGTACGGTTCGGGGTCCCAGCTCCCGCCGAGGCCCATGCATCCGTACAGCACCCGGTCGTCGTCAGCCATGCCCACACCCTCGTTCGTCACCGCACCACCCTATGGGTTACCGCTTGCGTCTCCCGTGGGGGGAGACTCCAAGCTGGGGGGCATGGACAGCGACGCGCTCCGTTCCATCGGAGAACTAGCCCGCCGGACCGGTCTGACGGTGAAGACCATCCGGTTCTATTCGGACCAGGGCATCGTCCCGCCGACCGACCGGAGCCCGGCCGGCTACCGGCTCTACGGCCCCGACGCCCTCGCACGCCTGCGGCTGGCCCGCACGCTGCGTGATCTCGGGCTCGATCTGGCGACCGTACGCAGGGTGCTGGACCGGGAGGCGTCCCTGGCCGAAGTCACCGAAGCACACGCCAACGCCCTGGACGTACAGATACGTACCCTTCGCCTGCGCCGGGCGGTGCTCCGCGCAGTCGCCCGGAGCGGCCCCACCACCATGGAAATGGACCTCATGCACCGACTCGCCACGCTCTCCGAGGCCGAACGACGCCGCCTGGTCGCCGACTTCCTCGACGGCGCCTTCGAAGGTCTCGACACCAACCCCGAGTTCGTGGCGCTGATGCGCTCCGCGGTGCCCGACCTCCCCGACGATCCCACGCCCGATCAGGTCGAGGCCTGGGTGGAACTCGCCGGGCTCTGCCAGGACCCGGACTTCCGTGTCACGATGCGCCGCACGGCCGAGGAGCAGGCGGCGGAGCCGTCCCGGCAGGACGTCGGCGCGCTGCACGACGCCCTCAACCGGGCGATGGGCGAACGCATCGACGAAGCCGTGACCGCCGGCCTGCTGCCGGCCTCCGCCGAGGGTGCGTCCCGTTCCGATGCGCTGGGATCCCTCTACGCGGACGCGTTCGCACGCGCCGACGAGGGCGGCCTGCGCCGCTGGCTCCTGGCCCGCCTCGGGACGGCCGCCGAGCCGGATGCCGGGCGCTACTGGCGGCTCGTCGCGACGGTCAACGGATGGCCCGCGTCCCCCACGCTCGCTCCCCTCCACTCCTGGTTCACCACCGCCGCCCCCGCCCACAGCGGTGGCAGCCGTGGCGAAGGAGCGGTGCGATGAGGGGGCGACGCCTGAGGCTCGGTCTGTACGCGGACGAGCAGGGGCTGGCCTGGGTCCAGGGCCTCGTCGAGGACGCCGTCGGCTCCCGGAACGCCCGGATCGTCGAGGGGAACGTCACACACAGGGCCGACGACTCGCTGGACTTCCTGGCCGAGCAGTGGACCATCGAACATCCGGATCAGAGCCCCGGATCACGGCAACCCGTGGAGCTGGAGGTCCACTTGGGGTGTTCCCTGCGGACCTGGCGGGCGATCCGCAAGGCCGTACTGACCGCCCTGTGTCCGGAGGGATCGGCTCCGCACACCTGCCGGGTGCCCTGGACGGTGGGCTGAAACGCCACCGTCACCACGCCGGCCCGGGCTCTTCCGGCTGGTCAGCCGTGTTCGTTGGGCTTTCCGCCGAGGGCCCGGGGCGCCCCTGGTTCGTACAGCGCATTGTGTGCGCCCGTGCTGCCGGTTTGGCTTCGAACAGGCCGGCGCCGTGCCGGCACGTCGCGTCACGTCACCGGTACAGAAGGAAGCGCATGACATCCATGCTCGACGGCTGCACGCCCTGGCCCGAGGGGTTCGTCGACCGCTACTGGGCGGCCGGCCACTGGCGCGGCACCACGCTGGACAGCCTGCTGCGCGGCTGGGCCCTGCAGTACGGGCCGCGCACCGCCCTCGTGTCCGGCGGCACGCGCATCACGTACGCGGCCCTGAACCGGCGCGTGGACCGCATGGCGGCGGGCCTGCGGCTGCTCGCCCTGCGGCCCGGGCAGCGGGTCGTCGTCCAGCTGCCGAACGTTGCCGAGTTCGTCGTCACCGTCTTCGCGCTGATGCGCGCCGGAGCGGTCCCCGTGCTGTGCCCGCTCTCGCACCGCGGGCCCGAGGTCTCGCACCTCGTCCAGGTCACCCAGGCCGCCGGCTACGTCGGCCCCTCGACGTACGAGGGCTTCGACCACACGGCGATGGCGGCGGACATCGCGGCCCGCGGACCCTTCCTGCGCCGGGTGTTCACCCTGGAGGCGCCGGGCGCCTCGTCCCCCTACGGCGGCTACACGACCGACCCGTCGGGCTGTCACTACTTCCCGCTGGACTCTCTCGACGCCCCGCCCGCGCCGGCGCTCCCCCTGAGCGCGGGCCAGGTGGCCTTCCTCCTGCTCTCCTCCGCGAGCGGCGCCGCCGGTGCGGCCGCGCCGCCCCTGCTCGTGCCGCGCACCCACAACGACTACGCCTACCAGGCGGGGGCGGCCGCCGAGGCGGTGTCGCTCACCGAGGACGACGTGTACCTCGCCGCGCTGCCCGCCTCGTCCGACTTCACCCTCGGCGGCCCCGGCATCGTCGGCACCCTCTCGATGGGCGGCACCGTCGTCCTGGCCGAGGACCCGGGACCCGAGGCGTGCCTCGCGGCCATCGCCCGGGAGCGGGTCACCGTCACCTCGGTGGTACCCGCCGTCGCCCGGCGCTGGCTCGACGCGCTCGCGGCCGCGGACGCGAACGCGGACGCGCCCACCGGCCTGGGCAGTCTGCGTCTGGTGCAGGTCGGCGGCGCGCCGCCGGACCGGGCGCTCACCGACCGGCTCGCGTCCGTACTGGGCTGCCGCCCGCAGCAGGTCTTCGGGATGGCCGAGGGGCTGTTCACCCTCACCCGGCCCGCGGACCCGGACGAGACCGTGCTCGCCACTCAGGGCCGTCCGCTCTCCCCCGACGACGAGATCCGCATCGTCGACGCCGACGGCCGGGACGTGCCCGACGGGGAGCCGGGTGAACTCCTCGCCCGCGGGCCGTACACCGTGCGCGGCTACTACCGGGCGCCCGAGCACAACGCCCGTTCCTTCACCGGCGACGGCTACTTCCGCACCGGCACCCTCGCCCGCCGCACCCCCGGAGGCCACCTGGTCGTGACGGGCTCGGCGCCGGACGGGGGCCGGCTCGGGCGGTGATCCGCAAGCGTCCGGACCGGGGGCGATTGGGCGGCTGACCGGCGGATACCCAATGATGTCGGAATGCAGAAGCACAAGGAGACCGGCCGGCGGTCCGTCCGCCGCCGGTTCGGCCGCACGGCGACGGTCCTCGGCCTGTTGACGTCGGTGGCCTGTACGTCCGCCCAGGCGCCCGCCTCGATCTCCGGCGCCGGTTCCGGCCCGGGCAAGCCGGACGAGGTCTCCGTCGCGACCTGGAACATGTGCGGGGTGCGGCAGTGGAGCTGTGAGCGCACGGGCAGCCCGAAGGACAAGTTCCAGCAGCTGCGCGACCTGATCGGCGACTCCGGCGTACGCGTGCTGCTCCTGCAGGAGGTGTGCTCGGACGACCTGTCGTCCTCGGCCCTGCGCCTGGGCCCGGAATGGCAGTCGGTCTTCGAGCCGTACGCGAACGTGGACGCGGCGGGCGCCCGTACCGCGATCCAGTGCACCGACGACGGACGCGGGCGGGCCGGCTTCGCGCTGCTGGCCGCCTCCCGGCTGACGGACGTGGAGGTGATCCCGACCGAGCAGCCGACGGTGGGACTGCACCGCGGCATCCTGTGCGCCCGTGTCCCGGCCCAGGGACTGCGGGTGTGCAACGCGCACCTCTCGTTGCGGGACAGCGACGACGAGCACCCGGACTGGGACTTCCGCGACGACCAGCTGAGCTCGCTGTTCGCCGCCGCCTCGACGGACGTCCGTACGGTCGTCGGCGGGGACTTCAACTCCCCGCCGCCGGTGGGCCAGGCGAACACCTCCGCCTGGATCTGGCCGTCGGAGGCGTACACCACCTACCGCGAGTGCGACCAGAAGGGCGAATCCCGCAAGGGGCACCCCACCCACACGGACGGCACGAAGATCGACTACCTCTTCACCGCGCTCCCCCGCACCGGCTGCGAGGTGGTCGACACCAAGGCGTCGGACCACCGGCCCCTGGTGATGAGGGTGAGCCGCCCCACGGAGTCGGCCCCCGCCACCCCCGGGGTCAGTACGCCGAGTTGAAGTAGACGCCCTGGGCGGGGACGGGGTACGCGCCCAGCTTGGTGAAGGGGACGCCCGCCCAGGGGGACACGTTGCCGACGGCGTCCACGGCGATGGCCTCGACGAAGTGGTCGCCGTCGTTCCAGGGCCAGCCCGGCTCCCACATCCAGCTGCCGTCCGGCCGCACCTCGCAGGCGCCCAGGGCCGCTCCGCCCTCGTGGAAGTCCACACGGACGGCGCCGGGAGCGTACCCGGCGAAACCGACGGCGGGACCGGGTACCTGCTGGTGTGCGGCGGGTGCGGTCACCGTCAGCGCGAGGTGCTGCGCCGGCATCGACGGCTGGGGGGCCGGCTCGTACTCGGGCGTGGCGACGTACACGTGCTCGACGGCGGTGAAGGTGACTTCGGAGCGCTTGGTCTGGTAGTTGTTCGCGTCCGCGGCGAAGAGCCGGACGACGTGCTTGCCCTTGGGCCAGGGGTCGGTGCGCTCCCAGATCCACGTGCCGTCGGGAGCGACGGGCGCGGTGCCGCGGTACTTGCCGTCCTCCCAGAAGCTGACGCGCACGGCACCGACCGCGGTGCCGGTGAAGCGGACGGTGTTCGCCGGTACCCGTTCGCCGGACGCAGGCGTGTGGACGACCGGCTTGGGGAAGGAGTCGCCCCGCACCTGGGAGGTCTGCGTGAGGTAGGTGTCGATGGCGGACGTGTCCCGCTTCGGCTGTTCGAAGCCGTTGCGCACCATCCCGATCCGTGGGGCGATTCCGTCGACGAGGAGGTTCAGCAGCCCCATGAGGGCGGGGAGGTTGTGCCGCGTGACCTTCCCCGCGTCGGTGATGAGGGGGGACTCGTTGTAGACGAAGTTGAAGTTCTCGCGTCCCTGGAAGTGCCCGAGGAACGGTTCCACCTGCTGCTGGTACTGCGCGTCCCGGGGGGACGTCAGGACGTAGATGTTGGCCGAGGGGTTGGCACCGCCGGCCACGAGGTCGGGCAGGACGGAGTCGAGGATGTGGACGTACTGGTCCGTCGGCTCCCCCATCATCACCCGTGCCGCTTCGGGGTTGCTCTCCCTGACGCGGGTGCCGATGCGGAACTGCGGCGTGCCGGCCACGATGTTCCTGAAGCCGTACTTCAGTCCGAAGAACAGTGCCGCGCTGCCCCCTTCGGAGGTGCCGAACACGGTCACCTGGTCCGGCGAGAGGGCCAGTGCGTTCATGACGCGCGAGACGAGCCCGGCGACGGACTGCTCCAGGGAGAAGTCCATGCCCCTGCACAGGTGGTAGGTGTTCCCCCCGTCGAGCAGGTCCCGCACCCACAGGATGTTCGACCGCAGGTCCTCCAGCTGTCCGTTCGCCCAGCCGTATCCGCCGGGCGCATGGCGGTTCGCGAAGACGACGACCAGGTGGCGGTTGCCGCCCCGCGCGTGGGAGAACTTGTACTCGACGGGCACCGACCCCGAGCAGTCCACGCCGCTGAAGACGCGGCGCGTTTTCTGGGCTGCCTCAGACATGCTCGGAATCCATTCTTCTCACAGGCTGGCGCGGGACCTGGCCGAGGGTGCCTCCGTTCCAGGGGCCGGCCTGGCCCGCGGGGTGGCCCGCCTGGCCCGGGTGACCGCCGTGGCCCGGGTGGCCCTGGTGACCTGCATGACCCGGGTAGCCCTGGTGGCCCTGGTGACCTGCATGACCCGGGTGGCCCTGGTGACCTGCATGACCCGGGTGGCCCGGCGCGCGGACGCCGGCCATGCCCACGGCGGGTGCCTGGGCCCGGGCCGGGTCGAGGTCCCCGCCCGCGACGAGGATGCGGTCGGTCAGCCTGGCCGAGGCGTAGCCGTCGTCGAGGTCGCAGAACTCCTGCTGGAACCAGCGGTAGCGGGCGGCGTAGCCGTGCTGGATGCTGTCGATGTTGCGGATCGCCCCGATCAGTTCGGGGGACGTGAACACCAGCGGGCCCGGCGCCGACTGCTCGAAGTCGAAGTAGAAGCCGCGCAGGGTGTCCCGGTAGTGGTCCAGGTCGTAGGTGAAGAACAGGATCGGCCGCCCGGTGTTGACGAAGTCGAACATCAGGGACGAGTAGTCCGTGATCATCACGTCGGCGATGAGGGACAGGTCCGCCATGTCGGGGTAGTCGGACACGTCGAAGACGAAGCCGTCGCCGGCGCCCGGCACCGGGTCCACCACGTTGGGGTGGCGCCGCACGAGCAGGACGTGGTCCTGGCCGAGGCGCGCCCGGGCGTCGTCGAGGTCGATGCGGAAGTCGAGCTTGTACTTGCCGGGGGCGTAGAACTGGTCGTCGCGCCAGGTCGGCGCGTACATGATGACCTTCTTGCCCGGCGGCAGGCCGATGCGGCGGCGGACCTCCGCGGCCCGTCCGGTGTCCGCCCGGCGCAGGATGTCGTTGCGCGGGTAGCCGCTCTCGACCATCTCGCCCGGAAACTGGAAGGCCCGCTTCAGGATCGGGGTGCTGAAGCTGTTCGGGGACACCAGCATGTCCCAGTTCTGCACCTCCTTCTCCACGCGCTCCAGGTACCGCTTGTCGGCGAAGTGCACGGCCTCGATGTCGTGGCCGATGCGCTTGAGCGGGGTGCCGTGCCAGGTCTGGACGACGACCTGCCCGTCGCGCTTCTCGAACCAGTCGGGCAGGTGGTTGTTGGCGACGATGTACTTCGCCCGGCCCATGGCCTCGTACCAGTCGGGGGACCACATGCGGACGGGGCGGGCGGTGGGCGGGACGGCGACCTGGTCGTCGCGCACCACCCACAGGTGCTCCAGGTCCGTGCCGCGGCGGACCATCTCCTCGTGGAGGGCGCGCGGGCTGTCGGAGTACTGGGTGCCCTTGAAGGCGTCGAAGAGGACGGCGGCGGTGACCGGCTTGCGCCGGGCCTCGGGGTAGGTCTTGGTGCGCATCAGCTTCTGCCGGTACGGGCCGCGGGCCTCGTCCGGCATCGCCGAGTGGACCAGGAGCGAGAGCCGGTCGTAGGCCTCCGACTGGAGTTCGTAGCGCCGCTCGTTGCTGCTCATGTCGCGGGGCAGAGTGGGGATCAGGTCCTGCGTCATCTTGACCATGAGGTCGCCGGAGCGGTCCTCCGGGTCGACGGCGGAAGGGTCCTGGCGGCGCAGGAAGAAGTCCCAGCGGCCGGCGGCGAGCGGTATGTCGCCGGCCAGGGTGCGCATCGCGGCGGGGGTGACGACGAAGCTGAAGTCGTTGCCCTGCCAGGTGATGGGGACGACGCGCTCGGCACCGTGGGCACGGGAGCGTACGACGACGTGCGCCGTGGCGTACTCGGACGCGTCGAGCCTGTCCTGCGCGGCGTAGCCGACGACGACTTCGAGCGAGCCGTCCTGGCGCCAGGTCGCTGACTTGGCCAGCGGCAGGGTGTCGCGTTCGAACAGCACCACGTAGCCGGAGCCGTTGCGGTGCACGACGACCTCGCGGTCCCCGCCCTCGGTCTGGAGCCGGGCGGGCACCCGGTAGTGGCCGTCGGTGGCCTCTTCCGCCATGACGGGGTAGATGGGGGCCTTGCGTCCCTCGACGTGCAGGGTGGTCTTCCAGCCGTTGGCTCCGGTGTTCCAGGTCTCCGGGACACCGTCGGAGGAGTTCGTACGGTGGCCCGGGACGAGGGCCTTGGCCGGGATGCGGGTCACGAAGCCGTACCAGCCCTCGCCGCCCTGCTGGAACTGCACCCACGCGTCGTGCCGGCCGGCGCCTCCCATGCTGGCCACGCGGAACTTGCCCCATTCGGGGAGCTTGGGACCGAGGTAGACCCCGCGGAGTTCGAGGTGGTCGCCGACCATACGGTGCTGGGTGATGCGGCAACGGACCCGCTCGACGCGGAGTTTGAGCTTCCCCTGGATGAAGAGGGGCACCACACGGGTGTTCTTCTCCACGTACCGGTAGGGCGGGTTGGCGGCGCTTCCGGCTCCGCCCCGGACGAGCCCCTTGTAGCGGAACAGGCCGCGGCTCAGCACGCCGGCCGCCACGTCCCAGGTCCCCTCGACCCATTCCCCCTTCCGCTTGAGGCGGGCCGGGTCGAAGCGGACCTCGAAGCCGGACCAGTCGTAGCAGTAGCGGCTCTGGTTCGAGTACTCGGTGGCCTGCGGGTAGTAGGTGGTCTTCGCCCTGGCGACGACCACCCGGCTCTGCTTCTTGTTGCGCAGCGCGATGGCCTTCATCGACATGTGCCGCTTGTGCACGTTGATGAAGCGGACGTACGCGGACCCTTCGAGGATCAGGTGGTCGGAGTCGTCCCACTGCGCGCCGCTCAGCGAGCCGTGCAGCGAGAGCTCCTTGTCCAGTCGGTAGGCGCTCTTGTCGATGCCCACCGACCGGTCCCCGAGATAGGGGTAGTTGAGGTAGCGGTGGAGGCGGCGCTGGACGGGCATCGGCCCGCCCTTGCGCTCGAACTCGACCACGTCCAGCAGTTCCTTGAGGCGGCCCTCGCGTACGAGCAGCCACTTGACGCGGGCGTCGGCGGGCAGCTCGTGGATGATGTCGGCGTCGGCCTCGTCCAGGAAGTCGTTCGCCCACCGCATGAAGGCGTCGCGGTACTCCTCGTCGGCGTCGGGGAGCACCTTCAGGTGCAGCATCAAGTCCGACTTCAGGCAGGCGAGATCGTACTTGCGCTTGTGGTCGGAGTAGGACCTCGCGCGGTGGCCGGCGAGGAAGCGGCTGACCGACTGCACGGCGGAGACGCGGTCCTGGAGGTTGCTGAACTCGGTGTGCCGCTGGGTGATGGAGGGTGCGGCGCCGCCCTCGCGGCGGCGCCAGAAGTAGACGATGTCCGTGAGGATGTCGACCTTGGCGGCCCGGAAGTGGGCGAACATGTTGACCCAGGAGTCCTCGTACATGACGCCTTCGGGGAAGGCGATGTAGTGGTAGTCCCAGAAGGACCGCCGGAACAGCTTGTTCCACACCGTGCGGTCGTAGATGAGGTCGGGCAGCTTGGTGATGTGCGTGCCGCGCTTGCTGGCCCGCATGGGCGCCTTGTGCAGCGGGGACTGCCACCTCTTGGTGGAGTTCATCATCTGCACGTTGCCGGAGACGAAGTCGGAGCCGGAGGCTTCGAGGGTCCGCACGAGCAACTCGTAGGCGTATTCGGGTATGACGTCGTCGCCGTCGACGAACGCGAGGAACTCCGCCTGGGGGTGGGCGGCGCGGATGCCGACGTTCCGGGCGTGGCCGGGGCCCATCGACTGCTGTCGCAGCAGCCGGAAGCGCGGGTCCCGGCGGGCGAAGTCGGCGGCTATCGCGGTCGAGGAGTCGGTCGAGCCGTCGTCGACCATGATCACCTCAAGGTCGCGGAACGTCTGCCTGGCTATCGATTCCAGGCACTCCTGGAGGTAGATCTCGACGTCCTGGAAGGGCACGACGACGCTCAGGCGGGGCATACCTGCCACTCAGCAAACTCCTCGGTAGACACACTTCTCACGGCGCGTTGGGAGTTGCTGCGGCATGCCGCCAGACCCGCCCCAGAATCTGGTCACCACCGCTCCCCGCACGCTCGACCCTCCCCCACAGCCTGTGACCGCACACTTATATGACCTTCACAGGGTGTGCGCAGCGTAGGCCAACTGTTCAACGCCGAGCAACTATTCACAAGCGCTCAAGCCGCCCAAACCTTCACGCAAGCGAACGAGTGATGACATCCGACCTGTGCTGGACGCGTCAACTACCCGCCGGTTGGGGCGGCCTATGCGGGGGAAGAGGTTCCGGCGCTGGAGCGCCTCTGCGCACGGTGAGGTAGGTCACCCCACGTGACACCAGGGTCCGAAGGAGAGGCCCGCGTCCGTCAGGTCCTGCCGGGCGATCCGCAGTCCGCCGTCCGTGTCGAGCATCGCAATCGTGACTGCACCGCGGGCGTCACGGGCGATTGCCGGCAGCCCCGCGCAGCGGTCCCCCACCGGCGCCCACCACGCGCCGTACTGCTCACCCTCCGTAGGGTAGGCGGCGATTTCGGGGTGCCCCTCGGCGCCCCGCTGGAGGAGGACCGTGCAGTCGTAGCCGTTGATGCGGGTACGGGTGACCCCCACGGGGCCGACGCCGCCGGCGCCGCCCAGCGGCATGAGCATGGGCGGGGCCCCGGCGGGGGCCTGCGGGCGGTAGGCGATGACACCGCCGTCCGCGGGGTGGCGCCAGAAGTAGGTGCCGGACCCGGGGCTCGTCTCGTAGGAGCTGTAGGTCCCCTCGACCGCGTCGGCCTCCATGCGCCCGAGCCACTTGAAACCGGCTCCCGGCCCGCCCTGGCCCCAGTACGACGCACCGCCGCGGAACGGCGCGAGGAATTCGGCGCGCCCCTGGGCCGTCACGAGGGGGGCTATCGGCCCGCGCACCCACTTGCCCTGGTATTCCTGCCAATTGTCCCAAATGCCGTCCGCGCGACGCGTTCGGCCCCGCACCCCGATGCCGAAGCGGGTGGCGAGCACGTGGAGCGCGCCGGCGCCGTCGGGGACCACGATCGGGTCGCCGTACGGAGACTGGGGCTCCTCCTCCTTCTCCGGGAACGGGTTGCCCACCGCCCGCCAGTCCCCGAGCGGCCGGCCGGTCTGGTACTGGGCCGCCAGGACCAGCTCTCGACCGTTCGGCGCCCCCTCGCGGTAGCGGGTGCCGGCGAACCAGACGAAACCGCCCGAGTCCTGGGTGAGCGTGAACCGGCCGGCCCACCCCTCCACGGGGAAGAGGTCGGGCCCGTGCCACACGTCCGAGCCGGGCGCCGACTCGGTCCAGCGCACCAGCCCTTCGGCGCAGCTCGCGTAGGCGGTCAGCCGCCCGTCCCGTCCCAGGAGCAGCCAACCCGGGGCCAGGTGCCCGGCGTCGGCCGCCGCGGCTATCTCGGGGCCGGGGACGGCGGGCTCGACGGAGGTGACTCCGCGGTCCGCTCCGTCACGTCCGCGTCGCGCCATGTCCTGGCCACTCCTGCCCACACTCGCCCTATTTGTCCGTCCCGGCCCAGCGGGCCGTTGGACAATGTACGTCAGTGCGCCAACGCGTCGGCGCCAGGGACGGAATATCCGGTTCCTCCCCGCCGCCCCGGTGCCTGCGGCACTGATGGACGCAGGTCGACGCCGGTCGACGCCTGTCGAAGCCGGTCGAAGCCGAGAGACGTCATACGGGTACTACGTGGGGAGTACGCCGGAAACGCTACGCGGGGGTGACGCGGGTGACGGCGGGTGCGGCATAGCGTGGCCGTATGGAAGAGCTGCGCGAGCGCCCGGGTCCCCCATGGCGGCACTGGGTGGAGCGGGCCGGGCGGGGCCCGGCCTGGCGCTCCGCGCTGCTCGTCGCGGTCTTCACGCAAATCGGCGCCGGGTGGGCCGCGCACGCCCAGAGCGGGCGGGTGGCCCTGGACGGGTTCGCGCGGCTCCTGCTGCTCGTCGGGCCCGCCCTGCTCGTGGTGCGGCACCGGTATCCGACGGCCGTGGCCTATGGCGTCAGCGTCGTCACCCTGGTCTACGTCGCCTGCGGCTATCCCTACGGTCCCGTGTTCCTCAGCCTCGCCCTGGCCTGCTTCGCCGCCGTGGTCGCCGGGCGGCGCCGGGCCGCGTGGGGAGCCGTCGGGCTGCTCTGGGCCGGGCATCTGCTCATCGGCCACTGGCTGTACCGGTGGCTCCCGCCGCCCGGGGACGGGCCGACGCCCTGGGCGCAGGAGGTGGGCGTCACGGCATGGGTGCTCGCGGTGCTGGCCGTCTCCGAGCTGGTCCGCGTACGCCGGGAGCAGTGGGCCCGCGAGCGCTCCGAGCGGGCGGCGGCCGCCAGGCGCCGGGTGGACGAGGAGCGGCTGCGCATCGCCCGCGAGCTGCACGACGTACTGGCCCACAGCATCTCGCTGATCAACGTCCAGGCGGGTGTGGGCCTGGCCCTGCTGGACTCCGATCCCGAGCAGGCCCGGAGCGCGCTGTCCACCATCAAGGCGGCCAGCAAGGAGGCGCTGGGCGAGGTCCGGCAGGTCCTCGACACCCTCCGCTCCCCCGGCGAGGCTCCCCGGACGCCCGCGCCCGGGCTCGACCGGCTCCCCGAGCTCGTCGAGCAGGCGGAGGCGGCCGGGCTCCGGGTGGAGGTCACGGCCGAGGGGCGGGCGTCGGCGCTGCCTCCCGGGGTGGACCTCGCAGCCTTCCGCATCCTTCAGGAGGCGCTGACCAACGTCATGCGGCACTCCGCGGCGCGCACCGCCCGGGTCCGCCTCGGATGGCGGCCGCGCCTGCTGGAGTTGTGCGTGGACGACGACGGCCCGGCCACCGGTGGCGGCTCGGACGGCAGCGGCAGCGGCCTCGTCGGCATGCGCGAGCGGGCGGCGGCCCTGGGCGGCACGGTGGAGGCCGGTCCCCGCCCGGAGGGCGGCTTCCGGGTGACGGCCACCCTCCCGGTGAAGGCCGCCGCTCCCGGGGAGGCGCCGTGATCCGTGTGGTGCTCGCCGACGACCAGCTGCTGGTGCGGGCCGGGTTCCGCGCCCTGCTGGAGGCGCAGCCCGACATCGAGGTGGCGGGTGAGGCGGGCGACGGCGACGAGGCGGCGCGGCTGGTGCGGCGGCTGCGGCCCGACGTCGTGCTCATGGACATCCGGATGCCGGTCCTGGACGGGCTCGCCGCGACCCGCAGGATCACCGAGGACGAGGCGCTCGGCGGGGTAAGGGTGGTCATGCTGACCACCTTCGAGCTCGACGAGTACGTCTTCGAGGCGATCCGGTCCGGGGCCTCGGGGTTCCTGGTGAAGGACACCGAGCCGGAGGAGCTGCTCCGGGCGGTCCGGGCGGTGGTGAAAGGGGACGCACTGCTGTCCCCCGGCGTCACCCGGCGCCTGATCGCGGAGTTCGCCGCCCGTTCCAAGCGGCCGGCCGCGGCGGCGGGGCTGGAGCGGCTCACCGAGCGGGAACGGGAGGTGATGGCCCTGGTGGGCATGGGCCTGTCCAACGAGGAGATCGCCCGCCGTCTGGTGGTCAGCCCGCTCACCGCGAAGACGCACGTGAGCCGGGCCATGGTCAAACTCGGCGCCCGGGACCGAGCCCAGCTGGTGGTGCTGGCCTACGAGTCCGGGCTGGTGCGCCCCGGCTGGCTCGGCTGAGGCACACCCGCCCGCGCCCGCCGATCCCCCCGCGCCCCCGATCCGTACTCCGGCGGAAGTACCTGCGGTGCCTCCGGCCGGACGACGCCCCGGCGCTCCTCCCGGGCCACTCTCGAAGCAGGACGAAACCGCCTTGCTCGATGAGGAGATGACCGGGATGAACACCTTCACCACCCTCGCGTACGACGGGCCCGGCCCGTGGATCCTGTTCGTCCCGCTGGTCTGGGCGGCGGTGGTCGTCGGCGTCGTGACCGTGCTGCGCCGCACCGTGTGGCGCGGACGCCGGGGACCGTGGCAGGCGCGCGCGGCGGCGTACGGCGAGAACTCCCCGATCGCGGTCCTGGGGCGGCGCTTCGCCTCCGGCGAGATCGACGAGGACGAGTACTGGCGGCGGCTGTCCGTCCTGGACGAGCAGTTCGGCCGCCCCCTCAAGGACGGCACGGCCTGACCGGTCCCCGGTCAGGCTCTGCTGCGGTCCCAACCGGCCGCGAGACGGGCCAGCGTGGTGCGCATCCCGGCCCGGTTGACCTCGATGCGGCGTTGCGGGGAGGTACCCGCGAACACCGTGCCGAGCAGCTCGGTCAGCCGGGATCCGCGGCCGGTGCGCAGGTCCTGCCAGGTTTCCGTGACGCGGGTGCCGGCGCCCTCCGCCTCGCAGCGGTATCCCCACCGGGCGATGGGCAGCCCGAAGACGCCGACGTCGAAGGTGAATTCACCCGATCCGTCCGATGCCTCGGGGGCGCGCAGCACCTTGATCCGGCCCACGGTGAACCAGATGAAGGGCCCCCTGCGGTTGAGCCCCACGAACCGGCTTCCGGGGCGGGCCGGTGGCCGCGGCACCCACACCCGCCGGCATTCGGGGCTCCAGCGGCCCATGTTGCGCAGGTCGGCCACCACGCGGTGGACGTCCGCGGGGGCGGCGTCCACCACGATGTGTTCCTCCAGGCTCCACCGGCGCTCGCCCACTGTTCCCCCTCCGGGTGATCGTCTCCACTCGCCGGAGGGAGTGTAGGCACCGGGCGCCACGGGGCGACAGGTTCAGGGGAGGTCCTCGGTCGGCGGGTCGGCCTCGTAGACGTGCGGGGTGTCCGACTCCCACTCCACCAGTTCGGTGCTGCCGAGGACGACGTCGTCGGGGTCCGGCATGCCCGCCCGTCGCAGGAACTCGATGAGGTCCGCGTCCGAGCGGGCCAGGCCGAGGGGCTCCTCCCGGTTGGCGGTCCGCAGGGTCACCTGCCGGCCTCCCGACGGGAAGATGCGGTGCACGACGACGGGCGCATGATGCATACCCCCAGCCTCGCCGGACCGGCCCGGTCCGGCATCCCGGGAGTCAGCGCGTTCGGCCGACGGTGGCGGCGCGGTCGGCCGACGCGCGGATGCGGAACGTGGAGGGGTCGGGGTAGGTCGCCTTCTCGGCCCGGACGACCTCCTCTATCTCGGCCTTGAAGGCGGGCTCGAAGAAGTCGACGCCGAGGAGCAGCTCCAGGCCCCGCAGCGTGGGGTCGAGCAGCGGGCGCGCCATCCGCGCCCCACCGCCGCCGATGCCGGCGAATCCGGCGCGGGCGATCGCCGGCCGGGCGGCCACGCGGTCCTCGACGCCCGCGGTCGCGTAGCCGAGGATCAGCGCGAGTTCGGCGAGGAACTTGCGGGTGCCCAGGGCCATCTCCTCGGCGCCCTGAAGTGTCTGCACGGTGCCGCCCGCCACCTTGAAATCGTCGCTGGTGCGCTTGAGGCCGCGCGTCTCGTACACGGCGAGCGCCTCCTCGAAGAGCCGCCCCGCCTCGTCGACCGCCTGCATCGCCGTCACCAGCTGGTCGATGTCGATGTCGATCTCGCGCTTCACGCTGCCTCCTGGTCCCGGAACTGTGCTGCACAGACCGTAGGAGGCAAAGTCCCGCTGCGGAACCTCTCTGCGCGGTCCTATCTCGCGGGCACGCGCTCCGGCGCGGCCCTACGGACGCCTCCGCCCTCGACCGCCCGTTCCGAAAAGCCCCACGGCCGGCTCCGGGACGGGGATACTCGGACGCGTGGAACTGCACATCGATCACCGCTGGTTGCTGGAGCGGCAGGAGGCGCTGTTCAAGGACGTGGAGGTGGCCGACCACTCCGCCCTGGTCGCCGCCGTGGCCCGGCACCGGGTCAACACGCCCAGCCTGGAAGTGGACGCCCCCGACGCCTACTGGCGCGCGGCCGCCCTGCTCGACGCGATCGTGCTGCTCCGGCCGCTGCCCACCTCGAACGAGTACTTCGCCTACGGGGTCGCCGTCGCCTACATCGAGGCCTCCGGGAAGGCGGTGGAGGCCTCCTACGAGCAGTGGCGCGACCTGGTCACCGACATCCGCATGCTGCGCGTCAGCGTCTTCGACGTCGCCGCCCGGCTGCGCTCGTGGCAGCCGGCCTGAGGGTCCGCGGGCTCCCCGTGCCGCCGGTCAGCGCCGGCGCTGTGCGGGGGTGCCCACCAGGAGCGCGTCCGAGACGAGCCGTACGCCACGGGCGAGGCGGCTCAGCTGCTCGAGCTCCAGGGCGTACATCCTGATCGAGTTCTCGATGACCGACTCGGCGATGCCCATCATGGGCAGCTCGGCGCGGCTGGTCTGCAGGGCCGCCCGTACCGCCCGCATCTCGTGCTGGAGCTGGAGCTGGACGTGCCGGGCGAGGAGTGCGTGGTGACGGGTCAGCGTCAGGTACCCGCCGTAGCGGGCCGGGAGCAGGTCCCGCAGCCATCGGGTGGCCGTCCGCTCCCAGTCGTGCGTACCGGGCGCCTTGACCTGCATGGGCCAGTCCGGGCTGAGCGTAAACATGGCCGTCTGGGGCATTCTCGTCACTTCCGAGGGGTGTCGAAGCTCTGATCGAGACGTTCTGTCGAGACGTATGAGGGGCGGCCTCGGCCCAGGGGTTGACCGAGGCCGCCAAGGGCGCTCTGCAGGATCCGAAAGCCTGGACTCGACCCGCGGTCGCGACGTGAGGAGGAGGTTCGTCGTACCGCGGTGCGTTCGAGAGGACGTGGGGTCGTCCTCCTTGGCATCTTGGTGGATCAGGAGCGCCGTCGTCAGTAAACATATATACCGTCGAGTAAGCAAGGGTATGAAAAATTTCATGCACCTCGAAGGCTGAATATCGCCTGGTGAAGTCGGCGGGCAGCCTCTAGGAAGCGCTACAGGAAGAAGCCGTGCTGGTCCGCCACGTGCTCGTAGTCCTCCAGACGGGCCTGGGTCCGCTCGGGATCCGCGTCCGCCATCGCCTGCAGCAGGGCCGCCGACAGCATCCCGGGGGCCGCGTAGGAGTCGAACACCAGGCGGGAACCGGTCGCCGCCGTCAGGGCCACGTCGGCCTCGTCCACCAGGGGCCCGAGGGTGGGATCCGTGATCAGGACCACGCGCAGTCCCGTGCTGCGGGCGGCCCGGACGGCGGACAGGGTCTCCTTGGCGTGCCGCGGCATGGCGAACGCCAGGACCCAGGTCCCGCCGGCCGCCCTGGACTGGAGCAGCGCGTCGAAGGCGACGCTGCCGCCGCGCGTCACCAGGCGGACGTCGGGGTGGATGCGTCGGGCGGCGTAGGCGAAGTACTCCGCCAGGGAGACCGAGATCCGCAGCCCGAGGACGGTCAGCGGCACCGAGGCGGCCAGCTCGCGGCCGATGTCCAGGACCTGGTTGGTGTCGGCGAGCAGCCGGCGCACGTTCTCCAGGTTCTCGATCTCCGCGTCGACGGCCGCCTGGAGCTCGTTGCGGCGGATCTGCTCAC
Organism: Streptomyces virginiae; assembly: GCF_000720455.1. Classification (GTDB taxonomy): domain Bacteria; phylum Actinomycetota; class Actinomycetes; order Streptomycetales; family Streptomycetaceae; genus Streptomyces; species Streptomyces virginiae. The sequence goes on along the minus strand of NZ_JOAK01000003.1, from coordinate 463,557 downwards.
GGGTGTCCGGCGCGCCTGCCACGGCGCTGAGCGCGATCGGCTGGAGCACGTCGCGCAGGGCCGGGTAGCCGCTGAAGCCGAGGGAGGACGCGAAGCGGGTCACGGAGGGCTGGCTGACACCCACCCGTTCGGCGAGTTCGGTGATCGAGAGGAAAGCGGCCTCGGTGAGGTGGTCGATCAGGTACTGCGCGATGCGCCGCTGGCCCGGGGACAGGCGGCGGCCGTCGAAGAGCGCGAGGAGCCGGTCGGCCGGAGGTCGGACCGGCTCCTCGGCCGACTGACCGCTCGGCGTGATCGCAGCCGCTTGTGCGCGTGCCTGCTGCCCCGATGACACCGGAGGGCCTCCTTCTCACGTCACTCGCGCTCAAACATAGCTCACCCCTCGTGGCCGATGATGATCAGTCCTGGGCGCGCGAGGTGACCGGGGCGTCGGTGCGATCACCCAGGAACTCGTACCACCGGCGCTGGAGGCACAGGTAGCGCGTGTCCGCCTCGACGAGGTCGAGGAACGAGCCGATCGTCGCCGACAGCCGTTCGGCGAGACCCGGGTCGGAGAGGGTGCCGTCCTCGGCGAAGGCCTGGTGGGCGCCCGCCAGGCTGAACATGTCGGGGTAGACGCGGGCGCCGAGGTGTTCGAGGGGCACGCGCAGGGCCCACAGTCCGCGGTTGCCGCCCACCATCGAGGGCGAGGCCGACACCAGCAGGGTCTGCTTGTCCTTGAAGGGCTGCGGCCGGTAGCGGGACACCCAGTCGACGGCGTTCTTCAGGACGCCCGGCACGGAGGCGTTGTACTCGGGCGAGGCGATGATCAGCGCCTGTGCGGCCTCGATCCGGCGGCACAGAGCCAGCGCGCCCTCGGGCAGCCCTTCGCCGGCTTCGGCGTCGCCGTCGTACGGGGGCATGGGGAAGTCGCGGAGGGTGACGGGTTCCGCCACGGCCCCGGCCTCGCGCACCATCGCGGTGACGAGGGCCGCGAGCCGGACGTTGACCGAGCCGGTCCGGGAGGACCCGGACAGGACGAGCACGCGCAACGAGGTACGGGGGTGCTCCCCGTCCTGCGGACGGCCCGGATCCGTCGGGAAGTGGTCGGGGTCTGTCGGGTTCATGCCGTCTCCTGCTCTCGGCTCTCGGCTTCGGCTCTCGGCTTCGGTTCTCGGCTCCCGGGCCCGCGGTCGCACCGGGGCGGACGACGCGCGGCGGGACCCGCACACGCCGGTGTGCGGGTCCCGTCCGGGCCGCCGGGTCACTTCGCGCGGGGGTTCTCCCAGCGGTAGAACTCGTGGGCCATGGCGTCCTTCGGGCTACGCCAGGTCTCCGGGTCGTGCGGGCTGATGTACGCCGTGAGCCGGTCGCTCAGCCTGCGGAACTCCGGGTGGTCGGTGACCTGGGCGATGGCCGGACCGGGCGCCCGGTCCGCCTCGATGAAGTGCATGTAGACGTCGCCGAACTGGAAGAGGCTCCGGCGTGTGACCCCTACCAGGTGCGGCAGTTCACCCGCGTCCGAGTCCGCGAAGAGCTCGGCGATGTCGGGGCCCGATCCCGGCGCCATGCGGGCGACGATGAGAGCGCGGTGCGTGTCGTTCATCCGACTGCTTGCCTTTCGTTGCAGAGACGTCGGAGACGTCAGAGACGGCTGACGGCGGGGGCGTGGCTCTCGCGTTCGCGCTGCTCGATCTTGTCCCGGATGAGCGCCATCTGGATCGGGGAGTTGCGGTTGATGTTGTCGGTCATCCAGGCGTCGTCCACGGGCGCGTCGGGCTTCATCGCGAAGTCCTGGGTCCACTTCATCCGGGTGCCGCCGGGCACCTTGAAGTACTGCCAGTGGATGTCCATGTGGGCGAAGGGGCCCGTCTCCACCCGCCGGGCGCGGACCGTGAGGCCCTTGCGGTCGACGGTCCGCTCCGAGACCCAGCTCCACACCTTGCCGTTCTCGTCGGGGTGCATGGTCAGGCGGAAGGTGGTCGTGTCACCCTTCTGCTCCAGGATCTCCAGCGAGGCGTACTCGCTGAACAGCTGGGGCCAGCTGGGAAGGTCGTTGGTCATCTCCCAGACGAGCTCCACGGGCGCGTTGACGGTGATCTCGTTCTCGGTGTGTCCTGCCATGTCAGGCTCCGGTCATCAGGCTGTTGTTGACGAGGTCGAGGAATTCCCCGGGGGTCTTGCAGCGGTCGGCGTCGGTGGGCAGGGCCCGTCCGCGCCGGTTCTCCAGCTCACCGACGATGCCGAGCAGGCCCAGCGAATCGAGGCCGTACTCGTCGAAGGACGAGTCCGGACGGCTCGCCATCTCGAGCGGATCGACGGTGATTCCGGCGGTCTTCATCAGGGCCGCCAGCTCCTCCACGGTCAGTCGGTCGGACATGTGGATGCTCTTTTCCTTGGGGGGACCGCTCGGGTCCTGCGGACTACGAGTCCGCCGGGGAGCCCTTGCGGACGACGAGCGCGGAGTTCGACCCCATCCGGCCGCGGCTGAGCACGAGCGCCGTGCGCAGCTCCGCCGGCCGGGCGCTGCCCGTCACCACGTCGAGGTCGTGGCACACGTCGTAGACGTTCGGGGTCGGCGGGACGACGCCGTGTTCCAGCGCGAGGACCGCCGCCGCGGTGTCGAGGGCGGGCGCGGCGCAGTACGCCCGGCCGGTACCGGACTTGGGCGCCGTGACCGGCACCTTGTGCCCGTGGTCGCCCAGGGCGTGGACGATCGCGGCCGCTTCGGCCGCGTCGGCCTCCGGGGTCCCGAGGGCGTCGGCGAAGACCACGTCGATGTCCTCGGGGGCGCAGCGGGCCTCCCGGAGGGCGCCGCGGACAGCCTGGGCCAGCCCCTCGCCGGCCTCGTCCCGCCGCCGGGTGCCGCTGAAGGTCGCGGCGTGGCCCGCCAGTACGGCGCGTACGGTGGCGCCGCGGCGGCGTGCTTCGGCCTCGTCCTCGACGACGAACATGGCACCGCCCTCGGCGGGGACGTAGCCGCAGGCCTGGTCGGTGAACGGCCGGTAGGCGCGCTCCGGGTCGTCGCGCGTGCTCAGTCCCTCGTACTCCAGCTGGCAGACGATGGAGTACGGCGCGAGGGGCGCCTCCGTCGCTCCGACCAGCATGGCCCGGCTGCCCTGGCGGATCGCCCGGACGGCGTGCGCGAAGGCGTCGAGCCCGCCCGCCTCGTCGCTGCAGACGACCCCGCAAGGCCCCTTCAGCCCGCGGCGGATGGAGATCTGGCCGGTGCTCGCGGCGTAGAACCAGGCGATCGACTGGTACGGGCCCACGAACCGCGGCCCCTGCTCCCAGAGGTGCTGCAGTTCGCGCTGGCCGAACTCGCCGCCGCCGGAGCCGGCGGCGGTGACGACGCCGAAGGAGAAGGGGTCGGCCTCGTAGTCGGCACGGCCGAGCCGGGCGTCCTCCAGGGCGAGGTCGGCCGCGGCGAGGGCGTGGTGGGTGAACCGGTCGGTCTGGACGAGGAAGCGGTCCTCGACCAGCGCGCCGGGGTCGAAGCCCCTGACCTCGCCCGCGACCCGCAGCGGCAGGTGCTCGCAGCCCGCCCTGGTGACGCGGTCCAGGACGCTGACGCCGGACTGGGTCGCCTTCCAGAAGGCGTCGGTGCCGACGCCGTTGGGGGCGACGACCCCGATGCCCGTGATGACCGTACGGCTGGTCACGAGACCTCCTCCTTCGGCCGGGTCATGACCACGGCGGACTGGAAGCCGCCGAAGCCGCTGCCCACGGAGAGCACGCTGCGCAGCTTCCGGTCCCGGGCGACCTTGGGCACGTAGTCCAGGTCGCATTCGGGGTCGGGCGTCTCGTAGTTGGCGGTCGGCGGGACCACCTGGTGGACCATGGCGAGGACGCAGGCCGCGAGTTCGATGGCCCCGATGGCGCCGAGGGAGTGCCCCACCATGGATTTGATGGAGGTCATCGGCGTCTTGTAGGCGTGCTCGCCCAGGACCTTCTTGACCGCCGCGGTCTCGTGGCGGTCGTTCTGCTTGGTGCCGGAGCCGTGCGCGTTGACGTAGTCGATCTCGTCGGCGGCGATCCCGGCCTGGGCGAGGGCGGTTTCGATGGCCCGGGCCATCTCCAGGCCCTCGGTGGTCAGCCCGGTCATGTGGTGGGCGTTGCCGAAGGTGGCGTAGCCGCCGATCTCGCAGTAGACGGTCGCGCCGCGGGCGCGGGCGCGTTCCAGCTCTTCGAGCACGAGCACGGCGCCGCCCTCGCCGAGGACGAACCCGTCCCGGTCGGCGTCGAACGGCCGGGAGGCGTGGGCCGGGTCGTCGTTGTTCGGAGAGGTCGCCTTGATGGCGTCGAAGCAGGCGACGGTGATCGGCGATATCGGCGAGTCCGAGGCTCCGGCGATGCAGACGTCCATCCGGCCCTCCGCGATGGCGTGCACGGCGTACCCGATGGCGTCGAGTCCCGAGGTGCAGCCGGTGGAGACGGTCTGGACGGGTCCGCGTGCTCCCGTCTGCTCCGCGACGGCGGAGGCGAGGGTGGCCGGCGTGAACGCCCGGTTCAGGTGCGGGCCGGCCAGCTTGTGGTCGACGTCCCACCAGGACCCGGACTGGCTCACGGCGACGTAGTCGTGCTCCAGACGGGTGGTGCCGCCGACGGCGGTGCCGAGGGAGACACCGGTCCGCCAGGCCTCGTCCGCGGTGAGGTCGAGTCCGGCGTCGCGCACCGCCTCGCGGGCGGCGACCAGGGCGAACTGGATGTACCGGTCCGCGCGGGCCGCCTCCTCCTCGTCGAGGCCGTGCTCGGCGGGGTCGAAGTCGACCTCGGCGGCTATCCGGGAGCGGAATCCCGTCGGGTCGAAGAGGCTGATGGCCCGTGTCGCCGTACGCCCGTTGGCCAGCAGGTCCCAGAAGTCGCGGACGCCGATGCCGCCGGGCGCGACGACGCCCACTCCGGTGACGGCCACCCGCCGGCGGGTCACGAGACCGCTCCTGTACGGTCCGGCGGCTGCTCCCATGCGGTTCCCTCCGGGTGCGGGGCCTGCTCGGTGTCGACGTGTCCCAGTTCGGGGCGCGGGGCGAGGGGGCCGAGGTGGAAGACCATGCGGGCTTCGGTGTCCCCGACGTTGCGGAAGCGGTGGCGCGTGTTCAGGGGCACGAGCAGCCCCTGGTCGGTGCGCAGCGGGTGGGGTTCCCCGTCGAGGTCGACCTCCAGCCGGCCGCTGACGACGTACACGAACTCCTCGGAGTACGGGTGGTAGTGCTCGGCGATCGACTCTCCGGGGGCCATGATGGCCAGGCCCATGAAGCCGCTGGTCGAACCCACCGAGGTCGGGGTGAGAACGGCCCTCAGGTCGCCGCCGCGCCGGCGGTTGGGCGGCGTCTCGCTCAGGTCCACGATGCGTGGGCGCTGTTGGGTCATGGTGGGTGCCTCCTGGCGTGTGGGGAGAGCCTCGACGGAGATCGGGGTGGGGGTGTGGTCGGTGGGGGCCGGGGTGGGGCCGCTGTGGGCCGGCCGGAAGGACGGCCCCGGGGAGGGTCAGGACTGCGCGGGTGCCCGGCGGTCGGTGATCAGGTTCATGGTGTGGTGCGCGGCGCGGCCCCGCCCGCCGGGAGCGAGCGTCAGCCGGTCGAGCACCGCGGCCTTGCGGGGGCCCGAGATGCCGTAGACGGTCTCGGGGTCGGCCTCCAGCGGGCCGCGCACGTCGATCAGCCGGACGACGATGTCGTCGCGCTGGAAGATGCTGCTGCTCCGAACGGGGCTCTTGGGCCGGCGCGCGGCCGCCTCGTCCTGCCCGGCCAGGAACCTGGCGAGTGCCTGGCCGCAGCCGGGCTTCGCCGGGTAGAAGACCGCGTGCCGCTGCACCTCGGCGGACTCGGGCTCCGGTGCGGCGATGTGGTGGACGGCCGGGACGGCGGCGCGCATGAAGAACATGCGGGCCGATTCCGGGTCGCCGAGGTCGCGGTCCTGTTCGAGGTAGGGGTTGATGGCTTCCTCGACGGCGCGCACCTCGGGCTGTTCCGAGACGTGCCGCAGGGCCGCCATCAGGTCGCCCTGGACCTCGACCGTCCGTACCACCCGGTTGCCGTGCATGAACAGCGAGGTGCGGCACAGGCGGGTGTGGTCGTCGACGCGGGCCGCCGGGGAGGCGTAGCTGGAGAGGATGGACGCGACGTCCTTCTCGCTGCCCGGCTTGACCGTGAAGGTGAGGGCGTGGCGCACGATGCCGGCGCCCAGCCGGGGCGTGGACTGCAGGCGCGCCGTGGACGGGCGGGCCGCCTGGTCGTAGCCCCGCCCGGTCTCGCGCAGGACGGTGAACTTGAGCGGGCGCATGGAGCGCGCGCACGCGCCCAGCGGCCGCACCTGTTCGGCGTGGTGCTCGCTGTTGACCCAGGCGAGGTACTGCGGGGCGCTCTCCCACTCGCTCGTGATCAGCCACTGCGAGGGGTTCTCGAAGGACTGGCAGAGCTGGTCGCTGATGTGGCCCGGGACCGACGCGATGTCGTTGCGGAGCTTTTCGTACGCCTCGAAGAACTGCTGCTGGGTCCCCTCGTGGAGATCCATCAGAAGGACGACCCGGAGCATGGAGCCGTCGAAGGCTGACTGCGACACCCGTTCGGACAGGGTGGTTGTCATCTACTCACTCCTTCATGAGGGGGTGGAGATCCATCGCGTACGGACCCCTCGTCCGTCACCGGTGGCGTCCGCCCGGGCCGGCGGCCGTCTCTGGGGAACGACAGGCCGGCGCGTCTCAGGGGGAGCCGCTGTCGCTCATCGTCATCCGGGTAGGGGCGTACCGCTACATGTCGGGATCAAGCGGGTGACAACCGGCGAATCAACTGGGCCTCATCGCGGATCGGGGGCATAAAGAGTCCACTCCCCCACACAGAAAACAGGAGCCCGCAGCTGATGGAAGACAACGCCGATGTTCGCGTACCGGTTCTCGTCGTGGGCGGCTCCCTCGTGGGCCTGTCCACCTCGCTTTTCCTGAGCCGCCACGGAGTGAGGCACCTGCTGGTCGAGAAGCACTCCGGTACCTCCGCGCACCCGCGCGGCCGCGGCATCAACGCCCGGACGATGGAGCTTTTCCGCACGGCAGGGGCGGAGCACGCGATCCGCCGGGCGGCGTCCGTACTGGAGGGCATTCAGGGCATTCTGCAGGCGCGGTCGCTGACGGACACCGCCGACCACAACTGGCTGATCAAGTCGATCGACCCGTCCGGCGCGCTGGCGCGTTTCAGCCCGACGCAGTGGTGCCTGTGCAGCCAGAACAACATCGAGCCCGTGCTGGCCGAGCAGAGCCGGGCGCAGGGCGCCGACATCCGCTTCGGCAACGAGCTGATGAGCTTCGACCAGGACTCCACCGGGGTGAACGCCGTGGTGAAGAACCGTACGACGGGCGAGCACATCACGGTGCGCGCGGACTTCCTGATCGCGGCGGACGGACCGCGCAGCCCCGTCCGCGAGCAGCTGCGGATCCCCCAGACGGGTAACGGCGAGCTGTTCCACAACGTGAGCGTCACCTTCCGCTCGGAACGGCTCGTGAAGGTGCTCGGCGACCTGCGCTTCATCGTCTGTTACCTGATGCGCCCGGGAGCCGACGGGGCGCTGCTGCCGGTGGACAACGACACGCAGTGGGTCTTCCACGCCCCCTGGCACCCCGACCAGGGCGAGACCCTGGAGGACTTCACCGACGAGCGGTGCGTGGACCAGATCCGCGAGGCGGTCGGCGTACCCGACCTGGACGTGGAGATCGGCGGCAAGGCGCCGTGGCACGCGGCCGAACGGGTGGCCGAGCGGTATTCGTCCGGTCGGGTGTTCCTGGCCGGGGACGCCGCCCACGAGATGTCGCCCACCGGGGCCTTCGGCTCCAACACCGGCATCCAGGACGCGCACAACCTGGCGTGGAAGATCGCCGCGGTGCTGGACGGGTCGGCGGGCATCGAGCTGCTCGACACCTATCAGGCCGAGCGGCTTCCGGTGGCCAGGGCCACGAGCGAGCGGGCGTCCGCCCGTTCGGCCGAACACAGCCACCCGGGGTACGCGCCTCCGCCCACCATGGGCGGCGGACCGGGCAGCGGTGTCCTCACGACGGCGATGGCCTACTGCTACACGCAGGGCGCGCTCGTCGGCGGCGACCCGGCGCGGCCGGTCATCCCGGAGACGCTGCAGTCGATGGGCGACACCGGGACCCGGGCCCCGCACATGTGGCTGACCAGGGCAGGTGAGCGGATCTCCACCCTGGACCTGTACGAGCGTTCCTTCGTGCTGCTCAGCGGCGCGGGTACGCCGTGGCAGGCGGCCGCGGAGCAGGCGGCCCGGCAGCTGGGGATGCGGCTGGACGCGTACGCGATCGGCTCCGGGCCGGGTGCGGACCTGGTCCCGGAGGGCGGCGCGCCGTGGACCGAGGTCCACCACCTGGGCGCGGACGGCGCCGTGCTCGTACGCCCGGACGGGTTCGTGGCATGGCGCTCGGAAGGCGCCGTGACCGACCCCGCGTCGGTGCTGCGCGAGGTCCTCTCGACGGTGCTGCGCCGGGCGTGACCACCCACTCCCCCCGTCCGCCGGCCGTGCGCGCGGCCGGCGGACGGGGTTCAGCGGCAGGTCCAGCAGCCTGCCCAGCAGCCGGCGTGGGGCTGGACGGTACGGCGGCGGCCGGAGCCGCTGCCGGGCCCCTTCCCGGCGCCGCCCGTCGCGCCGCGGTCACGGTCACGCTCACGCTCGAGGGAGGTCCGGTGCGCGTAACAGGCAACGACGACCGCGATCGCGGCCACTTCCTCCGGGGCGGCGACGCCCTTCTCCACACGCAGCAGGCTCGCTATCGGAACATCGTTCGACATCGGCACGGCCTCTCTCACGGGGGCTGCGCGTGCGCCCTGTCGCGTCGCGAGGGGCGGACCGGCTCGGCGTCGACGCGGGCGGCACACGGGTGGCTCGGCGCGCTGACGGGACGTGTTCCGCATGCGCGAACCGGCCGGTGGGGTCCTCCTGTCGGATCTGGAGGACTCCTGTCGCGACCGACGGTACAAGCGCCCGGCGGCCGCGGCACGCCGGGACTCCGGCACCCGGCGGGGCGCTCGTGAAGGGCCACCAGCCCCTGCTCTGCCGGGGGTGCGCCGGCCACCTGTACGCCGTCTGCACGACGGACCACACCGGCGGGAACAAGGTCGGGCAGTGGGAGGTCGACCACGAGATGCCCGTGTCGTGCCCGCTGGCGGGCCTGCTGCCGCTGACCGGCAGGGGCGTCTCCGTCCACGACCTGCCCGGCGCCGAGGAGGTACTCGGCCCACCGCGCTGAAACGGACGGCGCATTGGGCCGACCGGGTGAGCCCGTCCACCGCGCGGACCGCCGCGGCGGACGGGCCGGGAACGGGCGGAGGCCGGCGGTTCGGGTCCGTCGGCGCGGCCGTCGACGGGGTGCGCGGTGACGAGACCGTCGGCGATCTCGCAGTGACGGCCTTCGGGCTCCGGCCGGACGCACCACACGTTCCCGTCCGTCCGACGGTGGGCCGGGCTCCGGTTGTGCCCGCCGGCGCGTTCGAAGTGGTGGCGGAGCCCGTCGATGTGGCGCACGAAGGTGAAGGACTCAAGTGCCGTCACGGCAAAGGAACTTCACGGCGATCGCCGGGCGGCGGTCTCGGCCGCCCGCTGCGTCCGCCACTGCTCCGCCGTCGTCCGCCAGATGACGTCGATCCCCGATTCGCCGGGGGTGAGCGGGCCTTCGGGCGCCCGTACGCGCTCGACCTCGGTGAATCCCAGGCGTCGGGCGACGGCCCCGCTGGCGTGGTTGGCGGCGTCGTGGTGGATCTCGATCCGGTCGATGCCCGGCAGTCGGAAACCCTGGGCGACGAGCGCCGTGCAGGCCATGGTGACCAGGCCCCGTCCGGTCCAGGCCGGGTGGAGCCAGTAGCCGACCTCCAGTCCGCCCTCTCCGATCCTGCGCATGAGCACGCAGGTGCCGATGACTTCGGCGTCCGAGGTGATCGCGTAGCCGTAGGCCTCCCCGGTCTCCCACTTCTGCCGCATCCCGGTGAGGAATTCCTCGGTCTGCCGTCGGCCGGGGTCGGACGCCCAGGGCATCCACGGCACCAGATGGTCGAGCGACTCATGGATCGCCCGTTCGAGGGCGTCGAGATGGCTCATGCGCCATCGGTGCAGGTCGACCTGGTCTGAACTGAGGCTTTCGGCGGGCGATTCCATGCACCGGATGCTCTCCCGGCCCGGCTGCTCGCGACAACGCATTAAGCGGTTACGGCCGTCCGCCGCGAGACCCGGTCAGCGCCGCGCGGGGTGATAGAGCGCGTGCACACGGGCCAGGTCCACCGGCTCCTCCCCGGACAGCCGGAGGAAGTGTTCCACCTGCCAGGCCTGCGTACTGCGCGGCTGTCGGCCGGTCGTGGCCACCCACGGCGGATAGACGCGGAACGCCCGCTTCCCGCCGGAGCCGGCCGTCGACACGACGCCCCGTTCGCGCAGCACGTCCCTCGGGAACACGAACTGCCCGAACCGCTCGCCCTCGCAGGTGCTGATGACGAACAGGTCGACGGGATCCGCGGCGTCGAAGGGCTGGATCGGGCCGCCCGCGGACCTCTTCCACACCGTAACGAACTGGCCGGCCTTCGTCGGGGTCGTCCGGGCCACCCGGAACCTGACCGTGAGGCCGTCCACGGTGAATCCGCACGCTCCGTAGTCGGCGCTCTCCGCCTCGGGCACCGGCCGTGAGCACGTGAGCCCACCCGGGTCGTACGCCAGCGTCTTCGCCCGTCGCAGGTCACCGGGGATCCCCGGCCCACTCGGCCAGGCCTCGCGTTCCATCGCCATGTTCCCATCCTGCCAGGTTTCGAACGCATGACCGAATTTGGCCGAGAAGCATCCTGGAACTCATGTGCGAGCACGTGATCACCGTTGGTATGCTCCGACACGATCGGAGGGGGGCCGATCACGAAGAGTCAGGCCGACCGGCCCGCGACAGCGGCTGCCCGGGGCCGGCTCGATGGTGTCCCCCTCTCCCGTGTTCGCCCATGAGAGGGTGCTTGTGGACCCAACCGTAAGACGATCGTCGCGCCTGCACCGAGGGCTGGGAGCGGCCACCCTGGCCCTGCTCACCGGCGCCGCGCTGCTGAACGTGGCCACGCCCGCGGCGGTCGCCGCCCCGGCCGCCGACGCCCCGGGCGAACTGGTGCTGCCCGCCGCCCCGCGCGGACTCCCGGCCCGGGACCGGCTGTTCGTGGCCGGCGACACCGGCCTCCTGCACGCCCGTGAGGGCGGCGACCGGCTGCTGTGGACCCGGTACGACACCGGCGCCACCACCGACACCGGGCTGCGGCTGCCCGCCCCGGTCGACGGCGGCCTGGACCAGGGCCGCCCTTCGCGCGGCTACTCGGGCGCCGAGGACCACCGCTACGGAACCTCCTCCGACTCCGTGGCCGTACCCGTGGCGGCCACCGCGCAGACTCCCGCCAAGGTCGACCTGTACGACCTGGCCACCGGCAGGCCGGTCGCGCTCGGCACCGTCACCGTGCCCGCCGGGCAGAGCTACTACGGGACGTACGGGCGGACCGTGCTGACCTTCGAGGGCAGCGACTCCGCCGTCACCGGCTGGTTCCTGAACCGGCTGGACGGCGCCTCCACGGTCCGCACAAAGGTGGTGCTGCCCGCCGGCGCGGCCCTCGCGTCCTCGGTGCACGACGGCGACCAGCACTCGCTGGTCCTGCGCCACCGCCAGGACGACCTCAGCCACTCCGTCCTCGTGGACGTCGTGACGGGACAGACCACCGCGCTGCCCGACGAGGGCGCATACGACTTCTCGCACACCTTCCGGCTGGCCAAGGGCAAGGTACTGCGCACCGGCGACCAGAACACGGTCGACGTACTGGACCGGGCGCAGCCGCAGACCGTGCTGAGCTCCACCTACCTCAACCCGGTCTCGGGCGGACTGCGTCTGCTCGGCGACTGGCTGATCGGCACCGATTCCGTTCACGGAACCTCCGGCGACAACCGGGGCCGTCCACTGCACTTCACGCCGATCGGTTCGACCTCCGGCACCGTCGAGTACCTGCTGGAGCTCGCCGACAGCCAGCTGCTGGCCGCACCGGACGGCTCGCTGATCGCGGTCGGCAGCCCCAAGGCCCCCGCGTACGGCGAGCAGCCCGTGGTCGCCCTCCAGCGGATCACGGCGGCCGGCCCGGCCAAGCCGCAGGCCGCCAAGCTCGCGGACGTCCCGCCGGCACCGGCCACGGTCTTCGGCCTGTCGATCGGCGGCGGCGTGCTCACCACCGCGTCGGACACCGTGCACTTCCAGCCGGGAGACATCACCGGCGCGTTCCGCAGCTACCGGATCTCGAACGACCCGACCCCGGTCAAGACCTTCGAGTACCTCGACGGAACCCACCGCATCAGCGACTGCTCCAGCCACGGCGCCGGCTGCGTCGGCCTGCGGTCCACCGGTGACGGCCGGTACCTGGAGTACGACCCGGTGACGTGGCAGGCGGCCGCCATCCGCCAGGCCGGCAACCGCGACTGGGCCGGCAAGATCCCCACCGGGAACGTCGACGGCCTGCGGACCGCGGACGCCGCGGGGCGCTACGTCGCGCTCGCGCAGACCGCGTACGGCAACTTGACGTCCAACCACCCGGTCATCATCGGGGATCTCGACGCCCGCGCCCAGGTGTTCCAGACGCAGGCGACCGGCGTCGCGATCCAGGGCGACACGCTCTGGCTCTCCCGGCAGGACGACAAGACCGTCTACGCCAGTGACATGAAGGGCGAGGCGGACCGGGGTACCTTCACCACGCCCTGCCCGGCCACGCTGCTGGAGGCCGTCGGCCGCTACGTCTCCTGGGCCTGCCAGGACAGTCAGGGCACGGTGCGCACCAGCGGGGTGTACGACACCTCGACCCGCCAGACCCTTTCGGTGCCGATCATGAGCACCGGCTGGACCAACAGCATCTGGGGCCGGGAGTCGCTGCTCGGTGACGGCTACCTGGTGCGCCAGGACCTGGCCACCGGACGCCTGCTGCTGCTCGACTTCCACGAAGGCATCAAGACGTCGGGCAACGAGAGCACCGTGCGGGTCCGCACCCTCGCCCAGGGCGAGGAGTGGAAGGGCCAGCGCCACGCGAACCGCTCCTGGGCGGTGGACCGCACCGGGTCGAACATCGTGTGGACCGACGCCGACGGGCAGCGCATCCACGTCGCCAACAACGGGATCGCGGCCCCGAAGGCCGGTGACCGCTTCACCACGCTCTCCCCGACCCGGTTGCTCGACACCCGGGCCGGCCTCGGCCGGACCGGGACCGAGCCGGTGCAGGCCGGCGGCGAAGTGTCGCTGCAGGTCGCGGGCCGGGCCGGAGTGCCCCAGTCCGGTGTCAAGGCGGTCGTGCTGAACGTGACCGTCACCGACCCCAAGTCCGACGGCCACCTGACCGTCTGGCCCTCGGGCACCGCCCGGCCGGACTCCTCCAACCTCAACTGGACGACCGGACGGACGGTACCGAACCAGGTCGTGGTGCCGGTCGGCGCCGACGGCAAGGTCAACCTGCGCAACGCGGGCTGGGGCACGGCGCACCTGATCGCCGACGTCTTCGGTTACTACTCCGCGGACGCCTCGGGCAGCACCTTCACCGCGGCGGGCCCGGCCCGTCTGCTGGACTCCCGTGCGGGAGTGGGCCGTCCGGGCACCACTGCGGTGGCCGCCCGCAGCGAGGTGTCTCTGCAGGTCGCGGGCCGCGGCGGCGTTCCGCAGTCGGGCGTCAAGGCCGTGGTCCTGAACGTGACGGCGACGGACACGAAGGACGCCGGGCACCTGACGGTGTGGCCGTCGGGCAGCGCCCGTCCCGACTCCTCCAGCCTCAACTGGACGGCGGGCCAGACCGTTCCCAACCACGTGGTGGTCCCGGTCGGCGCCGACGGGACGGTGAAGCTGTTCAACGCGAGCTGGGGCACCGCCCACCTGATCGCCGACGTCTTCGGCTACTACTCCGACGACCAGGCCGGCGCCACCTTCCACGCCGCCGGCCCCCGGCGCGTCCTCGACACCCGGACCACCGGCGCGGTCCCCGCGCGCGGCAACACCGTGCTCGACCTGTCCGCAAGCGGCGACGTCGGCCGGGCCAAGGCCGTCGTGCTGAACGTGACGGTCACCGACCCGAAGTCCGACGGTCACCTGACCGTCTGGCCCTCCGGCACCACCCGCCCCGACTCCTCCAACCTCAACTGGACGACCGGGCGCACCGTGGCCAACCTGGTGACGGTGCCGGTGGGCGCCGACGGCAAGGTGGAGATCGCCAACCTCGGCTGGGGCTCCGCCCACGTCGTCGTCGACCTCTTCGGCCACCTCGGCTGACCGGGCGCCGGCTCCCCGTCCCGTACCGATTCGGCGGGGAGCCGGCGCCGGCAAGTCCGTTGCCTGACAAGCCTCTTGACGGTGGCGACCCTTGACGGTCGCGGGGGCACGGAGCACAGTGGCCAGCGTTCTGAGAGCGCTCTCAGAGCGCTGGACCCGGCTCTACTTCCCCCCGCACCCGCGCCTCACCGCGCGCTTCAGAGAGGGCACCCATGCGCGAGACATCCGGCAGGAAACGGGCGACCGTACGGCGGGCCGTGCTGGCCGCGATCGGCACGACGGCCCTGGTGGCGGCCGCCGCCACGGGCGTCGTGCTGCCCGCGAACGCCGCGGCTCCCCCCGCCCCGGCAGGCTGGACCCAGGTGTTCCTGGAGGAGTTCGACGGGGCCACCGGCTCCGGGATCGACACCGCCGACTGGCAGTACACCACCGGCACCAGCTACCCGGGCGGACCCGCCAATTTCGGCACCGGCGAGATCGAGACGATGACCGCCGACCCCTCCAACGTCTCCCTCGACGGCGCGGGCCACCTGCGCATCACGCCCCGACGGGACGCGGCGGGCCGGTGGACCTCCGGCCGCGTCGAGACCCGGCGGGGCGACTTCCAGCCCCCGGCGGGCGGTACGCTCCGCGCCGAGGCGCGCATCCAGATGCCGAACGTCACCGGACCCGCCGCCAAGGGCTACTGGCCCGCCTTCTGGATGCTCGGCACCCCGTACCGCGGCAACTGGTGGAACTGGCCGGGGGTCGGCGAGATCGACATCATGGAGAACGTCCAGGGGCTCAACACCGTCTGGGCGACCGTGCACTGCGGCACGAGCCCGGGCGGCCCCTGCAACGAGACGTCCGGCATCGGCGGCCAGCGCGCCTGCCCCGGGGCCACCTGCCAGGCAGGCTTCCACACCTACGCGGTCGAGTGGGACCGCTCGACGGCGGTCGAGCAGATGCGGTTCTACGTCGACGGGTCCGACTTCCACACCGTGCGCGCCGATCAGGTGGACGCGACGACCTGGGCCAACGCCACGAACCACGGCTACTTCATCATCCTGAACGTCGCGATGGGCGGCGGCTTCCCCGACGCCTTCGGGGGCGGGCCCGACGCAGGCACCGAGCCGGGCCACGCCATGGTCGTCGACTACGTGTCCGTCCTGCGGTCGACGGGAGGCACGACACCGCCCACCACTCCCCCGACCACGCCGCCCACCACCCCGCCGTCCGGCAACCGCGACGCGTACGCCACGATCCAGGCCGAGTCGTACGACGGCCAGTCGGGCGTGGCCACCGAGCCCTCCACGGACTCGGGCGGCGGCCGCAACCTCGCGGGCCTCGGCAACGGCGACTGGGCCCTGTTCCGGGGCGTCGACTTCGGCTCCGCGCCGGCGCGGCAGTTCCACGGCCGGGTCGCGAGCGGCGCCGCCGCCGGGGTGAGCGGGCTCGTCGAGGTACGGCTCGACAGCCGGACCTCGCCGCCGGTCGGCAGCTTCTCCGTCGCGAACACCGGCGGATGGCAGAGCTGGCGCACGGTACCGGCGAACATCACGGCGGTCACGGGCACGCACGACGTCTACCTGACCTTCACCAGCGGCCAGCCGGCCGACTTCGTGAACGTCAACTGGTTCGACTTCGGCCACTGACCGGGCAGCACCGCTCGCGGTCGCGCCGCACGCCGGGCGCGCCCGCGAGCGGGTGGCGAGGGCCGTCAGGCCGTCTTCCCGCCCAGGAAACGGCGCAGTCTGGTCAGCGGCCAGGCGTTGACGACGTCGTCCGCCGTCAGCCAGCCGCGCTGCGCCGTGCCCACCCCGTACCGCATGTAGGGCAGGTGCGTGGTGGCGTGGGCGTCGGAGTTCACCGCGAACTTCACGCCGTACCGCTTCGCCCGCAGGATGTCCTCGTCGCACAGGTCCAGCCGCTCGGGGTGGGCGTTGATCTCCAGAGCTGTCCCCGATCGCGCGCACGCCTCGAAGACGGCGTCGAAGTCGGCGTCGATGCCCGGGCGTTTGCCGAGCCGGCGGGTCGTCGGATGGCCGATCACGGCGACGTGCGGGTTCTCGCAGGCACGGATCAGCCGGCGGGTCAGGTCCCGCCGGCTCTGGTTGAAGTGCGAGTGGACCGAGGCCACGCAGATGTCGAAGCCGGCGAGGAACTCGTCGGGCCAGTCCAGCGAACCGTCCGGGCCGATGTTGAGTTCCGTGCCGTGCAGCAGCCTCATCCTGTGGTGCCTGCCGTCGAGTTCCCGCACCCGCTCGCGCTGGGCGAGCATCTTCTCGCTGGTCATGCGCTGCATGGCGAGGTCCGGGGCGTGGTCGGTGACGGCGTAGTACGCGTATCCCCGCGCGGCAGCGGCGGCGACCATGTCCTCCAGCGGGGCGAGTCCGTCCGTGAGGTCGGTGTGGGTGTGCAGATCGCCGCGGATGTCCTTCTCCGTGAGGAGGTCGGGAAGTTCGCCGCGCAGCCCGGCCGCGATCTCGCCGCGGTCCTCCCGCAGCGCCGGGGGTATCCAGGGCAGGCCGAGCCGTTCGTAGACGCCCTCCTCCGTCTCCGAGGTGACGCTCTCGCCGCTCTCGGCGTCGAAGAGCCCGTACTCGGAGAGCTTCAGGCCCTGGCGCACGGCGAGTTCGCGGGTGCGGATGTTGTGCGCCCTGGACCCGGTGAAGTACTGCAGCCCGGCGCCCCAGGAGGCGGGCGGAAGGACCCGCAGGTCCACCTGGAGGCCCGTGGCGGTCCGTACGGAGGTCTTCTTCTCGCCGCGCGCGATGACCTCGGCGACGTACGGGAGGGACGTGAGGGTCTCCATGAACGGCGCCGGCCGGCGCGCCGCCACCAGGATGTCGACGTCGCCGATCGTCTCCCGCATGCGGCGCAGGGATCCCGCGTACGCGCACCGGACGCAGCCGCGTACGGCGGACAGCTCGGCGACGAGCTGTTCGGCGACGTCCATGGCGGCTCCGACGAGGATCCGGCCCTCGCCCGCCTTCTGCAGCAGTGCGATGCCGTGCAGGATGTTGTCCTCGGTCCGCTCGCCGAAGCCCTTGAGGTCGCGCAGCCGTTCCCGGTGGACGGCTTCGAGCAGCTGGTCGACGGAGGTGATGCCCAGCTCCTCGTACAGCACCATGGCCTTGCGCGGTCCGAGCCCGGGGATCGCGATCAGCTCGCGCACTCCGGACGGTACGGAGGCCCTGGCCTCGTCGACGACGGACATGCGGCCGGTCCGCAGGTACTCCAGGATCTTGTCGGCGACCGACCGGCCGACGCCCGGGATCTCGCGCAGCCCTCCGGCGTCCAGGGTGGCGATGTCCTGGGGGTGGCCCCCGACGGCGCGGGCGGCCTTTTCGTAGGCGCGCGCTTTGAAGGCCTCCCCGCCCCGGATCGCGATGAGGTCCGCGTACTCCTGGAGCATCGCCTCGACCTGGTCGTTGGCTCGGGCCATGCCTCCAGGGTGCCCCGCGGGCACCGGGCGGGCACGCCGGCCGCGCCACAACCGCCCCGGGTCCCGCCGGCCCCGGGTTTGGCGGGCGGCAGCGCGGGCAGCCGCGTGACACATAGCGAAGGCCCCGGAATGGAGTGCGGACATGTCTACAACCACACTCGTAGTGGTGATCGTCATCGCGGCGGTCGTGGTGCTCGCGCTCATCGCGACGCTGTGGCTGTCGGCGCGACGCCGGCACCTGCGTGAACGGTTCGGCCCCGAGTACGAGCGCACCGTGCAGGAGGAGGGCGGCGCGAGGGCCGCCGAGCGAGACCTGCGGGCCCGTGAGCAGCGCCACGACCAGCTCGACATCAAGGAACTCCCCGCCGAACGGCGCCGTGAGTACGCCGAGGCCTGGAGCGACGTCCAGGAGCACTTCGTGGACCGCCCGGAGAACTCCGTGGCGGAAGCGGACGAGCTGGTCTCCAGGCTGCTGGACGAGCGCGGATACCCCACCGCGGGGTACGAGGACCGGCTGCGCGACCTGTCCGTCGAGCACGGGCGCACCCTCGACCACTACCGGGCCGCGCACGACGTCAAGGTGCGAAGCGGCGGGGGCCGGGCGACGACAGAGGAACTGCGCGGGGCGATGGTGCACTACCGCGCCCTGTTCGAAGAGCTGCTGACGGACCAGAGGAGTCGTTGACATGCGTATACGTGGAGACCAGGAGGCCCGGGACAGCGAATCCGGTCCGACCACGGAAGACATCATGAAGTCGGGCGCGGACGAGGAACGGCAGGCGCCGATGTACCCGGGCGAGGCCACCTCCGAGCGTACCGACGGCCTGCGGGCCGAGGACCCGGCCGGGACGACGGGGACGGCGGAGGAGGCAGGGGCGGACGGGACGACCGGCCGGGTCGACGCCGGTGGCCCGGCCGACGCCGACACGGAGGAGCCGCTGCTCGGCACGACGGAGACCGAGGAGTACCGCAGGAAGTGGAGCGAGATCCAGGGCCGGTTCGTCGACGACCCGCAGGAGGCCGTGAGGTCCGCGGACACCCTGGTGGCGGAGGTCATGCAGGCCCTGGCCGGCAGCTTCTCCACGCGCAAGCAGGGCCTGGAGGGCCAGTGGGGACGCGGTGAGCAGGTGGCGACGGAGGACCTGAGGGTCTCGCTGCAGCACTACCGCTCGTTCTTCAACCGGCTCCTCAAGACCTGAACCACCACCTGAACCGACACCTGAGCACCCGTCCCGGCCGGCGCCGCACATCACTCGGCGTCGTCCGGGACGTGTATGTCCAGGACACAGAGGTCGTCGCGGTTGCCCGCGCGCTGCGCCGCCAGCGTGCGGGCGAGCTCGCCGTCCACGCCGGTGCGCAGCAGCTGCAGCGCGGTCTGCGCGAGCCGGCCCAGTCCGAGGTCTATGTCCTCGCCCGGCCGCTCCACGAGCCCGTCGGTGTAGAGCAGGAGATGGTCGCCGGGCTCGAGGTCGATGACGGCCTGCCCGTACACGGAGTCGCGGGCGGCGCCCAGGAGGCAGCCGTCGGGCTGCGCCAGGAATTCGGCCCGGCCGCGCCGGATCAGCAGCGGAGGCAGGTGTCCGGCCCGCGCCCAGGTCAGGCGGCGGACGTCCGGCTGGTAGCGGCCGATGACCATGGTCGCGGTGGCGGACGGCTCCGAATCCGTGTGCAGCAGCAGGTTGTTGAGCCGGCGCAGGACGTCGATGAGGGCCGAACCGGTCGCGGCCATGCCCTTGGCGGTGAACCGCAGCTGGGCCATGGTGCCGACGGCAGCCAGGCCGTGGCCGGCCACGTCCCCGACGACGAAGAGGGCGCTCCTGTCGGGCAGTTCGATGGCGCTGTACCAGTCCCCTCCGACGTTGACCCCGCTCTCGGAGGGCACGTAGGCCACCTCGACGCACAGCCCCGCGAGTTCCACGGACCGTTCGGGGATCGGCAGCAGGGTCGCCTGCAGGCGGGCGGCGAGCGCGCGTTCGGCCTGCAGCATGCCGCTCTGGACCAGGACGGCCCGCTCGCTCTCGCGCAGGGCGAGTTCGGCGTCGCGCAGCGCGGTGACGTCCTGGAAGAAGCCGTGCACCTCGACCGGCCTCCCGCCGGCGTCCGCCCGGGCCTCGACGACCATCCGCACGTGCCGGACGCCCTCGGCGGTGGTGATCCGGAAGGGATGGTCGACGGCCCGCTGCCCCAGCCGGAGCAGCCGGTGGACGACCGCGGCCATGCGTGCCCGGTCGTCGGGCAGGACGTGGCGGGGCAGCTCCTCCAGCCCGATCGGCCCCGTCGCCGGATCCCGGTCGAAGATGGCGTAGACCTGGTCGGACCAGACGACCCCGTCCGTCGTCAGCTGCCAGCCGGCCCAGCCGAGGTTGCCCAGGCGCTGCATGTCGGTCAGCCTGCGGGCCTCGCGCTCACTGAGGTCGTGGCGGATCCAGGACACGACCAGGCGCCCTCCCAGCCGCGTCGCCCGGACCGAGTACACGGACTCCTGGGGGAACCCGGCGCCCAGTTCCTGGTAGGTGAAGGGCTCGCCCTCGTACACGGCCCCGGTGGCCAGGGTGTCCTCGTAGCCCTCCCACAGCGCGGTGCCCGCCACGGTGGGGTAGGTCTCCAGGACCCGTCGGCCCACGAGTTCCTTGCCCCGCCGTCCCTGCACGTCGACGGATTCCGGCGCGGCGCCGTCGATCCGGTAGTCCTCGATCTCTCCGGTCGCCGAACGCAGGGGGGTGAGCAGGACGGCGGGCCCGGACAGCACGTCCAGGATCGCCTGGACGGACGCGACGTCGTCGGGGACGGCGGTCTGCGCACCGTCGCCGCGGGGCCCGCCGTTGCGCAGCAGGGCGGCGCACAGCCGGACCGCCTGGCACAGCACCGTACGGGTGTCCACGTCGAAGGGGCCCGGACGGCTGCGCATGAAGCCGATGGCGCTGCGCACGCGTCCGCCGGACGGTACGGGGATCCAGGCGCGGGACGGCCACTGTCCGGGGGCCTCGCCGATCAGCAGGTAGCGGCGGGCGTCCGTCGCCGGGTCCTCGAGCCATACGGCCTGCCCCGCGGCGATGGCTTCGAGGGCGGCGACGCCGCTGAGCGGGGGAACGTGGCGCCACTGGTCGGCCAGCGACTCGGTGATGCCGGCGTGGCCCGTCAGGTCCAGGCTGCCGGTGGACGTCACGGTGTAGATCATCACGCCGTCCACGCCCAGCGGCGCTCCCAGAGCGTTGCGCAGCAGCTGCGCGATGTCGTCCTCGCAGCCGGCCTCTGCGAGGTCTTCGGCCAGCCGGGGCAGCAGCGTCCGCGGGCCGTCGTCGGCCGGAGCGGCGACGGCGTCGCCGGTCCCGGCGGCCGGATCCGCCGGTTGCCGGCGCTGTCCGGTCCCGCCCGGCCCGGGCGCGGTGGACGGCGACGCGGCGGCTCCGGGGGGCGGCCGGGTCCGGACCTGGCCCAGGGTGAGCCAGCATTCCTCCAGGAGGGTCCTGCCCCACCGGGTCCCGCGCGCGAGCAGCGTCTCGTAGGCCGCGTCGGCGGATATCCCCGTCTGGGCCATCAGCACGCCCTTGGCCCGTTCGATGACGGCGGTGGCCGCGGCGACGCCCTCCAGGTCCGCGATCTCCGATCGCAGCCTGGCCACCACCTTGGCCAACGCGAGCACCTCGGGTGAGGCGCCGTCGTCGGGAGGCACGACGTCGTGCGTCATACCTTGAGGATGGCACGACGGTGCCGGGATGGGCCGGGTCTTCCGGATCAGGCGCCCGGCCACGGGCATGAGGCGCCCGCGGGCCCCGCGGGAAGGGCACGGCCCGCGGAGTTACCCTCGGAGCAAGCCGCGAAAGGGATGGTGCGCATGTGTCGGTGGCTCGCATACTCGGGTACGCCCGTCCTGCTCGACACCGTGCTCTACCGCCCCGAGCACTCGCTGATCAACCAGAGCCTCAAGTCCCGGCTGGGCGTGGAATCGACCAACGGCGACGGTTTCGGCCTCGGCTGGTACAGCGCCGACGGCAACGGCACGCCCGCGGTCTTCCGTGACATCGGCCCCGCCTGGAACAACCGCAACCTCCAGGAGCTGGCCGCTCACGTCCGCTCCCCGCTGTTCTTCGCGCACGTCCGGGCCTCGACCGGTTCGGCCATCCAGCAGACGAACTGCCACCCGTTCCGGCACGGTCGCTGGCTGTGGATGCACAACGGGGCGATCGGGGACTTCGCCCGGCTCCAGCGCGATCTGTGCATGGCCGTCGACCCGGCCCTCTTCTCGTGCATCGAGGGGTCCACGGACTCCGAGGTGATGTTCTACCTCGCGGTCACCTACGGGCTCGACCAGGACGTCCCGGGCGCGGTGGCGCGGATGGCGGGGCTGGTGGAGCGGCTCGGCAAGGAGCACGGCGTGGCGGAACCGCTGCAGATGACGGTGGCGGTGAGCGACGGCGAGCGCGTGTGGGCGTTCCGCTACTCCAGCGTGGGGAAGTCGCGATCCCTCTACTACAGCAGCCGGGCGGACACGGTCCGGCACCTCTACCCGGAGATCGACTACCTCAGGGAGGTGTCCGACGACACGCGCATCGTGGTCTCCGAGCCGCTGGGGGACCTGCCGGGGGTGTGGAACGAACTGCCCGAGAGCAGCTACGCGGTCCTCCCGTCCGGTCCGGACGCGGACTACCTCCCCTTCATTCCGGAATTTTAGCCAGGGCCGTACCCCTGCGTGAGGGGTGGTCCGGCGGGTAAGTGAAGCACAGGAGGAGGGCCTGGAAGGACGGCAACACCGCCTCGGCCGACCGGTCGCAACCGGTCGTCGGCGGCGCCCACCCTCACCGAAAGGACCCCCGATGTCACTGGCCGTGTCCACATCTGCGCCCCACCGCGGGAGCCGGACGCTCGCGCCCCTCGGACCGGGAAGCGGCCGCTCGGCCGCGGCCGTCGTGCCGACCATGGGCGTGGAGGAGGAGTTCCTGCTCGTCGACCGCCGCAGCCGGGCCCCGGTGGGCCGCGCCGCACGGGTCATCGAGGCGGCTTCGGGCAGACTCGGACCGCTGGTCCAGCCGGAGTTCTTCACCGCCCAGGTGGAGTCGTGCACGAACCCCACGTCGAGCACGGCCGTGCTGCGCGCCGAGCTGGCGTGGCTGCGGGCCGAGCTGGTCCGGGCGGCGGACGCACAGGACTGCCTGCTCGTCGGCACCGGCACCGCGGTGATACCCCCGGAGCATCCGCTGACCATCACCCCGGACGAACGCTACGGGCGGATGGCGGTCCGCTTCGCGTCGGCCGTCGGGGGCTACGACCAGCCGGTCTGCGGATGCCATGTCCACGTCGGCGTGTCCTCCCGGGCTCAGGCCCTGGACCTGGCCAACCGGCTCCGGCCCTGGCTGCCCACCCTGCAGGCCCTCTGTGCCAACTCCCCCTTCGACCGTGGCAGGGACACCGGCCATGCCAGCTGGCGGGCGGTCGAACACGCCCGCTGGCCCACGGTGGGGCCCGCTCCCTTCCTCGACGAGGCCTCGTACGAGCGCATCGCCCACGACCTGGTGCAGTGCGGGGCCCTGCTGGACCGGCGGATGATCTACTGGTACGCCCGCCCGTCCGAGCACGTGCCGACGCTCGAGATCCGCGTCGCCGACGTGAACGCCCGACTCGACACGGTCGTCCTGCTGGCGGCGCTCGTCCGCGGGCTCGCCGGCGTGCTGCTGCCCGAGGGCGACGAGGGCAGGCCGCCGCCGTTCCTGGAGTGCGGCCGGCTGCGGGAGGCCCACCGGCTCGCCGCCGTGCACGGGCTGTGCGGGGAAGGCCTCGATCCGGTCGGCGGAGCCCGTGTGCCGGTGTGGGACATGCTGGACCGGCTGCGCGAGCGAGCCGCTCCGGGACTCGCCGCGGCCGGTGACCTGCTCCTGGTGGACACCATGCTCGACCGGCTGCGCGCGGAGGGCGGTGGGGCGGCCCGGCAGCGAGCCGCCCTCGTCCGGCGCGGAAGGCTGAGCGACGTGGTCGACAGCCTGGCGAGGACGACCGCGGCCGTGTGAACCGTGTGAACCGTGTGATTCGTGCGGGATGAGACGAAAGGAACTGTCATGGACGACCAGGGCGGCGCAGGCGGAGTACCGCTGCACCACGACGACGAAGAAGCCCGGCGCCGGGCTCCGCACGCCGGACCACCGGCCCGCAAGCCGCGCAAGGACGACGGAAGGACCCGGGCCGCGGACACGGACGAGGCGAGCCGCCTCGACCGGCCGGTGGAGTCCGGCGGGCCCGGCCCGGACACCCGTTGGACGGGGCCGGACGACGACCGGCCGGCGACCCCCCGACGAGCGCCCTGAGGAGGCCGGAGTGAACCGCAGCCACCGGCCCCCCACGGGCCGCGCCCCCACCTTCCTGGCCATCTACCTCAACGACCACCTGACCGGTGCGAACGGAGGCGTCGAGCTGCTCCGCCGGGCCGCGGCGGCCCATCAGGGCAGCGTCCTCGGCACCTCGCTGCGGTCGCTGGGCGAGCAGGTGGCGCAGGACCGGCAGAGCCTGCTCACCCTGATGGCCGATCTCGACGTCCCCGTCATGCGGACCAGGGCCGCCCTCGGCCGGATCGCCGAGAAGGTGGGCCGGCTCAAACTGAACGGACGGGTCCTGTCCCGGTCCCCGCTCAGCGACGTCCTGGAGCTCGAAGCGATGCGCATGGGCGTGGAGGGCAAGGCGGCCTGCTGGCGTTCGCTGCGGAGCCTGGCGCGCACGGACCCGCGCATCGACGTCTCCATGATCGAGGAGCTCATCGGGCGGGCCGAGCAGCAGGTCCGCGCCCTGGAGGCCATGCGCAGCGCCTGCGCGTCGCAGCTCTTCGCCCGGGAGGCGCGCGGCCGGGCCGCGACGCCCCACGCGGCGCAGGCCGTGTGGCGCCGCGGCCACCTGCGCGGCCTGCCGAGGGCCGGCCCGGCCTGACCGGCCCGGCCTGACCGGCCCGGCCTGACCGGCCCGGCCTGACCGGCCCGGCCTGACCGGCCCGGGCTGACCGCCCCGGGCTGAGCGGCCTTTCGACCAGGCCCTCGGCGGTGGCGCCGACGCCGACGCCTCAGCTGCGTCCCCGGGACCGCGCGAAGCGGCGGGTGTGCTGCGGGTCCGGGGCGAGCGGGGCGGTGTCCATGCCCGCGCCCGAACGCAGGCCGTCGAGGAACTCCTCGACGGCCTCGACCGAGGTGTGGCGGGGCTCCCAGGACAGCTCCCGGCGCGCCCGGGAGGAATCCATCAGCGGGAGCCGCAGGACGGCGTCGAACAGGTCCGGTGATGCCGGGACCAGGTGCAGCCGCCACGCCGCGGCGAGCGCGGCCCGTACGGGAGCCGTCGGCACGGGCAGGCTGCGCGCGTCGAGGACCCGGGAGAGCACCTCCGCGTCCAGCGGCGGATCGGCCGCCAGGTTGAAGGGCCCGCGTACGGGGAGCGTGGCGGCGGCCCGGTAGGCGGCGGCCGCGTCGTCGGTGTGCAGGGCCTGGAAGCGCAGTCCGGCCAGGTCGGGCACGGCGGGGAGCAGTTCGGGGCGCAGGAACCGGCTCGGGAGCAGCCGGCCCGCGAAGATGCGGCGCTGCTCGGAGGCGGACTGCCGTTTGAAGAGGAAGCCCGGCCGCATCCGCACGACCCGGACGTCGGGGTGGGCGCGTTCGTAGGTGTCGAGGACCCGTTCGAGGTAGGCCTTCTCGCGGGTGTAGGCGGCCTGCGGCCAGCCGTGGGTGGGCCAGGACTCGTCGACCGTGCGGTCCTTCGGTCCCGGTGAGTAGGCACCGACCGACGACGCGTGCACGAGGGCGGGCACACCGGCGTCGGCCACGGCGTCGAAGACGCGGATGCTGCCCAGGACGTTGGTGCGCCAGGTCTCGGCGGGGTGGTGGGTGGGCCGGAACTTCCACGCGAGGTGGATGACGGCGTCGGCCCCGGTGAAGAGCGCGGCCAGATCGGCGCCGCCCGGTTCCACGTCCACGGCGTGCCAGCGCGTCTTCGGCGGCCTCCACAGGGGCATCCTGCGGGCCAGGCCGAGCACGGACTCGACGGAGGGGTCCTCGGCGAGGGCGAGCACGACGCTGGTCCCGACGTTGCCCGTGGCCCCGACGACCACGACACGGACGCCCTCACCCCGCCGTTCGCTCCTGCGTTCGACGCTCTTCTCCATCGGTGCCTGCTGCGTCATCGTGTCGGCTCCTCTCGGCGGAGGACGGTGGGGTGGGTCCCGCCGGCCGAACCGGCGGGCCTCCTGGGCCTTGGGGAGCGCCTACCCGTGCCTCCGCACCGCATGCGCGGGCCGGGGCGGGCCGGGCCCGCGCGGGAGCGCGACCGCTCCGGCATCCTTGGCGTGAGCCGGTCTTTTGTGGGGAGGTGCCTGAGTGCCGCTCCCGTCCCGGCTCCCGGGGCGGGCGCAGGCACCGGCACACGTACGGGTACAGAGAGGCGAGAGCCGTGACCGAGAAGGACATCTGGGGCTACCACGAGGACGCCGGCCACCACAGCGGCATCGATCTCGTCGGCTACAAGGTCGAGGCCACCGACGGCCACATCGGGAAGGTCGACAAGCACTCCGCCGACTTCCGGGCCTCCCACATCGTCGTCGACACGGGCGTCTGGATCTTCGGCAAGCACGTCCTCCTGCCGGCGGGCACCATCGAACGCATCGACCCGGCCGAGGAGAAGGTCTACCTCGGGCTGACCAAGGAACAGATCAAGAACGCGCCCGACTACGACGAGGCCAAGTACGCCGGCGAGCCGAACTTCATGGACCGGTTCGGCCACTACTACGGCCAGTCGCACATGTAGGGGCGCGCATGAGGTACGTGAGCCCCGGCAGGGAGTACGCGCGGGACAGCCGCTACCTCACCACCCGGATCACCGCCGACGGGCGCGACGGGTTCCCCGTGGAACCCGGCCGCTACCGGCTGGTGGTGGCCCGGGCGTGCCCGTGGGCGAGCCGGGCCGTGATCGTACGGCGGCTCCTCGGGCTGGAGGAGGCGCTGCCGATGGCGGTGGCGGGTCCGACGCACGACGACCGCAGCTGGACCTTCGACCTGGACCCGGGCGGCCGCGACCCCGTGCTCGGCATCGAACGGCTCCAGGAGGCCTACCTCGCCCGCGACCCCGGCTACGACCGGGGCATCACGGTGCCGGCGATCGTCGACGTGCCGACCGGGCAGGTGGTCACCAACGACTTCGCGCAGATCACCCTCGACCTGTCGCTGGAGTGGGCGGCGCACCACCGTGAGGGAGCCCCCGACCTCTACCCAAGGGCTTTGCGGCCGGAGATCGACGCCGTGAACGAGGTGGTCTACGAGGAGGTGAACAACGGCGTCTACCGCGCCGGTTTCGCCGGGTCCCAGGAGGCCTACGCGGCGGCGTACGGGCGTCTGTTCGCACGCCTGGACCGGCTCACCGAGCGGCTCGAAACGTCCCGCTACCTGGTGGGCGACACCATCACCGAGGCGGACGTCCGGCTGTTCACCACCCTCGTGCGCTTCGACGCCGTCTACCACGGCCACTTCAAGTGCAACCGGCGCAAGCTCTCCGAGTCCGCGGTGCTGTGGGCGTACGCGCGGGACCTGTTCCAGACGCCCGGCTTCGGCGACACCGTGGACTTCGACCACATCAAGCGGCACTACTACCTGGTCCACGACGACATCAATCCCACCGGGATCGTGCCGGCCGGCCCGGACCTGTCGGGCTGGCTCGCGCCCCACGGCCGGGAGGCGCTCGGCGGCCGGCCCTTCGGCGACGGCGCCCCGCCCGCGCCGGTGAGCGCCGGGGAGAGGGTGCCGCCGGACCACACACCGCTGCCCTCCTGACGCCTTACGGTGATCACCCGTTACCCTTCTGTTCGACCGGGCCGTCCCTTTCGATCTTGCCGGGCCCGCCTGTGGATCATGGAGGAAGTCACGTGCCCGAACCGCGTTCCGGCAGCCGCCCCACCCTGGAGGCCGTCGCGGCGCTCGCGGGCGTGTCGAGGGCCACGGTCTCCCGCGTGGTCAACGGCGGCGACGGAGTCCGCCCGCATCTGGCCGACCGGGTGCAGACGGCGATCCAGGAGCTGGGTTACATCCCGAACCACGCGGCGCGCACGCTGGTCACCCGGCGGACCGGCGCCGTCGCCGTGATCATCCCCGAGCCCGAGGCCCGGATCTTCTCGGACCCCTTCTTCTCCCGTCAGATACGCGGCATCAGCAAGGAGTTGACCGCGCACGACACCCAGCTGGTGCTGCTGCTGGTGGAGGACCACTGCGACTACGACCGCATCGAGCGCTATCTGGCGGGCGGCCACGTCGACGGGGCGCTCGCGTTCTCGCTGCACACCGACGATCCGCTGCCCGCCATCGCCAGCCGCCTCGGCATGCCCACGGTGTACGGCGGCCGTCCCGGCTGGACCGCCGGGCCCGGGGAACAGGACCGGGTGACGTACGTCGACGCGGACAACCGCGAGGGCGCCCGGGAGGCCGTACGGCACCTGCTGGGGCAGGGGCGGCGGCGGATCGCGCACATCTGCGGCCCGCTCGACCAGACTTCGGCGGCCGACCGGCTGAGCGGCTACCACGACGTGCTGCCCGCCGCCGGGCCCGAGCTGGTCGCCGTGGGGGACTTCACCGCGGCGGGCGGGGCGCACGCGATGGCCGAACTGCTGGACCGGGACCCCTCGATCGACGCGGTGTTCGCCGGCAACGACCTGATGGCGACCGGTGCACTGCGCGTGCTGCGCGAGCGCGGCCGGACCGTCCCCGGTGACGTGGCGGTGGTGGGCTTCGACGACGCCGAACCGGTGGCGGAGAGCGCCGACCCGCCGCTGACGACGGTGCGTCAGGACATCGAGGGCATGGGGCGGATGATGGCGCGGCTGCTGATGGAGCGGCTGGGCGACAGCCGCGAGGGCCGGAACGTGCCGGGCCCGGTGATAACCGAGACGGCTCTGGTGCGGCGCGCGTCGGCCTGACCCGGGGCCCGCGCGACGGGCGCGGGCCCCGGGTCACGTCCGGTCAGCGCGCGGGGCACTGCTTCCAGGAGAAGTGGTAGACGCTGTTGATGCTTCCGTCCGTGGAGTCGAGGGCCATGAAGCTGGTCCTCGACGGGTCGGAGGTGCCCACCTCCGCACGCAGTTCGGTGTTGATGTTGAAGTTGCGCTGCTCGCCACAGGGCGACCAGGCCAGGGCCTCGATGCCGGTGGTGTCGGTGGCCTGCCAGTTGTCGTCGAGGGCGCCGTCGAACCGGTGGGTCCGGTAGGCGGTCTGGCTCATGCCCTGGAAGTAGTAGCTGGCCTTCTGCGTGCCGATCGCGCCCGGCTGGAGGCTGCCGAAGCCCCTATAGTCGACCTTCGCGATGGCGTAGGTGTAGCCCTGCGGGACGTGCACGACGAGGGACAGCAGACAGTTCTTGCGGCCCTCGACGGCGGGGACGCCGCCGCCGGCCTGGGCCAGGTACTCGCTGTAGGTGACGGTGAAGGCCGAGTTGTCGGGTGAGACGGCGACGGCGGCACTGCCGGGACGGCAGCCCGATCCGTTGACCGTGGCGACGTCGACGGTCACCTGGTCGACGGGGGCCGAGGCGGAAGCCCCCGCGGAGGGGCTGAGCGTGACGAGCGTTGCGGTCACGGCGGCTGCGGTGAATCCGGTACGGAGCGACTTGATCACACCGACATGGATAGCGGTCCGCCGGGGGCGGGCCCGGCCGACGGGTGCGCGGGCTCACCTTGACGGCCGAAACGATTCACCGCAGAAACGATAAATCGCCTCATGCCGACCGACCGAACGGCCCCAAGACACCCCCGGAAAGCACCGATCGGGCGCGGCCACGCCGGTTCAGGCTTTCCCTTTGTCCTAATATCGCCGGGTTCCTTCAGGTCATCAGCGGGCTCCGGCGCCGGACTCGGCACGGTCCCTCCTGCGGTGAGGAGTCCCATGTCCCGCGCATCCCGGTCCGCCGCCCTGTCGGTCCTGGCCCTCGCCGCCGCCCTGGCCGTACCGGCGGCCGGCCCCGCACCGGCCCGCGCCGTGGCCCACCACGCCGGCGACGAGGCCGCCGTGCTCGGCGACGACCACGCCCGCGCCCATGCCCGGCTGCGGCAGGCCGCCAAGGGCACCCAGGGGTATCCGCAGTCGAAGCGGACGGCCGGACTGGCCGCGCTGGAGAAGTCCCAGCGCGAGGCCAACACCCGTTTCGACGCGGCCCGGTTCGGCCGCTTCGCGCAGTTCTTCCCGTCACCCGACTTCGGCGTCCACGTGGCCCTGCTGCCCACGGGCAAGGTGCTGCTCTTCTCCTTCGAACGCGTCGAGGCCGACCCCACGAAGGAGACGGGGCCGACGAACACCGTCGGCCGGACCAACGCCGGCCGCGCCTGGCTCTGGGACCCCGCCAGGGGGACCGGGGCCCGGGCCTTCAAGAACGTGCCGCCACCGGTGGTGCTGATGCCCGACGGCACCTACTCCCCCCGCCCTGCGCCCTTCTTCTGCGCCGGGCACTCGTACCTGCCCAACGGGATGGTCGGGGTCTTCGGCGGCAACGTCGGCGGCAAGGGCGGCAGCGGCGCCAAGCTGTCCTTCGTCTTCGACCCGTGGACCGAGAAGTGGTTCCGCAACCGCGACATGGCCGTCGGCCGCTGGTACCCCTCCGTCGTGACCGGGGCCGACGGCCGGCAGATCATCATGTCCGGCCAGTCCGAACGCGGCACGGGCACCCCCACCCCGGTGGTGGAGCGCTTCCCCGCGCTCGGACACCGCGTGCCCTGGCGCCCGTACGACATCCCGGCGGGCGTCCCCGCCGAGCGGCTCCGCGCGGACGCCCCCTTCCGCAACGACTACCCGCACCTCTTCTCGCTGCGCGACGGGATGATCTACGGCCTCGGCCGCGACGCCGACCAGCAGTGGCTCTTCGACCCGGTCAGGGACGTGCGCAGCGACCTGCCGCGGCGGCCCGCCGACTTCCGCGGCTACGGCTCGGCCGTACCGCTGCCGGCCGGTTTCCGCGGCCCCGACTCCGTCCTGGTCCTCGGCGGCGACCCGCGCGACCCGCACACGTACCGGCTGTCCGGGGGGCGCTGGACCACCGAGGAGCCGAGGGCCTTCGGCCGGACCCAGGACGGCACCCTGATCCTGCCGGACGGCACGCTGCTGACCGTGAACGGCGCCCTGGACACCCGGGACTACGGCCACGGCCCGTTCAACCCGAAGGCGGACCTGAAGTACCGGCAGATCGAGATGCGCGACGCGCAGGGCCACTGGAGGCTGGGGCCCGCCCAACGGCTGCCGCGCGGCTACCACTCCAACGCCCTGATCCTGCCCGACGGCCGGATGATGGTCACCGGAGACGAACTCCAGCAGATCGCCAACGACCCCGACATCAAGGACGGGATGGACGGCAGCATCGAGCTGTACGAGCCGGCCTACCTGCACCGGGGCGCCCGGCCGGCTCTCGACCGGGTCCCCGCGGGCGACCTCCGGTACGACGCGCCCTTCCAGGTGTCCAGCTCGACGGCGAAGGACGTCAAGCGCGCCGTCCTGCTGGCCCCGACCACCGTCACCCACTCGGTGAACACCAGTCAGCGCCACCTGGAGCTGCGGCTCACCGGCGTCCGGGGCGACCGGATCGGGCTGCGGACCCCGCCGGGGGCGGCCGACGCCCCGCCCGGCCACTACATGCTCTTCCTGCTCGACGCGAAGGGCGTGCCCAGCACCGCGAAGTGGATCAAGCTCGGCCCCCGCTGGTCCGCACCCCAAGCCGTGCCGGGTCGTGTCCGCCAGGGGGTGTCCGGCGGATCGGGGTCGGACAGCCCCTAGCGCAGGCGCACCACGGCGGCGCGTCCGTCGGTGCGGACGAGGCCGGTGAAGGCGCCCCGGACCAGGGCGGCGTCGTAGGGGCCCAGGGCATGGCCCGGGCCCCACGCGGCGTCGAGCGTCGCCGCGCCGTCCAGGGCGACCACCAGCAGGGTCTCGCCGGGTTCGGCGGCCACGGTGAGCCGGCCCCGGACCACGGCGGTCTCCGCCGTCGCCGCGCCGCGGCGGTACATCACGTTGAAGTTCACGACGGGGCCGGAGACGAGCCGGCAGTCGGTCGGTTCGTCTCCCGCGAAGTCCTGCGGCGCGAAGCGTTCGTCCACGATCCGGTGCACGCCGCCCACGACGAGGTCCATGCCCGCGCCCTCGGCGAGCGTGAGGGTGCGGTCGATCCCGGGGAAGGCCGAGAAGGGGCCGTCCGCGGCCACCTCGGCCAGGCTCGCCCGCCAGCGGAACGAGTCCATGCCCGCGCCCACGGGCCACGCGGCGATCTCCCGGGTGACTCCCCCGCCGTTCTTCCACACCGTGGCGGGGCGGTCGGCCGCGCGCAGGACGCGGACTTCGCCGCCGCCGTTCACGCCCGGGTCCCGGACCCGGCCAGCCGCTCGCGCAGTTCCTCGGCGTCGGCGAGGAACCACGTCTGGCGCCCCCGGTTGCATTCGCGGACGAAGTCCCGCAGCGCCCCGCTGGCCGCCGTGTGCCGGGAGATGTCGCCGAGGACGACGATGCCCACCCGGTACTGGACGAACTTCTGGATGATGTCGCCCGCGACCCGGGTGCTCAGCCGGAAGAACGCCTCGTCGAAGCGCTCCACGGGGATGACGGCCCACTCGGCGCCCTGGTACGAGGCGTTGCCGATGCAGTCCAGGGCCTCGCGTTCTCCCGCGATGGTCTCGCCCTCGGCCCCGCACATCAGGACGGGCACGTCGTCGATCGTCTGAAGGGTGTCCACGGCGGTCGAGACTAGCCCTTCTCCATCGACGGGCGCAGGCGGGCCAGCAGGGCGTAGAGCGTGGCGCTCTCGGCCTCGTCCAGGGTGTCGAGCGCTCCGTGCGCCGCCTGCATCTCCTCGCGTACGCGGCGGATGACCTGTCGGCCCGCCTCCGTCGCGACCACGTTCTTGACGCGCCGGTCGGCGGGGTCCGGCTCGCGGCGCACCAGCTCGCGGGCCTCCAGCCGGTCCACGATGCCCGTCACGTTGGACGCGTCACAGACCAGCAGGACGGCGAGGCCCCGCATGGGCACCGGGCCGTCCAGCTGGGCGAGCACCCGGGCCTGGGTGGGGGTGAGGCCGTGCTGGGCCGCGGCCGCGGCGAACTCGCGCCACTGGGCGGTGCCGATGGCGGCGAGCAGCTCCAGCAGCTGGACCTTCGTGGGGGCGGGGGTGGCGGTCTCGCTCATGCCCCGAGCCTACTCAGGATGCTTGACATTATCAATTGTTTACTTGACTACCTCAAATATCGACCTCTACCTTCGATCGAGTTACTTGATGACATCAAACATCGCCGTTCCGAAGCTGTTCAGCTCCGAAACACGAAGAAGGTCCCCGCAGCCATGAGCACCCCCTCCCCAGCCGCCCCGGCCTCCGGACAGCGCAACGAGACGGTCATCGTCTTCGCCCTGAGCCTCGCCGCGATGGTCGTGTCGATGATGCAGACCCTGCCGGTCCCCATCCTCGGCCTGATCCGCGACGACCTGGGCACCTCGACCGCCAACGTGAGCTGGGTGACCACCGCCACCCTGCTGTCGGCGGCCGTCTTCACGCCGCTCCTCGGCCGGTTCGGTGACCAGCACGGCAAGAAGCCCACGCTGGTGGCCGTCCTCGGCGTGATGGTGGCCGGCTCCGTCCTCACGGCACTGGCCTCCTCGCTCCCGCTGCTCATCGTGGGCCGCGTCCTCCAGGGCGCCGCCACCGCGATCTTCCCGCTCGCCCTGTCGGTGCTGCGCGAGGAAGTCCGCCCGCAGAAACTGCCCGGTGCGATGGCGCTGGTCAGCGGCACGCTGGCGTTCGGCAGCGGCCTCGCGCTCGTCGCGACCGGGCTGCTCACCTCCGGACCCGACGCGGACTACCGCAACGCCTTCTGGATGGCGACCGGCCTCGCGGTCCTCGCCCTGCTCGCCGTGGTCTTCCTGGTTCCCGCCACCCGTACCAAGACGGGCGGGCGCACCGACGTCCTCGGCGCCCTGACCCTCGGTGCCGCGCTGCTGCTGCTCCTGCTGGCGATCTCGCAGGGCCACGAGTGGGGCTGGACCTCCGGCCGCACCCTGGGCAGCTTCGCCGGCGCCGCCGTCATGGCCGCCGTGTGGGTCGTCACCGAGCTCAAGGTCCGCGAGCCCCTGGTCGACATGAAGATGTTCGTGCACCGCCCGGTGCTCATGGCCAACCTGGCCGGCCTCCTCGTCGGCTTCGGCATGTTCGCGAGCTTCCTCGGCGTCTCGTACCTCGTGCAGATGCCCGAGGCGCTCACCGGCTACGGCTTCGACGCCTCGATCCTGCGGGCCTCCGTGCAGTTCCTGCTGCCCAGCGCGATCGTCTCGCTGCTGGCCTCGCCCATCGGCGGCCAGATCGTGCGCCACCGCGGTCCCCGCGTGGCCCTGGGCGTGGCCGCGGCGCTGGGCGCGGTCGGCTTCGCCTGGCTGGTCGTGGACCACGGCCACGCCTTCTCGGTGATCGGCTCCGGCCTGGTCGTCGGTGCGGCCGTCAGCTTCGGCTACGCCGCCATGCCCGCCGTGATCATGTCGAGCGTCCCGCCGCACCAGAGCGGCATCGCCAACGGCATCAACTCGATCTCCCGCTCGACGGGCAGTGCGATCGGCAGTGCCGTCGTGACCACGATCCTGGCCTCCAAGACCATCGAGCACCTGCCCGCGGGTGTCCCCCCGCTGCCCGCCGAGTCGGGCTTCACCCTCACCTTCGGGATCGGGGCCGTGGCCTTCGCCCTGGTCGGCGTGATCGGCTGGCTCGGCCTGCGCGGCGGCCACAAGCCGGCCGGGGCGGCCGCCGAGCGGCCCGCCGCGACCGAAGGGGCGACGGCCGCCGAGCCCGCGAAGGCAGACGCCGCAGGCTGACCCCGTGACCGCCGGCCCGGCGGCCCGCCCCGCGTGTCGTTCGCGCCGGGCGGGCCGCCGGGCCTTGCATGGTGGGTGCATGAAGGCTACGGACGTCATCGCGGACGGGTTCGGTCGGATCCGGGAAGTCGTGCACGAGGCGGTGGAGGGAGTGCCGGCGCAGCTCCTGGACGCCCGCGTCGACCCGGAGGCGAACTCGATCACCTGGCTGGTCTGGCACCTGACCCGGATCCAGGACGACCACGTCGCCGCCGCCGCGGGTCTGGAACAGGTGTGGCTGACCGGGGGCTGGGCGGACCGGTTCGGCCTGCCGCTGCCCGCCGCGGCCACCGGCTACGGTCATTCCGCGCGGCAGGCGGGCACCGTCCGGGTCGACTCGGGCGAGCTGCTCCTGGGCTACTTCGACGAGGTGCACGAGCAGACCCTGGGCTTCGTCCGGGGGCTCGCGGCCGCCGACCTGGACCGAGTGGTCGACGAGCGCTGGGACCCCCCGGTGACCCTCGGGGTGCGCCTGGTCAGCGTGCTCGCGGACGACCTCCAGCACGCCGGTCAGGCGGCCTACGTACGCGGCGTGCTGGAGCGGGGCCGGGGATCCTGAGCCGTCCGCACGCACGCCCGGCCCGGGCCCGCCCGGCCCCGCCCGTCGGCACTCAGAACGGGTCGATCGCCATGCGTCCCGTGGAGGCCGCGCAGACGTCCCAGCGGTCGCCGGAACGGCGCAGCTCCAGGAGCACCGCGACCCGGTCGCCGCCGGCCGGGGTGAGGTCCACGTTGACGGCGGCGCTGTCGCCGCTCTCGGTGGACGAGACGATGTGGTGGCCGAAGCGGGGCGCGAGGCCGTGCAGGGCGTCCCCGGGGTCGGGGGCGCCGCCCGGGCACCCGCTTCCCGGTCCGGCGGCCGGTGCGGGTCCGCCGCCGCCCACCGTTTCGAGGTACTGGTCCACCGCGCGGTGCAGCGGGCTGCGCCCCACGACACCGGTACCGGTGAACACGACCGCCATGACGATCGCGGCCACCAGCAACGGCAGTCCCACCGCGAGGGCCACCAGCCCCGCTCCCGCCCCTCGGCGTTCCCGCACAGCCCCGCCCGCCCTTCCGCCGCAGTCCGGCCGTTCCGGTCCGGCCCTCTCCGTATGCCCTCGCAGACGCAGCATCACGTGCGGCCGTTCCCGCGCCCGGCCCGGCACCGTCCCGTTGCCCGGACAGCGTGCGGCGGGAGGCGTGTGCCGGAAACGTGTGCGGGGAGCGTCTCGACGGGGCGGCGGGGGGTGC
Organism: Streptomyces virginiae; assembly: GCF_000720455.1. Lineage (GTDB taxonomy): Bacteria > Actinomycetota > Actinomycetes > Streptomycetales > Streptomycetaceae > Streptomyces > Streptomyces virginiae. The sequence continues at coordinate 427,763 of NZ_JOAK01000003.1, read as the reverse complement.
GCGTCAGCCGCGGAATTCCTCGGTACGGACCGGGGAGGCCTCGGCGAGGGCCCGGGTGACGCCTTCGACACCGTCGCGGAGTCCGTAGACCGGGGTGCCGGGCTGCTGTCGCCAGGAGTCGTCCAGGCCGCCCGAGTCGACCGAGTCGAAGCCGAGTTCCCCGATGAGGTCCCGTACGGCCTTCTTCGCCGTCTCGTCGTCGCCCGCGACGGGCAGCGCGATCCGGTCCGGGGCGCCGGCCGGGCGGTGCCGGTCGAGGATGTCCTGCGCGTAGGTGCCGTTGAAGGCCTTGACCACGGGATGTCCGAGCTGCCGCTCGGTCCAGCGGCTCTCCGTCAGGCCCTCGTCCTCCACGCCGGCGATCCGGCCGTCGCGTGGGCGCGGGTAGTAGTTGCCGGTGTCGATGACCACGAAGCCCGGGGCGGCGCCGTCGAAGAGGCCGGCGGGCAGGTCCGGCACGTTCTTGAACGGGATGGTCACGACGACGATCTCGGCGCCGCGCGCCGCCTCGGCCACGGGGACGGGGGTGGCGCCGGTCTCCCGCGCGAGGGCGGTCAGGGTTTCGGGCCCCCGCGAGTTGGCCACCGCGACCTCGTGTCCGAGGGCGGTGAGCCGGCGGGTGAGGTTGCCGCCGATGTTGCCTGCGCCGATGATGCCGATCTTCATGAGCTCTCCAGTGCCTGCGGGGCCGGTCTCGTGCTCGTGTCCAACTCCCGTCGGCAGCGCGGCATTCCGCTCCGGAGGATACGAAGGGGGCGGACACCCGTTCGAGTGTCCGCCCCCTCGTGATCAGGCTCCGCTCGCGTCGAGCATCTCCTCGCGCTCCACGATCTTCACGCGCGCACGGCCCTGGGGCTCGCCGAGGGCCTTCTCGGCCGCGTCCAGCCGGTACCAGCCCTCCCACGTCGTGTAGCGCACGCTGCGCTCGGCGAGGAAGGTCTCCACCGCCGCCGGCTCGGGCGACGCAGGGGCGCCCAGGCGGCCCTCCGCGTGGTCGGCGAGCAGGTTCGCGACGGTCTCGTTGGCGTCGCCCTTGGTGTGGCCGATCAGGCCGACCGGGCCGCGCCGGATCCAGCCGGTGACGTACGTCGACTGCATGTGGCCGCCGGCGTCGATCACGCGGCCGCCCTCGTCGGGGACCGTGCCGGACTCGACGTCCCAGGGCAGCTTGGGCAGCTCGTCGGAGAGGTAGCCGACCGCGCGGTACACGGACTGCACGTCCCAGTCGGTGAACTCGCCCGTGCCCTTGACGTTGCCGGTGCCGTCCAGCTCGGTGCGCTCGGTCCGCAGACCCACGACCTTGCCGTCCTCGCCGAGGATCTCGGAGGGAGACTCGAAGAAGTGCAGGAACAGCTTGTGGGGCCGGTCGCCGATGTCGCGGATCGCCCAGTTCTCCAGGGTCTTGGCGACCATGTCGGTCTGCTTGTTCCCGCGCCGCTCGGCGATCGAGCCTTCGTCGTAGTCGATGTCCTCGGGGTTGACGATGACCTCGATGTTGGGCGAGTGGTCCAGCTCGCGCAGCTCCATGGGGCTGAACTTGGCCTGGGCCGGACCCCGACGGCCGAAAACGTGCACCTCGAGGGCCTTGTTGGCCTTGAGGCCGTCGTAGACGTTGGCCGGGATCTCGGTGGGCAGCAGCTCGTCGGCCGTCTTCGCGAGGATGCGGGCGACGTCCAGGGCGACGTTGCCGACGCCGAGCACGGCGACCTTCTCGGCCTCCAGCGGCCACGTGCGCGGCACGTCCGGGTGGCCGTCGTACCAGGAGACGAAGTCGGCGGCGCCGTAGGAGCCGTCGAGGTCGACGCCGGGGATGTCGAGCGAGCGGTCGGCCGTGGCGCCGGTGGAGAAGATCACGGCGTCGTAGAAGGACCGCAGCTCGTCGAGGCTGATGTCGCCCGGGTAGTCGACGTTGCCGAAGAGGCGGACCTGCGGCTTGTCGAGCACCTGGTGCAGGGCGGTGATGATGCCCTTGATGCGCGGGTGGTCGGGGGCGACGCCGTAGCGGATCAGGCCGAAGGGGGCGGGCATGCGCTCGAAGATGTCTATGGACACACCGGGCTCGACGGCGGCCTCGGACTTCAGCAGCGCGTCGGCGGCATAGATGCCGGCCGGGCCGGCTCCGACGATTGCTACCCGCAGAGGGCGAGGCATGGCAGGGGTTCCCTTCGAGCGACGGCAAGGTGGATCAAGGTGGATCAAAGGGAACCCTAAACGAAGGTAAGCCTAACCCAGCACCCGGTGTCGCTTTATGACCCCATAATCAAATCTTATGACCTCCCCAAGCCACCCTTGGAGCATGCGGGAACTCGCTGGTCAGCGCGTACAGCGCCTGACAGACTGGGGCGGCTTGATCACTCCAGGAGGACGAATGGCTGACGAAGCAGGCACCCCACAGGACGAGTCCGCGGCCGAAGCGGCCAAGCGCCGGTTCCGGGAGGCCCTGGAGCGCAACGCCGCGAAGGCGCACTCACAGCAGTCCCACCAGAACCGGGCCAAGGTCCAGGGCTCCAGCAGCGCCGCGAGCGGCAAGAACAAGAAGGTCCGCCGCAAGAGCGGCTGACCCCTCGAACGCCGGGAGCCCGGCCCGGCCGCCCGCGGCGGCGGGCCGGGTCCGACCCGGCGGATCATTGGGCCACTCGGGTGAGGGGGCATAACCCCGGGCACCGTCGGCAGTTGATCAGCGCGTCCCGCCGTGGGCAGCTATCTCATGCGACAGTGCGACCGAAGGATCCCCCAGATGCTCAAGAAGTTCATGGCCACCGCCGCCGCCACCGCCGCCGTGCTCGGCGCGGGTGCCGCAGCCGCCTCGCCCGCGATGGCGATCGGCAACGACAACGGCGTCAACACCGTGAACGGCAACGACGCGGCGCAGATCTACGGCAACCAGGAGACCCACGGCAAGATGAGCCCGCAGCTGGCTCCGATCCAGGGCTCCCTCAACAAGCTCTGCGTCGGCCTGCCGGCCAAGGTCAACGCCCAGTCCCTGCTCGCGGTCCTCGCCAACATCGGCGTCCAGGACGTCAACGTCCTGTCCAACCCGCAGAACCAGCAGTGCACCGAGAACTCCACCCAGGCCAAGGGCGACGAGTCCCTCTCGCACATCGCCAGCAACATCCCGGTCCTCTCCGGCAACCTCTCCGCCGGCAGCTGATCGGATCTTCCGCGCCGGTGTCACGCGTCACGCGCGACACCGGCGCTTTCCTTTGGTCTAGACCTTGACAGGTTCAGACCATTCCGTTTCAGTGGGCGTCATTGCCCCCACGGCAAGTCCCCCCACTGAAGGAGCAGTTACGTGATACGTGCGCTTCGCCGCCGCGCCCTCGGCCTGGTCGCCGCCGCGGCCGTCACGGCCGGCCTCGCCATCGCCCTTCCCTCCTCCCACGCCGCCGCGGCGGCTCCCTGCGCCTCCCCGTGGGCCTCGTCGGCCGTCTACACGAACGGCATGAGCGCCTCGTACGGCGGCCACAACTGGCAGGCCAAGTGGTGGACCCAGGGCGAGACCCCCGGTACGACCGGCCAGTGGGGCGTCTGGTCGGACCAGGGCGTCTGCGGCGGCGGGGGCCAGGACCCGGACCCCGACCCCAACCCGTCCGGATTCGTTGTCTCCGAGGCCCAGTTCAACCAGATGTTCCCGAACCGCAATCCCTTCTACACCTACAACGGCCTGGTCGCGGCACTGTCCGCGTACCCCGGCTTCGCCAAGACGGGCGACGACACCGTGAAGCGGCGCGAGGCCGCCGCCTTCCTCGCGAACGTCTCCCACGAGACCGGCGGCCTCGTCCACATCGTGGAGCAGAACACCGCCAACTACCCCCACTACTGCGACGCGAGCCAGCCGTACGGCTGTCCGGCCGGACAGGCCGCCTACTACGGCCGCGGCCCCATCCAGCTCAGCTGGAACTTCAACTACAAGGCGGCCGGTGACGCCCTCGGCATCGACCTCCTCGCCAACCCCTACCTCGTGGAGCAGGATCCGGCCGTCGCCATGAAGACGGCGCTGTGGTACTGGAACACCCAGAACGGCCCGGGCACCATGACCGCCCACGCCGCCATGGTGAACGGCGCGGGCTTCGGCGAGACCATCCGCTCCATCAACGGCTCCCTGGAGTGCAACGGCGGCAACCCCGCCCAGGTCCAGAGCCGGATCTCGAAGTACCAGAGCTTCACCCAGCTGCTCGGCGTCACGCCGGGCAACAACCTGAGCTGCTGACGGGCGGCACTGCCGCGGCCACGGTCACCGCGTGCGCAGCGCGGTGGCCAGCTGGGCCCGTGACCGTACGTCGAGCTTCTGGTAGATGCGGGTCAGCCGGGCCTCGACGGTCTTGACGCTGAGGAACAGCTTGGCCGCCGCCTCCTGGTTGCTGGCGCCCTGGCTGACGAGCAGCGCCAGGCGGGTCTCGGCGTCGGTCAGCACCGCGGCCGCGGAGGCCAGGGCGCCGGCCCCGTCACCGGGGGCCGGCTCTCGCGCCAGCTCGCTCCAGGGGCCGGCTCCGGCCCGCTCGAACACCTCGGCCGCGGCCCGGAGCGCCGCACGGGCCGGTGCCCGGCGCCGGCGGCGGCGCTCCACCCGGGCGAGGGCGAGCAGCGTACGGCCCCGCTCCAGCGGCAGCCGGAGTGCTTCGAAGCGCTGCGCCGTGTCCTCCAGGAGGCGGACGGCGCCGTCCGCGTCGCCCTGGGCGGACAGGCACAGGGCGCCGGCCCGGTCGAGGGCGGCGACGACGCCGGTACGGCCGAGCCCGAGGGCGACCGCACGGACGGGCCCGATCAGTTCGGCCGCCTCGCCGGGCGCGTCGGCGGCGATCAGGGCCTCGGCGAGTTCCCCGTGCCAGCGCAGGATCGACGGGTCCACCACCTGCTGGGCGGCCTCCAGTTCGGCGACGCGGCGCAGGGTGGCGACGGCCTTCGCCGCCTCTCCCGTGGCCAGTTCGACGAGCCCGAGGGCGTGCAGGCTGCGGGAGAGGAAGACCTGGTCCTGCTCCTCCTCGGAGGCCTGGATGCCGCGACGCGCGTAGCCCTCGGCGCGTGCGAAGCTGCCGCCCATGGTCTCGGCCGTCGCCGCGACGTACCAGGCGGGGCCGGGCGAGAGGCCCGCCTCGATGGTCAGTTCCAGGGCCCGGCGGGCGTGGGCCGAGGCGGATTCGCACCGGCCGCTGCGCAGTTCCACCTCGGTGAGGCTGCGCAGGACCTCGAAGACGTCCTCGGCGGAACCGGTGCGCTGGACGGCCGGCAACAGCACCATCAGCTGGCGGCGGGCGTCGTCGAGGCGGTCGTCGAAGAGGGCGTGCCGGACGGCCAGGTACTGCGGCGCGTTGCGCATGCCCAGCGGCACCTGGGGCGCGGGCAGGGCGAGCGCCTCGGCGAGGATCTCCTCGGCTCCCGCGTCCCCGAGGATGCGGCCCATGCGGGCCCGTACGGTCAGGGCCATGGCCTCGGCGGTCTGGTCGCCGCCGAGCGCCGCGAGGGTGCCGGCCTCGGCCGCGGCGTCCCGGGAGCGTACGGGGTCGCCGTCGCTGAGGTTGTGCTTCCAGGCGACCCGGAGCTGGACGGCGGCCTGCAGCGCCGGGTCCCCGGCTGCCTCGTCCATGGCGTACGCGAAGGTCTCGTCGAGGGCTCCGAGGGCCTGGCCGGCGGCGTCGATGACGGCGAGCCGGGCCCGTACCCGGTCGGCGGGCGATGCGTCGCGGGCCAGGACGGCCCGGGTGGCGCGGCGGGCGAGGTCGGCGCGCCCGGCCCAGCCGGCGTCCTCGGCGGCGGTGACGAGGCGGGCCAGTTCCTCTCCGGGCAGCGAGGACGGCGTGCGTTCGGCGGCGAGCAGACCCAGCTCTGCGGCGAGGGCCCGCTGGCCGCGGCTGCGGCAGACCGCGGCGGCTTCGGTGATCTCCGCGGCGAGCCACTGGTCGGGGGTGTCGACGGCCAGCGCCCGGTGGCGTACGGCCTGGACGGGGTCGTCGACGGCGGCGGCCAGTGCCGCGTGGCCGGCAGCGCGTTCGGGCCAGCCGGCGTCGGCGGCGAGGGCGGTGGGCAGGGCGCCGGCGGTGAACTCGACGGTGCCGTCCTCGCCGACCCGGACCAGCGCGGCCCGTTCCGCCTCGGCCAGCTCGGCCTCGGCGTCGGGGCGGCCGGCCCGCCGCAGCAGGGAGACGGTGGGGCGGGAGGCGAGGGCGGCGAGCAGCAGGGTGCGGCGGGCCTGGGCGGGGGCCCCGGCGAGGAGCCGGCGGGCGACGTCGCGCGCCTGTCCGGAGACGGGCAGGGGGTCGGCGTGGTGGGCGTTGGAGTCGCGGGCCTCGGCGGCTTCCGCGAGGGAGTGGCCGAGGGCGAGGGCGAGGCGCGGGTTTCCGCCGCTGGCCTGGTGGATGCGGCCGGCGAGGCGGGCGGGCAGTCCGTGGCGCAGGAGGAGTTCGGCGACCTCGTCGGCGCCGAGCGGGGGCACCCGTACGGCGGGGACGCCGGGGCCGCAGAGGGGTTCGCCGACCGGTGCTCCTCCTTGGACGCGTTCGGCGGCCAGGACCCGCACGCGGGGAGGTGTGAGGCGCAGGGCGAAGCGGAGTAGGTCGGTGCTCTCGGCGTCGAGCCACTGGGCGTTGTCGATGACGAGGAGGACGGGCTGGCGGGCGGCGAGGGTACGGAGCACCTCGACGAGGGCCAGGCGCAGCGCGACGTGGTCGCGGCCGGCGCGGGGGGCGTCGGCCTCGCGGCGCAGGAGGGCGATGGCGGTGCGCTGGGGTCCGGAGAGCCGCTCCAGGGCGGCCGCGGGGACGGAGGCGAGGAGGGCCGCGGCGGAGGCCTCGGGTATCCACTGGTCGGCGGCCTCGGGAGCGAGGCACAGTACGGTCTCGCGGCGGGATTCGGCCGCGGCGGCGACGGCGCGGACCACCTCGGTCTTGCCCGCGCCGGCGGGTCCGGTCAGGAGCGCCCGGCCGTGCGTGGTCAGCGCGCGGTCGACCGCCTTGATCAGTTCTCCGTGTCCGACACTTGTGTCAGCGTGCCCCGTCGCCGCCACCACGCACAGCCACCAGCCTTCCAGTCCCCAGCTTCTGTGCCCTTCCTGTGAGAGGCGAGAATACGAGGTCGGACGGCTGGTGGACCCGCATTGTGACGCAGAATTCAGTCACAGGACGCGGAAAACCCGGCGGACCTGCCGATACCCGGAGTATCGGCAGGCCCGGGGATTCATTTGGTCCGTACTATCGCTCCGTCAGGCGGAGTTGGTACCGGACCCCGAGTCGGCGGGAACCGTCTCAGAAGGTGAGATTCCAGGAGTCGATCTTGCCGGTGTCGCCGCCGGCGTTGTCGTTGACCCGGAGCTTCCAGGTGCCGTTGGCGACCTCGGAGGAGGCGTTGACGGTGTAGACCTGGTTGATGTTGTCGGTGCCGCCGCCGGAGCGGTTGTGCAGCGTGTAGACGGAGCCGTCGGGGGCGACCAGGTCGACCTTCAGGTCACCGATGTAGGAGTGCACGATGTTCACGCCGACCTTGAGGGCGGCCGGGGCGTTGCCGGTCTTCCCGGTGACGGTGATCGGGCTCTCCACGGTGGTGTTGTCACCGATGGTGAAGTCCGTGGTGTTCTCGAGGGCCGGGGTGGGCGGGTTCGAGGTCACGGCGGCGACGGTCGCGGCGGCGTCGGCGAGGCCGGTGCCGCAGCCGCCGGTGCAGGTGCCGGCGAGCGGACGGGCGTTGTTCTTGATCGCCGACTCGATCTGGGCCGGGGTCAGCGCGGAGTTCGCCGACTTCAGCAGCGCGGCGAGACCCGCGACGTGCGGGGCGGCCATGCTGGTGCCCTGGTAGGGCTTGTAGATCTCGGCGCCCGGGGTGGTGGTGCCCGCGTTCAGGGACGAGAGGATCGCGTTCTCGGGGGTGGTGACGGTGCCGGGCGTGTCCGTGGCGCGGCGGGTCTCACCGCCCGGGGCGGCGACGTCGATGATCGCGCCGTAGTTGGAGTAGTACGAGCGGTCCCCGGCGCGGTTGCTGGCGGCGACGTTGATCACGTTGTTGCAGCTGGCGGGCGAGTAGCCGGCCGCGTCGGCGTTGCTGTTGCCGGCGGCGACGACGACGGTCGTGCCGCGGGCGACGGCCGCGTTGATCGCGTTCTGGTAGCTGGTGCCGCAGGCGCCGGGGCCACCGAGGCTCATGTTGATGACCTTGGCCGGGGTGGCGTTGGCCGGCACGCCGGCGACGGAGCCGCCGGAGGCCCAGGTGATGGCGTCGACGATGTCCGAGGTGGAACCGCCGCACTTGCCGAGCACGCGGACGGGCTGGATCTTCGCGCCGTAGGCGATGCCGGCGATGCCCTTGGAGTTGTTCGTGGCCGCGGCGATGGTGCCCGCGACGTGGGTGCCGTGCCAGGAGGAGTTGCTGGCCTTGGAGCCGACGCCGCACTCGCCGTCGGTGGCGTTCCAGTCGCCCTCGTCGGCGGGGTTGCTGTCGCGGCCGCCGCCGTCACGGGCGTAGGCGGAGCTGCTGATGAAGTCGTAGCCGGCGACGACGTTCGGCGCGACGTCCGAGTGGGCGACGTAGCCGGTGTCGATCACGGCGACGGTGACGCCGGAGCCGGTGGTCGTGTCCCAGGCGGCCGGGACGTTCATGCCCGCGGTGGACTCGAAGAGGTCCCACTGCTTGGCGTACTCGGTGTCGTTCGGGGTCACGGCCGTGGCGTAGGCGCGGGTGTCGGGCTCGACGTAGGCGACGTCCGGGTCGGCACGGAACTGGGCCATCACGTCGGCGGCGTCGGCGGGAGCGACGGCTGCGCCGAGGTTGACCAGCGCGGCACCGGTGCCCAGGCGGCGGTCGAACTTCGCCTTCTTGCCGGCCTTCTTGCCCTTGGCGGTGGCGTCGTCGGCGGCCGCGGTGTTGGAGCTGGCCTCGGTGGCGGACGACTTGTAGCCGACGATGAGGTTCTCGACGGGCGCGGTCGGGGCGAGCGCGGCGGCCGGGGCCGCGGCGGGGCCCTCGGAGGCCACGGCCACGGCGGCGGTGGCGGTGCCGGCGAGCAGGGTGACGGACATGGCCACGACGGATATGAGCCTGCGTCTCGTTGCGTGCACGTGTTCCCTTTCGAGGGCCGTTTCCGGGCAGACCGGAGCGGCCGGTCGGTGCAGTGTGGGGGTGGTTCCGGCGGCTGCGGGGCCGGTAGCGAGTTGGTCGGTCTCGCCCCGGCTGCCGCCGCACGCCACGTTGTCCCGGCCGCAACGGCGAGGCAGGGGCAACGGCGGTCCCGGCGCGCTTCCCCGGCCGGTAGGCCTACACGCCATGTGGGGTTGGCGTGTGAACCGCCCGGCCTGGGGAAGATCGCCGGTGGGCAGACAGTAGGCAACGCGGGGATGAACTGGATACGGGGAAAACCCTTGTCCACCCCCTGCGGCTCCCCCCGGGGGTCCCTCAGCAGTGGGTGTGACCAGGGCGTTCCCCGCGCGCGCCGGGCATCGGCCGCGAGGGGGCGGCCCGAGGGGCGGGGGCGCTGCTCAGGACTCGCCCCGGTGCGGCGGGAAGAGCCTGCGGAAGTACGTCCAGCTCGTCTCGTTCGGTTCGCTCCACTTCTCCGGTGCGTGGGCGAATTCCGGGTGGTGGTCGGCGATGTACGCGCGGGTGCGTTCGGGGACCTGCTCGTAGGCGTCGAGCTTGCGGCCGCGGCAGTGGAAGGTGAGGCCGCCGGGGCGGGCGCCCTGTTCCATCCACGGCAGCCACGGGGACATGCGGGTCCAGGACATCGTCGCCGGAACGCTCGCCTCCTGCGTGCTCAGTGCGGTCGCGGGTGCGAAGAACTGGAAGAGTTCCAGAGCGCGGTAGGTGTCGTCGGCCGAGTGCTCCGGGTACTCCTCGACCGGCAGCGGCGAGGGGTAGGCGAGCGGGATCTCCAGGCTGAAGCAGATCTGGTCGCCCAGTTCGGTCACGGGGACCGGGAAGGGGCGCCACTTCTGGTTGGCCGGGTCGTTCCAGACGTGGACCACGGGCTTGTCCTGCCAGGTCTCCATGATCTCCCGGGTGACCGGGTCCAGGTAGAACGCGGCCTCCCGGGACAGCAGCTGGTAGCCGCCGCTCTCCTCGTCCGCAACGAGGCGGGCGACGTTGAGCCCTTCGAAGCCGAAGAGCCGCCGGTAGGGCTCGCCCGGTGCCCATGAGTGGACGTCGCCCGTCCACCAGTAGGTGACCTCGCCGCCGTCGAGTCGGGCGCGGGTGCGGGCGAATGCGTGCAGGAGCTCGGCGGGTGTCATACGCCCACTGTGTCCGCCCCCCGCGCGGTCGGACAAGCGGCCCCACGGACAACCCTGGCCACTTCACGGCCGGTTGTACCGCCCGTCCGGCGCTCTCGGCCCCTCCCGCCGGCCGGCCCCGTAGGTACGCACGAACACGGTGCCCCGACCGTCATGCGGATGCCAGGTTGACGGCGGGGTCGCCACCGGTAACCGTGACCGCCATGGGGAAAGAACGCCGACTGCTCACTCTGGTCATCTGCCTGGTTCTGGGCGGTGGGCTGACCGCCGCGGTACTGGGCGCCACGCGCGCCGCCGGCCCGCACGCGGGGGCGGCGGCCGGCGCTCCGGCACCCTCCGACTACGTGGACATACGCGACGTTCCGCCCGCCCCCGCCGCCGCTCCGGCCCGGCCCGCCGCGGCGGGCGAAGGATCGCCGGGGTCGATGGCGGTCGATTGCGGCCGCAATGAGGGGCGGCACTACAACGAGGACAACCTCGTGGTCTCGCCCGGCCTGCGGGCAGGCGCCCACCACACGCACTCCTACGTGGGCAACCTGTCCACGGACGCCATGTCCACCGAAGCCTCGCTGGCCGCCGCCGCCACGAGCTGCGCGGGCGGCGACCGGTCGACGTACTACTGGCCCGTCCTGCGCCGCCTGGACCGTCCGGGCACGCGCCCGCACGAGACGTCCGCGGGGCACGGCAACTCCGGCGAGATCGTGCCCGAGGCCTCGGTCCGGGTGGAGTTCCGGGGCAACCCGGTCAGCAAGGTCGTGGCGATGCCGCCCTTCCTGCACGCGATGACGGGCGACGCGGTCGCCCTCACCGCGGGCGGCGACGCCAACGTCCGGGCCCGCTGGGGGTGCTCCGGCTCCCCCGACCGCGCCACCACCAGCTACCCCCGCTGCCCCGAGGGCGACCGCGTCACCCGCAGCCTGGTCTTCCCCAGCTGCTGGAACGGCCTCGACACCACGAGCGCCGGGCACCGCTCGCACCTGCTGTTCCCCGGCGGCAACGGGGTCTGCCCCACGAACACCTTCCCCGTGCCCGAACTGCGCGTCCTGCTCGCCTACGAGGTTCCCGCCGGGGTGCCCGTGGCGATCGACTCCTTCCCCGAGCAGCGCCACAGCCCCAGGACGGACCACGCGATGTTCGTGAACGCGATGACCGACCGCCAGATGGCCGAGGTCGTCGAATGTCTCAACGGGGGCCGCTCCTGCCGGACTTGAGCACCCGCCGGATCGAGTGACGCAGGTCACATGAACCGGATCGGCCCCGCCGGCGTGTTCCGACCGCACCACGCAAGCGAGGAAGACGGAGAGGGTGAGATGGCCGGACCACTGTGGCCCCGCACTCGGCGGGGCTCGACCGATGAGGCACTGATCAAGTCGGTGTACGAGGAGCACGGCCACGCCCTGCTCGCGTACGCCACCCGGCTGACCGGGGACCGGGCCACCGCCGAGGACGTCGTACAGGAGACGCTGATACGTGCCTGGCGGCACTCCGAAGTCCTGGTCAACGGAAAGGGTTCGGTGCGCGGCTGGCTGCTCACCGTGGCCCGGAACATCATCACCGACCGGTACCGGGCCAAGGCCGCCCGGCCGCCGGAGGTCTCCGGTTCGTCGGCCGCTCCCCCGGTGGAGGCGGACCACGCCGACTCCGTGGTGGACAGCATGACGGTGCTGGGGGCCCTCGACCGGCTGTCCCCGGAACACCGGGACGTGCTGAAGGAGTTGTACTACCGGCAGCTCAGCGTGGCGGAGGCCGCCGACACGCTCGGCATCCCGGCGGGTACGGTCAAGTCGCGCTCGCACTATGCGCTCAAGGCCCTGCGCGACGTCTTCAGGGACGACGGCTTCCGGGAGAGCGGCACAAGAGACGGAAAACGATCGGGCAGGCCGCCCCAGCAGCCGGCCGGACTGCGTGAGGTGGTGGCATGAACCGGCAGCGGCACGAGGAGGAACTGCTCGGCCCATACGTGCTCGGCGTCCTGGACGCCGAGGAGGTCCGCCGGGTCGAGGGACACATGAGCGGATGCGTGCAGTGCCGGGAGGAGGTGGCCGCGTTGCGCGAGATGGAGGCGGCACTGGGCGAGGTGCCCGAAGAGGCGTTCCTCGACGGACCGCCACAGGGCGGTGACCTGCTGCTCCAGCGCACCCTGCGGCAGATGCGGGGCGAGCGGGCCGGTGCCGCGCGCCGACGCGCGGGATTCACGGGCCTGGCCGTCGCGGCCTCGCTGGCCGCCGTGTTCTGGGCCGGTACGCAGCTGGGCGCGGGCGACCCCGGAGGCGTCGCACTGCCCGCTCCCCCGTCCCCGACCGCGTCGGCGGACCCCTCGCCCCCGCCCAAGGGGACCACGCTGCACTCGGCGACCGATGCGGGCACGGGTGCGCGGATGACGGTGCAGGTGACGCCTGCCGCGAAGTGGGTGCGGTTGCGGGCGGCGGTGACGGGAGTGCCGCCGGGCGAGCGCTGCCGCCTGATCGTGGTCTCGAAGGACGGTACGCGCACCACCGCGGGCAGCTGGGTCGTGGGCAGCCAGGAGAACGGCGAGGCCAAGGGCGCCGGCCTGGACGGTTCGGCGGCCGTCGACCGGTCGGACGTCAAGGCCGTCATGGTCGAGAACGAGGCCGGCCGGACGTACGTGTCCGTGCCCGTCTGACCGCTGGGCGAACGTGACGGAGCCCGGGAGCATATCCAGCTCCCGGGCTCCTGTTTGCCACCCAATTGCGCACACCGGCACGTTTAAGAGTCGCGGATCATTCTGAGATCGACGTGTTCTACCTTTGAACTACCGTGCCACGGGAGAGGCACAGGAGGGACTTGAACCCCCGTCCATCGATGGTCGTCCACGCTCGGTCGATCCGGTGTTCGGCGGCGAATACTGAGACTGGAGCGAGAATCTGAGATTCAAGGGGCCGCCTCTACCGGCTTGGGCCACCCCGGCACGCAATGCCGGGGGAGGGATTCGAACCCCCAACTGACACCCCTGTTCAGCTTCAACATCAGTTTCAGCTTGCGCTCTCGCGCACCTCCTGCAGACATGCAGGAGGGGTTTCGTGGGCTACCTGAACAGGTAGCCGAACACCGCGTCCCCGACCCGCTGGTCGGTGACCTCGGCGCTGTTGGCCTCCTCGCGGGCGAACTTGACGGCCTGCTGGAGCTTCTCGACGCGGTCGAGCAGCTCGTTCACCCGGCGGGCGGGCAGCGCGCCGGAGAACTTCACGGTCGTCCAGTACCCGACGGGCACGTCCTCGTAGTACACCTCGACCTGGGCCGGGTGCTTCTCCGTGGCCTCGGCCTTGACGTGGTTGCGGGGCACCTTCTTGGTGCGGATCGTGCGCACCGGGTCCGTCTTCCAGGAGTCCGTCGACGGGTCCAGGTTCCAGGACTCGGAGGCGTCCAGCACCGGCAGCTTCCGCACGAAGGTGTGCAGGTCGGTCAGCTGCTTCTCCAGGAAGAGCAGGTACGGCACGGGCACCTGGGCCAGCAGAACCGTTCCGTCCACGACCACGTCCGCGGCCGCGCTGCGGTTGGCGTAGTCCTTGGTGGCCGTCACGTCGAAGAGCCGCGTGAGCGTTCCCGCCGTCGCGCGCAGCACGTCCTCCGCCTTGACCTGCACCCGGGTGGACTCGGGCGGCAGCTGCTCGCCCTCCTCGTCCTTGGGCTGGTACGTCCGCGAGATGCCGGCCAGCAGGGCGGGCTTCTGCACGTCATGGTGGGCCTGGGTGAGTTCCTGGAGCGACTTGGACTTGACGCCCTTTTCGACTGCGATGATCTGATTCAGCTTCGGCACGCGATCAACCTAGCAGCCGCTTGTCCGATCATTCACCCGGATTTGCGGCACCCCCGCCCGCCAGGAACGACGAAGCCCACAGGCGGACCGATCATCACATTGCGGTCCATGACATCCTGTGACGTCACAACTCGCCGGGCGGATTCGGCGGACGTCCGGGAACTTGGGGAAGGTCGATGAGGCTCTGCTTCCTGGTGGAGGAGCACTACCGCCACGACGGTATGCCGAACGAGGTGATCGGACAGCTGACCGCGTGGGGGCACCGCGTGGACGTCGTACGGCCGGGCGGCTCGCTGCTGCGCATGACCGGGGCGGTGGACGCGGGCGCCCACGACGCCTGGGTGCTCAAGACGGTGTCGGGCGGCCCGGGGCTGACCCTGCTCGAAGCCGCCGCCGCGGCCGGGCTGACCACCGTCAACGACGCCCGGTCGATCCGGGGCGTACGGGACAAGGCGCTGGCCGCCGCCATCGGGCGCGGGCGCGGACTCCCGCTGCCGCCCACGTACGCGGTGGCCCGCCCCGAGCTGCTCAGGGAGGTACCGGCGGCCGAGTACCCCCTCGTCGTCAAGCCCGCCGACGGCAGCTCCGGGCGGGCCGTGCACCTGGTGTCCTCGCCCGGGCGGCTGGAGACCCTGCTGCCCGCGCTCGCGGGCGAGGGCATGCTCATCGCCCAGCCGTACGTGCCCAACTCCGGTACGGACATCAAGGTGTACGCGGTCGGAGGGGAGCTGTTCGCGACCGAGCGCTGCTCCCCACTGCACCCGGACCCCTCGGTGCGCGAACGCCGGGTGCCCCTGTCGGCCGAGGTGGCGGCGATCGCCGCCCAGGTGGGCGCGGTCTACGGGCTGGACCTCTACGGGGTGGACGTACTGCTGGGTCCCGACGGGCCGGTGGTCGTCGACGTCAACGACTTCCCGAGCTTCCGCCAGGTGCCGGACGCGGCGGCGCGGGTGGCCCGCGCGGTACTGGACCTGGCGCGGGCCGGGGGCCCGGCGGCGGCGCCCGTGGCGCTGCCGTACACGCTGCCCCTGTCGATCCCGGCCCAGGCCGCTGCGCAGATCCCCGCCGCGGCGGGTGACGCCGTATGAGGATCGGCCTGATCACCCCGGAACCGGGGCATCCGCTGCTGGCGGACACCACCGCCCTGCTCGCGCCCGAGCACGAGGTGGAAGCGCTCGATCCGGGCACCCTGGGGGACGTGCCCCTGCACCTGGCCGATGTGTACCTCCTGAAGTCGCGGACGCCGCGGGCGCTGGCACTCGCACGCGAGATGGAGCGGCGCGGGGCCCCGGTGATCAACACCGCGGCGGCCACCGCGCTGTGCCAGGACCGGACGGAGATGGCCGGGCTCGCCCTGCGGGCCGGGCTGCCGTTCGCCGCGACCCGTACCGTCGGCGTCCTGGGGGCGTGGGCGCGGGAGGCACGGCCGTCGGCTCCCCTGGTGGTCAAGAGCCGGCTCAGCCGGCGCGGCGACCTGGTCGCCCGTGCCGACGACGCCGCGCGACTGCGGGAGTTGGCCCGGGCCTGGCCGCAGGAGCCCGTCGTGGTGCAGGAGTACGCGCCCAACAACGGCTGGGACCACAAGCTGTGGGCCATCGGCGATCGGGTCTTCTCGGCCCTGCGCCGGTCCGAGCTGTCCCCCGGCGGGCGCGGTCCCACCCACCCGCTGGCACCGGACGAACTGCCCGCCGGATGGGCCGATCTGGTGCGCCGGGTCGGCACCGTGTTCGCCCTGGACGTCTACGGCGTGGACATCATCGACACCGGCGGCGGGACGCCCCTGATCGTGGACGTCAACGCCTTCCCCGGTATCCGCGGCCAGTCCGGCGCGCCGGAGGCCCTCGCGGCCCTGGCCCTGCACCGCGCCACTTAGCGGACACGGCCCGGGCGACGCCCCGGCAGGTCCGGACGGGGGAATGCGGGCGCCGCGACGCCCGCGGCCCGGTGTCGCGGCGCGGCCGGGCGGCGGGCGCGGTGAGGATCGGGACATGGGCGTCGTCCTGCCGGTCCTCTTCGCGCTGTTCGCTGCCTTCAGCAACGCGCTGGCCACCGTGCTCCAGCGGCGGGCCGCGCTCACCGTGCCGCAGAGCGAGGGCTTCCGCTTCGGTCTGGTCCTGGACCTGCTGCGCCGGCCCGTGTGGGTCGCGGGCATCCTGGCGGTGATCGCGGCCGGGGCGGGGCAGGCCGCGGCGCTCGCGACGGGCGCGCTGGCCCTCGTACAGCCCCTGTTCGTGCTGGAACTGCCGCTGGCCCTGCTGATCGCCTCCCTGGTGACGCGGCAGCGGCTGCCGGGGGCGCTGTGGCTGGCCGTGGCGGGGGTGGTGGCGGGGCTCGGGGTCGCGCTGGTGGCCGCCTCCCCCGCGGGCAACCGCACCGACGTGCCGGCCGAGCGGTGGGTGGTGGCGCTGCCTGCCTGCGCGGTGATCGTCGCACTGCTGGCCGTCGCGGGCCTGCGGCGTCCGCCCGGCCGTTCGCGGGCCGGCTGCCTGGGCGCCGCCACCGCCGTCTGCTACGCGCTCACGGCCGCCCTGATGAAGTCCTCCGTGCACGTCCTCGACGACCACGGCATCGGCGCGTTCCTGACCACCTGGGAGACGTACGCCTTCGGCGCGTGCGGCATCTGCGCCCTGCTGCTGCTCGAACACGCCATGCAGGGCGGCCCGCTGGTCGCCTCGCAGCCCGCGCTGACCCTCGGCGACGCGAGCATCAGCATCGCGCTGGGGGTGGTCCTGTACGAGGAACACCTCCGGTCGGGCTGGTGGTTGCTCCCCCAGCTGCTGGGCGTGGCACTCGTCTGCGCCGGGGTGTTCGCCCTGGCCCGCGCGGGCGAGGGCGCACCATAGGCCCCCGCCCGCGCAGAGCACGGGCCGGCCGTGGTGCGCCGCAGGCGGGGCGCGCGGCGCCGTGCCCAGGTGGCGGCCGCCCGTTGGCGACGCCGGCGCCCCTCGGCGGTGTACGTGACCCTCGACCGTGCCGAAGTGAACGTAGTGGCGGTGCACCCGCGTGTACGGCTGTGGCCGGAGCGCTCGGCCGGCCCGCGGGCGGCCCGTAGGATCGCCCCCTCGGGCGGACGGACCGTGCGGGGAGGGTGGGTGGTGGATGTGGGTACCAGGGGCGGATTTCCGGGCGCCGTGGCCGTGGCGCTGGCGGGGGCCCTGACGCTGGGCGGCTGCTCGGGCGATCCGGCCGGTGCGAAGCCGGCCGGACCGGCTCCCGCCTCCACGCCGGCCACCGCGCCGCCGGCCCCCTCCCCCTCGGAGCCGGCGACCGGGGAACCCTCCGCCGAGCCGAGGCCTTCGGCCACCGGCGGACCGGCACCGAAGCAGACCCCCGCGGGGCCGTCGGCCGTCCCCCAGAACCCCGACCGGGGCCCCAACCCGCCGCCGGCGCCCGACCGGCCGCCGCTGCCGACCTGGAAGCCGACGCCCTTCGACCCGAGGGACCCGTCGATCCCGAACTACACGGTGCCGCCGCCCATGCGGTGAGCGGCGTACCGCTGCTGTCCGCAGCGCCGGCGCGGGCCGGCCGTGGGACGGGCCGCCGCTTCCTTCCGGCGTCGCGCAGCGCCCGACGCGGCGAACGCGGCCTACGGTCTCCCCGGCAGCGGGGTCCGCGCGTAGGCGCCGGAGAGCAGGTGGCCCGCGCCCGGGGCTACGGCGTCCAGGTCCAGGGCCCGGAGCATCTGGTGGGCGGTGCAGACCGCCGCGGACACGACCGGCTTGCCCAGCAGCTGTTCGGCCTCCTCGATGGCGCCCAGGGACGGCATCTGCACGCACGCCGACAGCACGACCGCGTCCGCGTCGGAATGGTCCAGCGCCCGGGCGAGGCCCGGCAGACGGGCCGGGTCGTGGGCGGCGACGTCGAGGTTGTCGGGGATCTCCAGGGCCTCGTAGTCGAGTACCTCGATGCCCTCGTGGGTGAGGTAGTCCACGACGGTCCGCGTGAGCGGCCGCATGTACGGCGCCAGCAGGGCGATCTTGCGGGCGCCGATGGTGTGCAGCCCGTGCACGAGGGCTCCGGCGCTGGTGACGACGGGGGCGGGGGCGCCGTTCTCGGCGGTCCGCAGGTGCAGGCGCTGCTCGGAGGTGCGGTGGTAGCCGAGGCCCATGCTCATGATGGCGACCAGGCAGGCGTAGCCGAGT
Organism: Streptomyces virginiae; assembly: GCF_000720455.1. GTDB lineage: Bacteria > Actinomycetota > Actinomycetes > Streptomycetales > Streptomycetaceae > Streptomyces > Streptomyces virginiae. Next base: position 409,635 of record NZ_JOAK01000003.1, on the reverse strand, counting down.
ACGTCGACCCGGGCGTCGGAGAGTTCGACGGCGCAGCGGTCCGAGTCGGCGTCCATGGCCTTGAGCTGCTCGGGGGTCACGTGGGTCATGCGCATCCGGCTGGAGTGGAAGGTGAAGCGCTCGTCGGGCGCGACGGCCTGCCGCGCCCGGAGGACGGCGGGGACCTCGGTCTCCATGGTGACGTTGGAACTCGGCACGATCTGGCCGATCCGGTAGGTGCGGGGTGACACGGGGGCGGCTCCTCTTGGCCTGGGGGGCGGGTCAGCGGGCGTCGACGACGGGGTTGGTGAGGGTGCCGATGCCTTCGACCGTGGCCTCGACGGTGTCACCGGGCTGCAGGAACTGCGGCGGGACCATGCCGGCGCCGACACCGGACGGCGAGCCGGTCGCGATGACGTCGCCGGGTTCCAGGGTCATGCCGGAGCTGATGTCGGCGATGAGCCGGGCGATGGGGAAGAGCATGTGACGGGTGTTCGACTTCTGCTTGGTGACGCCGTTGACGCGCAGCGAGAGGTCGAGGGCCATGGGGTCGTGGATCTCGTCGCGGGTCACGATCACCGGGCCGAAGGGGGCGTAGGAGTCCTGTCCCTTGGAGAAGAACCACTGGCCGGAGCGGCGCTGGTCGCGGGCGCTGATGTCGTTGATGATGCTGAAGCCGAAGATGTGCTCGTACGCCTCCTCCTCGCTCACCCGGAAGGCGGTGCGGCCGATGACCACGGCGAGTTCGCACTCCCAGTCCAGCTGGGTGGTCAGGTCGGCGTTGTGCAGGATCGGCGCTCCGGGGCCGGTGACCGCGGTGGCGGGCTTGCCGAAGAGGACGGGGCGCGGCGGCAGGTCCTTGTCGGTGTCGAGGCTGCGGCTGGACTCCTCCACGTGCTCGATGTAGTTGAGGCCGACGCCGATGATCTTGCCGGGGCGCAGCGGGGCGCACGGGGTCACGTCCTGGAGGCGGTGCACGGCCTCGGCCGGCCGGTCGGCAGGGTCGGCGGCGAGCAGTTCCCGGGCCGCCTGCCGGGCGGCGGGGCCGGCCTGGACGAAGGAGAGCAGGTCGTGCGGGAACCGTACGCCGGCGTGGCCGGCCAGGACGGCGAGGTCGAGGACGGTGCCGTCGGTCTCGGCGCCGAGGCGTTCGGGGGTGCCGTGGGCTGCGGTGGCTCCGGTGCCTTCCGTGGTTCGGGGGGTGAAGGTCAGCAGGCGCATGCTGGGCGCTCCTCGTGAGTCGTGGGTCGTGGGTCGTGGGTCGTGGGTCAGGCGGCGGCGACGGGCTGGTGCCCGCCGTTGTCGGCGTACGCCTCCTCCCGGTGGAAGCCGAGCGAGCGCATGACGGGGAAGTCGTTGAAGGAGAAGAGGCAGGCGTCCTCGGCCGGGTCGAGGTTGTGGTGCTCGTGCCAGGCCCAGGAGGGGACGCAGAAGATGTCGCCCTGCTTCCACTCGAAGCGCCGTCCGGCGATCACCGAGACGCCGCGGCCCTTGGCGGCCGTGTAGATCACCGAGCCGGTGTGGCGGTGGGCGAGGGTGGCCTGGCCGGGTCGCAGCAGCTGCATGTGGGCGCCCATGGTGGGCATGACCGGCCCGCCCGTGACCGGGTTGGTGTATTCGGCGATGATCCCGTCGTAGGGGGAGCCTTCGCTCGCCCGGGCCAGGTTGCGCAGGGCTTCGTAGGTGGGCTCCCAGGGGTAGGCGAGGAGCGGCGAGTAGGGCCGGGTCCACTTCTCCACGCCGTGGGGCAGCAGGTTCGCCCCGTAGGTGAGGACCGAGGAGTTGATGACCTTCCCGGGTGTCTGGTACAGGTCGGGGTGGACCTCGTAGAAGCCTGCGTCCAGGGCGTTGACCAGGGGGATGTCGAGGCCGTCCTGCCAGATGACGGGGCCGTCGTCGGCGTCGTTCCCGTGCTCGTGCCAGGTGCCGTTCGGGGTGATGGCGAAGTCGCGGGGGCCGACCTTCAGCTTCTGGCCGTCGACGATCGTCCAGGCGCCGGTGCCCTCGTGGACGAAGCGCAGGGCGGCGGCCTGGTGGCGGTGGGCGGTCATGGCCTCGCCGGGGCCCATGATCTGCAGTCCGGTGTAGAGGAGGCCCGCGGCGGCGCTGACGTCCTTGCGGCCGGGGTTGACGAGCATGACGACGCGGCGGCCGGCGTCGTCGCCCTTGACGAGGCCGAGTGCCTTGAGGACGTGGGGGCGCAGGTCGTCGTAGCGCCACAGGACGGGCACGGAGCGGGGCTGCGGGTACCAGGGCTCGATGTCGTTGGCGACGGTCCACAGGGCGCCCGCGTCGAGGGCGCCCAGCTCGTCGTAGTAGGCGGTGAGTTCGGGGGTGTCGCACACGCGGGCGCGGCCGAGCACGGTGTCGTCCTGCTCGATGGTCATGCGTCCTCCTCGGAAGTGGGGGTGGGGGTGGCGGGGGCCGTGGGCGGCGCCGTGAAGGTCACGGGCGTGCGCGGGCGGTTGTCGACTTCGAGGCGGAAGACGTCGAAGCGGTTGTAGTGGCCGGTGATGTCGTGCATCTGCCTGGGCTGGATGCAGCGGGCGAGGTCGATCTCGGCGTAGACGATGCCCTCGTCGTCGACGAGGGGTTCGGTGACCGGGCGGCCGTCGGGGCCGAAGACGCCGGACAGGGCGCTGCGCGGGCGGGTGAACGCCTCGCGCAGTTCCCCGTCGTCCCCGGCGAGGGCGTCCACGATCTCCGGGGAGATGGTGGAGCAGGCGACGACGGAGAAGACCTTGCCCTCGAAGCTGTGGGCGGCGGTGCGGACGGCGATGGCGTCGGCCATGTCGTAGTCGGCGGGTGCGACGGGCAGGGCGATGTAGCAGGAGGCGTGGACGAGTTCGCCCTGGGCGAGCAGCGTGAAGCGGGCCAGGGTGTTGGTGTTCTCGCCGCAGGCCAGGGCGCCGAGCGGGCCGACGGGGGTGGGGTGGACGACGAGGGAGCTGCCGTCGCCGCCGGTCCAGGTGAGTTTCTCGGCCCAGGTGGGGACCAGTTTGCGGTGGACGCCGAGCAGTGCGCCGTCGGGGCCGATGGTGAGCAGGGTGTTGTAGAGGACGCCGAGGCTGTGCGGGGCGCGCTCGTTGACCCCGATGACGAGGACGATCCCGTGCCGGCGGGCCGCCTCGCGCAGGGCGTCGACGTGCGGGCCGGGGATGTCGACGGAGGAGCGTTGCAGGCGCTCGAACCAGGGGGAGCCCTGGACCGGGTTCATCGTCCAGTTCCAGTAGGGGTAGCCGGGGACGAACGCCTCGGGGAAGACGACGAGTCCGGCTCCGTGCGCCGCGGCCTCGGCGATCAGGGCGACCGCCTTGTCGACGGTGGCTGCGGGGTCGAGGTAGACGGGCGCGGCCTGGACGGCCGCCGCCGTGAAACGGGGCAGGTGGTCCATGTGCGTGGGCACCTCCGGCTATCGGTGGGCGGGGGCGGCGGCCGGGCGGGGCAGCCAGCGGCGGTGGACGGAAGCGGTGGGCTGCCGCAGGAGTTCGAGCCGGGGCGGGATCCGGTCGGTCCGGGCCGAAGGCGGCCGGCCGCTGCCCGCCCGCCAGGCCCGTGCCCAGGGCGCGGCCGGGCCCTGGTAGCCCTGGGCGGCGGCCGCGTGCAGGGTCCAGAGCGGGTCGTGGAGCTGGGCGCGGCCGACGCCGCACAGGTCCGCCCGCCCGGCCAGGATGATCGAGTTGACGTCGTCGTACGTGGAGATCGCGCCGACCGCGATGGTGGGGACGCCGGTGGCGTTGCGGATGAGGTCGGCGTACGGGGTCTGGTAGCTGCGGCCGTACCGGGGTGTTTCGTGGGCGACGACCTCGCCGGTGGAGACGTCGACGGCGTCGGCGCCCGCCTCGGCGAGGGCGCGGGCGATCGCGACGGCGTCGGCCTCGGTGGTGCCGCCCTCGGCCCAGTCGGCGGCGGAGATCCGCACGAGCAGTGCCTTGCCGGCCGGCCACACCTCCCGTACGGCGTGCAGCACTTCGAGTGGGAAGCGCAGTCTGCCGTCCAGATCGCCGCCGTACCCGTCGGTCCGCAGGTTGGTCAGCGGGGACAGGAAACCGGAGAGCAGGTGGCCGTGTCCGTACTGCAGTTCCAGCGCGTCGAAGCCGGCCCGGTCGGCGCGCCGGGCCGCGCTGACGAAGTCATCCGTGACGGCGTCCATGTCGGCGCGGTCTGCCTCGCGGGGGACGGGGCTCCGTTCGTCCCAGGCCGGGGCGGAGGCGGCGACGGGCCGCGGGTCGCCGCCACCGCCACCGCCGCCGGCGGCGCGGCGTCCGGCGTGCGTGAGCTGGATGCCGAGGCAGGTGTCGGACTGGCCGTGGACGAAGCCGGTGATGCGCCGCCAGGCCGCCTCCTGTTCGTCCGTCCACAGGCCGGGGCAGCCGGGGGTGGCCCGGCCGTCGGCGCTGACGGCCGTCATCCCGGCGAGGACCAGTCCGGCGCCGCCGAGGGCCTGCGTGCTGAGGTGGACGAGGTCGAAGTCGCCCGGGATCCCCTCGCGGGCGGTGTGCAGGGCGGTGGGCGGTACGACGACCCGGTTGCGCAGCAGCAGTCCGCCGAGCGGGAAGGGCCGGAACATGGGCGGCACGGCCGGGGTGCGGTTGACGGCGGCGGTGAAGCCCTCGTCGCGCACGCGCAGGTTGTCGTAGGTGACCCGGCGGCTGCGGGTCAGCAGGTTGAAGGCGAACTGGTGCGGGTCCTGGCCGGTGTAGCGGTCGATGTGCTCGAACCATTCCAGGCTGGCCTGGGCCGCCCGCTGGGTGGACTCCACCACCGGCCGGCGCTCCTCCTCGTACGCCGCGAGCGCGGCGGGCACGTCCGGGTGTTCGTGCAGGCTGGCGGCGAGGACGAGGGCGTCCTCCATGGCGAGCTTGGTGCCGGAGCCGATGGAGAAGTGGGCGGTGTGGGCGGCGTCCCCGAGGAGGACGATGTTGCCGTGCCGCCAGGTGCGGTTGCGGACGGTGGTGAAGCGCAGCCACTTGGAGTTGTTCGGGAGGAGGCGGTGGCCGTCGAGGTGGCCCGCGAGGAGTTCCTCGCAGCGCCGGATGCTGTCCTCGTCGCTGGTGCCCGGCGGATGGTCGCGGGTGGCGTACTCCTCGAAGCCGGCGCGCCGCCAGGCGCCCTCCTCCAGCTCCACGATGAAGGTGGAGCGGGTCGCGTCGTAGGGGTACGCGTGCACCTGGAGGGTGCCGAATTCGTGCTCGTCGACGATGAAGGTGAAGGCCTCGAAGACCTTGTCCGTGCCGAGCCACATGTAACGGCCGGCGCGTTCGTCGAGTTCGGTTCCGAAGACGTCGGCGTGGGCGGTGCGGGTGGCCGACCGTACGCCGTCGCAGGCCACCACCAGGTCGTGGGAGGCGGCGAGTTCGGCGGCCGACGGGGCCCGGGTGCGGTAGCGGACGTCGACCCGCAGGGCGGCGCAGCGTTGCTGGAGGATGCTCAGCAGGCGCCGACGGCCCAGGGCGGCGAACCCGTGGCCGCCCGAGGTGAGGGTGGTGCCGCGGTAGCGGACGTCGATGTCGGCCCAGCGCGCGAACTCGGCGGACATGGCCTCGTGGATCTCCTCGTCGGCCTGGGCGATGCCGTCGAGCGTCTCGTCGGAGAAGACCACGCCGAAGCCGAAGGTGTCGTCGGGGGCGCCCCGCTCCCAGACGGTGATCTCCCAGTGCGGGGAGAGCTGCTTGGCGAGGGCCGCGAAGTACAGTCCGCCGGGCCCTCCTCCTATGACTGCGACGCGCACGACGTGCCTCCTGGTGCTTGTGCGGTGGTGAGTAGTTCCGGTTGCTGGGGTCCCGCCGCGCCCAGCAGGTCCCGTACGTCGGGGGGCCAGGGGGTCGACCCGGTGGCGTGCGCCGCCGAGTGCGCGACGACCATGCGGCCGGTGGCGGCCTCGCCGCCCTGTTGGCCGCGGACGGTGAAGGCGTAGTGCAGGGAGGCCGATCCGACCTTCGTGACCCGCAGCTCGGTGCGGACGGTGTCGCCGAACCACAGGCGGGCCCGGTAGTCGGCCTCGAAGTGGACGCGGGGCGTGCTGCCGAACAGGTGGGAAAGGCCCAGCCGGTGGAGCAGGACGGCCTCGGCCGCCTCGACCCAGCGCACGACCGTGGAGTGGTGGTAGTGGCCGGCGGCGTCGGTGTCGGTCCATTCGACGCGGCGCTCGACGACGACACTGGGCGGCACGGGATGCGAGGCCGCCGGGGACGACGGGGACGACGACGGCGGGGCCTGCGCGGAGGACGGGGCCTGCGCCGAGGACGGGGCCTGCGGGCCGGGCGGTGTGTGGCGGGCGTCGGCGCGGGCGCGCTCGCGCAGTGCGCCGCGCCGCAGTTTGCCGGTGCCGGTGCGCGGGAGTTGGGTGACGAACTCGACGGCCCGCGGGTACTTGTAGGGCGCGATGGACGCCTTGACGTGGGCCTGGAGCGCGCGGACCGCCGCCCCGTCCGCCGCGACCCCGGCGGCGAGGACGACGTACGCTTTGACGAGCATGCCGCGCCGCTCGTCCGGGGCGCCGACGACGGCGCACTCCTCGACGTGCGGATGGGTCAGGAGGGCCTTCTCGACCTCGGGGCCCGCGATGTTGTATCCGGAGGAGACGATCATGTCGTCGCTGCGGGCGACGTACCAGAAATAGCCGTCGGCGTCGCGGACGTAGGTGTCGCCGGTGATGTTCCAGCCGTTCCTGACGTACGAGGTCTGGCGCGGGTCGGCGAGGTAGCGGCAGCCGGTGGGCCCGGTGACGGCCAGCAGCCCGGGCTGTCCGTCGGGGACGGGGGCGCCGTCCTCGTCGACGACCGCGGCGCGGTAGCCCGGGACGGGACGGCCGGTGGCTCCGGGCCGGATGTCCTCGTCGGCCGCGGAGATGAAGACGTGCAGCATCTCGGTGGCACCGATGCCGTCGATGATGCGCAGGCCGGTGGCGGCGTGGAACTCGTGCCACACCGCGGCCGGCAGCGGCTCCCCGGCGGAGACGCAGCGGCGCAGTCCGGCCAGCCGGTCCACCGCCCCGGCCTCCATGATCGCCCGGTAGGCCGTGGGCGCGGTGAAGAGCACGGTCGCTCCGTGGTCCGCGACCAGGTCGGCCAGTTGCAGCGGGGTCGCCTGCTCGATCAGCAGGGTCGCGGCGCCGACGGACAGGGGGAAGACCACCAGACCGCCGAGGCCGAAGGTGAAGGCGAGCGGTGGTGTGCCGGTGAAGACGTCGTCCGGGCCCGGCTTGAGGACGTGCCGCGAGAAGGTGTCGGCGTTGGCGAGGACGTCGCGGTGGAAGTGCAGGGTCGCCTTCGGGCGGCCGGTGGTTCCGGAGGTGAAGGCGATCAGCGCCACGTCGTCCGCGGCGGTGGCCACGGTGTCGAACCGGCCGTCTTTGGCCGCGCAGAGCGCGGTCAGGTCCCCCGGGCCCGGTCCCCCGTAGGTGAGGACGGGGAGGGCGGGCAGTGCTGGGAGTTCGCCGGCGTAGCGGTGGTCGCAGACGGCGACCGAGGGGCGGCTGATGTCGGCGAGCTCGGCGAGTTCACCGGCGCGCAGCATCGGCATCGTGGTGACGGCGACCCCGCCGGCCTTCAGAACGCCGAACCAGGCGGCCACGAGCCAGGGGTTGTTGGGGCCGCGCAGCAGGACGCGGTTGCCGGGCAGGAGGCCGAAGTCCTCGGTGAGGACCTGGGCCACCTGGTTGGCGCGGTGCCGCAGTTCGCCGTAGGTCCAGCGCTCGGTCGGGGTGAGCAGGCAGGGGCGGTCGGGGCCGTACCGCTCGACGGCTTCGTCGAGCAGGCGGCCGGCGCAGTTGAGCCGGTCCGGGTATTCCAACTCCGGTAGGTCGAAGTGGAGTTCGGGCCAGAGGGGGAAGGGCGGCAGTCGATCTCGACAGAAGGAGTCGGCATGTGCGGAAGGGGAGAGCTCCATGGGGCGGCACCTCGATCGGGGAGCAGCGGGGGGAGACGGGGAGCAAGGTATGTCGAATATTTGGCGTCCGTCAACATCTCGCGATATCTGGCGGCCCGGGACACCCTCGCCGAGGCTCCGACGCGCCCTCCGCAGGGCAGCACCCCCGACTCAGGCGGTGGGTATGCGTACGCGGACCGTCTTGCCGAACTCGTTTGCCACGACGGAGAGTTCACCGCCGAGTTCGGACGTCATCAGCTGCACGATCAGCAGCCCGCGGCCACTCTCGGACTCAGGGTCGACCTGCGCGCGGGGGGCCGGCAGCCGTGGCAGGCCGGCCCCCCGGTCGGCGACGTCGAGCAGCAGCCAGCCCGCACCCAGGGCGACGCCGACGCGCATGCGGCCGGTGCCCGCGTGGCGGACGACGTTGCCGACGAGTTCACTGACGGCCAGCAGCAGGACGTCCGCGGTGTCGAGCGGGACCGCCCAGGCTTCCAGCGTGGCGCGCACACGGGCCCTGACCTGCGGAACGCTCGCGACGTCCGGGTCCGCGACCCAGTGGACGAAGCGCCGGACCGCGGGAATCGCGGATGTGCCGGTAGTGGTGAGCATGACGTGCTCCCGGAGGGGAAGGCGGCGCGACCGCTGAGTGACTCGTGTTACCGATACCGAAGTCGGATCAATCCTGGGCTTGTCATCAGCGGAAACGCGTCGCTACAGTCCTGATTACACGTGTAACACGCTACGCCTCCCCCGGCTCCCCGCGCAAGCATTTCGGACAAACGACGCGAAGCCTGCGACCGCCCCGCCGGGACCCGCCGATTTGGAAGGGCCGCAATGACGCAATCTCCTCCGACCGCGTTCGACATCGCCGACATGACCTGGCCTCCCCCGCCGTACCGGCCCCCCGTACCGGCCGTGACGGGCACGGACGGTGTGCGCCGCTTCGACGGGATCACCTACGCGACGACGCCCGGCTACCGCCCCCGGCTGCTCGACGTCCAGGTGCCGGCCGGCGACGGGCCGTTTCCCGCGGTCGTCTGGATCCACGGCGGCGGCTGGCTGGACGGCGACCGCCGCTACCCGCCGCCGACCGTGCTGGCCGCCCTGCTGCACGGAGCGGTCCTGGCGGCCGGGCTCGCGCTCGTCTCCATCGACTACCGGCACAGCCTGGAGGCTCCCTTCCCGGCCCAGCTGCACGACGTGAAGGCCGCGATCCGCTACGTCCGCGCCTTCGCCGGCGACCTCGGCGTCGACCCGGACCGGATCGGCGTCTGGGGCGAGTCAGCGGGCGGCCACCTGGCCGCGCTCGCCGGCCTCGTCGGCCCCGCCGGTGCGGGCGCGGCGGATGGCACGGCCGGTGCCGCGGGTGCGGAGGCGGCCGGTACGGACGCCGTCGTTGCGGACGCGGCGGGTACTGACGCCGTCGTTGCGGACGCCGTCGCGCTGGAGGGCACGCAGGGCGTCGGTTCCGGAGAGACCGGTGTCCTCGCCGTCGTCGACTGGTACGGCGTCTCCGATCTGGTGGCCCTGGCCGCCCACCCCATGCCGCCGATGCCGTCCGGTGCGGAGTTCCCCGACCCCTACGAGGCCCTGCTCGGGGCCTCCGTGGCCGACCGCCCGGACCTGGCGCGGGCCGCGAGCCCGGTCACGTACGCCGACGGCTCGAACCCGCCGCCCCCGTTCCTGCTGGTGCACGGGACCCGGGACGGCCTGGTGCCCTACAGCCAGAGCGAGGTCCTCGCCGCCGCCCTGAAGGGCGCCGGGGGCGAGGTCACCCTGAAGCCGGTGGAGGGCGCGGACCACATCTTCCTCGGCTCCCCGGACATCGCGTCGATCGTCGGGGACAGCGTCGCCTTCCTGGCCCGTCATCTCGGCGCGGGCGCCTGACACCCTGGTCCCGGTCCCGCTCCGCGTGGGGGCCGCTGCCCGGCAGCGGCCCCCGCGCCCCCGATCCGCTCCCCCTCCCCCGTATCCCTCCCCAGCACATTCGGCCGCGGGCGCCCCCGCGGGCGCGAGAGGCAGCCATGTCCGCCAACCCGGCCACCGAACCGGCCCCCACCCCCACCCCGCACGGCAGACCCCGCAGACCCGGCGGGCCCCGGAGATCCGCGACGCCCCGCGACTCCCTGGCCGGCCGGCGCCGTACCGGCCTCCTGACGGCGGGCCTCCTGCCGCTCGGGGGCGCCGTGGCAACGGCCTTCGTCGTCCGCGCCGACATCACGGATCCGCCCTTCCAGGGGCTGGACGACCGCTGGCTGGGCTGGATGGGCGGCCCGCACGACGGGCCGTACCTGGCCGCGGCCACCGTCCTGAACTGGTTCGGCGGTCCGGTCGGCGCCGCCCTGCCGCTCGCCCTGCTGCTCCTGCTGCTCGTCCGCAGGCGCTGGGCCTCGGCCGGCTTCCTGCTCGCCGCCTACCTCGGCGGCAACATGCTCGTCATCCAGGGGCTCAAGCACCTGGTGGACCGGCCCCGCCCGGCAAACCCGCTGGTACGCGTGGACCACGGCTCCTTCCCGTCGGGCCACGCGGCCACCGCGGCGCTCCTCGTGGTCGCCGTGGGGGTCCTGCTGGTCCCGGCCGCCCGGCGGCGGGCGTGGTGGTACGGGGGCGCGGCCTTCACGCTGGCCATGATGTGGAGCCGTACCTGGCTGCACGCGCACTGGCTCACGGACACGGTGGAGGGGGCCGCGGCGGGCGCCGGAGCGGGGCTGCTGGCGTGGTGGCTCTTCCAGCCGGCCCTCGCCCGGGAGGCCGTCCGCTCCCACGACCGCCGGGGGGCGGCCGCGGGTGCGGACGCGGCCACGGCCACGGCCACGGCCACTTCGACGCCCGCCACGGGCTGACCGCCCGCCGGAAGGGGCCCGCCCGTAGCGTTCCCGGCGGGCCCCTTCCCCCAGGGGGTCCTGCGGAGGTGCGGCGGCCCGTGAATACTGCTGTCCATGAGCGCAGAGGAAAAGCTTCGGCGGGCGGCGACTCAGGCCGTGGACCTCGTCCTCACCGAGGACTGCGCCTACCTGGACGCACTGCCGGATGCCGTGGCGATCGAGGTGGTCACGCCCCTGTCGGCGGTCGGCCTGGCGCTGGACGAGGGCACGCCGAACGAACTGACGCAGGCAGTGGGGTTGTTCCTGTCGTGCGCCGCCCCTGTGGCACGCGCGATGCCGGGAGACCTCACCGAGGCGGTCACCGAACTCCGCGCCGGGCTCCGCGAGTATCGGGCGACGCGGGCCCTGCAGGGACGTGGCCGGGACCGCCGGTAAACGGCTCGACATCGGCGGCGGTGATCGGGAACCCTTCGCACGATGACCAGAATCGACGACACTCCGCCCGCGTGGGACGAGCGCACCCAGCTCACCACCTTCCTCGACTACGCACGTGACACCGCCCGCGCCAGGTGCGACGGCGTCTCTCCGGAGAACGCGCGCACGTCGCTCCTGCCGGGCTCACCGCTGATGACCGTGAGCGGATTGGTCAACCACCTCCGCTGGGTGGAGTACTACTGGTTCCAAGTGGTCTTCCTCGGCGAGGAGGACCGGGGACCCTGGAGCGACGAGGACCCCGACCGCGAGATGCGCGTCGCCGTCGACTTCCCGCTCCCGCGGTTGCTCGACGAGTACGCCGAACAAAGCGCCCGCTACCGCGAACTGGTCGCCGGCAACTCCCTGGACGAGCGGGCCCGGCGAACCGTCCGCGACGGCCTCCGCGTCGACCTGCGCTGGATCCTCCTGCACCTCACCGAGGAGACGGCCCGCCACAACGGGCACCTGGACATCCTGCGCGAGATGCTCGACGGCACGACCGGGGAGTAGAGGCCAAGACACCCCCTGGAGCTCGCCGATGACCGGGTAGTGGGAGCGGAGTTCGTCGAGCACGTGCTCGTCGGCTGCCCTGACGTCCCACAACGAGCTGTCCACCTCGGTCAGTACGACGGCCAGGCCGTCCTCGGCGAACCCGCGCGCCTCGGCGTCGATCAGCTGGAGGAACGGCGTGGTCAGTGACAGCAGCGTCAACGTGTCCATGCCGTCCCCCGCGGACCGTCGCTCCATCTCGGGCACGCGGGGATCCACCACCTCGTCCACCTCGACGCGCCAGGTCAGCCCCAGTCCGAAGCTGCCGAGCCTGACCAGCAGTTCGGCGAGCGTCACATAGTGGCCGCCCTGCCAGGCACGGAAGGTGATCCCCTTCATCGCCTTCACCTCTGCGCGTCCCGGGACGCCCGGGCCGGGCAGAAGGGGTGGCCGGCCGGGTCGGCGAAGACCCGCCACCGGTCCGCGCCGGGCTGGTGTTCCGGCTTGCTCGCGCCCAGTTCCAGGAGCAGCGCCTCGGCCTCGTCGAGGTCGTCGACCTCGAAGTCCAGGTGGGCCTGCTGCGGCACGGCTGCGCCGGGCCAGGACGGGGCCCTGTGGTCGTCGACCCGCTGGAAGCCGACGAAGAGCCCGTCCGCACCGGTCAGGCCGGCGAACTCGCCGTCGGACGCGGGGTGCGGGTCCCACCCGGTGGCCCGTCCGTAGAACGCGGCGAGCGCCTCGGGGTCGGCGCAGTCGAGGGTGATCGCCGTCAGCTTCGGCCGCGGAGGCATGCCGCTCACTCCCTGTGATCCGTCACGGTGGTCATCGGTCGCGCCGGCGTCCACAGCCGCGCGTGGCGTCACCGTAGTGATCACCGGCAGGTCCCGCGACCGAATTGCGCCCGCGGCGCCGGCCGACTCCTAGGAGGTCTGGCGGGGGACCAGAACGGCTTCCACGGCCGGTACCGGCGCCGCCTTCCCCGTCTCGACCAGCTCGTGCACGGCTTCGGCGATCCGGGCGGCCGACGGCAGCTCCAGCCGGACAGTGGTGAGCGCGGGCTGCTGGAGCGCGGAGAGCACGAGGTCGTCGCAGCCGACGATGGCGACGTCGTCCGGTACGGCGATCCCTTCGGCCTGGAAGGCGTGGAGCAGCAGCGCGGCGTACTCGTCGTTGTAGGCGAAGACGGCGTCCAGGCCGAGGCTCGGCCAGCGGCGGGCCAGATCGCGGGCGGAGTCCCGGGTGTAGGCCAGCTCCAGCGGGGTGACGGTCGCCGGGTGGCGGGCCGCGACCGATTCGGCGCCCGAGAGGCGGGGCTCGGCCAGGGTGCCGAGGCCCCGCTCCTGGGGCATGACCACGCCGATCCGGGTCCGGCCGCGGGCGATGAGGTGCTCGGCCGCGGTGGCGCCGATCCGGGTGTGGTCGAAGCCGATGGTGTGCACGCCCTCGACGGGGTGGGCGGCGAAGGCCAGCAGGCCGCGCACCCCGGCCCGGGTCAGCAGGTCGGCCGCCTGGGCGGTGAAACGGTCGCCGTCCAGGGCGACGACGGCCGCCGGGCGCAGTTCGGCCCAGGCCCGGGCGGCGTCGACCGGGTCGGCGAAGCGGCCCGCGTGGAGCACGGCCGTGTAGCCGAGGCGGTCGAGTTCGCTGTGCAGGTCGTCGACCCAGTCGCTGACGAGGCGGCCCACGGCGGAGATCGACGCGGGCATCAGGACGAGGTTGCTGCGGCCGGCGCGCAGCGAGCGGGCGGCGGCGTGCGGTACGTAGCCCAGCTGCTTGGCCGCGTCGAGCACCCGGGCGCGGGTGTTGGCGCTGACCCGGTGGCCCTGGGTGTCGTTGAGGACGAAGGAGACCGTGGCGCGCGACACCCCGGCGAGGCGGGCCACATCGGCGCTGGTGATCGATGCGGGGACGTGTGTGTCTTTGGCCATGACGTCCCTCGACGCTCCTTGTGCTCGGCTTTCCCTGGTGCTCCTTCCTTTTCAGGTTACACGAGTTAAATCAAGGGAGCGGAGGGCTGCGCAGACGTGCGGGCGCGCTCGTGAAGGAGCCGTGAGGGTCCCGCCAGATCGTCGAGGGCGGTCACCACCGCGTCGAAGCGCATCGTGGTGCGCGCCTCCTTGTCGTACGGGCGCCACGGCGGCAGGTCCGGGTGGTTCGGGTCGCCGGTGCGGACGAAGGAGATCCAGGCCCGGTGCATCGCGTACGCGAGGCCGTCGCGGACGGCGGGGTCCAGCCCGGCCAGGAAGGGCGCGTGCGCCCACTGCGCGAAGTTGTCGAACACGAAGGGGAGTTCGAGGCAGTGCGCGGCGCCGAGCCGGCCTCCGTGCGCGGGGGTGGGCAGGTCGAACTGGTAGGCCCACACGGGGCGCCCCGACGCGGCCCTCGCCTCCGCCAGGCGGACGGCGGGCACCCGGAACAGCTCGTCCGTGATCAGGTCCATGAGGACGTCGACCGGGCGGGATCCGGGCCGTGCCCGCGCGTACGCCGCGTACACGTCGGCGGCGGCCTCCGCCCCGAAGGTGTCCGCGATCCGGTCGGTGACCTGCTCGCGGGTGGCCTCGGCGTACCCCTCGTCGAGCGCGAAGCCGAAGTTGGCCTCTTCGCGCGTCCAGCCGATCATCACGTCGATGTCCGCCGCCACCCCGTCCAGCAGGGCCCGGGCCGGGTGGGTGGGCAGGGAGGTCCCGTCGACGACGGGGAGAAAGGGGGTCGGCCAGTACCCCCACGTCATGGTCCGGGCGAAGAGCCCGCCGGCCGCTCCGATCAGCTCCTGCCAGGGCAGTGCGCGCAGCGCGGCCGCGTCCTCGGCGCCGGCCAGCTCCCGGTAGACGGCGGTGCGCTCCCGGTGGGCGATCGGGTCGGGGAGGTCCAGGCCGAGCGGCGGGCTCTGCAGGATCACCCGCCGGACCACGCCCCGGGTGAGCGGATGTCCGGCGAGGGCGGCGGTGGAGAGCGCGCCGCCGGACTGCCCGGCGACCGTGACGCGGTCGGGGTCGCCCCCGAAGGCGGCGATGTGCGCGTTGACCCAGCGCAGGGCGGCGATCTGGTCGCTGAGCCAGGGGTTGCGGCTCTCTTCGTCATCGTCCGGGGCGAGGTAACCGAGGGGGCCGATGCGGTAGTTGACGCTCACGACGACGAGGTCTCCGTCGCGGGCGAAGGTCTCGCCGGAGTAGCCGGGGAGCGAGCCCGAGCCGGACACGAAGCCGCCGCCGTGGATCCACACGAGCACGGGACGGAGGGCGCCGTCGACGGCGGGGGTCCAGACGTTGAGGGTGAGGCAGTCGTCGTCGAAGGGGGGCGAGCCGTGGCCGCCGAGTACCGGGTCGCCGCCCTCCGCGTACATCTGGGGTGCGCTCGGGCCGTCGGCGGTGGCGTCCCGCGTACCGCTCCAGCCGGGGTGCGGCTGCGCCGGCCGCCAGCGCAGGTCGCCGACCGGTGGTGCGGCGTAGGGGACGGCGCGGAAGACGGCGACCCCGCCCTCGATCGCGCCTCGCAGGCGCCCCGCGGGGAGCTGCGCCTCCGGCCGGGCCGAGCCTGATGGGGAGTGGGGCATGGGCCGTTCCTTCTCTCTCATGACTGCAGCGCAGCGGAGCGCCGGACCATTCGACGTTATGGCGTAAATTTGCCGCCCGTCAATCCATCGAGATATTTTACCGAGGTGGGGCCGCCTCCGCGGGGCGGCGCGGCACTTCAGAGCCACAGGCTGTTCGAGGCCATGCGCTCGGCCTCCGTCTCCAGCAGGGGCGCGAGGAGCCGCCACAGCACGAGGCAGGTTCCGGCACCGAGGAGCGCGCCCGCGACGGTGTCGCTGAGCCATTGGGCGTGCAGCCAGGTCCGGCTCCCCATCATGGCGAGGACGTACGCGGCCCCGAAGGCCCACCACCAGCGTCGCGCACGCGGCGGGAACACCACCACCGCAACCACGATCACGAGCGTCACGGCGCCGAACACCTGCCCGGAGGGGTACGAGCCGTCGTTGACCAGCACCCACGGGTGCGGCGGGCGCGGGCGGTCGGCGAGCTGCTTGACGGGCAGGACGACGAGGGCGTTGGCGACGACGGCGGCCAGGAAGACGAAGAGCCCTGAGCGCCAGCGTCCGTAGACGCAGAGGCAGCCGAGCAGGACCAGCGGCAGGACCATGCCGAGGGGGCCGCCGAGCCGGTCGAGGACGACGAGGAATCCGCCGGGCTCGGCGGACGCGTCGGCGGTGGAATGGTCGACCGCGGCGGCCCAGCTGTCGTCGACCCCCTGGAAGAAGGGCCTCCGATCCAGCCGGAGCAGCAGGGCGAACAGGAACGACAGCAGCAGGAGCCCGCCCCCGAAGGCGAGCGCATGGCGCGGCGGGGCGGCCGGCACCTGGTGCGGTGGCCCGTACGAGGACGAACGCGAACGCGAAGGCGAAGGCGAAGAGGACAAGGCGAACCTTTCGGCGCCACTGCGCGGGCAGCGGCACACAAGCGGGAGCGGGAGGAGCAGGGGACGGAGAAGCAAAGCCGGGGCGGTCCGGGCCGGGGCGGGAGAGCACTACACACAGAGGCCACCCACGGCGCCCCAGCACACCGGACCCAAGCACCCGGCCCGAACCGGACCGTCCGAGCTGGGCCGCCAGACCGAGCCGCACCGGGCCACCCACCCGGGCCAAGCCGGACGAGCCGAGCCCGCGGAGCCGGGCCGCCGGGCCAAGCCGGACGAGCCGGTCCAGGCCGACCCGAGCCCGCCGACCTGAGCCGCCGGGCCAAGCCGGACCCGAGCCGCCGGGCCGGACCGGACCCAGCCCAGCCCAGCCCAGCCGACTGTGCGCGCCGAGCCGGACCAGGTCCGGAGCCACCCAGGCCGAGCCGGGCAGGACCGAACCGGGCCGAGCCAGGCCGAGCCGAGCCGGACCGGGCCGAGCCGAGCCGGACCGGACCGGACCGAGCCGGGCCGGACCGGACCGGACCGAGCCGGGCCGGACCGAGCCGGACCGAGCCGGGCCGGACCGAGCCGGACCGAGCCGGGCCGGACCGAGCCGGACCGGACCGAGCCGGACCGGGCCGGACCGGGCCGGACCGGACCGGACCGAGCCGAGCCGGACCGGACCGGACCGGGCCGGGCCAGGCCGGACCGGGCCAGGCCGGACCGGGCCAGGCCGGACCGGGCCAGGCCTAGCCGGACCGAGCCAGGCCAGGCCAGGCCGAGCCAGGCCGGGCAGGCCCGGGCAGGATCGCACCAGGCCAACCCAGGTGACCCGCGCCAGGTGGAGGCCTGCCGACCCGAGCCACGCAAAGGTGGGCCGGACCGGACCGAGACGGACCAGGCCAGGCCACCCAGCCCGGGCAGCCTGGACGAGCCGGCCCAGACCGGCCCGAGCCCCGCCGAGCTGGGCCGCCGAGCCGGGCCGGACCGAGCCGAGCCGGGACGAGCCGGACCCAGCCCAGTCGACTGGGCCGCGCCGAGCCGGACAGGCCGGGAGCCAACCCAGGCCAGGCCACCCAGCCCGAGTCGGACCGGGCCAGGCCCAGGCCGGGACCGGGCCAGGCCGAGCCCACCCGCCCGAGCCGAGTCGGACCGGGCGCGGGTCGGCCAGACCTGGGACCGGGACGGCCCTTCGGGAACCGGCCGCGCCCTGCGGGACTCGGCACCGGACGAAGCGGGCTCGACCGCGAACGACGCGGCCCAGCCGCCCGGGGAGCCGGTGGCGGGCGGCGCCGCCTTGCGGACTGCCCGGGGAGCGCCTTGTCCGTCAGGCCGAATCACCGGAGCAGCCGCCGGCGCCCGCGCGCCTCCTCAGGCGCAGGCGGACCGGGGAGGCGTACATGCGGCGCCACCGACGAGGACCGCACGGCCGGCCCGGCATCGGCGAAGGCCCTCCCCAACCACCGCCGGGACGGAAGAGGCGAATCCGGAGAGGGCGCCAGCGGGCACGGCCGCCATGCGCCTCCGTGGATGTCCGGGCGAGCGCAGCGGATCGGCACGCACGCCCTCGGGCGGAGGGTCACTCCGCACCACTGGACGCGATCGGGCGCCCCGGTGGCGACCGCCGGGGGCGGCACCGGCCGTCGAGGCCCGGCGCGGCACGGAGTATTGCCGATGCGTGACGGCCGCCACAAGTGCAAGAGGGTATTTCGACACATCTCCCCTGACCAGAGGCCGGGCGACGGCGGTTACACGTCATGGCACGCGGCTCCACCGCATCCACCACCAGCCATCACGATCCGCACAACAAGGCATCTCAGGGCCTAGCGGGGCCCGGGAATGGGTGCTACACAGTCTCCAGCGCACTTGGTGACACGTGTAACAACATCGCCATCTCCCCGGAACGCGTTCGCCCCTCCACCCCCGGTGGCCACCGTTCCCGGCCCTCCGTCCGCCCCGCGCGGCGCCGCACCTTTCCCCCGCGCTCCGCCACCTCCCCGCTCCGTCCCCCGAGGAGTCGTCATGGCCACGCACGAAGTAGTCGATCCACCCGTCCCCCCGACCCCCGGCCCCGCCCGCCACCGCGGGCTGATGCTCCTGCTGCTCGTCGCCAACTCCGCGATGATGGCGGTCTACATGGGTGTCGGATCCGTCCTGCTGCCCACACAGGTCGCCGCGATCGCCCCCGCCGACAAGGTCGCCGTCCTGGGCGTGATCGGCGGCGTCAGCTCGATCTTCGCGACCGCCTTCAACCCGATCGCCGGAGCCCTCTCCGACCGCAGCGGCCGCCGCAATCCCTGGATCCTGGGCGGCGCACTCGCCTCGCTCGCCGGCCTGGCCTTCCTCGGCAGCGTCACCACCGCGCTGCTCGTCGGCATCGGCTGGTGTCTGGTCCAGGCCACCATGAACATCTACCAGGCCGCGGTCACCGCGATCGTGCCCGACCGGGTCCCCGCGGCCCGGCGCGGCACCGCGTCCGCGCTGGTGGGGCTCGGCCTGCCGATCGGCGGAACCGTCGGCGTTCTCGTCGCCTCCCAGACCGCCGAGCACCTGCGCACCGGCTACCTCGTCTTCGGTGCGATCGTCGCCGCGGCCGCGCTGCTGCTCACCGGCTTCTTCCGCGACACACCGCGTTCCGGGCCCGCGGCCGACGCGCAGCCCGTGCCCGTCCGCGCCCAACTGGCGGCGTTCCTCTCCTCCCTGGCCGACCACGACTTCCGGTGGGCTTTCATCGGCCGGGCCCTGATGGTCCTCGGCTACTTCTCCGTCGTCGGCTACCAGCTCTACATCCTCGGCGACCACATCGCCCTCCCCGCAGGCCTCACCCCGCCCGCCGCGATGGCCGTACTGACCCCGGTGTCGATGGTCGCGATGGCCGTCTCCACCGTCCTCGGCGGTCTGCTGTCCGACCGCTGGAACCGCCGCAAGGTGTTCGTGGGGGTGTCGGCCGCCCTCGCCGGCCTCGTCATGGTGGTCCCCGTGGTCAGCCCGACCTGGACCGGCATGCTCGTCTTCAGCGCGCTCAACGGGCTCGCCTTCGGCTGCTTCATGGCCGTGGACACCGCGCTCGTCACCCTGGTGCTCCCCCGCGCCGAGGACGCCGCCCGCGACATGGGCGTCCTGAACATCGCGAACGCGGGACCGCAGATCATCGCCCCCTTCGTCGCCTCGGCCGTCGTCACCGCGCTGGGCGGCTACACCCCGCTCTTCCTGGTCGGCGGAGCGCTCTCCCTGATCGGCGCGCTGGCGATCCTCCCGATCCGCAGCGTGCGCTGACCCCCTGGACCCCTGCCCCTGCCCCTGATCCCCTGACGCGGTTCCTGCCCCGGTCCGGGCGGGTCACGTACTCCGGCGGGCGCGTGCCGAGGGTCGCGCGCCCGCCGGTACCCCCTCACCCACACCCTCACCCTCACCCTCCTCCCACCCTTCCGAAGGAGCACCCTGTGAGACGCAAGCGAGTTCTGCCGCTGGCCACCCTGCTGCTGTGCGCGCCGGCCCTCGCCGGCACGTCACCCGCGGCCGCCGCGCCGCAGACCGCGCCCGCTCCGGCTCCCGCCTCCGGCGGCCCGTTGCGGATCCTGCTCACCAACGACGACGGCTACGACGCCCCGGGCATCCGCAAGGCCTTCGAGCGGCTGACGGCCGCCGGGCACGACGTCACGATCGTCGCCCCGCTCACCAACCAGAGCGGCACCGGTACGAAGATGTCGAACGCTCCCGCGGTCACGGTGAAGCACCCCGAGCCGAAGGTCTGGGCCGTCGACGGCACTCCGGGCGACTCCGTCGCCTTCGGGCTGGCCGAGGTGTTCGCCGGGAAGGCGCCCGACCTGGTCGTCTCCGGAACCAACTTCGGCCCGAACGTCGCCGGGCTCGCCACCCACTCCGGTACGGTCGGCGGCGCCGTCGCCGCGCTCGAACACGGCGTACCGGCCATCGCGTTGAGCACGGGCGGCCTGTCCGTGCCCGACCCGGTCACCACCGTCAACGCCATGGGGCCGACGCTCGACTTCGCGGTCAAGCTGATCGACCGGCTCCGGTCGCGCGCCCGGTCCGGGCCGCTCCTGCCCGAGGGGGTCGGTCTGAACGTCAACCACCCGGTCGTCGGTACGGACGGCAAGGGCAAGGCCGCCGGGGTGTCCGCGACCTTCCAGGATCCGCAGACCGTCCTGGAGCCGGACTTCACGGACGCGGGCGACGGCACGTGGAAGACGACCGTGAAGGTGGTCCTCCGGCCCGCCGCCCGGGGCGGCGACATCGAGGCCGTCAGCGCCGGCCGGATCGCCGTCAGCCCGATGAACGGCGACTGGAACACCGGCCCGGTCGACCAGGCCGTCACCTCCGCGCTCATCGCAGGCCTGCGCCCGTAACACCCACGGACCGGCAGGGGGCGGAGCGACCTGCGGCCCGCCCCCTGCCACCTCCCTGCCACCCCCTGCCCCCCTGCCCCCTTGACCCCCGCACGAGATTCCAGGAGGACGGATGACGAGGCCCGGAAATCCGCTGTCGCGGCTGCCTTCGCAGAGATCCCTGCTCGCAGCGACCCTGGCCCTGGCGGCCCTGCTCGCCTCGGCGCCGACCACCGCCGCCGCGCCCACCGCCGCCACCACCACCGCACCGGGCGGGCCGCCGCGTCCGGTGGTCGCCGTCGCCCAGGGCACACTGCGCGGCCGGGCACGGGACGGCGCCGAGGAGTTCCTCGGCGTCCCCTACGCCGCTCCCCCGGTCGGGACGGGACGGCTGCGGGCGCCCCGGCCACCGGCCCGGTGGCACGGGGTGCGGGAGGCCACCCGACCCGCCCCGGCCTGCCTGCAGTTCTCGCCGTTCGGCCTGGCCGATCCGCAGACCGTCAGCGAGGACTGCCTGTACCTCGACGTGTACCGGCCCCGGACCGCCCGCCCCGGAGCGCGCCTCCCCGTCGTCCTCTGGATGCACGGGGGCGCGTACAGCCAGGGTACGGGCACCCAGTTCGGCGGGCGCACCATGGCCGAGCTGACCGGCAGCGTGGTGGTGAGCATCAACTACCGCCTCGGGCAGCTCGGTTACCTGGCGCTGCCCGAGCTGAGCCGCGAGAACGGCCTGCGCTCCGGGTCCTTCGGCCTGATGGACCAGGTCGAGGCACTGCGGTGGACCCGGGAGAACATCACCGCTTTCGGCGGCGACCCGGGAAGCGTCACGATCTCCGGCCAGTCCGCGGGCAGCGGCTCCGTCTGCGCGCTGCTGGCCGCCCCGTCGGCCGCCGGCCTCTTCCACCGGGCCGTGCTGCAGAGCGGTCCGTGCACCCTGCTGGGTACGCCGGACGGCGCAGCGGCGCAGGCGCACGCTCGGTCCTTCGCCGCGAAGGCGGGGTGCTCCGTCCCGGCCGAGGCGGCCGCCTGCCTGCGCGGCGCGTCCGGACCGGCCCTGGTCGAGGCCGCCCGTACGCTGCCCACGCCGGGCCCGGCCTTCGGTGACGGACTGCTGCCGGCCGCGCCCGCGCGGGCCATCGGGAGCGGAGCGTGGAACAAGGTGCCGGTCCTGATCGGGAGCACCCGCTCCGAGGCCCGCTTCTTCGTCGCGCTGACGCAGCCGCGGCTGACCGCGGAGGAGTACGCGGCGCAGGTCCTGGCGGGCTACGGGGCCGCCGGGCCGGAGGTGCTGGCCCGCTATCCGGTCGCGGAGCACGGCTCGCCGTACCTGGCGCTCTCGGCGCTGATGACGGACTCGACCTTCGCCTGCCACACCGCGTGGACCGCGCAGCTGTTCGCCTCTCAGGTGCCGACGTTCGTCTACGAGTTCGACGACCCGCGCTCGCCCACCCTGGCGGGTGCGCAGGTACCGGGCCTGGACGAGTCGAACGCGCACAGTGCGGAGCTGGCCTACCTGCACGACTTCACCATGGGCGAGCGTCCGCTGACCCCGGTCCAGGTCGCGCTCGGGAACCGGATGAAGCGGTACTGGGGTGCGTTCGCGCGCTTCGGCGCCCCGGTCGTACCGGGTCAGGCCGTCTGGCCGCCGACGGGCACCGGTACCGGTACGGTGCTGACCCTCCACCCGTCGGCGACGCGGACGACCACGTCGTTCGGCGCCGACCACCAGTGCGCCTTCTGGCGGACCCAGCCGCCCCGCCCGCTCTGACCAGGCTCCCCGTCCCCCTATAGGATCTTGGTCTCGGGAGGGGGGACCGGATGGACCGGCACGTTCGCACCATGGAAGACGTACTGCGGCTCATGGACGGCCTGTTCGCACCGGAGGCCGACCGCTGGACCGCCGACGGCGCGTCCTGGTGGGACGGCTTCTACGCGGACCGCTCGAAGCCGGTGCCGTTCTTCGTGGCGAAGCCGGACGAGAACCTGGTCTCGTACCTCGACCGCGGCCTGATCACCCCGGGGCGCGCCCTCGACCTGGGCTGCGGTCCCGGCCGCAACGCCCTCCACATGGCCTCCCTGGGCTTCGAGGTGGACGCGGTCGACCTGTCGCCGCAGGCCGTCTCGTGGGCCGAGGAACGCGCCCGCGAGGCGGGGGCGGACATCCGCTTCCACTGCGGGGACGCCTTCGCGCTCGCCTCCACCGTGCTGAGCGGCCCGTACGACCTGATCTACGACTCTGGCTGCTTCCACCACCTGCCGCCCCACCGCCGGGTCAGCTACCTCGCCCTCCTCGACCGGGCGCTGGCCCCCGGCGGGCACCTGGCACTCACCTGCTTCGCGTCCGGTTCGATGGGCTCGGAGCTCCCGGACGAGGCGTTCTACCGCGAAGCGGGCCTCCAGGGCGGTCTCGCCTACACCCCGGATTCCCTGCGCGGCATCTTCGCCGATCTGACCGAAGTCGAGCTGCGCCGCATGAACGACGAGCCCGCCGAGTCCCCCCTCTTCGGCGAGGCCTTCCTGTGGACCGCCCTCCTGCGCCGCCCCTGCGACGTCCCTTAAACGGTGGCGGACCGGGGCGACTACGACGACGACGGCGGCGGGTCAGGGCGTAGCCGGTGGAGGCGAGGGCCACGGCGGCCGCCGAGACCGTCAGGAGCCAGACCGGGATGCCGTCCCCCACCGTGAGCAGCTCGTAGCGGTAGACGGCCCGGCGGTAGGGGGTGTCCTTCGGTGTCGCGCGCAGTTCGTGGTCGGCGTCGATGCGGCCGGGATCCGGGAACTGCTGGTCGATCGCCGTGAGGAACACCGGCTTTGCGCCGGTGAGCGCGGCGAGCGGGCCGTCCTTCGGCTCGATGGTGCCCGCGAAGGTCACCTCGGGTGCGGAGCCGCCGATGGTGGTGGCGGGCTCCATGCGGTGGTCGGCCAGTACGTACAGGCCGAGTGACTGCGGTGTCCTGGCCATGCGGGAGAGCCGCATCGGGTAGACCAGCCGGTCGCTGTCGAAGCGGATCTTCAGCGGGTCCAGGTCGCCGCGGAGCACCTTGCCCTTTGCGCCGTCGCGCGGGGCGAGGCGTATCGCCACGTACTCCCAGTGCTGGTCGACGTACGGCTTGACCTCGGTGGCGAGGCGGTCGGGGAGCTTGAAGCCGTTGCTCTCCAGCCAGTTCTTGAGGGCGTCGGGGTCGGTGGCGGTCAGCCGGGCCACGTCGAAGTCGCCGAGCTGCTCGCGGCCGACGACCCCGACGGGCGGTGCGGCGCCCGGCGCCGGGGCGCCCGCGCCGTCGCCGGTGACCTGGGAGAAGGGCCAGTCTCCGCTGCGCGGCCAGAAGTAGGAGCGGGTCTTGCGCTCGGGCCGGGTCAGCTCGCGCAGTTCGTCGAACATGTCGCCGTCGCCGAGCTCCACCGTGGCACGTCCCGGCACCGGCATGATCCAGGCGGCCCGCTGCGCGTTCCCGCCGACGGTGAAGCGCATGACGATCTGTTCCGTACGGCCGTCCCAGCGCACGACGGAGGTCTCCCGGTCGACGCCGATGGCGGTCTTGCCGTCGGGGATCATCGCCCCGCAGCCGCAGGCATAGGCGGGGCTGACGAGTGAGCCCACCTGCGTCGCGAGCAGGGCGAACAGCAGAAAAAGGATCCTTCGTTTCATCCACACGGGGTCTCAGACGGCCGATCGTGTGATCCGGTTCCGCCCCCTCTCGCTGCGCGATCCGGCCTGGCTCATACTGTGGCGCATGAGGGGGAGTGAGAAGCAGCCGCATGCCCTGCGGCGCCAGAGCGCGCTACCGCGCAGCCCGATGGTTCCGGACTCCGTGATGGCGGAGATCGCACGGCACGACTGGGAGGGCATCGAGTGCGGCTGCGGCCGGTCCGCGGGCCATCTCGTGGACGCCGTGCGCGACGCCGCGGAGGGTCATCCCGCCGCGTTCCACGCGCTGGAGGGCCATGTCTTCTTCGCGCAGCACCTGAAGCCGCCGGCTCCGGCGGTGTGCGCCGTGCTGATGGCGGTGTGGTCCGCGCGGCCGCCCCGGAGGGCGACCCGCGAGGCGCTGCTGTGGACCCTGCTGGCCCTGCTGTGCACGGTGGACGACGGCGGCACCCACGAGGCCGGGCTGCACGGCCAGTGCGCCGCCTTCATCCGTACCGGTGTGGACGGATTCCGCCTCGAACTGGCCGCCGTCCCCGGGTCCGGTACGGCGGCGTACGCGGAGGGCATCCTGGAGATCCTCGGCCTGCCGGCGTCGTGACGCCCCCCATGGCGAGGTCACGCCGTCACGCCGCGGCGCGCACGGTCTCGGCGACCGCCTCCGGCAGCCAGTCGGCGACCCGGCCGAAGACGAAGCCCAGCGCCTCGGCCCGGCCGTTGTCCATGGCGTAGGCGCGGTCGAAGGAGAAGGGTGAGGCGTCCGCACCCGCTCCGACGACCCGGTAGCGGGGGCGCCGTCCGAGCCGTTCCGCGACGGTCGCACCGAGCGCGAGCACGTCCGGGGCTCCGTGCGAGGCGGCGTTGACGGGTCCGGTGAAGGTCTGCCGCGCGGTCCAGTCGAGGAAGTCGGCCATCTCCAGGTGGTGGATGAACGAGGTGCCGTACGGGGCTTCGTGGACGTCGACCGACCTTCCGGCGCCGATCCGCTCGACGTAGTGGGCGAGGCGGCCGGTGAACTCCGCCGCGCCGCCCCCGAGGACATGCGCGGTCCGCACGCAGACGTACGGGAAGGGCGGTTCGCTCAGGAAGACGGCCTCGGCCCGTCGCTTCCCCTCCGCGTACGCGTGGGCGCCGGTGTGCTCGGGGCCGGGCCCCGGCCGGTCCGGGAGGGGCGGCGTGAGCGGCGGCCGCGTAGGGTCCAAGGCCGCTTCGATCACGGGCACGGTGTGCGGCGCGGCGGCGGCGGGGAGGGTGGCCGGGTCGTACACCTCCATCGTGGAGGTCATCACGTAGCGACCGGTCCGTGCGGCGAACACCCTGCGGGCGACGGCGGCCTGGAGAGGCGTGTAGCAGACCTGGTCGACCACGACGTCGAAGTCGCGTCGGCCCAGGGCCTCCCGCAGGCCGGCCTCGTCGTCGCGGTCGGCGAGGAGCCGGCCGACACCGGCGGGGGGCGGGGCGCTGGAGCCCCGGTTGAGGACCGTGACCTCGTCCCCGGCGTCGCGCAACCGCGTGACCAGGGACTTCCCGAAGTACCGGCTACCGCCGATGACAAGAATCCGCTTCATGCGTCCGACTCTGGCGTTGTATCGTCCCCAGCGGAACCGACCAGCTGCTGAACGGGTCGTAAGGAAAACTGATGATCGATGTGCAGCGGTTGCGCGTCCTGCGGGCGGTGGCCGAGCACGGCAGCTTCAACAAGGCCGCCGGGGCCCTGTTGCTGACCCCGTCGGCCGTCTCCCAGAACATCGCAGCGCTGGAGCGCGCCCTCGGCCATCCGGTGGCGGTGCGCAGTACCCGCGGTGTCACGCTCACGGAGCCGGGACGGCTGCTCGTGGAGGCGGCGGAGACGATCACCGCCGAGCTGGACCAGGTGCGCCGCGCCATCGACCGGCTGACGCAGGAGCGGCCGCGGCTCACCGTCGCCACCTTCACCAGTGGCGGCCGGCATCTGCTGCCGGCGGCGCTCTCCCGCTTCGTGGAAGCGCATCCGGAGGTGGAGCTGACGGTGCTGGAGAGCGAACCGGAGGACGCGGTACCGATGGTGCGCGGAGGCGCGGCGGATCTCGCTGTGGCCTACCACTTCGACGGGCCGCCGCCGGTGGGTCCGGGTGTGCGCCGGGACCTCGACTGGCAGCCGCTGATGGAGGATCCGCTGTGGGTGGTGCTGCCGCGCGGTCACCGTCTGGCCGGCCGGTCCTCGGTGGACCTCGGCGAACTGTCCGCCGACCGGTGGGTGCTGGGCTGTCTCAAGACGGAGGCGTTCCTGCGCCGTTACGCGGAGCTCGCCGGTTTCGACCTGCGCGTGGGGGCCTCCACCACCGACTACTTCTTCGCCCGGACGCTCGTCGCGGCGGGGGTCGGTGTGTCCCTCGTCCCCCGGGTCGCGCTGGCCGGCGCCCCGGAGGCGGAGTCGGTCGCGGTCCCTGTCGAACCCCCGCGTCCCGCCCGGCACATCGGCCTGGTCCTGCCGCCCCGGCGTCGCGCGAACCCCTGGGCCGAAGCACTGGCCGATGCCCTCACGGCTGCTGCCACCACTGCCACCACACAGATCGGAGCCCGTCCCTGAACCGCCTCCTGTGCGGCCTCGCCGCCAATCCCGCGCTGCCGCCCGAGCTGGTCGACCGGCTGATCGCCCTTGCCGCGGCGGCGCCCGAGCCGTCGGCCCCCTCCGACCCCGCCGGTCTTCCCGCCGACTATCTCGCCGACGTGCTCGTCCGGCACCTGTCCGAGCGCTCCGATCTCCGCCCCGCTCAGGTGGCGGCCCTGGCCGCGCTCGACGAGGACACCCCCGCACTGCTCGCCCGCGACGGGCACCTGGGCGCAGCCGACGTCGACCCGGCCGTGTGGCCGCTCGCGGCCCTCGCCCTCCTCGACGAGGGCCGCGGCCTCCCGGAGTGGGCCCGCCGGTTCGCCGCGGACCCCGACCCGTCGCTGCGCCGGCAGCTCGCCTCCTGCCCCGGGCTGCCGGCGGACGTCGAGGACGCCCTGGCCGCCGACGCGGACCCCGAGGTGGCCGCCGAGCTCGCGTGGTGGACCACGTCCGCGCCGGTCGCGGACCGCCTCGCGCGGCATCCGCACGCCGAGGTCCGGCAGGCAGTGGCCGGCAACGAGGCCGTGCCGCCCGCCGCGCTGGCGGCTCTGCTCACCGGACACGGTCTGCCGCCCGCCCTGTCCTGCCTCGTGTGCGACAGCCGGGAGATCCCCTTCACCCACGACCCCTACTGCCAGGACGTCGACTGCGACCTTCCGGCCGGCGCCGCATGCGACGGGGCGCACGGCTCGACCGTCCAGGGCACCTGGGCGCGGGCCCTGTCCAACCCTGCGGCTCCCCCGGAGGCCGTTGCGGGCTTCGCGGAGGATTCGTCCGTGTGGCTGCGCCGGGCCGTCGCCGAGCACCCCGGTCTGCCGGCGGAGGTCTATGCCCGCCTCGCGGGTGACCCCGTGCCCGGGATACGCGCCTCCGTCGCGCAGAACCCGGGGACCGGCCCCGAGGTGAGCCGCGTCCTGGCCGCCGACCCCGATGTCGAAGTACGGCGGGCCGTCGCACGGCATCCGCGGGTGCCGTTCGACGTGCTGGCGCGGCTGACCCCCACGACCCGCCTGGGCCCGCATCCGCTGCCGCGGATCTCCGCCGCCACCGCGGAGGAGCTCGCGCAGGCGGCCGCGTCGGCGAACGCGCGCGTACGGATGCTCGTGGCCCACCGGCACGATCTGCCGCCGGAGTTGCGCGACCGGCTCGCCGCCGATCCGGACGCCTCGGTGGCCAAAGCCGTGGCCCCGCACCCGGGTCTGGCACCAGAGCGGCTGCGGGCCATGGTGGCGCTGCACGGCCAGCAGGTCATCGCTCGGGTCGCGGCCAATCCGGACGTGCCCGGCGACCTGCTGGCGGAGCTGGCCCGGCACGAGCCGCCGGCGCGGCGGGCGCTGCGGGAGATCGCCTCGCATCCGAACGCGACCGCCGGGGCGCTGCTGCCCTGCCTGGCCGACGCGAAGGCGCGGGTGCGCGCCGCCACCCATCCGGCGCTCCCGGCGGGGATCGTCGTCGGGCTTCTCGACGATCCGGACCCCGAGGTGGTGGAGGCCGCGGCAGGCAACCCCTCGCTGCCCCCGGACGTGATGGCGCAGCGGGTGCCGTGACGGTCCGTCAGCCACCCGAACCTGGTGTCACGAGGCCGGTCTCGTAGGCGAGGACCACGGCCTGGGCCCGGTCGCGCAGGGACAACTTGGCGAAGATGCGGGCCACATGGGTCTTCACCGTGGCTTCGCTGAGCGTCAGGTCCCCTGCCAGTTCGGAGTTGGAGCGGCCGTGGCCCATCAGGGTCAGCACCTCGCGTTCGCGCGGTGTCAGCGCGGCCAGTTCGCGGTGGGTGCCGGCGGTCGTGACACGGTCCCTGGCTGCCGCACCCGGGGCGCAGCGCTCCACCAGGCGGCGGGTGATCGACGGGGCGAGCAGCGCGTCGCCGGTGCCGACCAGGCGGACGGCGGCCGCGAGGTGTTCGGGGGTGACGTCTTTGAGCAGGAAGCCGCTGGCTCCCGCGGCGAGGGCCGCGTACACGTACTGGTCGAGGTCGAAGGTGGTCAGCATGATCACCCGGCAGTCCGGGGCTTCGGCGAGGATGCGCCGGGCGGCCTCCAGGCCGTCCATGACCGGCATGCGGATGTCGAGCAGGACGACGTCCGGACGGAGCCGGCGTACCTGGGCGAGGGCCTCGGCGCCGTCGGCGGCCACGCCCACCACGTCGATCCCGCGGGCCGTCAGGATCAGCCGGAAGCCGGTGCGGACCAGGTCCTGGTCGTCGGCTATCACGACGCGGGGCGCCGGCCCGTCGGTCGTGGCGGGGGTTCCGGGCGTGGTCACGGCCGGTCCAGGGGGAGGCGGGCGCGCACCCGGTAGCCGCCGCCGAGCCGGCGGCGGGCGTCGAGGTCCCCGCCGTAGACGGCGACCCGTTCGCGCAGGCCGATCAGGCCCCGGCCGGTCCCCTCGGCCTTCGGCGCGGTCCGGCCCGCGGCATCGGGCCGGGGTCCGGCGGCACCTCCCGCGAGCCCGCCGCTGCCGCCGCTCAGCACCTCCACGCGCAGCGCGTGTTCCGCGTACCGCACCGCCACCTGCGTCCTGCCTCCCTCTCCGTGCTTGAGCGCGTTCGTGAGCGCCTCCTGGATGATCCGGTACGCCGTGACGTCGATCCCGGCCGGGAGCGGGCGCGGGTCGCCGGACATGCGCACCTCGACCGGCAGGCCCGCGAAGGCGAACCGGTCGATGAGCGCGCTGAGCCGGGTCAGGCTCGGCTGCGGCGACAGCCGGGTGGCCGCGGCCACCTGCGCCTCGTACGGGGCGTCCGCGCCGTCCTGCGCGGGCGCGAGCAGCCCCAGCAGGTGCCGCAGTTCGGTCATGGTGGTGCGCCCGGCCTGCTCCACGGCGCCCATCGCCGCCGCGGCCTCCTCCGGCAGGGTGGCGAGCACCTCGCGCGCGGCCCCGGCCTGGACCACCATCAGGCTGACGTTGTGGCTGACGATGTCGTGGAGTTCGGCCGCGATCCTGGCCCGCTCGGCGTCGACGGCGCTGCGGGCCGCGCTCTCGCGCTCCCGCTCCAGCAGCCAGCCGCGCTCCTCCAGCGCCGCCCGGTGGGCGCGGCGGGCGCGCAGCAGTGCCACGCCCAGTGCGCCGCACGCAGCCGCCGCGACACAGGCGACGGCCGTGGCGATGATCTGTCCCACTCTCAACTCCCCACCCTCCGGGCCCCGATGTCATTGTGCCGGACGGGCGCATACATCCCCGGGATGACCTGCGCCGGCCTTTACATCCGGGGGCCGACGCCCCGCCCGCGGCTCCCGGCTTAGGTTCGGGGCCATGACAACCGATCATGACACCGCACGGCAGGTCGTCGTACGACTGGACGACGTGCACAAGGAGTACGGCGACGCGAAGGCACTGGACGGCGTCTGCCTGGAGATCCACGCGGGTGATGCGGTGGCCGTGATGGGACCCTCCGGCTGCGGCAAGTCCACCCTGCTCAACATGGTGGCCGGACTGGACCGGCCGACGTCGGGCACCGTCGAGGTGCAGGGCCACGACCTGGGCGAGCTCAACGAGACGGGGCTGGCGCTGTTCCGGCGCCGGCACGTCGGGATGGTCTTCCAGTTCTTCAACCTCATCGACGACCTGCCCGCCCTGGACAACGTGGCGCTGGCCGCCCAGTTGACCGGCACCCCGGCCCGGCAGGCGCGCCGCCGGGCCCTGGAACTCCTCGACGAGCTGGGCGTCGCCGACCGCAGGAACAACTATCCGGCGACCCTGAGCGGCGGGGAGCGCCAACGAGTGGCCGTGGCAAGGGCGCTGATGAACCGTCCGGCGCTGCTGCTCGCGGACGAGCCGACCGGCGCCCTCGACAGCCGGTCGGGTGAGCAGGTGATGGACCTGCTCATCGACCTCAACCAGATGGGCCAGACCCTGCTGATCGTCACGCACGATCCGGAGCTGGCCACGCGCTGCGCCAGCCGACTGGTCGAGGTCGCCGACGGCCGGATCGCCCGGCAGAGCGTGCTGGAGGCGACCGCGTGAGCGCCGTGTGGCGGGCCTCGCGCGCGGCGGTGAAGCGCCGCAGGCTGCAGGCCTTCGTCATCGGACTGGTCGTACTCTGCTCCACCACGACCGTCCTGCTCGCGCTGGGGCTGCTCGACGTCGCCACCAGTCCTTTCGACAAGGCGTACGCCGCCCAGCGCGGCCCGCACACCGTGGCGGCCTTCGACCCGGCGAAGGCCACCCCGGAGCAGCTGGCGCAGACCGCCCGGCGGCCCGGCGTGACCGCTGCGGCGGGGCCGTTCGGGCAGAGCGTCCTGGACGTGCCCAAGGGCTGGCTCTGGATGCCCGGCGGCTCCCTGAGGGTGGTGGGGCGGGCCGACCCGGGAGGCCCGGTCGACCGTGTCGAGGTCCTGGAGGGCCGGTGGGCGACCGCCCCCGGGGAGATCGTCGTCGCCTGGCCGTCCGCGGGCACCCCCGGCACGGAACTGCTCGGAACCACTCTGGAGGTGCCCGGATCGGCGCCCCTGACGGTCGTCGGATTCGCGGCGGGCATGGGCAAGTCGGCGGACGCCTGGGTCTCGCCCGAGCAGATGACCGCGCTGCGTCCGGCCACCGCCCAGATGCTGTACCGCTTCAGCGACTCCGCGACGCAGGCGCGGCTGGACGCCGCACTGGCCCGGGCCACCGCCGGACTGCCGGAGGGGGCACTGACCAGTGCGCACACCCACCTCGATCTGAGGAAGGCGTTCTCGTCGCTGGCCGACGCCTACCTCCCCTTCATGACGCTCTTCGGCGTCCTCGGCCTGCTGGTGTCCGCCCTGATCGTCGGGAACGTCGTCAGCGGGGCGGTCGTCTCCGGGTACCGGCACATCGGCGTGCTCAAGGCCCTGGGCTTCACCCCGAACCAGGTGGTCGCCGTCTACCTGGCGATGACGGCCGTGCCGGCGCTCGTCGGCTCCGCGGCCGGGACCCTGCTCGGCAACGCGCTGGCCGGGCCCGTCCTGAGGATCGCGTTCTCCGGTATCGAGACCGGCCGGGCCGCCGTCGGCGGCGTCTCCTCGTGGGTGTCGGTCGTCTGTCTGCTGGGGATGCCCGCCCTCGTCGTGCTCACCGCGCTGGTCCCCGCGCTGCGGGCGCACCGGCTGCCGACGGCCCGGGCGATCAGCGCGGGCAGCGCCCCGCTGACCGGCCGCGGGCTGCGCGTCCAGCGCGTCCTGGCGGGCAGCCGGCTGCCGCGCGCGGTCAGCATGGGCCTGGGCCAGCCCTTCGCCCGTCCCGGCCGCACGCTGCTGACCCTGGCGGCCATCGTCCTCGGCGTCACCACGGTGACCCTGGCGACCGGACTGACCAGCACGATGCTCGCGTACAGCGAGGCCGGACGCGGCGGTGGCGCCCTGGTCAGGGTGGAAGCCGGTGGGCCGGACAACGGCCGGGCCGCTCCGCTGCTGGGCGACGCCCGGATCGAGGAGCGGCTGCGGTCCCTGCCCGGCGCGGCGGGGGTACGGGCCCGGGCGCTGGCCCAGGTGACCCTCGTCGGGCAGAGCAGGCCCGCCTTCGCCGACTTCTACCGCGGGGACGACGCCTCGTCGGCCGGCCGGATCGCCGAGGGCCGGATGCCCGGGGCGGCCGGCGAAGTCGTGGCCGGGCCGGCCTTCCTGACGCAGAACGGGCTGCGGCTCGGCGACCGGGTCACCCTGGCGCTGGGCGGCAGGCAGACCTCCGCGACCGTCGTGGGCGAGCTCATCGAGGGCAACGCCCGTGCCCTGGAGGCCTCCTGGGACACCCTCCTGCCGCTGGCACCGGACGCTCGCGCGGTCGAGTACGAGGTGCGGCTGGCTCCCGGGGCCGACGCCCGGGCGTACGCAGCGGCGGCCGAGGCCACCGACCCGGGGCTGCGCGCCTCGGTCTCGGATGCGGGGAACACCGCCACCACCACCGTCGTCGCCTTCTCCACCGTGTTCACGGTCCTGTTGAGCGCCGTCGCGTCCCTCGGTGTCTTCAACACCGTCCTCCTGGGCACCCGGGAGCGCCGGCGGGACCTCGGCATGCTCAAGTCGATCGGGATGACACCACGGCAGGTCGTCCTGATGACCGTGACCTCGGTGGCGGGGGTGGGGGCGGTCGGCGGGCTGCTGGGCATCCCGCTCGGGATCCTCGCCCACCGGCTGGTCGTGGACAACGTCGGGGTGGTCTCCTTCCCCGAGTCGATGAAGGCGGTGTGGGACGCGCCGCAGTTGTCCGGCCTGCTGCTCGCCGGGGTCGCGATCGCCGTCATGGGTGCGCTGGTTCCGGCCCGGTCGGCGGCCCGGACGACGATCGCCGCGGCCCTGCACACCGAATAGGCACGGGAATCACGGATGCGGCCGGTGACCGGGGCTCCGTAGGCTGCTCCCCCGACATTCCGACACCCGGGAAAGGAGCCGCGGATGCCCCGCAATCCGAGGAAGGCCCGGCGTCTGGTCGTGGACGGGGACACCTACACGCGCTCGGTGCGCCACTCCCACAGCAGACCCGGCGGGGGCGAGCGCGACTGCTGCGAGTCCCTGACCGTGCACCTCACCGGGGCGCGGGGGCACCTTCGCGTCGTCTTCCGGGAAGGGCCCGGCAGGCTGGTCCCGACCGGCTACCCGATGGTCTCCGGAGAGGTGTCCCTCAGCACGACCGAGTCGCTGTACCTGCACGAACCCGGCACCGTCCGGGCCCTGATGGAGGAGGCCCTGGCCCGCGGGTGGCGTCCCGACGGCCCATCGGGCATGGAGATCGACGGATGGACCCTCTTCGAGGCCGCCCTCCGCAGGCGGAAGGACTCCGCCGGGCCGCCGCCCGCCCCGCAGGCGTGATTGCGTCACCTCCCCGGGCCGGGGGTCGTTAGGGCCTGGGGGTTGACTCGGGGGCGAAGGGATGGCGGTATGCGGCAATTTCCTCTGGAGATGCACCACGTGGCACCCGGCAGGGTGGTCGAGTGGCGGCTCAGGTCCAGCGCGGTGGAGGCCGAAGGGCCGGGCGACCCGGCGAGCCGGAAGGCGTCCTTCAACCAGGACAAGCACTTCACCGTCGCCGAGGAGAGCCGGGCCGCCGACGACCCCGTCGCGTCGTGGGTCGCCGTCACCTTCGAGGTGACCGGCCCGCTGGACGAACGGGCCCTGGCCCAGGCCCTGCTCTCCTTCGTCCAGCGGCACGAGGTCCTGCGCTGCGCGTTCCGGCGGCTGGCCGGTGAGGTGGCCTGCGAGCCCTTCGCCCCCGCCACGCTCACCCTCGACCCCGAGCGCGTGGGGACCTTCGAGGACGCCGACGAGCTGAGCGACTTCCTCGTCGAACGGTTCAAGCGGAGCATCGACACCCTGTCCTGGCCGCTGTTCATCATGGGATCGGTGGTCCGCGAGGATTCGGCCACGGTCTACCTGGCCTTCGACCACATCGTCTGCGACGGCATGTCGATGCCCATCGTCGCCCGCGAGGTGCTGACCGCCTACGAGGGCCTGTGCCGCGGCGAGGCCGTCGAACTGCCGCCCGCGCCCAGCTATCTCGACTTCGCCGAGGAGCAGCGCCGCCGCTACCTGTCCATCGACGCCCGCGACGGCCGTCTGGACTACTGGAAGGCCTTCATGGGGCCCGCCGGCGAGTTCTTCCCGCGCTTCCCCCTCGACCTCGGCGTGGAGCCGGGCCGGATGTACCCCATCGTCAACGAGGCGTCGATGCTGCTGGACGCCGGTGAGGCGGAGGTCTTCGAGAAGACGTGCCTGGCGGTCGGCGGGAAGCCGTTCATGGGCGTGCTCGGCTCGGTGGCCGTGTGTCTGCGCGAGGCCGGCGGGCCGGGCGTCTACCGGGGCTTCATGCCGGTCAGCGAGCGCGGCCGGAGCACCTGGACGAACTCGGTGGGCTGGTTCGTCAACACTCTGCCGATCGAGTTCGACGCCTCGCCCGGCCGGGACTTCGCCCAGGTGATGGCCTCCGTCCGGGCCGGGTTCACGGAGATGATGACCCATCTCGACGTGCCTTTCGTCCGGGCGTGGGAGCTGCTGGCGCCCGAGGAGTTCGCCGCCCGCTCCTGGCCGTACCCGGTGAACTTCTTCTCGTACATCGACATGCGCAAGTGCCCCGGTGCCGAGCGCCACGACGAGTGGCGGCCCACCACCCACGTGTGGTCGGCCCGCGCCAACGGTGCCTGCTCGTGGTTCCAGCGCGACACGGACGGCCTGCACATGAACTCCATCTACGTCGACACCCCCGCCGCCCGCCGCACCATGAGCGACTTCCAGGAGGCGCTGCGCCTGACGGTCCAGGAGGTCGCCCGTTCCGGCGGTTTCCGCCGACCGGTCGCCCTGACGCCGCAGCGCCGGCCGGTACGGGGGACCCCGCTGGACGTGGCCGCGTTCGCGCGGCGCGGCTGAGCCGGGGCTACGGGGCGCCGCTCAGAGGCGGGCCGCGCGCCGCAGGAGCAGGGTGCGTTCCCGTTCGTTGCGGGTGAGCGAGGCCGCGCGTTCGAACTCGGCCCGGGCCTCGCGCGGCCGGCCCAGGCGCTCCAGCAGGTCGCCCCGTACGCTCGGCAGCAAGTGGTAGGCGCTCAGGGCCGGTTCCCGCGCCAGGGCGTCGACGAGCGGCAGGGCGGCCGCCGGTCCCTCGGCCATCGAGACCGCAACCGCCCGGTTGAGTTCCACCACCGGTGAGGGGGTCAGCTGGACCAGCCGTCCGTAGAGGGTGGCGATCGCGGCCCAGTCGGTGTCCTCGTAGCGGACGGCGGCCGCGTGGCAGCCGGCGATGGCGGCCTGGAGGGCGTACGGGCCGCTGCCGGCGCGGCTCATCGCCCGGGCGCCCCTGGCGATGAGCAGGCGGTTCCATCTGGCCCGGTTCTGGTCGGCGAGCAGCACCGGTTCGCCGTCGGGGCCGGTACGGGTGGCGATCCGGGACGCCTGGAACTCCAGCAGCGCGGCGAGGCCGTGCACCTCGCCCTCCTCCGGCATGAGGGCCGCCAGCACGCGGGCCAGGCGCAGGGCGTCCTCGCAGAGGGCGGGCCGGACCAGGTCGTCCCCGGAGGTGGCCGAGTAGCCCTCGTTGAAGACCAGGTAGATGACCTCCAGGACCGACGAGAGCCGTGCCCCGCGGTCCGCCCCGTAGGGGACTTCGAAGGGCACCGCGGCCTTGGCCAGGGTCCGCTTCGCGCGCACGATGCGCTGGGCGATCGTGCTCTCGGAGGCGAGGAAGGCGCGGGCGATCTCCTGGGTCGTGAGTCCGCCGATCAGGCGCAGGGTGAGCGCGATGCGGGCTTCGGTGGCGAGGACGGGGTGGCAGGCGGTGAAGACCAGGCGCAGCAGGTCGTCGTCGATGTCGTCGGGTTCGGCCGGTTCGGCGGGTGGCGGCTCGTCCTCCAGGGTCCGGCCGACCTCGGCGAGCTTGCGCGCGTACGTCTCCTTGCGGCGGACGAGGTCGATCGCGCGGTGCTTGGCCGTCGCCATGAGCCAGGCGCCCGGGCGGTCCGGGACACCCGACTGCGGCCATTGCTCCAGTGCGGTGACGAGGGCGTCCTGTGCGATCTCCTCGGCGATGCCGACGTCCCGCACGATGCGGGTGACGCCGGCGATGATCCGCGCCGACTCGATCCTGAACACCGCTTCGACCGCCCGGGCCGTATCCACTGCCGTCACGGCCACCCATCAGAGCAGCCGTGACGAGGCAGGGCAAACGCGGTGCGATCGGGCGGGATCACATGTCCCGGATCACATCTCCTGGATCTCCCTGACTTCGGCGCTGACGTTCCATTCCGCCGGGTGGATCTCCAGGAACCGCCGGGTCCACTCGATGGCCTCGGCCTTGTCCTTGCACTGGCTGAGGGAGTAGCCGCCGACGACCTCCTTGGTCTCGGTGAAGGGGCCGTCGGTGTAGCTGATCTTGCCGCCGGACCAGCTGAGACGGGTCGCCTCGGAGGTGGGGAGCAGTCCCGCGGTGTCGAGCATGACGCCGGCCTTGGTGATCTCCTCCAGCAGGGCGCCCATGCGCTGCTCGAACTCCGGCGGGAACTCGTTGGGGGGAAGGTCCTGCTCGTTGATGCGGATCATCGTCAGGAAGCGCGCCATGGTGACTCCTCGGTAGCGGGGGCGGGGTCCTTCCCCGCCTCTCACCCTTGCGTCGAACGGCAGGCTCCCGGATCGACAGCTCTCCGGAAATACTTCGAGGAATTTTTCGCGGCGGCCACCGGGGGCTCCGGTGTGCGCCCGGTGGGCCGTGCGCGGGGCTGTGGCGGGGCCGGTCAGCGGCTGTCGCCGGTCCAGTCCCAGTGGCCCGGGTCCCCCGCCCTGCGGCGGTAGTGGGCCCGGCCGCCCGGTCCGTAGCGGCCTATCTCGGTGGGGAGGCGGGCCTCCTCGTCGAGCTGGGGCGCGCTCCAGCCCGTGATGTCCAGGAGGAGCCCGTCGAGCGGGCCGCCGACCAGTTCGCCGTAGACGTGGCCGGAGCGGGGGCCGGGGTCGGGGTCCTCGTGGTCGGCGCCGTAGACCCGGCGCCGGAGCATCCTGTCGTCCATGCTGATCAGCTTCACAGGAGGCACTGACAACGGCCCGGCGGCCGCCCGTCGGGGCGGCGGCGATGATGGGTGCCGCGCTCCCGGCGGAGGGGCGCACGAGTGAGGAGCGAGACGCATGGCACGTGGGGTGCACCGGCCACAGGAGGACGAGGAGTTCGACTTCGTCCTGTCGATGACGACGGGACCCGTTCTCGCCTATTTCTGCGGCACCTGGCCCAAAGCGGTGGAGGCCTGCCGTGCGATGGACGCGGTCGTCGGGGAGCTGGCACGGGAGTACGGGACGCGGTTCACCGCCGTCCGCACCGACATGACGCGCTGCCCCGGGGCGACGAGGCGCTACGGCGTGACCGGCGCGCCGACCGCCGTGCTCATCGAGGAGGGCGAGGCGGTCGCGAGCCAGGCGGGCCCGATGGGCCGTGAGGAGTTCCGGGCGTTCCTCGACGCCCACCTCTGAGTCGGGGGGACCGGACCGTTCGGGCGGTGCGCGGGAGGTGGCGGCCCGGCAGCGCCGGCCACGAGACTTCCTGTACAGTTGTCCAGGAAGTTGGTTCCCACACCCCCTCACCCCGAGAAGTGGAGACGGCCATGCAGACGGTCGCCCAGGTCCTGATCGGCCTCGTGGCCGCGCTGCACGCGTACTTCCTGGTCCTGGAGATGTTCCTGTGGCAGCGGCCGCCGGGCCGGGCGCTGTCGGGGTTCGACGCGGACACCGCCCGGCTGACCGCGCCGCTCGCCGCCAACCAGGGCCTCTACAACGGCTTCCTCGCCGCCGGCCTGGTCTGGGGGCTGGTCATCGGCTCGCTCGCCACGCAGGTCTTCTTCCTCGTCTGCGTGATCGTGGCCGGCGTGTTCGGGGCCGCGACGGCCAACCGCCGGATCCTCGTCGCCCAGGCCGCACCGGGGGCGCTCGCGCTCGGCGCCGCGCTGCTGGCCGCATGAGCCCGGAGGATCCGCGTACGGCCCGGACGAAGGGGCGGCTGCGCGAGAGCCTGCTGGCCGAGTGCGCCGGCCGGCCGCTCGCCGAGGTCAGCGTCTCGGCGGTGGTCCGCCGGGCCGGCGTCGGCCGCGCCACCTTCTACCTGCACTACGAGGACCTCACCGCGCTCGCCGTCGACGCCTGCGCGGACGTCGTGCATGCGGCGGTCGACGCCCTGCACGCCTGGCAGACCGGCCCCTCACCACTCCCCCCGCCGCATCCTCCGGCGGCACTGGCGGAGTTCCTGACGGGGGCGGCGGAGCGGGCACCGCTCTACCGGACCCTGCTGCTCCCGGGCGGTGGCGGCCCCCTCGGCGACCGTCTGCACCGGGAGCTGCGCGCCCGCGCCCGCGCCGAACGCGCGGCGGTGGGCGCCCCTCAGCCCGACCTCGTCGCCTCGGCGGTCGCCGCGGCCTTCACCGGGGTGCTCGCGGACTGGCTGCACGAGGAGATCCCGGCGGACCCGGCCGCGCTGGCCGAACACCTGTGGCCGCTGCTCCTGGCCCTGCACCGGGCCGTCGGACCGCGGTAGCTCCGGGACGCGACCGGCCCCGGACGCGGAAAACCCCGCCGGCGGACCGGCGGGGCTTCGTTTCGCGGCACGGCTCGTGGTGGGCCTACCCGATGGGGACCACGTTGTCGGCCTGGGGACCCTTGGGGCCCTGGGTGACGGTGTAGTCGACCCGCGCGTTCTCCTCCAGCGACTTGAACCCCGTGGTCTGGATCGCGGAGAAGTGCACGAACACATCAGGACCGCCGTCGTCCTGCTGGATGAAGCCGAACCCCTTCTCCGAGTTGAACCACTTCACGACACCTGTTGCCATCTTGCTGATCCTTCACAACGGTCCACTGCGGGCCGCACGCGCGGCCGTCTCGAATCCTGCCCAAAGCTCCCCCACGGCACACGCCGAACGCGGCCAACCGGGGCGCGTCGCACATTCGAACTTGCGGCCGCCTTGTCCGCGATACGGGGGATCCGCCCCACGCGTACGGACTCAGGCCCCCTCTTCGGCGGCCGGCAGCGCCACCGAAGGGCGGGATCCGGCGGCGGCCGCGGCGGCCCGGCGCGGTCCGGCGACGCGGCAGCCCAGGCAGTCGGCGTGCCCGGCGCGGGCCCCGGTGTCCCGGACCCGCCAGTCCCATTCGGCTTCCGGGCGGGGGCCGCTCGGCTTGCCCCATCCGGCGAGGTGCAGCAGCCAGGTGACGAGCCCGGCGAGGACCACGACACCGAGGCCGATCAGGATCCCGGGCATCCAGGCGGCGCACACGGCGGCCCCCGCTCCGGCGAAGCCCAGTAGGGCCACAGTGGTTCCGGTCCAGCCGGCCACCGTGTGGCCGAGGTCGACGTGACCGTGCGCGCTCATGGTTCTCCCTGGTCGAAGGGGCAGCAGTAGGCTCGGACAAGGAGATGCTTATTTCGCAAGGTAAGTATCTCACTAGCTAAGTAACTTAGATGCTAAGGAGTATTTGCGTGCAGGGCAAGCCCCGCCCCGCGGCCACGGCCGCGGAGGCGCTTTCGCGCATGGACCAGTTCGTCGCCCTCGGCATCGTCGGACAGCAGGAGGTGGCGCAGCGGCTGGGGCTCAACGTCACCGACCTGACCTGCCTCGGGCACGTCCTGGGCGCCGGGGAGACCCCTCTCGCCGCCGGTGACCTGGCCGAACTGGTGGACCTGACCACCGGCGCGGTCACGGGCGTGCTCAACCGGCTCGAGAAGGCCGGATACGCGCGCCGCCGGCCCGACCCGGCCGACCGGCGCCGGGTGCGCGTCGTGGCCGAGCCCGCCGCGGCAGCCCGGGTCTTCGCCGTCTACCAGCCGTTCTACGACCGGCTCGGCACGCTGTTCGCGGACTACACCCCCGACGAGACCGCCGTGATCGCCGACTTCTTCGAGCGCGCCGCGGCCGAGGTCCGCGCCCACTGCGCCCAGGTCCGCTCGGGCGAGCTGGACGCCCCGGCAGGTCCGCCCCCCGCTGGTACCATGGGCGGTTGACCATCTTCTTCTCTTCTTCTCCCCTTGCTTCGAAAGGTCCTGCATGAGGAACCCGTCAGCTCATGGCCGCTTCGGTGTGAAGGGCGGTGCCAAGGCCGGTTCCAAGACCGCAACCAAGGCCCCCCGGAGCCTCGGGCCGCAGGGTGAGTTCGCGATGCCCGAGCCGAAGTCGCCGGCGCTGGCGCCGGTGGAGTCGTTCTCCGAGCTCGACCTGCCCGTGGAGCTGGCGCAGACCATGGCCTCCCAGTCGGTGACGAAGCCGTTCCCGATCCAGGCCGCCACCCTCCCGAACGCCCTCGCCGGGCGTGACGTCCTCGGGCGCGGCCGGACCGGCTCCGGCAAGACGCTGGCCTTCGGCCTGGCCCTGCTGGCGCGCACGGCGGGACAGCAGGCCGACCCGAAGCGCCCGCTGGCACTGATCCTCGTACCGACGCGCGAGCTGGCGCAGCAGGTGACCGAGGCGCTGGAGCCCTACGCGGCGGCCCTGCGGCTGCGGATGGCCACGGTGGTCGGCGGGCTGTCCATCGGCCGGCAGGTGAGCGCCCTGCGGACCGGCGCCGAGGTCGTCGTGGCCACCCCGGGACGCCTCAGTGACCTGGTCGGGCGGCGCGACGTGCACCTGGAGCGGGTACGGATCACGGTGCTCGACGAGGCCGACCAGATGTGCGACATGGGGTTCATGCCGCAGGTCACGGAGATCCTGGACCAGGTGCACCACGCGGGCCAGAAGATGCTCTTCTCGGCGACCCTGGACCGCAATGTCGACCAGCTGGTGCGCAGGTACCTGAAGGACCCGGTCTCCTCGTCCGTCGACCCGCAGGCGGGTGCCGTGACGACGATGGACCACCACGTCCTGCACATCCACGCGGCCGACAAGATCTCGGCGGCGACCGAGATCGCGGCCCGCGACAACCGGGTGCTGATGTTCCTCGACACCAAGCACGGGGTCGACCAGTTCGTGAAGCACCTGCGCGCGATGGGCGTACGGGCGGAGGGGCTGCACAGCGGCAAGTCGCAGCCGCAGCGCACCCGCACCCTGGCCCAGTTCAAGGCCGGGGCCGTCACCGTGCTGGTCGCGACGAACGTCGCGGCGCGCGGCATCCACATCGACGACCTCGACCTCGTCGTCAACGTCGACCCGCCGGCCGACCACAAGGACTACCTGCACCGCGGCGGCCGTACCGCCCGGGCCGGCGAGTCCGGCCGGGTCGTCACCCTCGTCACGCCGAACCAGCGGCGGGACATGGTCCGGCTGCTGTCCGACGCCCGGATCCGGCCGACGATCACGCAGGTGCGGTCCGGTGAGGCGGCGCTCAGCAGGATCACCGGCGCGAAGGCCCCGTCCGGGGTGCCGCTGTCCGGCTCCGCGCCGACCGACGCCAAGGGCAGGCCGTCGGGGACGGAGCTCGGTTTCCGCGGCATCGGCACCCGGCCGGGCCGGCCCGGGAAGGGCAAGGAGTCTCGCAAGACGCTGGAGGCCCGCCAGCAGGCCGAGGCCCGCCGCGCGGCGAGGGTCCGCCGCGGTATCTGAGCCCCCGGCTCGCGCTCAGTCGCGTTCGAAGGCGTGGGAGCGGCCGATGACGCGGAAGCCGCGGCGCTCGTACCAGTGGCGCGGCCAGTCCGTCGCGTCGGCGGTCAGGAAGCGGGTCTCGCAGCCCGCCTCCGCGGCCAGGTGCAGGGCGGTGGCCACGACGGCGTCGGCATGCCCGCGGCGGAAGTGGGCCTCGGAGGTCATCAGGTCCTCGATCTGGGCCGTGCCGGCGGTGGAGTCCAGGTAGAGGTCGGCCCAGGAGGCGACCTCGCCGCCCTCCGTGCGGGAGCCGATGAAGCGGACCTCGTCGGTGCCGCGCAGGCGGGCCTCGCGCCGGTCGACGAGCTGGCGCACGACCTCGTCGTCGACGTCCGGGAGGATGCCTCGCCAGCGGGTGGTCAGCGGGCCGCGCAGGGCGTCGAGGCCGACCTCCTGTGCGGCCGCGCGGGCCGGGACCGGGCCGGTGTGGAGCATCACCAGATAGGTGGAGTGGGTGTAGCCGGCCCGGACCAGCGGTCCGGCGCACGCCCGCGCGGTCTCGTCGTCGAGCACCGAGACCAGGCGGTGCGGCAGGTGACCGAGGGCCTCCTCCGCGATGGCGGGGAGCGCCTCGGGGTCGACGCCGCCGTCGATGACGACCTGGTTGTTCGCGCGGGACTGCGCGAAGGCGTCGTCGTAGGCGGCGAACCCGCCGGGCAGCCCGACGGTGCGGGCCGCCTGGCGGCGGGCGAAGGCCGCCATGAAGCGGTTGATGCCGGAGAGGTGCGGGCTGGTCATCCGGGCAGCCCAGGGCACTCGGATCGTGGAACGGCGGGCCGTCTGCGCAGGCGCTCGGCGGCGGCGTTGCGGACGCGGCGGGTGCGGGCGTCGGCGGCGAGCAGCTCCAGGGCCTCGCACGAGCCGAGCAGCCGGACGGCGGTGCGCTGGCACCAGTCGGACGCGCCGGTCAGCTCGGCGGCGGACCAGGGCTCGCCGCGGGTGACGGCCTTGAGCAGGCTCCACTCCCGCAGCCGGCGCTCGGGGAAGGGCCGGCCGGTGAGCACCCCGGACATGGCCCGCTCCCATGCGGTGAACCCGTCGTCGGCGAGCAGGCCCGCGGCCCGGCGGTCGAGATGGGTGACGACCGCGCTCTCGGCCATCACACGGTCGGGGTCGCGCAGGACGGTGGCCACGACCTCCGCCTCGGCGCTCCCGCCGGGCGTCGCGGCCAGGGCTTCGAGGTGGCGGGCGTAGCGCCAGTGCTCGGGGGGCGCGTCGTCGGGATCGGCGTCGGGGAAGCTCATGCGGCGACGTCCTCGCGGACGTGTCCCGCCCGGCCGCCGTCCGCGAGCGGCTCCCGGGCGGTCCCTACGGTCCGCCCGTGGGGGTGGCGCGCGACGTCGGCCACGGTCGCGGCGGCGATGTCCTCGGCCTGTGCGGCGCCGGTGACGGACGGGGCGGGCCGGCCGCAGCCGCCACCCGTGACCGACGCCGCCCAGCCCCCGGCCACCGGTGGGACCAGCGCCCTCGTCGGCATGCCTATGGCAGGTCGCCGTTCTTCGTTGCCTCTCCGCATGGCCCCCATTCCACACGACCGCTGTCGGGGGCCGGTGGCCAGGGTGCCGTCAGGAGGCGGCGTCAGGAAGGGAGCGCCATCAGGGCCTCCGCGCCGACCGGGCGGTAGCCGGCCGCCTGGAAGGCGCGGACGCTGCGCGCGTTGCCGGTGGCCTGCTGGGCCCAGACCGGCTGCCCGTCGGGGACGAGGTGGCGGGCGGCGCGGGCCAGTTCCCTGCCGAGCCCCCGGTGCCGGACGTCCTCGTCGACCTCGACGGCCGCCTCCCAGCGGCCCGCGACACCGCGGCCCAGGACGAGCACTCCCCCGTCGGCGGACCAGACCCGTACGTCGTGACGGCGGCGCAGGGCCCTGCGTACGCGCGAGTGGTCGGGGTCCGTCGTCTCCCGGAGCCGCAGCGGGGGGCGGCCGGGCAGCGGGCCGGCGACGGTGAGCAGGTCGATGGTGTCGGTCCGGCGTCCGGTGCGGTCCAGCAGCGCGGCCAGGAAGCGGGGGTTCATGGTGGCGGCCAGTGCGTCGCAGTCCAGGGCCGCGAGGGTGGCCAGCACCCACTCCGGGTCCTCGTCGGTGAACACGACGGAGTGCGCGGTGAAGGCGAGGACGCCCGCGTCGCGGCGGTGCTCCTGCGCAACCACGGTCGTGCCGCCGTCGGGTGGCGGGAACCGTCCTTCGGCCGCCGCGTCCAGGATCTCGGCAAGGGTCCTGCCCATGCCGTCAGACCTGCTCGAAGTGGAAGGACTTGATGAAGCAGTCGCGGGGCCGGCCGATCGCGAAGAAGACGCAGTCGACCAGCGACTGTGCGGTGAGGGGGTCCTTCGCCGTGCGCGGGGCGGCCTCCCAGGCCTCCGACAGCGGGTCGTGGTTGTCGAAGTCCGGCGGGTAGAGCGAGATCACGCGGACGCCCCGGTCGCGCAGTCGGCGGGAGAGGATCTCGGTGAATCCGGCCTGCGCGCTCTTGGCGGCGTAGAAGGCGTCGTGGGCGTCGTGGGCGTCGGACCGGTCGTGGCCGGCCTCTCCGCAGCCGGACACCATGGTGACGACGTCCG
This sequence comes from Streptomyces virginiae, assembly GCF_000720455.1. Lineage (GTDB taxonomy): Bacteria > Actinomycetota > Actinomycetes > Streptomycetales > Streptomycetaceae > Streptomyces > Streptomyces virginiae. Next base: position 365,474 of record NZ_JOAK01000003.1, on the reverse strand, counting down.
GCTTGGCCGACTTCAGCAGGAGCGGCAGGAACGCCTTGGTGGCGAGTACGGTGCCGGTGGCGCCGGAGGCGAGGGTGTCGACGACGTCCTCGTCGGAGGCGGACAGCAGGTAGGTGCCGTGCTGGTAGCGGGAACCGTTGTTGACGAGTACGTCGACGTGGTCCGTGCGGGCGGCCACCGCGGCGGCGAACTCCCGTACGGAGGGCGGGTCGGTGAGATCGCGGGCGTAGGCGTGGACGCGGTCGGCGTCGTGGCCCTGCGCCCTGATCTCGTCACGGACGCGTTCGGCGGCGGTGATGACGACGCGGTGGCGTTCAAGTGCCATGTGTGCGCTCCTGACTCATGGTTCATACACATGGTCTCAGCTCGTTCCTCAACTTCGGCTCGGGGCCGTGCCGTTCGGCCCGCCCGCCAGCCAGTGGCAGAGTGAGCTGCATGATCGGACGCCTGTACACCGTTGTCATCGACTGCCCCGACCCGGATGAACTCGCCGGCTTCTACGAGAAGCTGCTGTCGCTCTCGCGGCGGGCGGACACCGGCGACTACGTCGTGCTCCAGGACGAGGCGGGGACCCCGGTGGTCCTCTTCCAGCGGGTGGACGATTACCGCGCGCCGCGTTGGACGGATTCCGCGCGTCCTCCTCAAATGCACATCGACGTGATGGTCGAGGACCTCGACGTGGCTGAGGCCCAGGTGCTCGCCCTCGGCGCGACGTTGCTGGACGGTTCGGACAAGCCGATCGGATACCGCGTCTACGAGGACCCCGTCGGCCATCCCTTCTGCCTGATCACCCCCGAGGGAGCATGACTCGACCCGGGCGCCCGCCGGCGCCGGTTCGGGCGCGGGTCAGGCTCCGGGGGCGCCGGGCCCGTGCCCGGGTTCCGGTTCGGGGAGTGGCGCGCCGGTCTCCAGCAGGGTCTTGAGGCTCGACGCGAGCATCGGCCATGCCTGCCCGCACATGGCGATCAGGGTTCCGCCCGGTTCGAAGCCCTCGTGGCGGATCGTCAGCCGTGCGAGGGTGTCGCCGACCGGCTCGATCTCGTACGTCACCTTCGTACGGGGCTCCTTCGCCAGCTCGGACCGGACCTCCTCGTCGATCCCGGCCGTGGCCGCCCACTGCGGGCTGAAGGTGTGCCAGGTGTAGGACAGCAGGCGGTCCGGGACGCAGCCGAGGACGAGCTGGCCGGGGTCGCTGGTGCGGGTCCCCCGCTCGACCCAGTGCATCGGCGAGCCCACCGCCCAGTCGGTCTCGAAGCTCAGCCCCCAGTAGCGGCGGGTGAGGGCGGGATCGGTGAGGGCCTGCCAGACCCGGGACGGATCGGCCTGGATGTAGAGGGTGTAGGTGATCGCGCTGTCGCTCATGGCCCCATGCTGCGGGACCGCGGACCGCGGACGACGGATTTCACGGTCACGGCGGTGGCGGGCGGTTCCCCGTGCGGTCCCCCGGGCGGTCACCAGCGCAGGCCCTCCTCGGGGAGTTCCGTGAGCGGGCTGCGGGCCGGGGCGGGCAGGCCCAGACGGGCGCGGGCCGCGTGGACCGCGGCGAGCTCGTCCTCGCCGGCCGGACCCCAGTCGCTCAGCTCGCGGACCTGTTCCGGGGTGGCCAGCAGGCGGGCGTACGCCGGGTCCGTGGCCGGCGGGAGGCCGGTGAGGCGGGCCGCGACGCGGGCGTGGGCGCCCTGCTCGCCGTGGCGGTAGCCGAGCGGGGCGGATCCCGTGGCGGTCGCGGCGGCCGGGGGCGGCAGGTGGGCGGCGCCGGTGGCCCGGGCGACCAGGAGCAGGACCCGGCCGTCGGGGGCGAACAGCCAGCCGGTCAGGTCGCGTACGGGCCGCTGCGCGGGGACCGGGCCGCCGTGCCAGGCACCGCGCTGCGGGATCCGGCGGGCGCGGAGCACACCGAGCCGGTCGAGGGCGGTCGGCGCGGTGGGGCGGCCGTCCTCCAGGAGGGCGGCGCCGGAGCCGTTGATGCGGGCGCGCAGCGCGGACAGGGCCCGGCGGGCGTCGCCGGGGTCCATCAGGGCGGGCAGGTCGGCCGGCTCGGCGAAGTGGATGCCGGTGATCTCCTGCGCCGGGAGTCGGACGGCGTCGATCCGGTCCGGTGTCCAGGTCCCGCCGTCGTAGACGTGCAGGATCTCGCCGGGGAACCGCATCTCCGGGGGGAAGCCGGGGGTGTCGGCGGGGATCCAGTCCACGGCCAGGCCGCGCGGGTAGTGGCCGTCGACGCCGAGCTCCTCGCGCAGCTCGCGGGCGGCCGCCGCGGACGGCGCCTCGCCGGCGTCGATCGCCCCGCCGGGGAGCAGCCGGTCGGCGCGGTAGTCGACGCTCTGGATGAGGATCCGGCCGTCGGTGTCGGTGACGAGGACGACGGCCGCGGTCCAGACGGCGGACCGGGAGGCGCCGTACTCCTCCGGGGTCATCCAGGTCCCGGCGCCGCACTCACGGTCGTCGGTCGCGCTGTGGTCGGTCAGCTGCGGCATCGGGACTCCGTTCACCTGGGTGGACCCGTGTGGACCCGCCGCCTGTGCAACAGCGGGCACGGCCCGCGGGTTACGGCGGGCCGTGCGGCCGCGAGCGAGGGGCCCGCTTTACCTCCGCCATACCTCCTTATTACCGGGTTATGTCGCCGTTGGTACCGTGCGGGAGCGGGCTGGCGGCTTGAACACCGCCGGTCCGACCAACTTCAGAGCGGGAACGGCAGTGGCGGGGACAGCGGTGGGAACAGGGGCCGGGGCAGAGGCGGGGACGGGAGCGGGTGCCGGTGCGGGAGCGTCGGCGGGCCGGCGGATCGGCGGCGGCTCCGGGCGGCTGGCCGGGGTGGACGCCGTGCGCGGCCTCGCCGTCCTCGGCATGTTCGCCGTGCACGTGGGCCCCACTCCGCAGCCCGAGGGCGCCGGCTACCTGCTCGTCGCCGCCGACGGGCGCGCCCCGGCCCTCTTCACCCTCCTCGCGGGCTTCTCCCTGGTCCTCGCGCAGCGCGGCACCGACCCGGCGCGCCGTCCCGAGGGCTGGGCGGCGCGGTGGCGTCCGCTGCTGATCCGAAGCGCCGTCCTGGCCGTACTCGGCCTGTACCTGGCCTCGTTGTGGCCGGGGATCCTGGTGATCCTGGCCTTCTTCGCCGTGTACTTCCTGGCCGCCGAGCCCTTCACCCGGCTCTCCACCCCGGTGCTCACCGCCGTGGCGGGCGCGTCGGTCGTGGTGGGGCCGCTGCTGTCGTTCCTGCTGGGCCCGCTGTTCGGGTACGGGTCGTCCGGGCGCGGCCTGGTGCCCGAGGCCGCGGATCTGACCAGCTGGCCGGGGCTGGGGACGGTGGTGTGCGAGCTGCTGCTGACCGGGGCGTATCCACTGGCCACGTACTTCCCGTACGTCCTGGCCGGGATGGCCCTCGCCCGCCTGTGCGACGTGCGGGAGCGGGTGATGGCCCGGCGGATGGCCGTGTGGGGCACGGCGGCCGCGATCGCCGGGTACGGCTCCGCCTGGCTGGCCGGCCACGCTTTCGGGACCCGGCAGCGGCTGCTGGGGGCGATAGCGGTCCACCACCCGGAGGCGATGGCCGCCGCCGACCCCGTACGGGAGGTGCTGAGCAGCCAGTTCGGCGCCGTGCCGAGCACTTCGTGGGACTGGCTGCTGCTGGCCGACCCCTACAGCCAGACCCCGCTGGAGACCCTGGGCAACGCGGGGGTGGGGTGCGCCCTCATCGGCCTGTGCGCACTGGCCGCGCGGCACGCGGTGGGCGCCCGCCTGCTGCGGCCGCTCACGGTGCTGGGGGCGATGGCGCTGAGCGCGTACGTCGTCCACGCCCTGGTCCTGGCCGGCCCGGCGCACGGCGCCGCGTCCTGGTCGGCGTGGATCGCCTTCAGCGGCGCGGCGCTGGCGCTGACCTGGGTCTGGCAGCGGATCTGGGCGGACAGCCCGCTGCGCCGCGGCCCGGTGGAGCACGCCCTGCGGCTGGCCACGCAGGTGGGCGCCCGGGCGTGACGCCGAGCGCGGCGCCCGGCCTGCGCGTCGGAGCAGGCTTCCTCGGTGTCGGTCCGACGGATCGCCGGCCGCCTCGTGGCCCTCCGTGCGCAGGGCCCGCGCCGCGGCCGCGAGCCGGTACGGCACGACGATCTGGACACGGGGTCCCCGTACCCGGCGGTCGCGGCCCGTGCGACGGCCATCCGGTACCGGTCGGAGGCCACGACCCGCAGCTCCCGGACGCGGGCGTGGGAGGTGGTCCCGTGGGCGGGGATGCCGAGCCCCCCACCCCCGTGGGGGGGCTCCGATCCGGACGGGACCTCCCGTGCGCCTCCGGGTGCCGGGGCACCCTGCGAGAACGATCACAACGCTAGGCCCGGACGGCCGGCCCGACCCATGGCAGCAGACGTCAGCAAGGGGACCGAACGCGCCACGGGGGGACCCTCCACGCCGTATTGGGGACATCAGGACCCAAACCGCGGCGTCCTGCTGGTATTTCACGCTGCGTCTATGCTCACCCCCTGTGGTCTCGCATGCGCACCAGGGGACGACGTCCTCCGCCCTCACCCGCCTGAACGCCAATGCCGCACGCCTGCTCGGCATACCCCCGACCGGCTACGCGCACCTGCTGGGCATGGCACCCGAGCACCTCAACGACGACCTGTGCCGGCCCCCCGTCGTCACGAGCATCCGCATCGCGGAACTGGCGACCGTCCACGCTCCGTGGACCGAGGTGTCCCTGCTGATGGCACGGCAGTCGGCCATCGGGAGCCTCGGGGTCTGGGACTACCTGATCACCTCCGCGCCCACGCCCCTCGAAGGGATCCGGGACGCCGGGGCCTACCTCGCCACCGTCCTCGACACCAGCACGGACGACCTGCGCATCGCCGAGGACGGGGACCGTGTCGTCCTCAGCCACCTCAACCGGGCCGACCTGGCCCACGAGGCGGCCTGCGCCGTCCGCGCCTGCGCGCTCGGCCTGTACCTGCGCCGCCTGGGCGAAGCCGCGCAGCGGCGCCTCGTCCCCCTCCGCGTGACGCTGGCCGCCGAGGCACCCCGCCGGCACGACGCGCTGATCGAGCTCTACGGCACCCGCAGCATCGAGTTCGAGGCCCCGGTCAGCTCCCTCACCTTCCGCACCGCCGACCTGACCGCTCCGGCGCCGCACGCCCAGCCCGGGCTGTCGGCCGTGCTGCGGCGGCACGCCGACCAGACCCTCGCCACCGCGGTCCCGCTGCGCGACTGGCTGGACCTGTTCCGCGGCGCCCTGGCCTCCGTCCAGGACGAAGCCGCCCCGGCCCTGGCCACCGTGGCGCGGCGGATGGCGCTCAGCCCGCGGACCCTCCAGCGCCGCCTCGACGAACACGGCACCACGTGGAGCGCCGAGGTCGAGACGGTGCGCCGGGACCGGATCTCGCGGCTGCTGCACACCACCGACCTGAGCATCGAGGCGATCGCCGCGCGCAGCGGCTACTCCGACGCCCGCGCCCTGCGCCGGGCCGTCCAGCGCTGGTACGGGACCACACCCGCGGCCCTGCGCCGTGTCGTGCCCGATCGGTGAGGCCCCCGGGTCAGCGGTTCAGGCGGCGCGTCCAGTCCTCCGGCACCCGGCCGGCCGGCCCGGGGGCCGGCTGGTCCACGGGGTGGTCGCCGGGCGGGGCCAGCTGGGGCCCGGACTCGTACATCTCGTCGCCGTCGTAGTCCCAGAACCACTGCTCGCCCGGCTCGAAGCTCTGCACCAGCGGGTGGCCGGTGGCCTTCCAGTGGGCGGTGGCGTGCTGTGCGGGCGAGGAGTCGCAGCAGCCGACGTGGCCGCACTGGGCGCAGCGGCGCAGGTGGAACCACCAGCCGCCCACCGCGTCGCAGTCGGCGCAGCCGGTGCCGGTCGGCGGGACGCTCGGGTCGATTCCCTTGATGTCGCTCATGCGGGCTCCTCGGCCGTCTCGGTTGCGGACAGGGGCAGCAGTACCTGGAAGCGGGTGTCGCCCGGGGCGGACTCGACCTGGAGGCTGCCGTGGTGTTTGTTGACGACGATCCGCCAGGAGATGTCCAGGCCCAGGCCGGTGCCCTCGCCGACCGGCTTGGTGGTGAAGAAGGGATCGAAGATGCGGCTGCGGATGTCGGCCGGGATGCCGGGGCCGGTGTCGCGGAACTCCACCAGCAGCCGCTCCCCCTCCCGCGCCGTGCGGACGGTCAGGGTGCCGTCGCCGCCGGTGCTCCCGATGGCGAAGACGGCGTTGTCGATGAGGTTGGTCCACACCTGGTTGAGCTCCGCCGGGTAGGCGGGCACGTCCGGCAGGGAGCGGTCGTAGTCCTTGACCACCCGCACCCGGGAGCCGATCTTGCCGGAGAGCATCAGCAGGGTGCTGTCGAGGAGTTCGTGGACGTCGACGACCCGGTGGGGGGCCCGGTCGAGCTGCGAGTACTGCTTGGCGGCGTCGACGAGGTGGGAGATGCGGGTGGTGGAGTCGTCGATCTCGTCCATCAACAGCTCTGTCTCGACCGAATAGTTGAGCCAGCCGATGGCTCCCGGGAGGATGTCGTCGGCCACGGCCGCCGCGACCTGGTCCAGCCAGTCCACGTCCAGTCCGGCCTGGACGAAGGTCGGTGCGATGCGCCAGCCCTCCGCGATGCCGTGGTCCTCTAGCCAGTCGGCGAGCTCGTCCTCCCGGTCGGACGCCTCCAGCGGACTGAGCGCCGTCGCCTTCGCGACGCGTTCCACCGTGCGTTCCTGGACCTCGATGAGGTCGGCGATCGCCTCGCGGGAGTAGTCGCCCTGGGCGATGACGGCCAGCTTGTGCCGCATCTTGCCGACGCGTTCGCGCAGGGTCGCGGTGGCCCGGACGGCCGCCGCGGCCGGGTTGTTGAGCTCGTGGGTGAGGCCGGCGGACAACGACCCCAGGGCCAGGAGCCGTTCGCGCTGCCCGATGGCCCGCTGGGTGTTCTTCGCGCCGAAGAAGAGCCCCTCCAGCAGGTGCGCGGCCATCGGGAACCACTGCTGCATGAAGTCCGAGAACGCCTGCCCGGGCAGCACGAAGAACCGGGTCGGCTCGGTCACCCGCATCGAGTTCGTGTACGTCTGGGGCACCCGGTCGCCCAGGTAGGCCTGCATGGCCCCCGCGTACACCCCGCGCTGCGAGGTCCGGCTCACCTCGACGTCGTCGCCGCCGACCCGGCGGGACAGGACGACGGTGCCCTCGATCATCACGTAGAAGCAGGTCGCCGGGTCGCCCTCGGTGTACACGGGGCCCGCTTCGAAGCACTCCACCCGGCCCTCGGCGCACAGCTGTCCGAGCTGCTGCGGGGTGAGCTTTTCGAACAGGAACAGCGAGGCGATCTCCTGCGGGTCGCAGTGCACGTACGTTCCGCTCATGACTGCTCCAGGTAGCGGTGGACGAGCATCACGGCCATGGCTCCCTCTCCGACCGCGGAGGCCACGCGCTTCGCGGACTGGGCGCGCGCGTCGCCCGCGACGAACACGCCGGGGATGTTGGTCTCCAGGTGGTAGGGCGGCCGGTCCAGCGGCCACTCGGCGGGCGGCCGCCCGTCGGGCGTGAGGTCGGGGCCGGCCAGGATGAAGCCGCGGTCGTCGCGCAGCACCGTGCCGTCCAGCCAGTCGGTCAGCGGGGCCGCGCCGATGAAGACGAACATCCACTGCGCGTCGACGAGTTCCGTCTCGCCGGTGTCGACGTCCCGCAGGGCCAGCTGCTCCAGGTGCTCCTCGCCGTGGGCCGACTCGACGACGGTCCGGGTCCGCACCGAGATGTTCGGTGCCTCCTCGATCTGCTGGATCAGGTAGTACGACATCGACGCCGTCAGGGACTGCCCGCGCACCAGCAGCGTCACCGACTTGGCCCCCCGGGAGAGGTACATGGCCGCCTGGCCGGCGGAGTTGGCGCCGCCCACGATGTACACGTCCTGGCCCTGGCAGGAGGCGGCCTCGGTGAGCGAGGAGCCGTAGTACACGCCGCGGCCGGTCAGGTCGTCGCAGCCCGGCGCCAGGAGCTGCCGGTAGGACACGCCCGTCGCCAGGATGACGCTGTGCGCGGCGACGGACGAGCCGTCGGAGAAGCGGACGACGCGTGCGGGGCCGTTGGCCTCCAGTCCCGTGACCTCGCGCGCGGTGAGGATCTCGGCGCCGAACCGGCCGGCCTGGCGGCGGGCGCGTTCGGTGAGCTGGGCACCGGACACGCCGTCGGGGAAGCCGAGGTAGTTCTCGATGCGGGAGCTCTGCCCGGCCTGTCCGCCGGTCGCCGACCGCTCGACCAGTACGGTCCGCAGTCCCTCGGAGGCCCCGTAGACGGCCGCGCCGAGCCCGGCCGGGCCGCCGCCGATCACGACCAGGTCGTAGAAGTCGGCGGCGGGTGTCGTCGCGAGCCCGACGTGGGCGGCGAGGTCGGCCGCCTCGGGCTCGATCAGCACGGTGCATTCGGGGGTGACGACCAGGGGCAGCCGCTGTCCGTCGGCCCCGGCGGCCTCCAGCAGCCGCCGTCCCTCGGGCTCGTCGGAGGAGTACCAGCGGTACGGCACCTGGTTGCGGGCCAGGAACTCCCGTACCTGCGAGGAGCGCGCCGACCAGCGGTGCCCGACGACCTTGGTGGCGGGGACCGGCCGGTAGTCGCTGGAGCGCCAGGCCGTGAGCAGGTCGTCCACGACCGGGTAGAGCTTCTCCTCGGGCGGGTCCCAGGGTTTGAGCAGGTAGTGGTCGAGGTCGACGACGTTGATCGCGTCGATCGCCGCGCCGGTGTCGGCGTAGGCGGTCAGCAGCACGCGCCGCGCGCCGGGGTACACGTTCAGGGCCTGTTCGAGGAACTCGATGCCGTTCATCTGCGGCATCCGGTAGTCGGCCAGGATCACCGCCACCAGGTCGCCCCGCAGCTTCAGCTCGCGCAGTGCCTCCAGCGCGGACTCGCCGGACTCGGCGCGCACGATCCGGTACCCGGCCCCGTAGTGGCGCCGCAGGTCGCGGGCGACGGCGCGGGAGACCCCGGGATCGTCGTCCACGGTCAGGATGACGGTCCGCGCTGGTTCGGCGGCCTGTGCCATACGTCTCCCACGAGCGGCCCGGTCGGGCGGCGCGGCGAGCCGTCCGCGCCGGTTCCCGCCCATCGTATGTTCGGTCGACCGGATCCGCTCCGCTTCGCCACGGAGCGTACGCCCCCGGTGCACGCCGAGCGTCCGCCCGCCGGATCGCCCCGGCGGGCGGACGAGGGTTTCGGGCCGGAGGGCCGCAGTCACCCGACCGTGTGATCGGCGCGGCCCGCACGGCGCCGGTACGGCAGGCTGGTCGGATGCAGCTGCGCCGGGCCCTGCCCCTGACACTTGCCGCGATCGTCATGGCCTCCGGATGCGTGACGGTGCGTCCCGCCCCCGCACCGGAGGCACCGCAGCCGGCGCCCGCGCCGGCCGGGAAGGCCGGGCGGCAGCCGCGTGAACCCACGGCTGCCGCCCGGCCGTTGGTGCGGCTGCCGGCGGTGGGGGCCGCGGAAGCCGCGCCGGAGACGACCGGTCCCGTGCCCGTGCCGGCGTCGGAGCCCCGCCGGGCGGCCGGCGGCCTGGCACCGCACCGGCCGGCGCTCCCGCCGCGCAGGGCCAGGGCCAAGACCCCCAGGGCCGCGCAACCGGCGAAACGGGCGGAGCCCGCGCCCCGGGCGAAGGCCCGCCGGCAGTCGGCGGCAGCGGCGAAGTCCCGCCCCGCACCCGGACGTTCGTACGACATGGCGCCCTTGTGCGAGGCGGCCAAGGGCACGGTGTCGCCGGCCATCGTGGCTCTCTGCCGCTGAATTGGGTGGATCCGCCCGCTGCCGGATACCTACAGTGACGACTGACCCCGTCGTCGAGCCGGAGCGGATCATGCGCACCCACTATCCCCGCACGCCCCACCTGCCCTGGTCGCCCGGGGCGTCGGCGGACGACGTACGCGCCGTCGGACTGGCCGGGCTGACCGGTCGCGAGGTCGTGGTCACCGAGAAGCTCGACGGGGAGAACACCACCCTGTACGCGGACGGCCTGCACGCCCGCTCGCTCGACTCCGGGCACCACCCTTCCCGGGCCTGGGTCAAGGGTCTCCAGGGACGGATCGGCCCCGGCATTCCGGCCGGGTGGCGGGTGTGCGGCGAGAACCTCTACGCCCGGCACTCGATCCCGTACGACGACCTGGACAGCTGGTTCTACGGGTTCTCGGTGTGGGACGGGGAGCACTGCCTCGACTGGGACCGGACCGTACCGTTCCTGCGGGGCCTGGGGGTGCCCGCCCCGCGGGTGCTGTGGCGCGGCACCTTCGACGAGCGCGCGCTGCGCAAGCTGAAGCTCGACACCGCCCGGCAGGAGGGCTACGTCGTGCGCACGGCCGCCGGTTTCTCCCGTGCTGACTTCGGGCGGTGCGTGGCCAAGTGGGTGCGGGGCGGCCACGTGCAGACCGACACGCACTGGATGTACGCGCAGGTCGTGCCCAACGGGCTCGGTCCGGCGGCCCCGTTGTGGGCGGTGCGCTCGGGTGCCGAGCCCGACGCCGCGGCCCTGTCGGCCGCAGTGGGCGCGGACGCGGACGGGGAGGCGGACACGAAGACGGACGGGGACGGCGCCGCGGACGGGGACCGGGACGCGGTCGCCGAGGCGGCCGCCCGGATCGACGCGTCGGGGCGGACCGGCGACGACCGGCTGGCCGGGGTGCTCGCCGCCGTGCTGCGCCGCGCACCGCGTGCCCGGGTCGCCGCTCGGCTCGCGGCGGGGCCGGCCGGGATGGCCCTCGCGCGGCGGGTCGGCGACCTGCTGGGGCTGTACCCGTACCTGCAGCAGCCGTTCCCCGACGCGGACCGGCGGGCCGGGCTCGTACGGATGGCCGCCGCGGCCGACCTGGGGGTGCTGCACGCGCTCGCCGGGGCGCTGGCCGACGGCCCGGAGGCGCGGGAGTACGTCGACTGGTCCGCGCTGTGGGCCGAGGAGGCGGGGCTGCTCGGCGGCCCCGATCCGCTGGAGTCGCTGCGCGCCGCGCTGCGCGAGCCCCTCGCCGGGCTGGACGCGGCCGCGGCCGACCGCTGCTGGGCGCAGGCCCGGCGCGCGTTCGCGCACGGCCGGATCTCCGGATCCTCGGTGGAGGAGGCGGTGGCGGCCACGTGGCAGTGGCGCGACGGATCGTTTCCCCGGCTGGTGCAGCTGTGCGGGCCCTCCGGCAGCGGGAAGAGCACCTTCGGCCGTGGGCTGCCCGGGGTCGACACGTACATCGCTCTCGACGACCTGCGCACCGCCCGGGGTTCGCGTACGGACCAGCGGGCCAACGCGGAGGTGCTGGGCGAGGGCCTGGAGCGGCTCGACGCCGCCCTGGCCCGCGGCGGGACGGTCGTGTGGGACGCCACCTCGCTCACCGACCAGCAGCGCGGGCTGGCCGGTTCGGTGGCGCGCCGCCGCGACGCGCTGGTCACGCACGCCGTGGTGCTGGTCGGGGAGGCCGAGCTGGTGCGCCGCAACGGCGTGCGCCCGCATCCGGTGCCGCCGCAGGTGCTGACCTCGCAGCTGCACCGGTTCAGCCCGCCGTACGCGGGCCAGGCGCACCGTACGTGGTACGTCGGCGCGGGCGGGCACGTGGAGGACACGGCGGGCGCCCTCGCGCCCGGCACGGTGACGGCGGGCGGAGGCAGCGGCGATGCGCACCAGTGAGCAGCTCTACCACCAGGTCCGCTGGGACCCCCGGTTCGATCCGGCGCGGTTCGTCCTCGGCCTGCTCCAGCGCGGGGCGGCGCCCAAGCGGGTGCCGCTGCCCTCCTTCGTGCCGGGCGGGGACATCCCCTGGCACCGGGTGCTGTTCGTCGAGGCCGACGGTGAGCTGGTGTGGGACCGGGCCACCGGCGTGGACCTGATCGACGTGACGGCGGCGGGCCGGGTCCGTGACCCGCGCCTGCTGCGGGCCCCGTTCTTCACCGCCCGGACCCCGTACGCGTGGGATCCCGCGGACGGCGGCGCCTGGCGTCCCGCGCAGGCCGGCCCCGTGGACGCGGCGGCGGCACCGTCCTCGGTGCGGCTGCTGACCTGGAACACGCTCTGGGACCGCTACGACGCCCCGCGCATCGCCACCGCCCGGCGCAGGCCGCTCCTGCTGGACGACCTGGCCGCCGCGGACGCCGACGTCATCGCGCTGCAGGAGGTCGAGCCGGAGCTGCTCGGCATGCTGCTGGCGGCGCCGTGGGTGCGGGCCGGGTACACCCTGGGCACGGATCCGGGCGGCCGGGACGTCGCCGAGTGCGGGCTGCTGGTGCTGAGCCGGCTGCCGGTGCGGGAGGCGGGCCTGCACATGTTCCGCGCGCACAAGGCGGTCACGGCCGTGACGGTGGACACCGCGGCCGGACCGCTGGTCGTCGCCGCCACCCACCTGACCAGCGACCACACCGAGAACGGGCACGAGCGGCGGGAGGCCGAACTGGCCCGGCTGGCGGAGGGGCTGGGCGGCGTCGAAGCCGGTGTGGCCCTGCTGGGCGACTTCAACGACGGCCGGCACGGGGCCGAGGGGCCCGCGCCCGCGCTCGGCATGCGGGACGCCTGGTGCGAGGTGCACGGGGCGGCGGACGCCACGCCGACCTTCGACCCCGTGGTCAATCCGCTGGCCGCGGTGGGTTCGCTGACGGGCCGTGCGGGCCGGCTGGACCGGATCCTGCTGGGTTCCGCCCCGGCCCGGGTGACGCGGGCGGCGCTGCGCGGCGACTCCCCCGCTCCCGACGGCCTGTTCGTCTCGGACCACTTCGGGGTGGAGGCGACGGTGGACTTCGGTCCCCTCGGTGCGGGGCCGGCGCGGCTCGACGTGCCGGCGACGGTGCGGACGGCGGTGGCGTGGCTGCCGCCGCGCCTGCCGGACGCGGTACGGGAACTGCGCCGCGCACACGACCCGGCGGACGGTCGCTGGCCCGCGCACGTGAACCTGCTCTTCGGCTTCGTGCCGGAGTCCTCCTTCGCCGAAGCCGTCCCGCTGCTGGCCGAAGTGGCCGCCGGGACCGCGCCGTTCGAGGCCCGGCTGGAGGGCGTGCACAGCTTCGGGCACCGCGAGGAGGCCACGCTCTGGCTGGACCCGGCGGCGGCCGGTGAGGCGCCGTGGCAGGGCCTGCGGAGCGCGCTGACGGAGCGGTTCCCCGGATGCAGGGGGCGTTCCGGCGAGTACCGCGGCTACACCCCGCACCTGACGCTGGGGCGCAGTGGCGACCCGCAGCGGGCGGCCCGGGAGTTCGCGGCGCGCCTGGGTGGGGCGGTGTCCGCGCGGGTGGGGGAACTCGCCGTGCTGTCGCGGCGCGGGGACGGCCCGATGCGGGTCCGGGCGACGGTGGCCCTGGGCACGGGCGAGGTGCGCTGGGCGCCCGAAACCCCGGCCGAAGCCCGGCCCGAAGCCCGGCCCGAGGCCCGGTCCGGTGCCCTGCCGGACTCCCTGCCAGACGCCCTGCCGTGGCCCGGGGACGATCACGCCGGGTCCGTCGCCGCGCGCATCGGCGCCGCGCTGCCCGGCGCACGGGTGCATGTGGCCGGCTCGCGCCGGATGGGCTGCGAGCTGCCGGGGGCCGATCTGGACCTGGTGGCGGCGGTCCCGGGTCCGGCCGACACCGCCCGGGTCGGCGACCTGGTCGCGGCCGCGCTGCCGCAGGCCCGGGGCCTGCGCGAGGTGCCGGGGGCCCGGGTGCCGGGCCTGCGCCTCCGTGTCGGGGCGCTGTCCGTGGACCTGGTGGTGGTCCCGACCGGCGAGCTGGATCCGGCGCGGGCGGTGACGCGGCGGGCGGAGCTGGGTGAGGCGGCCGCCGTCGCGCTGAGCGCGGTGAGCGACGCCGACGCCGTACGGGAGGCGGTGGGTGCGGAGCATGCCGCGTTCGCCGGGCTCGCGCGGCGGGTGAAGGCGTGGGCGCGGGCCAGGGGGCTGGACTCGGCGCCGTTCGGGGGCCTGCCGGGAGTGGCCTGGTCGGTCCTCGCGGCGCGCACGGTCCGTGAGGCGGGCGCGCTGCCACCGGACGCCCTGGTGCGGGAGTTCTTCGGCCGATGGGCCGCCTGGGACTGGCGCGACCCGGTCGCGCTGATGGATCGGGCGCCGGCCCGGGGGACGGATCCGGTCACGGTCCTCACCCCGTCGGAGCCGGTGCGCAGTTGCACCGCCCAGGTGACACCGGGCCTGCGGGACCTGCTGGTGCAGGAGCTGTACGGGGCCTGGGAGCTGCTGGAGTCGGGGCGCGGTGCGGACGTACTGGCTGCGGCCGCGCCGGCGCCGCACCGGCGGCACGCCGCCTGGGCGGTGGTGACCGTACGGGCGGCCGAGGAGGAGTACGAGGAGGTACGGGGCCGGGTGCGCGGGCGGCTGCGGGCGCTGCTCGGCGCTCTGGAGGAGGCCGGCGTCACCGACGCGCACGCCTGGCCCCGCCCGTTCGAGTCCGCGCCGGGCCTCGCCCGGTACGCGATCGGCCTGGGGGCCGCGCCGCCGGACGCGGCGCGGCTGGCCGTGGCGGCCGGCCACTGGGGGGCCGGCCTGCGGGGGGTCGAGGTGTCCTGGGCGGCGGGCGGTGAGGTACCGGACCTGGGCGCCTGAGCCGCCGCCCGGCCGGCGGGACAGCGGGGCCGAGGGTCAGACCTCGATGATGATCTTTCCGGCGGTGTGGCCGCCCTGGCTGAGCTCGAAGGCGGCCGCCAGCTCGGCCAGCGGGAAGGTCTTGGCGACGGGCACCTTCAGTCGGCCGCTGTCGGCGAGGCGGCCCAGTTCGGCCAGGTCGCTGCCGACGGGGCGGACCCACATCCACTCGCCGCCGGATCCGAGGACGCTGGGGTCGGCGATGGACGCGTGCCGGCCGTCGTCGTGGAGGACCTCGCGCGTGACTCCGCCGACCCCGCCGACGAAGTCCGCGACGACGGTGGGACCGTCGGGCACGAGGGCGCGGACGCGGTCGGCGAGCCCGTCGCCGTATTCGACGGGCTCGGCGCCGAGTTCACGCACCCGGTCGTGGTTGCGGGGGGACGCCGTGCCGATGACGCGGGCGCCCAGCGCGCGGGCGATCTGCACGCCGAGGGAGCCTACGCCGCCGGCGGCGCCGTGGATGAGGACGGTGTCGTCCTTGCCGGTGCCCAGGCGGGTGAGCAGCTGGTAGGCGGTGAGCCCGGCGAGCGGGAGCCCGGCGGCCTCGGCCCAGCTCAGCGAGGCCGGCTTGTGCGCGAGGGCGCGTACGGGCACGGTGACGAACTCGGCGAAGGTCCCGCCGTGCACGTAGTCCTTGCGGGCGTAGGCGATGACCTCGTCGCCCTCGGCGTACTCGGGGACGTCGATGCCGACCTTCTCCACCGTGCCGGCTACGTCCCAGCCGGGCACGACGGGGTAGACGACGTCCATCAGGGGGTCGAGGCCGCCCGCCATGATCTTCCAGTCGACGGGATTGACGGCGGCGCACTTCACCCGGACGAGGACCTCGCCGGGGCCGAGCTTGGGCAGCGGCAGCCGCCTCTCGGAGAGCACCTCCGTCCCGCCGTACGTCTCGTACGCCATCGCCCGCATGGTTTCCTGGCTGCCCCGGCCCGACTCGGACATGTCCCCGACCTCTCCGTGTGCTGATGGAATCCGCCTGCGCTCCATCCCACCACGCACACGGCGCCCCGGCCGGTCGGACACGACCGGCCGGTCACTCGTACTCGGTGCCGCCCTTGCGGGTCAGGTAGGCCGGGCTGACCGCCTTGGCGATGGCGCGGCCGCCCACGACCGGGCTGTACCGCTCGGACGCCGGGCGGATGACCACGCCCTCGCGCAGGTGCACGGCGCGCCCGGACACCGTCTCGCGGCCGCTCGCGTGCTCCAGCACCGTGTCCAGGTCGTACGGGCCCTCGTACAGCCGTGGCACCAGCGGGAGTTCGCCGTCCGGCAGGACGGTGGACGGGTCCAGCCAGCGGACCTGTCCGTCGATCTCGGCGCAGACGTCGAAGACGGCGTATCCGGGCGGCGTGTCGGCGGTGCGCACGTCGGTTCCGTAGGCCAGGTCCTGGACGCCCGCGCCGTACACCTCGGCGAAGATCCCGATCCGGGTCGCGCCGAGACGGTCGGCCAGCGCCTCGGCGACGGCCGGTACACCGTGGCCCCGCACCGCGCGCCAGTAGAGGTTGCGCTCGTCCTCCTTGAGGGCGAGTCCCTTGGCGCCGAAGCCCTTGGAGGAGACGATGGAGCGTCCGCCCTCGACGACGTACGTGTACAGGCTGGCCGTTCCGTGGAGCTTCTCGGTGAGGACGACGGGCTCGCCGGGCTCGAAGATGTGCGGATAGCGCTGGAGGTTCTCGATGTCCACCCACGGCATCAGGTCGGCGGCGGCCTCGACGTCGCCGCTCATGGTGGTGGGGATGGGCGGGGCCCATTTGGTGATGCCGAGCACCTCGGCGAAGTCCGTGCCCTCCTTGGCCGCCCGTACGAGGTCGACGTCGGCCAGCGCGCGGGGCCGGCACACCAGGCCCTGCGAGAGTTCGCCGCGCAGCCGGACCGCCTTGACCCGGTCGGCGGAGCCGCCGGCGAGCCGCCCCGTCAGGCCCAGCTCCTCGATCAGGCCGGCGGGCAGTACGGCCTGTTCGGGTATGTAGAGCGCGAAGTCACCGGTGCGGTAGGCGCCCTTGGCGATCACGGCGCGGTAGAGGCCCACCTGGGCCAGTTCCAACGCGTCGGCGTTCGGGTGTTCGTGGACGGTCAGCTCTTCGGCGGTGACGCGCAAGGTCGACATGGTGGAGCTCCAACGGGTCGTCATGGACGGGACCGACACGCGGACTTGCGGCCGCCAAGCCGTGCGGCGCATCGGTGACGCCACTCTCCGTCTCGGCATTTGCGCTGGTCCAGCGATTATCCCGGTGCTAGCCTGCCGCACCGTGCGACGCGAAGGGCGCCCGCACGCGCCCGTTCCACGTCCGCGTCCCACAGGAGGTCCACATGTCACGTCGTCCGGTCACCGTCGTCACCGGCGGCAGCAGGGGCATCGGCGCGGCGACCTGTCTGCGGCTGGCCGCCGACGGGCACGATCTGGTGCTGGGTTACGTCCGCGACGAGGCGTCGGCTGACGCCGTCGCCGGGCGGGTACGGGCTGCCGGGGCCCGGTGCGTGACCGTGCGGGTCGACACCGCCGAGGAGTGCGCGGTCGAGCGGCTCTTCGACATCGCCGGCGCCGAACTCGGCACGGTGACGGGCCTGGTCAACAACGCCGGGGTGACGGGGCCGCTGGGTCCGCTCGCCGACGCCCGGACCGAGGACCTGCGCCGGGTGGTCGAGGTGAACCTCCTCGGGTACCTGCTGTGCTGCCGCCGGGCCGCCCGGGACATGGCGGAGTCGGGGGGCGGGGCGATCGTGAACGTCTCGTCGGCGGCCGCGACCCTGGGCAGCCCCGGGGAGTACGTGCACTACGCGGCGACCAAGGCGGCCACCGACGCGCTGACCGTGGGGCTCTCCAAGGAACTCGGTCCGCACGGGATCCGGGTGAACGCCGTGGCGCCCGGCACCATCGAGACCGACATGCACGCCGCCATGGGCGACCCCGACCGCCCGGCGCGCATCGGGGCCGGGACCCCGCTGCGGCGGCCCGGCCGGCCCGAGGAGATCGCCGGGGCGATCTCCTGGCTCCTGTCGCCGGACGCCTCCTACACGACGGGAACCGTGCTGCGGGTCGCGGGCGGCCGCTGAACCGTGGGGGCGGGACTTTGGGACACCCCCTAGCCCATGGCCGCCTGGGTGTTCGGGCCGTAGACGCCCTGGGGGTCGCCCTTGATGGACCGGTCGCGCTGGAGCTGGCCGACACCGCGCTTGGTCTGGCCGTCGTAGACGCCGGTGACGGAGACGTACGTGAACCCCTGGCCGTAGAGCATCTCCTGGAGGGCCCGTACCTCGGGCCCGCTGTCGCCCATGCGCAGGGTCACGTACGCCTTCGACGGCCGCGGCGCCGACGCGCTCGGGGTGGTGGGCGTTTTCGCTCCGGCGCTCGCGGGCGCGTCGGTGGCCGAGGCCCGGGCCGACGGGTCGGCGGGCCGGACGGACGGCGTGGGACGGGGAGATTCGCTACCGGTGTCCGCGCCGCGGGCCGGGAGCGCCGGCACGGACAGGTCGGCCGGCGCCTCGGCCCGGGGCGGCTGCGGGTCGGGCCCGGTCAGCAGCAGTACGAGGGCGCCGGCGGCCGCGAGCGCGAGCACGGTGACCACGGTCAGCGGGAGCCGGCTGCGGCGGCCGGCCCCGCCGGAATGCCTGGCTTCGCGAGTGGCGGGCACGCTCACCGGTGCGGCAGCCGCGGCGTTCGTGCCGTGCACCGTGCCGTACACCGTGCCGTGCGCGGTGCCGTCCGCCGGGCCGTCCGCCGGGCCGGGGAAGGCGAAGGGCCCGCTCTGCGGCCAGGGCGGAGCGGCCGCTCGGGGCGGCGGGCCCGAGGGGGCGACGTACGGGCGCACGAACAGGGCGTCGTCGGGGGCGACGAGCCCGCTCTCATCAGGATCCTGGGACATGGCGGTCTCCCGGCGGGGACAGGGGCCGGCGCGGCGGTGCGGTGCCGGCCCCCGCCCGGCCGGTCAGGCTCTGCGCCGCCGGGCGGCGGGAGCCTGGGCCGCGCCGGCGCCGTGAGCGCCGGGCGTGCCGAGTGCCGGAGAGCCGCCGATCGCGGGCGGGGCGAGCGGTGAGCGAACCGGTATGGACATGTGCGGTATCTCCGGGGTGCGGCTCGAACTGTGGTTCTTGATCGGGCGCACTCTCGCCGTCCGGCACGGGCCGGGTCAAGCCGGATGTCCGATCTGCTCCGGTCCACCCGGTCTGTCGGGTGCGATCCGTCAGCCGAGGCGGTCGGGGCGGCGGCGGATCGCCGTGGCCCGGACGGTGACGGCGGACAGGAGCATCAGGGCGGCTCCGCCGAGCGGGGCGGCGGGGGCGGAGATGCCGTCGACCGCGAGGCCGCCGAACAGCGCTCCGGCCGCTATCGCGAGGTTGAACACGGCCACCATGAGCGAGGTGGCCGCCTCCGTCGCGGCCGGGGCCGCTTTGATCATCCAGCCCTGCACGCTCACCGAGACCCCTCCGTAGGCGAGTCCCCAGGCGAGCAGCAGCGTCGACCCCGCGACCGGCCCCGGCAGCACCGCGATGAGCGCGAGGATCACGGCGAGGGCGGCGCTGATGACGAGCAGCGTCCGGTACGCGTCGCGCGCCCCGGCCAGGAAGTTGCCCGCGACGCCCGCGACGCCGTAGCCGAGCAGCAGGGTGCTGACGAACCCGGCGTCGATGCCGGAGACGTCCTGGAGGATGGGCCGTACGAACGTGTAGGCGGCGAACTGCCCGGTCACCACGAGGAAGGTGACGACGACCCCGGCGCGGACGGCACGGTTCTCGCGGAGCAGCGCGGGCAGTTCGGGGAAGGCGATGTGCCGGGACGGCGGCAGCGGGGGCAGCAGCAGGACCAGGGCGGTCAGCGTGACGAGGCCGAGGGCGCCGACCGCGGCGAAGGCGGTGCGCCAGCCTCCGAGTTCACCGAGGAGGGTTCCGGCGGGGACTCCGAGCACGGAGGCGGTGGGCACGCCCCCGAAGACGAGCGCGGTGGCCCGGCCGACGTGGCGTTCGGGGACGAGCCGGACCGCGAGTCCGCCGGCGACGGCCCAGAACCCGCCGACGCCGACGCCGACGAGCAGGCGCGCCGCGAGGACGACCGCGAAGCCCGGGGCGACGGCGGCGGCGAGGTTGGCGGCGGCCGTCAGGGCGATGAGCACGCACAGGACGAGGCGCCGGTCGAGGCGGCCGGCTCCGACGGTGACCAGCGGCGCGCAGAACCCGGCGACCAGCCCGGGCACGGTGACCATCAGCCCGGCGGTCCCGTCGGACACCCCGAGGTCGGCCCCGACGGGGGTGAGCAGGCCGACGGGCAGCAGCTCGGAGGTGATGAGGCAGAAGATGCCGAGGGCGACCGCGCACACCGCCGCCCAGCCCTTCCAGGGGGCGGGGCCGGGCGCGGGGGCGGTTGCGCGGCCCGGTCCGGCGCCGGGCCGACCGGGTATGGACCCCGCGGCGGGGGGCGGTGCGGATTCGGACGGTCTTCCGGACCCGGGGGACGGCGCGGGACTGCCGGGCGCGGCGGATGCTGTCATGGATCGGTACTCCGTACGGGTCGATCGGCGGGCAGGACCAGGGGGTGTCCGGGCGCCGGAGGTCGCGCCTCCCCCGCCGCCCGTACGTGCGGGCCAATCTCCCACACGCCGCGGCCGTTCCCGTCGGCGGCCGGTGTCACCCGGACGCGTGAGGCGGGGAGCGGAACGCGGCGGGCCGTACGGCAAGGTGGTCGGATGCAGTTACGCCGGGCCCTGCCCCTCTCCCTCGTCGCGCTCCTCGCGAGCGCAGGCTGTGTCTCCGTCGGCCCGCAGGACCCGGCTGCGGCCTCGGCCCCGTCACCTGTACGGGGATCCGTTCCGTCGGCCGACGCAGCCGTGCGGCCCGCACGGCCGGGGCTGCCCCTGGGGGAACTGCCCGCGGCCGCCCCGCCCGGGCCGGCCCCGGCCGCCGGCCGGGAACCGGGCGCGGATCCGGAGCGGGCTCCGGCCCCGGCCGCACCCCGTGAGCGGGCGCACGCGAAGCAGGCCGCCCCGCCCCGGCGGACGCGGCTGCCCGGGTCCGCGACCGCCCATACGCGCCGGCGCCCGGCGCAGCCGCCCCGCGTGGACGAGCTGTGCGCGGCCGCCGACGGGGTCGTACCGCCGTCCATCGTCGACCTGTGCCTGCGGCAGTACGGCCGCTGACCTCACCCGCCGTGGACGCGCCCCCGGGGGCGCGTCCGGGAGCCGCAGGCGCGGGCGCAGCGGCGGGCCGTGTCGCGGCGGGCGGTGCGCAGCCGGTGCAGGGTGGTGTGGCCGCGCCGCTTCCACTCGCCCCGCGGCAGCGCGGCCCGCTGGCCGCCACCCGCGATGAGGGCGTTGACGGGGGTCATCGGGTCGGCGGCCATCGCCTTGGCGAACAGGACGCCGACCACGAGCGGGACCAGGGCCACGGCCAGGGCCGAGCCGGCGGTGGTCACGTGCTGCATGCGCGGGCGGACGGTCGCGCTGCGCGGGGCGTCGTAGGTCATGGCCCCATTCGACCAGCGGCGGCGCTCCGGGGAATCGGGGCGGATACTCAGGCCGTTGGGCGTGAGGTACTCAGACGGGCGGGTGGTGGGGTGATGACGGACCCGGGGCGGGGCTTCGAACCGGCGACCGGCGACGGCGTGGAGGCGCCGTCCGGGCGGCGGGAGGCGGAGCTGCGGACCGCGTACGAGGGGCTGCTGCAGATCCGCCGTCTGGTGAACGGCCCGGCGGGCGCGGCGGTTCCCGCGCCGTGGGAGGTGCGGCAGCTGCCACGCGCGGTGGCCCTCGTACTGGAGGCGGCGGGGATCCCGCCGTCGGCGCTGGACGCGGAGGGTCGCCGTACGCGCACGGGCTACCGCGTGGCCGCCTCCGGGTCCGGGCCCGCGGCGGGGGCGGGGCACGTGGAGGTGACCTGGGTCGGGCCGCCGGGCGGTGGCGCGGCGGAGGAGGAGCAGGAGCGGCTGACGGCCTGCGCGGCCGTGCTGGAGGAGCTGGGCTGGGTGTGCCTGCTGTACCGGGGCCCGCGCCGGCGCCGGTTCCTGGAGGTGGAGCCCCCGCGCTGACGTGGCGTCGGCCGGGGCGTAATCCGGTGGCCGGGGACCCCGGCGCACGGCGAGACTGGCGCGATGGGCATGCTCGAAGCGCAGGCGGACCGTGTCGGTCGCGGCGAGACCGTGGAGTTCCGGCCGACCGGCGGGTCGATGACGCCGCTGGTGCACAGCCGGCAGAAGGTCCGGGTCGCGCCGGCCGATCCGGCGCTGGTGGAGGTCGGCGACATCGTCCTGGCGCGCGTGGCGGGCACGGTCCACCTGCACCTCGTCTCCGCGCTGGACGGCCCGCGCCGGCGCGTGCAGATCAGCAACAACCACGGCCGTGTCAACGGCTGGACCGGCCACGACCGGGTGCTGGGGATCTGTGTGGCCGTGGACGACGTACCCCGGCCGGGGGCGGCGGCGAAGGTGCGCCGGGCCCCGGTCCGGCCGGCCGCCCTGGCCACCGCGCGCCTGGACCTGTTGCCGCTGCTGCCGGAGCACGCCGACGAGATGGGCCCCGTCCTCGCCGACCCGGCCCTGCACGCCTTCACCGGCGGCGCGCCCCTGTCGCGGGAGGCGCTGCGCGCCCGTTACGAGCGCCTGGCCGCCGGCTCCCCCGACCCGGCGGTGGTGTGGGCCAACTGGGTCCTGCGCCTGCGCGGGCCGGGAAGGCTCGTGGGGACCGTCCAGGCCACGATCGTCCCGGGGGACGGCCTCGCCGAACTGGCCTGGGTCGTCGGTGTCCCCTGGCAGGGCCACGGTTTCGCCTCGGAGGCGGCCCGTGCGCTGGCGGGCTGGCTGGAGGGGCTCCCCGTCGAGCGCCTGGTCGCCCATGTCCATCCCGACCACGCCGCGTCGGCCGCGGTGGCGAGGGCGTGCGGGCTCCGCCCGACCGGACACCGCCGGGACGGCGAGGTCCGGTGGCAGTCCCCCGGCGTCCGGGACGGCGCTCACGCGTAGCGTTCGGCGAGGGCCCTCACCGTTTCGGCGAGGGCGCGGCGCAGCCCGGGCGGGCCGAGCACCTCGGCCTCCGTGCCCAGACGGAGGAGGTCGCCGACGGCGACGGCCTCGGACTCGACCGCGACGCCGACCCGGACCCAGCCGTCCGCGTCCGGCGGGCCGGCGTCGGCGAGGGCCCGGGTGCCCGCCGCCCCGAACTGCATGGGCAGCAGCAGCCGGCCGCGCGGGGAGAGGCGCAGCTGCGCGGTCTGCCGGTGGAGGGCGGCGTCCAGCCGTCTGGTGGACTCCTGCCAGTAAGCGGCGAGTTCGAATCCGGCGGGCCGTTCGAAGCCCTCCTCGGCGGTGTCCACCGCGAGGAACCGGGCGACGCGGTAGGTCCGTACGGCGTCCTCCTCGACGCCGGCGACCAGATACCAGATGCCGCTTTTGAGGACGAGGCCCAGCGGATGGAGCTCGCGACGCACCTCGCCGTGCCAACGGCGGTAGTGGGCGTGCAGGACGCGCTGGTCCCAGACGGCCCGGGCGATCCGGGCGAGGTGCGGGACGGGATCGGCGTCGCGGAACCAGGCGGTGGCGTCGAGGTGGAAGCGGTCCTGGATCTGCCGGGCCCGGCCGGCGAGCTGGGCGGGGAGTGCGGCCTGGAGCTTCAGCTGGGCGGCGGCCAGGTCGGCGCCGAGCCCGAGGTCCTGCGCGGGTCCGGGGGCTCCGGCCAGGAAGAGCGAGCCGGCCTGGGTGTCGGTGAGGCCGGTGAGGCGGGTGCGGTAACCGTCGGCGAGCCGGTAGCCGCCCGCCGGGCCGCGGTCGGCGATGACGGGGACGCCCGAGGCGCCGAGCGCGTCGATGTCCCGGTAGACGGTGCGTACGGACACCTCCAGCTCTGCGGCGAGCTCGGGGGCGGTCGTCCGGCCGCGGTTCTGGAGGAGCAGGAGGAGGGAGAGGAGCCGGTCGGCGCGCATGGGTGCCATTGTCGCCGTACCTGACAGAAGGTGTCAGGTACGGCTGCCAGCCTGGGTCGCGGAACACCGGGCGGAGGGACCGTCCGGCCCGCCGAGAGGACCTTCATGCCCACGCCCGTAGAGACCCGTGGCCGCTTCACCTTCGCCGACTGGGAGGAGAATCCCGTCGCAGCGTCGGCGGCGGCCCCTCGGCTCGCGCACGCCCGCGTCGCCAACACCTTCACCGGCGGTGTCGAGGCGGCCGGCACCAGCTGTGACTACACGATCGCCTACACCGGTGAGAACACCGGGAGTTACAGCGGTATGGAGCTGCTGTCGGGCAGTGTCGACGGCCGCAGGGGCAGCTTCGTGCTGGAGGAGCGCGGCACCTTCGACGCGGGCGGCACCGTCTGCCGTTTCGAGGTGGTACCCGGATCCGGCACCGGGGACCTCGTGGGCCTGACGGGCTCGGGCGGTTTCACCCACCGCCACGGGGACACCTCCGTCGAGTACGCCTTCACCTACGCCCTGGCCTGAGCCGGCCTGATCCGAAAAGACACGGCCGAGGGGCGCGGACCCCAGTGGTCCGCGCCCCTCGGCATCCGGTCGGCCTCAGCTCACGGCGCGCCGAAGGTGAGCGTCAGCTGCGGCGTGCCCTCGTTGGCCTGGGCCTCGGAGGACCACAGCCACAGGGCGTCCGTGCCGGAGCTGCTCAGCGCCAGGGCGAGGCTGCCGCCGAGCGCCCCCGCGACGGATCCCGTCGTCAGCGTGGCGGTGTGGACCGCCGAGCCGTCCGGGATCCCCGGGTAGCCGCCGAGGGCCGGACCGCCCAGGGCGGGGCGGTTGTTGTACGTCGTCCCGCCTTCGCTCCACGAGCCGGTGACCGGGACGACCGAGACGGTGTCCGTCGTGCCGGCGCCGCTCGTCGTGCTCGTCTTCACGCTGAGCGTGGCGGACTTCAGCACCGTGCCGGCGGGCGCCGCCGGCAGGTCGAAGCGCAGGTAGCTCGCGTAGAAGGAGGTGCCGCGCACCGCGAGCGAGGAGGAGGTGCCGTAGTTGGTCGCGGGGGCGCCCGCGTTGGCGTAGGTGTCCTCCGCGGCGGTGACCTGGACCACCGAGTCGGCCGGGGCGGTGGCCAGCGCGTAGTGGTTCTGCACCTGCGCCGCGCTCAGGACGGTCGGGTAGACGGCGCTCTCGTCGAGCTGTCCCGCCCACATCTCGCTGGTCGGGCGGTCGGGCCAGCCGCCGAGGCTGTCGCCGCCCGCGTGCCAGTAGCCGGAGTAGTTCTCGTGCGTGGTGACGGCGAGGGTGCCGCGCTGGACGCCGTCCACGTAGAGGGTCATGCCGCCGGGGCCCTGGGTCGCGACGACGTGGTGCCACTGGTTGTCGTTGTACGCGCTGCTGGTGGTGATGGTGCGGGTGACTCCGGTGTAGGCGCCGAACACCACCCCGCCGTCATTGGTCATGTAGATGTGCTTGTCGTACTGATAGCTGCCGCGGTCCTGGTTGCTCCCGAAACCGAAGAGTTTGCCGCCGCGGGTGGTGTTCGTCTTGAACCAGGTCTCGACGGTGTAGGCGCTGCCCACCGTCTGCCGCTTGTCCGCGTAGATCCGGGAGTCCGTGCCGTTGAAGCCGATCGCCGTGCTCGCGCCGGAGACCGCGCCGGGTGTCTGGCGCAGGGCGGGGGCGTTCATGTGCACGCCGTTCTGGTTCCCGCCGGCCGAGGAGTCCGCGGCGTAGGGCAGGACCGCGTCGTCGTACCGCCAGTAGAGCTGGGCCCCGTCGGCGCGGACCTGGCTCGGATAGCTCTCGGTGCCGGTCGGGACCGTCACACCGGCCGTGGCGGACGGGGCGCTGGTGTTGCCGGCCGCGTCGGTGGCCGTCATCCGGTAGGTGTACGACTGGCCCGCCGCGACGGTGGTGTCGGTCCAGGAGACCTGCGGGCGTTTGAAGAAGAGCGAGTCGGCCGTGACCGTGGCGATCGGCGTGGCCGCGCCGTTGCGGTAGATCCGGTAGGTCAGCGCGCTGTCGTCGAGGTCGAGGCTGGAGCGCCAGCGCACCTGGACCTCGCCCGGCTTGAAGCTCGCCGCGCTCGCCACGGGAACGGTGGGCGCGCCGGTGTCGCCGGTGGAGGCGAAGCGCGTCAGGCCCTGCTGCGCCGCGCCGTTGACCGTGGTGAACTCACCGCCCACCCACAGGTACTGCACCCCGTTCTTCGAACCGACCGTCATCACGCGGGGGCCGATGCCCTCGCCGATGCCGTCGTTGGTGTCGGGGGACCAGCCCAGCTTGCCGATGCCGGTGGTCGGCTGGGCGAGCAGGTGGTGGCGCTGGCCGTCGGGGAACTCCCCCATGGCGGCGCAGTCGTGCGCGTGCGAGGCGCTGTAGAGGACGTTCTGGTACGGCAGGACGGCCTGGGTGGCGCCCAGGCAGGTGTCGCGCCAGCGCTGGCCGAAGCCCGGGAGGTCTAGCGCGATCCGGCCGTCGAAGACGCCGCCGCCGGTGCCCTCGTTGGCGGTGTAGAAGCCGGTCGCGTCGGTCGCGATGTCCTTGACGACGGAGTTGGTCTCGATGAAGCCGGGGTAGGACTTGGTGAGCGCGCCGCTCGTGGCGTCGACGACGGCCAGGGCGTGGCTGTTCGTGCCGTTGACGGTGAAGAAGTCCCCGCCGAGGACCACGTTCTCGCCGTCGGGGGTGACCTCGACGGCGCGGCCGGGCTCGTCGGCGTCGGCGGTGAAGGGCTTGAGCGCCCCGTCGGCGGCGCCGACGGCGGCGAACCTCTGGCGCGGCTGGCCCGCGACGGTGAGGAAGTCGCCGCCCGCGTAGACCGTGTCGCCGGTGACGGCGAGGGCGCGGACGGTGGCCGCGAAGGCCGGGCGGAATGACGTCTTCACGGTGCAGCTCGCCACGTCGATGGCGGCGAGGCTGGAGACCGCCGTGCCGTTGACCGCGCCGAAGTACCCGCCGGCGTAGAGGGTCGACTTGTCCGGTGAGAGGGCGAGCGCCCGGACCGTCGCGGTGCCGGACGCGATGGTGAAGGACAGTTTGCAGGAGGTCGGCGCGCCCGTGGCGGCGTCCAGCGCCACGAAGTTCACGGCCTGCTGTTCGCTGCCGCCGCCGCCCGCGGGCGGACGCACGGTGGAGAAGGTGCCGCCGGCGAAGACCTGTCCGCCGGCCTCGGCGAGGGCCCATACGACGCCGTTGGGCTGCCAGGTGGACAGCGGGTCGGCGGTGAAGGCCACGGGCGGGGTGAGTGCCGCCGCCTGCGGGGCGAGGGCGATGCCCAGCCCTGCTCCGGCTCCGGTCAGGGACAGGGCGAGAGAGACCGCCAGCCCACGGGATCTGCGCATGAACCCCCCAGTTCGGTGTGCGGTGCGACCGCGGGGTACGGTCGGCGGGTCATGGCCGGAAACCGCCGTACATACATACGTCAGCGACCATGCTTACGGCGCACCCTAGAGCGAATCCGCGATCGGTTCACCCCTCTTGACGCATCGGATGCCGAACCTGACGGGGTTTCGCTCGGACGTGCATGCGCTCCCCCTGGCGCCCGAACAGGCTCAGGATCTCCACGGGACGCCCGTCGGCACTGGTGAACCAGTGCGGCAGCCGTGTGTCGAACTCGGCCACCTCCCCGGGGCCCAGGACCAGGTCGTGCTCGGCGAGGACCAGCCGCAGCCTGCCGTCCAGCACGTACAGCCACTCGTACCCCTCGTGCGTGCGCGGGTCCGGCTCGGCGCCCCGGTCGGGGATCAGCATCTTGAACGCCTGGAGCGGGCCGGGACTGCGGGTCAGCGGTACGACCGTGCCGCCGCCCGACATGCTGCGGGGCGTCAGCCGCACCCGGGGATCGCCGACCTCGGGAGCCCCGACGAGGTCGTCCAGGGGAACGCGGTAGGCGCCGGCGAGCGGCAGCAGCAGTTCCAGGCTGGGACGGCGCTGTCCGGACTCCAGCCTGGACAGGGTGCTCTTCGAGATGCCGGTCGCCTCGGAGAGCGCGGCGAGGGTGAGACCGCTCTGGGCGCGCAGCCGCCGCAGGCGCGGGGCCACCTGGTCGAGGACCGCCTGGTGGGACGGTGGTTTTTCCATGCGGCCATTCCATCTCGGCGTCCCGGAATCGGCAACAAGGTTTGCCGTCGGAGCCCGGCGGGCCGGACCCTGCCCGCATGACGTCACCCAGAGCCTCCGGCCCCGGAGCCGGCCCCGAACCCGCAGCCGTCCCACCGACCGCCGCCCGGACGACCGCCGCCCGGACGACCACCGTCCCACCGACCGCCGCCCGGACGACCGCCGCCCGGACGACCACCGTCCGACCGACGGCCGTCCGACCCGCACTCGCCGGGCTGTCACTGTCCATGCTGCTGTCCGCACTGGGCACGAGCATCGCTCCCGCCGCCCTGCCGACCCTGGCGGACGTCTTCTCCGCGCCCTTCCGGTCGGTCCAGTGGGTCGTGCTCGCCCATCTCCTCGCCGTCACCGCCCTCGTGGTCGGGGCGGGACGGCTCGGTGACCTCTTCGGGCGCCGTCGGCTGCTCCTGGCCGGTCTCTCCCTGTTCACCGTCGCCTCGGCCGTGGGCGCGGCCGCGCCCACCCTGTGGCTGCTGATCGCCGCCCGGGCGGCGCAGGGTGTCGGAGCGGCCTTCATGATGGCCCTCACCATGGCGTTCGTCGGGGAGGCGGTCCCGAAGGAGCGGACCGGCCGCGCCATGGGGCTGCTCGGGACGATGTCCGCGGTCGGCACGGCGCTCGGGCCCTCGATGGGCGGCGCCCTGATCGCCGGGTTCGGCTGGCGGGCGGTCTTCGCGGCCCCCGTCCCGCTGGGCGTCGCCGCGCTCCTGCTCGTCGGCCGTCACCTGCCCGCGGACCGGCAGGCCGCCGGGGCGGGACGCGCCCGCTTCGACGTCTCCGGCACGCTGCTGCTGGCCCTGACGCTGGCCGCCTACGCCCTGGCCATGACCCTGGGCCACGGCGGTTTCGGCCCGCTGGACGCGGCGCTGCTCACCGCCGCCGCCCTCGGCGCCGGCCTCTTCGTACGGGCGCAGGCGCGGGCTGCGGCGCCGCTCGTCCCCCGGGCGGTCCTGCGCACCCCCGGCCTGCGCGCGGGCCTCGCCACGAGCGCGCTCGTCTCCACGGTGATGATGACGACGCTGGTGGTCGGGCCCTTCCAGCTCTCCCGCGCGCTCGGGCTCGACGCGACCCTGACCGGGCTCCTGCTGTCGGTCGGCCCGCTGGTGGCCGCCGGGACCGGGGTGCCCGCCGGGCAGCTCGCCGACCGCTTCGGGGCGCCCCGCACGACCGTCCTCGGCCTCGCGGCGATGGCGGCCGGCGCCCTCGCCCTGTCCGTGGCGCCGGCGCGGCTGGGCGCCGTCGGATACGTCGCCCCGCTCGCCGTACTGACCGCCGGGTACGCGGTGTTCCAGACGGCGAACAACACGGCCGTCATGGCGGACGTGGCCCCGGACCGGCGTGGAGTCGTCTCCGGCGCGCTGGGCCTGGCGCGCAATCTGGGCCTCGTCACCGGGGCCTCCGCCATGGGCGCGGTGTTCGCGCTGGGGGGCGGCCACGAGCGACATCGCGACGGCCTCCCCCGCGGCGGTGGCCAGCGGCACCCGGACGACCTTCGCGGTGGCCGCGGCCCTGGTCCTCCTCGCACTCGCCGTCGCGGCGCGCGGCCGTGCCGGGTCCGGCCCTTCGGACGGTCCCGGCACGGTCCGCGGGACTTCTCCTACGTCGCGTCGGGACCCGGCAGGGGGCGGCAGAGCAGGGCGGCCGGGGACGGGCGCGAAGCGATGCGGGTCGTGAAGGCGATGCCCGCCGCGTACTCCGTGGGCAGGCACTGGCCCTTGTGGCTCCCGAGGGCGAAGTCACCGCCCGCGCCGCCCGCCGGACGGTTGTCGCCGCGGTCGAACCAGAGGGTCCGGCCGCCCGCCGGGAGGGCCGTACGGGCCGGGGCGCACAGCGCGGCCGAGACCCGCTCGCCCCGCACGCTGTAGCCGATCACGAAATGGCCGGCCGGGCACTGGAACTTCGTGTATCCGGTGGCCCAGTCCCCGCCGGCGGGGACGTACCTCTCGTCGCGGACCACGGTGTGCCCGCCGCTCGGGGCGCGCAGGCCGGAACCGGTGCACAGACCGCGGCCGCCGGTGTGGGCGAGGCCGGTGAGGCGGGCGCCGTCGGGGCAGACCGCCTTGCGGGCCCCGCCGTCCCAGTCTCCGCCGGCCCAGGTGAGCAGCGAGGCGTTGTGGTCGCGGTGGTCGGTGGTCAGCTGGTACCAGGTGGTGCCGGCGGTGACGGGACCGGTGCGGCCGGGAGCGGTGAGGAGGCCGGTCCAGCGTGCGGTGCGCCAGTCTCCCGGGTCCAGGACGCCGGAGCGGTGCCCGGTCGCGTCGTAGCGGAGCAGTGCCCAGGTGTCGCCGCCGGGGGCGCCCTGGGCGGTGGTGCTCCAGCCGACGAGGGGCCAGTAGGCGAAGTCCGCGTCGGTGCTGGTCAGTTGTCCGGTGAGACGGTCGAACCAGGTGCGCGGGGCGGCGCCGGCCTCGTCGGCCCCGATGCCGAACTCGCTGATCCAGACGGGGGCGGTGAAGTGCGCGCCGGTCTCCGCGGAGACGAAGAAGGCCTGGTCGTAGAGGGTCTGTTCGAGCTGCGCCGCGGTCATGTCCTGGTAGCGGAGGTCGCTGGTCTCGCCGATTCCGCTGGCTCCGCTGTGCCGGGGGCCGGTGTACCCGTAGAAGTGGGCGGAGTAGACGAGCTTGTTCGAGACGACCAGGGTGTGCGAGAGGGTCCGTACGGGGGTGAGGGTGGGGCGGCCGTGCGGGAAACCGTCCACGGGCAGGCCGAACCAGTTGATGCCCTCGACCACGATCAGCAGGTTCGGGTTGGCCTCGGTGAGGATGCGGTCGGCGGCCTCCTGGGCGGCCGCGTGCCAGTCGTGGTCGTCGCCGAGGCCCCAGTTGGGGTCGTCCCAGACGTCACGGCGGACCTCGTTGTAGAGGTCGGCGCCGACGACGCGCGGGTTGTCGCGGTAGCGGCGGGTGAGGAAGACCCAGTCGTCGGCCCACTGGGCCGTGGAACGGCCGCTGTTCCAGCGTTCGTTGCCGTCGAGGCCGCAGCACCAACGGGTGGTGACCGTGTGGTTGTTGAGGATGACGGCGAAGCCGGCGTCCGTGAGGGCGGCGACCACGGCGTCGTAGACCTGGAGGGGGGTGCGGCCCCGCAGCGACGGGTTGGCGGCGACGGCCCCGTCCGGGACCGGGGTGGTGGTGCGCAGCATCTCGTTGGAGAAGGGCAGCCGGATGCTGTTCAGGCCCAGGGCTCGGAAGTCGGCGAGGAGGGTGGGCAGCGGGACCCGGTCCAGGCCGAGCGGGATGCCGTTTGCGTTCTGGCCGCTGTGGTGCGTGGCGGGGTCGTTGCGGTCGCCCGAGCCGTTCCAGGAGCCCTGGGCCCCGTCCCAGTTGCCGGAGCGCAGGCGGAACCGGTTGCCGTTCGCGTCGACGATGTACCGGCCGCGCGTGGACAGCGGCGGGCTCCAGGCCTCGGCGGCGGCCGGCGGGGCCTCGGCCGCCCGGGCCGCCTGAACCGCCTGTGTGGCCTGGGCGGGCACGGTGCCGGCCGTCAGCAGGAGGGCGCACAGGACGGCGCGTAACAGGCTTCTCATCTCGCTCCTGCCGGGTTCGGCCGCCCGGTCGGGCGGCTGCCGCGGGTCAAGTTACCGGCGGGTCGCGTCGGGGGGAAGGTGAACGCCCGCACGCTTTCGGCGGTGCTGCGCCGCTGTCGCGACCCGGCCGGACCCACCGGATCCGGCCGCCCGTCCCCGCTCACGCAGGGTCACCCTGTGGAAACGGCCCCGCGTGGCGCCGCGCCCCTCTACCGTGCCCTGAGGGACGGGGCTCGGCAGCGGAGGGCGGGGCGGATGAACGACGAAGAGGACATGCGGCTGGCGGGCATGACGCCGGAGATCTCGCGCCGCACCCTCGTCATGCTGCGCGGCCTCGCGGGGCTGGAGCCGCCCGAGCAGGTTCCGGAGGAGGCCATGGTCGTCGCCGACGCGGTCCTGGCCGAGTACGGCACCGACGGGCTCCGGGTCCTGGTGATGACGCTGGCGGCCTGGGCCACGGCCCAGATCGAGAACGTCGCCGAACTGAGCGGGCGCAGCCACGAGGCCGTACTGGACGCCATGGAGCTGGCGTGCATGGAGGCGAACGCGGAGGACTAGGTCGTGCCTTTCGGATCAGCGCCCCCGGCGGGGAAGAAAGGGGCGCCGCGGGCCGATCCGGATCGGGCCGCGTCGGCGACACTGGGAGCAGCAGGAGCGTCGCGGGGGGGGTCCGATCGGAGGCCGTCGTGAGCACACCTTCCCCCATCCGAATAGCCGCAGTGTTGTCCACGGAGCACCGTGGACGGCTGATGGCGCAGGCCCATGAGGTCAATTTCCCGGAGAACGCGCGGATCTTCGACGAGGGCCACCGGGCGGAGTCCTTCTGGATCGTGCGCTCCGGCACGGTGACCCTGGAGGTGCCGGTGGCCGGCCGCCGGCCCGCGCAGGTGGAGAACCTCGGCCCCGGCGAGCTGGTCGGCTGGTCCTGGCTGTTCCCGCCGTACGTGTGGCAGCTGGGCGCGGAGGCGATGACCCCGGTACGCGCCTACGAGTTCGACGCGGCGGCCGTACGGATGCTGATGGACGCCGATCCCGCCTTCGGGTCCGCGGTCGGGCACTGGGTCGGCCGCGTGCTCGCGATGCGGCTGCAGCAGACGCGTACCCGGCTGCTGGACCTCTACGCCCCCCGCCTGGGCGCGACCGGCTAGCGGACACGACCCAGGAGGCGTCCCACCCCGATCCGCCCGGCGCCGCGCGCCCGGCGCGGCCGGGAACTCCCGGCCGGGAACTCCCGCGCAACACCCTCCGGGCTCCGTTTCGGGCGGATGACGGTGGGCCGTCGCATGTTTCGGGGAGGTCTCCCTGTCGGTGTTCGGCCGATTCGGCCGTCCGCTGCCGCACAGGTCAAACCTCCGCCGCGGCTGCGGTCTGCACTCATCCGTACACGATCGGTGACGAAAAATGGGGGTCCGAACGGGCGTTCCCGGCTTCCGTCGGCAAGACTCTGTCCGCTATCCGAAACACCAACCCAAGGGAGTGTTCGAAATGCGGTCCATCGCAAGGGGTCTCGGACTCGGTTCCGCCGCCATGGCGCTCACCGCGCTGGCCTGGCCCGGAACGGCCGGCGCGGCGCCGGCCGGTACGCAGAGTCTGTACGCGCCGTCCGCGCTGGTGCTCAGCGTGACGGCCGGCCCGGACGCCGACACCGGCACGGTGCTGCGGGCGGTGACGCTCGTCTGCGCCCCCCGGCCCGGCGGGACCCACCCGAACCCGGCAGCCGCGTGCCGTGAGTTACGCGCCGCCGGTTCGCAGCTCGACCCGCTCGCGGCGCCCGCCGCCGACGCCGTCTGTACCAGGGAGTGGGACCCCATGACGGTGACGGCCGACGGTGTCTGGCAGGGCCGTCGGCTCAACTACACGTACACCTTCGCCAATCCGTGCGGCCTGCGGAACACCGCCGGTGCGCTCTTCGGCTTCTGATCCCGCATGCTGCGACGGGCCGGGCGGCGCCGTGCGACCGCCGCCCGGCCCCCAGGGCGTGTCCTTCGGATCCTGCCGGGCGCTCAGCCCAGTTCGAGACTGGTCACGCCGAACAGCTCGGCCAGGGCCAGGGCCGGGACCGGGCCGGTGTACATCCGGGCGGTCTCGAAGGTCGGGACCAGGCCCAGGCCCTTGAAGAGCGCGGTCGCCTCCGGATTCGCGTCCGGGACGTCCACGGACACCAGCCCGCCGGGCGCGTGCCGCGCGAGCCGCCGCAGCAGGGCCGCCGCCACCGCGGGAGTTGCCGCGTACAGGGGGCCGATCCGGTGGGCGGCGCTGCACGGGCGGATCACGCCCAGCCCCTCGACCCGGCCGTCGCGGACGGCCGCCAGGGCGGTCCGTCCGGGCAGCCCGGTCCAGGCGGACAGGAAGGCGTCCCGCGGCGCGGGGAAGAACCGCCGGTCATAGGCGGCGAGCAGGCCGAAGGGGAGCGTGGCGGCGTCGACGATCTCGATGTCGCCGACGCCGTCCGCTGCGTCGCCGCCCTGGGGCACGCCTTCGACGCGGATGTTGTTCCAGGCGGAACGGAAGCCGGACTTGCGGTAGTTGTCCTGCTGCTCGACGACCCCGTCCAGGCCGACGAGCCGCCCGTCGAGGCGTTCCATCCCGGCGCGCCAGAGCCGGATGCCGTAGCCGCGGCCGCGGAAGGCGGGGCGGGCGATGTAGAAGCCGATGAAGCCGAAGCCGGCTCCGTAGCGGACGGCGGAGATGCAGGCCACCGGTTGCCCGTCGAGCCGGCCGACGAGGAAGCCGCCGGGGTCGGCCACGGCGAAGGCGAAACGGTCCGAGTCCCCCGGGTTCCAGCCCTCCTCGTCGGCCCAGCCGCGGATCATCTCCATGTCGGCGGCGCTCGCCCCGGTGATCTCGAATCCCGTCATAGCCGTGTTGTACCAGATGCCGCGGGTGTGCGCAGGGGTGCCTGACCGGCCGCCAGAATCCGGACGAAGGCGTCGAGATCGGCCCCGTGGCGGAGGTCGCTGACCTGCCCGTCGCCCACTTCGACGACGCGCCAGACGCCATCGGCGCGCAGGGCCAGGTCGGTGGTCACGAAGGGGCATCCCAGGGCCTCGACGGCCTCGCGGACCGGGGCGAGGTCGGGGGTCACGACCTCGGCGACCGGGCTGTCGGGGTGGGCGGTCACCAGCCGCGGCGACGCGTCCCGCCACCACACGCGCACCTCCGCGGCGGCCTCCGTCCCCGCCCGCGTCAGCGGCGCGACGAAGTCCTCGAAGGCCCTCAGGACCACGCCGCCCGCCAGGAACTCCTCCTGGAGCGCCACGAACCGGCCGACCACCCGGTGCAGGGCGGCCGCGTCGCCGAGGTCGGGCACGTAACAGGCCTCGTCCCACTCGTGCTTGCGGGACTTCACGTAGTCCTTCACCACGGCGGCTCCGGGCGGCAGGCCCGCGGCGAGGGCCGTGAGCCGCCGCGGATCCGGTGTCCGGCCCGGATCCGCCGGCAGCCATGCGCTGGCCGGGGTGAGGGCGGCGAAGGTCTCGTACCAGCCGGGGAGTTCGTGCGCCCGGCGGTACTCCTCCGCGCTGACGGCGAGCCGGCCGCCGCGGCGGCGCAGGGCGGCGTCCAGTGCGCCGTACCGGTCGGCGGGCACCATCCACCCCCGGTACCACACCGCACCCGAGCCGTCGGGCACTCGGGCGAGGGCCCGTTCGGCGTCCCCGGCGAGCAGCGCGTCGTGGTCCACGAGCAGGACCCTGCCCCCGGCGGCGCGCAACTGCCGGGCCTCCGCCGCGAAGTGGGCATCGACCCGGCGCTCGTTCAGCGGGTCGCGGCAGTACAGGACGGTGGCGGTCGCGTCCTCGGTCGTCGTGGTCATGCGCCCACCCTACGGAGGGCGGCGCGGACCGCCGAAGGAGGGACTCAGCCCGCGCAGATCACGTCGTCGATCAGGATCGGCCTGGAGTCGAGGCGCACGTACGCGGTGAAGGTGTCGGTCTCGTCCGCGCCCCAGTGGGTGGTGACCGTCGCCCAGCCGACGCCGGCCGCCTGGGCGACGGTGACCGGGCCGATGCCGATGTCCTGCGGTTCGTTCTGCGCGCAGAGCAGGACGTCGGACTGCGTGTTGGTCTGTCTTTCCAGGAGCACCTGCGAGACGTGGTGGCGGCGGTCGTGCGCGGACGGTCCGTGCTTGCCGTAGAAGCGGGCGAGGAAGCGGCCGATCTGATCCGCGGTGTGCCCTTCCGGGGCGGCCGCGGGCACGGCGACGGCGGGGGCGGCGACGGCAGGGGCGGCGACGGCGGGGGCGGGCGCCATGACCGGCAGGGCGGACAGGGTCAGCAGGAGGGCACCAAGGCTGTGGGGCTTCAGCATCATGTCCGGTTTGTACCCGCCTGGCCGGTCCACCGGGAACGACTGGCCCGGATCTCACTCCTGTGGGGGTCGGGATTCACCGCAGAAACGCCCCTGCCTCCCCCGTGCGGTCGGCGCGCGGTAATGGGGTCGCGAGCGGGCGGCGGTCCTCCGTAAGGTCGGCGCATGGGAAAGCCGCTCGTCGCAGTGTTCAGTGGGGCCGGGATGTCCACCGACTCCGGAATTCCGGACTATCGGGGGCCACAGGGCCTGTGGCGCCGCGAGCCGGACGCCGAGAAGCTCGTGACCTACGAGTACTACATGGCCGATCCGGAGATCCGGCGGCGGTCCTGGCTGATGCGGGCCGAGATCGGCGCGCTCGGAGCGCGGCCGAACGCCGCACACGTGGCCGTGGCCGAACTGGAGCGGGGCGGCACCCCGGTCCGGGTCATCACCCAGAACGTCGACGGACTGCACCAGCTCGCCGGGATGCCCGCGCGGAAGGTGTTCGAGCTGCACGGCACCGCCCGGTCCGTGGTGTGCACGGCGTGTCACGCCCGGTCGGAGATGGACGAGGCGCTGGCCCGGGTCGCCGCCGGGGAACCGGATCCCGCCTGCCTGGCGTGCGGCGGGATCCTCAAGGCGGCGACCGTGATGTTCGGCGAGCGGCTCGACCCCGTGGTGCTGGGGCAGGCGATGGCCGTGGCCAAGGGATGCCAGGTCTTCGTCGCCGTCGGGTCGACGCTGCAGGTGCAGCCGGCCGCCTCGCTGGCTGGAATGGCCGCGGAGGCCGGGGCCCGGCTGATCATCGTGAACGCGGAGGAGACCCCGTACGACGCCCTCGCCGACGAGGTCGTCCGCGAACCGATCGGCACCGCCCTCCCGGCCCTGCTGACCAGGATCGCCGCGGACGGCGGGGCCTAGTCCCGCCTGCTCCGCGGCGCCCGCCGTGCGGGCGGGCGGCGCTACTCTCCGCAGACGCCCTGGCCCGCGTCGGCCGCCCGGCGCATTTCCGCCACGTCCAGCTTCTTCATCTTCAGCATCGCGGCCGTGGCCCGGGAGGCGCGCCCCGGGTCCGGGTCGCTCACGAGCTCGACGGCGCCCGGCGGGATGACCTGCCAGGACACCCCGAACCTGTCCTTGACCCAGCCGCAGGCGGACTCCTGTCCGCCGTCCTTGGTCAGCGCATCGTAGTAGTAGTCCGCCTCGGACTCGTCGACGCAGTCGATCTGGAAGGAGATCGCCTCGGTGAAGGGGAACTGCGGTCCGCCGTTGAGGCCGACGAACCTCTGCCCGTTGACCTCGAACTCGACGGTCATCACCGAGCCCTCCTGCTCGGGGTTCGCCTGCGTGTAGCGCGCGATCCGCCCGATCCTGCCGTCCTTGAAGACGGACAGGTAGTAGTCGGCTGCCGCTTCCGCGTCGCCGTCGAACCACAGACACGTGGTGAAACCGTTGCCGCTCATCTCTGCCTCCGGGCCGGTGCGTGGGCGGTGGACACCGCCTCCGCACATACAGACCGGCCCCGGGCCCGAAATTCATCGGTGGGCCCGGGGCCGGTCCTCATTCGGCCGGGAATTCGACCGTACGGCCTACTTCGCGGGCTCCGCGCCCATGGCGAGCATCCGGTCGACGACGCGCTCGGCGGCGTTGCCCTGGTCGAGGTCGCAGAACTCCTCGCGGAACGCCGCCCGTGCTCCGGCGTACTCGGCTCCGACCGCGTCCGCGTTGCGCACGGCCTCGATCAGGCTCTCCGAGTCGGCCAGCAGCGGTCCGGGCGCCTTCTCCTCCAGGTCGAAGTTGAAGCCGCGCAGCGTGCCGCGGTAGTGCTCCAGGTCGTACGTGAAGAGCAGGATCGGCCGGTCGGTGAGCGCGAAGTCGAAGATCGCGGAGGAGTAGTCCGAGATCAGCACGTCGGCGACGAGCAGCAGGTCGGCGGCGTCGGGCCAGCGGGACACGTCGACGACGAAACCGTCCCGGACGCCCTCGCGGACCTGCTCGGTGACGTGGTGGTGGCCGCGGATCAGCAGGACGTGGTCCTCGCCCAGCTCGCGGCGGGCCCGGTCCAGGTCGATGCGCTGGTCGAGCTTGTACCCACCGGTCCAGCCCTCGCAGTTCTCACGCCAGGTGGGCATGTAGAGGACGACCTTCTTGCCCTCGGGCAGGCCGAGCCGGCGCCGGACCTCGGCGATCCGCTTCGCGTCGGGCCGTACCAGCGCGTCGGTGCGCGGGCTGCCGGCCTCGATGACCTCGCCCTCGTAGCCGAGGGCGCGCTTGAGCAGCGGCGTCGCGTAGGAGCTCGGGGAGGCGAGCAGGGTCCACTGTGCACTGTCGTGCGCGAGGCCCTCCAGGATCTCCGGGCTCGTGTAGTAGTCGTGCACGAAGTCGTGGCCGATCTGCTTGATCGGCGTACCGTGCCAGGTCTGGACGACGACCTGGCCGGGGCGGCGCTGGAACAGGGCCGGCACGCTGTCGTTGGTCACGAAGTAGCGGGCGCGGGCGAGGACCTCCCACGACTCCACGCTGCCGTACTGCACCGCGCGGGCGGTCGCGGGGACCTCGGCGCGGCCGTCGCGGACCAGCCAGATGTGCTCCAGCTTCTCGCCGCGGCGCAGCAGTTCCTCGTGGATGGCGCGGGGTGCGTCGCCGGCGCCCTGCCCCTGGAAGGTGTCGTAGACGACGATGTCCTTGACCGGCAGGGCGCGCTGCGCCGGGTAGGTCTCGAAGCGGGCGACGCGCTGGGCGTAGCGGGAGCGGTCGTGCGGGCTCAGCAGCGGGTCAGCGACGAGCGCCATGCGGTCGTGGAAGCGGGTCTCGATCCGCATCCGGCGGCCCTGCACGGTGATGGGGTGCGGGCCGGCGAAGAGCAGGCCGGGGGCCATCTGGACCGGGGCCCCGCGGTCCACGCCGAGCAGACCGGCGGTGGTTCCGCCCTGGGCGGCCGGGCGCAGGGTGGGCCACCAGCGGCCCTCGGGGAGCGTGGTGCGGCCTGCGAACGCCTCGGGGAGCACGGGCCGGAAGGTGGTTTCGAAGCCTTCGCCGTCGCGGGTGACGGGGTAGCTGAACTCCATGCCGTGCGCGTTGTGCAGGACGAGCTCGTAGGGCTCGTCGGTCGGCGCGACGAACCGGCCCCGCAGGGTCAGTGCGCCGTCCTCGACCTCGACGGCGTCGACGAGCGGCGGAGAGGGCTGCACGGAGAGGGTGAGGTGACCGGTGTTGCCGCGCTTGACGAACAGGGCGCGGCCCTCGCTCTCGCCGGGCAGCGGCACGACCAGGCCGTTGAAGCCGCCGCGCTCGTCGTGGGCCAGGCGGTGCTCGGTGCCGTCGGCGCCGACCACGGAGAGGCTCCAGGGCTCGGGGGTCCATTCGCCGGGCTCGCACTCGGCGTCCGGTACGGCGGCCAGGTCGGCCAGTGCGACGCGGGCGGTGAAGGGGGTGCGGCCGGCGGTGGCGGCGCCCTTCTCCAGCGGGAAGTCGACGGTGGTGCCGGTGGAGACGTGGACGGCCTTCAGGCGCGCGGCGTCGACTCCGGCGGAGAGCTCGCCGACGATCTCCACGGCGTCGTCACCGGCGGGCCGGGCGTCCAGGGCGCGGGCACGGGCGACCTCGACCTGGATGGTGAGGGCGCCGGAGACGGCCGGGACGATCCGGACGTCGGGGGCGACCCAGAACGGGGGCGGGTTCTGGCCGGTGTCGTGCTCACCGCCGCGCAGGCGGGCGCGGTGCAGGCCGCCGGCCCCGGTGACGGCGATGGACGTCGTCCATATCCCGTCGTTCCACTTGCCGCCCGACTGGAAGATCGAGGGGTCGACGACGGCGGTGAAGCCGGCCCAGTCGGCGTGCCGCAGCGCGAGGTGCGGGGACTTCACGGTGGCCATCGGGGAGGCGACCGTACGGGTGCTGATGACGGAGCGGCGGCGCTTGCCGCCCTCGCGGAAGATCAGCATCTTGCGGGAGCCGAGGCGGCTCTCCGCACCGAGGTGGCCGGGCAGGGCGTAGCCGCGCAGCAGCAGCTTGCCGTCGGACCAGGCCGCCTGTTCCAGGCGGCTGACGACGCGGCGCTCGCGCGTGCCGAGGGTGAGGATCTTGGCGGGGACCGGCGGGCGGCCCTGCAGGAAGGGGTAGTCGGCCTGCGGGCGGGCGAGGCCCTTGACCGGCACGCTGTAGTGGTAGTCACGCTGGTGGTTCAGGAGCGCGATGAAGTCCTCGACGCGGCCTTCGCCGGCGAGGTAGGCCTTGAGGCGGTCGGCGACGGTCAGGTCGGGCCAGGGGCCGGTGCCGATCTCCCGGACGAGGCCGCCGACCTCCTTGACGAACGCGGCGCGGAAGTCGGGGCCGCCCTCGGCGACGTACTTGTAGATGAGCGGGAGTTCCTCGCTCAGCACGTTGTAGTCGTAGTCGCGCAGGTAGCGGACGTACTTGGGGCCCTGCTTGGCCTTGAGGGACTCGCGGACCAGGCGGACGGACTTCACGCGGTCGATGAGGGAGACCGGGTCGGTGGAGCGCTGGGTGATGGAGCGCTCTCCGGTCTCGCGGACGCGCCAGTGGTAGACGCAGTCGCTGAGGATGTCGACGCTGGAGGCGAAGTAGTGCGCGGGGATGCTGACCGGGGCGTCCTCGTAGAGGATGCCCTCCGGGTACTGGAAGCCGTGCTCGTCCCAGAAGGTGCGCCGGTAGACCTTGTTCCATGCGGTGCGGTCGGTGACCAGCGCCGGGAACTTGGAGATGTGGGTCCGCAGCTGCGTCTTGGCGAAGGCGGCCCGGTGGCCCCACGACTGGTTCATGCCGACCGAGCGGAAGCGCTTGACGTTGCCGCCGGCGAAGTCCGAGCCCGTCTCGTCGAGGGCTTCGATCAGGCGCTGGTAGGCGTAGTCCGGCATGGTGTCGTCGCTGTCGACGAACGCCAGGTACTCGCTGTCCGGGTGGATGTGGCGGGCGCCGGCGTTGCGGGCGGCGCCGAGGCCGGCGTTCTCCTGCATGACGACCCGGAAGCGCTTGTCACGCGCCGCGAAGGCCTTGGCTATGACGGCGCTGCTGTCCGTGGAGCCGTCGTCCACGAGGATGGCCTCGAAGTCGCCGAACGTCTGAGCGGCGATGGATTCCAGGCACTCGTCGAGGTAGAGCTCGACGTTGTAGACGGGGACGACGATGCTCAGGCGCGGGGGCATGGGTGGCGGTTTCTCCAGCGTTTTTTTGCTTTATCGATGATCAGCTCACAGCATCTTACTCTGTAACAGAGCTATAAACTCCACCCATATGGGGCATAGGGTGCTGATCGCCGGGGCGGACGGCAAAGAATTCAGCCGTCCGCCACTTCGACGCTGCGGATGGGACGCGACCCGTCCCGGCCGGTGACCCGTTCAGATCTCCAGTTCCGCTTCGATCTTCTTCAGCTGATGGCGTGCCATCGCGAGGTTGGCCCGCTTCTTGTCGAGGGCCAGATAGAGGAAGAAGCCCACGGAGCCCCGGCCCTTCATGAGCCGGATCAGGTGGTACTGGCTACCGAGGGTGATCAGGATGTCCTCGATCTCGTCCTTGAGGCCGAGGAGCTCCATCGTGCGGACCTTGGCGCGCACCACGTCCGTGTTGCCGGCCGCCGCGACCGCGAGGTCGAGGTCCTTGCCGCCGCCGATGGTGCCCAGGGCCATACCGCTGCCGTAGTCCACCAGGGCCGCGCCGATCGCGCCCTCGATGAGGGTGGTGGCTTCCTTGAGCGCGGTCTCCACGTTGACCATGAGAGGTACCTCTTTCCCGTTTTGATGTGACTGGTTGTTGTTTCGATGTGACTGGTTGTAGTTGTCCTGAATGCGACGGGCCGTCCGGGCGACCCAGGCGCGGATCAGGCGGGCGCGGGGCCGGAGCCCCTGCGCGCGAGGGTGTGTTCGATCAGTTCGGCTATGCGCAGGCTGGAGCGCCGGGCCTCCAGATGGAGGCGCCCCACGTTGACGCGCGGCTCGGCGGTCAGGGTGAGGACGGCGGCCACACCGGCGGCGTATGTCGCGACGTATCCGTCGGCGCCGCGCACGAGCAGTTCGCGGAACGCCCCCTGTCCGGTGCAGTCGCTGAGCCGCTGGGCCACGCCGAGGGCGGCGGCGGTCAGGGCGGCGACGGCCTCGGCCTCGGCGGCGGCGCTGTCCTGGGCGAGGACGAAGCCGTCGGCGCTGGCGGCGAGGGCGCCGGTGAGTTGGGGTACGCGGGCCCGCAGCCTGCGGAGCTCGGCGAGTATCTCGGCCTCCGCCTCGGGGGGCACCGTACTCATGTCGGCCTTTCTCCTTTCGGGCTGCCTACGCTCGGAGCGGTCGGCGCGCAGGGCCGGTCGCAGCGGGAGCCTCACAGGCTTGCCTCCAGTGCGTCGCGTAACCGGCGGAGCAGCGCCACGTCCGGGGATTGGGCCTGGGTCATCCAGTCGGGCAGGGGTACCTCGACCGGCGGGGGGGCCGGGCTGTGCGGCGTTTCGACCAGTCCGGCGGCCGCGAGGCGGCGTACGTCGAGCAGTGTGTGGAAGGCGGGCCGGCCCAGTACCCAGGCCAGGTCCGCCGGGGTGCGTACGCCGTCGGCCCGGTCCAGCAGCATCCGCTGGCGGGCGGTGACGGTCTGGCCCGGAGCGGCCGCACGGGGCACCACCGGGGCGGTGTCGAGCAGCGGGTACGGCCAGACCGCGTCGAGCAGTTCGCGGCGGCGCCGGGTCTCGCGTTCGACCGCGGCGGCCGGAACGGAGCGGACGGAGCCGATCCAGTGGGTGGCCCCGCGGCGGAACCGGGAGGGGCCGCTGCCCGGGGACAGTGCGAAGAAGGCGGCGTCGAAGATGGCGGCGATGTGGCAGATCTCGAGCTCCCCGCCGGCGAGCCCGCCGCTGTCCACGAGGAAGCGGGCGACCTGACGGCGGGCTCCGGCCCGGTCCACCGCCTCGCGCCACCGTTCGGGGGCGAGGCCGCCGCCGGTGGTGAGGAGGACGTCGAGGCCGGGGGTGGCGGGGCTCTCCGCGTGGACTATTCGTCCGTCCTCCAGGAAGAGGGTGCCGCGGTCGCGGAGGAGGGCGCCGGTGGCCCGCTCCGCGGCGAGCCGGGTGAGGAGGGGGGAGACGGCCGCGAAGGCGTTCGGGGCCGTTGCCGGGACGGTCATCTGAGCACCAGCCCCTCGGCCAGGGCCCTCAGTCTGAGGCGGGCCAGGGCGAGGTTTCCGTCGGCCCGGTCGAGCCAGACGTGCAGGAAGACGCTGCTGTCGAAGCTCGTCTCGACGAACCGCAGGACGTGGAAGCCGCTCCGGGTCGTGACGATCAGGTCCTCGACGGGCGGGCCGCCGGAGACCGCCCCGTCACCGGGACCCGCCTCCGCGCGGGCGAAGGACTCGTACTCCGCGGCCGCGCGGGCCAGCTCGGCGGTCTCGGCGGCGGTGGTCTCGTGGTCCCCCACGGGCGATTCCCCGATGGTGCCGAGAGCCAGACCGCTGCTCCAGTCGACCAGCGCGGCCCCCCGCGCACCAGGCAGGGCCATGGCTTCGAGCAGGCATTCGTCGATCCCGGGCACGCGGGCTCCCCTCCCGGCCGGACGTGCGGTGTGCACGGTAGTGCGGCGCGACAGGAGGGAACTTACTCAAGTTCCGCAGGGCGAAAGGGCGTTCTGGCATTTTCCGCTGGAACATGCCATTCAGCGTGTAAGAGCTTGGCCGGAACGCGTCGGAATCTGATCACGAAGCCAGCGGAAGATCGTCCGCGAGACGGAACGACCCGCCCTCCCGCTCCACGTATCCCTCGTGGCTGAGGGTGCGGAGCAGGTGATAGACGGTCGGCAGGGGGATCCCGGTGACCCGCGCGAGCCGTTTCGCCGTCGCCCCGCCTTCCGCGTGCATCGCTTCCACGAGCCGCAGCGCGCGCTGCACGGAACCGATCAGGGTGGGTGTGCTGTCCTTCTGGATGCGGTCGGTTCCCATGAATGGTCCCCCTGCTCCGGTACGAGGCCTGGCAGACCCATCAAAGTCGCTCCCCGCCCCCAAAACCAGCGGACTCGCGTAAACCCGAGCATAAGATCACCGGACCCGGTGGCTCTGGCTATCGGGTGCAGGTGACATATGCGGGCAGCGGGGTGTCCGCGATCAGGTGGCGCGGCAGGGCCAGTCCGAAGCGGTGTTCCAGGACGGCGAGGGTGCGCCGCTCGCGGTCCTCCTCCGGCTCGTCGTCCGGTCCCGGGTACGCGCCGTCCGGGCCGAGGACGCCCGCCGCGACCAGCTCGGGGAGCAGGAAGTCCGGCCGGTGGCCGCCGCGCCAGCATTCCTCGCCGAGCCCGAAGCAGCACACCAGCTCGCCGTCCATGGCGTACGCGAACTGTTTGGGCGGGTGGTCGGGCTGCGGGTCGAGGTGGATGGCCTCGACGCCTGCCCGGGAGACGTCGGCCAGGCGTTCCGCGCCGGCGGGCAGGCCGTGCTCGACGGCGAAGGACCAGCCGCCCCAGCTGCCGACCCGGGCCACGCCGTCGCCGTCCGCGGTCTCGGTGACCATGCTCCAGGCGGCCGGCGCCCCGAGCGGCCCGGGGCGGACGCCCGGGACCGCGCCGAGCCGTGCGGCGAGCTCGTCGGGGGCTATGCCCCGGGCGAAGGTGAGGCCGGCGAACCATTCACCCCAGTCCGCCAGCCACTGGATCCCGCAGGTCCCGCCCTCGGTGATGTCGGCCATCCTGCACTCCCCACGGTCCGTCCCGCGACACCGGTGCTTCCCCCACCGGCACGATAGTCAGTCCGCGGACTTCCGGGGGAGGAGACGCTCGACCATCGTCTCGATGAGCCCCTCCACCGGGTGGGCCTCCAACAGCGCCGGCA
Source organism: Streptomyces virginiae (assembly GCF_000720455.1). GTDB lineage: Bacteria > Actinomycetota > Actinomycetes > Streptomycetales > Streptomycetaceae > Streptomyces > Streptomyces virginiae. The sequence continues at coordinate 321,294 of NZ_JOAK01000003.1, read as the reverse complement.
CGGTCAGGTCGTCCACGATCAGCCCCAGCATCGTCAGGTAGAGGAGGGCCACGCCCTGCCGGTCGCCGGGCAGGCCGGACTCAAGGTGCCAGTCGATGTTCGCCTCCAGCTCCGCGCCCTGGAAAGCGGCCAGCTCGGCCTGGAGCTCCGGGCGCCGCAGGCCTTCCAGCCGCAGCTCCAGCATGGCGATGTGTACGCTGCGCTCGCGCCGCATGCGCTCCAGGAGCCGGCCGAGCAGCACCTTCGTGTCGGGCGGGCCGGTCAGGTCGGCCGGGTCCGGAACCAGCCGCTCCCGGGTGCGGTGGAGGATCTGCACGAGCAGTTGGGACCGGTTGGCGAAATAGTTGGTGGCGGTGCCGGTGGGCACTGCCGCCTCCGCGTCCACCGCCCGCAGGGTCAGGCCGCGCGAGCCCTCGCGTGCCAGGACTTCGATGGCGGCGTCGAGCAGCGCGGCGCGGCGCTGCGGGTTCTGGCGCATGGGGCGGGTCCCTGGGTCGGAGCGGAGCGGATCGGATCGGATCGGTGAGCACTGCGGTCGCAGTGCTTTGCCCACCGTAGCGGACGTCTCCGCTCCGGGCTCCGGACGCCCCCCGGCATGATCGGCAAGACACCCCCTACGCCGTGTGCGCGGCCTTCGCCGACTCCAGCAGGTACGGCACGTCGATCACCGCGACCCCCGGGGTGAACAGCAGGCGCGCCTTGAGCCGGAGGGCGTTCTGGTTGTGCAGGGGCTGCTCCCACCAGTGCCCCACGACGTACTCAGGGATCACCACGGACAGCATGTCCGTGGCCGGTTCGGCGGCCAGTTCCTCGACGTGCGCCAGGATCGGGCCGACGACCTCGCGGTAGGGCGAGTGGATGATCTTCAGCGGGAGGCCCGGGTCGTGCTCCTCCCACGCCTCACGCAGCCGGGCCGCCTCCGCCTCGTCGGCGGCGACGGTCACCGCCGTCAGGGTGTCGGGGCGCAGCCCCTGCGCGTAGCCGATGGCCTTGAGCGTCGGGGCGTGCACGGCGGCGACCAGGACGACCACGTGGTGGTGGGCCGGCCTGCGCGGTCTGGCGTCGGGGGCGACGCCGACCTGCCGGGCGACGTGGTCGTAGTGGCGGCGTACGCCCTTCATGCCGAGGAACAGCAGGGGCATGGCGATGACGACCAGCCAGGCACCGTGCGTGAACTTGGTGATGAGGACGATGACGAGGACCAGTGCGGTCAGGGTGGCGCCGACCGCGTTGATGGCGAGCCTGCGATGGATGTGGACGCGCTCCTCGCGCGGGGTGGCGGGTGAGGCCAGCGCCTTGCGCCAGTGCCGGACCATGCCCGACTGGGAGAGGGTGAAGGAGACGAACACGCCGATGATGTAGAGCTGGGTGAGGCGGGTCAGTTCGGCGTCGAAGGCCACGATGAGGGCGACGGCGGCGAGCGCGAGGAGCACGACGCCGTTGGAGTAGACGAGCCGGTCGCCGCGGTTGTAGAGCTGGCGGGGCGCGTACCGGTCCCGGGCGAGGATCGAGGCGAGCATCGGGAAGCCGTTGAAGGCGGTGTTCGCGGCGAGGATCAGCACTCCGGCGGTGACGGCCTGGAGCAGGTAGAAGAGGAAGTGCCAGCTGCCGAAGGTGGCCCGGCCGATCTGGGCGAGGGCGGTGGAGGTCGCGGTTCCGGGGGGCAGGCCCAGTTCGGTGGGGTCGGCAGCGACGTGCACCTCGTAGGTCATGGCGAGGGCGGTGATGCCGGCGAACATCGTCACCGAGAGGAAGCCCATGGCGGCCAGCGTGGTCGCCGCGTTCCTGGCCTTGGGCTTGCGGAAGGCGGGGACGCCGTTGCTGATCGCCTCGACGCCGGTGAGCGCCGTGCAGCCGGAGGCGAAGGCGCGCATCGCGAGGAGCACCAGGGCGAGTCCGGTGTAGGTGCCGGTCGCGATGATCGGCAGGTCGGCGGACTCGGCGCGGATGGTCTGGCCGGTGCCGAGCCGTACGGCGGCGACGGCGAACATGAGGTAGATGACGAGGACGAAGCCGTAGGTGGGGATGGCGAAGACGCGGCCCGACTCCCTGACGCCGCGCAGGTTCATCAGGGTCAGCAGCGCCACGAAGGCGACGGACATGACCACTTCGTGGTCGTTGAGCGCGGGGATGGCCGAGGTGATGGCGGAGACCCCGGAGACGACGGAGACCGCGACGGTCATCACGTAGTCCACGAGGAGGGCGCTGGCGGCGGTGAGCGCGGCGGTCTGTCCGAGGTTCTCGGCGCTGACGACGTAGGCACCGCCTCCGCCGGGGTAGGCGTGGCAGGTCTGGCGGTAGGAGGCGATGACGACGACGAGCAGGAAGACGATGGCGGCGGCCGCGTACCAGGTGAGGTGGAGCAGTGCGACGCCGCCGAGGGCCAGGATCAGCAGGATCTCCTCGGTGGCGTAGGCCACGGAGGAGAGAGGGTCGCTGCAGAAGATCGGCAGGGCGAGCCGTTTGGGAAGCAGGGTCTCGCCGAGCCGCGCGGTGTCGAGGGGTTCACCGACCAGCACGCGCTTCGCATTGATACGCCTCATTCGGGCATGATCGTGCATGTTCGTGCGTTTTCTCCGATGAACATCCCTTTGAGGGGTTGTGTCACCCGGCGAGCTCTTCGGCCCTGTGCGCCAGCCACAGGTCGTACCGGACGCTCGGGGACTGCAGCAGCGAGCGCTCCAGCAGGGACTCGATCCGGGCCAGCCGCTTGCGGGCACCGGGGACGGATACCCCGAGCGCGGCGGCGGCCGGTACGAGCCGGGCGTCGTGCTCCAGCCAGGTGCGGACCGTGGTCCGGGCGCCGGCCGGTGCGTCCGGGCCGGAAAGCCGGCTCAGGTGGGCCCGGGCCCACTCGGTCAGCCGCGGATCGCGCAGGACCGCGTCGAGCCCTGGCGCCGCCGCCGGTGCGGCGGTGCCGCTCCCCCGCCCCGCACCCGGGGTCAGCCGGAGCGCCAGGGAGAGGGCCGCCTGGTCGCCGAGGCGGCCGAGGTCCAGCCCGAGCAGCGTCTCGACCAGCCGGACCCTCGCGGCCAGGGTGTTGCGGTGGACCCTCAGCAGCCGGGTGGCGTGCGCGCCGAAGTTCAGCCAGGCGTGGGCGGTGTCGCGCAGTTCCTGTCCGCCGGGGTCCTGCGGGCGCCGGGGTTCGTACGCGTGCAGGGGCGCGAGCAGGGCCCCGGCCCAGTCGGCCCCGGCCTCGTGGGCCGCGAGCGCCAGCTCCGGGCCGGGGCCGAACCGGGCGTGCCGTTCCTCGCGGCCGCGGGCGACGGCCAGGGCGTGGAAGGCCTGGGTGTAGGCGGTGGGGGCCTGCCCGAGGGCGAGTTCCCCGCTGACCCCGACCGTGCAGTCCGGGGCGGTCGCCGTCAGCGCCCCCGCCAGGGGGTCGTGGTCGGCGGACACCGCAGCCGCGTCGGCCGGGACCAGGATGACGAGGTGGCGCACGTAGACCGGGCAGCGCACCACCCAGGCCCGGCCGCCGGTCACCTCCCGGCACAGCCGGGCCACTTCGGAGAGGCGCCCGGTACGGCACTCGGCGACGTAGATCCGCATCGGGTCGGGCAGCGGGGGCCGCAGTGCCTCGGCGATCTGGTGGGCGGTGGAGAGCTGACCGCTCATCAGCAGGCGGAGCACGGCTTCGCGGGCCCTTGCCTCGGCGATCGCGGCCCTCTCCTCCCGTCGTTCGGCCTCCTCGGCGCGCAGTACGAGGGCCAGCGGTACGGCCGCGTCCGCCAGCAGCGTCGGCGCCTCGGCCGGGTGCGGCAGCGGCAGTACGGCGGCCAGTGCCCGCCCCGCGTCCAGCGCGAACAGCAGGGTGGCGGACCCGTCGCCGTGCAGGACGGCCGACCGTACGCCGCGGGCGCTCAGCTCGGCGGCGCCGCGGACGGCGGCCTCGGGCGCTCCCCCGGCCTGATCCCGGTCCGCCCCGCCGGCGCCGGGGTCTCCCGCGCGCACCACTCCGGTCCATCCGCCGAGGCGGGCGGCGAGCCACTCCAGCAGCGCGGCCGACCCCCCGGTGTGGGCGAGCCGGTGGACCTTGAGTACGTCGTCGGACCGTGACACCGGCGCATTCAACCACCCACCGCACACTGTGCGCTGTGATACCGGTCTCGCCCGGTCACTGGGCAGTGCGAACCCTGTGGAAGGCCGCGCGCCCGCATAGGTTGTTCCACGAGCGGACGGGTCCCGGGGCCCATGAGCACGAACACGGGGGAGGCCCCGGGATCCGCCGCTCACATCCTGGCGGCCGCACTGCGGATGGCCTCCCGGATGCGGAAGTAGGTGCCGCACCGGCAGATGTTGGCGATGGCGTCGATGTCCTCGTCCGTGGGCTCGCTGGTGCGCTTCAGCAGCGCGACGGCCGCCATGATCTGACCGGGCTGGCAGAAACCGCACTGGGCGACGTCCTGTTCGAGCCAGGCCTCCTGCACGGGGTGCAGGTCGTCCCCGTCGGCGAGGCCCTCGATCGTGGTCACCTCCCGTCCCGCGCACGCCGAGACGGGCACCACGCACGGGCGGACGTCCACCCCGTCGAGGTGGCTGGTGCAGGCCTTGCAGACGTCCACCCCGCAGCCGTACTTGGGGCCGCGGACGCCCAGCATGTCGCGGAGCACCCACAGCAGGGGCAGGTCGTCGGGCGCGTCCACGGTGACGCTCCGCCCGTTGACGGTGAAGGTGTGCGAGGGCACGGCGTACTCCTGGCTCGGCGGCTAGCGCGGGTAGGGGGTGAAGTCGACGTCGAAGTCGAGGGGGAAGCTGCGCGGCTTCGAACCGGTGGCCCGGGCCCAGGCGTTGGCGATGGCGCCGACCGCGGCGGGCACGCCGAGCTCGCCCGCACCGCCCGGCTCCGTACCGGTGGCCGGGAGCACAAAGACCCGTACGTCGCGCGGGGTGTCGCGCTGCTGAGCCCAGTGGAACTGGCTGTAACTGCCTTCGAGCGGAAGCCCCTTGTCGATGTGGAGTCCGGCGCGCAGGGTGGTGGAGATCGCGTCGGTGAGGCCGCCGATCATCTGGGCCTCCAGCCCGCGCGGGTTGACCGGCAGGCCCACGTCCACCGCGATGACGGCCTTGGTCACGCGGGCGCGCTGCGGGTCGCGGACGTCGATCTCCACGAGGCAGGCGGTTCGGGACTTGTACTCCTCGTGGAAGGCGACGCCCTGCGCGCGGCCGGGCTCCATCGCCCGCCCCCAGTTCCCCTCGGTCGCGACCTTGTCCAGTACGGCGCGCTGGGCGTCGGTCTTCAGGAAGGTGCGGCGGAAGCGGTAGGGGTCCTTGCCGGTGGCCGCGGCCAGTTCGTCGACCATGATCTCCTCGGCTCCGCGCGTGTTGGCGGAGTACACCGAGCGCCACGAGGCGGTGGGGATCCCGGTCGGCACCTCGGTGAGGGCCTGGGTGGTGAGGCCGAAGTGGTACGGGGACTTCACCGTGGTGAGGAACAACGTCTGGGCGAGGGTGGCGTTGCCGGTGCCGAGCGGCAGGTGCGCCGCGGTCGCGGTGATGATCTCGCCCAGCCCGTGCCGGAAGTCGGTCTCGGCGGCGGCGACGCGGTGCTCGAAGCTGAGGACCTCCCCCAGGAGGTGCGTGGCGCGGATCTTGTGGTGGGTGGCGGGGCGCATCCGGCCGTGGCGCGTGTCGTCAACGCGGGTCCACATCAGCCTGACCGGGCGACGGCAGGCCCTGGAGATCCGGGCGGCCTCCAGCGCGGCGTCGAAGAAGAGCCGCCGGCCGAAGGACCCGCCGGCCTGGACGACGTGCACCGTCACCTTGTCCGGGGGCAGGCCGAGGTCGGCCGCGATGGTCTGGCGGGCCACGATGGGGGATTTGAGGCCGGACCAGATCTCGGCCCGGTCGTCGCGCACGTCGGCGACGGCGCAGTTGGTCTCCATCGGGGCGTGGCTGACGAAGGCGAAGTCGAACTCGGCGTCCACGTACGGAGTGAGGAGCGGCGGCACCAGCAGCGGCGGGGTGGCGGCGCGCAGCCTGGTGCGGATCTGCGCGTCGGAGAGCTGGTCGGCGGGCCCCGGCCCCCAGGTGACCTGGAGGGCGGCCTTGGCGGTGATGGCCTGCCCGAAGGTCTCGGCGACGACGGCGACCCCGGTGGGGACGGTGACCACGTTCAGGACGCCGGGCATGGCCCGGACGTCGGCGAGGTTGGCGACGCCGCGGACGGTGCCGCCGAAGGTGGGCGGGCGGCGCACCACGCACGGCTTGGCGCCGGGCACGTCGAGGTCGAGGGTGTACCGCTGGGCGCCGGTGACCATGGCGCGGGCGTCGATGCGGCTCGTCGGCCGGCCGACGAGGGTGTGCTTCACGGCCTTCTTGGGGGTGGCGCCGGGGACGGGGAGGCCGGGGGCGGCCGCGGCGGCGGCGAGTTCGCCGTAGCGGGCGGTGCGCCCGTCGGGGGCGCGGACGGCGCCGTCCGCGGTGGTCAGCGACGCCGGGGCGAGGCTCCAGCGCTGGGCGGCGGCCGCGACGAGGCGGGCCCGCGCGGTGGCCGCGCACTGGCGGACCGGCCCGTAGAGGGAACGGATGGAGTTGGAGGAGCCGGTGAGCTGGTTGAACAGCAGCTCGGGCCGCGCGTCGTCCAGTTCCACGCGTACGTCGGCCAGGGGCGCGTCGAGTTCCTCGGCGACGAGCATCGCCACCGCGGTGGTGAGGCCCTGCCCGACCTCCTCGCGCGGCAGCCGGAAGCGGACGGTCCCGTCCGCCTCGACCGCGAGGGCGAGCAGGGCGGAGGTGGGCGCGCCGGCGAGGATGAAGAGGTCGCCGAGGTCGATCACGTCGGCGATGGCCGGCAGGGACGGCACGACGGCGTGGGCGGCCTGCGGGGCCAGCGCGTCGGCGCCGGCGCGGGTGACCAGGGCGAGCGTGGGGGCCGCCACGAGGTAGGTGAGGAAGGAACGCCGGCTCCGGCCGGTGGCGTCGTGCTGCCCGCTCAATGTCGTCGTGTCCCCAGCGCTGCGCGGGCCCGCCCGCGCGGACCTCCCCGGTTTATTACCGGCACGTAGGGTAGCGGCCGGGGCACCGGCTGGGAAGCCCCGATTCCGCCGCCGTACCGGCCCCGGGGGTCATCCGTTCGGGGGTATTGCGATGCGCGCCCTGAACCGGGCCCGGCGCGGGCGGGGCGGCCCGAACGCCTCGTACGCATCGGGCGTTTGATCGAGTCACAGGGGGCGGATGGCCGGATTCAGGCCGCCGTTTCCCGGCGCACCTCACGCCCCACCGGCAGGCACGCGCACCATGGCCCCGCACCCCCGCTGACCGGATTCGTTCGCACACGGCGGCGGGGTCGTCAGGCCTGCGGCATATACCAGAAGCAAGAACGTAGCGGATGTTGCCAAACGCCTTACACACTGTCGCTGCCTGTGCAACAGTCGTTACCGGTCCTTCCTTCAGACTTGGCCGTGCCGCGCCTGTATCGGAGTTCTCATGCCGTCCCACCTGTTCGCGGACCGTCCCGCGCAGCCGCCCGAGCCGGGGTCGGTGGACGCACTGATCTCTCAGACCCGGCGCCTCCGGGGGGACGTGGACGCGGTCCGCCGCGACACCGTCGTGGACGACGACGACGCCCAGGGCCGCTGGCAGCGCGCGCTGTGCGATCTCGCCGTGCACCACCTCGACGACCTCCGCGAGCACCTCGGCCAGCTCAAGGAGGGTCTGCCTCCGGTCCCCGAGGCCGCGGTGTTCCCGCAGGCGGCTCCCGAGGCCGCGCCCGAGGCCCAGACGCGCGTCGGCAGCGCCGAGTGGAACCTGCTGACCGATGAGGTCAGTTGGTCCGACGAGCTGTTCCAGATCTTCGGCCGGTCGCCCGAGGCGGGCGCCCTCCCCCTCGACGAACTGGGCTCGACCCTGTTCTCGGAGGACCAGCCGCTGCTCACCGCATGGGTCACCGCCTGCCTGGTGGACGGCAAGCCCATCGACGGGGAGTTCCGCATCGTCCGGGCCGACGGCCGGGTCCGGACGCTGCACATGAGGGGCGAGCCGGTACTCGACTCCGACGGCTGCGCGGCCTCCATGTGGGCCGTGCTGCGGGACGTGAGTGAACTGCGCCGGAGCCAGCGGGCGGTGCGCGAGTCCCGTGACTCGCTGCAGCGCCAGCGGGAGATCGCGCAGACCGAGCACCGGCTGGCGGTCGAGCTGCAGGAAGCCGTGCTCCCCCCGTGGCGCGGCTCCCTGCGGTTCCCGCACAGTGACGCCGGCTCGCTGGACGTGGCCGCGCACTACCTGCCCTCCGCGACCAGCGCACTGATCGGCGGCGACTGGTACGACGCGCTCGAACTCCCCGACGGCTCATCGATGCTGACGGTCGGTGACCTGACCGGGCACGGCGTGACCGCCACCTCCGGAATGGCGATGATGCTGGGCGCCCTGCGCGGCATGGCCATGGCCGGCATCGCGCCGGGGCCGCTGATGGGCTGGCTCAACCAGCTGCTGGAGACCTCCGTCCAGCCCGCCCTCGGCTCGGCCGTGTGCTGCAGCTACGACCCCGCGCGCCGGGTGCTGACCTGGGCCCAGGCGGGCCACCCGGCCCCCCTGCTGTTCCGCCGCGGCTCGGGCCGCGCCCTGGCGCCGCCGGAGGGCATCCTGCTGGGCGCGACCTCCGGGGCCTCGTACGGGCAGGCCGAGGAGCGGCTCGAAGTGGGCGACCTGCTGGTCCTGCACACGGACGGCCTGACGCCGCGCAGCATCGAGTTCAGCCGGGCGGACGGGACCGAACGGCTGCTGGCACTCGCGCCGCGGCTCTCGGTGGCGCGGTCGGCGCAGGACTGCGTACGCCTCGTGGTCGAGGAGTTCGGCGAGGTCGAGCGGGAGGACGACGCCTGCGTGCTCGTCGCACGGGTCGGCGGATAGGGCACCGGACCGGCCGCAGGGCCGGTCGTACGGACTTCAGGGCCGCGCCGGAAGGCGCGGCCTTTCTCGTCCGCGCTCTCGTGTCTGCGCACCCGTCGTCGACACGTCGGCGTACGCGGGCTCGACCCACCCGGCCGTGGGGGCGTCGAGGGCATGCGGAACCCGTGGGGCGTGCGGGGCCGGCCGGGAACCTACACCCCCGTGGCCGGCCGGCCGCTCGACGCCGGGGTGTCGGGGAGGGCCAGCTTGATCTCCTGGCGCAGGTCCTCGATGCGCGCGTACCCGGCGTACTGAGCGGTGAGCCGGTACATCTCGCGCAGCCGGTCCCAGGTCCGGTGCGAGGAGGTCTCGTTCATCGAGACGAGGGCCAGGCGGGCGTAGCGGTCGGCCTGTTCCGGCTCGTCGGCGATGAAGCAGGCCGAGGCCATGGAGATGTAGTCGAAGATCTGCGAGCGCTGGTAGCCGTCGCCGCGCAGCCGCAGGGCCTCCTTGGCGTGGCGCGCCGCGATGGGCGCCGCGGTGGCGTCGTGGTCGGCGAGGGTCCGGTAGGCGAGCGCCTGCATGCCGTGCAGGTCCGCCTCGTCGAAGTGCTGCATCCAACTCGGCGGCGGTACGTCGCCCTTGTCGGAGACGAACAGCTCCTCCGCCTCGCCCAGGGTGCGGCGCATGGCCTGGCCCTTGCCCATGGCGGCCTGCGCCCACGCCTCGATGGTGTGGAGCATGGCGCGGGTGCGCGGGAGGGTGTGCTCGCCGGAACCGGACTGGGCGAGCTTCATCAGGTCCAGGGCCTCGTTCGGCTTGCCGAGGTGGACCATCTGGCGGGCGGCGCGGGACAGCGCCTCGCCCGCGCGCGGGCGGTCGCCGCCCTCGCGGGCCGCGTGCGCGGCGATGACGAAGTACTTCTGGGCGGTGGGTTCGAGGCCCACGTCGTGCGACATCCAGCCCGCGAGGACCGCCAGGTTGGCCGCCACCCCCCAGAGCCGCCGCTGGAGGTGGTCGGGGTGGTGGTAGGCGAGCATCCCACCGACCTCGTTGAGCTGCCCGACGACGGCCTTGCGCTGCAGTCCGCCGCCTCTGGAGGCGTCCCAGGCGCGGAACACCTCGACGGAGCGCTCCAGCGCCTCGATCTCCTGCGAGCCGATCGGGGCGGCCTCGTAGCGGTCATATCCCGCTGGGTCGGCCTGGAAGGAGTCCCCGAAGCGCCCTGGGGTCGCCTTCGCCAGGGCGGGGTCGGTGTGCAGCCAGTCGTACATGGCGTTGCTGAGGGCGGAGCCGGCGGTGAGCACGGCACCCGCGCCCATCAGACCGCGACGGTTGAGCATGAGGTCCATTCCCGTGAATTCGGTGAGGACCGCGGCTGTGCGTTCGGGCGCCCAGGGCATGCCGTCGGGGTTCTCGCGAGCCCCGTCCGGCTGCCGTCTGGAGGTGCGCCGCTGCCGTACGAACCCGAGGTCCTCGATGGTCACGACACGACCGAGCCGCTCGGTGAACAGTGCTGCCAGTACCGTGGGCACCGGTTCGCGGGGGCTCTCCCCCATGTCGATCCAGCGCCGCACCCGCGAGGTGTCGGTGGCCAGCTGGGGGTGGCCCATGGCCGCCGCCTGCCGGTTCACCATCCTCGCCAGTTCGCCCTTCGACCAGCCGGCCAGGCCGAACAGGTCGTTCAAGCGGGTGTTTGGACCTTTGCTCACGTCAAGCCCCCAGGTTCTCGGCTGAGTTGACAGTAGCCCCCCGTCAGATGCCCAGCGACTATTCGCCAGGCTTCGCCAGGGCACGCCCGATGGTTCGCCACCTTGCGCCGGGTGTCAGGTAGGAATGCGCCTCCCCGCCCCGGTCACCGGCGGAACTCCCCAGGGTGAAGTACGGGATCGGCGGGGTGGCGTACGCAACTCGTCGGCGCACGAAGGGATCCGTATCACCATGTACGCAGCAACGTCCTCCGTGTCCGCACCGGTCCGGTCGCACCGCACGCTCCCGGCGGGCGGCGGCCCCTATCTCGAACCGGGCCGTACGTCGGTCGCGGCGCAGGGCGCAGTCCGGGCGCGGCGGATGCCGAGCGCCGGGTCCCAGCCCGTCAGCGGAAGAATCGACCTCTCGGGGCCGCAGGGCGCTCAACTGCGCACCGCGCTCGCCTCGGTGCAGCGGATCTGTCCGGAGTTCGCTCCGGTGCAGGTGCTGCGGCGCAGCGGCCGCTCGGTCCTCCTGGTGGGCACCACCGGACGCTTGACCGCCGTCGCGAAGGTTTTACTGGACCACTCGCCGGAATGGCGTGAGCGCTACCGGCACGAAATAGCGGCATACCGGGCGTTCGTCCGGCACCGCCCGCCGGTCCGGGTACCGCGGCTGATCGCCGCCGACCCGGAGAACTGCACGCTGGTGGTGGAGCGGATGGCGGGCCGGGTCGCGGCGCTCCAGCGGCACCCGGTGGAGCCGCCGCCGCGGGTGGACCTCCGTGCGGCCCTGGGCGCGGTGTGCCGGGTCAACCAGTGGCAGCCGCCGGCCGAGCTGTTCGGCACCCCGATGAACTACGCCCGACGGATCGCCCGCGACTACGAGCTGGGCCTGCTCACCGACCGGGACCTCGGGGACCTGCAGAAGCTGCTGCACGGGGTCAAGGTGTCGGGGACTGCGCTCCAGTTCAACCACGGCGACGCGCTGCTGTCGAACCTGCTGCTGTCCCCCGCCGGTCCGGTGCTGCTCGACTGGGAGCACGCGGGCTGGTACCTGCCGGGCTACGACCTCGCCACCCTGTGGACGGTGCTCGGTGACGCCCCCGCCGCCCGCGCCCAGATCAGCCGGCTCGCCCAGTCCGCCGGTCCGGTGGCCCGGGACGCCTTCCTGATCAACCTGATGCTGGTGCTGACGCGGGAGATCCGGATGTCCGAGACGGCGGTGCAGCGCTCGATGCTGGCGACCGCCCCGGCCCAGCCGCTGCCGGTGGGGTCCCTGTCCTCCGGGGAGGAGCAGCGGCTGCTGCTCCGCCGCCTGCACGACGACGCGGGAATGGCCCGCCGGGCGGTGCGCGCGGCGGTCGGCACACGCTGATCCACCCCGCTCCGTCCCCCTGACGCGAAGTCCCGTGGCTCCCACCGCCACGGGACTTCGCTCGTTCGCGGTCCGGAAGCGCACCGTCGGGCTCCGCTAGCGTGGGGGCGGACGGCGGACGATCGACGGGAGACGCTGAATGAAGTCCGGAGTGCGCACGTGGAAGGCGGTACGGGAGTTCGCGCTCGGACTTCCGGAGGCCTTCGAGGACCATCCGTGGGGACCCGAGGACTGCGTGGTGAAGGTGAACAAGAAGATCTTCGTCTTCCTGGGCAACACCGACGGGCCGGGGCAGCCCGGGCTGTCGGTCAAGCTCAAGGACGAGGCGCTGCACGGACACGCGATGACGGCGCCGGGGGCGGAGCCCACCGGGTACGGTCTGGGCCGGTCGGGCTGGGTGTCCGTGCCGCTGGCGGATAAGGGCGCTCCCTCCGTGCAGGTGCTGTGCGAGTGGGTGGAGGAGAGCTACCGGACGGTGGCCCTCAAGCGGCACGTGAAGGAGCTGGACGCGCGCATGCGGAAGGAGGGCTAGCGACACGGCCCAGAGGGTGTCGCGTGCTCGGGTGCGCCGGATGGCTTGACATCACATGATCCCCCGAACACTTTTCTGACTCAGCATCAGACATGTTGGAGCCACCCTCTCCTCCCCACACCGCTGGAGCCTGCCCATGTCCGCAAGCGCTTCACGCACGTCCCCCGCCCCCCGCCCGTCCAGACGCGCCGTCCTCGCCGGTACGGGGGCCGGGGTGCTCGCCGCCGGCGTGCTGCCGTCCGGTGCGGCGCGGGCCGACGGTGTCCAGGCCGGGCCGCAGCTCGGTGAGTACGACGTGGTCGTGGTCGGTTCCGGGGCCGCCGGGATGACGGCCGCGCTCACCGCCGCGAAGCGCGGGCTGAGCGTGCTGGTGGTCGAGAAGGCCCCCACCTTCGGCGGTTCGGCCGCACGCTCCGGAGCCGGTATATGGCTGCCGAACAATTCGGTGATCCTGGCCGCGGGGGTGCCGGACACCCCGCAGAAGGCGGCGACGTACCTCTCGGCCGTCGTGGGCCCCGAGGTGCCGGCCGACCGCCAGGCCGCCTTCCTCGCCAACGGGCCCCGGATGCTGGACTTCGTGATGGCCAACATCCCGCTGAGGTTCCGTTTCATGGAGGGGTACAGCGACTACTACCCGAACCTGCCGGGCGGGCTGCCGAACGGCCGGTCGATCGAGCCGGACCAGATCGACGGGAACATCCTCGGCGGCGAACTGGCCCGCCTGAACCCGGCGTACATGCCGGTGCCGGCCGGGATGGTGGTCTTCAGCCAGGACTACAAGTGGCTGAACCTCGCGGCGGTGAGCGCCAGGGGCCTGGCCGTGTCCACCGAGTGCCTGGCGCGCGGCACGAAGGCGGCGCTGCGCGGCGAGAAGCCGCTGACGATGGGCCAGGCACTGGCGGCCGGGCTGCGGGCGGGACTGCAGCGGGCCGGGGTGCCGCTGTGGCTGAACAGTCCGCTGGTGGACCTGGTCCAGGAGGGCGGCGCGGTCACCGGGGTGGTGGTCGACAAGGAGGGTGTGCGGGGTGTCGTTCGGGCCCGCAAGGGGGTGATCGTCGGTTCGGGCGGCTTCGAGCACAACGCGGCGATGCGGGCGCAGTACCAGCAGCAGCCGATCGGCACGCAGTGGTCGGTCGGCGCGAAGGAGAACACGGGCGACGGCATCCTGGCGGGCCGGCGGGCCGGGGCTGCGCTGGCGCTGATGGAGGACGCCTGGTGGGGGCCGTCGATCCCGCTGCCCGGGGAGCCGTACTTCTGCCTGGCCGAACGCACCCTGCCGGGCGGGCTGATCGTGAACGCGAACGGCACGCGGTTCGTCAACGAGGCGGCGCCGTACAGCGACGTGGTGCACGTGATGTACGAGAAGGACCGGGGCGCGGTCGGTTCGCACATTCCGGCGTGGCTGATCGTGGATCAGAACTACCGCAACAAGTACCTGTTCAAGGACATCCTGCCGACGCTGCCCTTCCCGGACTCGTGGTACCAGGCGGGGGCGGCGAAGAAGGCGTGGACGTGGGACGCGCTGGCGGGCCAGATCGGCGTACCGGCGGGTGCGCTGCGGGCGACGCTGGGCCGGTTCAACGCGCAGGCGTGGAGCGGTACCGACTCCGACTTCCACCGGGGCGACACCGCGTACGACCACTACTACACGGACCCGAACGTGCTGCCGAACTCGTGCCTGGCGCCCGTCTGGGTGCCGCCGTTCTACGCGTTCAAGATCGTGCCGGGGGATCTCGGTACGAAGGGCGGCATCGTCACGGACGCGCGGGCCCGGGCGCTGCGGGCGGACGGATCGGTGATCCGCGGCCTGTACGCGGCGGGCAACGCCAGCGCCGCGGTGATGGGCCACAGCTACGCGGGGGCCGGGTCGACCATCGGCCCCGCGATGACGTTCGGCCATGTGGCGGCCAACGACATCGCGGACGCGTGAGGTGATCGGGCTCGGGCCGGGCCGCGCCCGGCCCGGGGGTCAGCCCTGCTGGAAGAGCTCGGCGGGGAGCGGCTTCAGGAGGGCGTAGAGGTCGTCGGTGATCGGGCGGTCCCAGCTGGCGATGGTGACCAGCACGTTGTCGCTGCGGTCGAACTGCACGCAGGAGATGCGGGACTCCGACAGCTTGATCTTCCGGACGATGAGGAGGTTGTCGCCCTGCATGACGGGGCAGTCCTCGACGCCGGTGACCTCGACGTCCTCGTCGTTCTCCAGGGCGTCGAGGAGCTGGGCCACCTCGAAGGGGACCTGGCCGTCGGTGAGGTCCCGGGCCGGGGACCCCTCGGGGAGGTTTCCGATGATCATCGCGGGTCCGCGTCCGCCGAACAGGTCGTAGCGGAGGAAGACCCCCTGGCAGCTGCCGTCGGGCGCGGGCAGCAGCCCGGCCCCGAGATTGCCCGGCCAGTCCCCCGGGTCCATGGCCAGGACATCGAAGTCCGGGCCGGCGGGTGTGGCGGCGCGGTGGCGGCGGAGGAAGGACATGCCGCCATGGTACGTGGCCGCGCGGGTTTTCCGGCCCGGGGGTCCGCATCCGGGAACGTGCCCGGGCCGGTCCGGCCACCGGGGTCGTCAGACCGGTGGGACCAGGGTGAACCAGTGCGTGAGCAGGCCGGTGTCGCCCTTGACGTGCAGGGCGGTCGGCGGAACGCGGCCCCAGAGGAACAGGGCGAGGTCGGAGGCCGTGCCCGCGGCCTCGACGTCCGCCGGCGAGGTGAGACCGGGCACGGTCCGCACGTCGTCACCCGAGAAGACGACGGTCCAGGATTGCGGACCGTCGGTACGCCGGAAGCGGTACGTCTCCCCCGTGCCCGGTGGTGCCTGCCGCCAGCCGCGGCGCGCCGGGGCCATCACCTCGATCGTCTGGGTCACGGCGTCCGCGGCGACGTCCGGGTCGAGGGGGCCGGGGGTCGCGGTCGCGGATTCGGCGTCCCACCGGTGGACGGCCAGCTCGATGAGCTGCATCCGCAGCCAGAAACCCGAGGTCTGTTCGTCCGACCAGGTCCACACGGGGGTGTCCGGTCCCAGCTCGTGCAGGAGCTCCGTCAGCTCCCGCGCGCCCCGGGCGAACCAGTCGGTCAGCGCGTCCGGGTCGTCGGGGGTCTCGGGGGCCGTGAGGCCGGAGGGGTCCGGCGGGGTCGTGAGCCGTTCGCGCAGGAGGTGGACCAGGTAGCGGTGGACCCCGCCGAGGTGGCGGACGAGGTCGGTCACCGTCCAGTCGGGGCACGAGGGAACCGGCGGCACGGGATCACCCCGGTCGTAGGCGCGGCGGACCGCTTTCTCGAAGGCCGCCGCCTCGGCCCGGAGCAGGGGGACTCTGTCGATGTGATCCATGGGGTGCGTCCTGCCCGCCGGGCGGCGGCTCCGATCACGTTGAGCTACGGGCGAACGCCTCCAGCGCGGCGCGCAGCCCGGACCGGTCGGTGCCGAGCTTGCGGCAGGCCGCG
This sequence comes from Streptomyces virginiae, assembly GCF_000720455.1. Classification (GTDB taxonomy): domain Bacteria; phylum Actinomycetota; class Actinomycetes; order Streptomycetales; family Streptomycetaceae; genus Streptomyces; species Streptomyces virginiae. The sequence continues at coordinate 305,438 of NZ_JOAK01000003.1, read as the reverse complement.
GACAACACCCAGTCCGGGGTCGTCGGCTCGGGCTCCTTCTCGGACCGTACGGCCAGGTCGGCGGCCCGGATCTCCTCCTCGGTGACCCAGTCCGCCCGGGGCGGCGCGGCGGGCAGGGCGCCGCCCATGCCCGTGAGGATCTCGGTCGCCTCCTCCACCAGCCCGTCGGCGCCGCACTCCCGGGCCGTGACCACGGCCGCCGTCAGCAGGTCCGCGTCGCGCAGTCCGTAGCCGAGGGCGGCCAGTGCGCGGGCGAGTTCGTAGCCGGCGGGTGACGCCGAGAGCAGGGTGACCGCCTCCCGGAGGAGCTCGGTGCGGTCCTGTGGCGCGGCGACCTCGGCCGCCACCCTCAGGGCCTGGCCGATGGCGGAGGGGGCGCCGAAGGCCCTGGCCCGCCGGACGGCGTCGGCGGCGAGGGTGCGGGCCCGCTGCGGGTCGTCCGCGGCGACGGCGCGCGCGAGGTGCAGCTGCCACGGGCACCAGGCCGGGTTCTGGATCCCGCGCGGTGTCAGCCGCCGGTCCACGGCCTCCAGTTCGGCGACGGCCGCCCGCACCTCGCCGCGGGCGAGCAGCAGTTCGGCGTAGACGGTCTGCGAGTCGGGGAAGACCACGGCGGCCGGGAAGGGGGCGCCGAACTCGTGTTCCCGTGCGAGTTCCCAGGCTTCGTCGACGCGGCCCCGGGCGAGCAGTGTCGTGAGGAGGATCGCTATGGCGTACCAGTGCACGGGGGTGCGCCGGCCCACGCGTTCGGCGAGGCGCAGTCCGGACCGGGCCAGTTCCTCGGCCTCCACGAGTCGTCCGCGCCGGTAGCGGATGTAGGCGCGCAGGCTGTACGCGAAGGACAGGTGGGCGCCGCGCCAGCCCTGGCGCTCGAACTCGGCGGTGCCCGCCTCGAACAGCTCCTCGGCGCGGCCGGGCCGGTCGGCGTACATGTGGACCATGGCGGCCAGCACCGGGACCTCGAAGCCGCGGTCCTCGTGGGCCCAGCTGAAGGGGCGTTCCAGTACCCGGCCGGCGTGGTGCAGGACCACGTCGACCGGTTCGCCCCGCAGGCAGGCGTCCCAGGCGCGCAGTGCGATCACGTACCGCTCGGTGAGGTCGCGGCCGGTGAGGCGGTCGGCGAGGCGGGTGAGGCGCCGGGAGCGGGCCGGGGAGTCGGTCTCGGCGGCGTTGAAGGCGTCCCACATGAACTGTTCGGACTGCAGGCGCAGCCGTGCGCGTACGTCCGGGGTCCGGGCGATCTCGCGGGCGAGCGATTCGGAGGCCTCGGCGAGGCGGTCGCTGTGCGCGAGGACCTGGGCGAGCCGGATGACGATGCCCTGGCGCAGGGTCGGGTCGTCGAAGGGCTCTGCGAGGGCCGCCCGCAGGTGGTTGACGGTGTTGGCGGGCTCGGTCAGGAGAGAGGCGCAGCCCAGTTCGTACAGTACGGCGGCTCGTTCGTCGAAGTCGGGTGGCTCGCGCAGGGCGCGGGCGAGCTGGCGGCGGGCGGCGTCGGGGGCTCCGGCGCGGAGGTTCTCCCCGGCGGCCTCGCGCAAGGTGCGCACGACCCAGGGGTCGTTCTCGGGGTGGGTCTCCAGCAGGTGGCGGGCGGCCGCGGAGGAGCCGAGGCCGGCGTCGACGACGGCCGCCGCGGCCTTCCCGTGCAGGGCGACGCGCAGAGCGTCGGGGATGGCCCGGTAGATGGCGGTGGCGATGAGGGGGTGGACGAACTCCAGCCCGGTCTCGGGTTCGTGGTCGGAGGTGGTCCCGGCGGCCGACAGGATGCGGGCGTCCCGCAGGCGTGTGGTGGCGCCCGCGGCCTCCTCGGTGCCGAGGGCGGCGCCCGGGCGGCGATGTCCTGCGGGATGGCGGTGCCGAGCACGGCGCAGGCCCAGGCGAAGCGGACGGTGGAGGGGCCGAGGCGTTCGAGGCGGGCGACGAGGCCGCTGCCGCGCTGGGCGGCGGCGAGGTCGGCGAGCTGCGGGGCGTTCTCCTCGACGGGCCGCAGTCCCCTGCCGCGGACCTTGGCGGTGAGTTCGACGGCTTCGAAGGGGTTGCCGGTGGTGACGGCCCAGGCCTCCTTGCAGAACGCGTCGTCGGCGTGGTCGCCGAGGGCCTCGCGGACCAGGGCGGCGACGGCGGCCGGGGTGAGCGGGGCGAGGGGCAGCGGGGCCTGTCCCGCGCGGCCGGGCAGCGTACGGAAGGCGTCGGCGTGCGCGGGCAGTTCGTCGGGCCGGTAGGCGACGACGAGGAGCAGCGGGAGGTGTTCGGCGCGCGGGGCGAAGGCGGCGAGCCAGCTCAGGGACTCGGGATCGGCCCAGTGCGCGTCGTCGAGGACGAGGGTGACGGGGGCGCGTTTGACGACGAGGTGGGTGAGGACCCAGTCGAGGCCGTCGCGCAGGCCCTGCGGGTCGGGCGGCGGGCCCTGTTCGGGGGCGCACAGTCCGAGGGCGGGGCCGACGATGGAGTACCAGCCCCCGAGGGCGGCGCGCAGTTCCTGCTCGGAGGTGCCGGCCAGCTGGGGCTGGATGAGCTGGCGGGCGACGTGGAAGGGCTGGCTCTGTTCCTGTTCGCCGCCGCGTGCGGCGAGGACGGTGCAGGAGCGGGCGTGGGCGCGGCGGCGCAGTTCGGCGAGCAGGGTGGTCTTGCCGAGGCCGGCGGGCCCGGAGAAGGCCAGCAGCGCGCCGCCGGCGTCCGGCCCGGGACCGGTGAGCTGGTCCAGGGCCTCGTCGACGATCGCGAGTTCGGCATCGCGTTCGACCATGGTGCGCCGTATGCGCGTCCGGTGGTCCGTCATGGCTGGTACCCCCCCAGGCCTGTTCTGGGAGATCAGCGTACGCCCGCGCACATGGCGGGGTGTCCCACTGTCGGAAAGAATCCGATCTTCTTTTCCGACGGGGTTCCGAGAAGGATCCGAGGGCGATCAGTCCTGCCCGGAACGTGTCGCGAGGGCTTCGAGAACGGCCACGGCCTCGGCGGCGCGGTCGGCCGCCACGAAGAGGTGGTCGTGGTGGTATCCGGCGATGACGTTGCAGCTCAGGCCGTGGGAGCCCAGTTCGGCGGCGAAGGCCGCGGTGAGGCCGACGGCGTCGAGCGCGGAGTGGATCCGCAGGGTGATCCACCCGGCGGTGTAGTCGTAGGCGAGACCGGCGGCGTCGGCCTCCTCCTGGCGCAGGACGAGGGTGAGGCCCTCGGGTTCCAGGACGGTGGCGACGGGTGCCGTCCCGGCGGGCACGGCGCCCCCGGGGACGGTGCAGAACACGTACACGCCGTCGTTCAGTTCGGGCCGCATCCCGCTCAGCAGTTTCCGCAGGTCGCTCTCTCCGCTCATGCGGCAACCCTACCGATCGCGCCGGCTCCCGCGGCCGGCCCCGCCCCGGCGGGGCGGGGCGGGGCGTGGCGTGGCGGGCGGTCAGGTGAGGTCGAACTCCCCGCCCCGGGCGTTCAGCACGAACTTGTGCCACTCGTCCGGCGAGAAGATCAGGGAGGGGCTCTCGGGGCGCTCGCTGTTGCGCATCGCGATGAAGCCCTCGACGAAGGCGATCTGGACGTCACCCGCTCCCCGGCTGCTCGACTGCCAGTCCGCCTCGGTGAGATCGAGGTCCGGCTTCCCCCAGCCAGCGAGGGGCTGTGAAGTCATGCTCTCGGCCACGTGCGTGCTCCTCCCGGTACGTCGTCCGGGGGCCAGGTTAACCATCGCGGCGGGTGCCGCACAGGCCACGGTGAGTCACTCGTGACCGGTGCGGCACCCGGGCGGGACGGGCGGCCGCGTTCAGGTGGTGGGTTCCTGCGCCCCCACCAGCCACATGGCGAAGAACTGCGCGCCGCCGCCGTAGGCGTGCCCCAGTGCCCGGCGGGCTCCCGGGACCTGGTGTTCCCCGGCCCGGCCGCGCACTTGGAGGGCCGCCTCGGCGAAGCGGATCATGCCGGACGCGCCGATCGGGTTGGTGGACAGCACACCGCCGGACGGGTTGACCGGGAGGTCCCCGTCGATCTCGGTGACCCCGGCCTCGGTGAGCTTCCAGCCCTCGCCCTCCTCGGCGAAGCCCAGGTTCTCCAGCCACATCGGCTCGTACCAGGAGAACGGCACGTACATCTCGACGGCGTCGATCTCCCGGCGCGGGTCGGTGATACCGGCCTGCCGGTAGACGTCGGCGGCGCAGTCCTTGCCCGCCTGCGGGGAGACGAAGTCCTTGCCGGCGAAGAGGGTGGGTTCGCTGCGCATCGCGCCGCCGTGCACCCAGGCGGGCGGCTTCGGCGAACGGGCCGCGCCCGCACGGTCGGTGAGGACCATCGCGCACGCGCCGTCGGAGGACGGGCAGGTCTCGGAGTAGCGGATCGGGTCCCACAGCATCGGCGAGGCCTGGACCTTCTCCAGGGTGATGTCGTGCTCGTGCAGGTGCGCGTACGGGTTCTTCAGCGCGTTGCGCCGGTCCTTGTACGCCACCAGCGAGCCGACCCCGTCGGGCGCGCCGGTGCGCCGCATGTACGCGCGCACGTGCGGGGCGAAGAAGCCGCCGGCGCCTGCGAGCAGGGGCTGCTGGAAGGGGACGGGCAGGGAGAGCCCCCACATGGCGTTCGATTCGGACTGTTTCTCGAAGGCGAGAGTGAGGACGGTGCGGTGGACGCGGGCGGCGACGAGGTTGGCGGCGACGAGCGCGGTGGACCCGCCGACCGAGCCGGCCGTGTGCACGCGCAGCATCGGCTTGCCGACGGCGCCGAGCGCGTCGGCCAGGTACAGCTCCGGCATCATCACCCCCTCGAAGAAGTCGGGGGCCTTGCCGATGACGACCGCGTCGATGTCGGCCCAGGTCAGTTCGGCGTCGGCGAGGGCGCGCGTGGCGGCCTCGCGGACGAGTCCGGCGATGGACACGTCGTGGCGGGCGGCGACGTGCTTGGTCTGGCCGATGCCGACGACGGCCACGGGCTCTTTACTCACCTTGTGTCCCCTTCCAGGACGGCGACCAGGTTCTGCTGGAGGCAGGGGCCGGAGGTGGCGTGGGCCACGGCCCGGTCGGATGCGCCGCGGTGGATGCGGGCGGCCGCCTCCCCGATGCGGATCAGGCCGGCAGCCATCATCGGGTTGGCGGCGAGCGCCCCGCCGGAGGGGTTGACGGCGACGGTGTCGCCGAGCCCGAGGGCCTTGCGGAGCACCACCTCCTGGGAGGAGAACGGGGCGTGCAGTTCCGCCGTGTCCACGGGGGCGTCGAAGAGCCCGGCCCGCTGCGCCGCGATCCGGGTGGACGGGGAGTCGGTGAGGTCGCGCAGGCCCAGGCCGTGCGCCTCGATGCGGTGGTCGATGCCGGTGATCCAGGCGGGGCGGTCGCACAGCTGCCGCGCGAGGTCGCCGGCGGCCAGGACCACCGCGGCCACGCCGTCGCCGACGGGCGGGCAGTCCCCGGTGCGCAGCGGCCGGACCTGGTAGTCGCCCTGCGGGACGGCGCCGCGCAGCTGGGCGTGCGGGTTGGCCCCGGCGTCGGCCCGGCTGCGCGCCGCGATGGCGGCCAGGGCGGGCTCGTCGGTCTCGCCCGCGTCGACGAGGGCCTGGGCCTGGAGGGCGGCGAGGGCCACCGAGTCGGGCCACAGCGGGGCGAGGTAGTACGGGTCGAGCTGGCGGGTGAGGACGTCGCGCACGGATCCGGGCGAGGACTTCCCGTACGAGTAGACGAGCGCGGTGTCCGCCTCGCCGGTCTGGATCTTGACCCAGGCCTCGTAGAGGGCCCAGGCGCCGTCCATCTCGACGTGGGACTCGGATATCGGTGGCCAGGCGCCGACCCCGTCGAGGGTCATGGTGAAGGAGAAGGCGCGGCCCGCCAGGTAGTCGCTGGACCCGGAGCAGGTGAAGCCGATCTCGCCGGCCTTCAGTCCGGTGGCGGCCAGCACCTGGTGGAGGACCGGCATGACCATCTCGACTTCGCTGAGCTCGTCGGTGCGGCGCAGGTGGTCGCTCTGCGCGAAGGCGACGACGGCCACGTCGCGTGCGTACCTGCTCGTCCTGGGCCCGGTCATCAGATGAGCTCCTTGTACGCGTCGTAGTCCGCGTCCGGCTCGCCGGTGGGGCGGTAGTGGTCGGGGTAGCGGCCGCCTTCGGTCCAGACGGGCTCGACGCGCAGGCCCATGCGGACCTGGTCGTAGGGGATGCCGCCGATCCGGCCGTGGAGGGCGAGGCCGGCGCCGTCGAGGGCTATGTGGGCGTAGACGTAGGGGACTTCGATGTCGAGGTTCTTCGCCTTGATGTTGACGATGCAGAAGGTGGTGACGGTGCCGGCCGGGCCGACCTCGACCTGGTCGGTGGTGGCGACCCCACAGGTGGGGCAGGCGCCGCGCGGCGGGACGTACACCTTGTGGCAGGAGGGGCAGCGCTCGCCGACGGTCCGCTGCTCGGAGAGGGCGTTGATGTAGGCGGTCTGGGCGCGGCCGGGGCTGTAGACGTAGTCCAGGCGGGCCTCGGCGACGATGCCGGTGACGGGGTCCTGGAAGACGCCGTCGTGCGGGGCGGGCCCGGCTTTGGGGGCGGGGCCGTCGTACGGCTCGAAGCAGGCGATGTCGGTGATGGCTCCGGTGCGTTCGGCGGCCCAGCGGACGCGTACGCGCATACCGGTGCGCACGGCGTCGGGGCCGGGGGCGTCGAGGGCGTGCAGGAGCGCGGTGTCGGCGCCGTCGAGCTTGACCAGGACCCAGGCGAAGGGGGTGCCCAGGGGCTGCTGGGGGCGGGGCCGGTCGTTCCAGGCCCAGGTGGTGACGGTGCCGGTGGCGGCGACCTCGACGAGTTCGCGGATCTCTTCGGAGGTGACGGGGTCGTACTCGACGGGCGGGACCGCCACCCGGCCGTCCGAGGTCTTCACGCCGAGCACGACGCCGTCGCGCAGGCCGGTGAGGAAGGCGCTCTGGACGGGCCCGAGGGACCGGGTGAAGGGGAACTCGACGACGAGAGGCGCGCGGAGCACCTCCGGTGGGGAGGCAGCTGTCATGGTGGCTCTCCGATGCGGTTGATTCCGGGTGCGGGCGGGATCCGGCGGCGCGGCCGGAGGCTCCGGGGCGCCGGCTCCCGCCCTGCTGGTGAGACCTTTCGGCTTCGCCGGCGTTCGCGCCCCGGGGCGGGGCGGGCGGGGACCCGGCCCCGCCGGCGTTCGGCTTCCGGCTTCCTTCCGGCTTCCGGCTTCCGGCGCGGCTCCGGGGCCGCGTCCCGGCGGGCGGATCCGCCCGCCTGCGGGGCGCGACGCGGCAACGGGGGCGGCTACTCCCGGCGGTACACCGGCGGCCGCTTCTCCGCGAAGGCCCGCGCCCCCTCCTTCGCATCGGCCGTGTCGAAGACCGGCCATCCCCGCAGGAGTTCCGACGCCAGCCCCTCCCGCTCGGTCAGCCCGGCGGTCTCGTAGACCGACGCCTTGACCGCCTCGACCGCGAGCGGCCCGCAGGCGTTGATCCGCTCGGCGATCTCCAGGGCCGCGTCGAGCGCCGTCCCGTCCGGGACGACGCGTCCGACGAGCCCGATCCGTGCGGCCTCCTCGGCGGAGTACGGGCGTCCGGTCAGCAGCATCTCCAGGGCGTGCGTGCGCGGGATCTGCCGGGGCAGCCGCACGGTGGAGCCGCCGATCGGGAAGAGCCCGCGCTTGACCTCGAAGAGCCCGAAGGTGGCGCCCTCGGCCGCCACCCGGATGTCGGTGCCCTGGAGGATCTCGGTGCCGCCGGCCACGCAGTAGCCCTCCACCGCCGCGATCACCGGCTTGCGCGGCCGGTGGTGGCGGAGCATCGCCTTCCAGTGCAGGTCGGGGTCGGCCTTGAGGCGGTCCCGGTACTGGTCGCCCGCCATGCCCTTGCCGGCCAGGGCCTTGAGGTCCATGCCGGCGCAGAAGTCGCCGCCCGCGCCGGTCAGGACCACGGAGCGGATCTCGTGGTCGGCGTCCGCCTCCAGCCAGCCGTCGTACAGCCCCACCAGCAGCGGCAGCGAGAGCGCGTTCTTCGCCTCGGGCCTGTTCATGGTGAGCACCAGCGTGGCGCCGCGGCGTTCCACGGTCAGGTGTTCCGTCCCACCCATTGCCGTCCTCCCGTCTCAAGACCTAGAACAGGTTGCAGTAGGGGAGGGTGCAGTTCAATAGTTTTCTGACACTCAGTCAGATTTCTTGGGCGGCGCCCCTTCCCAGTTGCCGGCCACGGCGCTCTAATGACCGCCGAGCAGCCGGCCACGGGGCCAGTCATCGGGAACAACGGGGTCAGGAGGAACGGTGGAGTACAACCTTGCCGACCTGTTCGAGTCGGTCGTGGACGTGGTCCCGGACCGCGAGGCCCTCGTGTACGTGGACCACCCCGGTACGGGCGCCGAGCGCCGCCTCACGTACGCGGAGCTGGACACGGCGGCGAACCGGATCGCGCACCACCTGCTGGACAGCGGCCTGACGGCCGGTGAGCACCTGGGCCTGCACCTCTACAACGGGATCGAGTACCTCCAGACCGTCCTGGCCTGCCTGAAGGCCCGGCTGGTGCCGGTGAACGTCAACTACCGGTACGTGGAGGAGGAGTTGGTCTACCTCTACAACGACGCCGATCTCGCCGCGCTGGTCTTCGAGGGCGAGTTCACCGAGCGGGTGGCGGCCGCGCTGCCGAAGACGCCGAAGCTGCGTCACCTCATCCGGGTCGGCGAGGTGCCCGAGGGGGCTCCGGAGCCGTCGGTCGCGCCGGTGGCGTACGCGGACGCGGAGGCGGCCGGGTCGCCCGGGCGCGGGTTCCCGGCGCGCAGCGCCGACGACCTGTTCATCATCTACACCGGCGGGACCACGGGCATGCCCAAGGGCGTCATGTGGCGGGCCGAGGACCTCTTCTTCGCGGGACTCTTCGGCGGCGAGCCCTCGGGCGAGCCGGTGAAGCGGCCGGAGGAACTGGCGGAGCGGGTGGCGGCGCGCGGCGCGGGGCTCACCTTCTTCCCGGCTCCCCCGCTGATGCACGGGACGTCGACACTGACCTCGTTCATCGCCTTCAACTACGGCCAGCGGGTGGTCATCCACCGCAAGTACGCTCCCGAGGAGGTGCTGCGCACGATCGAGAAGGAGAAGGTGTCGAGCGTGTCGCTCGTCGGCGACGCGATGCTCCGGCCGCTCATCGACGCCCTGAACGGTCCGCTCCGGGGGACCGACCTGTCGTCGCTGTTCAGCGTCTCCTCCTCGGGCGCGATCATGTCCGAGACGGTGCGCGCCGAGTTCCAGAGGCTGGTGCCGAACGTCCTGCTCCTGAACAACTTCGGGTCCTCCGAGTCCGGGTCCAACGGCCGGGCCACGGACGACTCCGGCCCGGAGAAGGGCTTCCGCCTGGAGGTCAACGACCGTACGCAGGTGGTGGACCCGGTGACGCACGAGCCGGTGGCGGTCGGCGAGCCGGGGCGCCTCGCGCAGCGCGGCCACGTGCCGCTCGGCTATTACAACGACCCGGAGAAGACCGCCGACACCTTCTTCCAGAAGGGCGGGGAGCGCTGGGTGCTCCTCGGCGACATGGCGACCGTCGACGAACGGGGCATCGTCACGGTGCTCGGCCGCGGCTCGCAGTGCATCAACACGGGCGGCGAGAAGGTCTATCCGGAAGAGGTCGAGCAGGCGCTGAAGTCGCACCCCGACGTGTACGACGCCCTGGTGGCCGGGGTCCCGGACCCGACCTGGGGCAGTCACGTGGCGGCGGTGGTGCAGGTGAGGCCGGGAGCCGAGGCGCCGACCCTGGACGCGATCCAGAGCCACTGCCGCACCAGGCTGGCGGGTTACAAGATCCCGCGGCAGCTGGTCGTCACACCGGCCATACAGCGTTCCCCCAGCGGCAAGGCGGACTACCGCTGGGCGAAGGCGGTCGCGACCGAGGCGGACACCGGCACGGCGGGCTGAACCCGCGGGCGGGTCCGGATCGGCGGCGCGCACGGCGCGGCCTCGATCCGGACCCGCCCGTTCAGGCGCCGGTGGCCAGGAAGCGCTCGACGCGCCCGGCGAAGCGGGCGGGGTCGTCCAGCCACGGGAAGTGCGCTGCGGCGGGCTGGACGTCGAGCAGGCCGGCGGGCAGGGCCGCCGCGATCCGCTCCGCGAGCCCGGGGGGCGGGTTGCCGTCCAGTTCGCCCGCCAGCACGAGCACCTCCCCCGCGAGCCGGCGCAGGGCCGCGCGGATGGCGTGCGGGTCGCAGGCGCCCGGGCCGGTGAAGGCCGCGGCCGCCTTCTCGTTCTGCTCGTGCTCGCCCGCGGCGTAGTGGGCCCGGGCGGTCCCGTCCCAGCGCCCGTAGAAGAGGGGCGCCGCTCGGTCCCAGTCCTCGTCCGTGTCGGCGCCGCCCAGGATGCGCCCGTAGGCCTCCAGAGCCGTGTCGTACGGTTCGGTCCCCGCCCTGAGGCGGGCCGCCGCCAGCCTGTCCTGCGCGGTGCTCGCGAGGTCCAGCACCCAGGCGGTGGGGGTGACCAGGACGGTCCGGCCCAGCCGCTGCGGATGCGCGGCCGCGTACAGCAGGGCCAGGTTGCCGCCGGCCGAGTGGGCCAGGAGGTCCATGCGCTCCAGGCCCAGGTGGGCGCGGAGCGCCTCGACGTCGGCGACCTGGTGGTCCGCGCGGTACGTCGACTCGTCGGCGGGCACCGCGGAGTCGCCGGTGCCGCGCAGGTCGAGGAGGATCAGAGTGCGGCCGGCGGCCAGTCCCCCGAGGTCCCCCAGGTAGCGCGAGGCGCGCATGGCACCGCCGGGGAGGCAGACCAGCGGCGGCCCCTCCCCCAGGGTGCGGTAGGCGAGTTCGGTCCCGTCGTAGGCGGAGAAGGTCGGCATGGAGGCCATCAGATCAGACGATCACTCGTTCGAGTCATTGTTTTAACCTGCGGAGTCCTGGCAATCTACCGAATGATCGGTCGGCTTCTTGGGTCTACTCACGATGGGGTGACGACATGGCGGCGCAGGCGGGATTCCAGGACGACGGCGAGCGGCTGAGCCGCGACGAGCTGGCAGCCCTCCAGCTCACCCGGCTGCGGGCGACCCTGCACCGCGTGTACGAGCGGGTGCCGTTCTACCGGCAGGCCTTCGACAAGGCCGGTGTGCATCCGGACGACTGCCGCTCCCTGGCCGATCTCTCCCTGTTCCCCCTCACGACCAAGGCCGATCTGCGCGACCAGTACCCCTTCGGGATGTTCGCGGTGCCGCGTTCCGAGGTGCGCCGCATCCACGCCTCGAGCGGCACCACCGGCCGTCCGACCGTCGTCGGATACACCGATGGGGACCTCTCCACCTGGTCCGACGTCGTGGCCCGTTCGATACGGGCGGCCGGCGGCAGACCCGGCCAGATCGTCCACATCGCCTACGGCTACGGCCTGTTCACGGGCGGCCTGGGCGCGCACTACGGCGCCGAGCGCCTCGGCTGTACGGTCGTGCCCGCCTCGGGCGGGATGACGGACCGCCAGGTCCGGCTCATCGAGGACTTCAGGCCGGAGGTCATCATGGTGACGCCCTCCTACATGCTGACCCTGCTGGACGAGATGGAGCGCCAGGGCATCGACCCGCGCACCACCTCGCTGCGGACGGGGATATTCGGCGCGGAGCCGTGGACCGAGGAGATGCGCCGGGAGATCGAGGAGCGCCTCGACATGGACGCGGTGGACATCTACGGCCTGTCCGAGGTCATCGGTCCCGGCGTGGCGCAGGAGTGCGTCGAGACCAAGGACGGCCTGCACATCTGGGAGGACCACTTCTATCCCGAGGTGGTCGATCCCCTGACGGGCGCGGTGCTGCCGGAGGGCGAGCCGGGTGAGCTGGTGTTCACCTCGCTCACCAAGGAGGCCATGCCGGTCGTCCGCTACCGCACCCGGGACCTGACGCGGCTGCTTCCCGGCACGGCCCGGCCGGCCTTCCGACGGATGGAGAAGATCACGGGCCGCAGCGACGACATGATCATCCTGCGCGGGGTGAACCTGTACCCGACGCAGATCGAGGAGATCCTCCTGCGCACGCCGGGGCTGGCACCGCACTTCCAGCTGAGGCTGGCCCGGGAGGGCCGGATGGACACCCTGACGGTGCGGGTGGAGGCGCGACGGGAGTCGGACGCCGCCCTGCGGGAGGCAGCGGCGGCCGATGTGGTCCAGGCGGTCAAGGCGGGGATCGGCGTCTCCGTCCGGGTCGAGGTGGTCGACCCGGAGACCCTGGAGCGCTCGGTGGGCAAGATCAAGAGACTGGTCGACCTCCGGACCACGGACCGGCACCCGACGGGCTGACGACAGGGCGGCTGCGGCCCGTGCGCGGGACGGCCGGATCGTCACCGCGGTGAACGGTCACCACTGCACGGGCGGTCCGTGCCCGAACTGGCCCTCATCGGCACGGCGGCCACCCAGGGCGTCTACGCGCTGGAAACCATGCCCGCCATAATCCCGCCATGAACATGATTGCCGGGCGGGCGCTGTTGGCGTATGCGCTCATCGGAACCAGCCTGAGCGGATGCGCCCTCCTTCCCCCGTTCGAGACGTGCAAGGCAACAGAGGCGGCCGTGGCCGAGCTCGACCAGCTGCCCGCTCTGGAACTGCGTCCGAAGGGTGCCGTGTCCGTCGGCGGTCCGTGGGCCGGGGCCGACTGCGTCGACGACACCGCCGGCGCCTGGCTCTCCGCGACGCGGTTCTACGCCTACGGCGGGACCAGGAAGGAAGTGCTTGAGTTCTACGGCCGGGAGGCGCCGGCGGCGGGATGGCGCCCGGTGGACGACCTGGACACGGGACCGGACGGCCGCGTCGCCGTCTTCTGCTTCGAATCCGCCGACCGGCCGAGCATCACCCTCTCCTTCGACTCACCCGAGATGCTCCGCGAGATCTACGGCATGGAACCGCACCCCGCGTCCCTGCTCGGAGTCGAAGCCCGCACCTGGTTCTCGTGGTCCGCCGAAGCGGAACTCGACGGCTCGCCCATCAGCTGCTGGTAGACAGGCCTTCGGCTCTGGGGGACGTCCCGGACGAGGTCGCCCACGGCGTCCAGGGCCAGGGACCACGGGTACGGTTCCGCGCCGCCCCGGCCCGGCGGGTGCGGGCCCTCCGCCCCGGGCCACACGTCCGGGTCCGTCGGCCGCTTGTACCGGCTGCGGACCGGGCGCCCGGTGAGCGCCGCCAGGCCGTCGGGGTCAGCCCCAGGCACACGTCCCAGCCGCGCGCCTGAGCGTCCTCGATCACGCGGGCGGCGTCGAAGACCGGCGGGGCGGCCGAACCGAAGAGGTACAGCGTGCGTGTCATGGCCCCCGGTTGACCGGACGGGCGGGCGGCGGGTCAGCGCGGGCCGGGGCCTCGCGCGACCAGGCCCGCCTCGTAGGCGGCGATGGCCGCCTCCACCCGCTTGCGCGCGCCCAGCTTCCCGAGCACCGCGCTGACGTGTGCCTTCACGGTGCCCTCGACCAGGTGCAGGCGGCCGGCGATCTCCGCGTTGGACAGTCCTGACCCGAGCCCCGCCAGCACCTCGCGTTCCCGTTCCGTGAGCCGCTCCAGCGGCCTTTGGGGATGGGCCGCCCGGTGCGCGCGCAGTCCGGCGACGACCCGGCCGGCCACGCGCGGGGACAGATAGGCCCCCGCCGGCCCCCACCGCGTGCACCCCGCCCGGCAGTTCCCTCGGGTCGTCCGCCTTGAGCAGGAACCCGTCGGCGCCCTCCTCCAGGGCCCGGTTGATGTATTCGTCCTGGCCGAAGGTCGTCAGCATGACCACACCGACCGCCGGCAGCTCCTGGTGCAACCGCGCCACCGCCGACAGCCCGTACCGGGGCGGATTCCGCGTCACGGCCGTCCTGCCGCACCAGGCCCCGGCCCGGGCCGCCGGAAGCGACCGTACGGGAACGGACACGGCCACCGGGACCGGGGCCGGCACCGGCCCGGACAGCGGCACCGGCACCGGCACCGGCGCCGGCGCCGCCGCTCCCCTGGAGTCCGCCCGGCTGCTCGCCGATGTCCGGCGCGCCGCCCGCCGCCGCTCGGTGGCCGCCCCGGCGGCGCCCCTCGCCGCGGCCGCGGTCTTCGTACCAGCCGCCCTCTACCTGGCCTGGCAGCTGACAACGAGCGTGCAGCCGCCGTCCCGGTTCGGCGAGCTGGAGACCGGCCGGTCCCGCGCCGAACTCGCCCGTCTGCTGCCGCCCCGCCCGTACCCGCACCCACCGGACCGCGCCCGGGCCGCGCCGCGGCCGCCCGGTAGCGCCTGCGAGTTCTACCGCTCCGCCGGTGATCTGCTGGGCCAGGTCGACCCCTACCGGCTCTGCTGGGCCGGCGACACGCTGGTGGCCAAGGACACGGTGCCCGCGAGCCGGATGTGACGCCGACGCCGGGCCGGACGGTCGAAACCACCCCTTCGGGCTCAATTCGGTCCGGCTCACGGGAGCCGACGGGCCCGTCCGGGTAGTGCATGAGGCGTGACCTCGACCCTCCGGCGGCTCCACGACCGGCTCCAGGGCTCCTACGTCGGGCTGGCCTGGAGCCGTGGCCGGGAGATGGAGCTGATGCACCGGGCGATGGGCTTCGCGGCCCTCGGGTTCCTCACCCTGGTGCCGCTGCTGGTGGTCGTGGCGGCCGCGGCGCCCGGGAGCGGCTCCGGCTTCGGCCGCTGGCTCGGCCAGGCCCTCGGGGTGACGGCGTCCTCGCGGACCAGGATCGAGATGGTCTTCGGCGCGGCGGACCTGGCGCTGCAGCGGACCACGGCCTTCGGGCTGGCCGCCCTCGCCGTGTTCGGCCTGACCTTCGGCTCGGCCGTGCAGACCGGCTACGAGAAGGTGTGGGACCTGCCGACCGCCCGCTGGCACACCATGTGGCGGCACGTCGTCTGGCTCGCCCTGCTGGTCTGCTACCTCGCGCTGCTCGTGGTGATTCCCGCGCCGTCCGACGACGCGATCGGCACGGTCCTCGGCACGCTCGGCGACCTCTTCGGCACCTGTCTGTTCTTCGTGGGCTCGCAGCGCCTGCTGCTCGGCGGCCGGGTCCGCTGGCGGGCCCTGGTCCCGGGAGCGGTGGCCACCAGCATCGGGCTGCTCGGGCTGCGGATCTTCTCGCAGCTGGTGTTCTCGCCGCTCATCGCGTCGAACGCCGTGACCTACGGGCCCTTCGGGACACTGCTGGTCGTCCAGTCCTGGCTCGTCGGCGTCGGCTTCGTGGTCTACGGCGGCGCGCTCGTCGGCCGCCTCGTGCACGAGCACCTCACCCTGCGGCGCCTGCGGCGCAGCGGCCTCCTCCCCGAGGACGAAGCCCGTCACCCTCCGGGACCGGAGTGACGGCACCGGACCGGCGGGCCCGACCGGACCGACTGGACCGACCGGACCGGACTCTCAGCGGCCCGGCGCTCCGAAGCGGTCCCGCAGCTCCCGCTTGAGGATCTTGCCGCTGGCGTTGCGCGGGAGCGCGTCCACGAACAGCACCCGCTTCGGGGCCTTGAAGTGGGCGAGCTTCTCCCGGGCGTAGCCCATCAGCTCCGCCTCCGTCACCTCCCCGCGCGGCACCACCACCGCCGTCACCGCCTCGATCCACCGCTCGTCGGGCAGCCCGACCACCGCCGCCTCGGCCACGCCCGGATGGGTGTAGAGGACGTCCTCCACCTGCCGCGAGGCGACCAGTACCCCGCCCGAGTTGATGACGTCCTTCACCCGGTCCACGACCGTGAAGTAGCCCTCGGCGTCCCGGACCGCGAGGTCGCCCGAACGGAACCAGCCGTCCCGGAAGGCCCTCTCCGTCGCGGCGGGGTCGTTCCAGTAGCCCAGGCAGAGCTGCGGCGAGCGGTACACGACCTCGCCCGCGGTGCCGTCCGGTACGTCCTTGCCGTCCTCGTCGACGACCTTGGCCTCCACGTGGCGCACCGGGCGCCCGCAGGAGTCCATCCGCCCCTCGTGTTCCCGGGGGCCGAGCACCGTGGCCAGCGGGCCGATCTCGCTCTGGCCGAAGCAGTTGTAGAAGGCGAGCCCCGGCAGCCGGTCGCGCAGCCGCTCCAGGACCGGGACGGGCATGATCGAGGCCCCGTAGTACGCCTTGCGCAGCCCGCCCAGCTCGCGCGCGGCGAACTGCGGATGGTTGGCGAGGCCGATCCACACCGTCGGCGGGGCGAACAGGCTGTCCGCCTCCCCCGCCTCGACGAGGTCGAAGACCTGCTCGGCGACCGGTGCGTCCACGACGGTGTTGCGGGCCCCCACCGCCAGGTACGGCAGCAGGAAGACGTGCATCTGCGCCGAGTGGTACAGCGGCAGGGAGTGCAGCGGCCGGTCCTCCTCGGCCAGGTCCAGCGCCTCGATCGCGCTCTCGTACTCGTGGGCGAGGGCCCGGTGGGTCATCATCGCGCCCTTGGGCAGGGCGGTGGTCCCCGACGTGTAGAGGAGCTGCGCCAGGCTGCCCTGGTCGCGGTCGGGCTCGAAGGGGAGCGGCTCGGCCAGCCCGTCGAGGAAGGAGCCGGGGGCGTCGCGCAAGGGCCGTACGGGGTACCCGTCGGGGATCCGTCCGGCCAGGCCGGGGTCGGCCAGGACGAGGGTGCTCCCGGAGTCGTCCAGGATGTACGCGAGGTCCTCGCCGGTGAGGTTCTGGTTGACCGGG
Organism: Streptomyces virginiae; assembly: GCF_000720455.1. Taxonomy (GTDB): domain Bacteria; phylum Actinomycetota; class Actinomycetes; order Streptomycetales; family Streptomycetaceae; genus Streptomyces; species Streptomyces virginiae. The sequence continues at coordinate 288,942 of NZ_JOAK01000003.1, read as the reverse complement.
ACGTGGGTGAGCCCGGCCCGGGCACAGGCCAGGAAGGCCAGGAGGTAGGCGTCGGAGTTGTGGGCGTAGGTGGCGACGCGGTCACCGGCGGCCAGCCCGTACCGCTCGCGCAGGACGGCCGCCCCCGTGGTGACGGCCGCGTCGAGTTCTCCGTACGTCCAGGCGCGCCCGGCGTAGCGGACGGCGAGGCGGTCGGGGACCCGCCGCGCGCTGTCGTGGACCAGCCCGTCGACGGTGTTGTCCCGCACGGCTCCGGCCGCCGGCCCTGTCTGCCCCGCTCGCGCTGACGTCATGGCGTGATCCTCGCCGCCGGGCGGCGCGGGGTCAATGACCGGATACCAAGCGGGATGTTGACAGGTCGTCAGTGCACCTGAATGAGTGTGGGGGCACGCCACGCACCGCCATTCCATCGGGTGACCACGGCCGTTCGCAGGCCACTTGGGAGGTACGTTGCACCGCAGTACGCGTTCGACGCTCCGTCGCGCCGCCCTCGCCGGGGCTGCCCTGCTCGCCGCGACGGCCGTGGTCCCACCGGCCCACGCCCAGGCCCGGGCCCCGGCCCAGGCGGCGCCCGACGAGCGGATACCGGCCGGCGGCGGTCTGTCCGCCGTCATCCGCTACACCGAGAACGGCATCCCGCACATCCTCGGCCGCGACTACGCGCAGATCGGCTTCGGTACGGGCTGGGCGCAGGCGGCGGACCAGGTCTGCGTCCTCGCGGACGGGTTCGTGACGGTCTCGGGCGAGCGCTCGCGCTGGTTCGGGCAGGACGCCCCGACCGACGGATCGCTCTCCTCCGTCACCCGGAACCTCTCCAGCGACCTGTACTTCAAGGGCGTCCGCGAGTCGGGCACCGTGGAGAAGCTGCTGAAGACGCCGGCCCCGGCCGGCCCGAGCAAGGACCTCAAGGAGCTGATGCGGGGCTGGGCCGCCGGCTACAACGCCTGGCTCGCCCAGAACGAGGTCACCGACCCGGCCTGCAGGGGTGCGGGCTGGCTCCGCCCGGTCACCACCGCCGACGTGGCCGCCCGCGGCTTCGCGATCGCGGTCCTCGGCGGTGAGGGACGCACCATCGACGGGATCACGGCCGCCCAGCCGCCGGCACCGGCCCCGCCCCCGGCCGGCGGAGCCCGTACGGCCGCCCGGCAGGAGGCGGATCCGGCCGCCGCGGCGGCGGCCGCGCGGGCGTTCTTCGACACGAGCCGGTACGACATGGGCTCCAACGCGGTGGCCTTCTCGGGGTCCACGACGGCGAACGGCCGCGGTCTGCTGCTCGGCAACCCGCACTATCCGTGGCAGGGCGGGCGCCGCTTCTGGCAGTCGCAGCAGACCATCCCCGGCGAGCTGAACGTCTCCGGCGGCTCGCTGCTGGGCATGCCCGCGGTCGGCATCGGCTTCAACGAGAAAGTGGCCTGGAGCCACACGGTGGCGACCGGCACCCCGGTCAACCTGCACGAACTCACCCTCGACCCCGCGGATCCGACCGCCTACCTGGTGGACGGGGTGCCGCAGAAGATGACCCGGCGGACCGTCACCGTACCCGTGACGGGCGGCGATCCGGTCACCCGCACCCAGTGGTGGACCCGCTACGGCCCGGTGGTGACGAACCTCGGCGCCGCCCTGCCGCTGCCCTGGACCAGCCGGTCGGCGTACGCGCTGAACGACCCCAACGCGTCGAACCTGCGCGGCTCCGACACCGCCCTCGCCCTGGGCAGGGCCCGCTCGGTCGCCGGGATCCAGGACGCCCTGGCACGCACCCAGGGCCTGCCCTGGGTCAACACGGTGGCCGCCGACTCGGCGGGCGGCACGCTCTTCACCCAGACGCAGGTGCTCCCCCGGATCACCGACGACCTCGCCGCCCGCTGCTCCACCCCGCTGGGCAGGGCCACGTACCCGGCCTCGGGGCTGGCGGTGCTGGACGGTGCGCGCGGCGACTGCGCGCTCGGCTCGGACGCCGACGCGGTGCAGCCGGGCGTGTTCGGCCCGGGGAAGGCGCCGACGCTGCGCGACGCCCCGTACGCCGAGAACTCCAACGACAGTGCCTGGCTGGCCAATGCCGACCGGCCGATCACCGGCTACGAGCGGATCTGGGGCAATGTCGCCGCCCCGCGCTCGATGCGGACGCGCGGGGCGGTCGAGGACGTGTCGGCGATGGCCGCGAAGGGCCGGCTGACGGTGGCCGACCTGCAGGAGCAGCAGTTCGCGAACCGGGCGCCGGCCGGCGACCTGGCGGCGGCGGACGCGGCGAAGGCCTGCTCCGCCCTGCCCGGCGGTACGGCCACGGCGAGCGACGGCTCGGTGGTGGACGTCTCCGCCGCCTGCCCGGTGCTGGCGCGCTGGGACCGTACGACGGACGGCGCCAGCCGCGGCGCGCTGCTCTTCGACCGGTTCTGGCGCAGGCTGACGGCGTCGACCCCGCCCGCGGACCTCTGGCTGGTGCCGTTCTCGGCCGCCGACCCGGTGCACACGCCGCGTACGCTCAACCGGGCCGTGCCCGGCATCGGACGGGCGCTCGCGGACACCGTGGCCGAGCTGAAGACGGCCGGCATCGGGCTGGACGCCCCGCTGGGCGAGCACCAGTTCGTGGTCCGGGACGGCCGGAAGCTGCCGGTCGGCGGCGGTACGGAGGCGCTCGGCGTCTGGAACAAGGTCGAGGCGCGATGGGACGCGCCGGCCGGCGGATACCCGGACGTCTCGAACGGGTCCAGCCACATCCAGGCGGTCGGCTGGGACGGCAGCTCCTGCCCGGTGGCGCGCACCCTGCTGACGTACGGGCAGTCCTCGAACCCGGGGTCGCCGTACCACGCGGACCAGACCCGGCTGTTCTCCCAGGAGCGCTGGGTCCGGGCGCGGTTCTGCGAGCGGGACGTCCTCACCTCGCCGCAGCTGAAGGTGGTGCTGGTCCGCGAGCGGCGGTGACCGGGGCCGCGGCCTCTTCCCGGCCCCGGCCCCGGCCGCCCCTCACGGGCTGACGGCCAGGAAGAGGTACGCGGCCAGGACCACGATGTGCACCCCGCCCTGGAGCAGCGTGGCGCGGCCCGGCGCCAGGGTGAGCGCGCTGACCACCACGGTCAGGGCGAGCAGCACCATGTGGACCGCGCCGAGGCCGAGCAGGAGCGGGCCGGAGAGCCAGATCGAGGCCAGCGCGATCGCCGGAATGGTCAGCCCGATGCTGGCGATGGCGGATCCGTAGGCGAGGTTGAGGCTGGTCTGCACGCGGTCGCGGCGGGCGGCGCGGACGGCGGCGAGGGTCTCGGGCAGCAGCACGAGCAGGGCGATGATCACACCGACGACCGCCTGGGGCAGGCCGGCCTTGGCCACGGCCGTCTCGATGGTCGGGGAGACGGCCTTGGCGTCGCCGACCACCGCGACGAGCGCGACGAGCAGCAGGCCGAGGCTGAGCAGGGCGGCGCGGGCGGTGGGCGGCTCCGCGTGGTCGTCCTGCCGGTCGTCCTGCCGGCCGTTGTCTCGGCCGGCGTCTCGGCCGGTGTCCACGGGCAGGAAGTAGTTGCGGTGGCGGACCGTCTGGACGGCGACGAACAGCCCGTAGAGGGCGAGCGAGGCGACGGCGGCGAAGGTCAGCTGCGCGGTGGAGAATTCCGGGCCGGGCTTGCTCGTGGTGAAGGTCGGCAGGACCAGGCTGAGGGTGGCGAGGGTGGCGACGGTGGCCAGCGCGGCGCCGGAGCCCTCGGGGTTGAAGACGGCGACCCGGTTGCGCAGGGCGCCGACGAGCAGGGACACGCCGACGATGCCGTTGCAGGTGATCATGACGGCGGCGAAGACGGTGTCCCGGGCCAGGGAGGCGGTCTTGTCTCCGCCGTCGGCCATCAGGGTGACGATGAGGGCCACTTCGATGACGGTGACCGCGACGGCGAGGATGAGGGACCCGAAGGGTTCGCCCACCCGGTGGGCGACGACCTCCGCGTGGTGGACGGCCGCCAGGACCGCGCCGGCCAGGCACAGGGCGACGAGCACCACCGCGAAGCCGGGTAGGTCCCGCCCCCAGCTGAAGACCAGCGCGACCAGCGCCACCACGGGGACCAGGACGGTCCAGTCGGTCAGGGGGGATCTGCGCTTCGTCGTACCCATATCTTCCAACTTGCCAGATGTGTCCCCCCGGTGCGTCGCACGGCGCGCCTCCACCCGCTTGACGTGGCATTTCTCACGGATCTCCGCGGCACGGCCGGCGTCGCCGCGCCCACGCTCACATCGCGCGCTCGTGGCCCTCCCAGTACGGGTCGCGCAGGCGCCGCTTGTAGAGCTTGCCGTTCGGGTCGCGCGGCATCGCCTGGATGAAGTCGACGGTCTTGGGCCGCTTGTACCCGGCGAGCTGCCGCTCGCAGTGGTGCAGGATCTCCGCGGCCAGGGCGTCGCCGGCCACGAAGCCCTCCGCCGGTTCGATGACGGCCTTGACCTCCTCGCCCCAGTCGGCGTGCGGGATGCCGAAGGCGGCGGCGTCCGCGACGGCCGGGTGGGTGAGCAGGGCCGACTCGATCTCGGCGGGGTAGATGTTGACCCCGCCGGAGATGATCATGTCGATCTTGCGGTCGCGGAGGAAGAGGTAGCCCTCCTCGTCCATCAGTCCGAGGTCGCCGACGGTGAAGAAGTCCCCGATGCGGTTCTTCTTCGTCTTGCCCTCGTCCTTGTGGTAGCTGAAGCCGCCGGTGTTCATCTTCATGTAGACGGTGCCCAGTTCGCCCGGGGGCAGCCGATTGCCGTCGTCGTCGAATACGGCCAGCTCGCTGATCGGCCAGGCCCTGCCGACGGTTCCCGGTTTCTTGAGCCAGTCCTCGGCGGTCGCGAAGGCGCCGCCGCCCTCGCTCGCCGCGTAGTACTCCTCCACGCAGCCGCCCCACCAGTCGATCATCGCCCGCTTGACGTGGTCGGGGCAGGGCGCGGCGCCGTGGATGGCGTGCCGCATCGAGGAGACGTCGTAGGCGTCCTTCGTCTCCTGCGGCAGGGCGAGCAGCCGGTGGAACTGGGTCGGCACCATGTGGGTGTGGGTGCAGCCGTGGCCGTCGATCAGGCGCAGCATCTCCTGCGGGGTCCACTTGTCCATGAGGACGAGCGGGTGCCCGATGTGCAGGGCTGCGCCCGCGAACTGCAGGACGGCCGTGTGGTAGAGCGGTGAGCAGACCAGGTGGACGTTGCCGTCGAAGGGCCGGATCCCGAAGATGCCGAGGAAGCCGCCGAGGTAGGTCTCCTCCGGGAGCTTGCCGGGCAGGGGGCGGCGGATGCCGCGCGGGCGGCCGGTGGTGCCGGAGGTGTAGTTCATGACCCAGCCGAGGGTGCGCTGCGCCGGGGGGGTGGCGGGCTGCCCGTCCAGGAGTTCGCCGTACGCCCGGAAGCCCGGGACCGCTCCGACCGCGTAGCGGTGGCTCGCGGGCAGGGCGGCCTCGTCGGCCGCGGCGGTGGCGGCGTCGGCGAAGCGCTCGTGGGCGATCAGGACCTTGGCACCGGAGTCGGAGACGATCCAGGCGATCTCGGGGCCCACGAGGTGGTGGTTGACGGGGACGAGGTAGAAGCCGGCCTGTGAGGCGGCGAGGTAGGCGGTCAGGAACTCGACGCCGTTGGGAAGGACGACGGCGAAGACGTCGCCCTCCTCCAGCCCGGCGGCGCGCAGCCCGTGGACGAGCCGGTTGACGTCGGCGTGCAGCCGGCCGGCGCTCCACTCCTCGCCGCCGGGGGCGGTCAGGACGGTGCGTCCGGGGTCGGCGGCGGCCTGGGCCCAGAAGCCGTTGGGGGGCTGCTGGCCGGCTGCCTGTGCGGTGGACGTGGTGGCGGTCATGGCGGTCACGCCTCTCGGACTCGGCCGGCGATGCGGTTGATGCGGTCGATCGCCGTCTCGAAGCCGCTGGTGAGCTCGTCGAAGACGGCCTGGACGCTGCGTTCGCTGTTCATCCGGCCGACGATCTGGCCGACGGGCGTACCGAGCAGCGACTGGACCTCGTACTTCTGGATGCGGGAGACGGCGTCGGCGACGAGGAGGCCCTGGAGCGGCATGGGGAGCGCACCGGGGCCCTCCGGGTCGTCCCAGGCGTCGGTCCACTCGGTGCGCAGCTGACGGGCGGGCTTGCCGGTGAGGGCGCGGGAGCGGACGGTGTCGCCGGAGCCGGCGGCGAGGAGCTTCTCGGTGAGGGCGCGCGAGTGGAGGTCGGCCTCGGTGGTGGTGAGCCAGAGCGAGCCGAGCCAGGCGCCCTGTGCGCCGAGGGCGAGGCCGGCGGCGATCTGCTCGCCGCTGCCGATGCCGCCGGCGGCGAGGACCGGGAGCGGTGCGACGGCTTCGGCGATCTCCGGGACCAGGACCATGGTGGCGATGTCGCCGGTGTGGCCGCCGGCCTCGTAGCCCTGGGCGACGACGACGTCGATGCCGGCCTCGGCGTGGCGTCGGGCGTGTTTGGCGCTGCCGGCGAGGGCGGCGACGAGGACGCCGTGGTCGTGGGCGCGGGCGATGACGTCGGCGGGCGGGGAACCGAGGGCGTTCGCCAGGAGTTTGATCGGGTAGTCGAAGGCGACGTCGAGCTGGTTGCGGGCGACCTGCTCCATCCAGCCGGTGATGCGCCAGCCGGAGGCCTCGCCCTCGGCGAGTTCGGGCACGTGGTGTTTGGCGAGGGTGTCGCGGACGAAGGCGCGGTGCCCGGCCGGGATCATCGCCTCGATGTCGGCCTCGCTGACGCCGTCGACGGCCTTCTTGGCGGGCATGACGACGTCCAGGCCGTAGGGCTTGCCGTCGGTGTGCGCCTGCATCCAGTCGAGGTCGCGCCCCAGGTCGTCGGGGGCGGTGTAGCGGACTGCGCCCAGTACGCCGAAACCACCCGCCCGGGTGATCGCGGCGGCGACCGCCGGGAAGGGAGTGAAGCCGAAGATGGCGTGCTCGACTCCCAGTTTCCTGCTCAGCTCCGTCTCCATGGGCGGCAGGATGCCGCAGCCCGGCGAGCGAGGGAAGAGATTTTCTGATGCAGTGTCAGATTCTTTACGGCCCGGTCGGTGGGGAGGGTGCCCGAGGGGCGGGCACATACCCACTAGCCTGCGGCACGCTCGGCGGATCCGGGAGGCCCGGGGCCCGTTCGCCTGCGGCGCGCCCGACAGGCGCAGGGGGCCGGCCGCCGCCGGTGCGGGCGCGGGGAGACGCACGTCCGGAAGGCACTGCGGGTTGCGGGTTGCGGGTTGCGGGTTGCGGACGAGGAGGGCCGGACATGGCAGCGGACACGGGGGCCGAAGTGGTGGCGGAGGTCGGCACGGAAGGGACGGGCGGCGCCGGCCGAGCGCAACCGCACGAGCGCGGGGAAGCCCCGCGGGCCGCGCAGGCAGCGCAGGCAGCGACCGGCGTGCCCGCGAAGGGACGCGGCGGGCTGAGCCGGCGGCGGCTCGGGGCGCGGCTGCTGGCGCTCGGCGGGGTGCTCGTCCTGCACGCCGCGCTGCCCGGGGCGGCGGGCGCGGCGGGCTCGGGCAACCCGGCGGAGCGGCGCGCCCTGCAGGGGCTGCGCCTGCGGTACGGGTCCGCGCGCCAGGCCGGGCTGCTGGAGAGGCACCTGGAGGCGGTGGCGGACGAGGCCCGGCGGTTCCTGGGCCCCTCCCCCGAGCACCCCTACTACGCGGGGGCGGTGGTCCTCGCCGGGCGGGGCCGTACCGTCGCCCTGCACCGGGCCATGGGCCACGCCGTCCGCTACGCGGACTACGACGGACGGACCGACCGGGTCCGGGAGTTCCCCGCGGCCGAGCGGATCGCGATGGCCGAGGACACCGTCTTCGACCTGGCCTCACTGACCAAGCTGTTCACGTCGATCCTCGCCGTGCAGCAGATGGAGCGCGGACGCCTGGAGCTGGAGGCCCAGGTGCGCCGCTACCTGCCGGAGTTCACCGGCGGCGGCAAGGAGATCATCACGGTCCGTCAGCTGCTCACGCACACCTCGGGGCTGCGCTCGTGGGCGCCCTTCTACCAGGAGTCCACGCGTGAGGGGCGGCTGCGGCTGCTGTGGTCGGTCAGGCCGCAGGAGACCCCGGGGTCGGTCTACCGCTACTCCGATCTCAACCTCATCGCGCTGCAACTGCTCCTGGAGAGGATCACCGGCCGCACGCTGGACGTCCTGCTCCACGACGAGATCACCGCTCCGCTCGGCATGCACCGCACCCGCTACAACCCGCCGTTCTCCTGGCGCCGCGTCACCGCCGCCACCGAGGTGCAGCGACCGCCCTGGTCCGGCCTGGACCGCGGCCTGGTGTGGGGCGAGGTCCACGACGAGAACGCGTACGCGCTCGGCGGGGTCGCCGGCCACGCCGGGGTCTTCGGCACCGCCTGGGACCTGGCCGTCCTGGCCCGCACACTCCTCGACGGCGGAGCCTACGCGGGCCGCCGCATCCTGCGCCCCGCCTCCGTGGAGCTGCTCTTCACCGACTACAACACGGCCTTCCCGGGCGACGACCACGGCCTCGGCTTCGAGCTCTACCAGCACTGGTACATGGGCGCCATGGCCACCCCGCACTCGGCCGGCCACACCGGCTTCACCGGCACGTCCCTCGTCCTCGACCCCTCCACCGACTCCTTCCTGATCCTGCTCGGCAACTCCGTCCACCCCGTACGCACCTGGCGGGCCGGCAGCGCTCCGCGGGTCGCCGTCGGCAACCGCTTCGCCCGCGCCGTCCCGGTCCGTACGCGGCACGGCGGCGCGGCCTGGTTCTCCGGGACCGCCCCCGGCGGCTCGGGCACCCTCACCCTGCCCCCGCTCACCCCGGCCACCGCCGCCGCCCGGCTGCGCTGCGCCGTGTGGTGGGACACCGTGCCCGGCGAAGGCGCCCTGCACCTGGAGGTCTCGGCGGACGGCGTGGACTGGGCGCCGCTGGCGTTCACCACGCTGCGGTCCACCGGCGGCGCCCCCGAGGAGTGGCCGCGGGGTTCGGTCGGCGGCTGGTCCGGGCGCATCTGGCACCGCCTGGAGGCCCCCCTCACGGCCGCCTGGGCGGGCCGCGAGGTACGGCTGCGGTTCCGTCACACCGCCACCGGCCGCTACGTCGGCCGCGGGGTCTACGTGGACGTCGTACGCGTGGCGGAACCGGCCCGGCTGCTGTTCGCGGAGGACCGTCCCGAGGACGCGGCCCTCGTCGAGGCCGTCGGCTGGACCCGGTCCGCGGACTGAACCGCCCGGCGGGGTCAGTCGCGCACCAGGCAGAAGGGGTGCCCCGCCGGATCGGCGTAGACCCGCCAGCCGCGCGCGTCCGAACCGTCCAGCAGGGTCCCGCCGGCCGCGAGCACCTCCTCCTGCGCGCGGTCCAGGTCCGGGACGCCGAGGTCGAGGTGGAACTGCTGCGGCCGGCTGGGGTCGGGCCACTTCGGGGGAACGTGGTCCGTCGCCCGCTGGAAGGCGAGGACCAGACCCGTCGGCGTGTGCAGCGTCGACCAGTCCCCGTCGAGGGACCAGCGCCGGTCCGGCCGGTCGACGTCGCCGCCCAGCAGCGACCGGTAGAAATCGGCGAGCACCCGCGGCTCGGGACAGTCCAGGACCACGCACTGCAGTTCAGCGATCATGTGCGGATCCTAGGACACGCCCCGGGGCGTGCCGCGTCCCCGAACTCCCGTCCGCCGACAGGGCCCAACAGGAAATCGTGGCCCCCGCGAACGCGCGAATCAAGCCATGCGGAGGGGTGTATTTTCAGCCATGCCGGGCGTAGCGTGAGCACACTCCACCAGGAGGAACGCGCCGGCCCTCCCGCCTAGCACCCGCCGGCGCGTACCGATGGAAGAGCCCCGCCGCCACATCCCCCGGTGCGGCGGGGCTCTTCCGCGTCGGGCCGGATCCGCCGGACCCGATCCGCCGGATTCCTCACGCCGGATCCCTCACGCAGGGTCGGTCAGGGCCGCGGCGAGCATCCGGCGGGCGACGGCGGTCAGTTCGGCGAGGTCCGGTGCCGGGCGGGAGCGGGCCAGGGCCCCGGCCAGCCGGTCGTAGAGGAGCCCCTCCGTCCAGGCGACGAGCAGTTCGGCGGTCTCTTGCGGCCGTTGGGACCCGAGCGCGGCGACGATGCCCGCCGCCCGGGACCGGGCCCCCTGCCCCGCCCGGTGGAAGTCCGCCTCCAAGTCCGGATTGCGGGCGGCCTCCAGGCTGAGTTCGAAGCGGGCCAGCTGGCGCTCGCGCCCCACCGTCAGCCAGCGGTACAGCAGCCCGGCCAGCGCGGCCGCGGCCGCCTCCCGGTCCGGCGCCGCCCCCGCGAGGGCCGGCAGCCCGGCCCCGGGCGGACTCCCGTCGTCCACGTCCGCGAGGTCCAGCTCGGCCAGCCGTTGGTAGCAGGCCCCGATCAGGGCCGTCCGCGTACGGAAGTAGTACGAGGTGCTGCCCGCGGGCAGCCCCGCGGCCGCGTCGACCGCGCGGTGGGTCAGGCCCCGCAGCCCGGCGGCGGCCACGAGGCCGATCGCGGTGTCGGCGATCAGCGTTCTGCGATCAGCGGTGGGAGCAGAGGGAGGGGTGGACATCGGACCACTCTACAGTTGTAGAGTGAAACCATCGTCCTCTACATATGTAGAGGCTTGGAGGAAGGCAGGGATCCGTCATGTCGGCAGTTCAGCGTCACGCGGTGGTCGCAGGCGCGGGGATCGGCGGACTCACCGCGGCCCTGGCCCTGCACCGCAAGGGCTGGCGGGTGACCGTGTGCGAGCGGGCGCCCGGCCCGGCCGCCGTCGGCGCGGGGATCGTCCTCGCCCCCAACGCCCTGCGCGCCTTCGACGCCATCGGCTTCGACCTCACCCGCGCGGCGGGCCGCACCGTTCCGGCCGCCATGGGCCTGCGCCGTCCCGACGGCCGCTGGCTGAGCCGCGCCGACACCGCCGCCCTGGCCGCCCGCTACGGCGGCCCGCCGCTCGCCGTGCACCGCTCGGCCCTCGCCGACGCCCTGGCCGCCGCGCTCCCCGGGGGAACGATCCGCTACGGCGTCGCGGTCACCTCCGTGGACGGCGCCGACGGCTTCCCCGTCGTGCGCACCTCGGCCGGCGACCTCGACGGCTCCGCCGATCTCGTGGTCGCCGCGGACGGCATCCACAGTCCGCTGCGCCGCCGGTACTTCCCGGACCACCCGGGACTGCGCCACAGCGGGGAGACCGCCTGGCGCACCGTCCTGCCGGCCGCCGCGAGCCCGGCCGGGGCGGCGACGGCCGAGACCTGGGGCCGCGGCGAGCGCTTCGGCGTGGTCCCGCTCGCCGACGGAAGGACCTACGTCTACGCCACCGCCGTCGCGCCCGAGGGATACCGTCCCGCCGACGTCCGCGCCGAACTCCTGCGCCGCTACGGCACCTGGCACGACCCGGTCCCGGCCCTGCTGGAGCGGATCGACCCGGCGGCCGTGCTCCAGCACGACCTGTACGACCTGGCGGCCCCGCTCCCCCGCTTCCACCACGGCCGCCTGGCCTGGCTCGGCGACGCCGCCCACGCCATGACGCCCAACCTGGGGCAGGGCGGGTGCCAGGCCGTCGAGGACGCGGTGGTCCTCGCCCACCTGCTGGACGGGACCGGGTCCGGCGGTGTTCCGGCGGCCCTGGCCGCCTACAGCGCGGCCCGCTGCGCCCGTACCGACGCCATCCGTGTCCGGGCCCGGCGCGCGGGCCGGGTCGCCGCCCTCACCCACCCCCTGGCCGTGGCCCTGCGCGACCTCGCCGTCCGCGCCACCCCGGCCCGGGCCGCACACCGGGCGCTGGACGACGTCTTCGACGGGTTCACCCTTCCGGCCGGAATGGGCGCCGCACCCACGGGCGTTGGCACTCGTTGGTGAGGTTCGTTGACCGTTCGACACGAAGGCAGGCGAAACCCATGACGACCGGAATCGACTGGGACCACCCGACCGACCCGCGGGCCGGGAGCTGGCAACTGGAGCACGTCAGGCAGTACGTGGGGTCCGGCGGCACCGAGGGCCATTACTGGAACGGCACCCAGACCCTCCTGCTCACCACCGTCGGCCGGGTCTCCGGCAACGCCGTGCGCACGCCCCTCATCTACGGTGAGGCCGACGGCCGCTACCTGCTGGTCGCCTCCAAGGGCGGCGCCGACGAGCACCCGCTGTGGTTCCGCAACCTGAGCGCGCACCCCGAGGTCCGCGTCCAGGTCGGGACGCGGATCCTCCAGGGCACGGCGCGCACCGCGAACGCCGAGGAGCGCGCCGCGTACTGGCCGGTGATGGTGAAGCTCTGGCCCGCCTACGACGAGTACCAGGCCAAGACGGACCGGGAGATCCCGATCGTGGTGATCGAGCCCGCCGCCGCATAGGCGCGCCGGCGGGCCCCGCCTCAGGAGCAGGTGCGTGCCACGCGCTCCAGCTCGTCCGCCCACACGGCCGCGTCCTGCGGACCGACGTGCGGCGCGGCCAGCGACCGCACGTGGAAGCGGTTGCGCGGGGTCGTCTCGTCCGCCTCGCGGATCATCAGGTCCTGGAGGGCGGGCGGGATGGCCCGGTCCTCGCCGAACCGCAGGTACGTGCGCGGCACGCGCCCCCACCGGTCGGGCAGCCCGCGGGCGTCGGCGGCTCCGATCGCCGCGGACTCGTCCGGTTCGAGGATGTTGAGCAGGGCCCGCACCTGCGCGTCGGTCCAGTCGGCCGCCAGCGCGTCCTTGACCGCCGCGTAGAAGACGGGGTCGGCGGAACGCCAGTTGACCCGGTTGACGCCCAGCTCCGGCGGGGTCTTGAAGCCGGGGATCCGGAACAGCGCGCTGGAGGCGGCCTCCGGGGTCGTCATCAGCTCCAGCACCGAGCGGTGCCGGGTCGGGCAGAACGCGGACGCGTACACCAAGTGGGAGATCAGCTCGGGCACTTGGTTGGCGACCGCGTTCAGTGTGACGCCGCCCAGGCTCTGGCCCACCAGGACGACCGGCCCGTTGCGCTGCGCCGCGCGGACGGCCTCGACCACGTGGGCCGTGAAGTCCGCCAGCGTCACCGCACCGATCGGCGACGGCTCCGTCGCCAGCCGCTCCAGGTCCTGCGGGGCCTGGTAGGAGAGGGGGAAGTAGGCGCCGGGCCCGTGGCCGGGCAGGTCCACCGCGACCGCCCGGTGGCCGCGCAGGCCCAGCTCCCGCAGGACCGGGCTCCAGCCGTAGGAGTTGCTTCCGGAGCCGTGGACGAGGACGAAGACGGGGGCGCCCCGCCTCCGCGTGTCCGCGTGCGCGGCGGAGGCTCCCGCCCCCACCGCCGCGACCGCTCCGGCTCCGGCGACGGCCGCCTTCAGTACGCCGCGCCGTGACCGCCCACCGGGACGCTCCGCGCCACTGTCGTCACTCGCACCACTCGCGTTACGCATGGGTAACACCCAAGGCGGGGCCCGCACATGACCGTCTGGTTTCGGACACGCCCTGGGTCGTGTCCGCTCCCTGGACGATTTGCCCGGATTCTCGGCAGGCAAGCGCCGGGGGTAAACCTGCATATAGCGGACGGCGTATCGATCCAGACGACCTTGTGAAACAACCTTTAGTGCCCCAGCACCGCCATCGCCGCGTTGTGGCCGGGGACGCCGCTGACGCCGCCGCCGCGGACCGCGCCCGCGCCGCACAGCAGGACGTTGCGGTGGGCCGTCTCCACGCCCCACCGGCCGCCGTCCTGGTCCGCGTACGGCCAGGACAGGTCGCGGTGGAAGATGTGGCCGCCGGGCAGCCGCAGTTCGCGTTCCAGGTCCAGCGGGGTCTTCGCCTCGATGCACGGGCGGCCGTCCGCGTCGAAGGCCAGGCAGTCGGTGAGCGGCTCGGCCAGGTGCTCGTCGAGCTGCGCGAGGGTGGCGGTCAGCAGCACCTCGCGGGCCTGCTGGTTGTCGTGCCCGAACAGCCGGGCCGGGGTGTGCAGGCCGAAGAGGGTGAGCGTCTGGTAGCCCTGCTCGACCAGTTCGGGGCCGAGGATCGTCGGGTCGGCCAGCGAGTGGCAGTAGATCTCCGAGGGCGGTACTGACGGCAGTTCCCCGGCCGCGGCCTCCGCGTAGGCCCGGGCGAGCTGGGAGTACCCCTCGGCGATGTGGAAGGTCCCGCCGAAGGCCTCGCGCGGGTCGACGGTGGTGTCCCGCAGCCGGGGCAGCCTGCGCAGCAGCATGTTGACCTTGAGCTGGGCGCCCTCGGGGGCCGTCGCCGGGTCCTGGGCCGGGGGCTCGCCGAGGAGTTCGGCCAGGGCCTGCGGCGATGCGTTGACCAGCACCGTACGGCCGACGACGCGGCCCTCGCCCGTCGCAGTACGGAAGACCACCTCGGCCGGACCGGCCCCGTCGGTGTCGATCCGCAACACCTCGTGGCCGGTGGCGATCTCCGCCCCGGCCTTGGTCGCGGCCGCGGCGAGGGCGTCCGTCAGGGCGCCCATGCCGCCGACCGGCACGTCCCAGTCGCCGGTCCCGCCGCCGATGACGTGGTAGAGGAAGCACCGGTTCTGGGCGAGTGAGGGGTCGTGCGCGTCCGCGAAGGTGCCGATGAGGCCGTCGGTCAGGACCACCCCCCGGACCAGGTCGTCGTCGAAGTGCCGTTCCACCGCCTGCCCCAGGGGCTCCTCGAACAACATCCGCCACGCTGCCTCGTCGTCGATCCGGGCCCGCAGCTCCGCCCGGGTGGGCAGCGGCTCGGTCAGGGTGGGGAACACCTTGCGCGCCACCTGCCCGGTGGCCGCGTAGAAGGCGCGCCAGCTCTCGTACTCCCGGTCCGAACCGGTCAGCCGGGCGAAGGACTCCCGGGTGCGCTCCTCGCCCCCGCCGACGAGCAGTCCGCCGGGGCGCCCGTCGCGCTCGGTCGGGGTGTAGGAGGAGACCGTGCGCCGGCGTACGGAGAAGCTCAGTTCCAGGTCGCGCACGATCTTGTCGGGCAGCAGGGAGACCAGGTACGAGTAGCGGGAGAGGCGGGCCTCGACGCCCACGAAGGGTCTGCTGGAGATCGCCGCCCCGCCGGTGTTGCCGAGCCGCTCCAGGACCAGCACCGAGCGGCCCGCCCGGGCCAGGTACGCGGCGGCCACCAGTCCGTTGTGCCCGCCGCCCACGATCACGTCGTCGTACACGTCCCGCCCGAAGGTCGTCATGGCTCTTGGTAGCACACCTGGCCGAGCCGCTCCAGACAGTGGGCCTCGTCGGCGTGGGCCAGCACCGTCTCCGGGTGCTCGTCGCCCAGTGACCGTTCGCGGATGCCGGACAGGTCCCGGTAGATCGGCAGGGCCTCGTCCCAGCGGCCCAGCCGGCCCAGGCCGACGGCCAGTTCGCGGCGGCTGACCAGGGTGTCCGCGTGCTCGGCGCCGAGCGCGGCGGCCCGCGCGGCGGCCACCTGGCGGGCCTCGGCCACCGCCTCCTCCCACCGCTCCAGGCGGCCGAGGTTGACGCCGAGGACGTGCCGGGCGCGCAGTGTCTCGGGGTCGGTGGCCCCGTATGCGCGGGTGCGGTCGCGGACGAGGGCCCGGAAGAGGTCGAGGGCCTGTGCGCTGCTGCCGGTGCGGCCGAGGGCGATGCCGACCTCGTAGCGGGCGGCCAGGGTGTCGGGGTGGTCGTGGCCGAGGACCCGTTCGCGTGCGGCGGCGACCTCGCGGAAGCCGGCCAGGGCCTCCTGCCAGCGATCGAGGCGACCGAGCACGTACGCCGCCTCGTACCGGGTCAGCAGGGTGTCGGCGTGCTCGGCGCCCAGGACGGCCGCCCGGTCCGCGGCGACCGCGACGGCCGTGGTGTGGGCGTCCGCGTACCGGCCCAGCGCCCGCAGTGCGCAGGCCAGGTTGTGGCGGCAGCGCAGCGTGTCGGGATGGAGCTGTCCCATGGTCCGCTCGCGGGCGACGAGCACCGCGCGGTAGACGTCGTGCGCCTCCTGGTGGCGGCCGAGCCGGCCCATCTCGTACGCCGCCTCCTGGCGCGCGGCGAGGGTGTCGGCGTGGTCCGGGCCGAGGACCCGGGCGCGCCCGTCGGCCACGGCCGCGTACACGGACAGCGCCTCCTCGGAGCGGCCCGCGCGGCTGAGGGCGTAGGCGCGCGCGTGCCCGGCGGCGAGGGCGTCGGGGCCGGTCTCGCGCGGGCCGGCGGGGCGCGGGAAGCCGTACGCCGCGGTGAGGCGGGGGTCCTCGGCGGGCGCGGGGCGCACGATGGTGCCGCCGGGGCGGACCGCGTGCTGCTCGCCGTCCGGGCGCGGGACGGGGTGTTCGCCGCTGGGGCGCACGGCCGTCCAGGAGCCGGTGAGCACGGCCCATGCGCCGCTCGCGGGACGCGCCTCGATGCCGGCCTTGCGGCCGGCGGTCATGCCGCGGGCCCAGGCCGGGAGCGGGGCGGAGGCGCCGGGCAGGCCGCCGGGGCCCAGCCGGGACTCGACGAGGCTGCGGTGGACGTGGCGGGCGTCCTGCGGACGGTCGTCGGGGCACTTGGCGAGCAGGTCCAGGACGACCTGCTCGAAGTAGCCGGGCAGCTCGGGGCGGTGCTCGCGCAGCGGTACGGGCGGGGTGTCGCGGTGGCCGATGAGTACCGACCAGGAATCGCCGAGGTCGAAGGGCGGGGCACCGGTGGCGATCTCGTAGAGGACGCAGCCCAGGGAGTAGAGGTCGCTGCGGTGGTCGACCTCGCCGCCCGCGATCTGCTCGGGCGACATGTAGTGCGGGGTGCCCATGGCCATGCCGCCGCCGGTGAGTTTGGCGGTGAAGCCGATGTCGTGGGCGAGCCGGGCGATGCCGAAGTCGCAGATCTTCACGGTGCCGTCGACGAGCCGCATGATGTTGGCCGGCTTCAGGTCGCGGTGGACGACGCCCTGGTCGTGGGTGTAGCCGAGGGCGGCGGCCATCTGCTCGGCGATGTCGACGACCACGTCCACGGGCAGCGGGCGGGTCTCGTTGTCCTCCATGAGCTGGCTGAGGTTGCGGCCTTCGAGCAGCTCCATGACGAGGTAGAGGGGGCCGCCGGCGGCGCTGTCGTCGCCGAAGTCGTGGACGACGGTGACGCCGCGGTGCTGGAGGGACGCGGCGACGCGCGCCTCGCGTCGGAAGCGCTCGCGCAGCACCTGTGTGAAGTGGGCGTCCTGCTCGGCGCCGATCGGCTTGAGGCACTTCACGGCGACATGCCGGCCCAGCGATTCGTCCCGGGCGCGCCATACCTCGCCCATGCCGCCGCGCCCGATCAGATCGAGCGACCGGTACCGGCCCTGGATCAGTCTGGACTCCGCCATGTCTTAAAGTCGCCCCCGTCGTCGCGCTACGCCCTCCCCGGCCGGTCCAGTATGGCCGCTGATGTACGCAGTGTGTACGGGGAGGGGCGGCTCGCGGGGCCCATGCGGCGCATCGCTTTCAAGATGTGACCTGGGGGCAGCTTCCAGCGCAGACCTGCGGGAATGCTGCGCAGCACGCGTCCTGTGAGGCGCAGGCGCCGGGTGACGCCGCGCGGGGAGGGAGCGGGCCGCCCGTACAGCTGGTGCGCCCAGCCGGGGAGGGAACCGTACGCGAGGCCGGCGAGCGGGCGCCACAGCAGGTTTCGGCCAGGCACCAGGAGGGGATGGACGGGCGGGCCGCGCAGGAAGTCGTCCACGGCGAGGGCGTCGGGGCCGGCGGCGAGTTCGGGGCGGACCTCGTCGAAGTAGGCGGCGAGCTGGGCGGTGTCGGCGGGGACGTCGGCCGGGTCGAGGCCGACGAGGCGTGCGTTGACGCGGTTCTCGTCGACGTAGCGGTCGGCCTGGGCGGGGGTGAGCACGATGCCGGACCGGCGCAGGACGTGCAGGAAGCTGTCGATCTGCGCGCAGTGGATCCACAACAGCAGCTCGGGGTCGTCGACGGGGAAGGTGCGGCCGGTGGCCGGATCCGTGGCGGACAGCCTGCGGTGGATGGCGCGGACACGGCCGCCGGCGCGCTCGGCGGCCTCGGTGGTGCCGTAGGTGAGGGTGCCGACGAAGTCGGCGGTGCGCATCAGCCGGCCCCAGGCGTCGCGCCGGAAGTCGGAATTCTCCATGACCCCGCGGACGGCTCGCGGGTGGAGGGCCTGGAGGTAGAGGGCGCGGACTCCGGCGATCCACATCATCGGGTCGCCGTGGCACTGCCAGGTGACGGACGCGGGTCCGTACAGCCCCGGGTCGGCGCCGGATCCCGTCCCCGCCGCGGGCCCGGGTCCGATTCCGGGCTCGGGCTCGGGTTCCCTTCCGGGTCGGGGCCCGGGTCCGGTCGCGGTGTTCCCCATCCCGTACCTCCCCGTCGCAGGCGCCCGGCGGCTCCAGCCTACCGAGCGGGGGGCCTGCGGGGCAGGCGGCCGTCGGCGATCTGCGGGGACGGTTCGGGCCGGTGACGGCGCTGGTGTCCGTCGCCCCGGAACGGGCAGGTGCATGGCGTGAAGCTCATCCCCGGGCGGCACGGACGCAAGTGGCGTCGGCGAAGGGCGCTGACCCGCTTCCTGCCCCGAGCCGTCCTCATCCGGATCGGCCGGCGCCTGACGGTGTGGAGCCTGCGCCTGGCGATGTGGGGCGCGCGCAGGGCGCTTCGGCGCATGCTGCGTGCCCTGCTGCCCGGCCTCGGCCTCGCGGCCTTGTGACGAGGCCCGGCATGACGGCACAGGTGGTCGCGGGCGTGGACGGCTCGCCCGAGAGCCTCGCGGCGGTGGAGTGGGCCGCGCACGAGGCGGCGCTCCGCCACGTGCCGTTGTGCCTGCTGCACGTGGCGGATCGGACACGGGCGCAGCAGGTGCACGGGCAGGTCGCCTTCGCCCTGGCCTCGCGTTCGCGCGCCGTGCTGCGCGACGCTGCGGAGCGGGCGCGCCGGAGTCACCCGCAACTGCGGGTGACGACCCGTTGCGACGTGGGGCGCGTCGCCGGGACGCTGCGCGGGGCGGCGGACGGGGCGGACCTGATGGTCGTCGGGTCGCGTGCGCTGGGCGAGGTCGCAGGCTTCCTGATCGGCTCGGTGTCGCAGACCGTCGCCGGGACGGCCGGGCGACCGGTGGTGCTGGTGCGGGCGGACTGCGCGGACGCCGCGCGCACAGCGGTCGTCGCCGGGCTCGGACTCTCGTACGGCGGTGAGGCACTGCTCGGCTTCGTCTTCGCCGAGGCCGATCGCCGGGGCGGTGGGCTGCGCGTCCTGCACTGCTGGGGTCCGTCCGCGGCCTCCGCGTACCCGGGTGCGGCGGACCCCGGCGGTGACGAACGGGGGCGACGCGCGGTGGAGCACCTGACCGAGCTGCTGCGACCGTGGCGGCAGAGGTATCCGGATGTGCGCGTGACCCCCGAGGCCGTATTCGGTTCTCCCGTGGCCGGTCTCTCGGAGGCGGCGCGGGGGGCGGCGCTCCTGGCCGTCGGCCGGCGGCGGAGGCGGCTGCCGCTGGGTCCGCACCTCGGCCACGTCACGCATGCCCTGATCAATCGCAGCACGGCCCCGGTCGCCGTGGTCCCACTGGCCTGAAGACGCCCCCGTGGGCGCACCCGGCGACACGCCTCGCGCCGGGGCCTGCCGGACGGCCCGGGACGGTGGGGCGGGCGGCATAGTGGTGGGGTGACCACCGAACACGACGACGCAGGCGGCGACGGCACTCCTGCCACCCGTTCTCCGGACCCGGGGGGCGGGGAGGACGAAGAGGCGCAAGTCATCGTGGTGGGGGCCGGACCGGCCGGTTCCGCCGCGGCGGTGCACCTGGCCCGAGCGGGCCTGGACGTGCTGCTGCTGGAGAAGAGCGGCTTCCCGCGGGAGAAGGTCTGCGGCGACGGCCTGACACCGCGGGCCGTGCACCAGCTCGTACGGCTCGGCATCGACGTCAACGCTCCCGGCTGGATGCGCAACAAGGGCATGCGGTGGGTGTGCGAAGGCAATCAGGTGGAGCTGGACTGGCCGCGGCTGGGCAGCCTCCCCGATTTCGGGCTGACCCGCAGCCGCCACGACTTCGACGATCTCCTCGCCGCTCAGGCCCGTGCCGCCGGAGCCCGCCTGCGGACCCACGTGAAGGTGACGGCCCCCCTGACCGACCGGTCCGGGCGCATCACCGGGGTGACCGCCACCCGCGGTCCGGACAAGCAACCGGTCAGCTACCGGGCGCCGCTGGTCGTCGCCGCCGACGGCGCCTCCGCACGGATCGCCGTGGCCCTGGGCCTCGCGCGCGACGCGGGCCGCCCGGTGGCCGCTGCGGCCCGCCGCTACTACCGCAGCGAGGCCCGCACCCACGACCCGTACCTCGAACTCTGGGCGGATCTGCGCTGCCCGCACACGGGGCTGGACCTCCCCGGCTACGGCTGGGTGTTCCCCCTCGGCGACGGGCGCGTCAACATCGGCCTCGGCGCCCTGCCGCAGCGGCGCAGCCGACCGGTGGACCTTCGAGCCGCCATGGAGCACTGGCTCCCCCGGCTGCCGACGGGGTGGGGCGTGCGGGAGGACAGCGCGCAATCGCCCCTGCGCAGCGCGCCCCTGCCGATGGGAATGAACCGGCGGCCGCAGTACCGGCACGGTCTGCTGCTGGTCGGCGACAGCGCGGGCATGGTCAGCCCGTGGAGCGGCGAGGGCATCGGCCAGGCCATGGAAGCCGCGGAGGTGGCGGCGGAGACCATCGCCCTGGCCTCGGCCCGGCCGGCCGGGCCGAGGCGCGAACACGCACTGCAGCAGTACCCCGCGGAGATCCACCGCCGCTGGGGGCGCTACTACCGGCTGGGCAACCTCGCCAGTGATCTCGTCTTCTCCCGCTACGGCTTCCGCTCACTCCTCCACCCGCGCGTCATGGCCTCGCCGGTGCTCGTGCGCACCCTGGCCCGCGTGCTCACCGACGTGAGCGCCGAACCGGGCCGCGACACCATCGACTCCGTCCTGCACACGCTCCTGCGCCTCGTCCCGACGCCGCGGCCCTGAGGCCCTCGGGGTGGCGGGCCGTACGTTCGGCTTCGGTGGGGCCGGTCCGGGTGTACGCGCTGCCGGAACGGGCACCCGCTGTGTGGCGGGACACGACTCACCCGTTCTGCTCGTGCAGGTTTTGGAGGTGTCGAGGATGGCCGCAGGCAAGAAGGCCAAGAACATGGGCAAGTCCGTCAAGGGAAAGGCGAAGGAGGTCACCGGCAAGGCCGTCGGCAACGAGAGCCTGGAGATGAAGGGCCGTGCCGAGCAGGCCGCAGGTGATGCGAAGCAGGCCGCTCAGAAGGCGAAGGACGCTCTCAAGCACTGACGATCACGCAGAGGCCGGCGGCTGGGCCGCCGGCCTCTGCGTGTCCCGTCACGCCCGCGCCCGCGAGCGTCGGCGTGACCGCCGGGGCGGCGCTTCCTCCTCTTCCTCCTCTTCCTCGGCCTCGCCTTCCTCGGCCTCGCCCTCGCCCTCGTCCTCGTCCTCGGCCTCGTATTCATCGCTTCCGTCGTCGGCCGGCTCGTCCCCTTCCTCGGCCTCTTCGCCCTCGTACTCCTCCTCGTCCGCGTATTCGTCCTCGTCCTGGTCGGCGTCCTGGTCGGCTTCCTCCGCCTCGCCCTCGGGGTAGGCGTCCTCCTCGGCGGCGCCCTCCTCGCCCTCTTCGCCCTCTTCCTCGGCAGCGGCCTCTTCCTCTTCCATGGCCTCTTCGTGCGTGACGACGACCTCGCCGTCCTGGATCTCTCCGCGCCAGCCCTCCGGTTCGTCGTTGGAGAGGCTGACGAAGCGGTTGAAGTTCTTCAGGTCGAGGCGCATGCGCCGGCCCTGGGCCCGCCAGATGTTTCCCGTCTTCTCGAAGAAGCCGGCGGGGTAGTACTCGACGACGAGGACGATCCGGGTGAGCGAAGGGGCCAGCTCGTGGAAACTCACGCAGCCGCGTGTGGTTCCCTTGGCGCCCTCGGAGGACCAGACGATCCTCTCGTCCGGCACCTGTTCCTGGATCGTGGCCTTCCAGCTGCGCGTGGACGGTCCGACCTTGACCTTCCAGTCCGAGGTCGTGTCGTCGTTCTTCGAGACGCTGCGCACACCCTTCGTGAAACTGCTGAAGTTCTCGTACTGGGTCCAGTGGTCGTAGACGGTGCGCAGCGGCAGTCCCACGTCCATGGTCTCCATGATGTGCATGGCCTTGGTGCCGCCCTTGCGCCCCTTGCCCTTGCCCTTGCCTCCGAACAGGCTGCCGGCCGTGTCGCTGATCTTGTCCTTCAGCCCGCTGACCGTCTGCCCGAGCATGGCTTTCACCGGTGAGTCGCCTTGGAGGAGTCTGCCTCCGATACCGGCGAGGGACCCTCCGTTCTCCGCGACGTCGGAGAGGCGGTCGGTGAGGTCTCCCACCTTGTCCACGGCCTTGTCCGCCAGGTCTTCGGCCTGGGCCGAGACGAAGTTGCCGAGTTCACCGAGCAGCTTGTCAAAACCGGACTGGCCGTCCTTGGAGCCGTCCTTGGAGCCCTGCTGTGTGGTGGCCATGGTTCACCTCCGCGCCGTCGGCTTGCGGCGGGCCGATTTCTTGGCCGCGGTGGTCTTGGCGGCACTCTTGGACGTGGCCTGGCGGCCGGGGGGCTTCTTCGCCGTGCTCTTCTTCGCGGGAGCCTTCTTCGCGGCGGGTCGGCTTGCCGCCTTCTTGGCCGCCGCCTTCTTGGCGGGTGCCCTGGGCGCAGCACGCCCGCTCGCCGACTTCTTGGCGGTCGCCTTCTCCGGCGGGGCGGACTTCTTCGCGGAAGCGGACTTCTTCGCCGGGGCGGACTTCTTGGCGGCAGCCGACTTCTTCGCAGGAGCCGACTTCTTCGCGGGAGCCGACTTCTTCGCGGGTGCCGACTTCTTCGCGGGAGCGGACTTCTTGGCCGGCGCGGACTTCTTGGCGGGAGCCGACTTCTTCGCCGGGGCCGCCTTCCTTGCAGGAGCGGACTTCCGGGCCGGAACGGCCTTCTTCGCCGGAGCCGACTTCCTGGCCGCGCTGCTACCCGTGGGTGCGCTGCGCTGCTCCGCCCTGGTCGTACGGCCGGACGTGGAGCGGCGGCGAGCCGGACGACGGCGTGCCGCAGGCTCTTCCTCGTCCTCCCCCTCGCCCTCCCCCTCGTCCTCCTCGGGCTCCTCCTCGGGCTCCTCCTCAGGCTCCTCCTCAGGCTCCTCCTCGGGCTCTTCCTCAGGCTCCTCCTCCGGCTCCTCCTCCGGCTCTTCCTCGGGCTCCTCCTCGTCCTCCGGCGCCTGCGGCTTCCGGGCGGAAGCCGAGCGGCCGCGGGCCGACCGCCGACGCGGGGCGGGCTCCTCCTCGGGCTCCTCCTCCGCCTCTTCCTCGGGCTCCTCCTCGTCCTCGTCCTCGTACTCGTACTCCTCTTCCTCCGGCTCCTCCGGTTCCTGCTCCTCCTCGTCGCCTTCGGACTCCTGGTAGGGCTCCTCCTCGTAGGCCGCGTCCTGGTCCCCGGCCCCGTCCTGGTCCTGGTCCTCGCCCTCGCCCTCGTCCTCGTCCTCGTATGCGTCCTCGTACTCCTCCTCGTCGGCGTCTTCGTCGGCGTCTTCGTCGTCACGTCGGCCCACGGAGAGCGTCCGCTGGTGGATCGAGTCGGCGAGCTGGGACAGCTGGCGGTTGGCAGCGGCCGTCAGCGCCTTGCGGCCGGCGTCCAGCGCCTCGCCCCGGATCTGCTCGCCGAGCTCGGCGACCTGCGGCATCTCACTCAGCTTCTTCAGGCCCTGTGTCGCAAGCTCCCGCGGGTCCAGACCGAGGCGGTGGCCGGCGACGAACGTCGCCAGGCTGAGGGCCATGCGACCCTTTTTAGCCCGCCCCAGCACGTAGCCGCCGACAATGGCGGCCCCCAGGGCGATCTTGGTCGTGTCGTCCATGAGCCCTTTCCCTTCACCAGGTGCGCCCACTGGCCACTCCCTCTGCACTCCACGTGCTCCCGCTGCCGCGGATGCACGCCGGGGTGACGGGACGCGCTGATCGCTCGGTTACTAAGTGGCTGCCCCCCTGATGCCAGATATGCCTCGTATGCTGTGAAAATCTGGTTTTTGTTGTGATCTGAAGCGTTTGATCTTCGTGCCAGCGGGCAGCCCTAGGGGCAGTTCGCGAGGGGAGTGGGTCCATGGCCCCAGCAGAGCCCGCGCGCCGTCGGCGCTCACCGTCGGACGGCGATGACCGCGACGACGCACAGACGAGCAGGCCCGGCCGCAAGGCCCCGCCCCGCAAGCCGGTCACGCGCCGCGGCACCCCTGGGGCGGCCACCGCCATGCGTCTGGCGGCCCAGCAGCTGTCGGAGCTGCTCGGGCGCCCGCCCGAGTCGGTGTCGGCCCTGAAGCCCACCGAGGACGGCTGGGAGGCCCAGGTCGAGGTCTTGGAGCTGGAACGCATTCCCGACACGACCAGCGTCCTGGCCAGCTACAAGGTCACGATGGACGAAGAAGGGGAGCTCATCTCCTACGAGAGGACCCGGCGGTACAGCAGAGGAATGATCGACCGGCCGGCGTGAGGGGGCCGTCGGCCCACCGGCGAAGGGAAGCGGCCATGACCGTGATGCCGCAAGGTGCAAGCAGCGTCAGCAGAGGCGGGGGCGGCGGCACCAGCAGCCTCTACGACGTCCTGGAACTGATCCTCGACCGCGGGCTGGTCATCGACGTGTTCGTCCGTGTCTCCCTCGTCGGGATCGAGATCCTGAAGATCGACGCGCGGATCGTCGTGGCCAGTGTCGACACCTACCTGCGTTTCGCCGAGGCCTGCAACCGGCTCGACCTCGAAGCGGGCCGCAAGGCGCCCTCCCGGCTGACGGACGTCGTCGGCGACATGGTCGAGAGCGGCGCGCACGGCAAGTCCAAGGGCGCGCTCAGCGGGGCGGTGGAATCGGTGACGCAGTCCCTGACCGGCAAGTCCGGCACGTCGGAGGAGGAGCCGGAGGAGGAGCCCGAAGAGGAAGAGGCCCCGCGCCGCCGCCGGCCCGCACGCCGCCCGGTGCGCCGTGAGAAGGAGTGAGGGAGCAGGCGATGGCTCTGTACGTGTATTCGATCGTCGCGGCGGAGCACCCTTGCCGTCTGGACGGGCTGACCGGCGTCGGGGCGCAGCCCGGCGCGCTCCGCACCGTCACCACGGATCAGCTGTGCGCGGTCGTCAGTGACGTGGACGAGGAGATCCGTCCCAAGCGCCGCGACCTGACCGCCCACCAGGAGGTCCAGACGAGCCTGATGGCGGACGGCGCGGTCCTGCCCCTGCAGTTCGGGTACATCGCCCCCGACGAGCAGACGGTCCGGGAGGCCCTCCTGCAGCGCGCGGACTCCTACCTCGAATCCTTGGAGCGGGTCGAAGGCTGCGCCGAGTACAACGTCAAAGCGTCGCAGGACGAGGAGGCGCTCCTGCGCGAGATCCTCGACGAGTTCCCCGAGGCGCGGAAGCTCAACGACCGGATCCGGGGAGGCGACACCGACCCCCGGCTCCCCCTCCAGCTGGGAGAACTCGTCGCCGCGGAGGTACGCGGCCGACAGGAGACGCTCGCCGCCGGCCTCGTCCAGGCCCTGGTCGGGTTCGCCCGCGACCACGCCGTCCGCGCCCCCGTCGACGGCGACGTGCTCAACATCTCCCTCCTGGTCCACGGCGACCAGAAGGACGAGTTCCTCGACGCCGAGGCCGGCCTCGCCGACCAGGTCGAAGGCGTCGACTTCCGCTTCGGCGGACCGCTGCCGCCGTACAGCTTCGTCTAGGGCGCTCAGGAGGAGCCATGGGGCTGCTGACCGGACTGCTGACCTCGCCGCTGGCGCCCGTGCGCGCCGTGGTGTGGGTGGCGCAACGCGTCGCCGACAAGGCGACCGAGGAGTACTACGATCCCGCCCCCGTCTGGGCGGCGCTCGCCGACCTCGAGGGCCGGCTCCAGCGGGGTGAGATCGACCCCGACACCTTCGAGGTCATGGAGGACGAACTCCTCGACCGGCTCGACGAGATCACGAGATACCGGCAGCAGGGTCTGCCGTGACCTGGGAGGTCGGGGACCGTGAGTGACCCGCTCGCCAACCGGCTGGGCCCCTTGCCCTCCCGCGCGACGCCGATGTCCTATCCCCCCAGCTCTTCTTCCGCCAGCCTGGCCGACATCCTCGAACGGGTCCTGGACAAGGGCATCGTCATCGCCGGCGACATCCGCATCAACCTCCTCGACATCGAGTTGCTGACCATCAAGCTGCGGATACTGATCGCCTCGGTGGACAAGGCCAAGGAGATGGGCATCGACTGGTGGGAGTACGACCCGTCCCTCTCCTCCCGCCACAGCGGCAGCCCGCTGGCGGAGGAGAACCGCCGCCTGCGGGCCGAGGTGGAGGCGCTACGGCGCGAACGGCTGGGCACCGCGGAGCCCGGCGTGCAGGGTGCGGAGTACGAAGCGGACGACCGCGCCCGGGAAGAGGACCGCCCGTCCCGCCGCGCCCCGAAGAGGAACAGGCCCGCACCATGAACCGGGAGCCGACCCTCACCTACGTGTACGCCGTCGCCGTGCCCACGCCGGAACTTGTCCGGACCGTGGCCTCCTTGCGGGGCGTGGCCGACGCCGCGCTGTCCCTCCTGCCGCCCCTCGACGACTCCCGTCCGGCGGCGCCCGCGTTCGTCACCAGCCAGGTACCCCACGGCGATTGGCGCGAAGAGGCGCTCCGGGCGCGCTTCGAGGACCTCGGCTGGCTGGAGAGCACCGCCCGGGCCCACCACCACGTCATCCAGGCGCTCAGCGAGCGGGCCACCGTCCTGCCCCTGCGGATGGCGACCCTCTATGAGGACGAGGAGCGGGCACTGGCGGCGCTGCGCGAGCAGCGGCCCGCCTTCGCCGACCGGCTGGCCCTCCTGGCCCACCACGCCGAGTACGGCGTCAAGGTCTACGTACGCCCCGACGCCGGCGACGGCGACGGCGACGGTCCCGACGCGGCGCCCCCGGCCGCCACTCCCGCCCCCGGCAGTCCCGGCAAGGCGTACCTCCAGGCCCGCAAGAGGCAGCACCACGCCCGCGAGGACCGCTACCAGCAGGCCGCACGGGCGGCGGAGCGCATCGCCGCCGCCGCGGCCCCGCACGCGACCCACGCGGTACGGCACCCCACCCAGTCGGGCCCCCTGACCCACGGCGAAGCCGGCCCGGACGGCGAGAACGTCCTCAACGACGCGTACCTCGTTCCCGACGACCGGGCGGGAGCCTTCCGCAGGGCCGTTCAGCAGGCGGGCGAAGACCTGCCCGGCGTACGGGTCGACATCACCGGCCCCTGGGCCCCCTATTCGTTCGCCATGCCGGCCCCACGGACCACGGGCACCGACCCAGACCCAGACCCCGGCACCGGCACCGGCACCGGCACCGAGACACCCGGTGGCCCGACATGACGCTCGCCCCGCGCGACGAATCCCTGCCGGGCCGCCAGGTCGCCCTCGTGGACCTCCTCGACCGGCTGCTGGCCGGCGGCGTCGTGATCACCGGGGACGTCGTCCTGTCCATCGCGGACATCGACCTGGTACGGATCTCCCTGCGCGCCCTCGTCACCTCGGTGGCCGGCGGCCCCGACCCGTCTTCCCACATCGGCGGCGAGCGGCCGTGAACGGCGACGGCCCCGCCCGTCGGCCCCCGGCTGCGGACCTCAGCGCCGTCGGCGACACGATGGCGAACGCCTTCCGGCTCCTCCAGGCACCCCCCGTCCCGCCCGGGAGCGACCCGCCACGGCCGGCTCGCCGCCTGCACACCGACCCCGACACCGTCGGCGAGGACCTCCTCAAACTCGTCCTCACGCTCGTCGAGCTGCTGCGCCAACTCATCGAACGCCAGGCCCTGCGCCGCGTCGACGCGGGCGATCTCACCGACGAGCAGGAGGAGGAACTGGGGGCCACGCTCCTCGCCCTCCACGAGCGCATGACCGAGCTGTGCGCGGAGCACGGTTACACGCTGGAGGATCTCAATCTCGACCTGGGCCCGCTGGGACCCCTCCTTCCGCCCTGAACGAGGAAAACGGCTTCGCCCCCGCAAGGAGGGGGAAGCCGTTTCATTCCTCGGTGTCCGGCCTTCGCCTTTCGGCCTTCGCCGCCGCAGTAGCCGCCGCTATCGCGCCGCGCGACGGAACAACCGGAAGACGATCAGGAGGATGAGGGAGCCGACGATGGCGGCGATCCAGGTCGAAAGCTCGAAGAAGCCGTCGATGGAGTCGACGCCGAAGATCACCTTGCCCAGCCATCCCCCGAGCAGACCACCTACGATGCCGATCAGTATGGTGACGATGATGCCGCCCGGGTCCTTGCCGGGCATCAGCATCTTCGCGATGATGCCCGCGAGCAGACCGAGCAGGATCCAAGCAAGTATGCCCATGCTTCCTTCTCGCTTTCAGAACCTTCGAAATGCCGATCAGCGCAGCGTGTCCTTCCCTTTTTCCTTGACACTCCGCGCCTTGCCCCGGGCTTCCAGAGCCGCCCCCTTGGCGGCCAGGGTTTCCTTGCCCATGGCGTGGGCCGCCTTTCGCACAGCCTTACCAGCGACCTGTTCCATCTCGGCCTTCGCCTTCTCGCCCACACCCATGTCGTTCCCTTCACAGTCCAGCCGCTACGCATATATCCGCATATTTGATTCCAAAACAAATTCGCGCGATATTCAGGCGGACCGCCGCCGGGGCGGGCGGCGGCATAGAGTTGCGGGGTGCAGCTCTACACCATCGGCGAGGCCGCCCAACTCCTCCGCGTCAGCACCGACACCGCCCGTCGCTGGGCCGATGCCGGGCGCTTCCCGACCCGGCGGGACGGCACGAGGCGGATGGTGGAGGGCCGGGACCTGGCCGCCTTCTGCGTGGAGCTCGCCCGGGAGCCCGCCGAGGACGGCGGCGAGGTCGCGACGTCCGTCCGCAACGCACTGCCCGGGATCGTGACCGCG
Source organism: Streptomyces virginiae (assembly GCF_000720455.1). Classification (GTDB taxonomy): domain Bacteria; phylum Actinomycetota; class Actinomycetes; order Streptomycetales; family Streptomycetaceae; genus Streptomyces; species Streptomyces virginiae. The sequence goes on along the minus strand of NZ_JOAK01000003.1, from coordinate 260,298 downwards.
GTGACGATGGGAGAGGTCGCCGCCCAGGTCGAGATCCAGGCGGGCCCCCACCGGGTGGTCTCGCTGCTGACGCGCGAGGCGGTCGAGGAGCTCGGCCTCGCGGTCGGCGTGCGGGCCGTGGCCCGCGTCAAGTCCACCAGCGTCCACATCGACGTCGACTGACCTCCCGACCGCGCCGCGGCCGGGAGGTCGTGTGCTCGTGGTCGGGTGCGGGGCGGTCAGCTGCGGGTCACCCGGGTCACGGCCCGGTCCGTGTTGTTGTTCCGCCTCGGGTCCGGCGTGCGGGAGCGGACGTCGGCGGTCGCGATGACGACGGGCCGCTGCTCGGGCCGCACCGTGACGTGGAAGACCCGCAGTTGTCCGGCCCCCAGGGCCTCGATCCGCATGCTCACCCGGTGGGGGCCGCCGCGGTCGGCGGCGGGAGCCGTGCCCGTCACCTGCGCGCCGCGCGGCAGGTTGAGGGTGACCACCGCGTCCGACGCGCCGAAGGGCCCGTTGTTGGTCACCGTGACGGTGTAGGTGTACTGCTCCCCCTCCCGCACGGTGGCCGGCGCGCTCAGGCGGACCGCAAGGTCGGCCCTGGGGCTGCGGGCGCCGACCTCGATGCGTCCGACGCGGTCGCCGACGATCTCGGTGAACCACATGCCGCCGTCGGGTCCCGCGGTGATACGGGTCGGGAAGGAGTCCGCGCCGGGCAGGGGGTAGTGCGCGAACTCCCCCGTGGGCGTGATCCGGCCGATGCCGTTGCGGACCTGCTCGGTGAACCACAGGTTCCCGTCGGGCCCGGCGGCGATGCCGTCCGGGCCGCTGTCCGCGTTCGGCAGGTCGTACTCGGTGACCGCCCCGTCGGTGGTGATCTTCCCGATCCGGTTGCCGAAGAGCTCCGTGAACCACAACGCGCCGTCGGGACCGGCGGTGATGACGTCAGGTCCGCTGTCGGGGTGCGGCAGGTCGTACTCGGTGACGACCCCGTCGGTGGTGATCTTCCCGATCCGGTTGCCGAGGATCTCGGTGAACCACAGGTTGCCGTCGGGCCCGGTCACGATGCCCTCCGGGCCACTGTCCGGGCGGGGCAGGGGGTACTCGGTGATGACACCCGCAGTGGTGATCTTCCCGATCCGGTCGCCGGGGTCCTCGGTGAACCACAGGTTGCCGTCCGGACCGGTCGTGATGGCGAACGGCTGACGCCCGCCGGCGCCCGGCAGGTCGTACTCGGTGACGGCGCCGGCCGTGGTGATCCTCCCGATCCGGCCGCTGACGTCGGTGAACCACAGATGGCCGTCGGGTCCCGCGGTGATCCCGAGCGCGTCGCTGGTGTCGCCGGGCAGCCGGAACTCGGTCAGTTTCCCGGCAGGGGTGATCCGGCCGATCTTCCGTGTGCCGCTCTCGGTGAACCAGAGGTTGCCGTCCGATCCCGTGGTGATGCCGCTCGGCGCGCTGCCGGGTGTGGGAAGGGGGTACTCGGTGATCTTCCCGACCTCGGCACGTGCGGGAACGGGTACGGGGGCCGGGGCGGCGGCCGACGCGGCGGGCGGGCCGGCCAGCCCGAGGAGGAGGGCGGCGGCCAGCGGGAGGGCCCAGCGGGCGCCGTGGCGTCGGGCCGTGGCGGGCGGGGGCCCGCCCGGGGTGCGGGGGGTCATCGGCGGCAGACCTTTCGGCCGGGGTTCGGGGGCAGGCCCCGTCACGGGGCGAGACCTCGCCGACGGGTCCGGGCACTGTCGGGCGGCGCGTGAGGTCGCGACAGCGGCGCGCTCCGGCACACCGGAGGCATGCGCGCACTGCAGCGTAGGGTGTCGGGTGACGACCTGTCAGGTTGCTGTGGGCCAAGGGGCTGACACCCGAGGGAGTGCTCGTGCCGCACGCCCCGCGGCCTTCCGGGTGTGTCCGACCCTGATCCGCAGGACACCCCTCAGACCCGGTCGGGGCGCAGTTCGATGTGGTCCGGTGCCAGGTCGACGGCCACGCGGTGCTCCATGCCCAGGGCCTCCAGGAACTTCGCGGGGAGCTGGACGCGTCCCGAGCGGTCGAGGACGACGTACTCGCGTTCGCTGATCGATTCCTCGCCGTGCTCGTCGGTGACCAGGCGGCGCAGCACCTCGCTGCTGGTGCGGCCGTCGCGGATGGCGACCGTCCGGCGGACCTCGCCCGCCACCATGGGGTCGTGCGTCACGATGACCACCGTCACGCCGAGTTCCTTGTTGACCGTGCGGAAGGCCTCGAAGACGGCGGCGGCCGTCTCCGAGTCGAGTTCGCCGGTGGGTTCGTCGGCCAGCAGCACCTTGGGGTCGTTGGCCATCGCCACCGCGATCGCGACCCGCTGCTGCTGCCCGCCGGACAGTTCCGCCGGGTGCCGGTGCGCCAGGTCGCCGATCCCGAGGGCGTCCAGGATCTCCGCCACCCGGGCCGAGCGGCGCGCGCCCGCGCCGCGCCGCGAGCCGCCGCCCTTCAACTGCATCGGCAGGGCCACGTTCTGGGCGGCCGTCAGGAACGGCAGCAGGTTGCGGGCCGTCTGCTGGAAGACGAAGCCGACCGCTTCGCGCCGGTAGCGCAGCCGGTCCCGCGCCATCAGTTCCAGCAGGTCGTAGCCGGCGACCGCCGCGCTGCCCGCCGTCGGGACGTCCAGTCCCGCCAGGATGTTCAGGAGGGTGGACTTGCCGCTGCCCGAGGCACCCACGAGGGCCACCAGGTCGCCCTGCTCGACCGTCAGCTCCAGCCCCTGGAGGGCCTGCACCTCGATGCCGTCGGTGCTGAAGATCCGGACGAGGCGGTCGCAGGCGATCGCGGTGTCCGCCGCCCGGGTGCGGGGCTCCGCGGCGGCCGTCGCCCGCCGGCGCAGCTCCTCGTACGTCGGCTGGTCGCTGTTCAACGCTGGTCTCCCGCTCTCAACTCGGTGGTGATCTGCCGTCGCCCGGATGTCGCCGCCTCGACGAGCACGGCCGCGGCGACCAGGGCGGCCAGGCCCAGGGCCTGGGTCAGTACGGGGCCCGCCGTGAGCCGTACGCCGGTCGGCACGCTCGCGCCGACCAGGGTGGACAGGTCCAGCGCCGGACCCAGCAGCGCCACCGCGGCGGCCGCGACCAGGGCCCCGCCCAGCGCCGCCGCCAAGGTCTGCGGCAGGGTCTCGGCGAGGATCAGCGCGACGCCCTGCCGGCGGCGCAGGCCCATCGTGCGCAGCCGGGCCAGCAGCGCCGCGCGTTCGGGGACGCTCCGCATCAGCGTGAGCAGTACGGCCAGCAGCGCGAAGCCGGCCGCTCCGGCCACGGAGGCCCAGAAGAGGCGTTCCGCGGACCGCTGGAGGGGATCGGAGCCCAGCTCGGCGACGGCGTCGGCGCTGGTGCGCACGGGATACACCTCGTCGGCCGGCTGCGTGCCGGGAGCCGGGGCCGCGGGCGAGGGGGCCTCCGAAGCGGACGCCGCCGGGAGGGCGGAGCGGACCAGCGCGCGCAGCCGGTCGCCGTCGACGGACCCGAGGCCGAACCATCGGTTGGGCCGGTCGGCGCCGCTGATGAGGGCCGCCGCGCGGCTCACGGGCAGGACGACGGTCGCGGCGTCCCCGGCCGGAACCGCCGGAGTGCAGTCGATGACGGCGGCGCCGCGGACCCGCACCTCGCCGCCGTTGCCGGGCTGGAGCGTGAAGGTGCCCGAGCCGCCCAGCCGCGCCAGTCCGGAGCTGAACAGCGCGGGCACCGGGGCGTCCGCGGGCTCCCCGCCGGGCGTGGCGAGCAGGGCGGGGTCGAAGGGTCCGCAGCCGAGGACGCGGGACAGTTCCGCGTACGCTGCCGCCTCGACGACGATCAGGTTGACCTGGCTGGAGCGCTGGACGGTGCCCACGAGGGCGGAGTCGTGGTCGATCCACAGCGGTACGGACGTCCGTACGCCCGGCAGTTCGCCCGCGGCCTTCGCGAGGCCCTCCGGGAGCTCCGCCTTGCCGAAGGCGGAGATCGCGGCGTCGCCCCCGACGGTCAGCCGGGCGACACCGAGCCGGTTCGCTTCCACGGACTGCAGGACGGCGGCCCCGAACCCTCCGGTGGTGATGGCGAGGAGCAGGGCGACCATCGGCAGGACGGAGGGGCCCGAGCGGCCGGTGGCCCGGACGCCGGAGCCCCGCGCGGCCCGGGCCAGCCCGAGGAAGCCGACGAGTCCGGAGCGGCGGCCGGCCGCCCGGGCGAACCACCCGGTCACCACCGGCTGCACGCGGGCCAGCAGCAGCGCCCCGCACAGTGCGAGCAGCAGCGGGGACGCGACGAGCAGCGGGTCCGGGTCGCTGCCGGCCGGGGCGACCCCGCGGCGGCGGACCTCCAGTACGGCGGCGGCCGTGGCGGTGAGGACGAGCAGCTCGGCCACGGGCCGCCGCCAGCGCCCGGCCGGACGGGGCGGGGTCAGCAGCACGGCCGCCCGTACGGGGAAGGCCAGCAGCGCGAGCAGTGCGACGGTCGCGGCCGAGACGAGCGCGGGGGCGAGCCGTGGCGTGGGCAGCAGGAGTACGGCGAGCGCGGTGGCGGCCGCGGCGGCCGGGAGGACCGTGACGGCGCCTTCCCCGAGGAGCCGGCCGACGATGGCGGAGCGCGAGCCGCCGCGGGCCAGCATCAGGCGCAGTTCGGCGTCCCGACGGTCCGCTGCGAGCGCGCCGGCGAGGCAGAGGACGACGAAGGCGACCCCGCCGACCCCGGCGGGGCCGATCAGTGCGAGCGGCGCCGCCGCCTGTCTGCGGTCGTGGGCCTGCTCGAAGAGTTCGGGCAGCCACGAGGTGGTCCGTATCCGCTCGCGACGGGTGTCGAAGGAGATGGCGGCGGCGGTGGGGCCGGCCACGTAGGAGGCGATCTCCTCCTTGGTGGCGTCGAGCCGGTCGGCGCGCAGCCGGCCGACCTCCACCGGGAGGCGCCAGAAGTCCTCGGCGTTGTGGCCCCAGAGGTCCATCCGGTCGAGGTCGCCGGCCCCGATGAAGGCGTCGGCCTCCCACAGGTAGCTCTCCCCGACCGCCTTCTTGCAGGCGCGCGGGAGGCAGTCCATGTTCACCCAGAAGTCGTCGGTCTCGTCCGGGACGGAGAAGACGCCCACGACCTCCACGGACGGCGTGCCGTCGAGCAGGGGGGCGCTGCCGAGGACGGACCCGACGCGGGCGCCGATGGTTTCGGCGGCCTGCCGCGACAGGGCGACCTGGAGCGGCGGGTCGTACGCGGTGCCTCCGGCGGTCCGGGGGGCGTCGCTCGGCCAGTGCCCCTCCACCAGCTTCACGTGGTCCTGCGCCTGCTGGACGTACAGCAGGGACATCTCGGGCGGGAGGCGGTGCGGGCGGGACAGTTCCGGATTCAGCAGGGGCTGCCGCTTGGTGGTCCGCGTGCCGTGGACGACCGTGTCGACGTCGACGTGGAAGGTGTTCCCGGTACGGGCGAGGAGGCTCTCCAGCGTCCGGTCCAGGGCCTGGGCGCTCTGGCCGGACGCCGGTGCCGGCGCGGTCACCTGGAGGCTGGTGCGGGTGGACCCGCTGTGGTCCAGGAAGGACCGCAGGGCCTGGTCGGCGCCCCGGTCCTGGGCCCTGGGGAGTGCGGCGGCGAGGAGGACGGCGACGAACGCGAGCGCGGCGGCGAGCAGGGTGCCGAGCGGAGCGGCGCGCAGCCGGGTCCGGACCCACGGCGCGGGCCGCGGCCCGGACGCGGGCGCGGCGGGCGGCCGCGGGGTGGCAGCCGGCGGCGGGGTGGCGGACGGCGGCGGGGTGGTCACATGTCCTCCACGGGGCGCAGCCGGGCGGCGATGTCGCGGCCCCGGGGGCCGCTGAAGACGGCCGACAGCAGGGGTACGGCGGCGATGGCGGTGGCCGTCAGCAGGATCTGCCAGGACGACATGTCCACCTGTACGGGCGGGAACGGCCGGCCGGCCGAGGGGGTGAGCACGACCAGGGGCGCCATCAGATGGACGAGGGCGACGCCGAGCCCGGTGCCGACGGCGGTGCCGATGACGATCAGCACCCCGCCCTCGGCGGCGGCCGCCAGGGCCAGTGACCGGCGCGGTGTGCCGAGCGCGAGCAGGACGGAGAACTCCCGTCCCCGCACCCTTCGTTCGGCGGCCGTGGAGGTCGCGAAGCCGATGGCGGCCAGGACCGCGCAGGCCACGGCGAGAGCGGCCAGCGCGCTCTGCGGGCCGGCGCTCAGCGGGTCGTCCAGCAGGCGGCCGGTGATCTCCTCGCGGAGCTGGACGCGCTCGGTCCTGACGCCCGCGCGCAGTTCGGCGGCCGCGCGGGCCGGGACGGGGTCGGCGGCCGAAGTGGCGGGCAGCCACCACTCGGTGGGCGCGGGAGGCTGCCGCCCGGAGGACTCCACGAGGAAGCGGCCGAGGGCGCGCAGGTCGGCGGCGATGGCCGTGCCCCCGGCGACGGGGAGGGCGTCCACGGCGGCGGTGACCCGCATGGGGACGGTCGCTCCGTCGATCGGGACCGGGACGGTGTCTCCGACGGAGGCGCCCACGCTGCTCAGGTAGCCGGTGGTGGCGACCGCCGGGACCGCGGCGGCGGCCGGCGCGGCGGGCGCCGGGAACAGCACGGTGGTGACGCCCCGCTCGGTGCCGAACCCGCCCCAGTAGCGCAGCCGCGTGGAGCCGGCCGGGGCCGGGGAGGCTTCGGGGGCCCGCTGGATGCGCTGCTCCTGCGGGGGCGAGGGGCGCCAGCCGCCCGGGCCGGCCGGGTCGGTTGCGGGTACGGCCACCGCGGCGCCGTCCACGGTGTCGGATGCGCCGATCCGGCGCAGGGTCAGCTCGCTGCCGTCGCCCGGGGGGCCGCCGTCCCCGGCGTAGGACAGGCGTATGCCCGCCAGGGTCAGCGGCGCCGCCGCCGAACCGACCGGGGCGCCGGTCAGGGTGTCCAGGGGGAAGGCGAGGGTGGCGTCGCCGCCGGCGGGGAGGGTCACGGACTGCGTGCCGTGGACCGTCCCGAACCGGTCGCGCAGCAGCACGCTCACGGCCGCCCAGCCCGTACCGGTGGACCGCACCGTCACGTCGAGGTCGATCCGGCGGGGGGAGCCGGGCAGTGCGACACCGGGGGCCCGCTCGCCGGTGTCGGCGAGCGGGGCGAACAGTTCGCGCATGTCGCGGCCGCCGCGCAGGTCGGCGCGGAGCGGCACCTGGTCGCCCGCTCCGGCGGCGTCCAGTGCGAGGACGTCGGCGACGGCCCCGCCGGGCAGTTGCTGCTCCCGGCGGGCCACCGGGTTGAGGCGGTCGCCGCCGGGCAGTGCCCCGTAGCGTCCGCCCTGGCCCATCGCGGTCATGCTGCTCGCGGAGATCCGCAGGCCTCCGGCGGTCGCGAAGTCGGCCTGGTCGCGCTGGGACGCGGACCAGGCGGAGTCCTGGCCGAGGGCCAGGATCCCGCTGGAGACGGCGAGTACGAGGAGCAGCACGGGCCCGGTGGCCCGGCCGGGGCGTCGGGCGAGCTGCCAGCCGAACAGGGCCGGGGCCAGGCTCCGGCCGCGTGCGGCCAGCCGTCCCCCGGCGCGGGCCGCGAACGGCAGCAGGCGCAGGACGAGCAGTGTGCCTCCGCACAGGGCGAGGGCGGGGGCGGCGACGAGGACGGGGTCCACGCCGAGTCCGCCGCCGGAGCCGGTGGCGGGCGGCGGGGCGTCCGTACCCCCGTAGTGCGACAGCTGCTGGTAGCCGAGGACGGCGAGGGCCACCACGGCCAGGTCCAGGCCGGATCGGGCGGCGCCGGTCACCATCGCCTGCCGGCTGCCCACGCGGCGCAGCACGGCGGCCGAGGCGCCGCGCAGGACGGAGGGCAGGGTCGTCAGCAGGACGCAGGCCAGGGCGCAGGCGGCCGCGACGGGCCAGACCAGCCAGGTGTCCGGGATTTCCAGGTGGACCCGTTCGAGCGGTCCGAGCCGGCTGAACAGGCGCAGCAGGGGCGGGGTCAGCAGGGGTGCGAGGACGGCGGCGGGCAGGGCCAGCAGCAGGGACTCGGCCGCGCTCAGGGCGCCGAGCCGCCTGCGGGATGCGCCGCGCGCGGTGAGCAGGACGCGCTCCGGCTCCTGGCGTGCCGTCACGATGTGGGAGACGAGCAGCAGTGCGGCGGCGGCGAGGACGGTGAGCTGGAGGGCGCCCATCATCAGGGTCGAGCGGGCGACGCGCATGCCGGAGTCCAGCTCGGCGAGCACCTTCGGCAGATCGGTGGCGGCCCGCAGGGAGGTGGTGTGTTCGAGGTCGGCCGCGGCGGGGCCGGTCGCGGTGCGGACGGTTTCGGCCTCGGGCGTGCGGATGGTGCGCAGGTCCGGGGTGAGGAGGGTGAGGCGGTAGTTCTGCAGGAGGCCGCCGGTGGTGAAGGCGCTGTCGTCCACGAGCAGCGGACCGTAGGTGGCCAGGGTGCTGGACTGGACTTCGCGGCCGCCCAGCGGGTCGAGCCGCCAGTAGCCGGCGTCCGGATCGGCCGCCCGGTACACGCCGGTGACGAGCACGGTCAGCTGGGGCCCGCCGAACCGGTCGTCGAGCCGGACCGGTGCGGGCAGTGCGGACTCTGCGAGGCCGAGCCGGGCGAGCGCGGCGCGCGGCACGGCGACCTGTGTCGGCGCCGGGGCGGCGGCGCCGGGCCCGGTGGTGGGGGCGGCGACCGGCCCGGGCCACTGGCCGGCGATCAGCCGTACGTGTTCCCGGCCGAGGGCGGCGAGCAGGGTCAGGTCGGCGTCCTGGCCGGAGGCCGCGGCGCCGGGGAGTCCGTAGGAGCGGCTGCGGGCCACGCTCTCGGTGGCGACGGGAAGCCGCCCGAAGACCCGGTCCGCGAAGGCCCGGACGGACTCGTCGTCCTTGGCGCGTTCGGTGGCGGGATGGCCGCTGGTGATCACGACGCTGGTCCGGGGCTGTTCCGGGCCGGTCAGGGCGCGCCGCAGTCCCTCCTCGCCCACGCCACGGGTGAACGCCGTCAGCGCGGTCAGAGCGGTCGCGGTGATCAGTACGGTGAGCAGCACGGCGACGGCGAGCGGCCAACGCCCGCGCAGCCGGCGCACGACGAAGCCGAGCACGTGTTGAGTTCCTCCCCCATCCGGACCCTGGGTACCGGATAGCGGACGATGCTGTCAGATTCGAGCCATGTACGGAAGGGGCTTGCGTGATTGGTGCGGCAGATGCGCAAATGCGATCAGAAAGCTGCAGCGGCAGCGTGAGCGGGCCGCGAGACGTGGAGCTGGACGCTCCGCTCGGACGACCCAACGGGGGGCAGAGGCGATGACGGACCATCAGGAAACGTCCACCGCTACGACCATGGTGGCGCGGCAGGCCGACGGCACACCGATCGTGGTCGTGGACGACGTGCGGCACAGCTTCGGCAGCGGGGCGCAGGCCGTACACGCCCTGCGCGGCGTCTCCTTCGAGGTCCGCCGGGGCGAACTGACCGCCCTCAAGGGCCGGTCCGGCTCCGGCAAGACCACCCTGCTGAACCTCGTCGGAGGCCTCGACACCCCGACCGGAGGCCGGATCAGCGTCGACGGCACCGACCTGGCGACCTTGGCCGAGCCGGACCTGCTCGCCCTGCGCCGCGACCGCATCGGCTTCGTCTTCCAGTCCTTCGGGCTGATACCCGTCCTCACCGCCGCCGAGAACGTCGGCGTACCGATGCGGCTGCGCCGCGTCCCCGCCCGGGAGCGGGAGGAGCGCGCCCGCACGCTGCTCGCCCTGGTCGGCCTCGCGGACCACGCCGAGCAGCGCCCCGGCGAGCTCTCCGGCGGTCAGCAGCAGCGGGTGGCGGTGGCCCGCGCGCTGGCCAACGACCCCGACCTGATCATCGCGGACGAGCCGACGGGGCAGCTCGACTCGGAGACGGGCCGGTCGATCATGGAGCTGCTGCGCGCGGTGGTGCGCAGCGAGTCGGTCACCATCCTGGTCGCCACCCACGACCCCAACCTGATCGAACTCGCCGACCGGGTCGTGGAACTGCGCGACGGCCGCATCGTCGAGCCCGCCACGACCGCCGCGGAGGCGTGACCGGCCGCGCCGGCCTCGGCGCCTCTAGAGGCGGCGGCCGGGCCGTTCGGTGAGGGCGCCGTAGAGCTCGGGGCGGCGGGTGGCCATGAGGCCGAAGTCGAGCCAGTCGCGGCGCTGGTCGAGGTCGAGGTCGGCGACGAGGACGGCGGGGGTGTCGCGCGGGGCGCGGAGCATGACCCGGCCGTAGGGGTCGGAGATGAACGAGGAGCCGTAGAAGGTGGAGCGGCCCTCGGTGCCGACGCGGTTGGGCACGATCATGAAGAGGGCGTTGGCCAGGCCGTTGGCGCTGATGGCGTGCTCCCACATGGGCCGGGTGTCGAAGTCCGGCAGGTCCACCTCGGAGCCGATCGCGGTGGGATGGACGAGTATCTCCGCGCCGGCGAGGGAGTAGGCGCGGGCGAGTTCGGGGAACCACTCGTCCCAGCAGGTGGGGAAGCCGAAACGGGCGCCGTCGTGGGCGACGACGGGGAATCCGCTGTCGCCGGGGCGGAAGCACAGGTCCTCGCGGTAGCCGGGGAAGGCCGGGATGTGGTTCTTGCGGGTCCGGGCGACGAGACGGCCGTCGGCGTCCACGCACACGGCGGTGTTGTAGCCGAGCCCGCCGTCGCCGGCCCGCTCGTACAGCGACGCGTGCACGGCGATGCCCAGGCCGGTGGCCAGTTCGGCGGCCAGTCCGACGGTGGGGCCGGTCTCGACGTCCTCCAGCCGGCGCTCGGCGCCGTCGGCCATCGGGTCGTCGGTGTTGCAGAAGTACGGGCTGCGGGTCAGCTCGGGCAGGCACACCACCTGCGCGCCCTGCGCGGCGGCCAGCGCGACCCCCTCGCGCAGCCGGTCGTCATGCTCGGCAGGGTCGGCGTACCAGCGCATCTGGACGAGCCCGACGCGCAGCGGTTCACGCTCGGCCGGCCGGGTGCGGCCCGGGGAGCCGAGGGGCGAGTCGTAGGAGGTGAGCAGTGCGTACGAGGTCACGGGCGGGGTCCACCTTCGGCTGACGGGAACGTCGGACAGCCCGGTGCGGCACACCGATCGCTCCGCTCCTGACTGAATTTTCAGTCAGGATGCAGCACGCCGAACGCCCGGTCAAGGGGGCGCACCCTGCGGCAGAGGCGGAGCCCGCCCCGGCCCGGGGCCCCCGGCCGGTGAATCCTTTTCCCAGTACGACTGATCCCCCCGCACGGGTGGTCCGTCCTGCGGCTCGCGGCCCGGCAGTCGGGCGGCACCCCTATAAACGGGGTGCCCTTTCCTCCCCCGACACCTCGACTGATGGGTCGTCATATCATGCTGAAGGCCGCTCTGCGGGTCCTCGCCGCCACCTTCCTCCTCTCCGTCGTCGTCACCCCGGCCGCCACGGCGGCGCCGGCCGCGGCGGACGACGACACGACCGCGCCCTGTGGGCCGGTCGTCGAGTACCGGGCCGCGGACTGGTGGCGCACCACGACCGTCGCGCGCATCGCCCCCACGGTCGCCGCCACCGCCTCCGACGAGCGCTGGCAGTGGCGCGAGGACGTCAACACCCTGTGGCGCGGCGACACGAGGGAGAACGTCGAGGAGATCTTCCGGACCGGTTTCACCCCGCGCGGCGACCAGCTCATCCCCCTCGCCGAGTACATCGTCAAGGGAGGCGGCCAGCTCAGCGCCCACCTCAGCACCAGCTGCGACCAGTCGGTGGCCAAGCGGTTCGCGACCTACGGTGCGGAGAAGACCGGCTGGGTGTACGAGATCTACGCGCCCGGCGGCATCGACGTCAACGCCACGGCCCGCGTGAACAACTACCAGTCGCCGTACTTGTGGAACAAGGAGATCGACTTCCCCGGCGGCGTGCAGGGCAACTTCATCAAGGGCGCCTGCAAGTACCGGCTGACGGGCACCGACCCGGTCACCAACGACAAGACCTGGGAGCAGCTCGGCTGCAAGGACAACGCCGACTTCGCCCCCTACCGGACCGCCCCGGCCGCCGCTCTCGCACACTGAACGAAAGCGGTACCGTCACACGGCCCCGCCGACATCGGAGTGCCGAAATCGGAGTGCCGGGGCGGTGCCGCCTTGCGATACTGCTCCGATGATCAACATCCCTGCCGCCGCACTGGATTCGCTGTCCGGGCTCGCCTTCGGTGATGCCTTCGGCGACCGCTGGTTCGGCATCCTGCGCCGTGAAGGACCGGCGGCCCTGGAGGCGCGGACCGTGCCCCCGGAGCCGCTGTGGCGCTGGAGCGACGACACCGCGCAGGCCCTCGTCCTCGTACGGGAACTCGCCGAGGGCGACGGCACGATCGACCAGGACCGTCTCGCCCTGCGCCTCGCCGAGGCCTACGCCGACGACACGCACCGCGGCTACGGAGCCTCGATGCACGACGTCCTGCGCCGGATCGGCGCGGGCGAGCCCTGGCGGGAGGTGGTGGCCGGGCAGTTCGGCGGCCAGGGCTCCTGGGGCAACGGCGCGGCCATGCGGGTCGCTCCGCTCGGCGCCTGGCACGCCGCCGACCTCGACGCCGTCGCCGAGGGGGCCGCCGCGCAGAGCGCGGTCTCGCACCACCACCCGGAGGCGGTGGCCGGGGCGGTGGCGGTCGCCGTCGCCGCGGCGCTGGCCACGCGCAGCCGGGGCGGGCCCGCGCCGGCCCGCCCGGACTTCCTCCGAGCGGTCGCCGCACGACTTCCCGACAGCGACGTGCGGTCGGGAGTACGGGTCGCGGCCCGGATGTCGGCCCGCGCCTCGGTCCGGCACGCCGCGGAGGTCCTGGGCTCCGGCTACCGCATGTCCGGGCCCGACACCGTCCCCTACGCCCTCTGGTGCGCGGCGGGACACCTCGACGACCTGCACGAGGGCCTGTGGTCCACCGTCGCCGGACGCGGCGACATCGACACCACCTGCGCCATCGCGGGCGGGGTGATCGCCGCCCGCACGGGCGTCACGGCCCTCCCGCCCGCCTGGCACGCGGCCCGGGAACCGCTGCCGCCGCCCGGCCGAGCCGGGACCGCGGCCGGGGCGTCGCCCGGGATCAGGCGGGGGTGAGCAGGCAGAACTCGTTGCCCTCCGGGTCGGCCAGAACCGTCCAGGAGATGGCCGACTGGTCGATACCGGGGTCGGTGGCACCCAGGGCGCGCAGTCGGTCCGCCTCCGCTTCGAGGACGTCACCGGGGTAGGGCCGGACGTCGAGGTGGACGCGGTTCCACACGCTCTTGGCGTCGGGAGTACGGACGAACTCCAGGTAGGGGCCGACGCCCTGGGCGGACCGCATGGTCGCCTGGCCGTCGGTGACCTCGTGCACGGTCCAGTCCGTGGCCCGGCCCCAGAACCGGGCCATCTCCCGCGGGTCGGCGCAGTCGACCACCACCGCGGCGACCGGCCCGGTGTCCCGGTAGACCGGGCGGGGTTCCAGGACGCAGAACTCGTTGCCCTCCGGGTCGGCCATGACCGTCCAGGGGACGTCGCCCTGGCCAACGTCGGCGAGGGTCGCGCCGAGGTCCTTCAAGCGCGCCACCAGTTCCGCCTGATGGGCGGTCGAGGTGGTGGCCAGGTCGAGGTGCACCCGGTTCTTCACCGTCTTGGGTTCCGGGCGGGCGACGATGTCGATGCAGACGGCCACGGGATCGGGGTAGGAGAAGCCCACGGGTTCGAGGTTGGTCACGCCGGGTCCCTCGCTGTCGACGCCCCAGCCGAGCGCCTCCGCCCAGAACCGCCCGAGCGCGGAGTCGTCCTGGGCCTTCATGTTGATCTGCACAAGTCTTGTCGCCATGCCGCAGATCCTAGATCGTATCGGCGCCCAGCACCCGGTCGAAGTGGCCGGGCCCGGTGGAGGGCAGGACGTGGGGCGCGCGGGTGTAGCGGTCGGTCCGGGTCTGCCAGGCGTGGTAGCCGCTCATCCACGCACGCATGATCTCCGCGTACCGCTCCACGTCGGCCGTCTCCCGGGCGCTCAGCCCCAACAATGCGCACAGCCCGGGAACTTGGAGCGCGAGCTCCTGGAACCGCGTGACGCGCCACCGGACTTCCCCGCGGGCTTCGGCGATCGCCTCCTCGCGGGTGCAACGGCGGGCGTGTTCGACGACCAGGACGAGGTTGTCCATGTCACCGCGCGCTTCCTCCTTCTCCAGGGAGTAGACGTCGTTGCACATCAGCGTGACGTCGATGGCGGCCTGCCGCATGATCCGCAGCTGCGGGCCGTGGAAGACGGCCGCGGGGACGGTGATCCCGGCGGCCCGTTCACCGAGGGAGAGCGGCAGGTCGGTCCCGGCGATCCCCCGCCGGACCTGCAGGTAGGTCTCCATGTCGGCCGGGACGCCGCGGAGGCGGCCCACCGCTTCGTGGGCCTGGGCCGCGAAGTAGTACTCCCACTCGTGTGCCACCCGCGCCACCCACCCCGGATGTGCGCCGTCGGTGCTGCGCGCCCAGACGTCGGCGAACGCCACCGAGCAGGGGTCGGCGTCCGGACCGGGAAGCGCGCCGTGGACGATGTCGATCATCCGCTGACAGGCGGTCGCCGCCCGGGCGGGAGCCCACCCCAGAACCCCGTCGAACTGGTCGTCGAACACGAAGAAGAACGCCATCGCGTCCGCACACAGATCGAGCATCCCGCCCCGGGCGTAGGGAAAACCCAGCGCGGCCAGCCGCGGCATGTCCCACGACGCGTACCACTCCAGGGCGCGGCCCTCCCCGACCAGCCCCACGCGCCGCACCCACGCCAGATTCCGCCGCCGCACACCCTCCAGGTCCGGACTGCAGGAGACGGGGAAGGGCAGGTGGAACTCCACATCCTGCGGCACGGGTCCTCCGTGAAGTCGACTCGGATCGCGCCCACGGCAAGTACGCGACCGGGATGGCCAGTCGACACAGGACAACGCACGAGAGCGTGTTTGGCCAGGGGTACGGAGCATCCGCCCGGGCGCGGCGAGACCTGCGGGGTGCAGCGCATGGTCGTCGGCTCGGGTCAATGCCGCAACCAGGCGGCGAAGGCGTTGACAGGGCCGGCTGAGGCGGATGAGCTCCGCACCGGCTCCCCCGCTTCCGGCGGCCGCGACGGCGGGCCGGTCGGGCCCGCTGTTCGGCTCCGGACCGAGCGGCGGCCGGTGCGTCTCCGCTCGGCGGCGTCGGCGGTGGGCGATGGTGAGGATCGCCGGGAGCGGGCCCCGGGCGAGGAGCGGGGCGTACGACGCCCACGGCGCCCAGGCGGGCCGGACCGCTGGTGGGCGAATGTGTGTCCTGCCGTCCGGACTCCCGGGCAGGGTGTCAGGAACTGTCGGCGTCGGCTGGATGTTCGAGCCGGCAGTGAACGTCGACGACGCCTTCGACGGAGCGGGTGAGGCGTTCGGCCAGGGGGATCAAGTTGCCGTCCCGGACCGTTCCCGTCAGCGTGGCGATCCCTTGGGCCACGCTGACGTCGACCGCTTCGTGGGAGACGGGGAAGAGGCGGTCGACGACGGTGCGGCGGATCTCGGTGGCGAGTTCTTCGTCGGTGCGGAGGAAGACCTTGAGGAGGTCGGCGCGGCTGACGATGCCCTTGAGGGTGCCGTCGGCGTCGACGACCGGGAGGCGCTTGATGTGCCGGTCGGCCATGAGGCGCGCGGCCTGGGGCAGGGTGGCATCGGGGCGGATCGTGACGGCCGGGGTGGTCATCATGTTCTCGGCCCTGGTGGAGCCGGCCTTGGCGGTGTCGCCCAGGCGGCGCATCTGCTCGATCAGGCCGGGGCGGTGCTCGTGGAACTCCTCCTTGGGCAGGAGATCGGCCTCGGAGACCACACCGACCACGTGGCCCTCACCCTCGATGACGGGTAGGGCGGTCACCTTCCACCGCTCCATCGCGGTGGCGATGTCCTTGAAGCCGGTCGAGGGGGTGACGGCGATGACCTTGGTGGTCATCACGTCGGCGACGGTGTAAGGGGTGGAGGTCATGGCGGGGTCCTCAGCGTGCGTAGGAGCCGGGTGCGGGCGGAGCCGAGCCCTCGGCGATGACGCCGGCCACGGCGGTGAGACGGACCGGCCGGATTCGGGCGCATCGCTTCGAGACCCGTGTGCAGGGTGCTCATGGAGTGCCTCCGACCCTTCGTTTCCACCCTCCTCGGTGGGCCACCGTGTCCGGGAGGGCCGCGCGGGCACACTGCGGGGGCCGTCCGGCCCCGGTCAGCGGACTGCCGGACCAGGCGCGGCGGATAGCCGCAGTGGTCCAGGTGGGCGTGCGTGACGAGGACGGCCTGAACGTCCGCGGCGTCGCAGGGCACCTTGTCCCAGTTGCGACGCCGTAGGTCCGCGACACCCTGGAAGAGTCCGCAGTCGACGAGGATCCGGGCGTGGTCGCTCTCGACCAAGAACTTGCTGCCGGTGACCGTCCGCACTCCGCCGAGGAACCTCAGCAGCGCCGGGCGGGCGGAAGCAGGGGACGGGGCTGACTGGGACATGGCAGCAGCCCTCCTTTCGGAACGGATGCCGGTCTCCACCGTCGCACCGCAACGCCCTGTCCGCCGGGGACCGACCGGTCCCGGGTAGGGGCCGACCGGCCCAAGCGGGACGGAGAGGCAGGGGCACAGCCTGGCGGTGACCCCTCCCGCACAGCACACAGAGAGAAGGCCCCGCCATGAAGGCACTCGTCTTCCACGGGCCCGGGCAGACCTCCTGGCAGGACGTCCCGGACCCCTCCGTCAAGGACGCCGCCGACGCGATCGTCCGGGTCGACGCCGTCACCATCTGCGGCACCGACCTGCACATCATCAAGGGCGACGTCCCCGAAGTGACACCCGGACGGATACTCGGCCACGAGGCCGTAGGGACGGTCGTCGAGACCGGCGGCGACGTCCGCAGCGTCCGCCCCGGTGACCGTGTCCTGATCTCCTGCATCTCCGCGTGCGGCCGCTGCCGCTTCTGCCGTGAAGGGCGCTACGGCCAGTGCCGCGGAGGCGGCGGCTGGGTCCTGGGCCACACCATCGACGGCACCCAGGCCGAATACGTACGCGTCCCCTTCGCCGACCTCTCCGTCCACCCCCTGCCCAGCGCCCTGGCCGGCCACGACGCCGTACTGCTCGCCGACATCTTCCCGACCTCCTACGAGGTCGGCGTGCTCAACGGGAACGTGCGCCCGGGCGACACGGTCGTCGTGGTCGGTGCCGGACCCATCGGCCTGGCCGCCATCGCGACCGCACAGCTCTACAGCCCCGGACGGATCATCGCCGTCGACCTCGCCGCCTCCCGGCTCACTGCCGCGCGCGACCTCGGCGCCGATGCCACCGCGAGCGCGGACGAGGAGCCCGAGCGGCTGGTGGAGGACCTCACCGACGGGCTCGGCGCTGACGTGGTCATCGAGGCCGTCGGCGTGCCCGAGGCGTTCGAGATGTGCACCCGCATGGTCCGCCCGGGCGGCCGGGTCGCCAACATCGGTGTCCACGGAAAGCCCGCCGTCCTCCATCTCGAAGACCTGTGGATCAAGGACGTCACCATCACCACCGGCCTCGTCGACACCCATTCCACCCCCATGCTCCTGCGCATGATGGCCGCGGGCCGCCTGCCCGGGGCCGCGATGGTCACCCACCGCTTCGAGCTGGACCAGATGGAAGAGGCGTACGACGTCTTCTCCAACGCCGGCGAGACCGGCGCCCTCAAGGTCGTGCTCGGCGGACCCCAGCACGACACCGTCGCCGTACCGCCCCAGGAGCAGTGAGTGTCGTGAAGGGCATGCCGAGCACCCGTCCCCAGCAGTCCGGCGAGATGACCGGACGCACCGACCTGGGCCGCCGCCTGGCGGCCCGCCGTGAGGCCCTCGGCCTGAGCCGCGACGAACTGGGCCGGCGGTGCGGCGCCGACGGCACGTACATCTCCTACCTGGAGGAGCACGCCGCCAGTCCCGCCATCGGCACCCTCGTCCGGGTGGCCGACGCCCTCGGCGTCACCGTCGACGACCTGACCGGGGCCAGTGCCGGCCGCGTCGCCGGCCGGTCCACCGCCCGGCGCGACAGCGCGCTCGTACCGCTGGACGAGACCGAATGCAGGCGGCTGCTGAACACGCACGGCGTGGGCCGCATCGCCGTCTTCACGCCCGAGGGCCCGGCCGTCCTCCCCGTCAACTACCTGGTCGCAGGCCCCGACATCGCCTTCCGCACCTCCGCGGAAGCCGTCACTGCCAGAGCCGCCGGAACCGAGGTCGCCTTCGAGATCGACAACATCGACGACGTGACCGCCACCGGTTGGAGCGTGCTGGCGGTAGGTGAACTGGCAGCCGTCACAGACCCGGACGAGATCCACCACCTCAACACCACGGCCCACTCCCAGCCCTGGGCCGGCGGCCCGCGCGGCCACTGGATGAAGCTCACCCCGGCTCGGATCACCGGCCGTCGCGTGGTGCACGACTCATGAACGAACTGCGCGCGGTCGTCTTCGACACCGACGGAGTGCTCCTGGCCACGGCGGACCGCCACGCGGCCGCCTGGAAGGAGACCTTCGACCACTGCCTCCCCGAATGGCAGCCATCGCACGCCGGTGCACGACCGCGCCCGTTCGACGCCGTCCGCGAGTACCGGGACCTGGTCGACGGCCGCTCCCGCCTCGACGGGGTGCGCGCCTTCCTCGCCGCCCGCGACATCGGCCTCCCGCCCGGGACACCCGAGGATCCGCCCGGGTGCGCGACCGTCCACGCGGTCGCCGCCCGCAAGGAGGAGGTCTTCTCCTCGATGCTGCGGACCGACGGCGTCCGCACCTTCCAGGACGTGCGGCCCGCACTCCAGGAACTGCGACAGCGGGCGATCCGGTGCGCAGCCGTCTCGGCCTCCCGGCACGCCCGCTCCCTCCTGGAATCCGCAGACCTCATCGGCTCCTTCGACGCCCTGGTGGACGGCCAGGACGCGGCCGCACTCGCACTCCCGGGCAAACCCGACCCTGCCCTCTTCCTCGAAGCTGCCGACCGTCTCGGCGTGCCCCCCGCACACACGGCCGTGGTGGAGGACGCGCTCGCCGGCGTCGAGGCGGGACACCGGGGCGGTTTCCGATTGGTGGTGGGGCTCAACCGCGAAGGCGACCCGCACATGACGGACGCACTGGGTACGCACGGCGCCGATCTCGTCCTCCCCGACCTCGGCGGGCTGCCCGCCGTACTCCAAGGCAGCCGTCCGTGACCACGGCCTGGCTCTGGGAGTACCAGCGTTACGACCCCAAAACCGAGCGGCTGGTCGAATCCCTGTGCACCCTCGGCAACGGCCGCTTCGCCACCCGCGGTTCAGCGCCCGAAAGCGTCGCCGACGACATCCACTACCCGGGGACCTACCTCGCCGGCTGCTACAACCGGCTCGCCTCCACCGTCGGCGGACGCACGGTCTCCAACGAGGACATGGTCCGGCTGCCGGACTGGACCGCCCTGCGATACCGCTGCCTGCCCGAGGGTGCACCGCCCGGCGACTGGCTCACACCCGACCACCCCGCTCTGCGCCACAGCCACGTCCTGCTGGACCTGCACGCCGGAACGCTCACCCGCCGCATGCTCTTCCACGACGCCGAAGGCCGCCGCCTGAGCGTCACCCACACCCGCCTCGTCCACATGGGCGACCCGAACCTGGCCGCGCAGAAAACGGTGTTCAGAGCCTTCGGCTGGAGCGGCAGGATCGAGATCGAGTCCGTGCTCGACGGCGACGTCACCAATGCGGGCGTCGACCGCTACCGCGCCCTCGCCGGGCGGCACCTCGTCGAGCACCGTGCTGGAGTGGAGGCGGAGGGCACCGCCTGGATCTCCTGCACCACGAGCACCTCCCGGGTGAGGATCGGGCTCGCAGTCAGGACATCAGCGCATCCTCTCCCACCAGTGGGCCGGGCGTGCACAGCCACTACCGCCACGCAGACACTCATCCTGCCGATCAGCCGGGCCGCCCCGGCCGTCGTTGTGAAAACAGCCGCCCTGTGCACCTCACGCGACCGTCCCCCGGCCGATCCGCTGCGGCGGAGCATCGACTGCGCCACGCACGCCCCGGACTTCCCCTCCCTGCTGGCCTCCCACCACGCGTCCTGGCAACGCCTCTGGAGCGAAGGCGAGTTGAAAGTGCCCGGAGAGACGGGCAAGGTTCTGCGGCTGCACGCCTTCCACGTGCTGCAGACCCTCTCGCCCCACACCACGGAGCTCGACGCCGGCGTCCCCGCCCGCGGCCTTCACGGCGAGGCGTACCGGGGGCACATCTTCTGGGACGAGCTGTTCGTCCTGCCCTACCTCGCCCTCCACCTCCCCGAGACCGCTCGCGCCCTTTTGATGTACCGGCACCGACGACTCCCCGCAGCCCTGGAGGCCGCCCGACGGGTCGGGGCAAAGGGAGCGATGTTCCCCTGGCAGAGCGGCAGTTCCGGATTCGAGGAGACGCAGCGGCTGCACCTCAATCCGCGCTCCGGCCGCTGGCTGCCCGACCACTCCCACCTCCAGCACCACGTGGGATCGGCCATCGCCTGGAACGTGTGGCAGTACGGGCACACCACCGGTGACGCCGGTTTCATGCACGGCCCGGGCGCCGAACTCCTCCTGCACATCGCCCACTTCTGGGCCGGAGCGGCAGTCTGGGACACCGGACTCGGCCGCTATCGGATCCGCGGCGTCGTCGGACCGGACGAGTACCACGATGCCTATCCGGACGCCGCCGCTCCCGGCATAGACGACAACGCCTACACCAACGTGACCGCCGCGTGGGTGCTGGCCCGCGCCCTCGACCTGTACGGGGAACTCCCTGCCGCCCGACGGGCCGAGCTCCTCACGCGACTCGGCATCGGCCCCGACGACCTCACCGTCTGGGAGGACGTCTCCCGCCGCCTGTACGTGCCGTTCCACCGCGACGTGATCAGCCAGTTCCACGGCTACGGCGACCTCGACGAGCTCGACTGGGACGGCTACCGCGCCCGCTACCACGACATCCGCCGCCTGGACCGCATCCTGGAAGCCGAGGGCGACACCCCCAACCGCTACCAGGCTTCCAAGCAGGCCGACACCCTCATGCTCGGCTACCTCTTCCGCCCCACGGAATTGGCACAATTGTTCCTTCGGCTCGGGCACCGCCTCGACGACGACCTCTGGCGCAGGACGGTGGACCACTACCTGCGGCGCACCTGCCACGGCTCCACGCTCAGCAGCCTCGTCCACGGCTGGGTCCTCGCCCGGGAACAGGGCTCGGACGCCTGGCGCTACTGCCAGGAAGCCCTGCTCAGTGACATCACCGACGTCCAGGGCGGCACCACCGGCGAAGGGATCCACCTCGGCGCCATGGGCGGCACCCTCGACCTCGTCGAGCGCGGCATCGTCGGACTCGAACCCCACGGCGACGGCCTGCACATCGACCCTGTGCCCCTCTCCGAAGTGCCCGCTTCCTCGTTCTCGATCTCCTGTCTGGGGCACCGGGACATCCGTATCCGGTTCCGGCCCGGCCGGCTCGGGATCAGCGTCCCTCCGTCCCCCCTGGGTCCGGTGCCCCTGGTTCTGCCAGGTGACCGGCACGAACGCATTGCCGCAGGCCAGGAGCGGTGGTTCCGCCTCCCCAAGGGTTGACACGGCAGCCACCCCCTCCTCGCGTGGCGGGGCGATCGCGATGCGCACACTGTGGATGTATCAGCCGTCGGAAGGATGAACGGAATGGACAGGCAGCAAGAGGCTCCGCGGATCGTGGTGGGCGTCGACGGATCGCCCTCGTCCCAGGCCGCGCTGCGCTGGGCGGTCCGGTACGCAGCGCTCGTGGGCGGGCGAGTAGAGGCGGTCGCGGCGTGGGACCTGCCCGGTGCCGCGTCGTGGTCGGCTCCGGCGGTCGACGCCACGTTCGACGAGGAAGAGGCCGAGCGGCGTCTGGTCGAGGAGGTCCGCACGGTCCTCGGTGAGGACGGTGCCTCCTCCGTGCACCAGCGCCTGGTACGCGGCAATCCGGTCGACGTCCTGGTCGATGCGGCAGCGGGTGCGGACATGCTGGTCGTGGGCAGCCGTGGTCGCGGCAGCTTCAGCCGGGCCCTGCTCGGTTCGGTGAGCCAGCAGGCGGCGCTCCATGCGCCGTGCCCGATCACCATCGTCCGGGCGGACGTCGCCGTCGAATAGCCCCGCCTTGACACGACTGGCGTTCGGCCCCGCTCGACCGGGGCCGCGCAGGTCCACACGGCGCCGGTAGCCCTTCCGGCTTGGCTGCGTCGAGGATCGCCGCCTCCCGCCGGCCCGACGCCGTCGTCGTCCGCACCAGCGACTTCAAGACCAAGGAGTACGCCAAGCTCCTCGGCGGCCGTCCGTTCGAACCGGTCGAGGCCAACCCGGTGATCGGATGGCGGGGTGCCAGCCGCTACTACGGCGACGGCCACCGGGGAGGCTTGCCCTCGAATGCCAGGCCCTGCGCCGGGTGCGCGAGGAGATGGGCCTGACCAACGTCATCGTCATGATCCCGTTCTGCCGCACCCTGGAAGAGGCCGACAAGGTCCTGGAGGTAATGGCGGCAGAAGGACTGCGACGCGGCGAGAACGGCCTCAAGGTCTACGTGATGGCTGAGATCCCCTCCGACATCCTTCTCGCCCAGCACTTCGCCGAGCGCCTCGACGGCTTCTCCATCGGCAGCGACGACTCACCCGGCTCGCTCTCGGCGTCGACCGCGACTCCGAAGCCCTCGCCCACGTCTTCGACGAGAACGACCCGGCCGTCACCGACCTCATCCGGATGCTCCTCCCACGGGTACAGACCCCGGGACGTCCGGTGATCCTCTGCGGACAGCGGCCCGGCGACGACCCGGCCTGCGCCGCCTTCCTCGTCCGGGCCGCGATCGATTCGATCTCCGTCGCCCCCGACAGCTTCGCCGCCGTCAAGCAGCGCGTGGCCGTCGCCGAGGAGAGCCGCCACGGGGAGGACCGAATGGTCCCCGTAGGGATCCGTCCGGCCCAAGCGGACCCGGCGTCGGCCGCGTGACAGTGGCATCAGCCACGCAACCAAGGAGCGTCCGCCATGAGCACCAAGCGAGTCCTGGTCGCCTACGGCACCAAGCACGGTGCCACCGCAGGCATCGCCGAACAGATCGGCAAGACCCTCCGCGAGGACGGTCTCGACGCCGTCGTGCTGCCCGCCGACGACGTCCACGACGTCCGCGCCTACGACGCCGTCGTCCTCGGCGGCTCCCTCTACGCCGGCCACTGGAGCAGCAAGGCCAAGCACTGCGCCGAACGCAACGCCGACTCCCTGCGGCACCGCCCGGTGTGGATGTTCAGCAGCGGCCCGCTCGACCGCTCCGCCGAGGAACACGACATCCCCCCGGTCTCTGCGGTCGCCCGGGAAATGCAGCTGGTCGGAGCGCGCGAGCACATGACCTTCGGCGGCAGCATCACGGCCCACACGCCGGGCTTCCTCGCCAAGGTGCTGACCCGCCAGGGCAAGGGCGGCGACTTCCGCAACCCCGAACGGATCCAGAAGTGGGCCCACCACATCAGCGCGGAGCTCGTCGCCGCCTGAAGGAACGGCCCGGGCCGGCACGGACGAGCACGGAGGCACGAAATGGACGACCGGACGACAGGGAGGGGGGCCAACCCGCTCAGGCGTGATGCCGACCGCGCCCGAACCCGTCTGCATGCCGCCTTCGCGCTGACCTGCCTGCTGGCAGTCGTCGTCGGCTTCGCCCTCGGACGGGCCGCCTGGGCGGACGGACACCGCAGTGCCGAGAATGTCGCGCGCCATCGGCACGCTGTGCCGGCCACCACGATCGGCGAGACCACCCACCGAGCCGGGGACCAGCCGAGCAGCCGGCCGGTAACCGTGGCGACCGCTACGTGGCACTTCCCCTCACAGCGCCCGCACCAGGCGACCGTCCCCGTTCCGGCGGGCACTCGGCAGGGTGACACGGTCCGCGTGTGGGTCGACGACGACGGCAGTCCCGCCGCCGTGCCACCGGACCGGGCCGACATCGTCGTGAACGCGGTGGGCCTCGGTGCCGGGGCGGTGGCCGGGATCGTGCTCGTCGGCGGCGCCCTTGTCACCGTGTGCCTCCGTACGGTGGACGCGCGCAGCGCACGGGCCTGGGAATCCGAGTGGGCCGGCATCGAGCCCCTCTGGTCCGGCCGCCCGCGCCCCGGCCCGGGAGCCGGCGATGACTGAGACCGCCGCCCCGGACCTCACGCCGGACACCGCGCCGGATCCTCTGGAACCCCTACCCCTGCTCCGCCGCGAGCTGCACACCGGCCCTTGGGGTCTGTCGAGCCGGGAGGCGGCACGCCGGCTGGCCGTCTACGGCCCGAACGAGGTCCGCCGCACCGCCCGGACGAGCGTCCTGAGGGAACTGCTGCGGCAACTGGTCCACCCGCTGGCCCTGCTGCTGTGGGCCGCGGCCGCCCTCGCCTTCACCGCAGCCATCGCGGTGCTCGGCTGGGCGATCGTCGCGGTCATCCTCGTCAACGCCGGATTCGCCCTCGTCCAGGAACGGCAGGCCGAGAAAGCCGTCGAGACCCTGGCCCGCTACCTTCCCGCCCATGCCCAGGTCATCCGCGACGGACAGGCACAGCACGTACCGGCCCGGGACCTGGTCCCCGGAGACCTCATCGTCCTGGACGAAGGCGACCGGATACCCGCCGACGCCCGCCTGACCGAGGGAGGAATCGAGGCCGACCTCTCCATGCTCACGGGCGAGTCCACCCCGGTCGAGCGCCTCGCCGGCCCGGGCCTGGAAGGCTTTTCGCTCCTCCAGGAGCCCAACCTCGTCTTCAGCGGCACCACCGCCACCGAGGGCCAGGCACAGGCGATCGTCTTCGCCACCGGAGACCGAACCGAGCTCGGCCGGATCGCGGTCCTCAGCCAGCGAACCCGTCGTGAGCCGAGCCCGCTGGAGCAGCAGGTCAAGAAGGTCGCCTGGCTGATCGCAGCGGTCGCGGTAGGCATGGGGGCCCTTTTCCTCGTGACCGGGGTGGCGGTCGGCCTGCCGCTGACCGACTCGCTGATGTTCGCCATCGGCCTGCTCGTCGCCAACGTGCCCGAAGGGCTGCTGCCCACCATCACCCTCGCCCTCGCCGTGGGCGTACGTGTCCTCGCCCGGCAGGGGGCGGTGGTCAAGCGGCTGAGCGCCGTGGAGACCCTTGGCTCCACCAACGTCATCTGCACCGACAAGACCGGCACACTCACCCGCAACCGGATGCGCCTCCACTCCACATGGACACCGCCACGCGAGACGGCAACCGGTAGGGAGACCGCCGAACTGGTCCGTGCCGCGGCCCAGTGCACCACCGTCACCCGCGAAAGCGACGGCCGGCTGCACGGGGACCCGACCGAGATCGCATTGGTCGAGGGAACCTCACAACATGCCGCGCCCCTCGACCTGGCCGGCCGGGACACCCACCGACTGGCCTGCTTCCGCTTCGACCCGCGTCTACGTCGGATGTCGGTGATCCACAGCGGAGAACACGGCACCCTCCGCGTGATCGTCAAGGGCGCCCCCGAAACCGTCCTGGCGCTGCTGGCCGAAGGAGAGCCGACCGGCGAGGCCCAGGCCGCTGCCGACACCCTGGCGGCGGACGGGATGCGCGTCCTGGCCGTCGCGGTACACGAGCTGCCGCCCGGTACCAGGGCAGCGCCCTCCCGGCGGCAGGACGCCGAGCGGGACCTGCACCTCCTGGGGCTCGTCGGCCTGTACGACCCGCCGCGCCCCGAGGTCGCCGCCGCGGTCCGACGCTGCCACGAGGCGGGTCTCACCGTCCACATCGTCACCGGCGACAACGGGGCGACCGCCGCGGCCGTGGCCCGCGCCGTCGGCATCGGTACACCGAACCTCCAGGTGGTCGCCCAGTCCGAGGCGATCGACGACCGCGAGCTCGACCGCCTCCTCCGCCAGGACGGTACGGAGATCGTCTTCGCCCGCTCCTCGCCCGAGACCAAGCTGAAGGTGGCCGACGCCCTACGGGCGCACGGCCGGATCGTGGCCATGACCGGCGACGGAGTGAACGACGCCCCGGCCCTGCACCGGGCCCACATCGGCGTGGCCATGGGGCTGTCCGGCACCGACGTCGCCCGCGAGGCGTCGACCATGGTCCTGACCGACGACAACTTCGCGACCATCGTCACGGCGATCGAGTCCGGCCGCCGCGTCTACGACAACGTCCGGAAGTTCATCGTCTACATCTTCGCCCACCTCACCCCCGAGGTCGTGCCCTTCCTCGTGTTCGCCCTCTCCGCAGGGGCCGTACCGCTGCCGCTGACCGTGCTGCAGATCCTCGCCGTCGACCTGGGGACCGAGACCCTGCCGGCCCTCGCCCTCGGCCGTGAGCGCGCCGAGCCGGGGATCATGTCCCGACCGCCCCGGCCCGGTTCCCAGAGCGTGATCAACAAGGACATGCTCGTACGCAGCTGGGGCTGGCTCGGCACCGTCTCCGCCGTCCTCGTCATGACCGGCTTCTTCTACGTCCTGTGGCGTGCGGGCTGGCACCCCGGCGACCCCACCGAACCCGGAAGCCCCCTGCACCACGCCTACCTCACCGCGACCACCGCCACCTTCGCGGGCATCGTCACCTGTCAGGTCGGCACGGCCATCGCCGCACGAACCGATCACGCGGCCCTGCGCGACATCGGGTTCTTCACCAACCCGCTGCTGCTCGCCGGAATCGCATTCGAACTCGCCTTCACCGCGGCACTCGTGTACGCGCCACCGCTCCAGAACCTCTTCGGGACCGCCGCACTCCCGCTGGACGTCGTCCTGCTCATCTCGGCCTTCCCCCCGCTGGTCTGGGGAAGCGACGAGATCCGGCGCTGGGCCCGACGCCGACACCACCGCTGCTCCTGAACCGACCGGAGGCACACCATGCCGCACACGAGCGAATGGAAGACGCACCTCTATCTCTTCGAGGAAGAGCACACGACCAAGGCCCGCGTCGAACTCGACACCGGCACCACCCGTCTCACGGGCCGCGGCACCGCCCGCTGCAACCCGACGGACAAGGACGTGCCCGAGATCGGCGACGAACTCGCGGCCGCCCGAGCACTGGAGAACCTGGCGCAACAGCTCAAGCGCACCGCCTACGGAGACATGGCCGCAGCGGGAGCCTCACCGCAGCGCGCTCCCCTCACGGCCTACGACCTTGGATGAGCGGGCGGGTCTCCGGCAGCGGCCACAGACTGGACCCATGAGCGACGGGCCGGCGATCGAGCTGACCGGACTGACCAAGAGGTACGGGCCGGTGGTCGGCGTCGACCGCCTGAGCCTCACCGTGGGAACAGGCGAGGTGTTCGGCTTCCTCGGCCCGAACGGCGCCGGGAAAACGACCACGCTGCGATGTCTCACCGGCTTGCTCAGGCCCAGCGAGGGACGTGTTCGCGTGCTCGGGCTGGACCCGATCACCGATCACAGCAGGGTGGCCCCGCACCTGGGCTACCTCCCGGGTGAGCTACGCCTGTACCCGGAACTCTCCGGAGCGGAAACCCTCGATCTGCTGTCGGCGCTCCAGGAAGCTCCGGTGCCCCGCCGCGGCGAGCTGTGCGACCGGCTGGGACTGACACCAGCAGTCCTCGCCCGCCCCGTCGGGGGCTACTCGCGGGGCATGAAGCAGAAGCTCGGGCTGGTGCAGGCGATGCAGCACGATCCACACCTGGTGGTGCTCGACGAACCGACCGAGGGACTCGACCCGTTGGTCCAGGACACGTTCTTCACGCTGCTGGGCGAGGCTGCCGCCGCCGGACGCACCGTCCTGCTCTCCAGCCACATCCTGCCGGAAGTGCAGCGCACGTGCGGCCGGGTGGCGATCATCCGGGACGGACGGCTGGTGACGGTCCAGAGCGTGGCCGGCCTGCGCGAGGCCCGGGCCAGACGGATCAGGCTGTCCTTCGCGGACGGACAGGGGGCACGCCCACTGGGCGACGCAGAGCGCTGGGCCCCCCACTGGCAAGGGGACCGAGTGGAGCTACTCGTACCGCCGAGCGAAGTGGTCGGCGCCCTGCGCGCACTGCTCAGCCGGCCGGTGGCCGACGTCACGGTGGAGGAAGCCGGATTGGACGAGGCCTTCATGGACCTGTACCGAAACGGCGCCGTGCGGGAAGAGCCGTGAAAGGACAGTGGCCGCTGCTGTGGCTCGCTCTGTACCGGCGACGCCGGATGCTGGCCGCCCTGATCATCGGGATGGTCGTCTTCGAGGCGCTCATCGTGGTGGTCGCCAACACGATTTCTCCGGGCCAGCTCTTCTCCGCGGGCGGTAAGGGACCTCCTTCGGCCTATCGGGCCTTCAGCGGGTCCAGCGGCGGCGTATCGATCGCCAGCTACCCCGGCCTGCTGGGCGCCGGCCTCACCCACCCGTTCTGGATCGCCATGCAGCTCACCGCGATCGGTTCGCTCGCCGCGGCCGCCGTGGCCGCGGACGTGGAATCCGGGACGGTGGAACTGGTCATGGTGCGTCCCGTCAGCCGTACCCGGTTGCTGGCCGAACGGACCGCCGCGCTCGTCCTCGCGGCCCTGGCCCTCAACCTGGCGGCCACCCTCACGGTCGCGGCGGGGGTGGTTCTGTCGCCGGACATCCACCGTGCGGTGCCGATTGGCGGAGTCTTCGCCGCCGGGGTCATGGGCCTCGGCTTCGCCCTGTGCCTGATCGGGCCGGCGATGGCCGTATCGGCTGCGGGACGACGCCGGGCCCAGGTGATCGGCGCGACCATCGCCATCGGAGCCGTGGGATTCGCCGTCAACTTCATCGCACTGGCCTGGGGGCCGGCGGCCCCGCTCAGGTTCCTCAGCCCCTTCCACTACTACGCCCCGGGCGACGCCCTGGCCGAGGGCGGGGTGCTCTGGCCCCAGCTCGGGATCCTCGTCGGGACGGGAGTGCTGGGCATCCTGCTCGCTCATCTGCTGCTCCGACGCCGGGACCTCGCGCCCTGAGCGGATTGGCCATTCGAACGTCTACGCGTCTGCCGCCGGTTCCTCATCCCGAATTTCCAGTACCTCGGTCAACGGGCGGCGGGGTGTGTCGGGGCCTGCGGGGCCGTAGCCGAGGCGGAAGACCATCTGCACGTGTCCCATGGCCGCCACCGGGTCGCGGGCCGGCCAGCGCAGTTCAGGCCACTCCAGTGGGTGGGACGTCATCGAGGTGGCGAGACCGTCGGCGGTGGCCTGGAGAAGTACGCGTTCCATCGCCTGGCCGGCGCGCATCCAGTCGGCTCTCGTGTCCCCCTCGGTGCTCAGGAGAGCCAGCTGTGGCCGCTTCTCGAACACGGCCCAGCCGCGATCAGGTATCGGGTTGGCCCAACCGAAGTCGCGCACGGGGGCCGGGCCGCCGGAGGCCTTGGGACCGAAGGCGGCGGCCGGGATGCCGTCGCGGCGTGTGCCCGAAGCGTTCTGCGTGGGGGAGGTCCAGGCCGCGGTCTCCGCCCGGGCGAGCGGATCGATCTCCTCGCGGTGTTCGGCGTCCCGTACCAGCCCGAGCACGGTGTCGATGTGCCAGGTGTCCGGGACGGTCAGTCGGCAGCCCTCCAGGCGGGCCGCGCTCCACAGACCGTCCAGCACTGCCGTCGGCACCGGTTCCTCAGTGAAGGGGTACCGGCTGGTGTGCCGACGCCGGATGGCGTCGTGCAGGGATGCCAGCTCGCGATCCGCGACCCCGGCTTCGTCGATGGTCACCGTGGCGAGCAGCCACGGCTCGGCGTCGTCGCGCAAGAGCTGCACGCGAACCGGGAGACCGATCCACGCTGCGGACACGCGCAGGTTGAACAGTGCCGCAGCACATCCGAGGTGGAGGCTGCGGTGATCCGGGTCGGTTCGGGGCATGGCGCGTTCCGGGTCGCCGTACAGGGCCAGGGCACCGCTGCCGGCCTGGAACACGAACTTCCACGGCTGGGCGTTGTGCATGGACGGGGCGGTGACGGCGTCGCCGACGAGCCGGATGACGGTGTCGGGGTCGAAGTGTGTTGCGGTCACGGGACTGTCCTGTCTGTGCGGCCTCAGTCGTGCGCAACGACGGCGACCGGTGAGGTGGCGTGGTGCATCACCGCATGGGTGATGGGGCCGATGCGGGGTCCGAGTGCCGGACGGCGGATACGCCGGCCGACCACGACGAGCGCCGCGCCAGACGCCGCGTCCAGGATTTGGATGGCGGGCTGGCCGGTGACGATGCGTGCGTCGACGGCGAGTTGCGGGTACTTCTGCTCCCAGGGAATCAGCAGCTCGCGGAGCGTGGTCTCGAGTCCGTCGGCCATCTCCTTCTCGATGCCGGGATCGAGGGCGGGAGCGTAGGAGAGGACAGGCGGGAGCGACCAGCCGTGTACGACGACGAGGGGGCAGGACCGACGGTCCGCTTCCTCGCAGGCGAAGGCGAGGAGCCCGTCGCAGTGGCTGCGCAGGTCCAGTCCGAGCACGACCGGCCCGGCATCGTGCGCGAGCCTGCGCCGAGGGTCCGGGCCGCCGGTGGAGCGTACGAGGACGACGGGTGTGTCGGTCTCGGGGAGCGTCGCCGAGCTGGTCGAGCCCACGATGAACCCTGCGACGGTGCCGAGACCACGAGAGCCGAGGACAAGCAGGTCCGCATCGGCTGCGGACGAGGCGAGGACCTTGGAGGCCGCGAGCCCTCTGGTGCTGTGGGTGCTGATGTCCAGCGTGCTGTGTTCGCGCAGGAGCCGGTCCCGGGTGAGGGAGAGGAGGTCTTCCGCCCACTGGCGGCGCGGTTCGGGAAGTGGCGCGGCGAAGGGCCCGTACTGTGCCCAGTCCTCGGCGTGGACGAGTTCCAGCGCCGCGCCGCGCAGTTCGGCTTCGTCGGCGGCCCAGTCGGCTGCGGCGCTGCCGGCGCCCGATCCGTCCAGACCTACCGTGATCCGGTTCGACATGGTGTTCCTCCTGGGTCGGAAAACCGCTGCCTTCAGGCTCTTCCGCCTGCGGGGCCTCTGGGAAGGACCGAGCGGCCCAACCCGGGACCGACCGGCCCTCCGGCCGCTTGGCTCCGTTCGGCAGCGGCGCAGGTGAGTCTGTTGTCGACGTCGACGACCCCGTCGACGCTCTGGCAAAGACGCACCACCACGGGCAACAGCCCGGGATGCGGCACGGTGCCGCTGAGCCTCACCACGCCGTCGTCGACTTCCACGGTGACGTCCGAAGGAGCGATGCGGAGTGTCCGGGTGAGGACGTCCTCGAGGATCTCTTCCTGGATCGCGTGGTCGCGGCGGAGAAAGAGCTGGATCAGATCGCTGCGACTGAGGATGCCGACCACGCGGCCTTCCTCGTCGACGACCGGCAGCCGCTTGACCCGGTGCCGCTGCATGACCCGGGCCGCGCGGACCACGCTCCACTCGGGTCGGGCCGTGACGGCCGGGCTCGTCATCAGCTCCTCGGCTGTTGCGGCACCGCCGGGGAGCCGCCGGCGGAGAAGGTCTGCTTCGGAGACGACGCCGACCGGGTGCCCGATTTCGTCGATGACGGGCATGGCGGTGATGTCGAACTCCTTCAGGAGCCGGGCGATCTCCTTGAACGCGGTCGTGCGCCGGACGGTGACGGCGGTGCGCGTCATCAGCTCCGCGACACTGCGGTGCCTCATGGCGGCCGTGCTCTCATGCGGAGACGGGAGCGGTGAAATCCGCCTTGACGTCGACGACGCCCGGTACGGTGCCGGCGGCGCGTACGACGACGTCCTCCATCGCGGGGTCCGGCAACGACCCGGTGAGGTAGGCGATGCCGTTGGCGACGTGGACGTGCACCTCGACGGGACCGTGTGCGTGGACGTGCGCTTCGGCGGGAACCTGCGGGAGCAGCTGGTACATGATCAGCTCGCGGATCTCGGCGCCGAGGTCCTCGTCCGGACGCAGGAAGACCTTGAGCAGGTCACCGCGGCTGACGACGCCGACGAGGCGGCCGTCGCCGTCGACCACGGGAAGGCGCTTGAGGTGTCTGCGGGCCATCAGGCGTGCCGCGGTGGGGATGGTGGCGTCCTTCGTGACGGTCACGGCCGGGCGGGTCATCAGCTGCTCGGCGGTGGTGTCGTGGGCCGTGTCGGTGCCTTGGGGCTTGAGCAGCAGGTCGGCTTCGGAGACGACGCCGACCACCTGTCCGTCCTGGGCCAGGACGGGGAGCGCGCTGACGTTCCACATCCGCAGCTCTTCCACGATGTCCTTGAACGCGGTTCCCCGGTCGACGGAGATCACGGCGTGAGTCATGACGTCCTCGACGTTGCGCAGGCGCTTCATTGTCTTCCTCCTCGACGGGACGGCCGGTACTCGCGATGGTGCGAGGGCGACCCTTCTGCTGGTAGGGCCGTCCGGGGCCCGAGGCGGCCCGGACGGCCCCGGTGGGCTCCGCCCGGGGGTGGTTCCGTGGAAGTGCGGAAAGGGTCCTTGCGAGGATGCGGAGAAGCGGCCGAGCGCCGTGCACCGCACCATCGGGATCCGCGAGAAGCGGGCGGACTCTTTCCGCCTTTGCTGCGTTCCTCGCACGGACGCTCACGGGTTTCCGCTCCTTCAGTCGTGGGCGATGACGGCCACGGGGGCCGCTGAGTGGTGCAGGACCGCGTGGGCGACCGAGCCGAGGTGCGCGCCGAGGGGAGAGCGGCGCAGATGGCGTCCCACGACGACGAGTCCCGCGCCCTGCGAGGCCCGGACGAGGTGTTCACCCGCCGATCCCATGAACACGTTGTGGCGGGCGTTCACGTCGGGGAACTTGTGCTGCCAGGGCAGCAGCGTGTCGCCCACCATGTGCGTGACGCTCCTGCCGATGTCCCGCTCGTTGTCCGGGTCGAAGAACGGGACGTAGCTGTAGGCAGTCGGCATCTTCCAGCCGTGCACGGCCCGCAGCGGGCAGTCACGGCGAGCCGCCTCTTCGAAGGCGAAGGCGAGGACCCGGTCGCACGCTTCATGGATGTCGACGCCCACGACGATCTCGGCGCCGGAGCCGGTGCCCGGCCCGTCCG
Organism: Streptomyces virginiae; assembly: GCF_000720455.1. GTDB lineage: Bacteria > Actinomycetota > Actinomycetes > Streptomycetales > Streptomycetaceae > Streptomyces > Streptomyces virginiae. Next base: position 227,552 of record NZ_JOAK01000003.1, on the reverse strand, counting down.
GGTCGTCGGCGACGCGAACGAGGACGACCGGGGTGTCCGTGGCGACCGCAGTGGACATGGCCACCGAGCCCACGACGAATCCGACCAGGCCGCCCAGACCGCGCGAGCCCAGAACGAGCAGCCCGGCGTCGGCGGCCTCGGCCGCGAGGGCGGCTGCCGGCCGGGCCGTCAGGCAGCGGGTCGTGATCTCCAGGTTCTGGTGGCGCACGTGCAGTTCCTGCGCGGCTTCGGTCAGGGCCTGGTCCGCCCAGCGGTCGACGTCCTGGTGGCCCAGGCCGGGGAGCACAGGGTCCAAGGGCCAGTCGACGGCGTGCACGAGCCGCAGCGGCACCTTCCGCAGGACGGCCTCCCGCGCGGCCCAGCGTGCTGCCGCCCTGCTCTCCGGGGAGCCGTCAACTCCGACGGTGACGTGGTGTTTCATGGCTGCGCCTTCCTGCGTCCGGTCCGGCGCCCCGTCACCACGGCATCGCGTGGCGGGCATGGTCGGCGCGAGTGGTTGCCGTGTCGTCGGTCCGTGCGGTGACGTGCGATGCCACGGTGACGACCCCGTCGAGTTGCTCGACGAGGCCGAGAAGTGCGGTGAGCCGACTCCGGCGCTCGACATGGCCGTCCATGGCGACGACGCCGTCCACCACATGGACCTCGACATCACCGGCCGGCACACCGAGAGCCTCCACGAGGATCTCGTCGTTGATACGTCGTCGTATCTCGGAGTCGGGGCGCAAGAAGATGCGGAGCAGGTCCCGGCGGGTGACGATGCCGACGAGCCGGTCCTCCACGTCCACGACGGGGAGGCGTTCGATGCCCCGGCGGGTCATCAGCCGGGCGGCGTCAGCCACGGTCTCTTCAGCGCGGACAGTGACAGCGGGCGCGGACATGACGTCGCCCGCGGTGGGTGGCTCCGCCGCCGTGCCGTTCTGCCAGGAGGTATCGGGGCCAGGGCCCGCGTGGGCCAGCAGGTCCGTCTGCGACACGACGCCCACCACGCGGTCCTCGTCGTCCAGGACGGGGACTCCGGAGATGTCGTACTGGGCGAGGAGCTTCACCATGTCCTTGAAGGCGGTGCCCGGGGCTACGGAGACGACCTCGTCGGTCATGAGATCGGCCACCTTGATGTGCTTCATGAGGTCCTCCTGCTCCGCCGTGTCACGCGAGGCCGATGTCCGTTGTCGGGTGTGAACCCACCCTGTGTCGGCACCTGCCGGTGAGCGAGGGCCGAACGGTCCCGTCCCGGGGCCCGTAAGGACCCCAGGTGCCGAGCCCGGGACGACGGGGGACCTTTGGTCCCGTCCGCGGTCCCGGGCGGCCCTCTTCCCGAAGCGTCGACGGTGCCAGCGTGAAGGGTGTCCCTCATCGGCTTCTCGGTTGGGAGGAATCGTGGAAAGCACATTCCGTACGCCTGACACCAGCTCGGTCGTCGTCGGCGTGGACGGCTCGCAGTCGGCGCGCAGCGCCGCGCTGTGGGCGGCCCGGGAGGCCGTACGCCGGGACCGTCCCCTGCACATCGTCTATGGCGCCGACACCGACGGTCGGGCCCTGTACCTGTCGGCGGAGATCATCGAACGGGTCCGCGTCAACGGGCGGGAGCTCCTGGACGACACGGCGAAGGCCGTGTCGGCCGAGTACCCCGGGCTGAACGTGACCACCGAATTCAGCCGTGCGGGCGCAGTCGACAGCCTGCACCGGGCCGGCGCGCTCCACGGCACGATCGTGGTCGGCAACCGCGGCCTGGGCGGGTTCAACTCCCTCCTGCTCGGCTCGGTCGGCATGGACGTCGCGGCCGCCGCCATGACCCCCGTCATCGTCGTCCGCGGCATCGACGGGGCCGAGGAGACCGGTACCGTCCTCGCTGCCGTCCGTGACGAGCACGACCTCCTGTACGCCAAATACGCCGCCCGGGAAGCCGAGCTGCACAAGGCTTCCCTGCGGCTGCTCCATGTGTGGAACGTGCTGGAGTCCGTCGGCGAGGTGGTCACGATGCTCGACGGGGTCGACGCGATCGCAGGCGGGCACGCAGAGACCCTGCGGGCCGTCACGGGCGCGATCCGCGAGGAGTTCCCCGACCTGGACGTAGAGGCGGATGCGGAGAAGAGCACCTCCGTGGCCGGTGTCCTGGTCGAGGCGTCCCGCCATGCCGACCTGCTGGTCATGGGCGGCCGTCGGGTTCCCGGGCCCCTCGGACTCGCTCCCAGCCTGGGCAGAGCCACGCACACTCTGCTGCACCACGCCCACTGCCCGGTCCTCCTCATTCCCCGGACCGGCAGCGACTTCGGGAGCCGGTCATGACCAGCCACCGGACAGGGAGCCATGACATCGTCGTGGGTGTCGACCCGGAGCGGGACTGGCACCTCGCCCTGGCCTGGGCCGCCGACGAGGCACAACGGCGAAGGCTCCCGCTGCGCCTGGTGCTCGCGGTACCGCCCCAGCACGACACCCATCACGTCGACGACACCCCCGGCCAGACGGCCCTGCGGCAAGCCGGAGCCGACAGGCTCGGACAAGCCTGCAACTGGGTGCGCGACCGCCAACCCGAAGTGAGCGTCACCGGTGATCTGCTGGGGGGCTTCCCCGCCCCCGTGCTGGGCGGCGCTGCGCGAGAGGCCCGCATGATCGTCCTCGGCTCCCGGCGCCTGGGCCGCACCGCGGAGTTCTTCAGTGCCGGCTCGCTCGTGGTCCCCGTCACCGCCCAGGCCCGTTGCCCCGTCGTCGTCGTGGGCGACGCCGAGCACATCAGCCAGCAGCCGCCCTACGTCGTGGCGGGCATCGACGGCGGCGCGTCCGCCACGGCCGCGCTGGCCCTCGCCTTCGACGAGGCCGACCTTCGGGGTGCGGCACTGCGGGTCGTCTGTGTGTGGCAGCCGCCGCTCATCATGCTCGGCGACGAGGAGGTGGCGCTGCGAGCCCAGCGCACTCTGCTCTCCGAGGCCACAGCCGGCCTGTCCGAGAAGTACCCGGACGTGCACGTGACGCACGAGGTCCTCACCGGCCACCCCGTCGAGGAGCTGGCCAGGGCCGCCGAGCACGCCCTGTCCGTCGTCGTGGGCCGCCGCGGCACCGGCGGATACACCGGCATGCGGATCGGATCCGTCGTCCACGGTCTTCTGCACCGCGCACACTGCCCCGTGATCACCGTCCCGACCGGATGAGTGCGCCATGAGCGGCCGCGCGATCGACACGCCGCCTGTCGGCTCCCCGACCCCGACGGGGCTGACACAGGCCGAGGCCGAACGCCTGCTGGCCAGGTACGGCCGCAACGAGGTGGAACCGCCACGGCCCACACCGCTCCACCGTCGTGTGCTGGCACAGCTGCGCGATCCACTGATCATGGTGCTGCTCGGCGCCGCACTCCTGACCGTCGCGATCGGCGACCACCCGGACGCCGTCGTCATCGGCCTGGTGGTCGTCTTCAACACGACCGTGGGAGTGACCCAGGAAGTTCGGGCGGACCGCGCGGTCGCCGCGCTCTCCGCTCTCTCAGCCCCGCATGCCCGAGTACGGCGGGGCGGTGAAGCGCACGAAGTGGCGGCAGCGCTCGTGGTGCCGGGTGACAGCCTGCTGCTGGGCGAGGGAGACATCGTCGCCGCGGATGCCGATCTCACCGAGGCGTCCGCTCTCCTGATGGACGAGTCCATGCTCACCGGGGAATCGGAACCCGTCGCCAAGACCGCGGGTGACACGGTCAGCGCCGGCACCGTCGTGGTGCGCGGCCGGGGTGTCGCGACCGCCACGGCCACAGGATCCGCCAGTGCCCTCGGACGCATCGCAGCGCTCCTCGACGGAGAACACGAACCGACCCCGCTCCAGCGCCGCCTCGCGTCCCTCGGCCGCGTTCTGGCCGCCGTCACTCTCGCCCTGTGCGTGCTGTTCTTCGCCCTGGGGCTCGTACGCGGCCTCGAAGTGAGCACGATGGCGGTCACCGCCATCAGCCTGGCCGTCGCCGCGGTGCCCGAGTCCCTGCCCGCCGTCGTCACCCTTGCCCTCGCCCTCGGGGCCCGCCGCATGGCGGCCCGCAATGCCCTGATCCGACGCCTCCCGGCGGTCGAGACGCTCGGCTCGGTGAGTGTGTTGGCCACGGACAAGACCGGCACCCTCACGGAGGGCCGCATGGTCGTCCAGCACGTGTGGACTCCGGCCGGAGCAGCGGACCTCTCCGGCAGCGGATACGAACCTCACGGAGAGCTGACCCGTGCCGGACACGCCCTCACCCCCGAGCAGCTGCGCCCCCTGCAGGAGCTGCTCACCACGGCGGCCCTGTGCAACGACGCGAGCCTCAAGCCGCCCCGGAGCCGTTCCGACGTCTGGACGGCTGTGGGCGATCCCATGGAGGCCGCGCTGCTGGCAGCCGCTGCCAAAGCAGGCTGCCCCGACCCGACCGAGCTGCAACAGGCCCGTCCCCGGATCGGAGAAGCACCGTTCGACAGCCTGCGCAAACGGATGACCACCCTCCACCACCTGCCCAACGGCAACGTACTGGTCTGCCTCAAGGGGGCGCCGGAGACCGTCCTGGCCGCGACGGTCCTGGCCGACCCGCCCGAGGTCCTGGACCAAGCGCATCGGCAGGCAGCACGGCTGGCTGCCCACGGATTCAGGGTCCTGGCGGTAGCGGGCGCCGAACGACTCCAGTGGCACCCACCTGCTGCCGAGGCGGAACACGGCCTACGCCTTCTCGGCCTGGTCGCCATCAGCGATCCACCGAAAGCGACCGCCGCCGCCACCTTGGCGGCCTGTCGCGCCGCCGGCATCACCCCCGTCCTGATCACCGGAGACCACCCGGCGACGGCCCACGCCATCGCCGTGCGCACCGGCCTCGTCGAGGAAGGCCCGGCCGACGTGGTCGTCACCGGACCTGAGCTGGCCGCGGCACCGGACACCGATCTGACCGCGGTCCGCGTCTTCGCCCGGACCGATCCACAGCAGAAGCTGGACATCGTCCACGCCTGGCGGGCCCGCGGCGCAGTGACCGCCATGACCGGGGACGGCGTCAACGACGGGCCAGCCCTGCGCCAGGCCGACATCGGCGTCGCCATGGGCGCCCGCGGCACCGAGGTGGCCCGCCAGGCCGCCGACCTCGTCCTCACGGACGACGAGCTCTCCACCGTGGTCACTGCCGTCGAGGAAGGCCGCCGCGTCTACGACAACATCCGGCGCTTCCTCGTCTACGCCATGGCCGGTGGGGCCGCCGAGATCCTCGTGATGCTGGCAGGTCCCCTGCTCGGCCTGGCCCTGCCACTGCGGGCGGGGCAGATCCTGTGGATCAACCTCCTCACCCACGGCCTCACCGGTGTGGCGATGGGCGCCGAACCGGCCGCGCCGCAGGCCATGAGGCGCCCGCCCCGGCCGCCGGGACAGCACATCCTGGCCGCAGGCGTGTGGCAACGCCTCCTCGTCCTCGCTGCAGCCGTGACAGCATTCAGCCTGATCGCCGGCATGAGCGCGCGTGCCATGGGCCTGCCCTGGCAGAGCGTGCTCTTCCTGTCCCTGCTCGGGGCGCAGCTGGGCGTGGCCCTGGGGCTGCGGGCCCGGTTGCTCACCACCCGGAACCTCTTCCTCCCCGCCTCTGTGGCGGCCTCCGCCCTCCTCGCCATGGCCGCCCTGCACGTTCCCGCGCTGCAGTCGCTGCTGAGCACCCAGCCGGTCGGCTGGGCCGGCACAGGCCTCGCCACCGCGGCAGCCCTCGCGGCATTCGTCGCCGCCCGACTCCTGCGGGGCGCATTCCACAGAAAGGCATGACCATGAACGCGTACTCACCGGTCTACGGGCACGGAATCCACGCCGAGGTGGGTGACCAGATCGTCGTGGGCGGCCCCACCGTCGGAAAGCCGGGCCGAGACGGAGAAGTCATCGCCCTGCACCATCAGGACGGCACCCCTCCCTACGACGTGCGCTGGTCCGACACCGGCCGTACCACCGTGTTCTTCCCCGGCCCGGACGCCCACGTCCGGCACCTCCACGATGAAACCGGCACGCCGCGACACGAGGAGAGGCCGTACGGAGCAAGGGCCCGCTGAGCGGGAGGGCCGGGCCACCCGGCCGGAGATACCGTGGAATCGATGGCGCTCTCGCCATCGATTCCGGCCGGAGGTGGGGATGAGCGCAGCCGATCAGCCCGTCGGCCCGAGCGCAGGCGAGCACCCCACCAGCAGTGGTGTTCCCCGGCTGCGGCTCGACGAACTCCTGGATGAGCTGCAGGTACGGATCAACGAGGTCAGGGGCACCCGGGACCGGCTGAACGGGCTGCTCGAAGCCGTAATGTCGGTGGGCCGGGAACTCGACCTGCCGCAGGTCCTACACGGCATCGTCGAGGCCGCCGTGGTGCTCGTGGACGCCGAGTACGGGGCCCTCGGAGTCATCGGGACCGACAAGAAGCTGGCCGAGTTCCTGCCCGTCGGCATCAGTGACGAACTGCGCGGGCGGATCGGGGACCTGCCCTCCGGCCACGGCATCCTCGGCGAGCTGATCCGCCACCCCGAGCCCCTGCGGCTGTCGGAACTGTCCGAGCACCCTGCCTCGTACGGGTTCCCGGCCCACCACCCGCCGATGCACTCCTTCCTCGGAGTCCCCATCCGGATCCGCGAGGAGGTCTTCGGCAACCTCTATCTGACCGAGAAGCGCGGTGGAGTCGAGTTCGACGCCGAGGACGAGGCGGTCCTGTCGACCCTCGCGGTGGCGGCCGGCATCGCCATCGAGAACGCCAGGCTCTTCGAAGGTCTCCGGTTGCGTGAGCGCTGGCTGGAGGCCAGCGCGGACATCACCAGCGCCCTGCTCTCCGGAGCACCCGAGGACGACGTGCTCGAAGGCATGCTGGAGCGGGCCAAGGACATCACCGCCGCCGACATGGGCGTCTTCTACCTGCTGGGCTCCGCCGGTGAGCTGCGGGGCTCCCTCGCCCTCGGAGAGGGAGCAGAGGCTCACCGCGGAATCGTCCTGCCCAGCACCCAGGGAACTCTCGCCGAGGCCGCTCTGGCCCGCGACGGCCTCATCACGGTCCCCGACGTGGCGACCGACGAGCGCGTCACCGTCCAACCCGAGAGGTGGACCGGCTTCGGCCCGGCCGTGGCCGTCACCGTCGGCACCAAGGAAAGGCTCAGCGGCGTCCTGATGCTCGCCCGGCGGCACGGCCGCCCCGGGTTCGCCACCGCCGAGATCGCCGCGCTGCCGGGGTTCGCGGGCCAGGCCGCCCTCGCGCTCGAGCTTGCCGGCCGGCGCCGCGACGCCGAGCAGATGAGCCTGCTGGAGGACCACGACCGCATCGCCCGCGACCTGCACGACCTCGCCATCCAGCGGCTCTTCGCCACCGGCATGACCCTCCAGAGCGCCCAGCGCTTCGTCGACCACCCCGAGGCGTCCGAACGGCTCACCCGCGCGGTGGACGACCTGGACGCCACCATCAAGATCATCCGCTCCACCATCTTCGGACTCCGCGAGCACGAGACCCCCGGTCAGGCATCCAAGGTGCGCTCCCGCCTGGTCCAGGCGATGGACGAGGCCGCGGCAGCCCTCGGCTTCGCCCCGGCCCTGCGGATGGAGGGACTGATCGACACCGACGTACCGTCGGCCGTCGCGGACGAGGCCCTCGCCGTGGTGGGGGAAGCACTCACCAACGTCGCCCGCCATGCCGAGGCCACACGGGCGGAAGTCTCGATCGCCGCAGCCGCCGGAAACCTGACCATCACCGTGACCGACAACGGCATCGGCCTGCCCGAGAACGGCCGGCGCAGCGGACTTCGCAATCTGGCAGAGCGTGCCGAAAGGCTGGGCGGCCGGATGGAGGCCTCAGCGCGGGGTGACGGCAAGGGAGGCACGTACCTGGAGTGGCAGGTACCCCTGGCTCCCCCCTCGCGGTGATCGTCACCGTCGTCGCTAGTGCTTCGCCGTCCCGGTGTCGTGCTCGTGCACCTGGGCGGCGATCACGGCCGCCTGGACCCGCCGCTCCACGCCGAGCTTCCCCAACAGCCGCGAGATGTGGTTCTTGACAGTCTTCTCGGACAGGTAGAGCTGCTTGGCGATCTGCCGGTTGGTGAGGCCGTCTCCGATGAGTTCCAGAACGGCCCGCTCGCGTTCGGACAGAGCCGCCAGCCGGGCGTCCTCCGGCTCCTTCGCCGCCTCGGGGTCCCGCAGGGAGTGCATCAGACGGGCGGTCGTGGCCGGGTCCAGCATGGACTGCCCGGTCGCCACCGTTCGTACGGCGGAGACCAGGTCGGAGCCCTTGATCTGCTTCAGCACGTATCCGGCGGCACCCGCCATGATCGCGTCCAGCAGGGCGTCCTCGTCGTCGAAGGACGTCAGCATCAGGCAGGCGAGGCCGGGCATGCGGGAGCGCAGCTCCCGGCAGACGGTGATGCCGTCGCCGTCGGGGAGCCTCACGTCGAGCACGGCCACGTCCGGGCGCAGCGCCGGCCCGCGGGCCAGTGCCTGCTCGGCCGTGCCCGCCTCGCCGACGACGGTGATGTCCGGCTCGGCGTCCAGGAGGTCGCGCAGCCCGCGCCGGACCACCTCATGGTCGTCGAGGAGGAACACCTTGATCGGCGCCCCGGCGGAGGCGTTCGAAGCATCGGACATGATCGCCCCTGGTTCGTTCCCTGTGACGCATTTCCATCCGAATTGTCTCAAGAAGGCGTGCAACGCACCCCGCGACCGCAGGAAGGCATCAGGCGGCGACGGCGCCGTCCAGCTCCATCCGGACGTCCACGACGCCCTCGACCGCGCGGATCGCCCGCGCGAGAAGGGGAACCAGGGCCCGGTCCCGCAGCGGCCCGCGCAGAGTGACAACCCCGTCCTGTACGGCGAAGTCCACGCTCAAGCCCGGTGTCAGCTCGGTGAGGACGCTCTGGCGGATCTCCTCCTCGAGCTCCTCGTCGGGTCGCAGGAACACCTTGAGGAGGTCACTGCGGCTGACCACGCCTTCCAGCATGCCGAGCGCGTTCACCACGGGCAGGCGCTTGACGTGCTTGCGGGCCATGATCCGGGCGGCTTCGGCGACGGGCGCGTCGGGGTGCACGGTGATCGCCGGGCTCGACATGAGCTCCTCGGCCAGCACCCCGCCGGCCTTCGACGCTTCCTCCAGCTGATCGGGCAGGGTGGGGTCCGTGCGTCGGAACTCCTCCTTCGGCAGCAGGTCCGCCTCCGAAACGACTCCGACGACCCGGCCTTCGCCTTCCAGGACGGGGACCGCGCTGACCTTCCACTCGTGCATCAGCTCGACGATCTCCTTGTAGGACGCCTCCCGGCCGATGGCGACGGCGGTGTGCGTCATGACATCACTGACGGTGTAGCGGGGTGCGGGCATGACCGCTCCTTCGCGGTGGGGAGGATCAGAGGAAACTGCCGCTGCCGTAGGGCGCGTACAGGTCGAGAAGACGCACGCGGGCGGCTTGCAGCCGGTTGGCGAGGACCTGCCCGACCCAGTGGCCCAGGGCGGAGCCGAAGGCGGCGTCGGCGTCCATCAGTGCCCGTACGCGCTCCGCGTCGAACTCGTACGCGCGGACGGGCGTCATCGCCTCGGCGCCCAGGCGCCAGGAGTAGGGCTTGAAGAGCCACGAGCAGCCGACCAGCTGCCCGGCGCCGAGGCTCTCGATGACCGCGGCGCGCCGCCCGGGCACGTGGACGTCCAGGGTGACGGTGCCGGACCGGACGATCCAGAACCGGTCGGCGTGGCCGCCCTCGCGGAAGAGACGCGTCCCTTCCTCGAAGTTGACCTCTCGGGCCAGTTCCATCAGACGGGAGCGGCAGTCGGCGGGCAGCGCCTCGGAGATACGGGTGGGTGATGGGGTGCTCATGGACGGCCTCCTGTTCGAGTCCGTCTTCAGTCTTGGTGGTTCCGCCGGTTCCGAGCATGGGCCCTGTGGTCCCGTCCAGGGGCCGATCGGCCCCTGCCCGAGATCGGCGCACGCGGAGATCCTGGCAGCAGACGGCCCGTTCACGGGCTTCGCCCCTGTCCGACCGGCAGGCGCGCGACACACGGGAAGGCACGGCATGGAGACCAGGGGTGTCCGCCTCCCTCACCATGCCGTCCATCCGGATCGCGGCCTGTTCGCTCGACGAAGGACGTCCACGATGAAAAGCCACCCGGCCGGTGCGACCACCGGTTCGTCTCCCGTCGGTGCGCCGGGACGGCAGATGGAAGAGCTCAGCGCCGACGAGGCGCTGCACCTGCTGGGCACCGCCGAACTGGGCCGGATCGTCTTCACACGTCACGCGCTGCCCGCCGTACGCCCGGTCAACCACGTTCTCGATGCCGGCGACATCATCGTCCGCGTCCAGGACGGATCGACGCTGGCGGCGCTGCTCGCGACCCAGCAGGGTGCGGGCGTGGTCGTCGCCTACGAGGCCGACGACATCGATCCGGGTGAACACCTGGGCTGGAGCGTGGTCGCCACCGGCTACGCCACCGCTGTCACCGACCCGGAAGAGATCGAGCGGTACGTGCGCCTCCTGGAGCCCTGGGCCGCAGGCAGCGCATCGGGGGCGATCCGGATCCGGCCCGACCTGGTCACCGGCTTCCGTTTGCGCGAGGGCGGCCCGTAGCGCCGCCTGTTCGCGCGCTTCACCTCCACGGGGCCCTTCGCACGTCACGATGGTGCGGCACACGCCCGCAGGAGTTCCGGAGGTGCCATGCCGAAGCGCGGTCGGACCACGGCGGTCCCGCCTGCTTTCCGCGGATACCGCGGCTCCTGGCTCCGGGGTGACGCGCTGGCCGGCATCACGGTCGCCGCCTATCTGGTACCGCAGGTCATGGCGTACGCCGGCGTTGCCGGACTGCCGCCGGTCGTCGGTCTCTGGGCCGCCCTCCCGGCCATGGTCCTCTACGCCCTCAGCGGGTCGTCCCGACTGCTGTCCGTGGGACCGGAATCGACCACCGCCCTCATGACCGCCGTGGCCGTGGGCCCGCTGGCGACCGGCGATCCCGCCCGGTACGCGCTGCTCTCGGCGGCCCTGGCCGTCGTGGTCGGCCTGCTCTGCCTCGCCGCGTGGGCCGTCAAACTGGGCTTCCTCGCGGATCTCCTCTCCCGGCCGGTCCTCGTCGGGTACCTGGCCGGGGTCGCCCTGATCATGATCGTGGACCAGCTTCCCCGCCTCACCGGGACCAGCGGCAGCGGATCGGGCTTCTTCCCTCAGCTGTTGTCCTTCCTCCGTCACCTCGGTGACGTGCACCGGCCCACGGCCGTGCTCGCCGCCGGGTGCCTCGCCCTTCTGTTCGCCCTGCCCCTGCTGTGGCGTTCGCTGCCCGGGCCCCTGGTCGTGCTGGCGCTCGCCACCGCCGCGGTGGCGGGCTTCGCCCTCGACGCGAACCACGGCATCAACGTCATCGGAGTCGTCCCGACGGGCCTTCCGGGCTTTGCCCTGCCCGATCCGTCGGACTACGCCGACCTGGTCCTGCCCGCCGTCGGAGTGCTCCTCGTCGGGTATTCGGACGTCGTCCTGACCGCGCGCGCCTTCGCCCGCCACGACGATCCGCATCCCTTGGCGGCCAACCGCGAGCTTCTGGCGCTCGGTGTGTGCAACATCGGCGCCGGCGTCCTGCACGGCTTTCCCGTCAGCAGCAGCGCCAGCCGCACCGCCCTCGCCGACTCCGCGGGCGCCCGCACCCAGGCGTACTCCCTCGTCGGCGCCGTCTGCGTGGCCGCCGTCCTGCTCTTCCTGGGACCGCTGCTGGCCCACACCCCGACCGCCGCCCTCGGCGCCATCGTCGTCTACGCCGCCGTACGCCTGATCGAAGTGGGCGAATTCCGCAGGCTGGCATCCTTCCGCCGCCGCGAGTTCCTGCTGGCCCTCGGCTGCGGACTCGGCGTCCTCACCCTCGGCATCCTGTACGGCGTACTGCTCGCCGTGGCGCTGTCCGTCGCCGAACTGCTCACCAGGGTCGCCCGCCCCCACGACGCGGTCGAGGGCATGGTGCCCGGTCTGGCCGGCATGCACGACATCGACGACTACCCGACCGCGCGCACCATTCCCGGTCTCCTCATCTACCGGTACGACTCACCGCTGTTCTTCGCCAACGCCGAGGACTTCCGCCGCCGGGCGCTGGCCTCGGTGGCGGTCCAGGACGAACCTGTCCACTGGTTCGTCCTGAACACCGAGGCCAACGTCGAGGTCGACATCACCGCCCTCGACGCCGTCGAGGCCCTGCGCTCCGAACTCACCCAACGGGACATCGTCTTCGCCCTCGCCCGCGTCAAGCAGGACCTGCGCCGCCCCCTCGACGCCTACGGCCTGACAGCCGCAGTCGGCCAGGAGCGCATCTTCCCCACGCTCCCCACAGCCGTTGCCGCCTATCGCGACTGGCAGCGCGCCACGGGCCACGATCCAGCCCTCTGACCAAGTCTCCGAGAGGTAGGACGCCGCCCTGAGCATTCGCTTCATCATCGGCGCCGCGGTGGCCGAGACCCAGTGTCATGGCGCGGACCTCCGTTGCCGACCGCCGGGTCGCCGCGCCGAAGAATGCGGCGATCGGTTCCGGCAGCTCGATCAGGAACTCGGCGGGCAGCCGAGGTGCCGTCACGGGTCTGCGTCCCTCGGCACCGCCGCACTCTCGACGAGCACGGTGAGCGGTGCCAACCGGCCTGCTTAAGTGCCCACCCAAAAGGCTGGTCACATCCTGTCAGCGGCGGACGCGGGGCATGCCCAGGCCTATCCAGGAGATGATCTCGCGCTGGATCTCGTTGTTGCCGCCGCCGAAGGTGAAGATGACCGCGCTGCGGTAGCCGCGTTCGAGCTCGCCGTGCAGGACCGCGCCGGCGGAGCCGTCCTTGAGGGGGCCGGCGGCGCCGACGATCTCCATCAGCCAGGCGTAGGCGTCGCGGCGGGCCTCGGAGCCGTACACCTTGACCGCGGAGGCGTCCTGCGGGGTGAGGGTGCCGGCCTCGACCGCGTTCACCATCTGCCAGTTGAGCAGCTTCATCGCGTCGAGGCGGGCGTGGGTGCGGGCCAGCCTGCCGCGGACCCAGGACAGGTCGATGACGCGGCGGCCGTCGGCGAGCTTCGTCGACGCGGCCCAGCGCTGGACGTCGTGGAGGGCCCGGATGGCCATCGTGCCGTGCGCGGCCAGGGTGACGCGCTCGTGGTTGAGCTGGTTGGTGATCAGGCGCCAGCCCTTGTTCTCCCGGCCTACGCGGCGGGCGGCGGGGACGCGGATGTCCTCGTAGTAGCTGGCCGTCGTGTCGTGGGAGGCCAGGGTGTTGATGAGGGTGCAGGAGTAGCCGGGGTCCGAGGTCGGGACGAGGAGCATGGTGATGCCCTTGTGCGCGGGGGCGTCCGGGTCGGTGCGCACCGCGAGCCAGACCCAGTCGGCGGTGTCGCCGTTGGTGGTCCAGATCTTCTGTCCGTTGACGACGTAGGTGCCGGTCTCCTCGTCGCCCTCGCGGACCGCCTTGCACTTGAGCGCGGCGAGGTCGGTGCCGGCGTCGGGCTCGCTGTAGCCGATGGCGAAGTCGATCTCCCCGGAGAGGATCCTGGGCAGGAAGTAGGCCTTCTGCTCGTCGGTGCCGAACTGCATGATGGTCGGCCCGACGGTGTTGAGCGCCATCAGGGGAAGCGGTACGACCGCCTGCGCCGCCTCGTCGAAGAAGATGAACTGGTCCATCGGGGTCATCCCGCGGCCGCCGTACTCCTCGGGCCATCCGACGCCGAGCCAGCCGTCGGAGCCGAGCCTGCGGATGGTCTCGCGGTAGAACCGCTTCTGCGCGGCCGGGTCCTCGTAGCGGGCGTAGACGTCCTCAGGGACCAGCTCGGCGAAGTAGGCGCGCAGCTCGGCGCGCAACTGCTGCTGCTCAGGCGTGTATTCGAGGTGCACGGCCCCTCCGGGAATCTCGCGGCCACAACGGGTTCGCTGCGATGGCGGCGGTCAGATTAGAACCTGTTGCAAGAATTCGGAAGGACCCGCGCGGCGGCCGTTCGGCTCCGGCGGCCATACTTCGACCCATGACGAGCCCACTGAGCAGAGCGGAATTCTTCGTCGACCCCGCGCGTGAGGCCCGCTTCGGCGGCCCCGCCACCGGCGGGGAACGGCCCATGCTGGCCGCCTTCCTGGCCGACCACCGGGCGACGCTGGAGCTGAAGTGCGCCGGGCTGGGAACCGAGTTGGCGCGGCGGTCGGTGGAACCGTCGACGCTCTCGCTGCTCGGGCTGGTGCGGCACATGGCCGACGTGGAGCGCCGCTGGTTCCGGAAGGTCCTGGCCGGTCAGGACGCCCCGCCCCGCTTCTCCTCCGAGGAGGATCCGGACGGTGACTTCGACGGCGCCCTGCCCGACGACCCCGGCGCCGTCGAGGCGGCGTGGGAGGCCTGGCGCGCCGAAGTGGCCTTCGCCGAACGCTTCGTCGCCGAGGCGCCCGACCTGGACGTCGAGGGCGACGACGTGTGGCGCGGCAGGGTGTCCCTGCGCTGGGTGCTGATCCACATGGTCGAGGAGTACGCCCGGCACAACGGGCACGCCGACCTGCTCCGCGAGCGGATCGACGGGGCCGTGGGCATCTGATTCAGGTGTAGAGGTACAGGAGGTCGAAGCGGACGAGGTCCCGGGCCGCGTCGAAGTGGTACTCCCCCGACGGGTGCCCCTCCGCCCCCTCGCGGTTGGCGTACGCGTCGAACTGCGGGCTGTGCTGCCAGGCCGCGCCGCCCGGCGCGTACGGCTCCAGCTCGGCGGGCAGGGCGGACGGCGCGGCGCCCCCGGGCGCGAAGGCGTACTCCGCCCTGCCCGTGATCGCCGCCGCCCCGCCGGCCGCGAGGCGTGCGATGCCGACCAGCCGGATCCTGGAGTCGGGGCCCGGGACGGTGCGGCTGCCGCCGGGGGGTTCGTCGATGTCGTAGCCGAGCCAGTGCGCTTCGGCCAGGGGCCCCACGTACGGGCCGAAGCGCGCGTTCAGGGGCTCCAGATCGGTGCGCACCTGCGGCCCTGGCTCGGCCGGCCCGGGCCACACGGCGTAGGCCGTACCCGCGCCGACGGTCAGCAGCGGGATCCCGGCGAGCAGCAGGAAGCGCCTGCGGTCGGTGCGTCCCCGCTGTGTGTCCACGTCCGCCCCCCGGTGCCCTTCAGTTCAGGGCGCCGATCATAGCCGTGGCCGTCGCCGTCATCGCCGTGCGGGCCGCCCTCAGGTACGGCCGGGGGTCCGCCGGGGTGAGGTGGGTGCGGATGGCCTCCGTCATGGCCAGGTTCAGCGCGGTGCCGATGTTGACCTTGCGGATGCCTCCCGCGACGGCCGCCGCGAGCTCGGAGTCCGGCAGCCCGGACGAGCCGTGCAGGACGAGCGGTACGTCCACCGTCTTGGCGAGCCTCGCCAGCAGCGCGTGGTCGAGGGCGGCGGTCCGGCTGGTCATCGCGTGGCTGCTGCCGATGGCGACGGCCAGTGCGTCGACCCCGGAGTCGGCGACGAACCGCCGCGCCTCGTCGGGGTCCGTACGGGCGCCGGGCGCGTGCGGGTCCGGCGGGGCGGCGCCGTTCTTGCCGCCGACCTCACCGAGTTCGGCCTCGATCCACAGCCCGTTGGCGTGCGCCCAGTCGGCGGCCGAGCGGGTGGCCTCCAGGTTCTCGGCGTAGGGGAGCTGCGCCGCGTCGTACATCACCGAGCTGTATCCCGCGTCGCACGCCTGCCGCAGCAGCTCGGGGCTCTTGACGTGGTCGAGGTGCAGGCCGACGGGGACCGCTGCCGCCTCCGCGCAGGCGGCGGCGGCCCGGGAGATCGGCAGCAGCCGTCCGTCGCGGAACTTCACCGCGTTCTCGCTCAGTTGGAGGATGACCGGCAGACCGGCCGCCTCGGCGCCGGCGACGACGGCTTCGGCGTGCTCCAGCGTGATGATGTTGAAGGCGGCGACGGCGCGGCCGCTGCCGGAGGCCTCCCGGACGAGCGCGCCCGCGCAGACGAGGGTCATCGGACCGCCTCCTCGCCGGTGGAGAGGATCACCGAGCGGGTCAGGTTGCGGGGGGCGTCGGGGTCCAGCCCCCGGTCGGCCGCGACGGCGAGGGCGAGGCGGTGCACACGGACCAGTTCGGCGAGCGGGTCGAGGCGCCCGGCGACCCATTGGCCGCCCGTCCGGCGGACCTGTTCGGCGAGTCCTTCGGGGGCTTCGTCGAGCGACCAGGTGACGGTGCCGGGCCCGGAGACGCTGACCGGCCCGTGCCGGTACTCCATGGCCGGATAGGACTCGGCCCAGGACAGCGAGGCCTCCCGCATCTTCAGGGCCGCCTCGTGGGCGAGCCCGACGCTCCAGCCGCGGCCGAGGAAGGTGAACTGGCCCCGGCTCGCGAGCTCCGCGGGGAGCGGCTCGTCGAGGGCGGTGCGGGCGTCGGCGACGACAGCGGGGCTGTGCAGCCCGACGTGGGCGCGCAGCAGGGTCAGGGCGGTGGTCGCGAAGCGGGTCTGCACGACGGACTGTTCGTCCGCGAAGTCGAGGACGACGATCTCGTCCGCGAGCGCCGTCACCGGGGTCGCCGGATCGCCGATGACGGCGGTCGTGGGCACGCCCGCGTCCCGCAGCGCGGCCAGCAGGTCCAGGACCTCGGTGGTGGTGCCGGAGCGGGTCAGGGCGACGACCCGGTCGTAGCGGCGGTGGCGGGGGAACTCCGAGGCGGGGAAGGCGTCGGTCTCCCCCTGCCCGGCCTCCTCGCGCAACACGGCGGCCGCCTGGGCCATGTAGTACGAGGTCCCGCACCCGACGATCGCGGTACGCTCCCCCGGCTGCGGCAACACCGCCCGCCGGGCCGGGGCCAGTTCGGCGCTCCGCTCCCAGCATGCGGGCTGCGTGCCCAACTCGTACGCGACGTGACTCATACAGGCTCCCTCGTGCGACAGACGGGTCTGAATGCGTTTTGCGTGGTGCGCCATGCGTTTTCCTGCAAGGTATCGGGCACTTTCGCGCAACTTCAAGCAACCACGGGGTGATCTGCTGAGTTAGTGTCGCCGGGTGGCCCGACGATGGCCACGGGGCGAGCACGGGACGAGCACGGGAGGGGACGGCCGATGACCCGCAAGGAGCGCTGGCAGACACTGCTGGACCTGCTGGTGGAGCGGGGCGAGCTGGAGGTGGAGCCGGCGGCCGAGGCCCTCGGGGTGTCCGCCGCGACCATCCGCCGCGACCTCGACCAGCTCGCCGAGCAGCAGCTGCTGGTCCGCACCCGCGGCGGGGCGGTGGTGCACGGCGTCAGTTACGAACTCCCCCTGCGCTACCGGACGTCACGGCGTGCGGCCGAGAAGAGCCGGATCAGCGAGGCCGTCGCGGCGCTGATCACCCCCGGCGAGGTGATCGGCCTGACGGGCGGCACCACGACCACGGAGGTGGCGCGGGCCCTGGCCGGCCGTCCGGACCTGGCCCAGGGCTCGCCGGCGCTCACCGTGGTCACCAACGCCCTCAACATCGCGGGTGAACTGGTGATCCGGCCGCAGTTCAAGATCGTGCTGACGGGCGGCGTCGCACGGCCCCAGTCGTACGAGCTGACGGGGCCGCTCGCCGAACAGGTCCTCGGGCAGCTCGCGGTGGACACGGCGGTGCTCGGCGTGGACGGCTTCGACCCGCAGGACGGGGCGGCGACCCGGCACGAGGACGAGGCCTCGGTCAACCGCCTCCTGTGCGAACGCGCCCGCCGGGTGGTCGTGGCGGCGGACTCCAGCAAGCTGGGCGTGCGCGCCTTCGCCCGCATCTGTGCGACGTCGTCCGTGCACGTCCTGGTGACGGACACCGGCCTCGCCCCGGCGGTGGCCCGCGCCTTCACCGCGGCGGGGGTCGACGTGGTCACGGTGTGAGCGGGCGGCCGGGACCGCCCCCTCAGTGGGCCGGCAGGCGCTCCGACTCCCGGACCAGTGCCGCCAGTACGGGGGCGATCAGCGGGTGGGTCTCGGCGCCGCGGCGGGTCGCCGCGAACACCCGGCGGGTGGCGGCCGGCCCGGCGACCGGCCGGACCTGCACTTCCTTGAGGTCCATGCCGCGCAGCGCGGAGCGCGGTACGAGGGCCACCCCGGCCCCGGCCCCGACCAGCGCCGTCACGGCGCGGAAGTCGTCGGAGGAGTGCGCGAACCGCGGCTGGAACCCGGCCAGTTCGCACGCGAGCAGGGTCACGTCGTGGCACGGGTTGCCGGGGTACTGGCCCACCCAGTCCGAGTCGGACAGGTCCGCCAGCGACACCGCGGGCAGGTCGGCCAGCGGGTGCCCCGCGGGCAGTACCGCGTCGAAGGGTTCCGCGTAGAGCGGGAGGACGGAGAGCCGGCCGTCGTCGGCGCCCGGCGCGCCCCGGTACTCGACCGCGAGCGCGAGGTCGGCCTCGCCGTCCAGGAGCAGCGGCAGGCTCTGGTCGCCCTCCGCGTCACGCACCCGCAGCCGGATCCCCGGGTGGTCGAGCGCGAGGCGGGCGATCGCGGGTGCGAGGACCTCGGCGATGCCCGTCGCGAAGGCGGCGACCGTGACCTCGCCGCCGGCGCCCTCCGCGTACGCCGCGAGTTCGGCCTCCGCCCGCTCCAGCTGCGCGAACACCTCGTGGGCGTGGCCGAGCAGGATCTCCCCGGCCGCGGTCAGCCGTACACCGCGGCCGCTGCGGGTGAGCAGCACGTGGCCCGTCTCCTGTTCCAGCGCCGCGAGCTGCTGGGAGACGGCGGAGGGGGTGAGGTAGAGGGCTGCGGCCGCGGCGGTCACCGTACGGTGGTCCGCCACGGCCCGCAGGATGCGCAGCCGGCGGGGGTCGATCACCCCTCCATGATGTCAGCCCTGAGCAGCGGAAAGCGCCGCGCGGGCGTCGACGAAGGCGGCCACCGCGCGCTCCACGTCGGCCGTGGAGTGGGCCGCGGAGAGCTGGACGCGGATGCGCGCGGCGCCCATCGGCACCACCGGGTAGGAGAAGCCGATCACGTAGACGCCGCGCTCCAGGAGCAGCTCGGCCATCCGGCCGGCCTCCGCCGCGTCGCCGATCATCACCGGGGCGATGGCGTGGTCGCCGGGCAGGATCTCGAAGCCGGCCTCGGTCATCTTCGTGCGGAAGAGCGCGGTGTTGGCGGCGAGGCGTTCGCGCAGGTCACCGGCCGATTCCAGCAGGTCGAGGACCTTGAGGGAGGCGGCCGCGATGACCGGGGCGAGGGAGTTGGAGAAGAGGTACGGGCGCGAGCGCTGGCGCAGCAGTTCGACGATCTCGGCGCGGGCGGCGACGTAGCCGCCGGAGGCGCCGCCGAGGGCCTTGCCGAGGGTGCCGGTGATGATGTCGACGCGGTCCATGACGCCGTGCAGCTCCGGGGTGCCGCGGCCGCCGGGGCCGACGAAGCCGACCGCGTGGGAGTCGTCGACCATGACCATGGCGTCGTAGCGCTCGGCCAGGTCGCAGATCTCCTGGAGGGGGGCGACGTAGCCGTCCATGGAGAAGACGCCGTCGGTGACGATCAGCTTGCGGCGGGCACCGCCCTCGGTGGCCTCCTTCAGGCGCGTCTCCAGCTCGGCCATGTCGCGGTTGGCGTAGCGGAAGCGGCGGGCCTTCGACAGGCGGATGCCGTCGATGATGGAGGCGTGGTTGAGGGCGTCGGAGATGACCGCGTCCTCGGCGCCGAGGAGGGTCTCGAAGACGCCGCCGTTGGCGTCGAAGCAGGAGGAGTAGAGGATGGTGTCCTCCTGGCCGAGGAAGGCCGAGAGCCGCGCCTCCAGCTCCTTGTGCACCTCCTGGGTGCCGCAGATGAAGCGGACGGAGGCCATGCCGTAGCCCCAGCGGTCCAGCGCGTCCTTCGCGGCCGCGACGACCTCGGGGTGGTCGGCCAGTCCCAGGTAGTTGTTGGCGCAGAAGTTGAGCACCTCACCGCCGGTGCCGGCGCCGCCCGAGGTGACGGCGACGGCCGCGCTCTGCGGGGTGCCGATGACGCGCTCGGGCTTGTGCAGACCGGCGGAGCGGATCTCGTCGAGGGTGGTGCGGAGGTCGTCGCGGACGGTCTCGAACATGCTGCGTTCTCCTTGTGCGGCGGAGGGGGCCGGGCCCCGCGGAGGGGGGAGGGTTTGCGGGGCCCGGCCGGAGGGAGATGGTTCGGTGGGACGGTGGACGGCCGGTGTTACGCCGTCCAGTCCAGGATGATCTTGCCGCTGCGGGCGGTCGACGCCTCGTCGAAGGCGGCCTCGAAGTCGCGGTGGGAGTAGCGGCCGGTGATGACGGGGCTGAGGTCGAGCCCGCCCTCCAGGAGCACCGTCATCGCGTACCAGGTCTCGAACATCTCACGGCCGTAGATGCCCTTGATCGTGATCATCGAGGTGACGACCTTCGCCCAGTCGACGGGGAACTCCGTCGCCGGCAGGCCCAGCATGGCGATCCGGCCGCCGTGCGTCATGTTGTCGATCATGTCGCGCATGGCCTCGCCGCGCCCGGACATCTCCAGGCCGATGTCGAAGCCCTCGCGCAGGCCGAGCTGCGCCTGCGCCGCTGCGATCGAGGACTCGGCGACGTTCACGGCGAGCGTGGCGCCCGCCTTGCGGGCGATCTCCAGCCGCTCGGGGCTCACGTCGGTGATGACGACGTTGCGCGCGCCGGCGTGCTTGGCGACGGCGGCCGCCATGATGCCGATCGGGCCGGCGCCGGTGATCAGTACGTCCTCGCCGACCAGCGGGAAGGACAGCGCCGTGTGCACGGCGTTGCCGAAGGGGTCGAAGATCGCGGCGACGTCCAGGTCCACGGCCGTGCGGTGCACCCACACGTTCTGCGCGGGCAGGACCACGTACTCGGCGAAGGCGCCGTCGCGGCCCACGCCGAGCCCGATCGTGCTGCGGCACAGGTGGCGGCGGCCGGCGAGGCAGTTGCGGCACTTGCCGCACACCAGGTGGCCCTCGCCGCTGACCAGCGCGCCCAGCTCGATGTCCGTCACGTCCGCGCCGACCGCCGCGACCTCGCCGACGAACTCGTGGCCGAGGACGAGGGGGGTCTTGACGGCGCCCTGCGCCCAGCCGTCCCAGGAGCGGATGTGCAGGTCGGTTCCGCAGATGCCGGTGCGCAGCACCTTGATCAGCACGTCGCCGGGGCCGTACTCGGGCTCCGGGACGTCCATGAGCCACAGGCCGGGCTCGGCTTTGTGCTTGACGAGTGCCTTCATGGGTGGCTCCAGGCATGCGGAAGGGGGCGCCGTGAGCGTGCGGGGCTCGGGCGGCGTCGGTGACGGGCACCAATCTGCCGATCTCCGTGGTGATCAGTCCATCTAGACTTTCTTAAACGGGCCGACAGCGCAGCTTCACGAGCGTGTCTTCACGCCTATGCTCCTCCCTTGACGGGGCAGGGAAAAGGGGAGGTGAGGGGCGTGCCGAGTCTGCGCAGCAGGGCGCTTTCGGTCGCCATGGTCGCGGCGGGACGGCGAAGACGGTTCGCGAGCGCCGAGGCGGTGCGGGCCCGGGTGGCGGCGGCGGCCCGCCGGCCCGCGTCGCATCTGCCGCCGCGCCGGCTGGGCCGGGTCGCGGACATCTCCCGGACCTTCGTCGGTGCCTGGCCGGTGTACGACGTGTCCCCGCTGGGAGCCGAGCCGTCGGCGCAGGTGCTGTACGTGCACGGCGGCGGCTACGTGGGCGAGCTGGAGCGCCGGCACTGGGAGCTGGTGCGGACCCTGGTGACGCGGGCCAGGGCGCGCGTCGTCGTGCCCGCGTACATCCTGGCTCCGCGCGGCACCGCGGACCGGACCGTCCCGGTGGCCACCGACCTGCTGAGCGGGCTGATCGCGGGCGGCGGTGACGGCGGGACGGTGCTCATCGGCGACTCGGCCGGGGCCGGGCTGGCGCTGGCGGCCGCGCAGCGCCTGCGCGACCGCGACGGCGAGCAGCCTTCACGGATCGTGCTGGTCTCGCCCTGGCTGGACGTGACGATGAGCCATCCGGACCAGGCGGCGATCGAGGAGGCCGATCCCGTGCTGACCCGTGCGGGGCTGGCCGAGGCCGGGCGGCTGTACGCGGGGACGCTGGCCGCCGAGGACCCCTTGGTGAGCCCGCTGCGGGGGACGTTCGGGGGGCTCGCGCCGCTGACGGTCTTCAGCGGGACCCGGGACGTGCTCGCGACGGACAGCCGGGAGCTGGTGCGCCGGGCCCGTGCGGAGGGGACCGAGGTGGAGTTCCACGAGGCGGTGGGGCTGGCGCACGTGTACCCGCTGCTGCCGGTGCCCGAGGGGCGGGCGGCGCGGGACAGGATCGTCGAGCTGGTCAGGTCCGCGGCCCAGCTGTGAGGCCCGCTACGCCGTACAGGTCATCAGGGAGCTGATCGGCCAGGCGCGGTAGGCCGTCCAGTAGGCGTCGTCGCGTACGGGGTCGGCGGGCGGCGTCCGGTTCGGCTGCCAGCCGACGGTGACGAAGCCCGCCTCGACGGCCGCCTCGGCGAGGTCGGCGTGGGCCCATTCGCGGAACTCGAACGGCACGGGCGGCTCGGTCAGCAAGTGGGCCTTCAGCAGGGGCGCGTCGCCGTCGCGGACCCGGTCGAGGATGCGGACCCCGTACGGCGACCAGTCCACCCGCGGGAACGCCCCGGCGTTGGGCACGATGGCGAGCAGCCGGCCGCCGGCGCGGAGGTTGGCGCGGACGGACCGGAACATCGCGTGCAGGGTCCGGCGGTCGGGCGCGTAGCTGAACACGTAGGCGGCGGTGGCGAGGTCGAAGGGGCCGAGGTCGGGCAGGCCGGCCGCGTCGGCGACGAGGTACTCGACGTCGGGGCGGCCCTTCGTGGCCTCGTGTTCGCGGGCCAGCCGGATCATCTCCTCCGAGACGTCCACGCCCACGGTGCGCCGGGCCCCGCCGCGGGCCAGCAGCCGGGTGTTGTAGCCGTATCCGCAGGCCAGGTCGAGGGCGTCGAGGCCGCGCAGCCCGCCGAGCGCGTCGAGGGCCCCGTGCAGGGTGTAGGTGTCGGCCGCGGAGAAGGCCGCCGTGCTCTTGGACTCCGCGTAGCGCTCGCCGATGGTGTCGTACTGGAACCGCATGCTCTGCCTTCCGGGGGCCGGCCGGGGGGTGGGACGCGTGCGTATCGTGCCCCGCGGCGCGGACGGAGGGCCGCCCGCACACCCGTACGTCCCCCGGACGAGGGAAGCGGTCGGCCTATCGCGGACCGCCTACGGGTGCGGCTCGGACCGTGTCGTCATGAGTTCGCGGGCGCGGTCGCGCAGCCAGGCGTGCGCCGGGTCCGCGTCGTGGCGCGGGTGCCAGGCCATGCCGAAGGGCAGCGGGGGCAGGTCGAGGGGGATCTCGAAGGTCTCCAGGCCCAGCGCGGCGGCGAGCGGCACGGCCCGGGCGGTCAGCAGCCCCACGAGGTCGCTCTCGCGCAGGACGAACAGGGAGGCGGGGAAGCTGCCGACGCTGCCCACCACTCGCCGGGACAGCCCCTGTTCGCCGAGGGCGGTGTCCACCGGGCCTTCCAGGCGGCCGCGCCGGGAGGCGATGAGGTGGTCTGCCGCGGCGAAGCGGCGCGCCGTGGGGCGGCCGCGCAGCAGCGGGTGGCCGGGGCGTACGACGGCCACCATCCGCTCGTCGTAGAGGTGCTCGACGTGGACCTCCGGCGAGCGGGTGTCGATGACGCCGAGTTCCAGGTCGGCGACGCCTTCGCGCAGCGCGGGCACCTCCACGTGGCTCTCGGCGAGGAACCTCAGCCGCACCCCGGGCGCCTCGCGGGTCACCCGGCTGAAGAGCGCGGCCCCGGTGACGGCGGTGAAGGCGTCGTTGGCCAGCACGGTGAAGGTGCGGGTGAGGGTGGGCAGGTCCACCTGGCCGCCGCTGAGGAAGAGGGCCCGGGCCCGTTCCACGACCGAGCGGACCTCGCCCCGTACGGCGAGCGCGTGCGGGGTGGGCACCATGACCCGCCCGGCCCGGACCAGGACCGGATCGCCGAGGGCCTTGCGGATCCGGCCGAGGGTGCGGCTCATGGCGGGCTCGGACAGGTGCAGGCGCGCCGCCGCCCGGGACACGCTCGACTCCTCCAGGAGCACGTCGAGGGCGACGAGGAGATTCAGGTCGAGCCCGGATTGCGTCACACGCATGGATCCCTTGCACAACTTGCACTGGAAAGCAGGTCACGCCAACTCTACGGTGAATCAGGGGGGATGAGCACCGCTCTTCCCGTTCCCACTCCCTCTCGATTCCCGACTCCCAGGAGGAGCCGTGCTCCGCCATGCCGTCCCGCGGGACCCGACGGTCGACCCGACCGCGCCATCCCTCTCCCGGCCCGCCCTGTTCGTCCTGTGCGCCTGCGTGCTGACCGCCCAGGCCCTGGTCGCCGCCGTCAACCTGCTGATCCCGCAGCTCGCCGCCTCCGACCTGCGCCCGGACCCCGGCGAGCTGCTGTGGTCGGTGGACGCCTACGTCGTCGTCTTCGCCGCCCTGCTGATCCCCGCCGGGGCGCTCGGCGACCGCCACGGCCGCAAGGGCGCCCTGCTCGCCGGGCTCGGCCTCTTCGTCGCGGGCGCGGCCGTCAGCGCGCTCGCCCCGGTCCCGGCCGTACTGATCGCCGGGCGCGGCCTGTGCGGGGCCGGCGCGGCCCTGATCATGCCCGCCACGATGTCGGTCCTGATCCACCTGAGTCCGCCGCAGGCCCGCGGCCGGGCCCTGGCCACCTGGACGCTCGCCGT
This sequence comes from Streptomyces virginiae, assembly GCF_000720455.1. Lineage (GTDB taxonomy): Bacteria > Actinomycetota > Actinomycetes > Streptomycetales > Streptomycetaceae > Streptomyces > Streptomyces virginiae. The sequence continues at coordinate 203,029 of NZ_JOAK01000003.1, read as the reverse complement.
GGGCCTCGGCGGACTGGCGGGCAACGTCGGCGGCGGCCTGGCCGGCGAGTACCTGACCTGGCGGGCCCTGTTCTGGACCGTCGTCCCGCTCGGCGCGCTGCTCGCCGTCGCCGTGGCCCGTACGGTCCCCCGTACTCCCTCGCGGCCCGACGCGGCCGTCGACCCCCTGGGCACGGTACTGCTCACCGGAGCACTGGTCGCGGTGGTCTACGGGATCATCGAGGGGCCGGCGTACGGCTGGGCCTCGGCCCGCGTGCTGACCGCCTTCGCCGCGGGCGCGGTACTCCTCGCCGCCTTCACCGGACACGCGCTGCGCGCCGCCCGCCCGCTGCTGGACCCGCGGATCTTCGCCTCGCGCAGGCTGCGCGCCGGGACGCTCGGCATCGGCGCCGGCTTCTTCGGGATGTTCGCGCTGTTCTTCGTCAACGCGCAGTACCTGCAGTACGCGAAGGGGTTCTCCGCGGCCGGGGCCGGTCTCGCGATCGTCCCGCTGACCGTCGGGATGGCCCTGCTGCCCCGGTTCGGGGCGCGGCTGGAGGAGCGCACCGGGCCCCGGCTGCCGGTGGGCGCCGGGCTCGGCCTGATCGGGGCGGGCCTGCTGCTGGTCTCCACGGCCGACGCGGGCACCCCGTACGCCCTGTACGCGCTCTACCTGCTGGTCCTGTCGGCCGGCGCGGGCCTGTCCGCGCCCTCGCTGACCCTGACGGTGGTCGGCGCGCTGCCCGCGCACCAGGCCGGGCTCGGCTCCGGTCTGAACACGGCGGCCAGGGAGGTCGGGGCCGCCCTCGGCGTGGCCGTGGTGGGTACGGTGCTGGCCTCCCGCTTCCACGGGGACGCGCAGGATCCGGTCCAGGTCGCCGCCTTCACCGAGGCGATGGGGACCGCGCTGCGCACGGTGGCCGTGGTGCTCCTGCTCGCGTCGGCCGCGGTGGTGGCGGGGCTGCGCGGAACGGGCCGGCGCGGCCCCGGACCAGGCCCGCGGGAGCGGCCCGAACGGCCTCGGCGCCGGGATGCCGATGCCGTCGCCGATGGCGCATCCTGACTGTGTGATGGCGAGAGCGGACAGCGTCGGCGCCGCCACCGACGCCGTGGTCCAGGCGCTCGCCCGGGCCGCCGTGAGCGCCGTGGAGGCCGTGGGCGGGTACGCGGGCGGGGTCTACCTGCGCTCGCGCTCCGGCGAACTCCTGCAGCTGGCCCTGTTCACGGGGCTGCCGCTGCCGCTGTTCCGGCCGTGGTGGCGGATGCAGGTCAACCGGCCCTTTCCGGTCGCCGAGGCCTACCGCTCGGGGCAGGCCGTACACCTCGCCGACGCCGCGTCGGCCATGAGCCGCTTCCCGCAGCTGGTCGCCGGACTGCCCTTCCCCTTCGCCTCGCTGTACGAGCCGCTGATCGCGGGGGCGGAGCGGTTCGGCGTGCTGCTGGTGCTGCGCCCGGCCACCCCCGGCGTCCCGGTCGGGGCCCGGGACCGCAGGCGGCTCCGGGAGGCCGCGGAGGGGCTGGCGCGCGAGCTGGCGGCGCTGTCGGCGGCCGGGGAGCCGGTGGTGTGGGAAGGCGACCCGGTCACCGTGCCGGCTCCGCCGCCCGAGGCCGAGGCGGGGGCCGGGGGTGCCCGCCGCGCCGTGGACCGGCTCACCCAGGCGGTGCTCTCCCTGGACCGGCAGGGCCGGATCGGCTTCGTCAACATCGCGGCGGAGCACGTGCTGGGCGTCGGCGTCGGGCAACTGCACGGGCGGCTGCTGTGGGAGGCGGTGCCGTGGCTCGGGCACCCCTCGCACGACGACCACTTCCGGGCCGTCTTCATGTCCTCGGAGCCGGTGCACTTCTCCGCCCGCCGCGGCCGGCACCCGCCGGGCGAGTGGCTGTCGGTGGGCCTCTACCCGGCGCCGGACGGCGTGACCGTGACGATCGGCACGGCCGACCCGCCCGCCTACACGCCCACGTCGGCGGCCGATCCCGGCGCGGGCTCGCCGGCCGACCAGGCGTCCGCGCTCTGCCGGCCGGTGGCCCTCGCCATCGCCCTGACGGAGGCGGTCACGGCCCGGCAGGTGTCGGCGGTGGTCACCGAGGAGCTGCTGCCCGCCTTCGGCGGCCGCCAGCTCGCGATCTACCTGCTCGACGAACGGCACCTGCACCTGGCCTGGGAGACCGGTTTCCCCCAGGGGTTCCTGAACCGGTTCGACGGGGTCGCGCTCGACGTCCGGCTGCCGGGTGTGGAGACGCTGACCACGGGCCGGCCGCTGTTCTTCGAGTCGATGCAGCGGCTGGCCGCCGCCTATCCGGGCATTCCGCTGGACGCCGACGTGGGCGCGCGGGCCTTCCTGCCGCTGATCGCCTCCGGCCGTCCGGTCGGCTCGTGCATCCTCGGCTTCGACTCGCCGCGCGGCTTCAGCCCGGAGGAGCGTACGGTGCTGACCGCGCTGGCCGGGCTGATCGCGCAGGCCCTGGCACGGGCCCGGCGTTACGACAGCGAGGCGGCTCTCGCCCACGGGCTCCAGGCGGCGCTGCTGCCGCACCGGCTGCCCGTGCGGCAGCACGTGGACACGGTCGGCCGCTATCTGCCCGGCTCGGCCGGCATGGACGTGGGCGGCGACTGGTACGACGTGGTCGAGACCGGATCGGGCCGGCTGGCCCTCGTCATCGGCGACGTCCAGGGCCACGGTGTGGCCGCCGCCGCGACCATGGGGCAGCTCCGGAGCGCGGTACGGGCCTTCGCGCTCGCCGGCAGCACACCCGAGCAGGTCGTGCGCGGCACCAACCGGCTGCTCATCGACCTCGACCCGGGCCAGTTCGCCAGCTGCTGCTACGTGGTGCTCGACCCGGCGTCGGGCTCCGCCCAGGCGGTCCGGGCCGGGCACCCACAGCCGTTGTTGCGCCGTCCCGACGGCCGGACGGAGGTGCTGGACCTGGCGGGCGGGGTGGTGCTCGGCGTCGACCCGGAAGCCACGTACCCGGTCACGGAGCTCCGGCTGGCGCCGGGCGCGGTGCTCGCCCTGTACACGGACGGGCTGGTGGAGCTGCCCGGCGTCGACATCGACGAGGGGGTGGAGCGGCTGCGGCTGGCGCTGGCGTCGCAGCCGCCGGTTCCGCTGACCGAGACGGCCGACCGGCTGATCGGCAACGCCGCCGACCGGCCGGACGACATCGCCCTGCTGTTGGCGTCCCTCACGGGCGGCTGCGAGCGGGCCGTGACAGCCGGCCCGGGAGCGGACACCTAGGGCCGTTCGAAGGCCTGGAGGATCCCGCCGAGCGAGAAGCACAGGGCGCCGCACAGCGTGCCCCAGTTGGCGATTCCGGAGTTGACCAGGCTGCCGGTGGCGGGCCGGGTGAAGGCGGCCAGGGCCGAGACCATGAACAGCACCGATCCGAACTGGTTCACGGCGACGACCCACCAGCCGAGGCTGCGCGAGCGCAGGCAGGGCCAGGGGCGGTGGCAGATCTCGACGAACGCCAGGTGTCCCGAGAGCAGGAACAGCAGGCATCCGATCACGTCGGGGGTCCAGATCAGCCGGTTGGTCTGCTGGGCGGTGAGGCCCTGGAGGAAGGAGTCCAGGAGGTTGACGCCGAACACGAGCGTCCCGACGAACAGCACGAACGTGCTCAGCCAGTCCAGGCGCATCGGCTCGTACCCCCACCACTTCCAGCGGGCGGTGACCAGCCGGCCGCCGCCCTCCGGGGTGTGCCGGGGCCCGTTGAGCACCTGGAGGAGGGAGACGTAGCCGCCGGTGTTGAAGAACAGGCCTCCCGCGAAGTAGATCGCGGCGCTCTCGGCCGTGTCGCCCCAGCCGAACTGGGCCACAGCGGCGCCGAGGGCGAAGAGGGCTCCGCCGACGAAGAACGCGGCGGAGGCGATGGTGTTGAGGCGTCGCAGTCGGCCGAGGGCCTCGGCATCGGCCGTCGTCGTCCTGGCGGCCGTCTCTCCCGGGCTGCGGACCGCGAGGGTTCCGCGCCTGCGGGCGGGCCGCGACTCCCACACCACCGTGTCGCCTTCGGGGCGCTGCCAGGTGAGCCGGGTGGTGAAGGGTCCTGCGCCTTCGGCGCGCTGCTGGGGCAGTTCCACGGTCGTCAGCCCGCCTCGGTGGTCCGCTTTTCCATGCCGGCCAGGGTGAGTGCGGTGTTCACCAGGCCGACGTGGCTGAACGCCTGTGGGAAGTTGCCGAGTTGGCGCCCGGAGACGGGGTCGTACTCCTCGGCGAGCAGTCCGACGTCGTTGCACACCGTCAGCAGCCGTTCGAAGAGGGCGCGGGCCTCGTCCTCCCGGCCCGTCAGGTGCAGGGCGTCGGCCAGCCAGAACGAGCAGGCGAGGAAGGCGCCTTCGTCGCCGGGCAGTCCGTCGTTGGTGTCGGCGGTGCTGTAGCGGCGGACCAGACCGCTGCGGCCGAGTTCGGCGCGCACGGCGTCGACGGTGCCGGTGACGCGGGGGTCGTCGGGCGGGAGGAACCCGACCCTGGGGATGAGCAGGGTCGCCGCGTCGAGTTCGCGGGAGCCGTAGTACTGGGTGAAGGTGCCCCGCTCTGGGTCGAACCCCTTCTCGCACACGTCCTGGTGGACCGCGTCGCGCATGGCGCGCCAGCGGTCCACCTCGCCGGGCAGCGAGGGGTCGCTCTCCAGGGTCCGCACGGCCCGGTCCGCGGCCACCCAGGCCATCACCTTGGAGTGCACGAAGTGCCGGCGGGGGCCGCGCACCTCCCAGAGGCCCTCGTCGGGGCGGTGCCAGTTCCGTTCCAGGAAGTCCAGGAGCGCGAGCTGGATCCGCCAGGAGTGGGCTTCGGCGGGCAGCCCGAAGGATCTGGCCAGGTGCAGTGAGTCCATGACCTCCCCGTACACGTCGAGCTGGAGCTGGTCGACGGCGGCGTTGCCGACGCGGACGGGTGCGGAGGAGGCGTAGCCGCGCAGCCAGGGCAGTTCGCTCTCGGGGATCCGCCGTTCGCCCCCGATGCCGTACATGATCTGGAGGTCGGCGGGGGCGCCGGCGACCGCGCGCAGGAGCCATTCGCGCCAGGCGCGGGCCTCGTCGAGGAAGCCGGTGGTGAGGAGGGAGCCGAGGGTGAGGGTGGCGTCGCGCAGCCAGCAGTAGCGGTAGTCCCAGTTGCGCACGCCGCCGAGCTCCTCGGGCAGGGAGGTGGTGGCGGCGGCGACGATGCCGCCGGTCGGGGCGTAGGTGAGGGCCTTGAGGGTGATCAGGGAGCGGGTGACCGCTTCCTTGTAGGGGCCGTCGTAGCGGCACTGGGAGGCCCACTCGCGCCAGTCGGAGAGGCTGCACTCCAGGGCCTCGAAGGGGTCGGTGGGTTCGGGGCGCGGGTCGTGCGAGGGGTGCCAGGTCAGGACGAAGGCGACGCGTCGGCCGGCGGTGACGGGGAACTGGGAGCGGGTGCTGTTCTCCTCGCCCCAGGTGCGGACGGGGGGTTCGCTGCGGAACCACGCGGAGTCGGGTCCGGCGACGGCGACCCGGTCGCCGTCGCTGCGGCGCACCCAGGGCACGACGTGGCCGTAGTCGAAGCGCAGGCGCAGGGTGCTGAGCATCCTGACGGTGCCGCTGACGCCCTCGACGATGCGGACGACGTCGGGGGCGACGTCGCGCTGCGGCATGAAGTCGATGACCTTGACGGTGCCGGTCTCGGTCTCCCAGTACGACTCGAGGACCAGTGAGCCGTCGACGTAGGCGCGGCGGGTGCAGCGTTCGCCGTCGGCGGCGCCGAGGGGGGCGATGCGCCAGTGGCCGTTCTCCTCGTCGCCGAGGAGCCTGGCGAAGCAGGCCGCAGAGTCGAAACGCGGCAGGCACAGCCAGTCGATGGACCCGTCGCGACCGACGAGCCCGCTGGTCATGAGGTCGCCGATGAGTGCGTAGTCCTCGATGGGTTGTGTCATTTGAGCGCTCTTCCCCCGAATGTCCGGGGCCAATCAGCTCGGGCCCCGGACACCCCCGGGCGCCCCCGCCGGGATGACGGTGATCGATCCCCTCCACGGCTGAATCCACGGGGGACGGGGCCGGGCGGCGGGCGTGGCGTCGGGATTTGTGCGGGTTGCCGGGTGATGCTGGCGCGGTGCGACTTGATCACGTGTCCTATGCGGTGGCCCGCGACAGCTTCGTCTCGACCGTTCAGTGGATCGGATCGGCCCTCGGCGCCGGGTTCGTCGACGGGGGCGTGCACCCGCGGTTCGGCACCCGCAATTTCGTTCTCCCGCTGAGCGGCGGCACCTACGTCGAGGTCGTCACCACGCTCGACCACCCCGCCGCCGACCGCGCACCCTTCGGCCGGGCGGTCGCGCGCCGCGCCGCCGAGGGCGGCGGCTGGCTCGGTTGGGTGGTCTCCGTCGACGACATCGCCCCGGTCGAGGCCCGCCTCGGCCGCACCGCGGCCGACGGGCACCGCGTCCGCCCCGACGGCTTCGACCTGAGGTGGAAGCAGATCGGCCTGCTGGAACTGCTGGAGGACCCGCAACTGCCCTACTTCCTCCAGTGGTTGGTGCCCGACGAGGAGCGCCCGAGCGCCGATCCGCGGACCTCCACCACCATCCACGGGGTCTCCCTCGCCGGCGACGCCGCCTCCATCGCCGAGTTCCTCGGCGAACCGGCCGACCACCCCCTCGACCAGATCGACGTCACCTGGGTCGAGGACGAGGAACCGGGCCTGGTATCGGTCGAGTTCGCCACCGCCCGCGGCCCGGTCACGATCTGAAACTAGTTGCGCACGAGGAGCATGACGGCCGCGAGGACGACGCCGAGGCCGAGGGCGAGGGCTCCGTGGGCGAGGCGGTGGGCGCGCAGGACGGGGAGGAAGCCGTCGACGGCGTACCGGCCGGGGCCGGTCAGGGCGAGGGCCGCGGCGCCCGCGGTCAGCACGAGTTCGTATTCGATGCCGGCGGGGGCGAAGAAGGCGCCCGTGCCGTGGACGGCGATCGCGTTGACGAGGGTGCCGACGACGGCGGCGCCGGCGAGCGGGGTCAGCAGGCCCGCGGCGAGGCCGAGGCCGCCGAGGGTCTCGGTCAGGCCGGCGAGGACGGCCATGGCGTCGCCGGCGGGGTAGCCGCTGGCGGTGAAGAACTGGCCGGTGCCGCTGATGCCGCCGCCGCCGAACCAGCCGAAGAGCTTCTGGGCGCCGTGTCCGGCCATGGTGAGGCCGAGGACGAGGCGCAGGAGCAGCAGGCCGGTGTCGTGGCCGGGGGTGGAGAGGGCGGCGGGCCGGGACGGCGCTGCGGGCGCGGCCGCCTGCGGCGTCGTGGCGGTGGCGGAGGGGCTGGTCATCGTGGGGGTCCTTCCGGTCGTGCGGCCCGGGGAGGCAGGTGAAGAGTTGTTCAAATTCGAACCGCTGGCCATGGACCCTAGCCGGTGATTCAAATTCGAACAACCCGTGTAGGGTGGGGCCATGGCTGAACCGAGATGGCTGGACGAGCGGGAGATGCGCGCCTGGAGCGGCTTCCTGGCCGCCTCGGCCCTGGTGAACCGGCGCCTCGACCAGCAGCTCAAGGACGACGCGGGGCTCTCGCACCCGCAGTACGAGATCCTCGTACGGCTCGCCGCGGCCCCGGGGCGGGAGCTGCGGATGACCGAGCTGGCCAACGGCCTGATCAACTCCAAGAGCGGGCTGACGTACCAGGTCACCCAGATGGAGAAGGCCGGGCTGGTCCGCCGCCGCAGCTGCCCCTCGGACGTGCGCGGGGTCTTCGCCGTGCTCACCGACGCCGGCAGCGCGAAGCTGGAGGAGGCCGCGCCGGGTCACGTGGCCACGGTCCGGGAGGTCCTGGTCGACGTCCTCACCCCGGCGCAGCTCGACGCGCTCGCCGAGGGGCTGGGCGAGGTCGGGCGCCGCCTGCGCGGGCAGGGCGCCTGAGGGGCTCCGGCCGCCGGGCAGGTATCACCACCCGAAATCGGGGTATAGGGGCGCCATGGACGGAAAGGTCTGGCTCATCGTCGGCACGGTCCTCACGGTGGGGGTCGCGATCGCCGCGGCCGTGCTGTTCGTCCGCGTGCTCAAGGCGCGGCGGCTGCTGACCGACGCGGGCATCCCGCTGCACGACAAGGCCCTGTTCTGGGGCGCCCTGATCTACACCGTCTCCCCCGTGGACCTGATTCCGGACCCGGTGTACCTGGACGACATCGGAATCCTGATGCTGGCGCTGCGCTCCCTGCACGCGGCGGCAGCGGCCGCACGGCCGTCGAAGGAGCCCGGCGTCGACGTAACGACCCGTATCTGAACCGGTCTCCGCCCCCTCAGACGTGCTGGTCGACCAGGACCGGATTGCCGTCCGGGTCGAGCACGAGGAAGCTGCCCGGTCCCGAGCCGGACTCGTCGGCCTCCGTAAGGAACTCCACGCCGCGCGCCTTCAGCTCCCGCTGGAGTTCCCGCACGTCCGTGTAGGAGCCGACGGAGGCCGCGTTCTGGTCCCAGCGCGGGTTGAAGGTCAGCATGTTCTTCTCGAACATGCCCTGGAACAGCCCGATCACGTGGTCGCCGTTCCTGAGGATCAGCCAGTTCTGCGCCGGGTCCCCGCCGAAGGCGGTGAAGCCGAGCTTCTCGTAGAACGCCCTGGAGGCCTCGATGTCCCGCACGGACAGACTCACGGAGAACGCGCCCAGGTCCATGCGCACCAGCGTGAACGTCCGCCGCCGGGGCCGCAACCGCGACGCCGGCTGCGGCCCGGGCTCCGGAGCCGAGGTCAGCGCACGCCCCGGGTGCGGAACTGGATGCTGATGCGGGGCCCGACGGCCCGCGCCGACTTCGGTACCGCGTGTTCCATCGTCCGCTGGCAGGATCCGCCCATGACCACGAGGTCGCCGTGGCCGAGCGGCAGCCGCAGCAGGGTGGCCCCGCCGTCGCGGGGACGGATGGCGAGGTCGCGCGGATCGCCGACGGAGACGATGGCGACCATGGTGTCCTCCGTGGAGGAACGGCCGGTCCGGTCGCCGTGCCAGGCGACGCTGTCCCGGCCGTCGCGGTACAGGCACAGCCCGGCGGTGGTGAACGGTTCGCCCAGCTCGGCGGCGTAGTGGCCGCCCAGCGCATCGCGGGCCTCCACGAGCGAGGGGTGCGGCAGGTCCTCGTCCTCGCCGTAGAAGGCGAGCAGCCGGGGCACCTCCACCTGCCGTTCGTACATCTGACGCCGCTCGGCGCGCCACGGAACGTCGGCGGCCAGGCGCTCGAAGAGCTCGTCGGCGCCGCGCAGCCAGCCGGGCAGGTGGTCGACCCAGGCGCCGGCGCCGAGCTCGGTGCGGCGCAGCCCGTCGAGGGGACCGAGACCGATCTCGTCGCCCTGGTCGAAGAGGGAACCCTGGAGGCCCTGGACCGCGTGCATGGCCCCAGCTTAAACCCATAACCGAACACGTGCACGAATTCCTGGTCAGGGCGCATGTCCGTGGCGCGTACGGCGGGACGGCCGGGTGAGGAGCGTGACGGCGAGGGAGGCCGCGGCGGCGAGTGCCATCGCCGCCGCGGGTCCGAAGCACTGGGCCAGGCCGCCGGCGATCGCGGCGCCCAGGCCCTGCCAGGTCATCCGCCCCGCCGACTCGACCCCCTGGACCTGCCCGCGGATCGCTTCGGGGGTCACTTCCAGGAGCTGTTCCTGGAGGGGCAGGGTGGCGGCGAACCCGGCGCCGGCGAGGAACACCGCGACCGCCAGGACGGGAGCGGGCGGGTGGGCCGCGAAGAGGAGGAAGGGAGCGGCGAGCAGCAGCCGCAGGGCGGAGGCGTGGCGGCGGCGGCCCGCGGCGGTGAGCAGCCTGCCGACGGCCAGGTCGCCGAGGAGCATGCCGGCGGATCCGGCGGCCAGGAAGATGCCGGCGTGGCCGGGGTCGTAGGAGATGAAGAGGGCCTCGCAGCCGACGATCAGGCCGTTGGGGACCCACAGGGCCAGCAGCAGCGCCCGCCTGCGGGGGTGGGAGAACAGCTCGGCGTTGGTCCGCCAGGTCTGCCGCAGGCCCGGTCGGCGGGTGAACCGGACCGAGTGCTCCCGGACGGTGGCCGTGACCACGGCCGCGCCGAGGGCCGTCAGGCAGGCGGCGATGACGAAGACGCCCCGCGGACTCGCGTACCGCAGCAGTACGGCGCCGACGGCGTAGCCGAGGATCGCGGTACCGCCCGAGGTGATGTTCATCAGGGAACGGGCCGGCGCGTAGGCGGACACCGGCACGACCTCGCAGAGCAGCCCGAGCCGCGCGCCCGTCCCCAGGGACTGGAGAAAGCCCAGGAGCAGCAGCAGGGCGAACCGAACGGCCAGCGGCAGTCCGGGTATCGCCTGCGCGGCGACCCCGGTCAGCGAGGCGAGCTGGAGCAGGACGAGGGTCCGGCGCGGACGCCCGCCGTCCGCGACCGACATCAGCGTCAGTGCGCCGAGCACCGTCGCGAAGGTGGCGCCGTACATGCTCACGGCGGTCAGGAAGGGGGAGCCGGTCTGCTCGTCGACGAGCGTGCCGAGCGCGAAGCCCGACAGGGTGCTCGCCGCGACCGTCAGGGTGAAGCCGGCGTACAGGCCGGTGAACTCCCTGTTGCGGAGCAGGCCGAGATAGCCGGTGGAAGCGGGGAGGGGATCGGGTACCGGGGTCGCGGTGGAGGGGGGCGTGGGGTCTGAAGGCATGAAAAAAGCCTCCGGACACGTGCAACGGGGCACGTACGCCGAAGGCCAACACCGGGGATTTTAGCACCACTCCGGGCCCGCTCGCCGCGCGTCGCCGTTCCCCGAAACGTCCCGAAACGGCATTACCGCAGCGTAACCGTGTGATCAGAGACTCACGGTCTTGGCCGCGGGCCCGTCACGCGGTAGCGTCAACGCGACATAAAGACATAGCGACGACGGCGAGACGGAAGCCCGGTGTGAATCCGGCATGGTCGCGCCACTGTGTGCTGTGGTGACTCCCCCGGGGGTTGCCGCGGCGAGTCAGACCCGAGGACCGTCGTCCTGCACCACCGTATGGGACGCGTTGTTCCCCAAGGAGGTTCCATCATGGCCGAGGCCGTCGCTTCCGCTGCCATATCCACCCCCGCCGTCTCGCCGTCGGCTCCGCTGCCCGTGCGCGCCGTCCTGCCCTGGGCGGTCTTCGTCGGTCTCCTGATGCTCGTGGCCCTGTACTTCGTCGGAGCCGAGCAGGGCGCCACCGCCGTGTTCGCCGGCGAGGGCGTGCACGAGTGGGTGCACGACGGCCGCCACCTGCTCGGCTTCCCCTGCCACTGAGAGGCCGCACACATGTACGCCTCTACTGTCAGAGGTCTGCTGGTCCGCGGCATGCTCGCGGGCCTGATCGCCGGACTCTTCGCCTTCGCGGTCGCCTACGTGGTGGGTGAGCCGCCCGTTCGCGGTTCCATCGCCGTGGAGGAGGCCGCCGCCGCCCAGGACGCCGCGAGCGCCCCGAGCGGCCACGCCGGGCACGGTGGTGACGCCGCGTCGGGCGAGGCCGCCGAGGAGGAGGAAGAGCTCGTCAGCCGGCCGGTCCAGTCGACCGTCGGCCTCGCCACCGGCGTGCTGGTCTACGGGGTCGCGCTGGGCGGCATCGCCTCCCTCGCGTTCTCCTTCGCGCTCGGCCGCGTCGGCGGGTTCAGCCCGCGGGCCACGGCCGCGCTCACCGGTGCGGGCGCGTTCGGCCTGGTCTACCTGGTGCCGTTCCTCAAGTACCCGGCCACCCCGCCGGCGGTCGGCAACCCGGACACGATCGGGCAGCGCACCACGCTGTTCTTCCTGATGATCCTGCTGAGCGTGCTGCTCGGCGTCGGCGCGATCATCCTCGGGCGACGGCTGGCACCGCGCCTGGGCAACTGGAACGCGACGCTGACCGCGGCCGGCGGCTTCGTCGTCGCCACCGCCCTGGCGTTCGTGTTCCTGCCGGACAACAGCGACGCGGTCCAGCCCGGTTTCCCCGCCGCCCTGCTGTGGGAGTTCCGGATCGCCTCGCTGGCCGTCCAGCTCGTGCTGTGGACGGTGTTCGCCGTCGTCTTCGGCGTCCTGGCCCAGCGGCTGCTGGCCACGCGCACCGACGACGCGGAAGTGACGGCCCGGCAGCAGGCGCCCGCCCTCGGCTGATTCACCACCACGTCCGCGCACGGGCCCCGCGACCCCCTGGGGGTGGCGGGGCCCGTGCGCATGCGCCCCCATACGATGTACGGATGAGCCGAGGCATGCATCCGGCAGGTGCACAGGGTGCGCAGGAGCGGGGTGACCGACTGGAGGTCGCCGCGTCCGTCCTGGCCCTGCTCGCGGACCGCACGCGCCTGGCGTTGATGGAACGGCTCGGCCGGGGCGAGGCGGACGTCACCACGCTCACCGAGGCGTGCGGGGCGGCCCGGCCCTCCGTCAGCCAGCACCTGGCCAAGCTCCGTCTCGCCGGCCTGGTCACCACCCGCAAGGACGGGCGCCGCGTCGTCTACGCCCTGCGCCACGGGCACCTGCGCCGGCTGGTGGAGGAGGCCGTGAACGTCGCCGACCACCAGATCGGCTCCCTGCCGCCGCACGACTGAGCCCGTCCACCAGTACCGCCGTCCGGTCCGTTCCCCCGCCGAACACGTGCACAGGTGCGCACATGTTGGCTACGCTGGCATCGCGTCATCGATCCGCCGACCGGAACGGGGCCGCCCTTGCCGTCCGTGCTGCGCAACGGGACCTACCGCCGCCTGTTCACCGCCCAGGTCGTCGCCCTGGTCGGCACCGGGCTCGCCACCGTCGCACTGAGCCTGCTCGCCCACGATCTGGCCGGCGACGCCGCCCCGGCGGTCCTCGGCACCGCGCTGGCGATCAAGATGATCGCCTACGTGACCGTGGCTCCCCTGGTCACGGCCGTCGCCGACCGGGTGCCGCGGCGGACCCTCATGGTGGCGACGGACCTCACCCGCGCGGGCGTCGCGGTGGCACTCCCCCTCGTCTCGCAGGTGTGGCACGTCTACGTCCTCGTCTTCCTGCTCCAGGCGGCTTCCGCGGCCTTCACCCCGTCCTTCCAGGCCACGATCCCGCTGGTCCTGCCCGACGAACACGACTACACCCGAGCCCTGTCGATGAGCCGGCTCGCCTACGACCTGGAGAGCCTGTGCAGCCCGGTGCTGGCGGCGGCGCTGCTCACCGTGGTCCCCTACGACCGGCTGTTCGCCGGCACCACCGCCGGCTTCCTCGCCAGCGCCGCGCTCGTCACCGCCACGGCCCTGCCCGGGCCCGCTCCCGCCGGGCGGAGCGGCGGGGTCTACGCCAAGGCCGCCTTCGGGACCCGTCTGTTCCGCGCCACGCCGCGGCTGCGGGCGCTGCTCGCCCTCGACCTGGCGGTCGCCGCCGCCGGAGCCGTGGTCTTCGTGGACACCGTCGCCGCCGTCCGCGACCACCTCGACCGGACGGCCGGCGCGGTGTCCGTCGCCCTCGGCGCGTACGGCGCCGGGTCCGTGCTCGCCGCGCTCGCCCTGCCGCGGCTGCTGCGGCGCTCCACCGACCGCGCGGTGATGCTCTGGGCCGCCTCCGCCCTCCCGCTGGTACTCGCCGCCGTGGCCGTGCTCACCGCGACCGCCCCCGGCCCCTGGTCCTGGCCCGCGCTGCTGGCGGCGTGGGCGGCGATCGGAGCCGCCTGCTCGGCCGTCCTGACCCCCGGGGGCCGCGTGATCCGCCGCTCCACGGCCGAAGCGGACCTGCCCGCCGCCTTCGCCGCCCGCTTCTCCCTCTCCCACGGCTGCTGGCTGCTCACCTACCCACTGGCCGGCTGGCTCGCCCCGTGGGCCGGGCTGCCGCTGACGGCCGCGGTCCTGGGGGCGGTCGCCCTGGCCGCGACCGCAGCCGCCGCGGTGATCTGGCCGGTCCGTGACCCGTACCGGCTGGAACACGTACACCCGGACCTGCCGCCCGGTCACCCGCACCTCGCCGACGCCCGTGCGGCCGGAAGCGGTTGGCTGCACGGCCACCACTACGTCATCGACCAGCACCACCACCGCTGGCCCGGGCGGGACGGCAGGCGCCGGAAAACACCTGGCCGGTCCCGGGCGGGGAAGCTACGATCACCGCGATGACCACTCCTTCCCTTCACGGATCGGAGGTCCCCACCGCGCAAGGTGAGCGCTGATGCTCACTCAGACCGCGAACCGGGACCCCCGCCTCGCCCTCTGGCTCCGCGTACGCGAGTACGCCGTGCCGGCGTCCATGATCGAGACTGCGACCACCCGCCGCCACGTCGGCGACTGGGCCGCGGCGTGCGCCGCCGCAGGCATCGACGTCGATTTCAACCTGCGTTCCCTGGCCCGCTCGCACGGCCGCGACCTCGCGGACCGCATCCGGGCCGATCTGCGCCACCTGGCGCCCGACCTGCTCCGCTGGCACATGCCGCGCATAGCTCCCGACGGGCTGCTGCGCCCGGACCTGACCGTCACCCTGGCCCGGTACGACACCGCCGGCTCCGCGGACGCCGCACCTCCGGTGCACCTCGTGGCCCGTACCCCGCCCGCCTGGGCGGACGGCGGACAGCGGATCAGCCTCGCCCTGTGGGACGGTTCCCGCTCCGGGACCGGGGTCGCCGCCGGTGATCCGCGCCCCGGCTCCCGCCCCGACCGGCGGTTCCGCCTCGACCTGCACCGCCACTTGTGGGACGCGCGCAGGACGGACGAGCTGCGGGTCCGCTCCGGGGCCGACCGGCCGGCCTCCGAGGGCCCGCCCGGACCGGAACCCGGGCCGGAACTCACGCGAACGCTCCCGCCGGAGCACCGCTGCGCCGTCGACCGGTGGGCCGCCGAGGCCGCGATCGTGCTCCGGGCCGAGGGACGGACCACCGGCAGCGTCACCGTCCGGCTCGGGGCCCGGCAGCGGCTGGTCCTGGACCTGGTGGCCGACGGTGACGGGGACGGGCAGGGCGCCGGGACGCCGTCGCTCCGGATCGGGGCCGCCCCCACGGACGGCAGCGCCCGCGCGCTGCCGGTCCTGCCCGACGCGGCCGCGTGGGTGCTCCCCGACCTGGATCTGCTCCGCACCGGCTCCATCGGGGCCGACCGGCTGCACCCGCTGGTCGCCGCCGCCCTGGCACCGGGTCGTGCGCCGGCCGCGCCGGACCGGCCGTCACGGACCGCGGGTCCGGGGCCGGGGCAGCCGCGCCTCGTCGAATGCCGCGGAGCCCGGCACCGCATCGGCCTCGTCGACGGCGTACTGACAGCGCTGGACCACGACCCGGCCGAGGTCCGGCGCGAGGAACTGTTGGCCGGCCTGTCGGGCACCCCGCTGCCCTGCTTCCGGGCCATCGACGCGGCCCACCGCCGACCGGACTGCCTCACCGGCGTCCGCGAACGCCTGGACCACGGAGACGTCGCCGGGGCGCTGGCCGTCGTCGAGGGCCTCCTGGGCCCCGACGCGACTCTACGCCCGGGCCCCCTGCTGGACGAACTGGAGGCGGCCGCCCGACGGCGGATCACCTACGGGCTGTTCCGCGCGGGCCTGGCCGGGCCGGGTCCCGACCGCCTCCCTCCGAAGCCCAGTCGCTCCCGGCACGACCGCCGGGCCGCCGCCTGAGATCCGGCGGACTACGCCGTCGACCGGGACCGCCCGGCCGGGCCCCCTCACCCTTCGTCCTTCACCCTTCACGAACCCCACAGGTGATCACCCATGCCCATGAACACGCCCGTCGCCTCCCAACTGGACCTCGCCGGCGAGCTGCTGGCCCTGCTCCGCGAGACCACCACCGAGCCGCGCCCCGACGACCAGCTGGAAGCCCTCACCCTGGCCGTCGCCGCGGACCTGCCCGTCCTGCTGTGGGGTGAGCCGGGCATCGGCAAGACCGCCGCCCTCACCCAGCTCGCCGCCTCCCTGGACCTGCCGCTCACCACGGTGATCGCCAGCGTGCACGAACCGTCCGACTTCTCCGGACTGCCCGTCGTCGGCGACGACCCCGCGGTGCAGGGCGTCCCCATGGCCCCGCCGGACTGGGCGGTGCGCCTGGTACGGGCCGGGCGCGGGCTGCTCTTCCTCGACGAGCTGTCCACCGCGCCACCCGCCGTACAGGCAGCGCTGCTGCGCCTGGTACTGGAACGGCGGGTCGGCGCCCTGCAACTGCCGCCCGGCGTAAGGATCGTGGCGGCCGCCAACCCGCGGTCCTCGGCGGCCGACGGCTGGGAACTGAGCCCGCCGCTGGCGAACCGGTTCGTCCACCTCCAGTGGACCCACGACCACGATGTCGTCGTACGCGGGCTGGGCGGGACCTGGCCGCGGGCCACCCTGCCGCGCCTCGACGCGCAAGCCCTGCCGGGCGCCGTGGACTTCGCCCGGCGCGCGGTGTGCGAGTTCCTCACCACCCGGCCCCCGCTCGTGCACCGGCTGCCCTCCGGTGAAACGCGGCGCGGGGGCGCCTGGCCGTCGCCCCGCAGCTGGGACATGACGCTGCGTCTGATCGCGTTCGCCACCGCGGCCGGCTCCTCCAGGGAGGTGCTGTCCATGCTGGTCCGGGGAACGGTGGGGGACGGTCCGGCGCTGGAGCTGCTGGCCGCCCTGGACCGGATGGAACTCCCTGACCCCGAGGTGCTGCTGGCCGACCCGGCCGGCGCCGAGCTGCCCGAACGGGGCGACCAGCGCCAGGCCGTCCTCGACGGAATCGTCTCGGCGGTGTGCCGGCGCCCGGAGAAGTCCCGCTGGGACGCGGCGTGGGCGATCATGGTCCGGGCGCTGGAGACGGGGGCGCCGGACCTGGTGGTCGTCCCCGCGACCTCGCTGGCCGCGCTGCGCCGGGAGGAGTGGGACGTGCCGGCCGCGATCGAGCGGCTCGCCGGGGTGGTTGACCTGTCCCGGCGAGCGGATCGGGCGGCGGAGCGGACCGCGGTCCGTACGGGCGTCCCCGCGGGGGCCGGCCGGTGAGCGCCGGGGCGCCGGGGGCGCTGGACCTCGACAAGCTCTACACCGCCCGGCTGCACGCCGCGCGGGTCCGGCCGTACCTCGCGACGGCGCTGTTCGCCCTGCACACCGTGGAGTCGCGGCAGGTGCCGACGATGGCCGTCGACAGGTACTGGCGGGTCTACGTCTCTCCGGGGTTCGTGGACCGGACGCCGGTGGAGGAACTGGCCGGGGTGTGGGTCCACGAGGTGTCGCACCTGCTGCGCGACCACCACGGGCGCGGTGACCGGGCGGCGCGGGTCCAGGGGCTGGAAGGCCCCGGGGCGCGGCTGCGGATGAACATCGCCGCGGACTGCGAGATCAACGACGACGCGTTCGGCGAGGGGCTGGTCCGGCCCGAGGGCGCTGTCACCCCGCAGCACCTGGGGCTGTCCGGGGGCGAGCTGATGGAGGACTACCTGCGCCAGTTCGGGCTCGGGCCGCTGACACAGGGCCTGGTCTGGCTTGACTGCGGCAGCGGCGCCGACGGGATGGAACGCGAGTGGGACCTCGGGCCGGACGGCGCGGACGGACTCGGCGAGCAGGAGCAGGACGCGGTCCGGTTCCGGGTGGCACAGGGCATCAACGGGCGGCCGGGGCACGCCCCGAAGGCATGGAAGCGGTGGGCGGAGGAGGCCTTCCACCCACCGCAGCCGTGGCGGGAGTTGCTGGGAGCGGCGGTGCGCTCGGCGGCCTCCGGCGCGGGCGCCGGCGAGGACTACAGCTACGGCCGGCCCTCCCGGCGCTCGGCCGGGCTGCCCGGTGTCGTCCTGCCGAGCCTGCGGCGCAGGCCGCCGCGGGTCTGCGTGGTGATCGACACCTCCGGGTCGGTCAGCGACGCCGAACTGGGCAGTGCGCTCCTGGAGGTCGCCGCGATCGCGCAGGCCGTGGGCGGCCGCCGCGACCTGGTCACCGTGGTGCCGTGCGACGCGGCGGCACGGGTCGTGCATCCGCTGTGCGAGGGCGAGGGGATCGCGCTGCTGGGCGGTGGCGGTACGGACCTGCGCGCGGGTTTCGCCAAGGCGCTGCGATCGGGGCCCCGACCCGACGTCATCGTGGTCCTGACGGACGGGCAGACGCCCTGGCCCGCCGTAAGCCCGCCCTGCCGGACGGTCGTGGGCCGCTTCGCCCGTCCCAAGACCCCGCGGTGGGACGAGGACGATCCGTACTACCGGCCGGCCCCGACACCGCCCTGGGCCCGGGTGGTCGAGATCGGATCGGCTGCCGCCGGCCGGTGACCCGCTGCTACACGGCCGGTTCCGCACGATCCGCCGGCTCGTCCCGCCCGGCCGGTTCCGCACTCTCGGCCGGTTCCGCACGCCCGGCGGGCCCTCCCGGGCTGAGGCGTCGTACGCCGTGGGTGGTGGCGAGCCTGGCGATCAGCAGGCAGTACGCCGGTGCCGCGACGAGCTCGAGGACGAGTGCCTGCCACGGGGCGTCCGCCGCGTTGCCCGACTCCGCCAGCTGTCCCAGGGCGACGGTGATGCCGTAGGCGGTGACGTTGTTCGCCACGTGCACCGCGATGGCGGCTTCGAGGCCTCCCGTGCGGACGGTCAGCCATCCCCACCACATGGCGGAGTAGAAGAGCAGGGCGAATCCCGACAGCTCGCCCAGCCCGTGGGCGACGGCGAAGAGGGCGGACGCGATGACGATGCCGGGCCAGGGCGATGTGAGGAAGCCGCCGAAGAACTGGGCGAGCCAGCCCCGGAAGACGAACTCCTCGGCGGCTGCCTGGAAGGGGATCAGCGCCCACAGCACGACGAGTCCGAGAGCGAATTGGGACCAGCCGGGGAAGTCGCCCGCGAGGCTCTCCTCGCCGTCGGTGAGGTAGCCCCACAGGGCCAGCCCGCCCATCTGGAGCACGATCAGGGGGAAGGCGACCGCCGAGCAGCGGGCCAGCCAGCCCCAGCGCACCCGCCCCAGGACGGAGGCCACGGTGCCGGCGGGGCGGCTGCCGCACCAGCGGACGGCGAGCATCACGACGAGTATGCCGGCGGCTATGGAGAGCAGGGAGAGCGCCTCGTCGGCGAGCGGGTCCCCCAGGATCCGCTCGCCGTCCTCCGCGAAGTCCAGGCCCAGCACGTACCAGACGACGGCGCCGCACGCGATCACCAGCAGCGGTGCGACCAGGTTCCCGACGAGGACGAGGAGGAACTCCCCGACGCGCTGCGGGGTCTTCTGGCGACCGTTGCGGGCCTGCTCGTGGTAGGCGCTTCCGGCCGGCGCGGCCTCCGTGGGCGGCTGCTGCACGGTGGGCGCGCCGAACGGCGGACCGCCCTGGGCGGTGGGCGGCCGGCCCTGGGCCGGGGCCGGCCATTGCGGAGCGCTTCCGGCCGGCGCGGCCCAGACGTTCGGCGGGGGCGTATCTGACACAGCGGGACCCTTTCCGTCACGGCCGTTCACACGCCCATTCGATCACGTGATCGGCCGGCGGTTCAGTCGGATTGCGTGGGGGGTTCCGCCGGGGTCCGGCCGGGGGCGGGCAGGGGGCGCGGGTCGGTACGGGGGGCGGGCAGGGGCAGGGAGAACCAGACGGCCTTGCCCTCGGCCGTCGGGAGGGTTCCCCAGGAGGAGGCGAGGGAGTCGACGAGGAGCAGACCGCGGCCTGATTCCGCGTCGGGTTCGGCGAAGCGGGCCTGCGGCAGGACCGGACTGCCGTCGCAGACCTCGACGCTGAGTTCGCGGCCTGCCTGGCGCAGTCGCAGGCGGACGGGACCGCGGCTGTGGTTCACGGCGTTGGAGAGCAGCTCGGAGGTGAGCAGGCAGGCGGTCTCGCGGAGGTGTTCCTCGTCCCTGCCCCACTGGGCCAGGGTGGAGCGAAGGAACCGCCGCCCGGCACCGACGCTGCTCGGGTCCGCGGCGAGGAGCATGCTCTGCGAGGTCACCGGCGTGTCGGGAATGCGGACGAGCAGGAGGGTGACGTCGTCGGGGTTGTCGTCGGCGTCGGGCAGCAGTTCGGCCAGCAGCCGGTCGGCGGCCGCCTCCAGGCCGTCCGTCGTCGTGACGGCCTTCTCCAACGCCGCGGCGAGACCGTCCACTTGGCCCTCGATGTCGCTGTCGGGCGTCTCGACCAGGCCGTCCGTGTAGAGGGCGAGGACCGAGCCGGGCTCCACGCTGTGCCGGGTCTCGTGGTGGGGCACCTCCCCCACCCCCAGCGGCACGCTCACCTCGACGGGCAGCCGGGTGACCTCGCCGCCCGGGGTGACGAGGAGGACCGGCAGGTGTCCTGCGGAGCACATGGTGATCTCGGCCGCGTCGGCGTCGACGACCAGGTAGCAGCAGGTGACGAACTGGTCCGGCAGTTCGCTGACGACCGCGTCCAGGGCGCGCATGAGCTGCCAGGGCGGCATCCCCGTCTTGGCCAGTGCGTGGGAGGCGGACCGGAGCTGGCCCATGACGGCGGCGGCGTCCAGGCCGCGCCCCATCACGTCGCCGACCATCACGCCGACCCGGCCGCCCCCCAGCGGGATGAGGTCGAACCAGTCGCCGCCCACCCCGGCCCCCTGCCGGGCCGGGAAGTACCGGCTCGCCGTGGGCATCCCCGGTACGTCCGGCGGGGATCCCATGAGGCTGCGCTGGAGGGTGAGCGCGACGTGGCGCTGCTGCTCGTAGAGCCGCGCGAGCATCTCCTCGGCGGACTTGCGTTCGGTGACGTCGCGGATGGCCGCGGAGACCAGGGTGCCGTCGGGGGTCTCCAGCGGGCTCAGGCTGATCTCGACCGGGAACTCGCCGCCGTCGCGGCGCAGGCCGTACAGCTCCAGACCCGCGCCCATGGGGCGGGCCCTGCGGTTGACGACGTAGCCGTGCCGGAAGTCGGAGTGGTGCCCGCGGAACCGTTCCGGGACGAGCACCTCGACCTGTCTTCCCAGCAGGTCCTCCCGGGCGTATCCGAAGAGGGCCTCGGTCTGCGCGTTGACGAGCTGGATCGCGCCCTGCTCGTCGACGATCACCATCGCGTCCGGCGCCGCCTCCAGCAGCGCCCGGAAGCGCTCCTCGGCGGCCCTGCGCTCGCTCACGTCGCGCACGGCCGCCGAGATCAGCAGGCCCTCCGGGGTCTCCAGCGGGCTCAGGCTGATCTCCACGGGGAACTCGCGCCCGTCCCGGCGCAGGCCGTAGAGCTCCAGGCCCGCTCCCATCGGCCGGACCTGGCGGCTGGCGGCGTAGCCTAGCCGGTGGTCCGGGTGGTGCCCGCGGAACCGCTCGGGCACGAGGACCTCGATGTGCCGGCCCAGGAGTTCCCGGCGGGGGTAGCCGAACAGGGTTTCGGTCTGCGCGTTCACCAGCCGGATCACCCCGGCGTCGTCCACGATCACCATCGCGTCCGGTGCCGCTTCCAGCAGAGCCCTGAAAGGCTCTTCAGTCGTCGCTGCCACGCTGCGCCTCGCACTCGTCGAATCCCGCAGAAGCAGACATCCGACCACGTGGCTGAATCTCGCGCTTCCGGTTGACCGCATGCGGCGCCAATTGACCGATTCTGCGCGCCGGGCGCCCCCGGGTCCGGCGGGGGCCGGCGCGGTCGGAGCGGGGCCGACGCGCCCGTACGGACGCCGCGGGCCCGGCATGATCGGCACGGCACGCCCTCACGGCCGCGCTGATCTATGGTGGCGGGAGGACCGGCCAGGGCGGACGCGAGGCGAGGAGATCCGGTGCGTGACGCAGAGTTCTTCCGGAGCTGGATGGCGGCCACCGCGGCCGCCGTGGAGCGTGAGGCGGACCGGCTCACCGAACTCGACTCCCCCATCGGGGACGCCGACCACGGGAGCAATCTGCTGCGGGGTTTCACGGCGGTGCGCACCGCCTTGGACGCGGAGACCCCGGCGGCGCCGGGCGCGGTGCTCCAGCTCGCCGGGCGGACGCTGATCTCGACGGTCGGCGGCGCGTCGGGACCGCTGTACGGGATGCTGCTGCGGCGGACCGGCAAGGAGCTCGGGGAGGCGTCCGAGGTGTCCGACGCCGAGCTGCGCGAGGCCCTGGACAAGGGGGTCGGCGCGGTGGCACAGCTGGGCGGTGCGGCGCCGGGCGACAAGACGATGCTGGACGCGCTGCTGCCGGGCGTGGCCGCGCTCGGCACCTCGTACCGGGCGGCGGCCCAGGCGGCGCAGGACGGGGCCCTCGCCACCGTACCGATGCAGGCGCGCAAGGGGCGGGCCAGCTACCTGGGCGAGCGGAGCATCGGGCACCAGGATCCGGGCGCGACCTCGTCGGCGCTGCTGCTGGGAGCGCTCGCGGACGTGGCGGAGCGGGCGGAGGGCGCACGGTGACGGCCGGACGTGGAGACGGGGACGCGGCCGCGCAGCAGGCCCTGGTCGGGGTCGTACTGGTCTCGCACAGCGCTCAGGTCGCCGAGTCGGTGGCGGAGCTGGCGCGGGGCCTGGCGGCGGGCGGGCCGGTGGCGCCGGTGGCCGCGGCGGGCGGCACGTCCGCCGGCGGGCTCGGCACGAGCGCGGAGCTGGTCGTCGCGGCGGCCCGGGAGGTGGACCGGGGTGCCGGGGTCGCGCTGCTGGCGGACCTGGGCAGCTCGGTGCTGACGGTGAAGGCGCTGCTGCTGGAGGACGAACTGCCGCCCGGTTCACGGCTGGTGGACGCCCCGTTCGTCGAGGGCGCGGTGGCGGCGGTGGTCGCCGCGTCGGCGGGTGCCCCGCTGGCACAGGTCGCGGAGGCCGCCGCCGAGGCGTACGCGTACCGCAAGGCCTGAGGTCCCGGGCGGGCGGCGGCAGCCGTCCCGGCCCGGGCCTCGCGGTCGCGGCCGGGTCAGCGTCCGCGCAGCGACTGCATCTCGCGGCGGTCGCGCTTGGTGGGGCGTCCCGTGCCCCGGTCGCGGATGCCGACGACCGCGGCCTCCACGGGGGTCGGCGGCGGCGGGCTCTTGTCGATCAGGCACTCGGCGGCGACCGGCGGGCCCACCCGCTTGGACACGGGCCGCTTGACGACGACGATCCGCTCGCGACCCGCGTGGAAGAGCCGCACCTCGTCGCCCGCGCGGATCGACTGCGCCGGCTTGGCCCGTTCCCCGTTGACCTTCACATGGCCCGCCCGGCAGGCCGTCGCCGCGATCGAGCGGGTCTTGGTCAGACGCACGGACCAGATCCACGCGTCGACCCGCACCGTGCCCGTTTCCGTTCCCGATACCTCATCAGCCATGCCCCGACTCTAGCGAGCCGGGCCGAAAAGGACGGAACGACTTTTCCGGCAGCTTTTGGCGGATGCACCAATGACCCTGGCACCTACCATGGCGATCCCCCCAAGAGAATTGCAAATGCGCCACGCGTGGACCTACCTTGTCGCACATGCAGTCCTACACCATCGGACAGGCAGCGCGACTGCTGGGCGTCAGCCCGGACACCGCGCGGCGCTGGGCCGACGCCGGCCGGGTCGTGACCCATCGCGACGAGGTCGGCCGGCGGCTGATCAACGGCCGTGACCTGGCCACCTTCTCCGTGGAGGTGGGCCAGGGCGCCCACACCGAGGACGGGGAGCCGTACACCTCGGCGCGCAACGCCTTCCCCGGCATCGTCACGGCCGTCCGGCTCGGCGACGTGTCCGCCCAGGTCGACATCCAGGCGGGTCCCCACCGCCTGGTCTCCCTGCTCACCCGCGAGGCCGTCGAAGAACTCGGGCTGGAGGTCGGCATGCGGGCCACCGCCCGCGTGAAGTCGACGAGCGTGCACGTCGACCGCGCCTGAACCACAGGCGACGTCCGCCGCGGCCCGCCCGAGGCCCCGCACCACCGCTCAGCATCACTGCACCGTCCCCACCCGCTCCGCCCGTCACCGGCGCGGGTCACCACCGCGCGGATCCGGCACCGGCCGGCCGCCGACCCGACCGAGGAGCCTGCGCTCATGTCCCCGACCCTGACCCGCCGCCGCACCGTCGCCGCCGCCGCCCTGTCCGCCGCCCTGCTCGCCGGGCTGACCGCCTGCGGCAGCGGCGACGACAAGCCCGCCGCCTCCGGCACCGGCTCCGCCGCACCGTCGGCCTCCGCCGCGCCGCAGGCGAACCTCACCGTCCTGGCCGCCTCCTCCCTCACCGACGTCTTCAAGACCGCGGGTGCGGCGTACGAGAAGGCCCACCCCGGCACGAAGGTCACCTTCTCCTTCGCCGGTTCGCAGGAGCTCGCGGCGCAGGTCAAGCAGGGCGCCCCGGCCGACGCACTGGTCACTGCCGACACGAAGACCATGGACGGGCTGAAGTCCGAGACCGGCGACCCCAGGATCATCGCGAAGAACCGCCTGGTCATCGCGGCCGGCAAGGGCAACCCCTTCAAGATCGACGAGCTGAAGGACCTCGCCGACACCAAGCTCAAGGTGGTGCTCGCCGCGCCCGAGGTGCCGGTCGGCCGCTACAGCAAGCAGATCCTCGACGCCCAGAAGGTCGAGGTGAAGCCGGTCTCCCAGGAGCCCAACGTCCGTGCCGTCCTGGGCAAGGTCGAGATGGGTGAGGCCGACGCCGGCCTCGTCTACGAGACGGACTCCGCCAAGTCGGGCGACAAGGTCGTCACCGTGGAGATCCCGGACGAGCAGAACGCCGTGGCCTCCTACCCGGCCGCCACGCTGAAGCAGTCCAAGAACACCGCGGCCGCAGCCGCGTTCGTGGCGTGGCTGAGCACCCCGGAGGCGCAGAAGATCCTCCAGGAGGCGGGCTTCCAGCAGCCGTAGCCGGCGCCGCTCCCCCGCGGTGACCGAAGGGGCTGTCCGGTCCGGGGGGACGGGCAGCCCCTTCGGCGTGCCCGCGCGCACCCGCGTCCCGGCGGCCCCCGCATACGCTTCCCCCTTGCGCCCCTGCCCGAGCGCCCCGCCCCGTCCGGCCTCGCCGGCCCCAGCCAGGAAGTCCCGTGAGCAGACTCCGTACCCGCACCCGGCCCCCGGTGGCCCTGGCGCTGCCCGCGCTGCTCGCCGTCGCGTTCCTGCTGATGCCGCTGATCGGGATCCTCGTCCGTACTCCGTGGGGCGACCTCGGCGAGCACCTCGGCAGCCCCGGCGTGGTCGAGGCCCTGAAGCTCTCCCTCCTGGTGTCCCTGTGGGCGCTGGGCCTCTCCCTCGTCCTCGGCGTGCCCCTGGCCTGGCTGCTGGCCCGCGTGGAGTTCAAGGGCAAGGCCCTGGTCCGCTCGCTGGTGCTGCTGCCCATGGTGCTGCCGCCGACCGTGGGCGGTGTCGCCCTGCTCCTCGGCTTCGGCCGGCGCGGACTGCTGGGGCCCTGGCTGGAGGAATCCTTCGGGATCACCCTGCCGTTCCACACCTCGGGGGCCGTCGTCGCGGCGACCTTCGTCGCGATGCCGTTCCTGGTCATCAGCCTGGAAGGGGCCCTCGGCGGTCTCAAGCACAGCTACGAGGAGACGGCGGCCTCGCTCGGCGCCTCGCCGGTCCGGGTGTTCTTCACCGTGACCCTGCCCATGGTGGCGCCCGGTCTGGTCGCCGGCGCCGCCCTCACCTGGGCCCGTGCGCTGGGCGAGTTCGGCGCGACCATCACCTTCGCCGGGAACCTGCCCGGCACCACCCAGACCCTGCCGCTCCAGGTGTACCTGCTGCTCCAGGACCAGCCCGAGGCGGCCACCTCGGTCTCCCTGCTGCTGCTGGCGATCGCCATGGCGGTACTGATCGCGCTGCGCGGCCGCTGGACGGGCACCCCGATCGACCGCGGGGCGGTCACGACGCCGCAGCCCGCCCCGGAAGAGGCCCCGGCCCCCGGCCCCGGCCCCGCCCCGGGGCCGGGCGAGGAGCCGGGCGCGGCCGACGCCGCGCCCGCGCAGTCCGCGCGGGCGGGGCACTGGCCGCTGCACGCCACCGTCACCGGCTTCAACCGCCTCACCCTCGAAGCCGAACCGGGCACCACGATCGCCGTCGTCGGCGAGAACGGCGCCGGCAAGACGACCCTGCTGCGCGCCCTGCTCGGCCTCACCCCGCGAGCCCATGCCGACCTGCGGCTCGGCGACGCCGACGTCACCGCCCTGCCCCCGCACAAGCGGCAGGTGGCCTGGGTCCCGCAGGACGGCGCCCTGTTCCCGCACCTGAGCGCGCTGGCGAACACCGCGTACGGACTGCGCGCCCGCCGCGTGCCGCGCGCCGACGCCCGCCGCGATGCTCAGGCCTGGCTGGACCGGCTGGGCGTGGGGCACCTCGCGCAGCGCAGGCCGTCCCAGCTCTCCGGCGGCCAGGCCCAGCGGGTCGCGCTCGCGCGCGCCCTGGCGGCCCGCCCGCGGCTCCTGCTGCTGGACGAGCCGCTCGCCGCCCTCGACCAGACCACGCGGGCCCACGTCCGGCACACCCTGCGCACGCACCTGGCCGGCTTCGGCGGGGTCTGCCTCATCGTCACCCACGACCCCGTCGAGGCGGTGTCGCTGGCCGACCGGGTCCTCGTACTGGCCGACGGCCGGGCCCTGCAGGACGCGCCGCCCGCCGAGGTCTCCCGGCACCCGCGCTCCCCGTGGGTGGCCCGGATGCTGGGTCGCAACGCCTGGCCGGGCATCGCCTCCGCGGACGGCCTCGCCCTCGCGGCGGGCGGCCGCCTGGTGGTCGCCGAGGCCCTGCCCGAAGGGGCCCAGGCCCTGGCGATCATCGCCCCGGAGGCGGTGTCGGTCCACCGGGACCGCCCGGGCGGCAGCCCCCGCAACGTGTGGCGGGGCACCGTCCGGGAGATCACCGCTGTGGGCAGCCGGCTGCGCGTGCTGATCGCGTCGCCCCACGCACCCGACCTGGTCGCCGAGATCACCCCGGACGCGGCCGCCGAACTGGGCCTGGCCGACGGATCCGAGGTGTGGACGAGCGTGAAGGCCACCGAGGTCACGCTGGTGCGCCTGTAGCGTCGCGCCGTTCGCCGTGCCGGCCCCCCGCCCTGGGTGGCCATCTCACGACATCGGTTCCTCGCGGTCAGGCTCGGCGGCGTAGGACGTCAGGCGTTGGGCAAGCGCGATGACGAGGTCGCGGAGTTCATCGGGGCGCTCGATGACGAACGGCCGGTCGAGTGAGGCGAGTACCGGGGGCAACCAGTCGAGCCGCTCCACCCGGAGCTCGACGCGCAGCCAGCGCTCGGTCGCGTGGTCCTCACCGGCCGCGGACTCGTGCTGCTCAAGGTTCGCGACACTGGCCGGAAGGTGGGCGCGGATCTGCTCGACTGTGCCGTGGATCCGCAAGGTCACCTCATGCCGGTACTCGGCCGTGGCGAACCCTGACAGCACGCGCTGTTCCGGATCGGGCCCCCCTGGCGCTTCGAACGAGCCGGGCAGGGTCCGCGCGTCTGCGATGCGATCGAGCCGGAACGTTCGGTCCTCGCCGATCCGGGCGTCCTTGCCCGTGACGTACCACCGGCCCGCATGGGCGACGATCCCGTACGCGTGCAGGGTGCGTTCGCTGCGCCGTCCGTCACGGTCGGTGTAGCGGATCGAGACCGGTCGGTGGTGGCGCACCGCGTCGGCGATCGTGAGCAGGACCCCGGCGTCCGGGGTGTCGAACTCGCCGGGCCGCTCCGTGAAGGCGAGGGCTTCCAGGAGTGTGTCGAGCCGACGGGCGATGTGCTTGGGCAGCACCCGCCGGATCTTCGCCGACGCCGTCTCGCTTGCCGTGCGCTCCGTCGTCGTCAGCCCTGCTCGGCGGCCCGCGACCAGGCCGAGCACCACGGCCAGCGCCTCGTCGTCGCTGAGCATGAGCGGAGGCAGGCGGTAGCCGGGAGCCAGCCGGTACCCGCCGTAGCGGCCACGCACCGACTCCACGGGCACGTCGAGGTCGATCAGCTGGTCCACATACCGGCGCACGGTGCGCCCTTCGACGCCGAGCCGGTCGGCGAGCTCGGCCACCGTCCGGGTACCGCCCGACTGCAGCAGCTCCAGCAGTGTCAACACGCGGCCGGTGGGTCGAGGCATGTCCGCAGCCTAACGCGAATACAGGACCGATTCTGTCCACTATTTCTCCTAGCCTGCGACGAGCACGCACCCGGCACAGCCAAGGAGATCCCCGTGAACTTCGTCTCGATCCGCATCATCACCAGCGACGTCACACGCCTCGTCGACTTCTACGAGCGAGCCACAGGGGCTCGGGCGACGTGGGCCACCGAGGACTTCGCCGAACTCAAGACCGCGGGCGCCACCCTCGCGATCGCCGGCACCCGCACCGTCCCGCTGTTCGCCCCGGGCTCTGCCCGCCCGGCGGACAACCACAGCGTCATCACCGAGTTCCTCGTCGACGACGTGGACCGCGTGCACCAGAATTTGACCGGCTTCGTCACCGACTTCGTCACCGAGCCCACCACGATGCCCTGGGGCAACCGGTCGCTGCTGTTGCGCGACCCCGACGGCAACCTCGTCAACTTCTTCACCCCCGTCACCCCGGCGGCCATCGAAAAGTTCGCACGCTGACGCCACCGACACCCCGTAGGGAGTGTCCGCAAAGTAGCGTCGGCCACCCGGAGGCCGGACCCCGCCGCGCAGGCGGGACTTTGCGGACACGACCTAGTGCTGCGGCGGGGGCAGGGCGAACTCGCACCAGACGCACTTGCCGCCGCCCCGCGGTTCCACGCCCCACGCGTCCGCGAGTTGTTCCACCAGCATCAGTCCGCGCCCCGAGACCGCCCAGTCCCCCGCCTCGCGCCGCCGCGGCAGTGCGCTGCTGGAGTCCTCGACCTCGATCCGGATCCGCCCCTGGGGCGTGATCCGCATGCTGATGTGGCCGCCGCCGTCCGTGTGGACCAGGGCGTTGGTCATCAGCTCGTCCGCCGCCAGCTCGATCTCGTCGGCCCGGTCCCGCGCGCCCCAGGCGGCCACCGCCGCCCGGATGAGGTGCCGGGCCAGGGCCGGGGCCTCGGCGTCCCCGGGGTCCAGGCGCTGGCGCAGCGGGCCGCCGCCCCGCCCGGTGGGCGTACCGCGGCGGCGCAGGACGAGCAGGGCCATGTCGTCCCCGCCGCCCGAGTCCCCGACGAGGTCGCACAGCACGTCGGCGAGTTCGTCGACGTCCGCGGGACCGCTGTGGATCGCCGCCATCAGCTCGCGCATGCCGGTGTCGGGGTCCGCGCCCGGCCGCTCGATCAGGCCGTCCGTGCACAGCACCAGGGTGTCCCCCGGGTGCATTTCCAGGCTGGTGACGGGGTAGCCGGAGCCCGCGGCCGCCGACGGTTCGGGGGGCGGCAGCCCGAGCGGCAGTCCGCCCGCCACCTGGATCCGGTGGCAGCTGCCGTCGCCGCGCCGCACGACCGGGTCGAGGTGGCCGGCGCGGACGATCTGGAGCATGCCGCTGATGAGGTCGACCTCGGCGTACGTGCAGGTGGCGAAGCGCTCCGTCTCCAGGTCGCGCAGGAACGCGGAGGCGCGGGCCATCGCCGCGCCCGGCGTGTGTCCCTCGACCACGTACGCGCGCATCACGATGCGCAGCTGCCCCATGACGGCGGCCGCGTCCGTGTCGTGGCCCTCGACGTCACCGATCATCACACCGACCCGGCCGCCGCCGAGCGGCACCACGTCGTACCAGTCGCCGCCGATGTCCCTTCCCATCCGGGCGGAGCGGTAGCGCACGGCGATCAGCGCGCCCGGCACCGCGGGGATCCGGCGGGGCAGCATGGCCCGCTGGAGGCCCTCGGCCAGGTCGTGCTCCTGCTCGAAGAGGATGGCGCGCTGCAGGCTCTGGGCGACGCCGCTGCCGAGCGCCATCAGCAGGTTGCGTTCCTCGGCGGTGAAGTCGCCGTCCCGCTTGTAGAGCAGCCCCAGGGCGCCGACGGGCCGGCCCTGGGCGATCAGCGGCAGGTAGACCCCGCTGCGGACGTCCAGCGGCTCGATGTACGGCCACAGTTCCGGGTAGCCCTCCTGGAACTCCTCCCGCGAGACGATGAAGACGGGCTGCATGGTGCGTACGGCCACGCTCATCGGGAACTGCGCGTCGATCCGCGTGTACTCGATCTCGGGGACGTACGTGCCGAGCTGTCCCTCCGCCACGAGGTGGATGCGGCCCCCGTCGACGACGCCCAGCATCACGCTGATGGCGCCGAGGTGGCCGAGGGCCTGGGGGTCCTTGAGGACGTCGGTCACGTCGTTGACGGTGCGGGCGTGGGCGAGGATGGCGGTCGTCCGCTCGACGACGCCGGTCATCCGGCGGCGCCCCTCGTCCTGCTCGCCGGCGGCTCCGGGCTCGCCGGGGTCGTGGGCGGCGTCGCGGAGGATGCCGATGACGCGGTACGGGCGGCCGCCCGGGTCCCGCAGGATGTGCCCCTGGATGTGGGTCCAGGCCGGTGTCCCGTCGCGGCGGCGGCTGCGCACGTAGGCGCCGTAGTGGCTCCGGCCGTCCTTGATCGCCTGGGCGACCCGGGAGTCGAGCCGGGCCTCCTCGGCGGGCGCGATGCGTGCGCGGAGCCCGGCGGGGGTGCCGCTGTACTCGTCCGGGCGCAGGTCGAGAACCTCGAGGGCGGTGGGATCCAGGTGCATCCGCCCGCTGTCGAGGTCCCAGTCGAAGGTGCCCATGCGGTTGAGCGCAAGGCTCGTGTCCGGCCGCGCGGGCCAGTCGACCTCGGGAACGTCTCCCCTACGGGCCATGCAGCCAGGGTCTCACCGTCCCCGGCCGGTGTCCCCGTGGGGTGGGCCGGCAGTGGGGGGTGGGCCGGCAGTGGGGATCGCCGCGCGGACACGCCGCTGTGCGGCCCGTCGCGCGGGCCGCACAGTGTGCTGTGGTGTCAGCAGTCGTGGCCGTAGCCTCCGCCACGGTAGTCGTCGTCGTCATCGTCGTACCAGCCGTGGTGGTGGCCGCCCCTGTCATGGTCCCAGCCGCCGCCACTCACGTACGTGACGGACTGGGTGGGGGTCGCCGCCGAGGCGGTACCCGCGGCGCCCAGGGCGCCGCCGGCCATCAGAACGCCGATGGCGGACACCGCGAAGAGGCGCTTGACTCTCGTTGCTCGCATGGTTGAGAACCCTTCTCGTTGCTACGGCACGAAAATTTGTTCTTCCTCCTCACGCAAGGGATGTTCATGGCTGCACCTGTGGCCGTACAGATTTCATGAATGCGCGCATCCCCCGTCAACGCGGCCTCGTTGGGCCACGGACCTTCGGGGCCGGTGCGATATGTCGCACGCCTCGCGCTCCGGCGTGTCACCGCGGGTAAAGGGTGTGATTCCCGCAGTTGCCACAGCTACCTACGGATGATATTAGTCACCGCCCCGCCGATCGGCATCTCGGGCGGGGACGGAATCCACCCGCTTTCCGCGGCAATTCCGGTGCATCGGCCAACTATGCGGGGCGGCCGCACGTCACCGCAACGGACTAGGCTCGGGAAGCGAGGGAGAGGTGGCTGAGGTGGCTGAGGTGACCGGGACGGCGCCGGCCGATGTGATGGCCGAACTGGCCGGGCTCGAGGACCCGAAGGCACGTGCCGTGAACGAGAAGCACGGTGAGGACCACGGTGTGAACCTCGGCAAGCTGCGCGCGGTGGCGAAACGGCTGAAGACGCAACCGGAACTGGCGCGCGAGCTCTGGGACACGCAGGACACGGCGGCGAGGCTGCTGGCACTCCTGATCTGCCGCCCGAAGGCGTTCGAGCGTGAGGAGTTGGACGCCATGCTGCGGGGGGCGCGGACGCCCAAGGTGCACGACTGGCTCGTGAACTACGTGGTGAAGAAGAACCCGCACGCGGAGGAGCTGCGCGTGGCCTGGTTCGCCGACCCGGATCCGGCGGTCGCGAGCGCCGGCTGGTCGCTGACCACGGAGCGCGTGGCGAAGAGGCCGGAGGGGCTGGACCTGTCGGGACTGCTCGACGTCATCGAGGCGGAGATGAAGGGCGCCCCGGACCGCCTGCAGTGGGCGATGAACCACTGCCTGGCGCAGATCGGTATCGAGCATCCGGAGCACCGCGCCCGCGCGATCGCCGTCGGCGAGCGCCTGGGGGTACTGAAGGACTACCCGACGTCCCCCGGTTGCACGTCCC
The DNA here is from genome assembly GCF_000720455.1 of Streptomyces virginiae. GTDB lineage: Bacteria > Actinomycetota > Actinomycetes > Streptomycetales > Streptomycetaceae > Streptomyces > Streptomyces virginiae. The sequence continues at coordinate 171,347 of NZ_JOAK01000003.1, read as the reverse complement.
CGTTCGCCCCGGCCTGGATCGCCGAGATGGTCCGCCGATCGGCCCCGCCGGTGGCGTGAGGCCGGTGACGTCACCGGTCCGTGCGGCGCGACCGGCTCGCCAGGTGGGCGAGTTCGTTTCCCGCCCCCCGGCATTCTCCCGGCGGCCGGACCTGCGCCCACCCCGGTGCCTCAGGCGGAACCCCGCAACCGGCCCTCGCCCAGGCCGAGTCGGAGCGCTCAGGCCGGTTCGTCCGCGTCGTGGACCAGCAGGGCGATCTGAACGCGGTTGTCGGCCCTGGACTCCGCGTCCGCCTCGGCCAGTTCGGCGAGCGCCCGCAGCGAGGCGATCAACTGCCCGCGCGAGCGCCGGAACAGTCCCCAGCCGACGGCCCCGGCGATGAGGGCGAAGTAGGTCAGGGCGGAACCCGCCCGGTCCTCCGGCATGTCGGGCAGCTGCCACAGGAAGACCGGCAGCGGGGCGAAGACCGACGCCGCCACCCATGCCGTGGCCCGCCACGGCATGGTCGCGGCCACCGTGAAGACCGCCACCATCGCCGGTCCGGTCATGTAGTGCGTCTGGCTGCCGGCCAGGATCAGTGCCACGGCCAGGGGCACCGGCCAGCGCCGTCGCAGGAGGAGCGCGGCGCATCCCAGCCCCCGGCCACCTGGTCGAGGGTCCGCCATGCCTGGCCGAGGCCCTCCGGCACCGGGATGGACTGCGAGCTGACGGCGGCGAAGCAGGCCGCGAAGGGGACCACCCCGAGGTCCACGGCCCGGTCCCGGCCGGTGCGGTGAATACGGCGCATGTCCGGGAAATCTACGCGGGCCCGCGCGCCCGCGGACGTCCGAGACGGGCATCAAATACTTAAGTACGACCCCGCGCAGCCTTCGGACGGATCCGCCGTCGTACGCGCCGCGCCTACGGTCGGACCATGACCTCCACCCATCCCAAGTCCCCGCTGGCAGCCGTGACGGGGCTGCTGAGCTTCGTCCTCGTCCTCGGCGGCGGGAGCGGCCTCCTGCACGAGTGGCTCGGCTGGATCCACTTCATGGGCTTCGTCCGCTTCCTCGTTCCCGACGGCTACGAAATCTACGGCTACGTCGTCATGGTCGCCCTCGGCGTGGCGGTGGGCGCGGCGGGTGACTCGCTGACCCGCCGCGCCCGGACCTGACCGGTGCTCTGCCACCGGTCACCGGTTCCCGCCGTCACCGCCGTTCCCGCCGTCACCGCCGTCACGGCCGTTCCCGCCACCGTCCTCGCGGGGCTGGTCCTGCGGCGGCGGCTCGATGGCCGTACGTGCCGGTTCCGGCTCCGGCTGCGGCGCGACCGGTGACTGCGGAGCTGCGGACCTGGTCGGCACGGAAGGCGTGCGGTCGGTCGGGCGCGGCGTCCGCGTCGGCAGCGAGGGCGTGCGGTCGGTCGGCTGGGGCGAACGAGCCTCAGAGGGCGACGGTGACAGCTTCGGCGAGGGCGATGCCGCCGGGGACCCCGAGGGGGAGCCCGACGGCGACGGAGGTTCCGACGGGGACCCCGAGGGCGGCTTGGACGGAGAGGGCGACGCCTTCTCCGTCGGCGAACCCGACGGCGAGACCGAGGGCGACACCGACGGCGAGGCCTTCGGGGAGGGTGTCGGCGAGACCGACGGGGATCCCGAGGGAGACGTCGACGGGGACTGCGAACCCGAGGGCGACTCCGACGCAGACTTCGACGGGGACCCCGACGGCGGCTTCGACGGCGACTTCGAGGGGGACTCGGAGCCGGAGGGCTTCCCGGACGGGGATGTCGAGGGCGACTTCGAAGGCGACTTGGACGGCGGCTTCGGCCCCGTGTGCGAGGGCGACTTCGACGGCGGTCCCGGCGGCTTCGGCGGCTTCGGCCCGGTGTGCGTCGGCGTGACCCACGGACTCGGCGTGGTCGGCGGCGTCGGGATCACCGGCGGCGGGATCGGCCGGTCTGGCCGCCTCTCCTGGTGGTGGCCCTTCTCGCGCTCGAACCAGTGCCGGTTCTGGTGGTCGTAGATCACGATCTTCTTCACGGGCTGCACAGCCGGTGCGATGACGACGACCTTCGCCGGCTGGTACGAGGGCCACGTCTGCCCGTAGCGCTTCGGGGCGGCCTTGAGCGGCACCGGCGGACCGAGCGGGTTCCCGCACGCGCAGCGCACCCGCGGCACGCCGCGGTCGTCCACGAGCACGGCCGTTCCGGCCTGCAGTACGGCCTGGTAGCTGGTGACCTTGCCGTTCTGGAAGCCGTGGTTCGTGACCCGGGTGTCCAGCCGCAGCTGCACCGGGGTGAGCGAGCGAAGGTACTGGGGCACGGCCGTCGGCTGGATGCCGAGCGTCGCGGCGAAGGCCGCGTTCTTGGCGGGCTCCGCGGCCAGCACCTTGATCTGCTTCTCGACGTCGCAGCTCGCCACGTCCTGGGTGCCCCCGTACACGCCCGGGGCGGAACCGCTGACGCTCCGGGTGCCCGTGGTGGTGCCCTGGGTGGTGGGAGCGGCGCCGGTCCCGCTGGGGGACGGCGCCGGGCTCTGCGGTGGCGGGCTCTCCGGTGGCGGTGCGTCCTCCTTCACCACGGTGGACTCGGTGAAGGGGTCGGGGCCCGCGGCCGCGGCCGGCTGGAGGAACACCTCGCCCCCGGCGCTGGGGGCGCCGCCGGGCCGGGTCAGCACCACCGCCAGGGCCACGACCGCGACCACCGCGACGAGAGCGGTGGCGAGCCGTGGAACGGACCGCCACCAGGGAGCCTTGTCCGGCCCCGGACCGCCGGGACCGCCGGGACCGCCGGGACCGCCGGGCGGCCCGGTCGGGGGCGGGGGCGGCGGTACCTGCCGCCCGCCCGACAGCGGCCCGGAAGGCGGCCCCGTGGGTCGCTCTGACGACGGCTGCCAACCGGAGGAATGTGTGCTCACGGGCTCTTCTTCCCAGGAGGAGGGAGTTCCCATCGGACCATTGTGTGCGCCGTCCGGGTGGTGCCCGCAAGCCGGGAGTGCCACGGTTGCATGGTGAGCCAGACGCCCAGACCAGCATCGACCGGGGGCTCCGCGAGGGCCTGGCGCGACGCCCTCGTCACCGTCGTCGCGGGCTTCGCGGCGATGACCGCGGTGGCCGCGGCCGGCCTCGCGTGCGCGGGCGCCGGCGACCTCCCGGAAGGGGCGTTCCCGCACGTGCTCGCCGCGGTCGTCGTGATGGCGGCCGGCGGTACCGTGGAGGTGTCCGGCGACGCCGGCCTGCTGGCGGGCGTGGACGCGAGCCTGGCGGTGCTCCCGCTCTCCGTGAGTCTGGCGGGCGCCCTCGCGGCCGGCTACTGCTTCCTGCGTCCGCTGCACAACCGGGCCGTGGCCAGGCCCCGCGAACTCGTCGGCCGGGCCGTCCCGTTGGTCGTGCTGTGGCTGCTCGCGCTGCTCGCCGCCGCGTTCCTGGCCCGGCAGGACTTCGGCATCTCCGCCGACGACCCCACCGTCGCGGTGATCGGTGAACTCCTTGACTCCGCGCCGACGGTGGGCTTCCGCGCCGACGTGCCCGCCACCCTGCTGTTCGGACTGCTGTGGATCCTGGGCCTGTTGCTGATCGCCCTGCTGGTGTCGCGCAGGGCACCGCTCCCGGCCGGCCTGGTCCGCTTCCACACGGCGGTGCGTCCGGCCGCCTTCGCCACGACCCTGCTGCTCCTCTCGTACGTCGTGATCGGCGTCGTCGTGGCACTGGTGGTGGCCGCGACCCGGGGGGACGCCGGCCGGACCCTCGCCGTGGTCCTGCTCGGGTTGCCGAACCTCGTCTGGTTCGCGCTCACCCTGGGCTTCGGCGGAGCCTGGGAGGCCCGGGTCGAAGGGGCCTTCGGGCTGCCGATGCCGCAGCTGCTGGACGAGGTGCTGCGCGATGCCGACGGGGCCCCGGTCGACGTGGCGTCGTTCGCGGCGCGCGACCCGCGGGCGTGGTGGCTGGTGGTGGTGGCCGCCGTCCTGCTGCTGGGCACGGGTGTACTGGCGGCCCTACGGTCCCCCGCGCACGTCCGGCCCTGGCAGCACGCGCTCCATCTCGGCGCGGCCCTCGCCCTGGCCACCCTCGCGGTCTGCCTGCTGTGCCGGGTCCAGGCCGAGTACGGGCTGTCCCTCCTGGGCATCGGCGAGGTGGACGGCCTCGGCGGACAGCTCGTACTGAACCCCGTGCTGTGGCGGACGGTCGGCCTCGGGCTCCTCTGGGGTGCCGTGGCGGGCTTCCTCGGCGGCCTCCTGGCCCGCCCGCTGCACCGGCGCGGGCGGGTCGACGCGCCCGCCGCGGCGCCGGCTCACGGCTGACCCGCGCCCGTCGGCGGATGCCGTCCGCTCAGCGTCGCGCTTGCCTTCACTGCACTTGCCCTACTGCGCTTCGGGGTCCTGCGTGTCCACGATCCGGGTCGGGCCGGCGGTCGGGGCGGCCTGCCGGCCGGGTCCGCCCGCGTCCGGTCCGGCGGGCGGCGCATCGGGCCCCGCGCCGGCCCCGCGGCCTTCCGGCTCGGCCGGCGGCGACTGGGGCCCGTGGGTGTTTCCCGGCCCCTCGGTCACCGCGTACGTCGCCAGGCGCGTCCCGTCGCCGTACATCCACCGTCCCGAGGCCTCGTCGTAGAGCCAGACCGACTCCCCGTCGACGACGACGCCCGCCCGCAGCCCGCGCAGGGACCGCCGGAAGGCGTCGGTGTCGGCCCGGCCGGAGGCCAGTTCGTCCACGGCGTGCCGGTAGCGTTCGAGGGCGTCGGCGCCGCGCGCGAGCAGCGGCCTGGGGTCCTCGGCGCGTACCGACGGCCGCTCCCCCGTGGTCGGCGGCGGCTGCGGAACCGCGATGAGCAGCCGCCCGTCGACCCAGGCGCTCCATCCGTTGGCGCAGAGGATCTCCCCCCACTCCCCCCTTCGCGACAGCAGCTGGACGGGCAGGAAGGCGTCCAGGGCGGCGGTCGGCCGGGAGACGTCGGGGGCTTCCCATGCGGACAGCCCGGGGGGCGGCACCACGTGGGTGGGCCGGAAGTCGGCCACGGCGATCCCGGAATCCATCGAGCTGCTCATGAGGCCTACTTCCGCATGATCACGGGCTCGTGCCGGCGCAGCAGCCTCGCGACCAGCACCCCGAAGAGGACGGACAGGACCACCAGCATGCCCAGGTTCAGCAGCCACACCGCGGGCGTGTGGGCGAACAGCGGGTCGTCGGTGAGGGTTCCGGGCACGATCGCGCCGAGGTCGATGGTGCCCGCCATGGCGCCGAGGGCCCAGCGCGAGGGGACCAGCCAGGCCAGCTGCTCGATCACCGGCACGCCTTCGAGCTGCAGCAGCGCGCCGCAGAAGACCACCTGCACGATGGCGAGGAGGACCAGCAGCGGCATGGTGACCTCCTCCTTGCGCACCAGGGCGGAGATCAGCAGGCCGAGCATCATGGCGGTGAACGCGAGCAGTGCCACCGCGATGGTGATCTCGAGGAGGGGGTCCATGATCACGCCGTGGCCGCCCGGGGCGCTCAGGTCCACGCCGTAGAGGGCCACCAGGGTCAGCACCACGGCCTGGGCGACGGTGACGGCGCCCAGCACCACGACCTTCGACATCAGGTAGGCGGAGCGGGACAGCCCGACGGCCCGCTCCCGTCGGTAGATGATCCGTTCCTTGACCAGTTCGCGCACGGCGTTGGCGGCTCCGGTGAGGACCGCGCCGACGGACAGGATGAGCAGGGCGTTGATCGCGGTCTCCTGGGTGAGCCTGCTGCCGGCCAGGGCGCGGGCCATGGCTCCCATGACGAAGGGCAGCGCGATCATGATGGCGAGGAAGGTCCGGTCCGCGGAGAGTGCCGCCGCGTAGCGCCGGACGAGGGTGGACAGCTGGGAGCCCCAGCTCTGTGCCTTGGGTGGCGGGGCGTACGCGGCCGGGGCGGCCGCCGCCCGGCGGTCGGCGCCGTGCCACGGCTGGCGGGAGGCGCCCAGGACGTAGGTGCGGTGGGCCGTCGAGGCGGCGTACTCACCGGCCCAGTCACGGCCCGGCTGGTTCTCGAATGCTTCGAAGGCCTCCGGCCACTGGTCGGCGCCGAAGTAGCCGAGGGTCTCCCCGGGCGGTCCGTAGTAGGCGATGCGGCCGCCCGGGGCGAGGACCAGCAGCCGGTCGCAGACGTCGAGGCTGAGGACGCTGTGGGTGACGACGATGACGGTGCGGCCGTCGTCGGCGAGGCCGCGCAGCATGTGCATCACCGAGCGGTCCATACCCGGGTCGAGGCCGGAGGTCGGCTCGTCCAGGAAGAGCAGGGAGGGCTTCGTGAGCAGCTCCAGGGCGACGGACACCCGTTTGCGCTGGCCGCCGGAGAGGCTGTGGATGGGCTGGGCGGCCCGCTCGCCGAGGCCGAGTTCGCCGATCACCTCGTCCACCCGGGCCTGGCGTTCGGCCTTCGCGGTGTCCTGCGGGAAGCGCAGTTCGGCGGCGTAGGCGAGGGCGCGCCGGACGGTGAGCTGGGAGTGCAGGATGTCGTCCTGCGGTACGAGGCCGATGCGGCTGCGCAGTTCGGCGTAGTCGCGGTAGAGGTCGCGGCCGTCGTAGAGGACGGTGCCGCGGTCGGCCGGGCGCAGGCCGGTGAGAGCGCCGAGCAGGGTGGACTTGCCGGCTCCGCTGGGGCCGATGACGGCGAGCAGGCATTTGGCGCCCACCGGGAAGGAGACCTCTTCGAGGAGGGTCTTGCGGCCCCGGTCGACGGCGACGGTGAGGCCCTGGACGTCGAGGGTGACCTCGCCGGTGTCCTCGTACTCCTGGAGGCGGTCGCCGACGAGGCAGAAGGCCAGGTGGCCGATGCCGACGATGTCGCCCTCGGTGAGGGGCGCCGTGCCGGTGACGGGGGCGCCGTTGAGGTAGGTGCCGTTGTGGCTGCCGAGGTCGGCGATCTCGTAGGTGCCGTCGGCGAGGGCCCGGAGTTCGGCGTGCCGGCGCGACACGTCGAGCTCGTCGATGACGAGGTCGTTGTCGGTGGCGCGGCCGATGCGCACGGCGGTACGGGCGGGCAGCGGGAGTACGGCGCTGGGCCGCCGGAAGGTGGTGGTCATCGACGGGTTGGACACCCTGGCCGGCCCGGCGTCGGCGCTTCCCGGTCCGGGCCCGGGGGCGTTGAGGACGGCCCGGGGGCCGTCCGTCACGTCGCCGAAGCGCAGTTCGCTGCCGGCGCCGACGCTCCACTCGTGGACGCGGTGGCCGTCGGCCCAGGTGCCGTTGGTGCTGTCCTCGTCCTCGACCGTCCAGTGGTCGCCGTCGGGGCGCAGGACCGCGTGGTGCCAGGAGACGCGGGCGTCCTCGAAACAGATCTCGCAGAGCGGGTCCCTGCCGACGTGGTACGTCCGGCCCGGGCTCATCGGTGTGGAGCCCGTGTCCGTCTCCAGGACGAGCTCGGGCGCGGTCGGCACACCGGGGCGCTGGACCATGAGCAGATTTTCCCACGATCACACCTCCCCGGCAGCGGCCGGACAAAACCGCAGGTCAGAGGCCTCTTATGGGTAATGACAACGGTCCCCGTTGCAGCCTTTGCCAGTCGCGCCGGGGTGCGCTTCACTTCACGCGACGGAACCGAACAAACGGCTGCCGCGACGAGACGGGGGATGTCATGAGCGGGCATGACCACGGGCACGACGGCCACGGGCACGACGGCCACAGCCACGGCCACGGGCCCGGGGGCCACAGCCACGGCGTGGCCGCAGACGCCGACCGGTGCTGGCTGGCCATCGCGCTCGGCCTGATCGGCGCGTTCATGGCCATCGAGGTGGTCATCGGCGTCATGGCCCACTCCCTGGCCCTGATCTCCGACGCCGCCCACATGCTCACGGACGCCGTCTCGATCGTGCTCGCGCTCATCGCGATGCGGCTGGCGGCCCGCCCCGCCCGCGGTGGTTTCACGTACGGCCTCAAGCGCGCGGAGATACTCTCCGCCCAGGCCAACGGCCTGACGCTGCTCCTGCTGGCCGCGTGGCTGGCGTACGAGGCGGTGCGCCGGCTGATGGACCCGCCGCCGGTGGAGGGCGGGCTGGTCCTGGTGACGGCGCTCGCCGGCATCGTCGTCAACGTGGCGGCGGCCTGGTGCATCTCGCGGGCGAACCGGTCCTCGCTGGCGGTCGAGGGGGCCTACCAGCACGTCCTGAACGACCTGTTCGCCTTCATCGGGACGGCCGTCGCCGGTCTGATCGTCATGACGACCGGGTTCCGGCAGGCCGACGCGATCGCCACGCTGGTGGTCGTGGTCCTGATGGTGAAGGCGGGCTACGGGCTGGTCCGCGACTCCGGCCGGATCTTCCTGGAGGCCGCGCCCGCGAACGTGGACCCGGACGCGGTCGGCGACCGGCTCGTCGGACACCCGCCGGTCACCGAGGTCCACGACCTGCACATCTGGACGATCACCTCGGGGCAGGCGGCGCTCTCCGCGCACGTGCTGGTCGAACCGGCGGGCGACTGCCACGCCGTACGCCGGGAGCTGGAGCGGCTGCTGGAGAAGGAGTACGGCATCACGCACACCACCCTCCAGGTGGACCACGCGCAGGACTCCCTGCTGTCGGTCGGCCGGCGGGGCGAGGCCCCCTACGACCCGCACTGCGCGGACGCGCACGGGCCGGTGCACCGCGAGGGCCCGCACGATCACTGACCGGCGCCGGTACGGGGCATGTATGGGCCCATGACGTACAAGCGCAGCGCCGGACTGCTCCTCTTCCGGCGGACGGGGGACGGCTCGCGGCCGGAGCCCGGGAACGGGGCCGGGGTCGAGGCCGGGGCCGGGGCCGGGGTCGAGGTCCTGCTCGGGCACATGGGCGGCCCGTTGTGGTCGGGGAAGACCTCCGGGGACTGGGCCATCCCCAAAGGGGAGTACGGGCCGGAGGAGACTCCGCGCGACGCGGCCCGCCGGGAGTTCACCGAGGAGATCGGCCTGCCCCCGCCGGAGGGCGAGTACCTCCCGCTCGGCGAGGTACGCCTCTCCAGCGGCAAGCTGGTCACCATCTGGGCGGTGGAGGCGGACCTCGATCCGGCGCTCATGGTGCCGGGGACCTTCACCCTGGAGTGGCCGCCGCATTCGGGGAACGTACAGGAGTTCCCGGAGCTGGACCGGGTGGCCTGGTGCACTCCCGAGATGGCCCAGAACATGCTGATCCCGTCGCAACTACCCTTCCTGGAGCGGTTGTTGGTGCTGCTGAAGGCTTGACCAGAGCTCGTACTTGCCAACATCCGCGCCTGCCTGGACATTGCACGTATGACGAACGTCGTGCTGGTGGGAACCCTGGACACCAAGGGTGTGGAGTACGGCTGGCTGCGCGAGAGGCTGCTGCGCGCCGGCGTCGAAGTGGTACTGGTCGACACAGGAATCATGGGCGAACCCCGGGTGGCCGCGGACGTGACGCGCGCCGCGGTGGCCCGGGCCGCCGGAACCGAACTGTCCCTTCTGCGATCGGCCGCCGACCGGGGCGCGGCCGTGACCACGATGGCCCGGGGCGCCGAGGCGACCCTGTTGCGCCTGCACGCCGAGGGCCGGCTGCACGGAGTGCTCGCGATAGGCGGCAGCGGCGGAACCTCCATCGCCACCCGGGCGATGCGCGCCCTGCCGCTGGGCGTCCCCAAACTGATGGTCTCGTCCATGGCGTCCGGGGACGTCGCCCCGTACGTGGGCTCCTCGGACATCACGATGATGTACAGCGTGGTGGACATCGCGGGGATCAACAGTGTCTCCGAGCCGATCCTGGCCAACGCCGTGGCGGCCGTCGCCGGGATGGCCGGATCCTTCGCCCGCGCCGGGGCGGACCGCCCGCCCCGGCTGGGGGCGGGCCCCCGTCCGCTGGTGGCGGCGAGCATGGCGGGCGTGACCACGTCCGGCGTGGACGCGGCGCGCGAACGGCTGACCGAGCTGGGCTACGAGGTGCTGGTCTTCCACGTCAGCGGCACCGGCGGCCGCACCCTGGAGACCCTGGCCGGCCAGGGGGTGTTCGCCGGGGTCCTCGACCTCACCCTCAGCGAGCTGGCCGACGACCTGTGCGGGGGGATCCTGACCGCGGGGCCCGACCGGCTCAGCGCGGCCGGACGGGCCGGTGTGCCGCAGGTGGTGAGCCTGGGCGCGCTGGACATGGTGAAGTTCGGCCCGCTGGAGTCCCTGCCCCAGCGGGTCCTGGACCGGGGCGTCCACGTCCACAACCCGTCGATCACGGTCATCCGCACGAGCCGGGCGGAGTGCGCGGAACTCGGCCGCCGGGTGGCCGCCAAACTCCGTGCGGCGACCGGCCCCACGGCCGTCTGCGTCCCGCTCCGTGGACTGTCCACGCTCGGCGCGCCGGGCGGCCCGTACCATGACCCCCGCGCGGACCGGGCGCTGTTCTCGGCGCTGCGCGAGGGCTTGCGGGGCAGTGCCGCGCGGCTCTACGACTACGACACGCACATCAACGATCCGGCCTTCGGGCGGGCGGCCGCCGACCGGCTGCACGCCATGATCGGCACGGTGTCGGCCGCGGCCTGAGACACCGGCCGCGGTCGGGAACCGGCCGTGGCCGGAACCACGTCCCTTGGGGAGTCCGGTACGGGGCGGGCCGGTGAGCGGCCGGCCCCGTACCGGCCGCTGACATGGGCGGTTCGACGCAACACGGCAGGCAGCAGGCAGGGGGCAGGAACGATGAACGACACTCGGGCGGCATGGTCGGTCCCCGGTTACACGCAGGTCCGCGAGCTCGGCTCGGGCGGCAGCGGCCGGGTGGTGCTCGCCGTCCACGACGCCACGGGCACGGCGGTCGCGGTGAAGTACCTCAGCGACCGTCTGCGCGAGGACCCGGCCTTCGTCGGGGAGTTCCGGGCCGAGGCCCGGCTCCTGGGCGGGCTGGAGTCCCCGTACGTGGTGCGCCTGTACGAGTACGTGGAGGCGCCCGGCGGCGCGGCCATCGTCATGGAACTGGTGGACGGCATCTCCCTGCGCTCGCTGCTGAAGCAGTCCGGGCGGGCCGACGCCGAGGCGGCGCTGGTGGTCCTCAAGGGGTCGTTGCTCGGACTGGCGTCGGCACACCGGGCGGGCGTCGTCCACCGGGACTACAAGCCGGAGAACGTGCTCGTCGCGGCCGACGGCTCGTCGAAGCTGGTGGACTTCGGGATCGCGGCGAACCGCGGCTCCACGCCCGGTGTCGCCGGCACCCCCGCCTACATGGCACCCGAGCAGTGGCAGGGCCGGCCGGCGTCGCCCGCCGCCGACGTGTACGCGGCGACGGCGACCTTCTTCGAGTGCCTGACCGGGCGCAAGCCGTACGACGGGGAGAACTTCGCCGAACTGGCGGTGCAGCACATCGAGGCGCCGGTGCCCGAGACGGAGGCCCCGGAACCCGTGCGGCCGCTGATCCGGCGCGGCCTCGCCAAGGCACCCGAGCAGCGGCCGGAGAACGCCGAGGCGTTCGTGGCCGAGCTGGAGGACGTGGCGCTGGCCGCGTACGGGCCCGAGTGGGAGGAGCGCGGGCAGCGCAAGCTGGCTGCGCTGGCCGCGCTGCTGCCGCTGCTGTTCCCCTCGGCGGGCGCGCCCGCGGCGGGCACCACCGCGGTGGCGACGACGAAGCTGGACGGCGGTTCGGGCTGGGCCCCCGGCAAGCGCGGCTGGATCGCGGCGGGGGCGGCGCTGGTCCTCGGCGCGGTGCTGGTGTTGACGACGGACGCGATCGGCGCGGCCCCGGGCGGGGCCTCGGCGCTCAGTGCCTTCGCCACGACGAGCGCGGCCCCTCCCGGGTCGGCCTCCCCCACTCCCGGTGAGTCGGTGTCCGCTTCCACGTCGCCGGGCCCGAGCGCCTCGGCCTCGCCGAGCCCCACGCCGTCCGCGTCGGCCTCCGCTTCGGCTTCGGCCTCGGCCTGGCCGTCGCTGTCGCCGAGCCCCACCACCCCGACGCCGACGGTCAGCTGGTCCCCGACGCCGACGCCCACGCCGACGCCGACGCCGACCCTGCGGGTCACGAACGTCGCCGTGTCCCTCAAGACCGGTGTGTACCGGGGCGATGCGGCCGTCACGGTCTCCTCCCAGGGCACCGGGCCGGTGACCGTGGTGGTGGAGTGGTTCCTGGGCGGAGCGCAGGGCTCGTTGTCCGTCCCCGACGGCACCGAGTCGTTCACGGTCCAGGCCGGCTCGACCGTCACCACGAACAGGGTGCACACCTTCAGCCGTGACCGCGGCTGCTACGGCGGCGTCCGGGTGACCACCAAGCCGGCCGCCGGCAACAAGTCCGCGTCGGCCTCGCAGTACCTGCCGCGCTGCGTGGAGGTACCACGATGACCGACTCCCGCGCCCCCGAGGGCGACGACTACAGCGCGACCGTGCTCGGGAGCCACTGGTTCAGCGGACCGCCCGCGCCGGCCGGGGCGGTGGCACCCGACCGCGTCGAGGGGTCCGTGCTCCGGTTCGGGCCCGGCGTCACCGCCGCCATGCCGGCGCCGTTCCCGCTGGACGCGGCCGTGGCGGTGGCCGCCGTGCCCCGGCGGCGGCGGGGCGCCGGGCTGCGCCGGTACACGCTCGCCGCGGTCGTGCTGGCGGCGGTCCTCACCTACCTCGGATGGCAGCGGTTCGGGCCCGGGATCGAGGTCCGGGACGTGGCCGTGACCACCGATCCGGCCGGCCCGGCGTGCGACGCGACGGCCGACGTGGTGGCCGTCGTGGGCACCGACGGGCGGCCGGGGACGCTCACCTACCGCTGGGTCCGCAGCGACGGCACCCGGTCCGAGGAGCTGACCGAGCGGGTGCCGCGCGGGCAGAGCGAGGCGCGGCTGCACCTGCTGTGGACGTTCCGGGGGACGGGCAACTACCAGGCGAAGGCCGAGCTGCAGCTGCTGTCGCCGGCGCAGCGCACGGCTTCCGTGAACTTCACGTACCGCTGTACCCGGTAGCCGGGAGCCGGATGACGGCCCGTCCGCCGTCGAGGTCCACCCGGGAGCGGGGCGGCGCGCCGTCCTCCTCGTCGTCGCGCATGACCAGGGCGCTCTGCCGCTCCCTCAGCTCGTTCTGCTTGCCCGGCGAGAAGCCGGCGTGCAGCTGCTCGAACCCGGTGGAGGCGATCTGCCGCTGGCGACCGCCCATCCGCCAGGGCAGCGGTCCCGCGCGACCCGCCCGCACCAGTGCCATGTCGAGGAAGGCCATCGCGGTCAGCAGCAAGGCCAGCCCGGGGAGGGTCAGAAGATGACGAAGCCCATGCCCCGACGGTAGCCGACCCGGCCGCCCGGACCCCTGACGGGGCCGGGCACCGGCGTCGGTCCCGTCCCCCGCCGCAACCGGGGGACGGAGTACACAAGCGCGGTTCGGCGGTTCAGAAGCGCGCGTGCGCGGTGATGTCGGCCTCGAACTCGCCCGTCATCGCCGGGGTCACCGTCGGCCGGCACTGCCGGACGGCCTCCAGGTAGTCCGCCGTGGTCGCGCCGAGCTGTGCGGCCGCCGCGCCGCGCGCGCCCACCGCCTCCAGGTCCCGCTCGAAGGACACCTGCGCCGCGATCCGCGCCGCGTGCTCGATGTCGGCGGGCGTGAACAGTTCGGTCGCCTCGACCAGGGCGCTGACGTCGACGTCGGCGCGCCCCGCCGTGTAGCGGGCCCAGATCGCGGCGCGCGCCCCGGCGTCCGGGGTGCCGATCGGGATGAGGTAGTCGAAGCGGCCCGGGCGCAGGAAGGCCGGGTCGAGCGAGCGGATGGAGTTGGTGGCGCAGACGAGCAGCCGTTCGTCGCCCTCCCGGAAGCCCGGTATCAGTTTGAGCAGCTCGTTCGTCACGCCGTGGATCCCGCCGGGCTGCGCGGGCTCGGTGCGCACCGGGGCGATCTCCTCCACCTCGTCGATGAAGACGAGTACGCGCTCCAGTTCCGCGATCCGGGCGAAGGCGTCGCGCAGCGCGGCGGCCAGGTTGCCCTCGTCGGCGAGGCGCGAGGGCAGCAGTTCGACGAAGGGCCAGCCGAGCCGGGAGGCGATGGCCCGCGCGAAGGTGGTCTTGCCGGTGCCGGGCGGGCCGAAGAGGGTGATGGCGCGCGGCGGCCGCACTCCGTGCGAGGCGGCCCGTTCGGGTTCGGCGAGGGGCAGCACCACGCGCCGCTCGATGAGGTCCTTCTCCTTCTCCATGCCGGCGACCTTGGACCACAGGCCGTTCGGCAGGAAGCGGCCGCCGAGGTCGTCGAGGAGGCCGGCGGCCGGTCCGTGGAGCGGCTCGGTCTTCTCGAAGTAGGCGACGGCGGGCTGCCGGGTGTAGCCGGCGTTGAGGAGGCCTTCGCCGAGCAGGTCCTCCTCGGGCAGGACGTAGGCGATGCGGCCGACGCGGGCGGCGATGAGCCGCCGTTCCAGTTCGACGAGCAGGGCGCTGGCCAGGCCCCGGCCGCGCCAGCCGGCGGCGATGGCGATGCGCATGACCCAGGCGCGCTCCCCGGTGACGCAGGCGAGGGCCGCGCCGATGGGGACGCCCTGGTGGACGGCGACCACGCAGGGCTGCCGGCCGGTCAGTGCGCTGATGCACTCGGCGAGCGAGAAGACGGACTCCTGGCCGAGTTCGGCCGTGGTGTCGATCAGGTGGACCACCGCTGCGAGATCGCTCTCGCGGTAGTCGTGGATGAGCCAGTTCACCGGGTACCGCCCCTCGTTCGTGCTCCTTGCGGCCGAGGCTAGGGGCGGGCGGGCCCGTCGATCTCGCTCCGCGGTGCACAACAGGCGGTCGGGAAACCCTCCGTGGCGTCCATAGACTGGTGGCTTCCGCCCGAACGCCAGAGCGAGGACCCCAGCACCTTCATGCGTTGCCACATACCCGCGGCCCGACGCGGGCCCCTCCTCTGCCTGATCCCCTTCCTGTGGACACTGGCGTTCGGTCTGTGGGGGCTCTCCCGGCAGGACAGCGTGTGGCGGGACGAGGCGGCGACCTGGCAGGTGGCCGGCCGGCCGGCGGGCGAGATCTGGCGGATGCTCGGGAACGTCGACGCCGTCCACGGCCTGTACTACCTGCTGATGCACGGCCTCTTCGAGGTCTTCGGTGCCAGTACGACGACCCTGCGCCTGCCGTCCGTGCTGGCGATCGCGGCCGCCGCGGTGTGCGTGGCGGTGATCGGGCGGCGCCTGGCCGGCTTCTGGGCGGGGCTCGGCGGCGGCCTGGCGCTCGGGCTGCTGCCGGCCGTGCAGTTCTACCTCCAGGAGGGCCGTCCGTACGCGCTGGTCGCGGCGGGGGCCGGGGTGTCGGCCCTGCTGCTGGTGTCCCTCCTCGACGACCGGACCGGCCGGCGGGCGTGGCCGCGCTGGACGGCGTACGGGGCGGTCGTGCTGGTGTGCGCGCTGCTGAACTGGCTGTCCCTGCTGGTGCTGCCCGCGCACGCGGCGACCCTGTGGTGGGTGCGGGCGGGGCGCGGCGTGTGGCTGCGCTGGGCGGCGTACGGCTCCGCGGCGGTCTCGGGGGCGCTGCCGCTGGTCCTGTTCAGCCGGGGCCAGTCCGACCAGGTGTCCTGGATACCGCCGCTCACCTGGCACATGCTCATCGGCCCGGGGATCCTGCTGGCGATCGGCGCGCTCGGGGCGTGGGCGGACCGGCCGGACCGGTCGCGGCTCTCGGTGGCGGCGGTGGGGCTGCCGCTGCTGGCGGTGCCTCAGCTCGGCCTGATCGGGCTGTCGCTGGTCCAGCCGCTGTTCCTGGACCGGTACGTGCTGTTCACCATGGTGGGTCTCGCGCTGCTGATCGGTGCGGCCCTGGGTGCTGCCGTACGGGCCTGCGCGCCCCGGTTCCCGAAGGCGTCGGCCCTGCTGGTGCCGGGGCTGGTCGGGGTTTCGGTACTGGCCCTGCTGCCGGTGGAGCTGGGCAAGCGGGCCCCGGCCAGCCGGGTCGACGACGTGCTGGCGGTGGCCGGCGAGGTGGCCCGGCTGAAGCGGGACGGGGACGCCGTGCTGTTCGTGCCGGCGGCGCGGCGGGACACGGCGCTGGTCTCCCCGAAGGCCTTCACGGGCCTGACGGACCTGGCGCTGGCCGAGGGCCCGGTGGCCTCGGCCACGCTCAAGGGCGAGGAGGCGCAGCCGGCGCGGATCCGGGAGGCGCTGCTGGAGCAGCGGCGGGTGCTGCTGGTGACGGACTCGGCGAAGGTCGCGAAGGCTCCGTCGGCGGAGCGGGACAGGGCGAAGGCGGCGGTGCTGCGGGAGCGGTTCGCGGTGGTGGAGGACCGGCAGGTGCGGGGGCGCCGGGTGACGGTGTACGAGCGCCGCGACTGACGTGCGCGGCGGTGCGCGCCGCGGGCGTCTCGTCCGGGGCTGTGCCGTTCGGAACCGTCTCGTCCGGTCATGGCCCGGGTTTCACAGCGCGTTCACGGGATTCACAGGAGATTCATACGGAACTCCGTCCTCCGGTCATAGGTTCGGCGGGCAGGGTGGAAATCATGATCCCCGACGTGCTCCCCCGAACGGCCCGGCGCTCCCGTGCGCGGCGGGCATCACGGATCCTGCTCGCGCTGACCGCGATGGCCGCGCTGATCGGTGTGGACCTGCCCGATGCCGCCTCCGGGCCGCCGCTCGGCGTCACCGCGTGGGCCCGGCCCGGCGCCGAGGCCGACCGGGTGGGCGCCCTCTTCGCCGACGGCCTCGACGACGGGCACTTCTGCACCGCGGCGGTGGTGCGCAGCGACGACCGCGACGTGATCGCCACGGCGGCCCACTGCCTGGAGAAGACGGACACCACCGTCTTCGCACCGGGATACCGGGACGGGGACGCCCCGTACGGTCTGTGGAAGATCACCGGCGTGTTCGTGGCGCCGGAGTGGACCGCCGGGCAGGACCCGGACGCCGACATCGCCTTCGCGACGGTGGCCCCGGTGGACGGCGGGCAGACCCGCCGCGTCGAGGACCTCGTGGGCGGCTTCCCCGTCGCCGCCGAGCAGCCCTCCGGAGCCAGGGTGACGGTCATCGGCTACCCGAGGACGATGGAAGCCCCGCTGCGCTGCGCCAACGGCACCGACCTGCTCTCCCCGACCCAGCGCCGGATCGGCTGCCCCGATCTCAGCGGCGGCACCAGCGGCAGCCCCTGGCTGGTGGACGGCGCGCTGGCCGGGGTGCTCGGGGGCTACGAGGGCGGCGGGTCCGTGCCGGAGATCTCCTACAGCGCGGTGATGGGCGACCAGGCGGTGGAGCTGTACCGGGAGGCCGCCGTCGACGGCTGACGGCCGCCGGCCGGCTGACGCCGCCGGTGGTGTCGGCAGGACCTCAGGAGCGGACGGCCGGGACGCGCTCCGCCTCGGGCGCGGACGGCTGCGCGGGGAGCCGGCCGAGCGTCCCCGGACACGGGGTGCCCGAGCGGATGTCCTGCACCCCGCGTCGCAGGCTGTCGCGCAGCAGCCGGCCCAGCGGGCGTTCGACGAGCCGGTGGACGAGCCAGGCGATGGCCACCATGGCGGCGGTCACCCCGAGGGCCAGCGGGACGGGCGCGACGTCGCCGCGGAAGTGGTGGATGGCGGTCAGCCCGGCCATCATGTGGATCAGGTAGAGCGGGTAGGTGACCGCTCCGGCCTGCGGGAGCCAGCGCCACTGGACGTGGTCGAGGGCGCCGAGGGCTATGGCCGCCATGAGGGCGAAGCCGAGCACGATGATCACGTGGGCCGGCCAGGCGGGCGTCTGCTGGGTGGCGCTCCGGCCCAGGCTGGAGATCATGCGGGCGTGCACGTGGTGCTGCGCGAGGAGGAACTGCACGCCGACGACGGCCCACAGGACGGCGTTCGGCCGGAAGCGGCGCATCAGGTAGAAGGCGATGCCGGCGATGAAGTACGGGGACGCCGACGACACCGCGAAGAAGGACAGCAGACCGCTGTCGACGGTCGGTGCCACGACGCCGGCGAGGGTCCAGGCCCCGCAGAACAGGACGCAGTTGCGGTAGGTCACGCCGCGCATGACGACCAGCGCGAACAGTACGTAGAACTTGAGCTCGACGAAGAGCGTCCAGTACGCGTCGTCGACATGGGGGACCCCGACCCCCGCCTGGAGCATCGAGAGGTTCACCACGACGTCGCTGAACGACGCGACCTTGCGCACCTCGGGCCAGTTGAACAGCACGAGTGAGGTGAAGACCACCGCCGCCCAGTAGGCGGGGAAGAGCCGGGAGGCCCGGGAGACCGCGAAGTCACCCACGGTGCGGCCCCAGGCGCTCATACAGATCACGAAGCCGCTGACCAGGAAGAAGATCTCGACGCCGAGCCAGCCGTAGACGGCCAGCGCGTGCGCGACCGGGAAGACCCCCTCGGCCGGTTCGCCCCAGGCGCTGTCGAGGGCCGCGTAGTGGTAGAAGAGGACGGAGAGCGCGGCGAGGACCCGGATGCCGTCGAGGGCCGCGAGGCGCGGGCCCGGTGCTCCGGCGCGCGGGGCGCCGTCCCTCGGGCGCCCGCCCGTCCTCGATATGCCGGCCTTTCCACCTGCACTCATTCCTTGACCCCCGATGGATGTGTGACGGTCCCGGTCGGACCCGTCGGATCTGCGGAACCTTACAGCGCACGCGCGGCGGGTCCGGCCGACGCCCGTCGTGACCGGCACGACACCCGCCGGGACACGGCCCAGGGAGTGTCCGCAAAGTAGCGTCGGCCGCCCGGAGGGCAAGCGCGCGTGCCGGACCCCGCCGCGCAGGCGGGACTTTGCGGACACTCCCCTAGGGTGTGTCCGCGATCGCGGCGGGGACCTCGAACCAGGTGGGTTCGTCACGCAGGGCCCGGTGGATCCGGTCCAGGGCGAAGGACTCCAGCGGTGGCAGCGCGTCCACGTCGAACCAGGCCACTTCGAGTGACTCGTGGTCGTTGGCCCGTGCCTCGCCGCCGGTGGCCCGGCAGCGGAAGGTGATGTCCTGGAACTGGCAGACGTCGCCGTTGGGGTAGGTGATCGGTTCGAGCATCTGGACGAGGACCACGCGCTCGGGCACGCAAGTCACGGCCGTCTCCTCGTACACCTCGCGCACGGCGGTCTCGCCGGGCTGCTCGCCCGGCTCGGCGATACCGCCGACCACGGACCACCGCCCGGTGTCGGAGCGCCGGCCGAGCAGCACCCGGCCCCGGTCGTCGAGGACGATGGCCGTGACCCCGGGCAGCAGGAGCAGCTGGTGTCCGGCGGACTCACGGATTCGCCGGATGAAATCAGGTGTGGTCATCCCACGACCCTACGAGGCCGTGGCCCGGCCCCGCCTCAGACGGCGCGGCGGGCGCGGATCCGGCGGGCGACGAGTACGCCGAACCCGCTCGCGGCGAGCAACAGCAGGGCGTACTCGGGGAGCGGTCCGAGGACGGTGGCCGGGGTGCGGCCGGAGCGCAGCGGGATCTCGGCGACGAGCGCGTCCGCGGTGAACATCTTCGTCTGCGAGACGATCCGGCCGTCGGGGCGGATGACGGCGCTGACGCCGCTGGTGACGGGGACGAGGACGGTGCGGCTGTGCTCGACCGCGCGGACCCGGTCCATGGCGAGCTGCTGGTAGGTCATCTGGGTGCGGCCGAAGGTGGCGTTGTTGCTCGGTACGGCGATCACCTGGGCGCCGTCCCGGACGGTCGAGCGGACGGCGTCGTCGAAGGCGGCCTCGAAGCAGGTGACCATGCCGACACCGCTGCCGGCCATGTCGAAGACGCCGGGGTCCTTGCCGGGGCCGAAGTCGCGGCGCACCCGGTCCACGTCGGAGCTGAAGAGCCGGACGAAGGAGCGCATCGGGATGCGCTCGCCGAAGGGCTGGATCTTGCGCTTGTCGTAGGTCGCGGTGGGGCCCGCGACAGGGTCCCAGAGGATCATCGTGTTGCGCAGCGGGCCCGTCTCCGGGGCGACGACCGCGCCGATCGCGACGGGCACGCCGATGGCCTTGACCGCCTCGTCGATGACGGCGTGGGCGTCGGGTTCGGCGTAGGGGTCGAGGTCGGAGGAGTTCTCGGGCCAGACGACGAAGTCGGGCTTGGGGGCCTTGCCGGCCTTGACGTCCTCGGCGAGCTGGATGGTGCGCTTGACGTGGTTGTCGAGGACGGCCCGGCGCTGGGAGTTGAAGTCGAGGCCGAGGCGGGGCACGTTGCCCTGGATGACGGCGGCCACGACGGTGCTGTCCTCGGCGGCGTCGGAGACGAGCGGGCGCGCGGCGAGTGCGGCGCCGATCGGGGCGGCGACGGTGAGCGCGGTCAGCGCGGCTGTGGTGCGGCCGGGGTGGCGGCGGGCGATCCGCAGGGCCTCGTACAGGCCGAATCCGCAGAGGGCCACGCCGAAGGAGAGCAGCGGTGTGCCGCCGAGGGCGGCGAGCGGGGTGAAGACCCCGTCGGCCTGTCCGAAGGCGAGCTTGCCCCAGGGGAATCCACCGAAGGGCGCCCGGGCGCGCAGGGCCTCGCCCGCGACCCAGACGGCGGCGGCGAACACCGGCCAGGCGCGCAGCCGGCTCACGAGGGCGATGCCGAGGCCCGTCAGGCCGTAGAAGAGGGCTTCGAGGAAGGTCAGCGCGAGCCAGGGCACCGGGCCGACCTCCTCGCCGGTCCACACGAGGAGCGGCAGCAGGTAGCCGAGCCCGGCGAGGGTGCCGAGTCCGAAGCCCGCCCGCGGACGGCGGCCGTACAGGCAGCCGGCGAGCAGGGCGAGGGCGAGCGGAGCCAGCCACCACAGGGGGCGGGGCGGGAAGCTGAGGTAGAGCAGCACGCCGGACAGCGCGGCCAGGACGCACCGGACCAGCAGGGCTCGCCGGCGCCGCGGCGGCGCGGCCGGGCCGTCGGGGGGCGTCACGGAGGGCGTCCTGGGCTCGGCCGGGGCGTCGGCGGGCCGCGGGGGCTCGTCGCTCCAGGCGGCCTTGCGCGTCACACTGCTGCTCATCTGGCGGAGTGTACGTCCCCGCGCCCTCGGATCCCGTAAGCGCCTCGGCCCGTGCGGCGCGGGGTGAGGCGCTTGCGGGGGTCGGCGGGCGGGGGCTCAGCGGGCGAGGGTGCGCAGGTGGGCGCGGATGACGCGGACCGCGTTCTCGGCGTCGTCGACGGTCACCGTGAAGAGCTTGCCGTCCTCCAGGGTCAGTTCGAAGCCCTCGCCGCGCCGGACGATCACGGCGGTGCCCCTCTCGGGGCGCCAGCGGTAGCCCCAGCCGCCCCAGTGCTGCGGCGTGATCCCGGAGAGGAACTCGACCGAGGCCACGTCGGTGAGCGCGATCCTGCGGCGCGGGAACCCGACGTGCCCGCAGCGCACCAGGAGGGCCTCGGCGTCGATGGTGACGGAGACGTGCACGAAGGCGACCGTGCCGTAGACCATGAGGAGTCCGGCGGCGAGGCAGCCGGTCACGGCCATGAGGAGCGGGACGAAGCCGGACGTCCACGCGTTGTCGACGGCCAGCTCGACACCGAGCGCCACGCAGGCCGCACCGACCGCCGCGAGCAGCCACTGCATGGGGTTGGAGGCCCGGCCCGTCCAGAGCGGACCAGGGGGATGACCCGTCATACGTAGCAGCGTACCCACGCAACGCCACGGCACCACCGTCGCGCGCCCGAACGCCCGGCGGACGTGCGGGCTAGCGCACCACGCGGTAGCGGAGGTGGACGACCTTCGAGCCGAAGGTGCGCGTCCCGACGAGTTCGAGATCGACCCGGCGCCCCTCCTGGGCGAAGAACGGGATGCCGCCGCCGACCAGTACCGGGTGGACCATGACCCGGTACTCGTCGATCAGGTCCAGCGCGGCCGCCTCGGCGGCGAGCGTCGCGCCGCCGATCGCGATGTCGCCGTCCCCCGGCTCGGCCCGCAGCCGCTCGATCTCCTCCGCCAGGCCGCCGGAGGCCAGGCGGGCGTTGCCCTGCACCGCCGAGAGGGTGCTGGAGAACACCACCTTCGGGAGCGGGTTCCAGACCGCGATCCATTCGAGTGATGCGGCGTCGAGCGACGGGTCCTGGTCGGCGGTCTCCCAGTACAGCATCGTCTCGTAGAGCCGCCGCCCCAACAGGTGGACGCCGAGTTCCCGGGTCTCGTCGATCCAGAACCGGAAGACCTCTTCGTCGGGCGCCGTCCATTGGAAGTCTCCGTCCAGCCCGACGATGTAGCCGTCGAGCGAGACGCCCATCGCATAGGTCACGCGTCGCATCGGGAGCCCTCCTCGGTGAGGGTTCGACACTACGGCCGCCGGTCGCCGCGGACCCCGCCTGACGCGCGCGAACCCCGGCCCGCCTCAGGCGGGGAGCATGCGCAGGAGCGCGTCGCGCAGGGCCGGGTGGCGGGCGGTCATGAAGCGGTGCAGGGTGCGGGAGCCGAGGGCGACCCGCTGGGCGCGGCGGCGGCGCTCGGCGTCGTACGCGCGCAGGGCGCCGGGCAGCCCGCCCGGCCCGGCGGTGGCGACGGAGCGGGTCAGGGCCTCGGCGTCGAGGAGGGCGGTGCAGGCGCCCTGGCCGAGGTTGGGCGTCATGGCGTGGGCGGCGTCGCCGACGAGGGCGACCCGGCCGTCGGCGACGAAGGTGGGGAGCGCGGGGTACAGGTGGCGCATCTCGTACCGGATCCAGGTCGCGGGATCGGTCTCGGCCAGGACGCGCGGGACGGGGTCGTGCCAGTCGGCGAAGGCGTCCCGCACTTCGCGTGCGGTGGTGGCCGCGGGCACGGTGGCGTACCAGTTGGTGCGGCCTGGCTCGACTGGGGTCATGCCGAAGAAGCGGCCCCCGCCCCAGGTTTCGCCGTACAGCCCGGTCTCGAATCCGGCGATGCCGATCCAGGCGACCGTGCCGATCGGGCAGGGGCCGCTGCTGGTGCCGAAGCACGCCGTGCGCACCACGCTGTTGATGCCGTCGGCGCCGACGACCAGGTCGGCGCCGAGTGCGCCCGGGTCGGTCAGGGACCGCCCGTGGGCGATCGGCGCGCCGCCGAGACGGTCGAGCTCGGCGAGCAGCGCGTCGATCAGGTGGGGCCGGGCGATGAGCAGTTCGGGCCTGCCCGCCCTGCGCTCGATCCGCTCCAGCGGTAGGGCGGCCAGGACCTTGCCGTCGGGGCGCCGGATGCGGGCGCCCCGGTACGGGACGGCGCGCGCCCGCAGCGCGTCGCCGAGGCCGAGGCGGTCGAGCGCGATCTGGGCGGTCGGGTGGATGCCGAAGGCGGTTCCGTAGCGCTCGGGGGCGGCCCGCCGTTCCAGGACGGTCACCGTCCAGCCGGCCCGGCGCAGGCCGATGGCGGTGGCGAGCCCGCCGACCCCGGCGCCGACCACCACCGCCGTGCCGTCCCCGGTCCCGCGCACGGTCTCACCGGTCATGGCTCACCCTTCCGATCACGCCGACCGCTGTCACCGCAGCCGTGGTACTACATCTGTGGTACCACGACTGTGGTTATGCTGGCCACGTGAATCAGGACCGGAGGGACCGGCTGCGGGACGCGGCCGTCGCCGTACTGGCGGAGTCGGGCGGGCGCGGGCTGACCCACCGGGCCGTCGACGCGGCCGCCGACGTGCCGACGGGCACGGCCAAGAACTACTTCCCCACGCGCGACGCGCTGCTGCGGGCGGTGGCGGAACGCTGCCTGGAGCAGTACCGGGCGCTGGCCGCGTCCCTGGCGGGGGCCGGGCCGGGGCCTGCCGACCCGGACGGGCTCGCGGCGCTGCTCGCCGGGCTGCTGCGGGACGTGGCGGGGCCCGGGCGCCCCCGTGTCCTGGCCTATCTGGAGCTCCAGACCGAGGGGACGCGTCGGCCGTGGCTGGCCGCGCTCCTGGACCCGATCGCCGCGGCGGACTTCGCCGCGCACGCGCACCTGCTGCGCGCGGCCGGGCTGCCGGCCGGAGCCGAGCGGGCCCGGGCCCTGACCCTCGCCCTGCACGGCGCCGTCCCCCACCTGCTGGCCGGCGC
Source organism: Streptomyces virginiae (assembly GCF_000720455.1). Classification (GTDB taxonomy): domain Bacteria; phylum Actinomycetota; class Actinomycetes; order Streptomycetales; family Streptomycetaceae; genus Streptomyces; species Streptomyces virginiae. The sequence goes on along the minus strand of NZ_JOAK01000003.1, from coordinate 147,624 downwards.
ACCGGCCACGCTGGCCGCCGCCGGCCTGGACGACCTGGACCGTTTCGCCCGCGGGCTGCTGGCCGCCGTACGCCCCGAGGGGGACCGGTGACCGCGCCCACCCGGCTCGACCGGGCCGTGGGAGCCGTGCTCGGCTCCGCCGCAGGTGACGCGCTCGGCGCGCCGTACGAGTTCGGGCCGGCGGGACAGTTGAGCGCGCGGGGCGAGGAGATGCGCGGGGGCGGCGGCTGGGATCCGGGCGAGGCGACGGACGACACCCAGATGGCCGTCCTGGTCGCCGAGTCGCTCCTGGAGCGAGGCGGCCTCGAACTCCCGGACGTCTTCGGCCGGTTCCAGCGGTGGGCGGCCGGGCAGCCCAAGGACATCGGCCTGCAGACGGAGGACGTGCTCACCAGTGGCGAACCCTGGGACCTCGCGGCGGCCCTGCACTTCCAGATCAACGCCCGGGCGGCCGGCAACGGTTCCCTGATGCGGGCCTCCGGCTCGGCCGTGTACTTCTCCGCCGCCGGACGTCAGGCGACCATGGACGCCGCGCGGCGGATCGCGGCGCTGACGCACGGCGACCAGGCGGCCTGGGAGGGGACCGCGATCCTGCACGAGCTCGTCCGCGTCGCCCTGGACGGCGCCGATCCGCTCGCGGCCCTGCCGGCCACGCTCGACGCCGTGCACCCGGACCACCGCGAACGCTACGGCTCGGTGCTCGCCCCGGACTGGCACCCGGGCCTGGCCACCGAGTTCAACGGGGCGGTGTGGCCCTGCCTGGGCTCGGCGGTGTGGGCGCTGCGGACCACCAGCGGGTTCGCGGAGGCCGTACGGGCCGCCGTGGACCTGGGCGGCGACACCGACACGGTGGCCGCGGTGACGGGTGCGCTGGCCGGCGCGCGGTACGGGCAGGGCGCCGTTCCCGCGCACTGGACGGCGCGGCTGCACGTACCGCTGCCCGGCTTCGGTGAGCGGGTCCTGTACGCGGACGATCTGCGCGCGCTGGCCCGGCGGCTCGTGGAGGCCGGCCCCCGCTGAAGTTCCGGTGGGCGGCCGCGCGAGCCCGCGCGGCCGCCGGTCGTGCGGGACCACCACGAGGGTCCCGTGGCTCGCGCGCGGTGGCGGGTGTCAGCCGACGGGCGCGCCCTGGCCCGCCAGGAGCCGGCCCTCGACGTACGCGAACGCGGCGGCGGGCAGCGCCGCTTCGCGGCCGCTGTGCAGCACGGTCAGGCCGCCCGTGCGGGGCAGGCCGGGCTCGGCGACGGCGCCGATCCGGCGCAGCGCCTGGGTGGCGACGGGCTCGGCGGAGCCGTAGTAGACCAGCGCCGCTCCCCCGGTCCGCGCGGCGAGGGCGGCCCGGATGGGGCTCTCGGTCAGCTCGTAGTGGGTGCATCCGAGCACCACGTCGGTGACGTCGGCCGGGGTCAGCGCTGCCGCCGCGGCGACGGCCGCGGTCACCGCCGCGTCGTCGGCCGCCTCCACGGCGTCGGCCAGTCCGGGGCAGGGCACCTCCGTGACGCGGGCGCCGGTGGCGAAGTCGCGGATCAGCCCGCGCTGGTAGGGGCTGCCGGTGGTGGCGGGGGTGGCCCAGATGGCCACCCTGCCGCCGGACGCGGCGGCGGGCTTGATCGCGGGTACGGTCCCGATGACCGGGATGTCCGGCTCCAGTTCCGCCCGCACGGCGTCCAGGGCGTGCACGGTGGCGGTGTTGCAGGCCACGATCAGCGCGTCGGGGCGGTGCTCCGCGGCGGCCCGGGCCACCGCGAGGGCCCGTCCGGTGAGGTCTTCGGGGGTCCGCGGGCCCCAGGGCATCCCGTCGGGGTCGGAGGACAGGACGAGATCCGCGTCCGGCCGCAGCCGCCGCACCGCCGCGGCCGCCGCGAGGAGGCCGATTCCGGAGTCCATGAGCGCGATCTTCACCCGGCCACTTTAGTCGACACCGGCTCCGGCGGGACCCGGCACCGGCCGGATCCCGCCCGCGCGCGCCGCCGGCCGGGCGCACCGCGGTGGACCGCCGCAGTGGACCGCCGCGGTGGACCACCGCACCCGCCCGCACCCGGGGAGCGGCGCACCAGCGGCCGCCCGCGTCCCCGGCCCCCGCGCGCCGCCGCGCCCGCCCGGACCGCCACGGGGTCACCGCAACACGCGTACCCGGCCCACCCCCGGAGGGCCGCCGCACCGGGACGGCCGGATGCGCGACAGGTCCCCGCCGGCCCGGCACACTGCCGCCATGGGCCTCCTCACCGGCGCCGCCGTCGCCACCGCCGCGTCCTACGCCTCCCTCGCCGCATGGCTCTGGCTCACCCTCGCCCAGGGCATGTTCTGGCGCACCGACGTCCGGCTCCCGCCGCGCGCCGCCCCCGCCCGCTGGCCGTCCGTCGCGATCGTCGTACCCGCCCGGGACGAGGCCGGGGTGCTGCCGCTGAGCCTGCCCTCGCTCATCGCCCAGGACTATCCCGGCGAGGCCGAGGTCATCCTCGTCGACGACGGCAGCACGGACGGCACGGGCGGCCTCGCGCTCCGGATCGCCGCCGGACAGCCGGGCCTTCCGCTCACCGTCGTCTCCCCCGGCGAGCCCGCCCCCGGCTGGACGGGCAAGCTGTGGGCGCTGCGCCACGGCATCTCGCTCGCCCGCACCGCGCACGCCACCGAGCCCGACTTCCTGCTGCTCACCGACGCCGACATCGCACACGAACCCGACAGTCTGCGCGAACTGGTCTGCGCCGCGACCTCCGCCGACCTCGACCTCGTCTCGCAGATGGCCCGCCTGCGCGTCGTCGGCCTGTGGGAACGCCTCGTGGTCCCGGCCTTCGTCTACTTCTTCGCCCAGCTCTACCCCTTCCGCCGGATCAACCGGCCCGGCGCCCGCACCGCCGCGGCCGCGGGCGGCTGCGTACTGCTGCGCACCGAAGCCGCCGTGCGGGCGGGCGTGCCCGACGGCATCCGCCAGGCCGTCATCGACGACGTCTCCCTGGCCCGGGCCGTGCAGGACTCCGGCGGCCGGATCTGGCTGGGGCTCGCGGAGCGGGTGGACAGCGTGCGCCCCTACCCGGCGCTCGCGGACCTGTGGCGGATGGTCTCGCGCAGCGCCTACGCGCAACTGCGCCACCAGCCCCTGCTGCTGGCCGGGACGGTCGCCGGGCTGGCGCTCGTCTACCTGGTGCCCCCGGCCGCCCTCCTGGCGGGCCTCGCCACCGGACGGACCTCCATGGCGTGGGCCGGGGGCCTCGCCTGGCTGCTGATGGCCGGCACGTACCTACCGATGATCCGCTACCACCGCCAGTCCGCCGCGCTCGCCCCGCTGCTTCCGTTCACGGCGCTGCTGTACCTCCTGATGACCGTCGACTCGGCCGTGCAGCACTACCGCGGGCGCGGGGCGTCGTGGAAGGGCCGTACCTATGCCCGTCCGAGCGACGCCTGAAACGGCGAACCCTTGTCCGGACCCGCGTCATCCGAGGTCACCGCGTTGTGACGCTGCGTCAGCAGAGAGTCGGTGCAACGCACAACCGGTCGGTACGAGTTGGAGCAAGGCGGGATGGAAGTGGCGAAATCGTGCACGTGAACGCCAAGTGAAAGCTGTGGCTCTGACCTGCGAATATGCAGGTCAGCGCGGTGTTGACGGCACCTCGCTATGGACCCGGTGAATTCGTGGGCTTAACTTATGTCTCATGACCTCCCCCCGCTCCACTTATGGCGGCGGTTACTACTCCGCGCCCTCCTTCCCGGACACCCCCATCTACGACTCCCTCGTCGCCGAACGCGGCACTCCGCAGATCGCCCCGATCCGCGTACCGGCCGCCTACGAGTCCCCGAGCGCGGGTTATTCGAGCGGTGGGTACCTGCCGGCCCTCCCGTCGGCCCTGCCCGCACTGCCGCCTGCCACCCCTCAGCAGCAGGCACCGGCGTACGGGTACCCCTACCAGCAGCAGGCCGCTCCGCAGCCGATGCCGCTGCAGAACGCGCCCGCGCCCTACATTCCGCAGCAACAGCCGGTGGCCGCCCGCGCCGGGTACGTGCCGCAGCCCCAGCCGCAGCAGCCCCGCCCGGCGGCCATGGCCACCGGCTACGAGGCGATGCGTCCGGCCGCGCCGCGACCCATGCAGGTGCCCGCTCCGGTCGCCGGCGCCTCGTACGAGGATCCGTACGGCCGCCCCTACCAGGGGCGCGGCTACTGACCCGGCCCCTCACGCGCGCCGGGACGGCGGAGCGGGCTGGCAGTATGCCCCCATGTCGAAGTTGCACGTTCAGGCGCTCCACGTCCACCCCGTCAAGTCGGTGGCGGGGACCGCTCCCGACGAGGTGGCCGTAGAGCCCTGGGGGCTGTCCGGGGACCGGCGGTGGGCCCTGATCGACCCGGAGGGGACGGTCATCACCCAACGCCGCCATCCCCGGCTGGCCCTGGCGTCGGCGCGCCCGGTGGGCGGCGGCCGGATCGCGGTGACCGCTCCGGACATGGCGGAGCTGGTCGTGGAGGTGCCCGAGCCCGGCCCGCTGGAGCCGGTGTCGCTGTTCGGGAAGAAGGTCGAGACCGTGGTCGCGGCGAGGGCCGCGGCCGACTGGTTCAGCGCGTTCCTCGGGGTTCCGGTACGGCTGGTGCATCTGGACGACCCTGCCGTCCGCCGTCCCGTGGACCCTGACTACGCACTGCCGGGCGAGACGGTGAGCCTGGCCGACGGCTATCCACTGCTGCTCACCACGCTCGCGTCGCTGGACGCCCTCAACTCTCTGATCGCGTTGGGGGACCATCCCGAGGAGGGCCCGCTGCCCATGAACCGTTTCCGTCCGAACGTCGTGGTCTCGGGGGCCGAGGCCTGGGCGGAGGACGGCTGGCAGCGTCTCGCGATCGGCGACGCCCTCTTCCGCGGCGCGCGCGAATGCGGCCGGTGCGTCGTCACCACGACCGACCAGCGGACGGCGGAGCGGGGCCGGGAACCGCTGAAGACGCTGGCCAGGCACCGGCGGATCGGCAAGTCGCTGGCCTTCGGGCGGCTGCTGGTGCCGCTGCGGCAGGGCACCCTGCACGTGGGCGACGAGGTCCGCATCCTGGCATGACCGCCGCGTCCGGGTGGCGACCGGACCACAGGAATGACACCTTCGGGGGGCTCCGCCCCCGAGCTGGAACCAACCGGCGTGACCAGGCCGTTGGAGCAGTCAGGACAGGAGACAGACGGTAGGGGGAGCCGGACCGTGCGGACAGCCATGGGTGTGTGGCGCTGGCGGCGCAATCCGCTGCGCAGGCCGACCGATCTCTTCGAGGCGTGGGTGGCGTTCGCGGCGCTGGTGTGCGTCGTGGTGGTGGCCCCGGCCGTCGGCTGGGTCGCGGGCCTGCGCGTGGACGGCACGCTCCAGCAGGCCGCGTACGAACAGCGGCAGGAGCGCCATCTCGTCCCGGCCGTGGTGGTCCGGCCCGCCCCGGCCCCGGACGAGGAGGTGTCCGCCGACCCGTCGGCGCAGCGGACGGCACCTCGGCGTACGCAGATCGTGGCATCCTGGACCGCGCCCGACGGCAGCAGCCACGAGGGCACGGTGCCGGCCGCGGAGGAACCACCACTGCCCGGCGACCGCTTCCGCATATGGACCGACGACCGGGGCCGGCTGGTGGGGCAGCCGCTGGACCCGTCCGCGGCCTCCTTCCACGCGGGGACGGCGGGCCTGGCCGCCGCGGCCGGGGTGGCCGTACTGGCCGTGACGGTCCGCCGCCTGGTCGTACGTCGGCTCATGCATCGTCGGTACATGCGTCTGGACCGGGCATGGGCGGCCGCCGGACCCGACTGGGGCCGGGCGGGCACGGGTGGCTGACCTGGCGGCCCATCGGCTCCGCGCGCGCTACGGTGGAGCGGCCGGACCGGTCTCTCCCGTGGCAACAGCCACCCGAGTGGCCTCGGACATCAGCGGCTCCGGCCGCATCGGCAGCGCGAGCACGAGGGTGGGGGCACGACAGCACCATGGTTCAGGGCACGGTCCAGGTGACGCACGGCGGCTCTTCGCGGTGGCGGCGCCGCTCCGGTGAATATCCGACGCTGACCGCCGCACTCGCCGTCGCGGGCGACGGGGACGTGCTGTCCATCGCCCCGGGCACCTACCGGGAGAACCTGGTGCTGCACCACGCCGTCACCCTGCGCGGGCCCGAGGACGGGTCGGGTTCGGTGCGGATCGCGCCCCTCGACGGCGTCGCGCTGACCCTGCGCGCCTCGGCCGTGGTGCAGGACCTGTATCTGGAGGGCCAGGACCGGGCGGCCCCGGCACTGCTGGTGGAGGACGGCTCCCCCGAGCTGACCGACCTGCGCGTGAGCACCCACTCGGCGGCCGGCATCGAGGTGCGCGGCCCCGGAGCCCGGCCCCTGGTGCGCCGCTGCACCGTCGAGAACCCGGCCGGCGTCGGCATCGCCGTACTGGACGGCGGCGGCGGGGTGTTCGAGGAGTGCGAGGTCGTGTCCTCGGGACAGACCGGGTTCTCGGTCCGCGGCGGCGGCCGGCCGCGCCTGGAGCGGTGCCGCATCCACCACTCGACGGGCGCGGGCATCACGGTCACCGGCGAGGGCTCGGGCCTGGAGGCCCTGGGCTGCGAGGTGTACGAGGTCAGGGGCGCCGGCGTGCAGATCGCCGCCCGCGCCGCCGCCCGCCTCACCGACTGCGCGGTGCACCGCACCTCGGCCGACGGGGTCACGCTCGACACCGACGCCGTCCTCACCCTGGCCGGGTGCGACATCCACGACATCCCGGAGAACGCCGTCGATCTCCGGTCGCGTTCGGTGCTCACCCTCAGCCGCACCTCGGTGCGCCGCTTCGGGCGCAACGGCCTGTCCGTGTGGGACCCGGGCACCCGGGTGGACGCCCACTCCTGCGAGATCCACGACAGCACCGGCGACTATCCGGCGGTGTGGGTCAGCGACGGCGCCACCGCCTCCCTGGACTCCTGCCGCGTCCACGACGTACCGGACGCGCTCTTCGTCCTGGACCGCGGGTCGAGCGTCGACGTCACCGACAGCGACCTGTCCCAGGTCCGCAACACCGCCGTCTCGGTCAGCGACGGGGCCACGGCGCAGCTCGACGACTGCCGCATCCGCGAAGCGGGCACCGGGGCCTGGTTCCGCGACCACGGCAGCGGCGGCACCCTCGCCGGCTGCACCATCGACGCCGTTCAGACCGGTGTGATCGTCACCAAGGGCGCCGACCCGACCCTGGAGCGCTGTACGGTCACCTCCCCCGCCGAGGCCGGTTTCTACGTGTCGGCGGGCGGCCGCGGCACCTTCAAGGCCTGCAGGGTGACGGACAGTTCCGGTTTCGGCTTCCACGTCCTCGACGGCTGCCGCACCACGCTGACGCGCTGCCACACGGAACGCTGCGCACGCGGCGGCTACGAGTTCGCCGAGGACGGGCCCGTCGCCGAGGAGTGCACCGGCGACGGGTCGGGCCTGCGGCCCGCGTCGGCGGCCGCGGCCGCGGCCGCGGCCCAGTCGGCCCCGGGCGGCGGCTTCACCGGGGCGCAGAGCGGGGTGCGTACCGTCACCGCGGCGCGCAGCCCCGTGGCGCAGCCGTCCCAGGCGGCCCCGGCGGCGTCCGTACCGCGGCCCGCGGATCCGGAGCCGGCCGGGGACGCGGCGGCCGCGCGGGCGTCCGGCGCGGTGCTGGGGCAGCTCGACGCGCTGGTGGGCCTGGACAGCGTCAAACGCGAGGTGCGGGCCCTCACCGACATGATCGAGGTGGGCCGGCGCCGGCAGCGGGCGGGCCTCAAGGCCGCCTCGGTGCGCCGGCACCTGGTCTTCACCGGCTCCCCCGGCACGGGGAAGACCACGGTCGCCCGGCTGTACGGGGAGATCCTCGCCTCCCTCGGGGTACTGGAGCGCGGGCACCTGGTCGAGGTGTCGCGCGTGGACCTGGTGGGCGAGCACATCGGCTCCACGGCGATCCGCACGCAGGAGGCCTTCGAACGGGCGCGCGGCGGCGTGCTGTTCATCGACGAGGCGTACGCGCTGGCCCCGGAGGACTCGGGCCGGGACTTCGGGCGCGAGGCGATCGACACACTGGTGAAGCTGATGGAGGACCACCGGGACGCGGTGGTGGTGATCGTCGCCGGATACACGGCGGAAATGGACCGCTTCCTGACCGTCAACCCGGGCGTGGCCTCGCGGTTCTCCCGGACCATCGCCTTCGGCGACTACGGCCCGGGGGAACTGCTGCGGATCGTGGAACAGCAGGCGGAGGAGCACGAGTACCGGCTCGGGGAGGGCACCGCCGAGGCCCTGCTGACGTATTTCACGGAGCTGCCCAAGGGGCCCGCCTTCGGCAACGGCCGCACCGCGCGCCAGACCTTCGAGTCGATGGTGGAGCGGCACGCGGGGCGGGTGGCCCAGCTGTCGGAGCCGAGCACGGACGAGCTCACCCTGCTGTTCCCGGCGGATCTGCCGACGCTGTCAGCCCCTTGCTGAGGCCGGGGCGCTGAGCGGGTACCTCGGCCCGGGCCGCCGTCTCCAGCCGGGCGAGGAGGGCGGCGCGTTCGGCGGCGAAGGCCGGGTCCGCCTGGTAGTCGGCGTGGCCGAGGATCGGCGCGGGCAGTGGGTGGCGGGCGCTGCGCCCGTAGGCGAGGGGGTCGGCGAGCGGGCCGCGGTCCACCTCCGGTGAGGCGGGGCCCGGCAGCGCGGGGCCGCCGATGGGGTCGGTGGCCCGCCAGAGGTTGCGCCAGCAGTCGACGTCGCGGTGCAGGGCGGTGAGCGGACCGGGGCCGAAGTAGGCGGGGAACCAGCGGCCGTAGAGGCGGGCGAGCGGGGATCCGTACGTGAGCAGCGCGACGCGGCGGCGGACGGGCGGCGGCAGTTGCCAGACGGCGGCCGCGGCGAGCACGCTGCCCTGCGAATGTCCGGAGATCACCAGCCGGCCGCCGGTGCGGCCGGTCCAGCCGGCCATCCGCCAGGTCAGGTCGGGGACGGCGCGCTCGGCGTAGCAGGGCGGGGCGAAGGGGTGGGCGGCGCGCGGCCAGAAGGTTCCGACGTCCCACAGGATCCCTATGGTCCGCCGGGCGGCCGGGTCCCGGTAGGCGCGGCGGCCCCAGGCGACGAAGAGGGCGATGCCGAGGCCGATCAGCCAGGAACCGGCGTCCTGGGCCGCGCGGGCGGCGACCTCCAGCAGCGGCGGGCCCCCGCGTGCGGCCTCGCCCGGGACGCTTCCGCTGAGCCAGGCTCCGGCCAGCGCGCCCGCGCCGAGCACCAGGGTGATCCCGGAGACGGCCGCGACGAACCAGGGCGCGGAGTCGGTGAGCGCGGCGGCCGTCCGCGCCCCGGCGATACGGCGGCTGCGCGCCGTGTCCGGGGTCTCCCCCGGGTATTCGGCCGCGACGGCCGCGGCGAGGCCGCGCCGGGCCCGGGCCGCCCGTACCGCGAACCAGGCGGCGAGGAGGGCCAGTACGAGGAGCAGCGGGGGCAGCACGGCGGCCTGCCAGGACAGCAGGACGGGCGGCCCGGGCAGCGGTGCGCCCGCCATGCCGGGGGTGGCTCCGCCGTCCAGCCAGTCGGCGACGCGCTGGGCGACCCCGCCGGACATGACCCCGCCGAGGGCGCAGCCGAGCATGGCGACGGCGGGGCCTCCGAGGCCGCGCAGGGCGGCCGCGGGATCGGGGGCCCTGCGGTACAGGTACCGGGCGACGACGGCGAGGGCCAGTACGCACAGGCCCTGCCCGAGCATGAGCACTCCGAAGGCGAAGTCCCCGGGGAGCCGGCCGGTGGAGGTCCAGCCCGGGCGCGACCAGCAGGCGTGCAGGAGGACGGCGGCGAGCAGGGCGAGGGCGGCTCCGGGCAGCAGGCTGACCGCGGCCCGGTCGAGGCGGTGGTCGGGGCGGTCCTCGCTGCGGCCGCGCCGGCAGACGACCCAGGCGACGGTGACGGCGCCTGCGGCGAGGAGGGCCTGGGTGATCCAGCCGAGGGCTTCGAGGGCGGGGGCGGCGGCCGTGGTCCGCCGGTCGTGGGCGGCGGTGGGTGCGGAGACGGCCACAGCGACGGTGAGCAGCCCGGCCGCGGTGTGCGCGGCCCGCAGCCGGGCCACGATGCGGCGCCCGTACCAGAATCCGGGGCGGCCGAGCGCGGGCGCGGTGTCGGAGGCGGTGTCCGGGTCGGCGGCTCCGGCGGGCGGCGGCTGGGATTCGTAGGCGCTCCAGGTGCGGTTCGACAGGAACCAGAGCAGCCCGGTCAGCGCGGTGGGGACCAGCGCGCCGAGGGCGAGGCGGCGTCCGGGCTGGGACCACCAGCCGCCGCCGTCGGGGGCGAGGAAGCCGAGCCGGGAGCCGGCGGCGGTACAGGTCGCGGAGCCCGCGCACTGCCAGGCGGCGAGGTCGAGCGCGACCTCGCAGGCGGCGGCGATCAGCAGGACGGTCAGGCTGAGCGCGAGGACGCGTACGAGGACCCCGTACGAGCGCACCGCACGCGGCGCGGGGTCGGCGTCGGGCCCGGTGGGGGCGGCCGGCCGGGCCCAGTGGGCGAGGTTGGCCACCATGAAGGGCAGGAGCAGCAGCCACAGGGCGCGGGCGCCGTTGCCGGAGGTGAGCCGGGACCAGCAGTAGGCCTCGGGGACGGGCAGGCCCGCGTACCGCTCGGGGTGCGCTTCGGCGTCGGCGTCGTCGGTGCGGCGGAACACGGCCGCGGTGGAGTCGCCGGTGACGCGCACGGTGCGCGGGTCGCCGAGCAGCTCGGCGGGGGAGGCTCCGGCGACTCCGTGGACCAGGAGTTCGAGGGCGAGGGGCGGGTCGGTGTGGGGGCGGTCGGGCACGGAGGCCTCCGCTCGCGGGGGGATCGGCGCGGCTCCAGCATCCCGCGCCACGGGGACGCTGCCCAGGCCCCGTCCGGGGGAATCCGCGGGCGGAATCGGGGACGGACGCGGATCGCCGGACGTGGGTTCCGGCGGGGAAGTCGAGGGGGGATCACAGCGGACTTCTCGGGTCCGCACGGCTATGGTGGCGCGCGCACGTCCGCCGGAACATCACCCCAGGAGGTACCGCCATGGCTCGCCGACTCCGCCCGGTGGGGCTGGACTTCATCGACGACGCGCCCGTCCGGCTGGTGTTCGCCGCGCAGGCTTCGGCGCCGCCCGAGGCCGTGTACCACGCGCTCGCCGATGAAGTGGAGGGCTGGCCGCGCTGGTTCAGGGCCGTGACGCTGGCCCGCCCGACCTACGGCGGGGCGGGCCGCGAGATCAAGCTGCTGGGCGGGGTGCACATGCAGGAGACGATCATGGCCGCGGATCCCGAACGGCGTTACGCGTACCGGGTCGACGCGACCAACGCGCCGGGGGTCCGGGCCCTGTTGGAGGAGTGGAGGCTGACTCCGGCCGGCTCCGGCACCCGCGTCCGCTGGACGTTCGCCGCGGACGGCCCGGCCGCGTTCCGCCTGGCCCTGACCGTCGCCCGCCCGGGCCTGGGGCACTCCTTCCGCACGGCGGTCCGCACCCTGGACGCCCGGCTCGCGGGCGTCAGCGGCCCCAACCGCTGAGCGCGGTGGGCGTGGTGGGCGTGGTGTTCGCGGTGAGGCGGGCGTATTCCCACGGGTCGTGCGCGCTGAAGACGGTGACCTCGTCCCCGTGGTCCCGGACGAGGTCGCGCAGGCGGTCCCGGGTCGCGGTGCGTGCCGTGGCGTCGGTCTGGGCTCCCCGCTGGACCGGATCGAGGACCGGGTGGTCGAGGGGCGGGGTGTGCTCCAGCTCGCCGTGATACATGTACGCGTCGCCCGCGTGCAGCAGCCACCGGCCGTCGTCGTCGCGCACCGCGACGCCCGCGTGGCCGGCCGAGTGGCCGGGCAGCGGCACCAGCAGCAGCTCGAATCCCAGCCCCTGCGGTCGTGCCACGCCGGGGAAGCCGAACCACGTCTCCCGCCGGTCCGTGCGCGCCGGTGTCAGCAGCGGGCCGTGCGCCCGGTGCGCCGGCATGAAGCCGTCGAGGCTGTGCCGGTGGTGCGCGGCCGCGGGGTCGGTGACGGCCCGGTACTCGTCGGGGTGCACGTGGACCCGCGCGTGCGGGAAGTCCGCCAGTCCTCCCGTGTGGTCCCGGTGCAGGTGGGTGAGGACGATGTGCCGCACGTCCTGTGGCGCGTACCCGCGTCGGACGACCTGGCGCAGCGCGCTCTGCGCCGGGTCCGGCGCGGGCCGGACGTAGGCCACCCAGTCCGCGCCCAGCGCCCGGTCGGGCTCTCGCAGGTCGGCTGTGCCGAGGCCGGTGTCGACCAGGACCGGGCCGTCCGTGTCCGTCTCGATGAGCAGGCAGTGGCAGACGGCGGCCAGTTCGCGGCCTCCGGCACCCGCGGGCGCCGTGGGTGCCGCGGGCGCCGTGGGTGCCGCGGGCGCCGTGGGTGCCGCGGGCGCCGTGGGTGTCGCGGGTGTCGCGGATGTCCCGCCGAGCGGTGTGATCGTCCGGAGCGAACCGCAGTTGAGATGATGGATGCGCACAAAGTCCCCCTGGAGGTACGCGGGCGGGCTGTTCGCAACGGACGTTAGGGCGGGCTTTCGTGACTCACCAAACGGTTGGACACGCACCGGCGGGTGCCCCGGGCGGCCCGCTGGAGGACTGCCCGGACAGCGCGCTCGTCCCGCCCGCCCGCGAACCGCACTGCCCGGTCGACATCACCCTCACCGCGCTGGGCGGCCGCTGGACACCGCTGGTCCTGCGGGAGTTCCTCCGCCGCGGCCAGGCCACCTACTCCGAGCTGTCCGCGGCCCTGCCCGCCCTCTCCGACAAGGTCCTCTCGGACCGGCTGGCCCAGTTGACCCGGGCGGGCGTCGTCGAACGCCACCGCACTCCCGGATGGCCGCCGCGGGTCCGCTACGTCCTGACAGGCCGGGGCCGGGCACTGGAGCCGGTGGTGCGCAGCATGTGGGAGTGGGGGAGCGCCTGAAGGACGACCGGCCGGCTCAGGCGGTCGGTTCGCGCCAGACGCCGGTCGTCAGCAGCGTGTCGAGGGTCTTCGCGTACGGGGCGATGTCGAGGCCCTGGGCCGCCACCCACTCGTCGGAGTAGTACTTGTCCAGGTAGCGGTCGCCCGGGTCGCACAGCAGGGTGACGACGCTGCCGGTACGGCCCTCCGCCACCATTTCCGAGACGATCTTCAGGGCGCTCCACAGGCCGGTGCCGGTCGAGCCGCCCGCCTTGCGCCCTATGGCCGTCTCCAGGGCGCGGCAGGCGGCGACGCTCGCCGCGTCCGGGACCTTCATCATCCGGTCGATGGCGCCGGGCACGAAGCTCGGCTCCATGCGCGGGCGGCCGATGCCCTCGATGCGCGAGCCGCAATCGCTGCTCGCCTCGGGGTCGTTGTGGGTCCAGCCCTCGAAGAAGCAGGAGTTCTCCGGGTCCGGGACGCAGATGCGGGTGTCGTGCTGCATGTAGTGCACGTACCGCGCGATGGTCGCCGACGTGCCACCGGTGCCGGCGGTCGCCACGATCCAGGCGGGCTCGGGGAAACGTTCCAGCTTGAGCTGCTGGTACATCGATTCGGCGATGTTGTTGTTGCCCCGCCAGTCCGTGGCCCGCTCCGCGTACGTGAACTGGTCCATGTAGTGCCCGCCGGTGCGGGCGGCGAGCTCCGCCGACGCCTCGTACATCTTCATCGGGTCGTCCACGAAGTGGCATTCGCCGCCGTGGAATTCGATGAGGCGGCACTTCTCCGGGCTGGTCGTGCGCGGCATGACGGCGATGAACGGGACACCGATCAGCTTGGCGAAGTACGCCTCGGAGACGGCGGTCGAGCCGGACGAGGCCTCGATGACGGGGCGGCCGGGCCGGACCCAGCCGTTGCACAGGGCGTAGAGGAACAGCGAGCGGGCGAGGCGGTGCTTGAGGGAGCCCGTCGGGTGCGTGGACTCGTCCTTGAGGTAGAGGTCGATGCCCCATGCCTCGGGGAGCGGGAACTTCAGCAGGTGGGTGTCCGCGGAGCGGTTCGCGTCGGCCTGGACCTTGCGCACGGCCTCTTTCAGCCAGGCGCGGTAGTCCGCGTCGCTGCGGTCGACGTCGACGGTCGTGGCGGTCGTGGCGGTCGTGCCGGTGGTGACTGGGGTGCCGCTGTTGCCGGTAGTGCCGGTGGTGCTCATGCGCCGCGCTCCTTCATGGGTCTACTTCGCCCCCTGCTTTCGCAATGTACCTCTCTCACCTGCACAAACAGTCACTTTGGGTATCTATGCGGATCGCTTTCGATCGCGTTCGGTTGCACTGCGCGGCACCGTGGGTGACCCTGGTGGAGCATTACCGAGGGTGCAGCACCCGTAACACTCATGTCGGGGAGTCGCAGCCGTGATCAGTCATTCCCGCAGGCACTGCGTCGTCGAACTGCAGGCCTTGCCGTCGCGGATCGGCCAAATCCGCAGAATCGTCTCGGCCCAACTGCGCCACTGGCAGCTCGATCCGCTCATAGACCGGGCTGCGCTCGGCGTGACGGAGCTGCTGAGCAACGTCCACCGCCATGCGCAGCCGGACAAGACCTGCGTCGTCGAGATCGAGCTCCGGCTCGGGCGGCTGACGGTCTCGGTCATCGACAGCGATCCGCGGCTTCCGGTGCTGCGCGGGGCGCCGGCCGGGCCGCTGGAGACCAGCGGCCGCGGGCTCGCCCTCGTGGAGGCGCTCAGCGAGGCCTGGGGCGTGCGCGAACGGCCCGACGGGCCGGGCAAGGTGGTCTGGTTCTCCCTGACGGCGACGCCCGCGCCGGTCGCGCCGACGCTCCCGGTCTCGATCGTGGCCAGGCCCGCGCGGGAACCCGCGCGCACGGTGGTCGTGGCCGTCGACCCGGCCACCGTCCCGGCCGCGCTCCCGGTTCCCTCGCCGGTCACCGCGAGCCCGGCCTGATCGGCCCGGACAGGGGAGCGGCGGCCGGTGCCACGGGGCCTCCGCGGGCCCATGCGGTTGCCTCAACCGGGCTGCCGGCCCCGGGTGCCGGCCGCTCACACACTGATCAGCGGGCGTGATCCGGGCCGGGAGGACGCACCGGTACGGTTCTGGGCATGGTGATCGACAGGGGCTTGCACGAGGTTTCCGGTGCGGACATCGCCGGGGTGGTCGAGGAAGCCGTCCGCCAGGGCGTTCCCGTGTTCACGCTCTCCACCGGCGGGCGGACCGATGAGGAGGCGTTCTTCGAGGCGGTGCGGGAGACCCTTCCCTCGGACCCGCCGCTCGGGACCTCCCGCAGGGTGTGGGAAGCCCTCTCGGATTCGGTGTGGAGCGGGCTCCATGCGCTGGAAACTCCCCGCGTGGTCATCGTCTGGCCCGACGCCCGGCCCGTCGCGGACGCGCGAGGTGATTTCTGGATTGCGTTGGACATCCTCCGTGACCTGGTCGCGACCCTCGCCGAGGCCCGGTACACCGGCGGAAGGCCGACTCAGGTCTCGGTCTACGTCGCCCCGGCCTCAAGCGGAGAAGCACCGGCGGAAGGTTGAACGGCTTCCCCCGTCGAAGGTGTCGGGCCGGCCACCTGGCCGCCGCGAGCCGGCACGATCGGCGAGTCACCCCCTAGGCCAGGGCTCCCAGCGGGTCGTCGAGCACGGGCTGCCAGGCCAGTTCCGCCGCACCGACCAGGCTGTTGTGGTCCAGGGTGCACGGCAGGATGGGCACGCCCCCGCTGCGGCCCCACAGGCTGCGGTCCGCGACGACCGCCCGGAGCCGCTCCGGGTCGGCGTAGAGCAGTTCCCGGTGCAGGCCGCCCAGGATGATCCGGTCCGGGTTCAGGATGTTGACCAGGCCCGCGAGGCCCAGGCCGAGCCGGTCGATCAGCTCCTCGGTGGCCGCCCGTACCGCCGGCTCCCCTGGTTCCTCGCGCAGCAGGTCACGGGCCTGCTGGAGCAGCGACACCTCGGGGCCGGGGCTGCGGCCGGCCGCGGTGAGGAAGGCCAGCGGGTCCGCCTCCACGTCCAGGCAGCCGCGGCCGCCGCAGTGGCAGGCCCGCCCCTCGGGGTTCACCGTGAGGTGGCCGACCTCCAGGGCCAGGCCGGAACTTCCGCTGTGCAGACGGCCGTCCAGCACCAGGGCCCCGCCGACCCCTCGGTGCCCGGTGGCGACGCACAGCAGGTGCTGCGCGCTGCGGCCCGCGCCGTGCCGGTGCTCGGCGAGCGCCGCGAGGTTGACGTCGTTCCCGGTCAGAGCCGGTCCGTCGATCCCGGCGGCCTTCACGCACTCCGCGAAGATGTCCCGTACGGGGGAGCCGGCCGGCCAGGCCAGGTGCAGCGGGTTCAGGGCCGTGCCGTCCGGTTCGGCGACCGCCGAGGGGACCGCGAGACCGGCGCCGACGCAGCGTCGGCCGCTCTCCGCGAGCAGCTCCGCGCCGGCCCGCACGACCGCGCCGAGCACCTGTGCCGGGTCCGCGGAGACGGTGACCTTGCCGGGGGCGGTGGCCACGATGCGGCCGCCGAGCCCCACCAGGGCGGCCCGGAAGCCGTCCGAGTGCACCTGGGCCGCGAGCGCCACCGGCCCGTCCTCGGCCACCGAGAGGCGGTGCGAGGGACGGCCCTGGGCTCCGCCGGTGCCTGCGGTGCCGCCCGAGGCGCCGGGGCGGGAGTCGACCCGGATCAGTCCGAGCGCCTCCAGTTCGGCCGCGACCGCGCCGGCGGTGGCACGGGTGACGCCCAGCTCGGCGGTCAGCACCGCACGGGTCGGGGCGCGGCCGGTGTGGACGAGCTCCAGCGCCGGCCCGAGCGCGCCGCGGCCGCGTTCCAGTTTGGTCCGCGTGCCGGTGCTCGACACCGATGGCGTGGTCGCATCCCCCATCCGCGGTGGGGCCCCGTTGCCGTTCATGGCATCGATCCTCGCATGATCGGAGGGCGCCGGACGCCGCCCCCGGGGGTGTCCCGCCGATCACGCCGGGCAGCGCGGACCCGGCCTGATCGGCAAGACACCCCCTAGCCCAGGCCGCCGACCCTGAGCGTGATGTTGAGCCGCCCGCTCAGCCCGAGCGCCCGCGGACCCGTGCCCGGCAGGACCTTCGGCACTCCGTGGTAGGCCTGCCGGCTGGGGCCGCCGAAGACGAAGAGGTCCCCGCTGCGCAGCTCCACGTCCCGGTAGGGGCGTCCGCGCGAGGCGGTGTTCCCGAAGCGGAAGAGGCAGCTGTCGCCGAGGCTGAGCGAGACCACCGGCGCCGGGGACTTCTCCTCCGCGTCGCGGTGCATGCCCATGCGGGAGTCCCCGTCGTAGAAGTTGATCAGCGCGATGTCGTAGGCGGCCGCGCCGGGCTCCGGCGACACCCCGTAGGCGGCGGCGACCGCTTCCCCGCCCAGCTCGGCGAGCCAGTGCGGCATCGGCTTGACCGGCTCCCCGTCCCCGTCGACGGCGGTGCGGGCGTATCCGTACGGGTACCAGTGCAGGCCCAGGCACACCTGCCGGGCGGTCATCACCCCGCCGCCGGGGGTGCGTACGGTGCGCAGGCCGGCAGGCGGGCGGGCCCACTCGCGGCAGGCCGCCAGCAACTCGCCCTGCCGGTGCTCACCGAGCCAGTCGGGCACGTGCACCGCGCCGGGGGCGATCACGGTCCGCTCGCGCGGGAAGAGTTCCCCGTCCATCCCTCCATTGTCGGTGCCGGGGCTGTAAGACTCCCGGTATGGAGATCACCGAGTACGTGAAGACCCTCGCCCGGGAAGGCGCGCTGCTCGCCGACGTGGCAGAACGAGCCGGTACGGATGCCTTCGTCCCGTCCTGTCCGGGCTGGCACGTCACCGACCTGCTGCGGCACACCGGGTCGGTGCACCGCTGGGCCGCCGCCTACGTCGCGGAGGGGCGGCTGGAGCCCACGGGGTTCCCCGAGGCTCCGGAACTGGTCGACGGCGAGCTCCTGGCGTGGTTCCGGCAGGGCCATGCGGATCTGGTGCGGACGCTGACGGAGGCGCCGGACGACGTGCAGTGCTGGACCTTCCTCCCGACGGCCCCGGCGTCGCCGGTGGCGTTCTGGGCCCGGCGGCAGGCCCATGAGACCACCGTGCACCGGATGGACGCGGAGACCGCACTGGGCGTCGTCTTCTCGCCGGTGCCGCCGGAGTTCGCGGAGGACGGGGTGGACGAGCTGCTCACCGGCTTCCACGCGCGGCCGCGCAGCCGGGTGCGTACCCCGCAGCCGCGGACGATGCGGATCCGCGCCGCCGACACGGGCGCGGTGTGGACCGTCCACCTGTCACCGGCGCCGCCGCGCACGGTGCCGGGCGACCTCGGCGACGCGGTCGACTGCGAGGTGACCGGCGAGGCGGCCTGGCTGTACGCGGCGCTGTGGAACCGGCAGCCGCTGGCGGGTCCAGGGGTGACGGGCGACCTGTCGCTGGCGGCGCTGTGGATGGAGACGGCCGAAATCTGACCGCTCCGCCGGGGGCGGCGGCGTCGGCGGCCGCCATCGGCGCCCGCCACCCACCCCCCGGCCGGAGACCTGCGCGGACCAGCGGTTATGGTCACCTCCTCAACGATCACGGGGGTAGCAGATGTTCGGTTCCACGGTGCGCGGCGCGGCGTTGACCGCGGTGGTTCTGGCGGGGTTCGCGGTCTCCTGCGCTGCGGATCCGGCCACGCCGGGTACCGCGCCCTCGGCATCCTCCGCTTCCTCCACGCCCTCTGCGGCCTCCACGCCGTCCGCGTCCTCGCTGCCGGACGCGTCGGAAGCGGGCCGGGCCGCGCCTTCGGCGTCCCGCGGGCCGTCCTCCTCCGCCCTGCCCGGCACCGCGCCGGAGAAGGTCCGGGACGCCTTCGCGGGGCTGCAGGCCACGCTGGACGGTTCGTGCACGCCCGCCGAATGCGCCTACTTCCTCGGCCGGGTCTACGACGAACTCCACGGCCTGGACGCGGCGATGAAGGCGGACCCGAAGGGTCCCGGGCACTTCCCGGAGCCGATCGCGCTGGTCGCGAAGCTCGACGCCGAGCTGGGCGGGGACCGGAGCTTCAAGAACCTGAAGGAACACCAGACGCTGCTGATCGGCACCCGCGACAAGATCAACACTTGGATGCAGGGCCACCCGGACGACTACCGCTGACCCGGGCCGGGCGGTCCCGCTCCGCGAAAGGCCCGCGCTGGTGATCATCGCGGCTGCGATGCTGGCCGCATGAGCGATGCCGACGCCGACGCCCGTACCGATGCGCGTACCGATGCCCGCACCGATGGCCGCTCCGACGGTGACACCGCGTCCGGCCCGCCCGGTGCCGCCGCGCCGGAGGGTACGGGCCGGTCCCCGGGGATCAGCCGCCTGGAATGGGGCGTGATGGAAGTCGAAGGCCTGCCTCCCGGCAAGGACTTCGTCCTGTATCCGGGCGGCGGCCACCCGTGGGACTGGGCCGCGCACGGCACCCGGCACTCCCCCGGGGTCCAGCCCGGGGACGTCCGCGAGCTGCTGGAGCGCGGGGCGACGGTCCTCGTCCTCAGCCTGGGCATGGACGAACGGCTCCGGATCGCACCGCCGACCCTGGAGCTGCTCCGGCAGACGGGCGTGGAGGTGCACGTGCGGGAGACCCGGGCGGCCGCCACGCTCTACGACTCCCTCGCGGCCGGCGGCCGGCCCGTGGGCGGCCTCTTCCACTCGACCTGCTGACCCCTCGGGCCGGCTGCGCGCGGAGCCCGGCCGGCTCTTGATCGACTGGCCGGGGCGCGGCCGCCGGAGGAGCCTCGGCAGTGGGAGGAAGGTGTTCCGCGTGCATCGGAGGTCGTCGTCGTACACCGCCGGGGCCGCCATGGTCCTGGTCGCGCTCACCGGTGTCGCGACCCCACGGGCGTACGCGGCCGACGACGACCGCGCGCAGCGTAGCGCGGCAGTGCTCCGGGAGCTGGTGCCGTCCCCCGACGGCCCGGGGTGCGCGGCCGCGGTCGGCGAGCGCGGTGAAGTCGTCTGGGAGGCGGGGAGGGGCAAGGCCGACCTGGCCACCGGGCGTGGCATCACCTCGAAGACGGTCTTCGACATGGCGTCGAATTCCAAGCAGTTCACCGCGGATGCCGTTCTCCTGCTGGCCGGGCGGCATCAACTCTCGCTGGACGACCCCCTGTCCGACTTCCTCGACGACCCGCCCGTCTGGACCCGCAAGGTGACGCTGGGGGACCTGATGCGTCACACCAGCGGCATTCCCGACTACCAGGACCTGTTGGAGGCCAAGGGCGTCGAGGTCACGGATCCGGCCGGCCAGCAGGAGGCGATCGCGGCCGTCCTCGCCTCGCGGCCGGAGGGTCCGCCGGGCAAGCGGTTCTCGTACTCCAACTCCAACTACGTCCTGCTGGCCCATGTCGTCGAAAAGGTCACCGGGAAGCCGTTCCCGGCCTTCCTGCAGCAGGAGTTCTTCACTCCGCTGCACCTGCGCATGACGTTGTCCCCGGCGGTGGACGTTCCCGGGAAGGCGAAGTCGTACGCCGAGAAGGACGGTTCCTTCACCCCCGACGCCTCCCCCTGGAAGCAGTACGGGGACGGGTCCGTGCAGACCACTCCGGGGGAGATGGTCCGCTGGGCCGACAACTACCGCACCGGGCGCGTCGGCGGACCCGCGCTGCTCACCGCAGTCACGCGTGGAGCGGTCGGCGTGGGCGACGTGCTGCGCGGGCGCGGCATCGAGGCGGGCCGGTACGGGGCCGGGATGCTCCTCCTTCCCGACAACAGCCTGGTGCACCGCGGCGACTGGGAGCAGTTCCACAGCACCTTCAAGGTGAGCCCGGACCGGAACACCGCGGTCACCGTGGTGTGCAACGCGGACTCTCCCGACCACTTCCGGGCGGCGAACCGGCTGCTGGCGATCTGGACCACATGACGTCGCGTCCGATCACCCGACCACCCGCGAGACGGGGCCGGGCGGGGAGAAGGGGGTACGCACCGGCTCCGGAGTCGCGGTCGGCGAGGCGCGTCGGCGGCGGCGCGGACGGGATCGACTCGCTCGTCACCAGGGCCGTCGGCGCCGCCCGGTACGCGGAGCAGCCGAATCTCCGGTGCAGTTGCTGCTCCTGCTGGAGCGGGCTGCCTATGCACGGCCGCTTCGAGACGTACGTCCGGCCCGACCGCGCCTTCGCCGCGTGGCCCATGCACGACGACCGGACGGTGGTCATCTGCGGGGTCCCGATGCGTGGCGTCGCGGCCGACCGGGCGGACGTCGAGGCGGGTTGCCCGGCCACGATCGCGCCGGCCCCGGCGTTCGCGGAACGGGCAGCGTCCGCCACCCGCGAGAGTCGCCTCGTGGGAGCGGCGGTACCGAACTTCTTCCGCAGGCCGTACGGTCCCGGCCGGGCGATGGTCGGCGACGCCGGGTACGTCAGGGACTTCATCACCGCCCGGGGCATCCGGGGCACCTTCCGCGACGCCGAGTTGTGCGGACGGGCCCTCGACGAGACCTTCACCGGCCGGCCCCCGGCGCCGGTCCCGGTCCCGGTCCCGGCTCCCTGAACGCCGCCGTCACGTGGCCGCCGGCGTGACATCCCTACCCGAGGGTGGCCGCGTAGCTGGTCTGGGAGGTGTACTTCCAGGTCGGGCCCGTGTTCCACGGGTTGGGCATGACCGTGTCCGTGGCGTAGGCGTAGCCCGCGCCGCGGTCGAAGGCGGTGCGGAGGGTGGCGCGCATCGCCCCGTCGCCGGGCACGTCGTGGACCAGGTGCCAGAAGGCCGTGCCGCTCGGGTCGAGTTCGGTGCCGGGGCGGTAGCCGGAGTCGTGGTCGAAGACGTTGCCGCCGAGCCAGCCCGCGCCGGTGTAGGCGGCGTAGGTGTCCTCGTAGGTGACGAAGACGTCCGCGGTCCGGCGGCCGGGCTCCAGGTAGCAGTCGGCTATGGCGGTTCCGGGGTTGTTGACGACGAGGTCGGGGACGGCGGGGTCGGCGGCGTTCATGGTGTCCTGGACGTAGCGGCGCAGCTCGGCGTAGTGGTCGCGGGTGGCGTTGGCGGGGCCGCAGTCGCGGCTGACGACGTCGAAGAAGATGCCGTCGACGTGGAGGCGGCCGTCGGGGGTCTTGAGGTAGTTGTCGACGGATGCCTTGACGGCGGCGATGTCGCGGTTGCCGTGGTCGGTGTGCACGTAGCCGAGCACTTTGGTCCGCTCGCCGGTGGAGGTGGTGCGGGCGCGGAGCGCGTCGGCGCGGGCCCGCCACGGGGCGTCGAAGGGGGCGTCGCCGTTGCCCGGGTTCAGTACGACCACCGAGGGCGCCGGGCCGGCCTTGGTGAGGTCGGTCAGCATGCGGTCGTTCGCCATCACGTAGGCGGGGACGCCGATCTCCAGGCCCCGTACGCCGGGCAGCCGGGGGGTGGGGGGCCGGGTGGGCGCCGGGGCGGCGGCCGCAGCGGACCCGGCGGACGCTTCGCGCTGCGGCGTTGCGGCGGACGGCGCCGGCGCGGCCAGCAGGACGGTGGCCAGGACGGCGTACAAGGCCTTCTCCGCGCGAGGCATGAACGTTTCCTCCGATGGAGGCGGGGTGGGGGACCCGAGGAACACTAGACGGACGGCCCGTCGTTCAAGGCTGAACCTCCTGTATTGGCCTGAGGAACAGCAGAGCGAGCCGTCGCCCCATCACGTGAATTCGCGCGGGGACGCCCCCCTCCCCCGCCGTCCTGTCATACGGCGGGCAGTCCGACCCCGTGCGCCAGTTGACCCGCCGCGTGGGTGAAGAAGGCGGACCGTTCCTCGACGACCCCCTGGAACTGGCCGAACAGTTCGAAGGAGACGAGCCCGGCGAGCTGCGCCCAGGCGGCGACGAGGGCGGCGACGACCGCCGGCGGCAGGCCCTCGGCGAACTCGGCGGCCATCCGGCCGGCCTCGGGGCCCAGGGCCGGCGGGAGCGGCGGGAGGGCGAGGCCGCGCCCCTCGAACGCGGCGCGGACGATGCCGATGAGGACGTTGCCGACCCGGGAGGCGGGGCCGATGGTGTCGGCGGGGGCGCTGTAGCCGGGGACCGGGGAGCCGTAGACGAGGGCGTATTCGTGCGGGTGCTCCAGTGCCCACGCGCGGACGGCCTCGCAGGCGGCGATCCAGCGGTCGCGGGGCGGGGCTCCTGCGGCGTGGGCGCGGGCGTCGGCCTGCTCGGCGGCGGCGCCGAGGCTGTCGTACGCGTCGATGATGAGCGCGGTCAGCAGCTCGTCGCGGCTCGGGAAGTAGCGGTAGAGGGCCGAGGAGACCATGCCCAGCTCGCGGGCGACGGCGCGCAGGGAGAGTTTGGCGGCGCCCTCGGCGGCGAGCCGGCGGCGGGCCTCGTCCTTGATGGCGGCGGTGACCTCGATACGGGCCCGTTCCCTGGCCCCTCGCACGGTGTTCATGCGGGTCAGTGTGCCACGCGGGCGGAGCACTGCCCAGAAAACGGATCGCCGATCTATTTCGAGAGCAGTGCTCTTGCTTTGGTGCGTCGATCCGATGCACACTGATCTCAAGCGAGAGCACTGCTCTCCCGATGCAGAAGACGGCCCGGAGGTCCTCGTGAACGCGCCCACCCCGTACTACGTCCAGGCCGGCCCGCTCGTCACGCGCTTCAACTCGTTCTTCGGCAAACTGGCCCGTGTCGGCATCAGCCTGGCCGGCAGCGCCGAGCTCTCGGTGCGCGGCCGCACGTCCGGCAAGATGCAGCGCATCCCGGTCAATCCGCACCGGTACGAGGGCGCCGAGTACCTCGTCTCGGCCCGCGGCCACTCCCAGTGGGTCCGCAACATGCGGGTGGCGGGCGGCGGCGAGCTGCGCGTGGGGCGGAAGGTGCGCGCGTTCACCGTCGTCGAGATCGCCGACCCGGTCGAGAAGGCCGCGATCCTGCGCACCTACCTGGAGAAGTGGGGCTGGGAGGTCAACCAGTTCTTCCGGGGCGTCGACGCGAAGGCCTCGGACGCGGAGATCCAGGCCATCGCCGGCGACCACCCCGTCTTCCGGATCGTCCCCGCGTCGAGGTGACAGGCCGCGAACCCGGCTCAGCCGCGCCACCTCAGCAGCCGTTCGGCCAGGTGGTGGCACCACAGCCAGAGGGGCAGCCGGCGGTGCGGGACGAAGGACCACAGGTCGTCGTCGGCCTCGTTGCCGCGCGGGCAGCCGCGCGGCAGCTCCAGGCACCGCCGGTCCACCGTGCGGTGGATCCGCGCGACGTGCGCCGGCGCGACGACCCCTTGTCCGCGGACCTCCCGGTCCGGTGACTCCAGGGCCCTGGCCACCACCGGCAGCGCCACCGAGGGGGCGGGGTGGTTGAGCGCGAGCGCGATCACCTCCACCCCGACCGTCGGCTCGTTCCGCGCGAAGGCCGCGAGGACCACGTCCGGCCGGTCCACCCGGTTGAGGTTCGCGCCGCTCCGCCGGTCCGGCTCCCCGGGCCCGGGCCCAGACCCGGCCGAGATCCGGCCGAGATCCGGTCCCAGACCCGGGCCCGGGGCCCCGGCCCGGGCCCCGGGCCCGGGCAGTCGTCCGGGTCTTCGCGCACGGCTCCTATCCCCGGTCGCCGCTCCGCGCCGCCGCCTGCCGCGCGTCCAGCGCGTGCAGCGCCTTGCGCGCCAGCGGGTACGTACGGACCATGTCGGCCAGGGTCGTCGCACCCCGCGTGATGCGGGCGAAGGCCCGCCACGCCGGACGGAAGCCGGTGATCGCCGCGTGCAGCAGCCCCGGCCGGGCCTCGAAGACGGTCAGCATCCGCTTGCCGACGCCCATCTCGACGCCCAGCCCGGCCTTCACCGCGAAGGCGTAGTTGAGGGCCTGCCGGCGCGCGTCCACCGCGTCCTGCGCCTCGGCGATCTTCACCGCCCACTCCCCCGCGAGCCGCCCCGAGCGCAGTGCGAAGGAGATGCCCTCGCGGGTCCACGGCTCCAGCAGTCCGGCCGCGTCGCCCGCGACCAGGACCCGGCCGCGCGAGAGCGGCGAGTCGGGCTTGCGGCACCGCGTGAGGTGCCCGGAGGAGACGGCCGGTTCGAAGCCGGCGAGTCCGAGGCGGGCGATGAAGTCGTCCAGGTACCGCTTGGTCGCGGCACCCTCGCCCTTGGCCGAGATCACCCCGACCGTGAGGGTGTCGCCCTTGGGGAAGACCCAGCCGTAACTGCCGGGCAGCGGACCCCAGTCGATCAGCACCCGCCCCTTCCAGTCCTCCGCCACCGTCGCGGGGACGGGGATCTCCGCCTCCAGGCCCAGGTCCACCTGGTCCATCTCGACGCCCACGTGCGCGCCGATCCGGCTCGCGCTGCCGTCCGCGCCGACCACCGCGCGCGCCAGAACGGTCTCCCCGTCGGCCAGCACCACGGCGACGGTGCGCCGGTCGGGCACGGCCGTCCCGTGCTGCTCCACGCGGGCCACGGCCGTGCCCGTACGGACGGTGGCGCCCGCCTTCTCCGCCTCCGCGACCAGCCCCGCGTCGAACTCGGGCCGGTTGATGAGCCCGAACAGCATGTGCTTCGAGCGGCGGGTACGGGTCAGCTTGCCGTCCATGGAGAAGGTGACCGCGTGGATGCGGTCCTTGAGGGGCAGGACGAAGCCCGGCGGGAGGGCGTCGCGCGAGGGGCCGATGATGCCGCCGCCACACGTCTTGTACCGGGGCAGTTCGGCCTTCTCCAGCAGCAGGACGCGCCGCCCCGCCGTGGCCGCCGCGTGCGCGGCGGAGGACCCTGCCGGTCCGGCTCCGACCACGACCACGTCCCACACCTCGCCGGCTCCCCCGGCCACCTCGTCGCCCGCCCCCTGCCCGGCCGGGCCCGCGCCCGTGCCTGCGTCCGCTCCGGCCGCGGCGTCCATGCCCGCGCCTTCGCCTGCATCCGCGCCTTCGCCTGCATCCGCACCTGCGTCGCGTACGTCGTCGTCGCTGCTCACGATGTGTTGCTGCTCCTGATCACCCGGTTGCTCCGATGCCGGTGAAATCCTACGGCGAGACGCCGCCCCACCCTGCTGTGCGAAGATCGGACCGTCTTTTCGCCGCACCCGGCATACGCGCATCCCGCGCATGCGCGGGATGCGTACACGGATACAACGTCGCACCCAAAAGGAGCGTGCCCATGTCCCAGAATCCGATCGCCGAGACCATCGCCTCGATGATGCCCCGCGCCAAGCAGGAGCTGACCGAGCTGGTGGCCTTCCAGTCGGTGGCGGACTGGGCGCAGTTCCCCCGCAGCGAGAGCGAGGCCGCGGCGAACTGGGTGGCCGACGCCCTGCGCGTCGAGGGCTTCCGGGACGTGGCTCTGCTCGACACCCCCGACGGCACGCAGTCCGTGTACGGCTTCCTGCCCGGCCCCGAGGGCGCGCCGACCGTACTGCTGTACGCGCACTACGACGTGCAGCCGCCGCTGGACGACGACGCCTGGATCTCCCCGGCCTTCGAGCTGACCGAACGCGACGGTCGCTGGTACGGGCGCGGCGCGGCCGACTGCAAGGGCGGGTTCATCATGCACCTGCTGGCGCTGCGCGCCCTGAAGGCCAACGGCGGTGTGCCGGTGAGCGTGAAGGTGATCGTCGAGGGCTCGGAGGAGCAGGGCACCGGCGGTCTCCAGCAGTACGCGGAGGCGCACCCGGAGCTGCTGACCGCCGACACCATCGTCATCGGCGACGCGGGCAACTTCCGCCTCGGCCTGCCGACGGTGACCGCCACCCTGCGCGGCATGTGCCTGCTCAAGGTGAAGATCGACACGCTGGGCGGCAACCTGCACTCCGGCATGTTCGGCGGTGCCGCGCCCGACGCGCTGGCCGCGCTGATCCGCGTGCTCGACTCGCTGCGCGCCGCGGACGGTTCCACGACCGTCGACGGCCTCGCCTCGGACGAGGTGTGGGAGGGCCTGCAGTACCCGGAGGCGGACTTCCGCACCGACGCGAAGGTGCTGGACGGCGTCGAGCTGATCGGCGAGGGCACCATCGCCGACCGCCTGTGGGCCCGCCCGGCCGTCACCGTGCTCGGCATCGACTGCCCCCCGGTCGTCGGCGCGACGCCGTCCGTGCACGCGAGCGCCGGCGCGCTGATCAGCCTGCGCGTGCCGCCGGGCGTGGACACCGGCGAGGCGATCAAGCTGCTCCAGGCCCACCTGGAGGCGCACACGCCGTGGAAGGCGCGTCTCGAACTGGAGGTGGTCGGCCAGGGCCAGCCGTTCCAGGCGGACACCGACAGCCCGGCGTACGCGTCGATGCGCACGGCCCTGGAGGCCGCCTACCCCGGCCAGGAGATGCAGATCAGCGGCATGGGCGGGTCGATCCCGCTGTGCAACACGCTGACGTCGCTGTACCCGCAGGCGGAGATGCTGCTGATCGGGCTGAGCGAGCCGGAGGCGCAGATCCACGCGGTCAACGAGAGCGTGTCGCCGGAGGAGCTGGAGCGCCTGTCGGTGGCCGAGGCCCTCTTCCTCGTCAACTACGCGGAGTCCAAGCGCGCCTGATCCGGCCGGACCCGGTACGCGTCGGCCCGGCACCCGCCGGCCCGGTACGCGCCGCTCCGTTTACGCCCAGGGCGCAGTGTGCCCTGGGCGTACTCCGCTGACGGTGAAGTCGCGTGCCCGGGGCGGCGGACCGTCCGTACGTTCACCGTATGGATCTCGTCGAAGTGCTCCCGAACCGGCTCCACATGCTCCGCTTCCCCATCGGCCAGGCGTACCTCTGGCAGGACGGCGGAGCGCTCACCCTCGTCGACGCGGGCAACGCCGGATCAGCGGCGGCGATCGAAGGGGCGATACGTTCCCTCGGGTTGCTCCCCGAGCGGCTTGAGCGGATCGTCCTCACGCACTGCCACCGCGACCACGTGGGCGCGGCCGGTGAACTCGCCGCCCGCTGGGGGGCCCGGGTGCTCGCGCACCGGCTGGACGCGCCCGTGATCCGGGGCGAGCGGCCCGTTCCCGAACCGGTGCTCCTGGACTGGGAGATCCCCTTGTACGCGCACGGCCTGACCGTTCCCGAGGCCCCGCCCACCCCGGTCGACCGCGAGCTGGAGGACGGGGACGAGCTGGGCTTCGGGGACGGGGCGTACGTCGTCCACGCCCCGGGCCACACCGACGGCAGCATCGGCATCCACCTGCCGCGCCACGGTGTGCTGTTCGCGGGTGACTGCGTCGCCGCCGTCGGCCCGCTGATGCTGGGTGTCTTCAACGTCGACCGCGTCAGGGCGATCGAGTCGTTCCGGCGGCTGGCCGGGCTCGAACCGTCGGTCGCCTGCTTCGGCCACGGCGATCCCCTCACGGTGGCCACCGCCTCCGCCCTGGCCGAGGCCGCCGCCGACACCCCTGCCTGACCGCGGGCCAGTGAGCCGGCACCGGGCGCCCCGGAGGCGAACCGGGCCATGGGCAGCAACCACCTCAGCCGGTGGGGACGCCCGCCTCCAGGTAGAGGGGGCGGCCGCGTTCGCGGGCGCGCAGGGCCCAGCGCAGGCGTTCGTAGCGGTGCTGTGGCAGGAGTTCCGCGGCCTCGGCCTCCGTCACGAAGCGCCAGGCCCGCAGTTCGGGGCCCGGCAGCCGGAGGCGGGCGGCCGTCTCGGGCGTGAGGCGGCCGCCGTCGAAGAGCAGGCGCAGCCCTCCGAAGCCGGGGGGCTGCGGGCGTTCCCAGTCGACCACGAGGAGCCCGGGCGTCCGGTCCAGGACGAGGCCCAGTTCCTCCGCGACCTCCCGTACGCCGGCGCACGCGGGTGCCTCGCCGGCTTCGACAACGCCTCCCGGGAACTCCCAGCCCGCCTTGTACGTCGGGTCCACCAGCAGCACCCGGTCCTGCTCGTCGAAGAGCAGCACCCCGGCGGCGACCGTCTCCCGCGTGGGCTCCGGGGTCTGCACGATGTCGCAGACCCGGGCGGTCTCCGAGCGGACGGCTTCGGCGATCCGCTCGGCGGTTTCGCGGACGGTCAGGGTCCCGTTGTCGATGACGTGCGCGTCGCCGGTGAGCCAGCCGAGCGCCTCCTGGTAGGCCGGGATGTGGTCGTAGGCCCACTGCCGGACCCGCAGGTCCACGTCCTGCGGGTCCCCGGGCTCGGTGCGGGTCGCTGTCCGCTCCCGAAGGATCGTTTCCGCAGGGGCGAGCAGCACGTGCCGCACCGGGATGCGCCGCGCCGCCAGCCCGCCGAAGATCTCGTCCCGGTAGTCCTGGCGCAGCAGCGTCATCGGGACCACGAGTACCCCGCCCACTTCCGCGAGCATCGCCGCGGCCGTGTCCACGACCAGCCGCCGCCAACTCGGCAGGTCCTGGTAGTCGGTGACCTCCGCCAGCCGCTTGGGCGGCAGCAGCACCCGCAGCGCGTCGCCGATGAACTCCGGGTCGAACAGGGTGCTGTCCGGGAGGATTGCGGTCAGTTCACGGGCCGTGCTGGTCTTCCCGGCGCTGAACGTGCCGTTGATCCAGACAATCACGTCTACCCCTCTCCCCATGGCTCGTCCGGAGCCCCCAGTGGCTTGCCCGCCCCACCCTGCCACGAAAACCTCACTATCGGCCGAGTGCTTATCCTCAAGGTCACGAGCCCGCACGCTCGCCCGAGTACCAGGGAGGATTCACGACCGTGCCCCACAACCGCCGCACGTCCGACCCCCGCTACGGCAACCGGCCGACCATGAAGGACGTGGCGGCCCAGGCGGGCGTCGGCCTCAAGACGGTGTCCCGGGTGGTGAACGGCGAGCCGGGCGTCACCCCCGAGACGGAGAAGCGGGTCCTGGAGGCCATCGAGGCCCTTGGCTTCCGCCGCAACGACAGCGCACGCGTGCTGCGCAAGGGCCGTACCGCCACGGTCGGCCTGGTCCTGGAGGACCTCGCCGACCCCTTCTACGGTCCACTGAACCGGGCCGTGGAGGAGGTGGCCCGCGCGCACGGGGCGCTGCTCATCAACGGTTCCAGCGCCGAGGACCCGGACCGGGAGCGGGAGTTGGCGCTCGCGCTGTGCGCCCGCCGGGTGGACGGCCTGATCGTGATCCCGGCCGGGAACGACCACCGTTACCTGGAGCCGGAGATGCGGGCGGGGGTGGCCACGGTGTTCGTGGACCGGCCGGCCGGCGGGATCGACGCCGACGTGGTGCTGTCGGACAACTTCGGCGGGGCCCTCGGCGGCGTCGCCCACCTGATCGCGGGCGGCCACCGCCGGATCGGTTTCATCGGGGACCACCCCCGCATCCACACGGCGACGGAGCGCCTGCGCGGCTACCGCGCGGCCATGGCGGAGGCGGGCCTCGCCGTGGCCGGATCCTGGGTCTCGCTCGGCTCGACGGACCCCGACCGGGTCGCGGCGGCGGCCAGGTCGATGCTCGCGGGCCCGGAGCCGGTGACCGCAGTCTTCGCGGGGAACAACCGGGTGACGGTCACGGTGGTACGGGTCCTGGCCGCGCTGGAGCGCCCGGTGGCCCTGGTCGGCTTCGACGACTTCGAGCTGGCGGACCTGCTGCGGCCTGGCGTCACGGTGGTCGCCCAGGACCCGGCGGCGCTGGGCCGGGTGGCCACGGACCGCCTCTTCCAGCGCCTGGCCGGAGCCGGGCTCCCCCCGTCCCGCACCGAACTCCCCACCCGCCTCATCCCCCGCGGCTCGGGCGAACTCCCGCCGGCGGTCTGACCCCCCGCCCACGCCGACGGCCCGGCCCCGGGAGAACGGGGCCGGGCCGATGGGGTTCGGGAGTCAGGCGGTCGCCGTCAGGGTCGCCGAGCGGCGCGGGATGGCGAAGGCGTCGAGTTCGGCGCGGGTCAGACCGGTCAGGGCGGTGACCTCGTCGGCGCCCACCGCGCCGCAGTCGAGGCCGCGGACCAGGTACCCGGCCAGGGCCTTGGCGGTGGCCGGCTCGTCCATCACGTCGCCCTCGATCTTGGCCACGTACGCCTTCAGGCGCGCGGCGGCGGCCTCCAGGCCCTCGCGGTAGAAGGTGAAGACGGCCGCGTAGCGGGTGGGCAGGTGCGCCGGGTGCATGTCCCAGCCCTGGTAGTAGGCACGGGCCAGGGCGCGGCGGGTGAGGCCGTAGTGGAGCTTCCAGCCCTCGTGGACCTTCTCGGTGGTGCCGATCGGCAGCACGTTGGTGGAGCCGTCGGAGACGCGTACGCCGGTGCCGGCGGCCGCGACCTGCATGATCGCCTTCGCGTGGTCGGCGGCGGGGTGGTCGCTGGCCTGGTACGCGGCGGACACGCCGACGCAGGCGCTGTAGTCGAAGGTGCCGTAGTGCAGGCCGGTGGCGCGGCCCTTGGACGCCTCGATCATCCGGGCGACGGTGGCGGTGCCGTCGGAGGCCAGGATGGACTGGCTGGTCTCGATCTGGATCTCGAAGCCGATCCGGCCCGGGCGCAGGCCGCGGGTGCTCTCGAAGGCCTCCAGCAGCTTGACGAAGGCGCTGACCTGCTCGGCGTAGGTGACCTTCGGGAGCGTGAGGACGAGACCCTCGGGCAGGCCGCCGTGCTCCAGCAGGCCGGAGAGGAAGATGTCCGTGGTGCGGATGCCGCGGTCGCGGACGTTGGATTCCATGCACTTCATGCGGATGCCCATGTACGGCGCGTTCGTGCCGTTGGAGAAGGCCTCCGAGACGAGGCGGGCGGCGCGGGCCGCGGCCTGGTCCTCCTCCTCGTCGGAGCGGACGCCGAAGCCGTCCTCGAAGTCGACGCGGAGGTCCTCGACGGGCTCGCGCAGGAGCTTGGCGCGGACGCGGTCGTAGACCGGTACGGCCAGGTCGTCGGAGATGCCGAGGACCTTGGCGAAGGTGGCGGCGTCCGGGGCGTGCTCGTCGAGCGCGGCCAGGGCCTGGTCGCCCCACGAGCGGATGGTGTCCGCGGCGAAGACGTCACCGGGCACGTAGACGGTGTGGATGGGCTGCCGGGTGCCGGGGTCGCCCGGGTAGTGGCGCGCGAGCTCCGCGTCCACCGGCGCGAGGGAGGCGCTGATGCCCTCGCTGACCGCGCCTGCGAGGCTCGTCGCCACCTTCTCCTGCTGACCCATCGTACACTCTCCTCTTTTCCGCTTCACGGAAGCTTAGATCCGCATAGCAGAATTTAGTCACGCGGTTCCGCTCCGTCAATGGTCCCTCGGCCGCCCGGGACAAACGACTCGGGGCCGCGCGGTGAGAATCACCACACGGCCCCGGAGAAGCGGTACTACGAAGAGAAACGCAGGTCAGGCGGTCAGCCCTTGCGCGCCTTGATCTCGTCGGTCAGCTGCGGGACGACCGCGAAGAGGTCGCCGACCACGCCGTAGTCGACGAGGTCGAAGATCGGGGCCTCGGCGTCCTTGTTGATGGCCACGATGGTCTTCGAGGTCTGCATGCCGGCCCGGTGCTGGATCGCGCCCGAGATGCCGGAGGCGATGTAGAGCTGCGGGGAGACCGACTTGCCGGTCTGGCCGACCTGGTTGGTGTGCGGGTACCAGCCGGCGTCGACGGCGGCGCGCGAGGCGCCGACGGCCGCGCCGAGGGAGTCCGCGAGGGCCTCGATGATGCCGAAGTTCTCGGCACCGTTGACGCCGCGGCCGCCGGAGACCACGATCGCGGCCTCGGTCAGCTCGGGACGGCCGGTCGACTCGCGCGGGGTGCGGCCGGTGACCTTGGTACCGGTGGCCAGGGCGCCGAAGGTGACGGCGAGCGCCTCGACGGCGCCGGCGGCCGGAGCGGCCTCGACCGGAGCCGAGTTCGGCTTGACGGTGATGACCGGGGTGCCCTTGGAGACGCGGGACTTGGTGGTGAACGAGGCGGCGAAGGCCGACTGCGTCGCGACCGGGCCCTCGTCACCCGCCTCCAGGTCGACGGCGTCGGTGATGATGCCGGAGCCGATGCGCACGGCCAGGCGGGCGGCGATCTCCTTGCCCTCGGCGGAGGACGGGACGAGCACGGCGGCCGGGGAGACGGCCTCGTACGCGGCCTGCAGCGCGTCCACCTTCGGTACGACGAGGTACTCGGTGAACTCGGGGGCGTCGGCGGTGAGGACCTTGACCGCGCCGTGCTCGGCGAGCACCGCGGCGGTGGCGTCGGCACCGGCGCCCAGGGCGACGGCGACGGGCTCGCCGATGCGGCGGGCCAGCGTCAGCAGCTCGAGGGTGGGCTTGCGGACGGCGCCGTCCACGTGGTCGACGTAGACGAGAACTTCAGCCATGGGACTGCTCTCCTGCTATTGCGAAGTGTCTGGGGGCTTTGAGGGGGATGACCGAAGCTCTTAGATGAACTTCTGGCCGGCCAGGAACTCGGCCAGCTGCTTGCCGCCCTCGCCCTCGTCCTTGACGATCGTGCCGGCGGTGCGCGCCGGGCGCTGCGCCGCGGAGTCCACCGCGGTCCAGGAGCCTTCCAGACCGACCTCGTCGGCCTCGATCTCCAGGTCCTCGAGGTCCCAGGACTCGACCGGCTTCTTCTTCGCGGCCATGATGCCCTTGAAGGACGGGTAGCGGGCCTCGCCCGACTGGTCCGTCACCGAGACGAGCGCGGGGAGGGAGGCCTCCAGCTGCTCGCTCGCGGTGTCGCCGTCGCGGCGGCCGGTCACGGTGCCGTCCTCGACCTTGACCTCGGAGAGCAGGGTGACCTGCGGGACGCCCAGGCGCTCGGCAAGGATCGCCGGGAGGACGCCCATGGTGCCGTCGGTGGACGCCATGCCCGTGATGACCAGGTCGTAACCGGCCTTCTCGATGGCCTTGGCGAGCACCAGCGAGGTGCCCATGACGTCCGTGCCGTGGAGGTCGTCGTCCTCGACGTGGATGGCCTTGTCGGCGCCCATCGACAGCGCCTTGCGCAGCGCGTCCTTGGCGTCCTCGGGACCCACCGTCAGAACGGTGATCTCCGCGTCGTCGGCCTCGTCGGCGATCTGCAGCGCCTGCTCGACGGCGTACTCGTCGAGCTCCGACAGCAGGCCGTCGACGTCGTCACGGTTGACGGTCAAGTCCTCGGTGAACTGCCGGTCGCCAGTGGCGTCGGGCACGTACTTCACACAGACAACGATCCTCAGGCTCACGCCGGCTCTCCTACCGCATCGTCTTTTCGTGTACCGCCTTATGCAGGCAGCATAGGCGCCTTGTCGGGCGGATCCCGATCGGGGCGGCCCGCGCCCCGAAGGGAATGTTACTCGTCAGTACACCTTGGGTCCCACCAAGTCGCAAGGTCGGCGAACTGTGATCTGCCCAACGCCGCCCGACCCGCCCCAGCAGGGACGATTCAGTCGCGCAGCGCGTTGAAGCGCCCCTGGTGGTAGAGCAGCGGACGACCCTCTCCGGCCGGGTCACCCACGACCGCCTGCGCGATGATCACACGGTGTTCCCCGGCGGGCACCCTCGCCACCACCCGGCACACCAGCCACGCCAGCACGCCGTCCAGGACCGGAACCCCGTGCGGTCCGGCGGCCCAGCCGGTGGCGGGCCCGAAACGGTCGGCTCCACTGCGCGCGAACAGGCCCGCCAGCTCACGTTGGTGCTCGCCGAGTATGTGGACGCCGAGGTACTCGCTGTCACGCACCGCGGGCCAGCTGGAGGCCCCGGTGCCGATCGTGAAGGAGAGCAGCGGCGGGTCGGCGGAGACGGAGTTGAGCGAGGTGGCGGTGAAGCCCACCGGCCGTCCGCCGTCCTGGGAGGTGATCACCGCGACTCCGGCGGCGTGCTGCCGGAAGACGGAGCGCAGGAGGTCGGGCGAGCCGGGACGGCCGGCGCCGGAAAGAGGGGAAGCGGCCGTCGGGACCGTCGGGACCGTCGGGACCGTCGGAGCACTCATCAGGGTTCTGCCTTCTGCCGCAGGACGTGCGGGCACAGTCGGGATCACGGGCGGGTCGTTCAGTGATCCTGACAGCGCGCGCTCGCGTGGCGGACGAGGTCCACATGAGGCCGTCCGTAGAGCAGGAGTTCATACCGCATACGGTCAGCCTGGCGATCTCCCGTGGACGCAGTCAAGCGGGATCGGGCAGATGTCAGGCGCGTCACGCGGTGTGCGGGCGCGCGCACCGGCGCGCCCGGGCCCCCCGGTTCCGGGCGCCCCGCCGGCCGGACCGTTCGCCGTCCCGTCATACGGCGGCGCCGAGCGCGGCGATCACGTCGGCCTTGCGCGGCATGCCGGCCGCCCGCCGCACGATCCGGCCGGCGGCGTCCAGGACGAGCACGGTCGGGGTCTTCTCGATGCCCAGGGCCCGCACCAGGTCGAGCCGCTCCTCGGCGTCGATCTCGATGTGCGCGACTCCGCCGACCATGGCCGCCACCTCGGCGAGGATCCGCCGCGTGGCCCGGCAGGGCTGGCAGAAGGCGCTGGAGAACTGCACCAGAGTGGCCCGCCGGCCCGGCTCCGCTCCCAGTTCCGCGGCGCCCAGGAGCGCCGGCACGCCGTCGGCCCGACCACCGGCCCGGCCGTCGCACCGACCGTCGGACCGGTCGTCCCGTCCGTGTTCCCGCCCGAGCACCCGCACTCCCGTCACCGCTGTCTCCTTCGCGTACGTACATGATCGTCGTACGCTCGTACGTGGATGGACACCCGGCGGGCCCCGGGCATTCCCGGCGTGACGAGAATCTCTCCGGGCACGGGCGTCTGGACTGGCCAGCGGCCCGCGTTTGGGGCACCATCCCCAAGGGTCGCGTACCTACGCTTCCGTAACTTCCGGCCGGGAGCACCTCCCCAGGCAGAAAGCGGGTCTCCCCATGGCTGAGCTCGTCTACCCTCCGGTGATCGGCGCCGCGCACGGGCTGTTCCGCGCGCTCGACATCCGCATCGACATGAAGGGCACCGAGAACATCCCCCGCAAGGGCGGTGCGGTCCTGGTGTCGAACCACATCGGCTACCTCGACTTCATCTTCGCCGGCCTGACGGCGCGGCCGCAGAAACGCCTGGTGCGCTTCATGGCGAAGGAGTCGGTGTTCCGGCACAAGGTGTCCGGCCCGCTGATGCGCGCGATGAAGCACATCCCGGTGGACCGCAAGCAGGGCGAGACGGCGTACCAGCACGCGCTGGAGTCGCTGCGCTCCGGTGAGATCATCGGGGTCTTCCCCGAGGCGACGATCTCCCAGTCCTTCACGCTGAAGAGCTTCAAGTCGGGTGCGGCCCGCATGGCGCAGGAGGCCGGCGTCCCGCTGATCCCGGTGGCGCTGTGGGGCACGCAGCGGCTGTGGACCAAGGGCCGTCCCAAGAACCTCAAGCGCAGCCACATCCCCGTGACGATGCGGGTGGGCGAGCCGATCGAGGCGCCCACCGACCAGTACGCCGGGGCGATCACGCGCCGGCTGCGCGAGCGCGTGCAGGAGCTGCTGGACGCCGCCCAGCGCGCCTACCCGGAGAAGCCGCGGGGTACCGAGGACTCCTGGTGGCTGCCGGCCCACCTGGGCGGCACGGCGCCGACCGCGGCCCAGGTGCGCGAAGCGGGCTGAGCCCCACCCTCGCACGGTGCGGCTCCGCCCCCCGGAGGGGAGCGGAGCCACGTCTCAGTGCCGGTGGGGCCGGCCGCCGTCCCCGGAGCCGTCCGGAGGACCGCAGGGGGCTTTGACGCACTGCCACTTCGGTTCCTTCGGGACGTGCGGCCCGTGGTCCGAGCCCTTCCCCGGGCTGTCGGGGGGCCCGCACGGGGCCGTGATGCACTGCCACTGCGGGTTCTTCGGAACGTGCACCCCACCGTCGGAGCCGCCCTTGCCGGGACGCTTCTTGCCCCACGTGCCGTCCTTCTTCCACGTGTCGTGGTGGTCCTTGTCCGGCCGCTCGCCGTGCCGGTCCGCCACGGCCGCGTGCGGGGTGGCAGGGGCGGCAGGGGTGGCTGCGAACGAGGTCGTGGGCACCAGTACGGCTCCGGCGGCCACGGCGGCCGTGGCCGCGAACAGGGCCAGCCGTCGCGTGCGAACGGTGTGGGTCATGGTGGTTCTCCTCCGACGAGAGAGCGGAACGGACATCTCCAGTACGCCCCGCCCCGCGCCGCGCGTCACGCCCCTGCATCCCGTGGCTTGACACCCGCCGGCCCCCCTGTCAGAGGGCCCGGTTCGTCATCACGTCGAGGCCCGTACCCGCGGCGGACGCCGGGAGCGCGGTCGGCAGCCTGCGCCACAGCTCCTGGCGGTCGGCGGACTCCCGGAGGGCCGTGAGCACCGCCGGGTGGGGGGCCGCGTACAGCTCGGGGTGATCGACCTCGCCCAGTTCCGGGCGGACGGGGAAGGCCAGGCGTTCCTCGGCGAGATCGAACCGCGCGTCCACCCCGGGCTTGTTGCCGCGCGGGTCGAGCCGGCTCCAGCGCTCCCCGCCGGGCAGGTGCAGGGCGATCAGCCCGTGGACGAGGGGGTTCGAGCCGTCGTCGTCGGCCAGGCGCTGGTAGCACAGCGCGGCCGGGATCCCCTGGGCGCGCAGCAGGGCGACCAGGGCGTGGGACTTGGCGTGGCAGATGCCGTTGCGCGTTCCCAGTACGGCGGAGGCCTTCCAGGTGACCCGTGGGTCCCCGGAGTCGGCCGAGTGCGCGATGGTGTCGCGAACGAACTCGAAGGCGGCCTCGGCGTATGAGTATGCGTCGCCGGTCGTGGACCAGAGGGCTTCTGCTGTTTCCAGCACGAGGGGATGCCAGTGGTCTATGGCCTCGTCCGAGGCCAAGTACGCGAGGACGTCGGGGTTTTGCTGGATCAGCTGCATGGCCCGGAGCATAGGCATGCCACCCACCGCGAATCAATGAATTTACGGTGGGCGGCATACATATGCAGTCAGGCGGAGAGGCCGATCACCCGGAACTAGCGGGCGAGCTCCTCCTTGAGGGCCTGGAGGAAGCCGTCCACGTCCTCCACCTGGGTGTCGAAGCCGCACATCCAGCGGACGTCACCCGCAGCCTCGTCCCAGAAGTAGAAGCGGTAACGCTTCTGCAGACGCCGCGACACCTCGTGCGGCAGCCGCGCGAACACCGCGTTCGCCTGCACCGGGTAGAGGATCTCCACGCCGTCGGTCTCGCGGACCCCGGCGGCGAGCCGCTGCGCCATCTCGTTGGCGTGGCGGGCGTTGCGC
The DNA here is from genome assembly GCF_000720455.1 of Streptomyces virginiae. Taxonomy (GTDB): domain Bacteria; phylum Actinomycetota; class Actinomycetes; order Streptomycetales; family Streptomycetaceae; genus Streptomyces; species Streptomyces virginiae. The sequence goes on along the minus strand of NZ_JOAK01000003.1, from coordinate 109,938 downwards.
AGCCACAGGTCCTTGGCGAGCAGCGCTTCGAGCTGCACCGACACGAAGCGCATCTTCGAGGCGAGCTGCATCGACATCTTGCGGATGTGCTTCATCTGCCGGACCGCGTCCGGGTTGAGCACGACGATGGCCTCGCCGAACATCATGCCGTTCTTGGTGCCGCCGTAGGACAGCACGTCGACGCCGACCGTGTTGGTGAAGGTGCGCATCGGCACGTTGAGCGAGGCCGCGGCGTTGGCTATCCGGGCACCGTCGAGGTGGACCTTCATGCCGAGCCCGTGGGCGTGGTCGCAGATGGCCTTGATCTCGTCCGGCGTGTAGACCGTGCCGAGCTCGGTGTTCTGGGTGATCGAGACGACCTGCGGCATCGCGCGGTGCTCGTCCTCGAAGCCCCAGGCCTCCTGGTCGATCAGCTCGGGCGTGAGCTTGCCGTCCGGGGTGGGCACGGCGAGCAGCTTGAGCCCGGCCATCCGCTCCGGCGCGCCGCCCTCGTCCACGTTGATGTGGGCGCTCTTGGCGCAGATCACGGCGCCCCAGCGGTCGGTCATCGCCTGGAGGGCGGTGACGTTGGCGCCGGTGCCGTTGAAGACCGGGAAGGCCTCCGCGTACGGTCCGAAGTGGCTGCGGATGATCTTCTGCAGGTGTTCGGTGTACTCGTCCTCGCCGTAGGAGATCTGGTGACCTCCGTTGGCGAGGGCGAGGGCCTCCAGGATCTCCGGATGGACCCCCGCGTAGTTGTCGCTGGCGAAGCCGCGCACTGCCGGATCGTGGTGCCGGCGGGCATCGGTCTTCACGGTTGCGGAGTGAGCCACAGACGCTGTCCGTTCACATCGATGGCGGGCCGCTCCCACACGCCGGCGATGGCCTCGGCCAGCTCCTTCACGTCGGTGAAGCCCGCGAACTTCGCATTGGGACGCTCGGCGCGCATCGCGTCGTGCACCAGTGCCTTGATGACCAGGATCGCAGCTGCCGCGCCGGGACCCTCGTCACCCCCCGCCTTGCGGAAGGAGTCCGCCATGGCGAGGGTCCAGGCCTCGGCGGCCGCCTTGCCCGCGTTGTAGGCGGCGTTGTTGGCGACCGGCTTGTGCGCGCCGGACTGGCTCACCAGGACGTAGCGCCCGCGGTCGCTGCGCAGGAGCCCGTCGTGGAAGGCCAGCGAGGTGTGCTGGACGGTGCGGATGAGGAGCTTCTCCAAGAAGGCCCAGTCCGCGAGGTCGACGTCGGTGAAGGTCTTGCTGCCGCGCCAGCCGCCGACGAGGTGGACCAGTCCGTCGATCCGCCCGAACTCCTTCTCGGTGTGCTCGGCCCAGGCCTTCGTGGCGTCCAGGTCGAGCAGGTCCACGGTGTCACCGGTGATGGTGGCGCCGCCGTGGGCGTAGCGGGCCGCGTCCACGGCTTCCGCGAGGCGCGCCGCGTCGGCGTCGGACGCGACGACGGTCGCGCCCGCCTCGGCGAGGCGGAGCAGGGCGGCGCGGCCCGCGGGCCCGCCGGCCCCGGCCACCGCCACCACCGCTCCGTGCAGCTTTCCGTTGCCGTTCCCGGAGCCGTTCATCTGTGCAGCCTCCTGTGGGCGAGTGCTCACGCGGCGACCCGCTCGGCGTGCTCTGCGTTCAGAGCGGTGATGCCCTTGGTCGAGGCGATGGTGCCCTTGAGCTTCTTGGCGAGCGCCTCAAAGAACATGCTGAGCGGAAACTCGTCCGGAAGCACGTCGTCGACCAGCTTGCGCGGCGGCTGCGTCAGGTCCAGCGCGTCGGCGCCCTTGGCCCACTTGGAACCCGGGTGCGGGGCGAGGTAGGTCGAGACGAGCTCGTAGGCCTTGAACCAGTGGACCAGCTTCGGGCGGTCGATGCCGGCCCGGTAGAGGTCCTCGATCTCGGCGCACAGCTGGTTGGTGACCTGCGGGGCGCGCATCCAGTCGATCTTCAGCTTGTTGTCCGTCCAGCGCACGACGTCGTGCTTGTGGAGGTAGGCGAAGAGCAGCTGGCCGCCGAGACCGTCGTAGTTGCGGTTGCGGTCGCCGGAGACGGGGAAGCGGAACATCCGGTCGAAGAGGACGGCGTACTGCACGTCACGGCCGTGCTCGTTGCCCTCGGACTCCAGCTTCACGGCCTCCTTGAAGGCGGTGAGGTCGCAGCGCAGCTCCTCCAGGCCGTACATCCAGAACGGCTGGCGCTGCTTGATCATGAAGGGGTCGAACGGCAGGTCGCCGTGGCTGTGGGTGCGGTCGTGGACCATGTCCCACAGGACGAAGGCCTTCTCGCAGCGCTCCTGGTCGTCGACCATGCGCGCGATGTCCTCGGGCAGGTCGATGCCCAGGATGTCCACGGCGGCCGCGGTCACCTTGCGGTAGCGGGCGGCCTCGCGGTCGCAGAAGATGCCGCCCCAGGTGAAGCGCTCGGGGGCCTCGCGCACGGCGATGGTCTCCGGGAACAGCACGGCGGAGTGCGTGTCGTAGCCGGGGGTGAAGTCCTCGAAGGTGATGCCGAGGAAGAGCGGGTTGTCGTAGCGGGTGCGCTCCAGCTCGGAGAGCCACTCGGGCCACACCATCTTCAGCACGACGGCCTCGAGGTTGCGGTCCGGGTTGCCGTTCTGCGTGTACATCGGGAAGACGACGAGGTGCTGCAGGCCGTCGGCGCGCTCGGCGGCCGGGTGGAAGGCCAGCAGGGAGTCGAGGAAGTCCGGCACGCGGAAGTCGTCCGCGGCCCACTTGCGCAGGTCGCCGATGAGCGCCTGGTGGTACGCGGTGGCGTGCGGGAGCAGCGGGGACAGCACCTCGACGGCGCCGATCACGCGCTCGACCGCGGCGCGGACGGTGGCGCGGGCGTGCTCGCCCTCGGCCTCGAAGTCGATGGAACCGTCGGCCGCCTGCCAAGGGCGGATCTCCTCCACGGCGGCCTTGAGCTCGGGCCACGCAGGGTGGTCTACCACCCGCGCCCCAGCGGATATCACGGCACCGCCGACGCCCGGCACAAGAGTTTCCGTCATGTCACTTCCTCCACAGGAGAACCTCACGTCCGCACAGCGTATGCGTGCGAGGCTCTCCCGCTCAAGAGGCAATTCGGGAAATTATCCTGCGTCACCCCCTGCTTCACCGAAAGTCTTCCCGTTCGTCAGGGTGGAACTGATAGCTCCGCCCAGTCGCGCCAAGGCTTCACATGCCTGTGGCAGTACCCCGGCCAGTCCCAGGAAGCCGTGGAACATGCCGGGGTGGCCGTCCAGGACCGACCGGATCCCGCTCCGCGCCAGCCTGCGGTGGTACGCGCGGCCGTCGTCCCGCAGCGGGTCGCACCCGGCGACCACCAGGTGGGCGGGCGGCAGCCCGGTGAGGTCCGCGCGCAGCGGGGAGGCCAGCGGATGACCGCCGTCGCCGCCGGGGCCCAGGTACTGCTCCCAGAACCAGCGCATGTGCGCGGCGGTCAGGAAGCAGCCCTCGGCGGCGGTCCGGTACGACGCCCGGTCCTGGGCGGCGTCCAGCGCGGGATAGACCAGCGCCTGGAGGGCGACGGGCGGTCCCCCGCGCTCGCGGGCGAGCAGCAGCGAGGCGGCCGCCAGGTTGCCGCCCGAGCTGTCCCCGGCCACGACCAGGGCGGCCGGATCGCCGCCCAGCTCGTCGAGGTGGCGCCCGGCCCAGCGCAGCGCCGCGTACGCGTCCTCCGCGGCCGCCGGGAAGCGGTGCTCGGGGGCCCGCCGGTAGTCCACCGAGACCACGGCCGCGCCGGCCGCCCGCGAGAGGTGGCGGGCGGTGGTGTCATGGGTGTCCAGGTCGCACAGGACCCACCCGCCGCCGTGGCAGAACACCACCGTCGGGCGGGGGGCCGGCCACCGCTGCGGGTCGGGCAGGTAGATCCGCACGGGTACGGGCGGGGCGCCGGGCGGGCCGGGGACGGTCCGGTCCCGGGTGGCCCCGACGCGCGGCCGGCCGGCGGGCGGACGGGAGGCGGCCGCCAGGATCCGCCGGGCTTCGTCGGCGCCGGTGACACCGCGGCCGAGGTCCGGGAACGCGGCGGCGAGGGCGTCGACGTAGGGCACGGCGGCCGGGTCGAGGCGGTCCCGGGCCCGGCCCCGGCCCCTGCGCCCGCCCCGGTCCCGGGCGGCGGCCATCATCGGCTCCGGAAGTGCGGGATGACCTTCTCGCCCCACTGGCGCAGGGTCTCCATGCACGCCTCCTGCTCCACCGTGCCCATCTGGATCAGGCACATGATCTCGTCGGCCCCGGCCTCCCGGAGCCGCTCCACATGGGCGATGGCGTCGTCGGCGGTGCCGTAGGCGTGATCGGCGTTGAAGGTGGCCGTGGAAGTCGGCCGGACCGGGATGTCCAGCTCGTGCAGCCGCGCCACCACCTGCTCGGCGGCCCTGCGCATCTCCCCCGCCTCGTCGGCGCCCGCGACCACGGCCTCGTCCGGGACGCCCGCGCCGCCGTACCAGTGGCCGATGGACTGGGCGAAGAAGCGCTGGCCCCGGATGCCGATCCGCCGCGCCCGTTCGCCGTCGTCGAGGACGATCGTCGGACACAGCACGGAGAAGTGGTCGTTCACGACCGTGGACACGAAACGGCTCCCGTCCCGGCCGGCGATCGCCGTGTCGTAGACGGACCGCATCTGCGCGATCGAACCGGGCCCGGCGAAGCCCATCACCAGCGCCCCGACGCCCAGTTCGGCCGCCTGGACCAGGGTCTCGCCGCGGCTGCACGCCAGGAACAGCGGCGGGTGCGGGGTCTGCCGCGGCCGCGGCAGGATGGGGTGCGGATCGATGTCGATCAGTTCGCCGTGGTACTCCAGCTCCTCCTCCTGCCAGGCCCTGCCGATGATCCGCAGGGCCTCCTCGACCTCCGCCGTGGTCCGCTCCCTGTCCACCCCGCACAGCGAGGTCTCCTGTTCGGTGCCGCCGCGCCCGGCGCCGAGGTCCAGGCGCCCGCCGGAGAGCAGGTCGAGCATCGCGGCCCGCTCGGCGACCCGTACCGGGTGGTTGAAGTTGAAGGGCATGCACACCACGCCGTGCCCGATGCGTATGGTGTTCGTCCTGGCCGCGACCCAGGTCAGGAAGATCTCCGGGGCCGACATGTGCGCGTACCACTTCAGGGAGTGGTGCTCCACGGCCCAGATCCGGTCGAATCCCATGCGTTCCGCGAGCACCGCCTGCTCCACGCAGTCGTGGATGAGCCGGTGCTCGCGCTCCACCGTCGGGTCGGCCAGCTGTGCCTCGAAGATGACGGAGAATTTCACGGTGCCTCCAGGGTTGCGTCCCGTGCCCGGTCTTACTTCAATTCGGAATATGACTAGTAGTCACACGTCGAAGAAGCAAGAGAAGAAGCAGGACCCGGACCTCCCGCCGACCGCGTGGGCCGTTCTCGGCCTGCTGTCCTTCCCCGGCGAGCGCACCGGCTACGAGCTGAAGAAGTGGGCGGACTCCTCGCTGCGCTTCTTCTACTGGTCACCGGCCATCAGCCAGATCTACGCGGAGCTGCGCCGTCTGGAGGAACTGGGGTACGCGGCCTCCGCGCGCTCGGGACCGCAGGAGGCACGGGCCAAGCGCCGCTACTCCATCACCGGAGCCGGGCGCGAGGCGCTGTCGGGCTGGGCCGCCGGCACCGCGGAGGCCGGCCCGCCGGTGCTCAAGCACGGGCTGCTGCTGCGGATCTGGCTCGGCCACCTGGCCGAACCGGCGCGGCTGCGCGCGATGGTCGGCGAGCACCTGGAACGCACCCGGGCCGAACTGGCCGCCGTACGGGAGGCCATGGAGCAGGCGGCCGGCGTGGCGGAGTGGGCCTTCCCGGCCCTCGCGCTGCGCTGGAGCGAGCGGCAGCACCTGGCCGAACTGGAGCTGGGCGAGGCCCTGCTGACCGACCTGGCGGAACTCTCCCCGCAGGAGGGTGGGGGCGGGCGTCAAGCCGTTGGGGACTCGCCCACGCCCGGGTGACGCGGCGGGGCCGCGGGATGCCCGCCGGGGGCGCACAACCCTGGCGGGAAGCGGTCGGTGGCGCTTCCGCGGGGCCGTGCACGCACGGTCCCTATCCACGACGGGCGCACTAGCATGCGACCTCATCGCGCGCGGCCGGTAGGGACACCGCGACCGCGCGGGGAGCCGCCGTCGACGGAAGCGAGAGAACCTTGACTTTCCTCACCATCGGTCACCGCGGGGTCATGGGTGTCGAACCGGAGAACACCCTGCGGTCGTATCTCCGAGCGGAACGTTCCGGCATGGACGCCATCGCCCTGGACCTCCGGCTCAGCAAGGACGGCGTCCTCGTCGCCGTGCACGACCCCGAGGTGGACCGGACCACCGACGGCTCCGGGGCCGTCGCCGACCTGACCCTGGCCGAGCTGCGCGGGCTGGACGCCGGTCAGGGCGAGCGCGTGCCGGTGTTCGAGGAGGTGCTGGAGGCGGTCCGGTCGCCCCTCCAGGTGTCCGTCGGGGACGTGGCCGCGGCCACGGCGCTCGCGGAGCTGGTCCTGCGCCGCGACCTGGTCTCCCGGGTGGAGATCGCCTCCGCCGACGGGGCGCTGCTCGCCGAGGCGGCCCGGCGGGTGCCGGGCGTGCGGACCACGCTGTTCGTGGAGTTCCTCGGCGGCGACACGGAGGCCGTCGTGGACCGGGCGCTGGCCGCGGGCGCGGCGACGATCTCCCTGGACGTCCGCCGCATCGCCCTGGAGGTGGTGGAGGCGGCCCACGCGGCGGGCCTGCGCGTGACGGGTCTGGCGGTCGACACCCTGGACCGGCTGCGGCTGGCGCGGGCGCTCGGACTGGACGGTGTGACCACGGACTTCCCGGAGATCCGCAGCACGGGCCGCTTCACCGCCTGAGCGGCGGCGGGCGTCAGTTCTGGAGCGGCTTGACCAGCAGTTCGAAGGCGAGGTCGTCGCGCAGCGGGATACCGAAGCGCTCGTCGCCGTACGGGAAGGGGCTCAGCTCGCCGGTGCGCCGGTAGCCGCGGCGCACGTAGTAGGCGATGAGCTCCTCCCGTACGTTCACCACCGTCATCCGCATCTCGTCGGCGCCCCACGTGTCGCGGGCGCGGCGCTCCGCCTCGGCGAGGATCTCCTTGCCGAGGCCGCCGCCCTGGAGCCCGGGGCGGACGGCGAACATGCCGAAGTAGGCGTGGTCGCCGCGGTGTTCGATGTGGCAGCAGGCCACGAGCTCGCCCGCGCGCTCGACGACGAGGAGCACCCCGTCCGGGCTGTCGATGACGGCGCGGACCCCGTCCGGGTCGGTGCGCTGTCCGTCCAGGTAGTCGGCCTCGGTGGTCCATCCGGCCCGGCTGGCGTCCCCGCGGTAGGCGGACTCCACGAGCACCACCAGTTCCGGTACGTCCGCCTCGACGGCGCTGCGGAAGCTGAGGGCTGCGGGCTGGGCGGTCGACATGGGCGCTCCGTTCGGTGCGGTGGCATATGACATGCCTGGGACGGCAGGGAGAGCCTATCCCGGAGCCGCGTGAGCCCCGCGTGAGAAGGGCATCTCTCCCCGTGACGCCGACGAACCGGGAGGTTCCGCCGTGCACGGATCCGCCTCGTCCCTGTCCGCCTCCGTCTCCTCCTGGCTGCTGGTGCTCCTGTGCGCGGTGAGCGGTGCGTACTGCCTGCGGCGGGTACGCGGGTGGGGCGGATGGGGCGGGGCCGCCGCCGGTGAGGCGGTGATGGGGTTCGGCATGGCGCTGATGGCGGTGCCCCTGGGGGGCGGCGGCGCGTGGCGGCCGGCCGTGCTCGGCGCGGTCTTCTGCGCGGCGGCCCTGCACGCCGTGTGGCTGCTGCGGGGCGGGCTGCACCACGCGCACCACCTGGTGGGGTCGCTGACGATGGTCTACATGGCCGCCAGCGCGGGATCCGGGAACGGACACGGCGCGGGGCTGCCGCTGCTGACCGGTGCGCTCCTGCTCTACTACGCCGGCTACGTGGTGCTCGGCGGAACGCGGCTGATCACCGCGGGCGGACCGGCCGCTGCGGCTGCCGCGCCCACCGCCCACGCCGCCCATGCGGCCCACGCCGCGCCCACGGAACTGATCAGGGCCTGCCGACTCGCCATGGGAATGGGGATGTTGGCGATGCTGCTGTCGATGTGACGGCGTCCGGGAACGTGTCCTGCGTCACCAATGCCGCCGTCTCATACCCGCAGGTAGCCCCGCACTCATAGGCTGGTGGCCATGATGGTCCCCGCCGCTCTCCTGATGCTCGGCGCCCTGACCGCGGTGCTCGCTCCCCGTCTGCTGGCCCGGGCCCAATGGCCCGAGCGCGAACCGGTCGTGGCCCTGTGGGTGTGGCAGTGCGTCGTCGGGGCGGTGCTGCTGTGCTTCGGACTGTCCATGCTGCTGAGCGCCGCCGCGGCCTGGCAGGCGGTCCGGGGCCGGCTCTTCGCCGTCGCCCCGCACGGGGTCGTCGACGCCTACGCCCTGGGTGCGTCCGGCGGCCCCTGGGCCGCCGGCACCGCCCTCGTCCTCGCGGGCGGCGGCCTGTGGACCGCGGCGATGCTCACCGGGGAGGTCCTGCGGGCCCGGGCCCGGCGGCGCGCGCAGGGCAGCGAACTGCTGGAGCGGGCCCCGCTGCTGCCCGGGGAGGACCCCGCGGGCGCACGGCTCGTCGTACTGGAGGGTCCGCGCCCGGACGCCTGGTGGCTGCCGGGAGCGGCCCCGCAGCTGGTCGTCACCACGGCGGCGCTCGGCCGGTTGAAGGGCAGCCAGCTGGACGCCGTCATGGCGCACGAGCAGGGGCACGCGACGGCCCGGCACGACTGGCTGCTGCACTGTTCGCGGGCGCTGGCCCGGGGCTTCCCGCAGGTGCCGGTGTTCGCGGCCTTCGAGGCGGAGATGCACCGGCTGGTGGAACTGGCCGCCGACGACATGGCCTCGCGGCGGTTCGGGCGGCTGACGGTCGCGCTGGCGCTCGTCGGACTCAACGAGGACCGTGGGGTGTTCGCCGCCTCCTCGGCGCCGGAGGCCCACGTCCCGCAGCGGGTGCGCAGGCTGCTGTCGGCCGCGCCCCGGCTCTCGCCGGGCCGCCGGCTGCGGCTGACGGCACTGGCCACGCTGGTGCCGGCGATCCCCCTCGTGGTGGCCTTCGTACCGGGACTGAGTGCGCTGACCTAGGGAGTGTCCGCACAGTAGCGTCGGCCGCCCGGAGGGCGGGCAGGCGGGACTTTGCGGACACGACCCAGGGGGTGTCCGGCGGACCGACGGGGCGGCCGGTGCAAGGATCCCGGTATGCGGAACGATCACTTTCGGTGGGTGGGGATCGGCTGCGCGCTGCTCGGGGCGGTTCTGACCGCCCTGGTGGTGGCGGGCTGGCAGCCGCTCCTGGCCCTGGACGAGCGGATCGCGAGGGAGCTGCACGCCCACGCCGTCGTCCACTCCGGGGTCACGCGGTCCATGCGGGTGCTGTCCGACTGGGTCTGGGACCCGTGGGCCATGCGGGCGCTGGCCGCGGTGGCCTGCTCGCTGTTGTGGTGGCGCGGCGACCGGGAGCGGGCCGTGCGGGTGGCGCTGGCCGCGGTGGCGGCGACGGTGGTGCAGCAGGGACTGAAGGCAGCGGTGGGACGCGAGCGTCCGGTGTGGTCGGACCCGGTGGATTCGGCGCACTTCGCGGCCTACCCGTCCGGCCACGCCCTGACGGCGACGGTGGTGTGCGGGATGCTGCTGTGGCTGATCCGGACGCCGCGCCCCACGTGGGCCCCGGCCGCCTGGGCCGTGGCGGCCGTCTCGGTGCTCGGCGTCGGTTTCACCCGGCTCTACCTGGGCGTGCACTGGCTCTCGGACGTGGTGGCCGGCTGGCTGCTGGGCGCGGCCCTGGTGGTCCTGGCGACGTCGGTCTCCATCGGCGGCCGCAGACCTGCCCCGCGCCCGCAGGAACACTGAAGGAACTGAAGAAGGGGGCGTCCGGGGGACGGCCGTCCCAGGGCCGATCGGCGTAGTCGCCCCATCGTTTCTCCGGTGAACCCCATCGGCCGGCCGGGCGAGTTGCCGTGCAGGCGCGCCCGGCTCCTGCCGACCCTCGTCGTGCAGCCGTGACGTGAGCCAGGGAGGCCTGATGGCGGACGCGAAGGATGGGCCACCGGTCGAGAAGGGGTGGCTGAGGCAGACGAAGGGCTGGATCCGCGTCCGGATGCCGTTCAGCGCCTCCCGCGCAGAAATGGGCCCGTGGGAGCAGAAGGAGGGGCTGCGCGCGAGGATCTCCGAGCTGGAGGCCATCCTGGACGCCCTGTTGACACGGGCATTGGCCGACCCGGAGCGACGCGACCTGGCACCGGCCTACGGGGAGAAGGCCGTCGAGGGCCTCCGGCAGGCCCGGTCCGTGCTGGAACACCACTCGCATCCGCGCGTACGGCGGGCGGCGCACCTCGGGGTCGCCCAGTCGCACGTCGACACGGCCTTGAACCTCATGGTCTGGATGGCCTCCGGCGAGGACATCCAGGCGCTGCTCCCGCAGATGCTGGCGCTGATCGACGAGCACTTCGCCGCCGACGACCCGCGGCGCATCCGTGCGGCGGAGCTCGCGCGCAAGATCCAGCACGACGAGCTCGACCCGGGCGCGCCCGCCGTCAGCCTCACGCCGAGCGAGCGTGCCTTCCTCGCCGAGACGGTCAGCAGGGCCAGACGACTCCTGCGGAGGGAGACCCTCCGCGTCCGCAGCTTCGTCTGGATCGTCGCCTCCGTGACCGGGGCCCTGTTTCTGGCCGCGACCTTGATCGCGGTGCTGACCTTCGCGTGGAAGAACGCGATTCCGCTGTGCTTCACCCCGGAGAGCGGCGGCGAGTACGAGGTGGTGTGCCCGTCGAACAGCACGGACACCGGTACGACGCCACCGACCACCGCCATGCTCGCCGCGACCACTCAGAAGTACGACTACATCGTCGTCGAGACCGTCGGTGTCGTGGCCGCTGCCATCGCGTCCGCCGCGACCCTGCGGCGGATCAGGGGGACCGCACTGCCCTACAACGTGCCGGTCGTCCTGGCCCTCCTGAAGCTGCCGACGGGAGCCCTCACGGCTCCGCTGGGACTGCTCCTCATGCGCGGCGGCTTCGTTCCGGGTCTCAGCGCTCTCGACTCCACGGCTCAGATCATCGCGTGGGCCATCATCTTCGGGTACTCCCAGCAGCTGTTCACCAAGTTCGTGGACAGCCAGGGGCAGGCTGTTCTGGACGCCGTCCGCGGGCCGAACGGCATGCCGACGACTCCCCAACTCTGACACCGGGCCTGATGCGCGACGCCTTGCCGAGCCCCTGGAACCGGGGCCGGCCGCGAGTGGCGTGGCCTGCCCTGGATGATCCCCCGTGTCACCCAGAGCAGGCGACCCCGTGCGCTGAGTATATTGGCTGTGAGCCAGTCAACGCAGGAGTAAGCATGTCCCCGCGCAGCGCATCGGTCAATGAAGAATTGCGCAGACGTTCCCGGGAGCGGCTGCTGCGGTCCACGGTGGAGCTCGTCGCCGAGCGCGGCTACGAGGCCACGACGCTCGGCGACATCGCCGACCGGGCCGGCGCGGCGCGCGGCCTGGTCTCGTACTACTTCCCGGGCAAACGGCAGTTGCTGCAGTCGGCCGTGCACCGGCTGATGCACCTCACCCTGCACGCCGCGCTGGAACGGCAGCCGCGCACGGAGGACGGGCGCGAGCGGCTGGCGCGTGCCATCGACGCGATCCTGGGGCTCGCCCGGGACGAACCGCTGCTGATGCGGACGCACATGGCGGGCATCCTCACGGCCGACGGTTTCGTGCAGTGCCCGGAGCAGCGGCGGCTGGCCGAACTGCTGCGGGACACCGTCGCCCGGTACGGCTCGGCGGACGTGGACGCGGACTATCCGCTGCTGCGCGCCCTGCTGATGGGCGCGGTCGTGGCGGTGCTGCTGCCCGGGGCCCCGATGCCGGCGGCCCGTCTGCGGGCGGAGCTGTTCCAGCGCTACGGGCTGGACTGGGATCTGGGTGTTCCGCCGGACGGCGGGCCGCCCGGCGGAACGTTTCCCTCACGCCTCTGACCTCACGCGGTTCAGTGGTACTCGGGCTGGGTCTGCACGTTGAGCCGGTCCATGCGGACCCACTTGGCGCTGTCGGTGCGCCGGTCGTCGAGCCGCAGCACGTCGAGGCCCTTGGTGATGTCGTTCGAGTAGATGTGCCCGTTGTAGTAGTAGGCCGACCAGGACCCGCCGAGGCCCAGCTTGTCCGTCGTCAGCGGTCCGCGTTCGAAGTAGGCGATCTCCCTGGGCCGGTCGGAGTCGGTGAACTCCCACACCGAGACGCCGCCCTGGTACCAGGCCTGCACCATGATGTCGCGGCCGCCGCCGACCGGGACCAGCGAGCCGTTGTGGGCCACGCAGTTCTCGGTGTCGGCCTGGTGGCGCGGGATCTTGAAGTAGCTGCGGAAGGAGAGTTTGCGCTGGTCGCCGCGGCCGGTGATGTCGTAGATCCCGTCCGCGCCGCGGTTGGGTCCGGTGGCCTCGTTGCAGGTGGCGCCGCCACCGCCGCCGAGTTCGTCGGTGAACACCACCTTGTTCGCCCGCTCGTTGAAGGTGGCCGAGTGCCAGAACGCGAAGTTCACGTTGTCCTGGACCCGGTCGATGACGCGCGGCTGCTCGGGCCGGCTGATGTCGAAGAGGATGCCGTCGCCCATGCAGGCTCCGGCGGCGAGGTCCTTCGACGGGAGCACGGTGATGTCGTGGCAGCCGGTGGTCTTGGAGACGCCGGGGTTGGTGGGCGCGCCCGGGTTGCCGCCGTCGGGGAAGAGGACCGGGAAGGCCACGACGGCGGCCTGCGTCGGGCTCTTCTTCGGGACCTTCACCACGGAGATGCCGTCGTGCGGCGGCCGGCAGTCGGGGAAGGCCTCGTTCGGGGAGTAGGAGGCGACGTAGAGGTAGATGTCCTTGCGGCCCGGGACCAGGGTGTGGGTGTGGGAACCGCAGGCCGTCTCGACGGACTTGATGTACCGGGGGTTCTTCTTGTCCTTGATGTCGAAGATCTTGATGCCCTCCCACGAGGACTTCTCCGTCGCGGGCTGCGAGACGCTGTTGCAGGAGTCGTCGCTGCGGGAGGAGTCGGTGGAGAGGAAGAGGAGGTCGCCGTCGACGGATATGTCGTTCTGCCCGCCGGGGCAGAGCACCTCGGTGACCTTCTTCGGTGCCTTCGGGTTGGCGATGTCGTAGATCGTGAAGCCGTTGTAGTTGCCCGCGTAGGCGTACCTGCCCTGGAACGCGAGGTCCGAGTTGATCACCGTGGGGTCGGTCGAGGGGATGTTGGCCAGGGGTTTGATGTTGGCGCTGTGCACGATCTCGTCCTGGCCGGGGATGCCGCCCGGGGCGAGTTCCCCGCCGTCGGAGGGTGCGGTGCTCTGATGGTTGCCGTGGCCGGTCGTTAAGTCGCCCGGGTCGGGGGTGGCCGCCGCCGGTCCGGCCGCCAGGAGGGTCGTGAGGAGTCCGGCCGCCGCGGCGACCACTCCCACCCTCCTCTTGTGCGCTCTCCTGGTGTGGAGCGAGGTCACTGTGCCTCCCATGGGAGCCCGATCGGTTCCTTCCACAGGGGAACGGAACCAGGACCCCGGCAGTATCTTCCCTTCATGGACATGGCAAAAGACCTCCGGGGCCGCAAGGCCTTAACCGTGCGGCCCCTCCGGTTCGCCGCGGCGACGGCGACCGCCGGCCTCCTGCTGACGCTCACCGCCTGCCAGGACGACGCGGCGGACCGGGCCGACGACGGGCGGGCCTCGATCGTCGCGCCCGGCCGGCCCGGCGAGAAGTCGCGCACCCTGACCCCTGAGCAGGCCGCCAAGGCCAAACCCGACGACAGTCCGAACGCCGCCGACCACTCCTACGTGCAGCGGATGATCGAACACCACCGGCAGGCGCTGACGATGAGCGCGCTGGCACCCGAGCGCGCCGCGTCCGATCCGGTCAAGCGGCTCGCCGAGCGCATCACCGCCGCCCAGAAGCCCGAAATCGGCGCGATGCAGAAGTGGTTGTCCCGCCATCCGGCACCGGCGGCGGGCACCGGCGGCCCCTCCGCCGGTCACGACCACGGCCATGCCCAGGACCACGGTTCGATGCCGGGCATGGCGACCGAACAGCAATTGGGGGAGCTGACCGCCGCCAGGGGAGCCGACTTCGACCGGCTCTTCCTCAAGCTGATGACCGCCCACCACGAGGGGGCCGTGACGATGGCGGGCGAGGCGCTGGCCGGCGGGAACAACCTGGCCGTCGAGGAGATGGCCAACGAGGTCGTGGCGACGCAGAGCGCCGAGATCCACCGGATGCGCGCGATGGGCTGACTGACGCCGGGGCCGGTGTCATGCTGGGACCACCTGCGGGAGGAGCTCCGCCGTGCTTCGTGTCGCCGTCGTCGGATCGGGCCCCAGCGGGGTCTACGCGGCTCAGACGCTGGTCCAGCAGCGCGAGGTGCCGGGGGTGCGGGTCGACGTACTGGACCGGCTCCCCGCCCCGTACGGGCTCGTACGGTACGGGGTCGCGCCGGACCACGAGAAGATCAAGTCGCTCCAGGGCAGCCTGCGCACCGTACTGGAGGACGAGCGGATCCGCTTCCTCGGGAACGTCGAGGTCGGCGGGGCCGCCCTGCCCGCGCAGCGGCTGCTGGAGCTCTACCACGCGGTCGTGTACTGCGTGGGCGCGGCGCGGGACCGGATGCTGGGGATCCCCGGTGAGGAGCTGGCCGGGGTGCACTCCGCGACGGCCTTCGTGTCCTGGTACAGCGGGCACCCGGACGCCGCCGCCGAGGTCTTCGACCTGCCCGGGGTCGACGCGGCGGTGGTGGTCGGGGCGGGCAACGTCGCGGTGGACGTGACCCGGATCCTGGCCCGCGGCCCGGCCGAGCTGGCCCCGACGGACATGCCGCAGCCGGCGCTCGGCGCGCTCGCGGACAGCGGGGTGCGCAGGGTGTCGATGGTGGCCCGACGCGGGCCCTCGCAGGCCAGGTTCACCACCAAGGAGCTGCGGGAGCTGGGCACGCTGCCGGGTGTCGACGCCTGGGCGGACCCGGCCGAGCTGGCGCTGGACCCCCTGTACGCCGATCCGGGCGCGGCCGCCGCGCTGCCGGCGGTGGCGCGGCGCAACCTGGAGGTGCTGCGCGGCTGGGCCGGGGAGGCGCCGACCGGGGGCCCGCGCCGCATCGCGCTGCGGTTCTACCTGCGCCCGGTGGAGATCCTCGGCGGGCCCGACGGGCGGGTCGCCGGGGTGCGCTTCGAGCGGACGGCCCCCGACGGCCGCGGCGGGGTGACCGGGACGGGCGTCCACGAGGACGTCGGGGCGCAACTGGTGCTGCGCTCGGTGGGGTACATGGGCGTGCCCCTGGCCGGGCTGCCCTTCGACCCGGCGAAGGGCACGGTTCCGCACGCGGCGGGACGGGTGCTGCGCGCGGGCCGGGCCTCGGTCGGCGAGTACGTGGCGGGCTGGATCAAGCGGGGCCCGACCGGGGTGATCGGCACGAACCGGCCGTGCGCGAAGGAGACCGCGTCCTCGCTGCTCCAGGACGCGGGGGCGCTGGCCCGGCGCGAGCTGCCCGGGGACCCGCTGGAGGCCCTGCGCGCGGCGGGTCTGAGCCCGGTGGAGTGGCCGGGCTGGCTGGCCATCGAGTCGGCCGAGGCGGAGCTGGGGCGCTCCCTGGGCCGTCGCTCGGTCAAGATCCCCGACTGGCCGGGCCTGTTGGGCGCGGCGGGCACGGCGGGCTCGGCCCGGGCGTAGGCCGCTCCGCCGCGGCGGGGAGACGGATCCGGTACGCGACCCGGCCATGCCCGCAGGCGCCTGCGGCGCGCAGGGGCCCGGCGTGGGCCGTCCCCTCGGACCACCCCCTTCTGCCCTGCGCCGTCCCTCCCCGGAAGCGCTTCCGGGTGGTCGCCCGGCCCCGGATGGCCTCGCCGGGGAGTGTCGCCGTGCCGGCCCGGGCGCGCGGGCCGATCATGTCGCTGGACCGAAGCCCCGGAACAGCGTGCGGATGGAGTGTCATGGCAGCGAACGGAATCCGCCGGGCGTGGGGCGGGTGGCGGCCCTTGTTCCTCGGGACGGCGACGGCGGCCCTGCTGGTCGCGGCGCCCTCGTACTCCGCGGCGGCCGGGACGGGCCCGGGCGCCGCGAACCAGCCGGGCGTCGCGGGCCAGGCCGCCCGGCATGCCGCCCGGTGCCCGGAGCACGGCAACGGCCCGGGCGCCGCGCCCGCCCACTCCCTCGGCGTTGCGGGGTGGTGTCCTCCGCCCCTCTGCAATGCCGGGCCAGCGGGCTGTGAGGGCCCTGGTGTACCCCTCGGCGACGTGACCGTCGTCAAGGAGGACTCGGCGACGGCAAGCCCCCTGGGCGGCGCCGTCTTCCAGCTCTGGGAGGAGACCAACGGCATCCCGGGACTCCAGCCCACCGGCAGCGACCCGGACACCGCGATCGGCGACACCTGCACCACGGCAGCCGACGGCACCTGCACCCGCACCCTGCCGACCGGCACCTACTACTGGCAGGAAACCCAGGCCCCGCCCGGCTACGACCTGCCCTTGAACCCCGTCTTCGGTCCCCTGGTGCTCACCCAGGAGAACATCACCGAAGGCGCGACCGTGACCGCCGACAACACGCCGACGCCCGGCGGCCTCAGGACGTGAGCCGGGACGACTCGGCCGCGGCCGCCGTCAGGACGCTGTCGAGGAGGCCGGGGAAGAGCGCCTCCAGGTCGTCCCGGCGCAGGGCGTTGAGCTTGGTGGTGCCGCGGTAGGCCTGGCGTACGACACCGCTCTCCCGCAGGACGCGGAAGTGGTGGGTGGTCGTCGACTTGGTGACCGGCAGGTCGAAGTGCGAGCAGGCCAGGTCGTCCGCCGAGCCGGCCAGGTCCAGGACGATGGAGAGCCGCACCGGGTCGGACAGGGCGTGCAGCACGCCCTCCAGGCGGATCTCGGCCGTCTCCGGGTGGGCCAGGGTGCGGGAGGTGTCCCGATCCGTCATGTCCCTGCTCCGCTCGCTCGGCTTGGTTCGGTCCCCCATGGTACGAGAGTCGCCGAAGGAGGCGTGGGGGTCGGGGAAATCGGCGGGAACGGGTGGGTGCGGCCGCGCCCCCCGGGCCGCGGCCGCACCGCCGTCACCAGGAGCGGTGGTACTGCTCGGGCGTACGGATCTCCGCGCCCAGCTCGTCGGCCGCACGGCGGGCCCAGTACGGGTCGCGCAGCAGCTCGCGGCCCAGCAGGACCGCGTCGGCCTCGCCGTTGGCCAGGATCTTCTCGGCCTGCTCGGGCTCGGTGATCAGGCCGACGGCGGCCACGGGGAGGGTCGTCTCGGCCTTCACCCGGGCGGCGAACGGCACCTGGTAGCCGGGGCCGAGCGGGATGTTCACCCCGGGGGCGAGGCCGCCGGTGGAGACGTCGAGGAGGTCCACGCCGTGCTCCTCCAGGAGGCGGGCCAGACGCACGGTCTCGTCCGCGGTCCAGCCGTCCTCCTCCAGCCAGTCGGTGGCGGAGATCCGGAAGAACAGCGGGAGCTCCTCGGGCCACACCGCGCGGACGGCGTCCACGACCTCCAGGGCGAAGCGGGTCCGGTTCTCGAAGGAACCCCCGTAGGAGTCGGTGCGCCTGTTGCTGTGCGGGGAGAGGAACTCCCCGATGAGGTAGCCGTGGGCGCCGTGGATCTCGACGACCTCGTAGCCGGCGGCGAGCGCGCGCTCCGCCGCGGCCGCGAACTGGCCGGTGATCTCCGCGATCTCATCGGCCGTCAGCTCGTGCGGCACCGGGTGGCTCTCGGCGAACGGCACGGCGCTGGGCGCGACCGGCTGCCAGCCGTGCGCGTCGGCGCCGACCGGTGCGCCGCCCTTCCAGGTCCGGTCGGTGGACGCCTTGCGGCCGGCGTGGGCGATCTGGATGCCCGGGACGGTGCCCCGGGCCTTGAGGAAGCCGGTGATCCGGCGCAGGGCCTCGACCTGGGTGTCGTTCCAGATGCCGAGGTCGTACGGGGAGATCCGGCCTTCCGGGGAGACCGCGGTGGCCTCCTGGATGATCAGGCCGGTGCCGCCGGTCGCGCGGGCGGCGTAGTGGGCGAAGTGCCAGTCGTGGGCCACGCCGGCGTTCGGCCCGAAGGCCTCGGCGCTGTACTGGCACATCGCGGCCATCCACACCCGGTTCGGGACGGTGACCGATCGCAGGGTGTACGGCTCGAACAGGGCGGCGAAGGCGGCGGGTACGGCGGGGGCAGCACTCATCGGGGCTCTCCAGAGGTCACCGGGCGCGCCGGGATCGGCGGCTAAGTACGAGGATCACCATACTACGAATCTCCTCGTACTACGAGACCTCTCGTACAAGTGCGTCGAGCTCCGCGCGCAGCGCCCCGGCCAGCGCCGCCAGGTCCGGCACGGCGGCCGCGTCGGCGACCAGCCCGTAGTGCACCGTCCCCTTGTAGGTGGAGACCGCGACCGCGAGGGACTGGCCGCGGGCCAGCGGGGCGAGCGGGTAGACCTCGTGGACCCGGCTTCCGCCGAGGGAGAAGGTGAGGCCGGGCAGCGGGACGCTGGTGACGAGGATGTCGTAGAGGAGCCGGGCCGCCTGGGCGACGAGGGGGCCGCCGAGCCGGTGGCCGAGCGGATGGACGTGGTCCGCGAGGAGGGCGACGGCCCCCGCACCCCGGGCGGGCCCGGCGTCCTTGTTGCGGTCCATGCCGGCGCGTACGTGGTCCAGCCGGCGCAGCGCGTCGGGCTCGGCGAGCGGCAGCCGGAGCAGGTAGCCGGAGAGCCGGTTGCCGGCGCCTTCGGCGCCCCGGGGTCCGCGGCGGCGGGACACGGGGATCAGGGCCCGCGGCCCGGCCCCCAGGGGTTCGGGGTCGCCGCGTTCCGCCAGCCAGCGCCGCAGGGCGCCCGCGACCAGGGTGATCAGCACGTCGTTGACGGTGCCGCCGGCCCCCTTGCGGATCAGGTTGACCTCGTCCAGATCGAGGGCGAGTCCGGCGACGGTACGGGTGCCCGCGCCGGTGGGGTCGGCGGTGAGCGCGGCCGGGACCCCGAGCGGCAGTCCGCCGCGGGCCATGGCGGCGCCGATCTCCAGGGCCTGGCCGACGCCCTGGACACGGGCGGCGAGGGCTCCGGGGAGCCGGCTCAGGACGGAGCCGGCCCGCTGTCCGGGAACCGGGCGCGCCGGTGCACGCGGCCCGGGGACCTCGTCGAACAGCGCGGCCGCGAGGGCGAGGGCGCCCAAGCCGTCGGCGAGGGCGTGGTGGAACTTGAAGAGCACGGCGAAGGTGTCCGGATCCGGCCCGGCCAGCACGTGCGCCTCCCACGGCGGCAGCTCCCGGTCCAGGGGGCGGGCCATCAGCGGCCCTGCTGCCTCGTGCACGCGGGTGCGGTCCGTGCGGACGAGGAAGACGTGCCGCGCCGGGTCGAAGGCGGGGTCCGGCGACCAGGCGGCGGCGCCGAGCGGCAGCAGTACGTCCCGGATCCGGCGGCGCAGGCCGGGCACGGCGGCGCAGCGTGCGGCCAGGAGCGCGGCGGCGCGCTCGGCGGCGCGCCCGTCGCCTGAACCGGGTTGTCCGGCGGTGCGGAAGACGGCGAGGGCGCCCAGGTGCATGGGATGGTCGGCGGATTCCATCCGCCAGAAGGCGAGATCGAGCGGAGACAGGTGCTCGGTGGCCACATACGTCCTCTCACGTGCGGCAGCAGTGGCTTGAAGTCAACCCATCGCGAACACCCCTATGCAAGGCGCAATCATTTCCAGGCGGTAAATGATCGGTATAGATCATCCGATGTGAGGTGCGCTGCGCCCACCGGGCTCTTGTCTGTGGGCGGGTGCAGACTGGCCGGAAAGACGCTCCGTGAAGAAGGCGACGAGGTCCGGAGGTGCCGGCCATGGCCGACGTACTGCTGCTCGTGGGAACCCGCAAGGGACTGTTCATCGGTCGTCGCCGCGGCGACGGTCCGTGGGAGTTCGACGGGCCCCACTTCAATGCCCAGGCCGTCTACGCGGTCGCCGTCGACCGGCGGGGACCGGCCCCGCGGCTGCTGGTCGGCGGGGACAGCACCCACTGGGGGCCGTCCGTCTTCAGCTCCGACGACCTGGGGGCGACCTGGCGGGAACCGGCCAGGGCGGCCGTGAAGTTCCCCCAGGACACCGGCGCCTCGCTGGAGCGGGTCTGGCAGCTCCAGCCGGCCGGCGCCGAGGCCCCCGACGTGGTGTACGCGGGGACGGAGCCGGCGGCGCTGTTCCGTTCGACGGACCGGGGCGAGTCCTTCGAGCTGGTCCGCCCGCTGTGGGAGCACCCGAGCCGCGGCAAGTGGGTCCCGGGCGGCGGCGGCGAGGGGCTGCACACGGTGATCACCGATCCCCGCGACCCGGACTCGGTGACCGTGGCCGTCTCGACCGCCGGGGTGTTCCGGACCAAGGACGGCGGGGCCAGCTGGGAGCCGTCCAACCAGGGGGTCTCGGCGGTGTTCCTGCCGGATCCGAACCCCGAGTTCGGCCAGTGCGTGCACAAGATCGCCCAGGACGCCGGCGACACGGACCGGCTGTACCTGCAGAACCACTGGGGCGTCTACCGCAGCGACGACGCGGGGGCCCGCTGGACCGACATCGGCGGCGGGCTGCCCTCCGACTTCGGCTTCGCGGTGGCGGCCCATCCGCACCGGCCGGACACCGCCTACGTCTTCCCGCTCAACGCCGACTCGGACCGGGTCCCGGCCGAGCACCGGTGCCGGGTCTTCCGCACCGAGGACGCGGGCGCCACCTGGGAGCCGCTGACGCGCGGGCTGCCGGACTCCGACCACTACGGCACGGTGCTCCGCGACGCGCTCTGCACGGACGACGCGGACCCGGCGGGCATCTACTTCGGCAACCGCAACGGCGAGCTGTACGCCAGCCACGACGACGGCGACAGCTGGCAGTTGCTCGCCGAGCACCTGCCGGACGTCCTGTGCGTGCGGGCGGCGACGATCGGCCAGTAGAGTGATCCACCGTGGCAGCACGACCGTTGAACGAGATCGTCGAGCCGGGCTGGGCCCGCGCTCTGGAGCCGGTGGCGATGCAGATCGCCGCGATGGGCGACTTCCTGCGAGCCGAGATCGCGGCGGGGAGGACGTACGTCCCCGCCGGGGCCAATGTGCTGCGCGCCTTCCAGCAGCCGTTCGACGAGGTCAAGGTCCTCATCGTCGGCCAGGACCCGTACCCGACACCGGGGCACGCGGTGGGCCTGTCCTTCTCGGTGGCCCCCGACGTGCGGCCGGTGCCGCCGAGCCTGGACAACATCTTCCTGGAGATGCACCGGGACATAGGGACCGGCCGGCCCGCGAACGGCGACCTCACCCCGTGGACCCGCCAGGGCGTGCTGCTGCTCAACCGCTCGCTCACGACGGCGCCCCGCCGGTCGAACGCGCACCAGGGCAAGGGCTGGGAGGCGGTCACCGACCAGGCGATCCGGGCCCTCGCCGCGCGGGGCAAGCCGCTGGTCTCCATCCTGTGGGGCCGGGCGGCCCGCAACCTGCGGCCGCTCCTCGGCGACCTGCCGGTGGTGGAGTCCTCGCACCCCTCCCCCAAGTCGGCGGACTACGGCTTCTTCGGCTCGCGGCCGTTCAGCAGGACGAACGAGCTGCTGGTGGGCCAGGGTTCACAGCCTGTGGACTGGCGCTTGCCGTCCGTCAGTTGAGCGTATCTGCAATTCAACGGATAAATACGGACAGATGCGGCACGAGAAGGCCCTGCCCGAACACCTTGTTCCGATAAGCCAGTAGCATGCGGCGCCATGAGCTCCCCCACTGGCCCCGCAAATGGCCTGCCCGTACGAATGCCGCGACCCCGCCCGACCGGACGGCACCGCCGGCCCGAGCCCGCGGCTGCGCCCGAGGGCGCGCCCGCGCTGGTGCTCGCCGTGCCCGGTGCGCCGTCGGCCGCCTCGCGGGGGCTCGCGGAAGAGATCATCAGCATCGGCCGCTCCGAGCTGCCGGGCCTCGACGCCCGCATCGGTTTCCTCGAGGGTGACGACGCCTCCGAGTTCCCGTCCCTGTCCGGCGTGCTGAGCGCCATCGCGGCCGACCGGACCGCGCGTGCGGAGTTCGCGCGTGCCGCCGGTCACGAGGTGCCCGAGCAGACCGGCCCGGACGCCGTGGTCGTCCCGCTGCTGGCCGGTCCGGACAGCGACCTGCTGCGCCGGATGCGCCAGGCGCTGATGGACTCCTCCGCCGCCGCCGAACTGGCCGACGTCCTCGGCCCGCACCCGCTGCTGGCCGAGGGCCTGCACGTGCGTCTCTCCGAGGCCGGCCTGGCCCGCGCCGACCGCGCCCGCCTCTTCACCGTCACCACCGCCGCCGACGGCATCGTCCTGGCCACCACCGGTGGCGAGGAGGCCGTCCAGGCCGCCGGGATCACGGGCATGCTGCTCGCCGCCCGGCTCGCCGTGCCCGTCCAGGCCGCCGCGCTGGACCAGGAGGGCTCGGTGGCCGCGGTCGCCGAGCAGCTGCGCCGCGAGGGCTCCACGCAGCTCGCGCTCGCCCCGTACCTGATCGGCCCGGAGGCCGCGGACGGGCTGCTGGACACCGCCTGCAAGGAGGCCGACTGCGCCACCGCCGAGGTGCTCGGCGCCTACCCGGCACTCGGCAAGCTGGCCGTCGCGCAGTACACGGCGGCGCTGGGGATCCCCCAGGGCTCCCCTGCGCACTGATCGGCCCGATACGACGCGAAGGCCCCCGCCGACCCCGGTTTCCCCGGCGGGCGGGGGCTTTCGCGTCGTCCGGCCCGGATCCGCTCAGCCGAGGACCACACAGGTCGCGGCGGGCACGGGCAGCGAGCCCGCCCGGTGCGGCTGGCCGGTCAGCGGGTCCACGTCGAACCAGGTGACGTCGCCCGAGTGCTCGTTGGCCGCGTAGAGGCGGCTCCCCGCGCCGTCCACGGCGAGGTCCCGGGGCCACGCGCCGCCGCAGTCCACGGCGCCGGTGAGCCGCGGTTTCCCGGGCCCGTCGGCGAGCGACAGGGTGACGATCACGTCGGCTCCGCGGACTGCCGCCCAGACGAACCGCCCGTCGGGCGAGGCCACGACCGCCGAGGGGTACGCCCGTACGGCGCCTGAGGCGCCCGAGGAGACGACCGGAACCTCGCCGACCGGTTCCAGGTGCCCCGAGGCGCCGTTCCAGCGGCAGACGGTCACCTGCGGCTCCAGCTCGTGCAGGACGTAGACGGTGTCGCCCTCCGGGTGGAAGACCAGGTGGCGCGGCCCCGTCCCGGCGCGCAGCGGCGCCTCGGCGTGCACCCGCAGCTCGCCCGTGACGGCGTCCGGCGCGCAGACCCGCACCGAGTCGGTGCCGAGGTCCACGCTGAGCACCCAGCGGCCGGTCGGGTCGGGCAGCACCTGGTGGGCGTGCGGACCGGCCTGCCGTGCGGTGTCGGGGCCGGAGCCCCGGTGCGCCAGGACGCGGGCCGGGCCGTCCGGGCTGCCGTCGGCGGCCAGCGCGAGGCTGCTGACGCTGCCCGAGGTGTAGTTGGCCGTGAACAGGCGGCGTCCGGCGACGCTGACGTGGGTGGGGCCGGAGCCGCCGACGCGCACGGGGGCGCCCAGCGGGGCGAGGCCCTCGGCGGTGGGCCGGAAGGCCGCGACCTCGCCCCGCTCGGTCTCGCTCACCGCGTACAGGACACCGGTGTCCCGGGCGAGGGCGAGGTACGACGGATCCTCGGCGGTGGTGACCGAGAGCCGGGTCAGCGCCCCGGTCTTCGGATCCACGGCCGCGATGGTCACACCGCGGCCGCCCCCCGAGGTGAAGGAGCCGATGTAGGCCCGGTGTTCGCCGCTTCGGTCCTTGCTGTCGGCGCCGCCCACAGGAACCCCTCTCACCGCTGTCGGATCCGTCCGGAGCCGACGGTAACAGAAGGTCTAGACCAAATCCCGTCCCTGGGCCCGTTCCCGCGCGCCGGAGTGGTGGACGTAGGCCGTGTTGCTGGGGCGGTCCTCGTAGGTGCGGTGGAAGACCGGGGTGGCCGAGCCGGAGATCGGCGGCACGATCCAGGACCAGTCCGCGCCCACCTCGCGCCCTTTGCGCTCCTCCCGTTCCATGTGGGAGAGGAAGCGCCGGGACTCGCTGTGGTGGTCGGCGATGGTGACCCCGGCGCGGTCGAAGGAGTGCAGGACCGCCCGGTTGAGCTCGACGAGGGCCCGGTCCTTCCACAGCGAGCGGTCGCTGGAGGTGTCCAGGCCCAGGCGGCGGGCGACGGCGGGCAGGAGGTTGTAGCGGTCGGTGTCGGCGAGGTTGCGCGCGCCGATCTCGGTGCCCATGTACCAGCCGTTGAAGGGGGCGGCCGGGTAGTGGATGCCCCCGATCTCCAGGCACATGTTGGAGATGGCCGGTACGGCGTGCCAGCGAAGGCCCCAGTCGGCCCAGCCGTCGCCGTCGGGGTGGTCGATCGGCACCTCCAGGACGGCGTCCGCGGGGGTGTCGAACCACCGCGGTTTGTCGTCGACGCCCTGGACCACCAGGGGGAGGAGGTCGAAGGGGGTGCCGGCGCCGCCGGACCAGCCGAGCTGGAGCAGGGCCTCGGTCAGCGGGGCGTTGCGGGCGTCGCCGACGGTTATGGAGGGGTGGTCGCCGTAGCCGGCGTACCTGACGAGCTGCTCGCTCCAGATCACCGGCCCCGGCCGGTCCGGGGTCTCCGGGGCGAAGACCGTGATGGTGGGCCTGACGCGGCCGCCGTTCGTCGCCTCGCGCAGGTGGTCGAAGCATTCGGCGGCGATCGCGTCGGCGTCGGTGAGCCCGCGGCGGTCGCGGACCCGCAGCGAGTTCCAGTACAGCCTGCCTATGCAGCGGTTGCTGTTGCGCCAGGCCACGCGCGCTCCGTGGACCAGCTCGGCGGGCGTGTGCACGTAGGTGCCGGTGTCCGCGAGCTCCGCCCTCACGGCGGCGAGCCGGGCGCGCGGATCACCCGCGCCGGCGTTCTCCCGGTGGAAGAGTCGGATGAACTCCTCGGCCGCCTGCCACACCTGTGCGGTGGTGGAGCGCTGTTGAAGAATTTCCATTCCGGCGGGTTACCCCCTGTCCGACCAGATCCACCCTGTACGTGCCGGATGAATGTGCAGTAAACAATTACCCGTTGTACCTGCCGCAGGTCAGCGGCGTGCGGCAGGAGCTCCCGGAACACTCCTCCGGGTGATCCTCATGGATCGGGCTGCGGGCAGGGGGCGTGAAGGCGTACGATCCGGCGCGTTCGGGGAACTGACGGCGTGTCGGGCGCCCCCGCGCACGGACTGCGCGGGCCCCTGTACGCGGGTCGTGCGGGTGCCGCGGGTCAGGGGCAGGGGCGGCTCATGAACAGCGCCCGCTCGCCCGCGGAGGGCGTGCCGCCGTAGAGGGCGGTGTCGAGGCCGCACAAGGTGAATCCCATGCGCCGGTAGGCGTGCACGGCCGGGGCGTTGACCGAGCTGACCTCCAGCCAGAGGTGCTCCGCGCCCCGTTCGCGGGCGAACTCGGCGGCGTGTTCCATCAGGGCGCTGCCGATCCCGCGGCCCCGGTGGCCGGGCGCGACCTCGATGTCCTCGACGGTCAGCCGCCGGTTCCACGCGGCGTAGCCGACGGCGGCGAACCCGCACAGCACCTCGCCGTCGAGGGCCACGAAGGTGCGCACGTCCGCGTCCACGTCGGGGCCCCGGGCGCCGGCGAACCCCTGCTCGTCGTGCTCCTCGGGCGGGAACGCCTTGTGTACGGGCGGGTCGACGGGGACCTCGCGGAGCAGGAAGCCCCAGCCGTCGCCGGAGGCGGTCACCTCGAAGACGGTGGGGGTGGTGAAGGAGCTGTCCAGGGCCTCGATGGCGGCCGCGTCCTCGGGGCGGGCGAGGCGGTAGACGATTCCGCCGGCCGGGCCGTGTGGGGTGGTCATGAGATCCACCGTACGCAAAAAATCCCCCGGCCGAATTCGCTGCCGAGGGAGGAGAAGGCGTATATTGAATAGTTCGCGACTTCACCTTGGGCGAGAGCGCGAAAAGCTTACGAGGACACTGTATCGCGGCGGGAGTGCAATTGTCAACCGAGGAATTCCGGAAAGAGCAGCAATTCATCACCGATCTCTATCGGCGCCTCGACGACCTGCGCGACCAGGCCGAACAGGCGGTCGAAGGGGCATTGCGGGACGTCGGAACAGGCTTTCAGGCACGCCTGGAGCGCGATGTCATGGTGGCCGAGCAGTCCGGTCTGCTGTCCGCCCTGAATGCCGGTGAGAACGGCCTCTGTTTCGGGCGTCTGGAGTTCTCCGACGGCGGCGACCACCACATCGGCCGCATCGGGATCCGCGCGGACGACACGGAACGCACCCCCCTGGTCCTGGACTGGCGGGCCGAGGTCGCCCGCCCCTTCTACCTCGCCACCGGACACACCCCCATGGGGCTGCGCCGCCGCCGGCACATCAGCAGCCGGGGCCGGGTGGTCACCGCACTGCACGACGAGATCCTCGACCTGACCGACGCGGAGCGCACAGGCCACGAGGGCGCCGACGCGGACGCCGTACTGCTGGCCGCGCTCGACGCCGCCCGGACCGGCCGCATGCACGACATCGTGCGGACCATCCAGGCCGAGCAGGACCGGGTCATCCGCTCCACGCACCGCGGGGTGCTGGTCGTCGAGGGCGGGCCCGGCACCGGCAAGACCGCGGTCGCGCTGCACCGCGCCGCGTACCTGCTGTACGCCCACCGCCAGCTGCTCGCCAAGCGCGGCGTGCTGATCGTGGGCCCGGGTCCGGCCTTCCTGGGCTACATCGGCGGGGTGCTGCCGGCGCTGGGCGAGACGGGCGTGCTGCTGTCCACCCCGGGCGAGCTGTTCCCCGGGGTCCACGCCACCGGCACCGACCGCCCCGGGGCCGCCGCGGTGAAGGGCCGCGCCTCGATGGCTCGGGTCCTCGCCAGGGTCGTGGCCGACCGGCAGCGCCTGCCGGAACACGTGCCGGCGGACACCGGCGAGGAGTACGACACCGTCCCCGAGGCCGCGCTGGAGATCGACCACGACGACTACGGGACCCTGCTGCTGGACCGCACGATGGCCCACGAGGCGCGGGACCGGGCCCGGGCCACCGGGCTGCCGCACAACCAGGCGCGTCCGGCCTTCGCCTTCCGGATCATCGACGCGCTCACCGCGCAGCTCGCCGACCGCCTCGGCGCCGATCCGTACGGCGGTCCGAACCTGCTCGGCCCGGACGACGTCGCCCAGCTCGGCAAGGAGATCGCGACGAGCCGCGCCGTGCACGCGGCCATCGACTCGCTGTGGCCCTCCCTCACCCCGCAGCGGCTGATCGCCGACTTCCTGGCGGACCCCACGCACCTGCCCGCGGACGAGGCCCGGCTGATCCGGCGCGCCCCCTCGGCCCGGCCCGACTGGACCCCGGCCGACGTACCGCTCCTGGACGAGGCGGCCGAGCTGCTCGGCGAGGACGACAGCGCGCTGCGCGCCGCCGAGGAGCGGCAGCGGCAGCGGCGCATCGCGTACGCGCAGGGGGTGCTGGACGTGTCCGCGGGTTCGCAGTCGTACGAGTTCGAGGACGAGGAGAACGAGTACCTCGCGGCGCACGACATCATCGACGCCGAGAGGATGGCGGAGCGCCACGAGGAGGCCGACCACCGCAGCACCGCCGAGCGTGCCGCTGCCGACCGCACCTGGGCCTTCGGGCACGTGATCGTGGACGAGGCGCAGGAGCTGTCGGAGATGGCGTGGCGGCTGCTGATGCGGCGCTGCCCGACCCGTTCGATGACGCTGGTCGGGGATCCGGCGCAGACCGGCGACGAGGCGGGCTGCGGGTCCTGGGAGCGGATCCTCTCGCCGTACGTGGGCGAGCGCTGGGAGCTGGTCCGGCTCGGGGTCAACTACCGCACGCCCGCCGAGATCATGGAGGTGGCGGCGGCCGTGCTGCGGGAACGCGATCCCGGCTTCGAGCCGCCGCGTTCGGTACGGTCCACCGGGGTGCGGCCGTGGGCGCGGGCGGCCGGGGACCTCGCGGGGGCGGTCGCGGAGGCCGTGGAGCGGGACCGGCCGGCCGAGGGACGGCTCGCGGTGATCGCGCCGCGGGAGCGGCACGCGGCGCTGGCGGCGGTGCTGCCGGGGGTACGGGAGGGCGCGGAGCCCGATCTGACCCAGGAGGTCGTCCTGCTGGATCCGCGGCAGGCCAAGGGGCTGGAGTTCGACACGGTGATCGTGGTGGAGCCGGCCGGGTTCGAGCCGAGCGACCTGTACGTGGCGCTGACCCGGGCCACCCAGGCCCTGGGGGTGGTGCACAGCCCCGGCCGGGCGCCCGCGGGGCGGGCGGCGGCCTGGGGCGGGCTGCTCAGGCGCTGATGACGAACGGCGCCTTCGGGTCGCTGCCCAGCGGGGTGGCCAGCTCGGTGAGGGCCCGCTCCAGGCCCTGGAGGTGGGCGAGCGCGGGCTCGGCGGTACCGACGGGCGAGGCGGCGGTGCCCGCCGCCTCGGGTCCTTCGAGCTCCCGCTCGCCCGCGGTCAGCGCCTGTACCGCCGCCTCGACGCGCCAGCAGGCCGCGGCGAGGCGGGCGTCGCGGCCCGCGTCCGGGTCGGCGGCGACGGTGACCAGGCCGCGCACCTCGCGGGCGCAGTCGTCGAGCAGGGCGATGACCTGGCCGGCGCGGGCCTTGCGCGCACGGAACGGGCTGAGCGGGTGGACGAGCGGCGCGAGCGCCATCCGGACCCGGGCCAGCAGGGTCTCCAGCTCCGCGGCGTGCGGGGCGGGATCGGCCGTCGGGGAGCCGGCGAGGCGGGCGGTGGCCTGGGCGGTGGCCGCGTGCACGCAGTGCAGGGCGCGCTGGATCCAGGCGTCGTTGGTGGCGTGCGTGGTGACCGGCAGGACGAGCACGACGGCCAGCGCGGCGCACGCGGCGCCGACGGCCGTCTCCTCCAGGCGCAGCACGAGCAGGCCGGGGTCGAGCACGCCGAGGAGGCCGTAGAGCAGCCCGGCCATCAGCGTGACCGCGAGGATCATCCAGCTGTACGAGACGGCGGCCGTGTAGAAGATCCCGAAGACGCAGGCGGCGACGAGGAGGGCGGTGGGCAGGGGCGCACCGTCCAGCGGGATGGCGATCAGTACGCCGGCGGCCACGCCGACGACGGTGCCGAGCACCCGGCGGAAGCCGCGGACCAGCGTCTCGCCGCGGGAGGCGGTGTTGACGAAGATCCACCAGGCGGTGCCGACGGCCCAGTACCAGCGGTCCTCGGAGAGCGCCTGGCCGACGGCGAGGGCGACGGCGCAGGCGGCCGTCGCCTGGAAGGCCTGGCGGGTGGTGTGTCTGGCCAGGCCGCGGCCGGGCAGCGGCGCGGGGGCGGCGGGCGGCGGGGTGCGCCGCTCGATGGGCCAGAGCAGGAACCGCACGGCGGCGGACGCGGCCAGGGCCAGGCCGACGGCGGCGTACAGCTCGGGGAGCTGGGCGGGCAGTGCGTGCAGGAACTGCGTGATGAAGAAGTTCATGAACGCGAAGATCCCGAGCGCGTGTCCGCGCGGGCCCCAGCGGCGGGCGTAGACCCCGCAGAAGACGACGAGGACGAAGGCGGCGTCCCGCAGCGGGGTCATCCCGTGCAGGGCGGTGGCCAGGGCCAGGACCGGGAATCCGGCGGCGGGCAGCAGGGCGGTGGTGACGGCCTGGCGGCGCACGGTCGGGTCGGTGACGGTGAAGAGCGCGAGCAGGGCCGCGAGTCCGCCGGTGATGGAGGCGGTCAGGGAGAGACCGCACAGTTCGGCGAGGGCGACGGCGGCGCCGACGCCGATCACCGCGCGGGCCGCGTTCCTGAGCCTCAGACGCCCCGGATCCGGAGCTACGAACATCCTCTTCACAGCGGTGTGCCGCCCCCCTGGAGTGGTGCGCGCCGGGCCGGCGCCGCCCGGGGGTGGTGGGCGGCGGACGGGCACGGCGAAGGCGCCGCGCTCCGGAACCGGCCTCGTTGCCGTCCGGCGCTGCGCGGCGCCGTAAGTACATGGATACGACACAGATAAGCACCTGGCGGCCCACTGGCTCAACTCGACCCCCGCGACCAGGGCCATTGGCCCACCTACTGGGGAGTTCTGTAGGCCATGGTCCTGCCAACGGACCAGTCCGGCCCGGCACCTCCGCTCCGGCCCCGCACGACTCTCGTCCGCGTGACCACGCGCTGTTATCGTGCAGCGACCCGGAAGACGTACGGAAGGGGACCGGCGTTGACGCGTACAGCGGAGTCCGGGGAGGCCGAGGCGTTCAGCCGGGCCGCCGTGGCCGTCTTCCGGCTGAACGGCCGGTTCACCGCGGCCGTCGACCGGCTGACGCTGTCGTTCGGTCTGAGCGCGGCGCGCTGGCAGGTCCTGAGCACGGTGACGGACGAGTCCTTGTCCGTCTCCGAGGTGGCCCGCCGGGTGGGGACCACCCGGCAGAGCGTCCAGCGCATAGCGGACCTGCTCGTACGGCAGGGGCTGGCGCTCTACCTGGACAATCCGGCGCACCGGCGGGCGAAACTGCTCGCCGCCACCGAGCGGGGCGCGGCCGCGAAGCGGGAGATCGACTCCTGTCTGGCCGAATCGGCCCGGCACCTGTGCGCGAGCCTGGGCGGCGAGGAGGAGGTACGGCGAACGGCCGAGATCATTCGGGGGCTGTCGGGCGCGCTGTCCTCGCTCGGCACCGGCGACTCTCCGTGAGGAGCCCGCTCGGCCCTACCGCTATACGGACAAGATGGCCGGAAACAGCCGACGTTTTTCCCAAGAGTTGACTGCACCGAGGAATCGTCTTTGCGGTACCGTTCGCGCCTGACGCGGGGTTTCAAAGGCGGGGGACCTGTTGAATCGGTTTGTCTTCAGACTGCTGGGGCCACTGCTCGTCCAGGCCGATGACGGCCCCTTGCGCATCAACGGCCGGCGCCAGGCGACGGTCCTCGCGA
Source organism: Streptomyces virginiae (assembly GCF_000720455.1). Lineage (GTDB taxonomy): Bacteria > Actinomycetota > Actinomycetes > Streptomycetales > Streptomycetaceae > Streptomyces > Streptomyces virginiae. Next base: position 79,162 of record NZ_JOAK01000003.1, on the reverse strand, counting down.
TGCTGGTGCTCTATGCCGACCGCGTCGTCTCGGTGGACACCCTGGTGGACGCCGTCTGGCCGGATTCACCTCCCGCGACGGCACGGAACCAGATCGCCATCTGCGTGGCCACCCTGCGCAAGACCTTCAAGCAGGCCGGGGTGACCGATCTGCTGATCACCTCTCCCCCGGGCTACCTGCTGGCCAAGGGTGAGCACCGCGTCGACGTCCAGGAGTTCCTGGAGCGGGCCGACCAGGGCCGCGACGCCGCCCGGCACGGCCGTACCGAAGAGGCCTGCACGCTGTTCGAGGAGGCGCTGAGCATCTGGCGGGGCTCGGCCCTCGAGGAGACGCCCGGCTCCCGGCTGGAGGCCGAGGCGACGCGGCTGGAGCAGATGAGGCTCACCCTCGTCGAGGAGCGCGCGGGGCTGATGCTCCAGCTGGGCCGCCACCGCGCGCTCATCGGCGAGCTCACCGAGCTGGTGGCGCGGCACCCGCTGCGCGAGCAGTGCCGGGAGCACCTCATGCTGGCCCTGTACCGGTCGGGCCAGCGGGCCGAGGCCCTCGACGTGTTCCTGACCGGCCGCCGGTTACTGACCGAGCAGCTCGGGATCGAACCCGGTCCGGGGCTGCGGCAGTTGCACGACCTGATCCTGCGGGACTCGCCGGAACTGACCCGGCCCCCGGCCGTGGTCACCCCGGCGCCGGCCGCCGTGCACACGATCCCGGCCCAACTGCCCGCGGGAGTCATGGCGTTCACCGGGCGGCAGCGGGAGATGGCCTCGCTGGACCGGCTGCTGAAGGAGCCGTACAACCCGCACACCCCGGCGCTGGCGACGATCGTGGGCGTGGGCGGCGTGGGCAAGACGGCGCTGGCGGTGCACTGGGCGAGCCAGGTCGCGGACCAGTTCCCCGACGGCCAGCTCTTCGCCGATCTGCGCGGCTACGACGAGGAGCAGGCGCCGGTGTCCCCCGCCGCCGTGCTCGACCGCTTCCTGCGCGCCCTCGGGATCGCCGCACCCCAGGTCCCGGCAGACCCCGACGAGCGGGCCTCGCTGCTGCGGAGCCTGCTGAGCACCCGCAAGACGCTGATCGTCCTGGACAACGTGCGCTCCTTCCACCAGCTCAGACCCCTGCTGCCCGGCGGCGGGCGCAGCGTGGTGCTGGCCACCAGCCGGGAGAACCTGGGCGACCTCACCGGGGACTACACGGCGCTCAGCATCCGGCTGCGGATGCTGGAGCCGACCGAGGCGACGGCCCTGCTGATCAAACTCGCCGGGGCGGACCGGTTCGGCAGCGACCCGGTGGCCGTGGAGCAGCTCGGCGCGCTCTGCGACTGCCTGCCGCTGGCGCTGCGGATCGCCGGGGCCCGGCTGGCGGCCAAGCCCAACCTGAGCGTGCGCAGTCTGGTGGAGCGGCTGCGCGACCACCGGTCCCGGCTCGACGTGCTGAGCCCGGGCGAGGGCGGGGTGCGCGCCGGCTTCCGGCTGACCTACCGGGACCTGCCGGCGGAGGCGGCCCGGATGTACCGGCGCCTCGGGCTGCTGCGCACGGCGGACTTCGCGGCCTGGGCGGGGGCGGCCGTGCTGGACACCAGCGTGTGGCACGCGGAGGAGCTGATCGACCACCTGGTCGACGCCCAGCTGCTGGAGGTGGCCGAGGCGGCGCCGGGCCGGGCGGCCCGCTACCGCTTCCAGGACCTGCTGCGGCTCTTCGCCCGGGAGCGGGCGGAGGCGGACGAGCCGGAGGCGGAGACGGACGCGGCGCTGGAGCGGGCGTTCGGCGCGTGGCTGTGGCTGGCCGAGGAGGCGCACCGGCGGATCGACGGACGGGACTTCCCGGTGGGCCGGCCGGCGGCGCCCGCCCCCGGCTTCCTGGGCGAGCTCGCCGACGAGCTGCTGGGCTCGCCGATGGACTGGTTCGAGTCGGAGCGCACCGCCGTGACCGACGTGGTGGCGCAGGCGGCGGAGACGGGCCGGGCCGGCTACGCCTGGATGCTGACCGAGAGCGCGGTGCCGCACTTCGAGACGAAGAACTACCTGGAGGACTGGCAGCGCAGCGCCGAGCAGGCCCTGGCCTCGGCCCGGCGGGCCGGCGACGAGCCGGGCGAGGCGACGATGCTGCGGCTCCTGGGGTCGCTGGCGATCTACCAGCGGCGCTACGAGCAGGCCGAGGGCTGGAACATGGCCGCGCTGCGGCTGCTGCGCACCACCGGTGACCTGGGCGGGGCGGCGCTCGCCCAGCGGAACCTGGCGATGTGCGCGCGGTTCCAGGGCGACTGGGAGCGGGCGCTGGAGTACTGCGAGGCGGCGCTCAGCGGTTTCCACGCGTCCGGTGACATCGGCAACGAGGCCCATCTGCTGGGTTTCCAGGCGCAGATCGAGCTGGACCGGGGCAACGTGGGCGGCGCGCTGCCGCTGGCGCAGGAGGCGGTGGCGCTCAGTCGGCGTACCGGCTCGGTGCGGGCGGAGGCCCAGAGCGTGTACCGGCTGGCCGAGGTGCGGCTGCGCGCGGGGGATCTCGGCGAGGCGGCCGAGGCGTTCGGCGCGGTGCTGCGGCTGACCCGCGGTGAGGGCGACCGGGTCGGTGAGGCCCATGCGTTGCGGGGCCTCGGGCAGACGCAGTGGAGCCAGGGCCTGCTGCAGGCGGCGGGGGAGACGCTGCGGCAGGCCCTGGAGATCACTGATGAACTGGCGGACCGGTTCCTGTCCGCCCGGGTAGAGACGGACCTCGGGTGCGTGGACGCGCTCGGGGGCCGCTGCGGGGAGGCGGCGGAGAGGTTCCGGCGGGCCTGTGCCGGCTTCGGCGAGGTCGGCGCGCAGCCCTGGCGGGCGCAGGCGGGCCGGTTGCTGGCGGCCGTGCAGGATGCGGGGGGTGGTGAGGCACCGGGCGGTGGGGGGCCCGGAGGGCTGCCGCATCGTTCCTTCACTCCGGAGGAACTGACGGAGCTGCTGGCGCATCCGGCGAACTGACGCCCGTCCGGTACGGCTCGGGCCGCGGCGGTGGAATGCGCGGACGTGCGGTGCTGCTGTGCTGCTGTGCTGCTGTGCTGCTGTGCTGCGGGTTTACCGGGTGCGGATCCGCGATGGTGCGGTGGTCCGGTCCGTGGTGGTGCGGGCGGAGCGGAGCGGCGCGTAGGTGGGGGGGCGCCGGCGGACGGTCAGCCCCAGGGCATGTCGCCGTTCGTGCCGGCGGAGCCCGGGTGCGAGGGGTGCAGCGGCTTGACGACTCCCCAGGGCATGTCGTCCGCCTGGACGCTGGTGCTCGCCGGCGCCGTGAGGGCCGTGGCCGCCCCCGTGCCCACGAACATACCCGCAAGAACGACCAGGCAAGCGGCCGTCGTCTTCGCCGTCCGGGTGCTGCGCATCTCGGATTCCCCTCTCGGTGGATCATCACTGCCGCTCGCTGCGGCACGAATGGAACAGTAGGGACGGCTCCTTTCTCTTCCGTGTTCCATCGATTTCGTGACCCCGGCCCCCCTCGAAATCGCCACGATATCGAGGGGACAACGGGCTCCTCTAGCTTCGTTCGAAGATTCTTCTCAGGAATCACGGATGGGGCGGTACATGGAATTCCGAGTGCTCGGGCCAGTAGAGGTACGGCGGGACGGCCACCGGGTCGCGTTCTCCGGGGCGAAGCTGCACACCGTGCTCGCGGCGCTCCTCCTGGCCCGCGAAGAGGTCGTGTCGGACGAACGGCTGTGCCGGCTGCTGTGGGGCTGGGCGCCCCCGGCCACCGTCAGCGCACAGCTCTACACCTATATTTCGCGCCTGCGCAAGATTCTCGGCGCCGAAGTAATGATCGATCGCAGACCGCCTGGATATGCCATGAGCATCGGTAATGCGACCGTCGACCTGAACGAATTCGAGAAGCTGGCGCTCGCCGGCCGCGAGGCACTGATCAAAGAGGACTTCGAAAGGGCCGGTGAGCTGCTGCGCGACGCCCTGGCCCGGTGGAACGGGCAGCCCTTCGCGAACGCCACGGAATACCTCGCCGACGCCGAGGCCCCGCGGCTGACGGAGGCGCGGGCCGTCACCCTGGAGCACCGCATCGCCGCGGACCTCGCCCTCGGCCGGCACGAGCAGATCACCGGTGAACTCACCGGACTGGTAGCCGAGTTCCCGCTGCGCGAGCGCATCCGGTGCCAGCTGATGACGGCCCTGTGCCGGTCCGGCCGGCAGGCCGACGCCATCCACCTCTACCACCACGGACGGGCGGTGCTCGCGGACGAGCTCGGGGTCAATCCCGGCGAGGAGCTCCAGGCCACCTACCGGGCGCTGCTCGACGGCACGCTCGACCGGTGGCCGGGCTCCGCCCCCGCCGCGCGCGCGGGCGCCCGGCCGCGGGCCGCCGGCCCGTCGGCCGGGACTCCGGCCATGCTGCCCCCGGACACCGTCGACTTCACGGGACGGGGGCCGGAGCTGGAGCTGGTGTGCCGCGCCCTGACCCCCGACGGGCAGGGCGCCGGACGGCCCCGCCGGGTCCTGGTCACCGGCATGGCGGGGCTGGGCAAGACCGCACTGGCCGTCCACGCGGCCCACCGCTGCCAGCGGCACTTCCCCGACGGGCAGCTGTACGCCGACCTGCGCGGCCCGGACGGCACCCCGCAGCACCCGGCCCGGGTACTGCGCCGTCTGCTGCGGGCGCTGGGCCCGACGGACGACGTACCGGTCACCGACGACCAGGACCAGCTGGTGCGCCTCTACCGGGAGCGGACCCGGGGCAGGCAGCTGCTCATCGTGCTGGACAACGCCTCGGGGGCCGCCCAGCTGGGGCCGCTGCTGCCCAACACCCCGGAGCCGGCCGTGCTGGTGACCGGGCGTACGGCCCTGCCCACCGTGGCCGGAGCGCACACCGTGGCCCTCGCGCCCCTGGAACCCCGGGACTCCCTGGACCTGCTCGCCGCGGCGGCCGGTCCGGCCCGGGTGGCGGGCGCTCCCCGCGCCGCGACCGCGATCGTCGAGCACTGCGCGGGCCTGCCGCTGGCGCTGCGGATCGTCGGGACCCGGATCGCGGCCCGGCCGCACTGCACCCCCGACCGGCTCGCCCGCCGGCTGGCGGATCCCGTCACCCGGCTGCGGGAGCTGCACTCCGGCGACATGGACGTGCACACCTCCCTGCTGCCGTCCTGGCGTGCGCTGGAGCCCGAGGTGCGGGCGGTGTTCCCGGCGCTGGCCGCGCTGGGCCCGGAGCCGTTCCCGGCCGCCGAGGCGGCGACGGCGCTGGACCTGGCGGAGGCCGAGGCCGAGCGGCTGCTGGAGGCGCTCGCCGACGCGGCCCTGCTGGAGGTCAGCGGCGCGGACGAGTGGGGGCAGCCCTGCTACCTGTTCCACCCGCTCGTACGGCTCTTCGCGCTCTCCCTGGAGGAGGGGCGGGCGGCGGTGCCCGGCGAGCGGGCCGGCCGCACGGAGCATAACCGGCGGCTAACTCACCGCCCCTAGCCTCGCCCTGCCCCGCAGCAGGGCGTCCCGGCCCGTACCCATCCCGAGCACGCACACGCCAACGGCCCGTAACACCGAATGGAGTTGGACCATGACCGAGCTCCTGCCCGCTCGCGCGGACAGTGCCGCGTCCTTCCCGATGACCGAGACGCAGCAGGCACTGATGATCGGGCGAGGCGAAGCCGTCGAGATGGGCGGCATCGGCTGCTACGGATACTTCGAGTGGGAGCGCGCGGACCTCGACCCCGAACGGTTCGCCGACGCCTGGCGCAAGGTGGTCGCCCGGCACGACATGCTCCGCGCGATCGGCGGCACCGACGGCACCCAGTGGGTGCCGTCCGACCCGCTGCCGTTCGCGATACCGGTCGTTGACCTGACCGGCCTGTCCGCCGACGCCGCCCGGGAGCACCTCGCCGCGCTGCGCGAGGAGATGAGCCATGTGGTCTTCCCGGTCGGCAGCTGGCCGCTGTTCGACCTGCGGATCGTCCGGCTGGGCGGTCCGGAGAACCTCGGCCGGGTGCACCTGGGCATCGACCTGCAGGTGCTGGACGCCTCCAGCGCCTTCCAGGTGCTCTTCCCCGAGCTGGTCGACCTGTACGAGGACCCGGACGCGGAACTGCCGGAGCCCGGCATCGGCTTCGCCGAGTACGCCCGCTGGCGGGCCGACGCCCTGCCGCACACCGAGGCCTTCCGGGCCGCCCGCGACTACTGGGTGCAGCGCGTGCCCACCCTGCCGCCGGCCCCGTCGCTGCCCACGGGCGGCCCCGCCGGGGACACCGGCGAGGTGCGCTTCGACCGGCGCGAGCACCGCCTCTCCCCCGCCGACTGGCAGCGGTTCACCGAGCGGGCGCACGGGGCGGGCCTGACCCCGTCGGTGCTGCTCACCGCGGCCTTCGCCGAGGTGGTCCGGGCCTGGGCGGAGGAGTCCGACTTCACGATCAACTACCCGGTCTTCCAGCGCCCGGCGGTGCACCCGGACATCACCGGCGTGCTCGGTGACTTCACCAACGCGGTGATGCTCGCCGCCGACGGTTCGGGGGCGACCTTCCTGGACCGTGCGCACGCCCTGCGCGACCAGCTCGCCCGCGACGTGGAGCACGGCTCCTTCAACGGTGTGCGCGTACTGCGGGAGCTGACGCGTCTGCACGGTGTGGGCGCGCAGGCCGGGATGCCCGTGGTCGTCACCAGCCTCCTCGACTACCCGGTGCGCCGGCCCGTCACGGACCTGGGCCGGGAGGTGTACTCGATCTCGCAGACCCCGCAGGTGACCCTCGACGTGCAGCTGCGCGAGCTGGCCGGCGAGCTCCGGGTCATCTGGGACTTCGTCGACGGCGCGTTCGCGCCCGGTTTCGTCGACGCCGCCTTCGGCGTGTACGTGGACCTGCTGGCGCGGCTCACCGACGACCCGGACAGCCTGCACACCGCTCGCTTCGACCTGATCCCGCCGGCCGAGCGGGAGCTGCGCCGGCAGGTCAACGACACCTCCGGGCAGATCCCGTACACCACCCTGCACGAGCTGTTCGCCCGGCAGGCCGACCTCACGCCCGACGCCGAGGCCGTGGTGGACGCCTCCGGGCGGCGGCTCAGCTACGCCGAACTGGCCTCGTACGCCTGGCGGATCGGGCACACGCTGCGCGAGCACGGGGCGGCCCCGGGCGAGCTGGTCGCCGTGGTGATGGAGAAGGGCTGGGAGCAGTACGCAGCGGTGTACGGGATCCTCGCCTCCGGCGCCGCCTACCTGCCGCTGGACGCCTCCGTGCCGCCGGAGCGGCTGCGCCGGCTGCTCGCCGAGGCCAAGGTCGACCGGATCCTCACGCAGTCCTCGCTGGACTCCCGGATCAGCTGGCCGCCCACGGCCCGCCGCTACCGGGTGGACAAGGACTTCGAGACCGGCGCCGCCACCCGGCCCGACACCGCGCAGACCCCGGCGGACCTCGCGTACACGATCTTCACCTCGGGTTCGACGGGCGAACCCAAGGGCGTGATGGTCGACCACATCGGTGTGGTCAACCTGATCCGCGACGTCGCGGAGCGCTTCGAGGTCGGCGCGCGGGACCGGCTGCTGGCCATCTCGGGGCTGCACTTCGACGCCTCGATCTACGACGTCTTCGGGGTGCTCACGCAGGGTGGGACCGTGGTGGTGCCGCCGCCGTTCGAGCACGCCGAGCCCGACGTGTGGGCGGATCTGGTGCAGGCGGAGCAGGTCACGCTGTGGAACTCCGTGCCCGTCCTGATGGAACTCCTCGTCGGCGAGGCGGAGGTGCGCGAGCGGCGCGGGGGCGGCCGGCCGCTGGAGTCCCTGCGGCTGTCGGTGCTCTCCGGAGACTGGATCCCGCTGACCCTGCCGGACCGGCTGCGGGCGCAGAGCCCGCGGATCCAGGTCGTGGGGTCGGGCGGCCCCACGGAGACGATCTGCTGGTCGCTGTTCCAGCCGATCGGCGAGGTCGACCCGTCCTGGACGAGCATCCCGTACGGCAAGCCGATCACCAACCAGCGCTACTACATCGTCGACGGGGCGTCGTACGAGCGACCGCTCGGTGTCGTCGGCGAGATGGCCGTGGCCAGCGACGTCGGCCTCGCGCTCGGCTACTGGAACGACGCCGAGCGCACGGCGAGCCGCTTCGTGCGCCTCCCGGAGACCGGCGAACGCGCCTATCTGACCGGTGACCTGGGCCGGTACCTGCCGGACGGGAGCATCGAGATCCTGGGCCGGGACGACTTCCAGGTGAAGATCCAGGGGCACCGGATCGAGCTGGGCGAGATCGAGGCCGTGCTGCGCCAGGACGCCGAGGTCGAGGCGGCCGTGGTCGTGGCGCCCGCCAGCGCCCACGGGGTACGGCGGCTGCACGCCTTCGTCGTGGCCGGGCCCGGCTCGGACGCCGGCGCGGCGGACCGGGTGCTGGAGCGGCTCGCCGCGCAGCTCCCCGGCTACATGGTGCCGACCGCGATCACCGTGCTGGACGAGCTGCCGCTGACCCGCAACGGCAAGGTCGACCGGCTGCTGCTGGCCTCCTCCGCGGGGAGCCGGCAGTCCGCCGACGACGCGGCCGTGCGGGACGCCGGTGACGGGCCGGGCAGCGCGCTGGAGCTGGTGCTGTGCGCGGCGGTCGCCGACATCCTCGGCCTGGACGGGGTGGCTCCCGGCGACAACTTCTTCACCCTGGGCGGCGATTCGCTCAGCGGGACCCGGCTCGCGGGACTGCTCAAGGAGCTGCTCGGGGTGCCGGTGCCCGTCAAGACCGTGTTCCAGACCCCGGTGGTCCGCGAGCTGGCCGAGAAGATCGCCGCGGACGAGCAGCACGGCGCGGAGGCGGTCGCGGCAGCCGAGGCCTTCGGCGAGCTGGAGGCCGACGGGACGGACACCGCCGATGCGGACGGCTGAGGACACCGCCCGGTTCAGCACGGCCATCACGGACGATTCCGAGAGGGGACAGTCATGAGTCTCACCCTGCCCGCGCCCGTCACCGGTCCACTGGACGAGGACGGGCTCCCGGACGGCGCACCGCCGGCGCCCGCGCCGGACCTGGTCGATTTCGCCGCGCACGCCAACACCCGGCTGAGAGAACGCGATTCCGTCCTGTACGACCTGCTGGCCCGGGAGTCGGCGCGCCAGCGCGACACCCTGATGATGGTGGCGGCGTCCAGCGTCGCGGACCCCTCCGTGCTGGCCTGCGAGGGCAGCGCGCTGGGGAACCTGACCGCCGAGGGGTACCCCGGCAACCGCTACCACGCGGGCTGCGGCGTCGCCGACGAGATCGAGCGCCTGGCGATCGAGCGGGCGTGCGCGGCCTTCGGGGCGCAGGACGCGATCGTGCAGCCGCACTCCGGGTCGTCCGCGAACCTCGCCGTGATCACGGCGCTGCTGAGCCCGGGCGACAGCCTGCTCGGTCTCGACCTCGACTGCGGCGGCCACCTCACCCACGGCTCCCCCGCCTCGGTGACGGGCCGGTACTACCGCGCCCACGGCTACCGGGTGACGCCGGAGGGGCTGCTCGACTACGACCAGATCCGTGAACTGGCGCTGGAGCACCGGCCGAAGCTGATCGTGTGCGGGGCGAGCGCGTATCCCCGCAGCATCGACTTCGCCCGGTTCCGGGAGATCGCGGACGAGGCCAACGCCTATCTCATGGCCGACATCTCGCACATCGCGGGACTGGTCGCGGCCGGCCTCCACCAGAGCCCGGTCGACCACGCGCACGTGACCACCACCAGCACCTACAAGCAGCTGTACGGGCCGCGCGGCGGGCTGATCCTGCTGGGCCGCGAGGCCCGCAGGGCGGGCCCCGAGCGCGGCACCCTGGCAGCCACCCTGCGCCGGGCGGTGTTCCCCTTCACCCAGGGCACTCCCGACCTGGCGTCGGTGGCGGCCAAGGCCCGCGCGCTGGACTTCGTGGCCAGCCCCGACTTCGCCGAGGTCGCCAAGCGGCTGGCCGACGGTGCGCAGGCGATCGCCGAGCGGCTCCTGGACCGGGGCTTCCGGCTGGTCACGGGCGGCACGGACACCCACATGGTGCTGCTCGACCTGCGCGGCACCGGCGTCACCGGGGACGTCGCCGAAGAGGCCCTGGAGTCCTGCGGGATCGTCGTCAACCGCAACCGCGTCCCCGGGGACACCACACCGGTCCGGGTGACGGGGGGCTTGCGGCTGGGGACCAACACGCTGGCCGCGCGCGGGATGGACCGGACGGTGGCCGCCGAGTGCGCCGACCTGGTCGCGGACGTGCTGGCGGCACTCGCCGCGCCCGGCGGCGTGCTGCCGGACGCGCTGCGCGACCGGGTCCGCACCCGGGTCTCCGAGCTGTGCGCCGCCCACCCCCTGCCGGGGTACCTGCCGTGACCTTCAGCGGCTTCCCGCCCTCGGCACTGCGCCTGTACGAGGACCTCGCGGCCGACAACAGCAAGGAGGCGTGGCGGCTGCGCCACCGCGAGCGGTACGAGCGTGACGTGCGTGCGCCGATGGACGAGCTGGCCGCTGAACTGGGCACGTTCTTCGAGGAGTGGGCCGGGCCGGCGGGGGTGCAGGTGCTCGGCCCGGTCCGGGACACCCGGATGTCCCACGACAAGTCCCCGTACAAGACCTACCAGGGCGCCTATCTGGACCTGCTGCCCTGTCTGGGCCTGTGGGTGCACCTGGACCGGGACGGGCTGTACGCCTCCGGCCGCTGGTACCCGTACGCCGGGGCCGAGGTCGCCCGCTACCGCGCCGCCGTCGAGGAGGAGGACGGCGGCGCGGAGCTGGCGCTCATCACGGGCCGGCTGGCGCGGGCGGGCTTCGTCCTGGGCGGGGACCGGCTCAAGTCCCGGCCGCGGGGCGTGCCCGCGGACCACCCTCGGCTGGACCTGCTGCGCCACCGCAAGATCGACGCGGGGCGCCGCTACGGTCCGGCCGCGGGCCTGCACACGGCGCGCGCCGGGGAACTCGTACGGGAGACCTGGCTGCTGGTACGGCCGCTGCTGGACTGGATGGCGGCCCGTGAACTCACCCCGAAGCCCCGAGAACGAGGAGTTGACGACCCGTCATGACCACAGGTGGTTGCGGCATCGCCGATCTGCGCAGCGACACGGTGACCCGGCCGGGGCCCGGGATGCGGGCCGCGATGGCCGGCGCGGAGGTCGGTGACGACCTCTTCGGGGAGGATCCGACCGTCCGCGCCCTGGAGGAGCGCCTCGCCGGGCTCTTCGGCTTTCCGGCGGCGCTGTTCACGCCGTCCGGGGTGATGGCCAACCAGATCGCGCTCCAGCTCCTCGTCGCTCCCGGCGAGGAGCTGGTGTGCGACGCCGAGGCGCACGTCCTGGCCCACGAGGAGGCCTCCCCGGCCCGCTACGGCGGGATCCAGACCCGTACGGTGACGGCCGAACGGGGGGTGATCACCCCGGCCCTGCTGGCGGGGGTGCTCCGGCGGGGGAACGCGTACACCCTGGGCACGCGCGCGGTGGAGGTGGAGCAGACCCACACCCGGGCCGGCGGTACGGTCCACCCGCTGGACACGCTGCGGGCGGTGCGCGAGCTGACGTCCGTCGCGGGCGTGGCGGTCCACATGGACGGCGCCCGGATCTGGAACGCGATGGCCGCGACCGGGACGCCGGCGGCGCGGTACGGGGCGACCGCCGATTCGCTGTCGGTGTGCCTGTCCAAGGGGCTGGGCGCACCGGTCGGTTCGGTGCTGCTGCTCCGGTCCGAACACCTGCCCCGGGCCAGGAAGCTGCGGCACGGACTGGGCGGCGGCATGCGGCAGTCGGGCATCCTGGCCGCTGCGGGGCTCTACGCCCTGGACCATCACGTGGAGCGGATCGCCGAGGACCACGACCACGCCGGGCTGCTGGCGGCGGGGCTGCGGGACGCGGGCTTCCCCGTGCGCCCGCCCGAGACCAACATCGTCCTCGTCGGGGTGCCGGGCGCCGACGAGGTCGTCGCACGGGCCGCGAAGGAAGGAGTGCTGGTGACCGCCCCGGACCCGGATACCGTCCGGCTGGTCACCCATCTGGACGCAGGACGCAAGGCGTGTCGGCGCGCCCTGGAGGTGCTGACCGCCGTTATGACCGATGTCGTCGCCGGAGCGCGTGAGAGCGCGCCGGCGGGACGTTCGTAAGAAGCGGAAGAGAGCGAAGTAGCAGCATGAGTTTAGAAGTCCGGCCCGCCACGGCGGATCTGTGGGACGACGTCCGCCGGGTGCTCCAGCCGAAGAAGAGCGCCCACACGTGCTGGTGCATGGCGTGGCGGCTGACCACCGGCGACTACGGGCGGATGACCGCGGAGGAGCGGGGCGAGCACCTGCGCACCCTCACGGAGAAGGCCGATCCCCCGCCGGGGGTCCTGGGGTTCCTGGACGGCGAGGTGGCCGGCTGGTGCAACGTGGCGCCGCGCCGCCAGCTGGACCGGCTCACCTCCTCGAAGACGATCACGCCGGTGGACGACGTGCCCGTGTGGTCGGTGACCTGTTTCGTCGTGCGCAAGGAGTTCCGCGGGAAGGGGGTCGCCTCGGGTCTGCTGGAGGGGGCCGTCGAGCACGCGCGGGCGAACGGCGCGCCCGCCGTCGAGGGCTATCCGGTGGATCCCGAGGGCGGCAGGGTGAACCCGACCCTCGCCTACGTCGGGACGATGGACATGTTCGAGCGGGCCGGCTTCCGCCGGATCCAGCGCACCGAGGCGAAGAGCGACAAGCGCCACCGCTGGATCGTCCGCCGCGACCTGGTCTGACCGTCGCCGCCGGTAGCGATGCCCAGGGAAGGGGCTCACGCACTGCGGGGGCCCCTTCCCTCGTGCGGGGCGGGTCAGGGGGTGTGCGCCGCGGTGTCCCACAGCTGGGCGGGACGCCCGCAGCGCAGGGCCTCCCATGCCGCGCGGCGGTAGCAGCCGGCCACCAGGCCGTCCCGGACGAGACCGGAGGCGCCGTGCAGGTGCACCGCGTCACGTGTCACGTCGAGGGTGGTCTCGGCCGTGAGGGCGATCAGCCCGGCGGCCTCCCCCGGGGTGAGCCGGCCCTCGTCGAGGTCGCGTGCGGCGTCGCCGACGGCCCAGCGGACGGCGTCCAGCCGGGCCAGGAGCCCGGCCACCCGCAGCCGGGGTCCCTGGTGCTTGACCAGGGCCTGGCCGAACTGCTGGCGACCGCGGATCCGGGAGACGACCGCGGTCAGGGCGGCCGCGGTGATCCCGGCCAGCAGCGATGCCTGGTGGACGGCGGCGCGCAGGCCGACGCGGGCGAGGGCGTGTTCGGCGGCGACCCCGCGCAGCAGCACCGATCCGGCCGGGATCCGTGCCTCGTCGAAGACGGCTCCGGCGACGGCTCCCCCGCCGTGGTCGCGCAGCGGGCGTACGGTGACGCCCGCCGTGGGCAGGTCGACGAGGGCGACGCAGGGGCCGTCGGGGCCGCTCGCCAGGACCAGCAGGGCGTCCGGCCCGACGCCGGCGGCGAACGGGCCGCCGGTGCCGGTGAGGACGACGCCCGCGCCGTCGCCGTCGGGTTTCCAGGCGATGCCCGGCGGCACGGCGCCGCGCGGGTCGGGCAGCCGGCCGGGGACGGCCAGCTGGAGTTCCCCGGCGCGCACCCGGTCGAGCCGGTCGTCGGTGCCCTCGGGGGCGAGGGGGCCGAGTGCGGAGAGCACGTCGAGCGCGAGGAGGGTGTCGGCCAGCGGGACGGGCTGCATCGCGTTGCCGGCCTCCTCGCAGACCATGGCGAGGACGGCCTGGCCGAGGTCGAGGCCCTCCTTCTCGATGGGCAGGGCGAACTCCCAGGCCCCGACCTGGGTGAGTGCCTCCCAGGCGCCGGCGGGGGTGTCCCCGTCGACCTCCAGGCCCTGCCGTACGGTGAGCCGGAGCTGCCGGAAGAGCGAGTCCTCGTCCTCCCGCTCCCGCCACCGCTCGGGCGCCGCGCCGGCCGCCCCGTCCGTACCGCTGCCGTTGACCGCGTGGGTCGTCATGGCCGTACCTCCGCCCCTGAGTCGAGACGCAGCCGGGCCAGCGTCTCCAGCATCATTTCGGCGGTGCCGCCGGATATCCGCATCCCCGGGGCTTCGCGCATCGCCGAATCGAGTGGGTGTGCCACCCCGTCGACCTCCGGGTCGTCGAGGGTCATGCTGGTGTCGCCGTCGAGTTCGGCGGCCCACCAGGCCACCTCCGCGGCGAGTTCGGTGGTGTACCACTTCGCGGCGGCGGCCTCGTCCTCGTTGAGCTCGCCCCGGTCGAGGCGGGTGAGGACGCGGCGCACGAGGGTGCCCGCCGCGAGGAGCCGGGCGTTGAGTTTGGCCAGGCCGATCTGGTCGTGCTGGCCGGCCTCCAGCCGGTCGGTGTGGGCCTCCAGCCGTTCGACCGCGGCCCGGTACCAGCGCAGCGCCTTGACGTAGTAGTCGAGGCCGGTGCGTTCGAAGGCCAGTGTCTTGACGACGATCGCCCAGCCCTGGCCGATGCCGCCGACGACGTCGTCGGCGGTGACGGCCACGCCGTCGAGGGCGACCTCGTGGAAGGCGTCGTCGCCGATGCCGGGGATCTGCCGGATCGTGACGCCGGGCTGGGCCAGGGGCACGAGGAAGAGGCTGAAGGCGTCGTCCTCGCCGCGGGCCAGGCACAGCCCGTAGTCCGCGAAGCGGGCGAAGAGGGAGTGGACCTTGGTGCCGTAGAGCTTGTAGCCGCCCCTGCCGTCGGAGACGGCGCGGGTGGAGAGGATGTTGAGGTCGGAGCCGGCCTGCGGTTCGCTGAAGAGCACGCAGCCGAAGGAGGTGCCGTCGGCGAAACCGGGCAGGTGGCGCGCCTTCATCTGCGGGCTCGCGACGTTGAGCAGGGTGGAGCCGACGATCTGCACGGTGAGGGTGTGCAGCAGGTCGGGGACGTCGTGCATGGCGAGTTCCTCGACCAGCACGGCGGCCGCGACCTGGCTGACGCCGCGGCCTCCGTACTCCTCGGGCCACTGGGGGGCGAGGAGGCCCCGTTCGCCCAGGGCCCGGTGGATGGGCCGGGGGTCCCGGGTGCGCCGGGCCTCGGCGACGGGGGCGGACACCAGGATGTCGTGGATGTCCTCGCGCAGGGCCCGCATGGGGGTGCGGGGCACGCCGGCCCCGCTCCGTACGAGCCCGCAGTCCGCGGGCGCGCGGTAGAACTCGGTGGTGAGCACGGGCAACTCCCTAGGCGGGTCTGGGTGGGTCCGGGTGGGGATCGCAGGGCGGGGGGGCCGGGGCGCGGTGGCCCCGGCCCCCCGCTCAGTGCCGGGTGGTGGTGACCGGGGAGGCGGGGGCGGCGACGGCCCGGTCCAGTACCTCCTCGATCCCGGTGAGCAGGCCCCGCACGTCCTCGGGCGTGGCCGCGTGCCGGTTGTACTCGGCGGTGCCGCCGATCTCGCCGTCCCGCTCCACCAGGCCCACGCAGGCGAGGGCGGCGGCCGGGTCGGGGCTGTAGAGCTCCAGGTGGCGTGCGGGCGGTCCGGGCAGCTGGCCGACCTCGATGCCCGGCAGGTCCAGCGGTACGGCCGGGTAGTTGTGGAGGGCGAACAGGACGTTGTAGGGCGGGGGCGTGCCGTCACCGAACAGCACGTCGACGGGCAGGCGCTGGTGGGCCAGGGCCTCGGCCACGGCGGTGCGGGTGCGGTGCAGGAGCTCGCGGAAGGAGGGCCCGCCCGCGAGGTCGAGCCGGATCGGCACGACGGTGGTGTACTGCCCGACGGCGCCTTCGAGCGGTGCGGCGAACCGGCCGGCGGCCGGGGTGCCGATCACGACGGAGGTACGGCCGTCCCTGCGGGCCAGTACGACGCCGAGCGCGGCGAGCAGGGTCATGAACGGAGTGGCCCCTTCGGCCGCGCCCAGCTCCAGCCCGGCGTCGACGGGGCCGCGGGCCAGCCGTACGGGCAGGTGTCCGCGCTCGAAGCCGCCGGGGGCCCGGGGCGCGGGCGGGTCGGCCGCGAACACCGCCCGGCGGCGGGTGAGTTCGGCGGTGCCGTCCGGTCCGGCGAGCCAGCGGTGCTGCCAGTCGGCGTAGTCGGGGAACTGGAGTTCGGGCGGGGTGAGGTCCTCCGGGCCCTCGCGGTAGCCGGCGGCGAGGTCCGCGAGGAAGACCCCCGAGGACCAGCCGTCGAAGACCGCGAGGTGGGAGGCGAGGATCAGCACGTGCTCGTCGGGCGCGGTCCGCAGCAGCCGGAAGGCGCTGGTGCGGCCGCTCTCCAGGTCCAGGACGGTGGAGGCGCTCTCGGTGAGCTGCAGGGCGGTCCGCTCGGCGGCGGCCTGCGGGGTGAAGCCCGACAGGTCGGCCCGGGTGAGCCGCAGGACCGGTTCCCCGTCCACGTGCAGCCGCGGCTGGTCGGCGGTGGAGCGGACCAGCCGGGTGCGCAGCGCCTCGTGGCGGCGCAGCACCCCGGTGAGGGCCTCCTCCAGCCGTCGTGGGTCGAGGGGGCCGGTCAGCCGCAGCGCGTGGGAGCCGGTGGCGACGGCCGGGTGGGTGCGCTCGCGGCGCCACAGCCGGGTCTGGAGGGCGGTGGGCGGGACCGGCCCCGCGCCGGAGCGCGGGGCCGGGTGTGCGGGTACGGGCCGGCGGGCGGCCAGCATCAGGCGGGCGAGCTCGCGCTTGCCCTCGGGGAGCGCGGCGAGCGCTCCCTCCAGCCCGGCCGGTCCGGCCATCAGGGTCCCTCCGGCTGCTGGAGGGAGCCGAGGAGGGCGGCGGCCTCTTCGTCGCTCATGTTCTCGATCTGCTCGAAGACCGCGAGCAGCCGGTCCTGTTCGCCGGCGGCCTCGGCCTTCGCGGCGCGGACGAGTTCGGCGAGGCCCGAGACGGTCGGGCGGCCGAAGAAGTCGGCGAGGGCGATGTCGATGCCGAAGAGGGCGCGGACCCGGGAGACGACGATGGTGGCCTGGAGGGAGCTGCCGCCCAGGGCGAAGAAGTCGCCTTCGACGTCCGGGTTCTGCCATTCCAGGAGGGGGGTGAGGATGTCGCGGCAGATCTGCTCCTCGACGGCGTCGCGCGGCGGGGTCCCGCCCTGCGCCGAGTGCTCCGTGGGCAGGGGCAGGGCGGCGGTGTCGACCTTGCCGTGGGGGGTCAGCGGCAGCTCGTCCAGGACGACGACCACCGGGACCATGTAGCCGGGGAGCCGGACGGCCGTGTAGGCGCGCAGGCCCTCGGCGTCGGCGACCTCCGAGGCGTAGGAGCCGACCTGCTCGACGGTGACGTAGGCGGCCAGCATGCGCTCGCCGCCCGCGGCGGGCTGGGCCACCACGACGGCCTGCTGCACGGAGGGGTGCCCGGTCAGGACGGCCTCGACCTCGCCGGGCTCGATGCGGTGGCCGCGGACCTTGAGCTGGCGGTCGGTGCGGCCGAGGAAGTCCAGGTTGCCGCCGGGCAGCCAGCGCACCAGGTCGCCGGTGCGGTAGAGGCGGGCGGTCTCGGGGCCGTCGGCGTAGGGGTTGTCCGCGAAGCGTTCGGCGGTCAGGTCGGGGCGGCCCAGGTAGCCGCGGGCCACGCCGGGGCCGGCCACGCACAGTTCGCCGGGGACGCCGGGCGGCACCGGGCGCAGCCGCTCGTCGAGGACGAACGCCTGGTGGCCGGGCATGGGGCGGCCGATCGGCGGGTTGCGGTCGTAGCTGCCGGTGCAGTCCATCAGCGTGACGGCGACGGTCGCCTCGGTGGGCCCGTAGCCGTTGACGAACCTCCGCTCCCCCGCGGTCCATTCGGCGACGAGCCGGCCGGGGAAGGCCTCGCCGCCCACCGAGACCAGGCGCAGGTCGGGCAGGGCCGCCTGGTCGAGGAGCGGCAGGAGGGCGGGCGGGAGTTCGGCGACGGTGACCGCGTCCTCGCGCATCCGTGCCTGGAGCAGGGCCGGGTCGCGGCGTTCGTCGTCGGTGGCGATGACGAGCGAGCCGCCGGCCAGCAGGGTGGTGAAGATCTCGAAGACGGAGACGTCGAAGGTGAGGGGGGCGAACTGCAGCACCCGGTCCTCGGCCTTGATCTCGTAGGCCTTGGCGATGGTGCGGGAGAAGTGCGTGACCGAGCGGTGCTCGATCATGACGCCCTTGGGGGTTCCGCTGCTGCCGGAGGTGTAGAGCACGTAGGCCAGGTCGGCGGGGGTGGAGCTGAGGGCGAGGGAGGGGACCTCCCGGACGGGGGCCGCGGTCCCGGTGTTGACGAGTTCCAGGGGTACGGGCAGTTGTGCGCTCTCGTCGACGAGGGCGTGGCGGACCTTGGCGTCGGCCAGGACCGTACGGGTCCGCTCGGCCGGGGCCGCCGGGTCGACCGGGATGTAGTGGGCGCCCGCCTTGAGGACGCCGAGGACGCCGGCGACGGCGGCCGGGCCGCGGGCCACGCACACGGCGACGGGGTCTCCGTGTCCGACGCCCCGGTCGCGCAGCCGGTGGGCGATGGCCTCGGACCAGCGGTCGAGGGCCGCGTAGTCCAGCCGCGTGGCGCCGTGCCGGACGGCGACGGCGTCGGGGTGGATGGTGGCCCGCTCGCGGAAGGCGCGGTCCAGGGTGGTGGTCCAGGCGGCCTCGTCGACGGGGCCGCCGCGGGACAGCTCGCGGGCGTGCCGGGAGGCGGCCGGCTCCTCGACCAGGCTGATGTCGCCGACCCGCAGGTCGGGGTTGTCGGCGACCTGCTCCAGGACCTGCCGGAAGGCGGCGAGGAGGGCACTGGCCGTGCCGTGCCGGTAGAGGGAGGTGTTGTATTCGAGGGAGAGTTCCAGGCCGTCGTTCTCGCCGACGAGGAAGCTCATGTCGAACTTGGCTGCCCCGTCGTGCAGTTGGTCCATGGCGAACTCGACGTCCGCGGCCTGCGCCCGGTGGGTGCCCCAGCGTCCGAGCGAGGTGAACTCGATCTGGAAGAGCGGGTGGCGCAGCGGGTCGCGGACCGGGCGGACGGCCTCGACGACCTGCTCGAAGGGCAGTTCGCTGCTGGTGAAGGAGTCCATCACGGAGGCCGCGGTGCGGGTGACGAGCTCGCGGAAGGTGAGCCCGTCGGTGACCTCGGTCCGCAGGGTGATCATCTGGACGAAGCAGCCGATGACCTGTTCCAGGTCGGGGTGCGGGCGGGAGGCGCTCGCGGTGCCGACGACGACGTCCTCGGTGCGGGTCCAGTGCCGCAGCAGCGCGTTGAAGGCGGCCAGCAGGGTGGTGAAGACGGTGGTGCTGCCCGCGTCGGCGAGCTCGGTGAGCCGGTCCAGCAGCTTCTGGTCGAGGGTCAGTTTCAGGCCGCGGCCGTCGCCCTTGGTCTCGGGACCGCGCGGGTGGTCGGGCATGACCTCGGTGGCGACGGCGCCGGCGAGGATCTGGCGCCATTTGGCGGAGAGCGCCCGGCCGTGCTCGTCGTTCTCCAGCTTGGCCCGCTGCCAGGCCGCGAAGTCCGCGTACTCGACGGCGAGTCTGGGGGCTTCGGGGCGCTTGCCCGCGGCGGCCGCGGCGTAGCTGGTGGTCAGCTCCTCGGTGAAGATGCGGGTCGAGCCCGGATCCCAGGCGATGTGGTGGACGACCCAGAGCAGGACGTGCCGGTCCGCGGCGAGGCGCACCAGGTGGGCACGGACGGGCGGGGCGGCGGCCAGGTCGAAGGGGGCTGCTGCGCAGCCGGCCGTCAGCTCGGCGAGTTCGCGGTCGGCGTCCTCGCTGCCCGACAGGTCGGTGCTCTGGATGCCGAGGACGAAGGAGGGGACCGGTTCCTGCCAGGGGACTCCGTCGATCTCGACGAGTTTGCTGTGGAGCACCTGGTGGCGGGCGACGACGGCGTTGAGCGCCTCGTGCAGGGCGGCCCGGTCGAGCGGACCGCCGAGGGTTATGGAGAGGGCTATGTTGTTGCGGGCCTTGCCGGCGCCGAGCTTGTCGACGAACCACATCTGCTCCTGCTGGAAGGAGGAGCGGGAGCGCGGTCCGTGGTCGGCGCGCTTGAGTTCGACGCGGCGGCCCACGCCGGCCGTCATCTGGTTGCGCATCCTGCCCAGCAGCCGGGAGCGCTGTCCCTGGGGCAGGCGGCCGAGCCGTTCGGCGAGATCAGACATGGTTTCCTCCGTTGCGGTGCAGGTCGGCGAGCAGGGCGGCGAGCCGGTCGGGGAGGTGCTTGGCGAAGTAGTGGCGGCCACCGGGGATCACGGCGAGCCTCACGTCGGCCGCGTAGCGGCTCCAGGCGCGGTAGCCGTCCTCGTAGCCGTCGGTGGCGTCGTCGGCGTCGCCGATGATGCAGGTGAGCGGGGTGGCCAGGGGCCGGTCGTAGCCGGCCGGGGTGCGGGCGAAGAAGCGGGCGGCCTCGGTCATGTCGTGCCGCACCATCCGCAGGACGGCGGTGAGGTCGCGGTCGTCGAGGACGCCGTCGAAGCCGTCCATGGTGGTCAGGTAGGCGACGAGGTCGTCGTCGCCGGAGACGCGTTCCATCTCCAGGGCGTACTCCGGGTCCTCCTCGGGGAGGGCCGCGGCGAGGTCCAGGGCGACCGGGCGCTGTCCGAGCCGTTCGAGGACGTGGGTGGTCTCCAGCGCGGTGACGACTCCGGCGCAGTGGCCGTAGACCGCGTACGGGCCCCGTACGGTTCGGGCGATCTCCCGGGCGGCGAGTTCCGCGAAGTCGGGGACCGGCAGCATCGGGCCGGGGCGCAGCGGGTCGTGTCCGGGCGGGGAGACGGCCAGCAGCTCGATGTGCGGCGGGAGCTGGGCCGCGAGCGGCTGGTAGGCGATGGCGTCGCCGCCGCCGTGGGGGAAGCAGACCAGGGTCAGGGAGGTGGTACCGGGCGGGCGTTCGGGGGTGAGCCGGTGCAGCAGGCGGTGCGCCCCCGTGCCGGCGGCGCCGAGTTCGGCGGTGCGGGCCGCGAGGCCGGCCGGAGTCGGGTTGCTGAAGAGGTCGACCACGCGCAGGGCGGCGGCCCCGCCGTCGGGCAGGGCGGCGGCGACGGCCCGTACGGCGCGCACGGCGGCGAAGGAGTCCCCGCCCAGGGCGAAGAAGTCGTCGTCGGGCGCCACCTCGGCCACGCCGAGCACCTCGGCCCAGACGGCGGCGATCCGCAGGGCGACGGGGTCGCCGTCCGCCGGTGCGGCCGCGGGCCGGTCCGCGACGGGGACGGCGGGGCGCGGGTCGGGCAGGGCGCCGCGGTCCACCTTGCCGTTGGGGCTGAGCGGCAGCCGCTCCAGCAGCACCAGTTCGGCGGGGACGCAGTGCGGGGGCAGGACCGCGCCGAGTGCGGTGCGCAGGGCGGCGGTGTCGAGGTCGGCGCCGTCCTCGGGGACGACGTAGCCGACGAGGCGGTCCGATCCGGCGGCGGTACGGCGGGCGGCGACGACGGCTTCACGGACGCCGGGGCGGTCGCGCAGCGCGCTCTCCACCTCGCCGGGCTCGATGCGGAGCCCGTTGAGCTTGATCCGGAAGTCGGTGCGGCCGAGGAGTTCGATGGTGCCGTCCGTGCCGTAGCGGGCCAGGTCGCCGGTGCGGTAGAGGCGTTCGGTGCGGCCGGGTTCCAGCTCGACGTGGACGAACTTCTCCTCGGTGAGCTCGGGCCGGTTCAGGTAGCCGCGGGCCAGTCCGACTCCGCCGAGGTGGAGTTCGCCGGGCACGCCGACGGGGACCAGGCGGTCGTGCGGGTCGAGTACGTAGGTGCGCTGGTTGGCCATGGGGCGGCCGTACGGGAGCTTCGTCCACTGCGGATCGACGCGGCCCACCCGGTACTCCACCGAATGGATGGACGCCTCGGTCGCCCCGCCGAGTGCCACGAAGGACAGCTCGGGCGCGAAGGCGCGGATCCGGTCGGGCTGGGTGACGGGGATCCAGTCACCGCCGAGGAACGCGGTGCGCAGCTTCGGCAGTCGGGGGCCGCCGGCGTGTTCGAGCTGGTCGACGAGGAGGCCGAGGAGGGCGGGGGCGGAGTTCCAGACGGTGACCGCGTGCCGGTCGACGAGGTCGGCCCAGTGGGCCGGGTCCTTGGCGGCGGCCGGGTCGGGCAGGACGAGCGTGCCGCCCGCCGCCAGGATGCCGAGGGTTTCGTAGACGCTCATGTCGAAGCTGGGCGAGGACAGCGCGAGCACCGAGTCGCCGGGGCCGATGCCGTACGAGCGGTTGAGGTCGAGGAGGTTGTTGACCACGCCGCGGTGCTCCAGGGCGATCCCCTTGGGGGTGCCGGTGGAGCCCGAGGTGAAGATGACGTAGGCGAGGTCCCGGGCGGTGACGGGGACGTCGGGCCGGGTCGCGGGGAGTTCGGCGAGGGCGGCCCGGTCGGCGTCCAGGAGCACCCGTGCGGTGCCGTCGGGGACGGTCAGCCGGCCGATGAGCTCCGCGTCGGAGACGACGATGGGCGGCGCGGCGTCCTCCAGCAGCAGGGCGAGGCGCTCTGCGGGGTAGTCCGGGTCGAGGGGTACGTAGGCCCCGCCGGACTTCAGGACGGCGAGGATCGCGGTGACCAGGCCGGGGCCGCGGCGCAGGCACAGGGCCACGGTCCGGCCGGGGCCCGCCCCGGCCCCGGCGAGCCGGTGCGCGAGACGGTTGGCGCGCTCCTCCAGCTCCCGGTAGGTGACGCTCCAGCCGCCGAGTCCGCCGAGGACCACGGCGGGCGCGTCGGGCCGGCGGTCGGCGTGCTGCTCGAAGAGGTGGTGCAGGCAGGCGTCCTGGGGGAAGGGGGCGCGGGTGGCGTTCCAGTCGTCCAGGGCGGCGTGCCGTTCGGCGTCGGTGAGCAGCGGCAGGGCGGACAGCGGGGCGTCGGGGCGGTCGACGGCGCCTTCGAGGGTGGTGAGGAAGTGGCCGAGCAGCCGGTCCACGGTCGAGGCGTCGAACAGGGCGGTGGGGTACTCCACGAGGGCGCGGACCGCGGTACCGGTGTCGTGGACGCTGATCATGAGGTCGTACTTGGTGGCGTGCGAGGAGAAGTCGATGGGCTCGGTGGCGAGGCCCGCGAGGCCGGGGGCGGTGTCCGGGGTCTCGTCGAGGAGGAACATCACGGAGGTCAGTGGCGGCCGGCTCGGGTCGCGGGGCAGCCCGAGGGTGTCGACGATGAGGTCGAAGGGCAGTTCCTGGTGCGCGTACGCCTGCAGGGTGGTGTGGCGGGTGGCGCGGACCAGCTCGGCGAAACCGGGGTCGCCGCCGGTTCTGATGCGCAGCGGCAGGGTGTTGACGAAGAAGCCGATGAGTTCGCTGAAGGCCGGGTGGTCGCGGCCGGAGACGGAGGTGCCGACGACGATGTCCTCCTGGCCGGTCCAGCGGCGCAGGGTGGCGGCGAAGCCGGCCAGCATCGTCATGTAGAGGGTGGCGCCCTCGGACTTGCCGAACTCCCTGAGCCGGGCGATGAGACGGGGCGGGAGGTCGATGTAGCGGGAGGCTCCCTCGTGCCCGAAGACGGGGGGCCGGGGCCGGTCGGTGGGCAGGTCCACGGGTGCGGCGCCGCCCAGTTCCTCCCGCCAGAAGGAGGTCAGGCCCTCCAGCCGGTCCCCGCTGACGCGGCGCCGCTGCCAGGTGGCGAAGTCGGCGTACTGGAGGGCGAGCGGGGCGTTCGCCTCGGCGGGGGCGCCGGTGCGGGCGGCGTAGGCGCGCTCCAGTTCGGTGTAGAGGATCCGCATCGACCAGCCGTCGGTGACGATGTGGTGGAGGTTGAGGACGAGGACGTGGTCCTCGGCTCCGAGGCGGCCGAGCCGGGCCCGCAGCGGGACGGCGCCGGCCAGGTCGAAGGGGGCGCCCGCGTCCGCGTCGTAGAACGGCCGGACGGCCTCCTCGCCGGGCAGTTCGGTCAGCGGCAGGGGCAGCCGGAAGCCGTCCACCACACGGGGCAGGGCCTCGGAGGCGCCCTCCCGGTAGGTGTAGACGGTGCGCAGCACCTCGTGGCGGTCCACGATGTCCTGGAGCGCCGCGTGCAGGGCGGGGACGTCGAGCGGGCCGCGGATGCGGGTGGCCACCGGCACGTTGTAGGCGGGGCTGCCGGGCTGGAGCTGGTCGATGAACCAGAGCCGGCGCTGCGCGAAGGAGAGCACCGGCGGGTCCGCGGGGTCACGGGGTGCCGGCTCGGGGTCCTCCCGTACGGCGGCGCGCCCGCCGGTGCGGCCCGTCAGGGCCTGGAACAGTGCCCTGCGGGACTTCGGCAGTGCGGCTATGCGTTCGGCGAGGGACTCGCTCACCTTGAGCCTCCGTGCGTCTTCGGGAGAGGGAGTACGGCAGGGCGCGCCGCGGGAGCGCGACGCGGGCGTGCGGGTGCGGGGTGCGCGTGTGCGGGGTGCGGGCGTGCGCGTGCATGGGTGGGTGCGGGTGTCGGGAGCGGGTGCCGCTCGGCGGCCACCCGCTCCCGTGGGGCAGGACCGTCAGGCGGTGATCCTGGTCTCGTCCGCGGCCGGAGATCCCTCCTCGGCGGCGTCGTCTCCGCCGGGCATCTCCTTGATCTTGGCGACGGGCCCGCTGAGCAGGGTCAGGCCGCCGATGATGGTGACGGTTCCGGCCACCGCGAGGCCGCCGGTGAGACCGATCGCCTCGCCGAGGGCGCCGCCGGCGAAGTAGCCGAGGGACAGGGCGCCGTACACCGCGGAGAGCGCGGTGCCGCTGACACGGCCCATCTGCTCGTTCGGGGTGACACCCTGCACGAGGCTGAGGACGTGGATGTCGAACATCGGGGAGACGAAACCGATGATGGCCTGGACCACGATCAGTCCGACGAAGCCGCCGATCGCGCCGCCCGTCGGGACCAGGATGTAGCCGGCGCCGAGCACGACCGCGGTGATGACCAGGAGGCGGCCCACCGAGAGGCTCTTGGAGACGACCTCGGAGAGCACCGCGCCGACGATGACGAAGACCGACATGACGGCGAAGGCCGCGCCGACCTGGCCGGGGCTGAGGTCCAGGACCTTGTAGGCGTAGACGATCAGGATGGCGTCGCCCATCGCCGCGCCGAGGTTGACCACGACGTTGGCGGTGAACAGGCCGCGCAGGACCGGGTTGCCGAAGAGCGTCCGCATGCCCTCCTTCATCTCCGCCTTCGCGGAGGCCTTCCGCTCCTCGGTCCGCTCGCGCACGTCCCGGTGGCGGATGACCAGCAGGGCGATGAGCGAGATGAGGAAGGTGAACGCGTCGGCGGTGATGGCGCGCGCGGCGCCGAGCAGCTGGATGAGCGCGCCGCCGGCGCCCGCGCCGACCGCCTCGGCGACGCTGCGGCTGATCTGGAGTTTGGTGTTGCCCTCGATGAGGTTCTCGGTGCCGATGAGCTGGGGCAGCCAGGACTGGTACGAGACCTCGAAGAAGGTCGTGAGGCAGCCGGTGACGCCGGCCACGATGAAGAGGTGGGTCATGCTGACGGAGTCGAGCGCGAATGCCAGCGGAATCGTCGCCAGGGCCAGGAAGCGGCCCAGGTCGGCGACGATCATGACGGTGCGCCTCGAAACCCGGTCGGCCACCAGCCCGGCGATCGGGGCGAGCAGCAGGAAGGGGAGGAAGCGCAGCGCGCCGAGCACGCCGACCTCCAAGGCTCCGCCGTCCAGCACCACGACCGCGAGGGTCGGTAGTGCCAGAAGGGAGATCTTGTCGCCGAAGTTGCTGACGGTCTGCCCGAACCACAGGCGATTGAAATCGGAATGCCGACCGAGTGCCATGTCGACGCCCTTTTCTGATTGGGTACGGAATTGTCGGACGGCACTGACGCTATGGACCCCGGGTTGCACCCCGGTTATGAATTCCGGGACTGTAGAACGCTTGTAGACATGCGATGAGGTCAGCTGGAGAAGCGTGCGATGTCGGCGCTCTCGCGGGCGATTCCGGCGGCCACGGCGGGGCTCGGCGGCTCGGTTCCGGGAAAGGGTTCGACCGTGACCGGAGTCCCGCGGCGGCCGCCCGACCAGGTGCCGACGGCCAGGCCGTCGACGACCACGGTGGCCCGGATCTGCCCGCCGCCGGGCCACACCCGGCGTTCGTGCTCGGCGGGTACCGACAGGTCCCGGCTGCGGTAGCCGACGAGGTAGTTGTCGTAGGCCGGCAGCAGCCGTACGTCGGGTTCGCCGGGGGTGGGCGGGGCTTCGGGGCCGGTGTCGCGCACGGCGGCCCAGGCGTTCCGGCCCGTCGTGGTCTTCAGTCCCGCCCAGTGGACGAAGTCCAGGGCGTCGGAGGGTCCGTGGGCCGTGCGGTAGCGGCGTGCCAGCTCCCGTACGGCCGCCTCCCCCGTGTACGGCAGGGGTCCGGTGGCGGGCAGCCAGTCGTCGAGGAGGACGAAGGTGGCGTCGCCGCCCCGCTGCGGTCCGTGGCAGATCACGCCCGCCAGGGCCGCACGGCGGATGAGGTGGAAGGCGGACTGCCCCTTCGGCTCGACCCCGAGGGTGGTGAGCCGGTCGGTGAGCTGGGCGCGGGTCAGCGGGCCCTCGGCGGCGATCGCGTCGGCGATGAGCCGCTCCGAGCGCGTGCAGAGCGCCTCGTCCAGGCCGAGTTCGCGCAGGCGCCGGGCGGCGAGCGCGAGGTGGACCGGGCCGAAGAGGGCCAGCAGCCAGCGGGCGTCGGCGGCGGGCACCAGCTGGAGGGTCCCGCGCATGAACCAGCCCCGGACGGCGGTGCGTTCGGTGTCGGTGGCCCGGCGCACGGCTTCCCGCGTCAGTCCGCGGGCCCGTACCCGCAGCCCGAGCTCCGCCGCGGTCAGGTCCTGGGCCTGGACGGCCAGCACCCGGCCCAGGACCGCGGCGACGGAGTCCTCCCGGACCTCGCCCCCGATCGCCTGTGCGCGCGCCCTGAGCAGCCGTTCGGTCGTACGTCGTTCCACGTGTCCAGTCTTTCAGCCGAGCAGCCGCAGCCGCATCTCCTCGCGGGCCGCCACACATCCGACGGCCTCCGCGCCGCCCCAGTCCAGCAGCCGCCAGCCGTGCCAGCGCGGCGGCTCCTGCCCGTACACGGGAACGTCGAGGCGGGCCGGCTCGTCGAGCGTGCCCGCCCCGACCTTGACCAGGGACTCCTTTCGTACCCACTGGCGCAGGAAGGCGCGCCGCGGGTGGGTGTCCGCCCGCAGGGCGGCCAGTTCCTTCTCCGTGCAGACGGCCGAGGCCGTCCGCCAGTCCACGTCCCCGTCGCCGACGGCCTCCACGTCCACGCCGACCGGGCCGTCGGCCGCGGCGGCCGCGACCCATCCCCGGGTGTGCGCGAGGCTGACGCCGGTTCCGGGCGCCTCGGCCAGCCGCGGCCTGCCGTGCGGCCGGTCGCACGAACCGCAGCTCTGAACGACGCTGAGGCCCTGCGCCGGGCGGCCCAGGAGCCGCCCGGCGCAGAGCCGGACCAGTGCGTGCGCGGCCAGGAAGTCGTCCCGGTCGCCGGCCGACCGGAGGGCGCCGGCGCGGTCCAGTTCGGTACGGGTCAGCAGCTCCCGTACGTCACCGGCCGCCGCCAGCACCGCTCCGGTCGGCCCGGCCAGTGCGAGACCGGCCATCAGCGCCTGCGGCGCAGCACCGCGTAGTAGCCGGGCAGCCGCAGGGCGTCGGAGTCCGACTGGGGGTCGATGGCGTGCAGTTCAATCGCCTCGTCCTCGACGATCTCCCAGCCGTCCGCGCCGAACGCCTCGGCCAGTTCGGGCCGGGTGAAGCGGTGCGAGTGCCGGACGCCGGCCGCCTCCAGCGGGCCGACCAGGTCCTCGGCGCGGCCGCGCTTGCCGCCCACGAAGCCCAGGTAGCCGAAGGAGTTGCTGGAGTAGTCGGGCTCGTGCACGATCAGCGTTCCCTCGTCGCCCAGCAGGCGGTCGGCGACCGCGGCGAGCCGGGCCCGGGCCTCGGTGTCCAGGACGTGGAAGACACCGCGGACGAAGATGTTGTAGGGCCCCTCCCCCAGGACCGCGGCCTGTTCGGCGTCGGTCATGTCGATCGCCAGGTAGTCGACGTTCGCCACGCCCTCGGCCTCGCGCCTGGCGTGGTCGATGGCGCTGACGGAGACGTCGACGCCGACGACCGACGGGTAGTGCGGGGCGAGTTCCCGGCTGTAGCGGCCGTTGCCGCAGCCGAGGTCGATGAGCGGCAGGTCGGGGCGGAAGTGGCGCTGCGCCTGGTCGAGGAGCCACTGGAACTCCTCGCCGCTGTCGGCGTCCCAGATGACGTCGCCGCCGCGGCCGGTGCGCTGGATTCCGGCCCAGTAGCGCTCCCAGGCGTCGCCGGTGTCGCGCTCCTGCGCCGTTCCGGCGTCCACGTTCTCCTCGCCGGGCGGCGGGGAGTACCGCTCCCAGACCTCGTCCTCGCCGAGGGCCTCCAGCAGGGCGGTGAACTCCTCGAACATGGAGTCGATGAGCCCGTCGGGGTAGACGGCGGGCAGGAAGTCCCAGTTGAAGGTGAGCCCTTCGGGCTTCTCGAAGACCTGGAAGTCCAGGGAGACCTGGGGGGTCTGGGAGATACCGTAGACCGGGGCGCCCAGTTCGGTCTCCTCGTACTGCGGCGGGTGGCCGGCCAGGCTGGTCATGACCACGGGCATGGCCGGGGCCAGGGAGCCGCGCAGCTTGGTGAGCTCGCGCAGGACCTGCACCCCGCTGAAGTAGCGGTGTTCCAGGTCGGCCCAGAGGCGGCGCTGGACGCCCTGCGCGCGCCCGGCGAAGGTGGAGTCCTGCTGTTCGACGGCGAGCAGCAGCGTGGTGGTGGTGTCGGCGAGCAGCGCGTTGACCTGCGGGTGCAGCGGGAGCCGGTTGAAGAGCGGGAAGTTGATGGTGAACCGGGCCTGGCCGGAGGCCTTCCCGAGGATCTCGGCGTAGGCGGCGGCCAGCACTCCGGAGGGGGTCACCTCGCGGGCGTGCGCCCGCTCCTGGATCCGGGTCCACAGCTCCGGGGAGACGACGTGGCTGCGCCGCTCGAAGCGGACCGGCAGCTCGGGGGCGTCGGCCGGGCGCGCGGGCAGTTCGGGGGCGGGCGGGAGGGTGGCGAGGCGGTCTCGCCAGTACCACTCGGAGCGCCGGTAGATCTCGCTGTCGCGCAGCGAGTTGCCGACGGCGAGCACGTAGTCGCGGAAGGTCAGCTCCAGCGGGGCGAGTTCGGCGTC
Organism: Streptomyces virginiae; assembly: GCF_000720455.1. Taxonomy (GTDB): domain Bacteria; phylum Actinomycetota; class Actinomycetes; order Streptomycetales; family Streptomycetaceae; genus Streptomyces; species Streptomyces virginiae. The sequence goes on along the minus strand of NZ_JOAK01000003.1, from coordinate 50,362 downwards.
CGGTTCGACGTAGTAGGTGACGAGGTCGGGGATGAGGACCTGGAAGTAGCTCCAGGCGTCGGCGACGAGGAAGTCCAGCGAGAGGTGGATCCGGGCCCGGCCGCCGCCGAGCAGGCTGATCCGCACGTCGAACAGCGGCCAGGCGTCGGCGTCGAGGACCTGGTGGGACAGCCGCTCGCGCAGGGCGGCCAGTTCGGCCGTGCGGGTCTCCTCGTCGAGGCCGCCGAAGTCGGTGACGGGGATCTCGTACGCGGGGATCTCCTCGAAGACCTGCTGGGTGCCGTCGGGCAGGACCCGGGTGCGCAGCGCGTCGTGGCGTTCGACGAGCCGGCGCCAGGCTTCCTCGAAGCGGGGTACGTCGAGCTTCTCGCTCTCCCACTCGAAGTAGCCGTGGCAGCCGACGTTGCCGAGTTCGACGAGCCCGCCGCGGCCGATCCACAGCGCCTGCTGGCTCTCGGTCAGCGGGAACGGCTCGAAGCGGGCGGCCGGGTCGGGGACGATCGCCGGGAGGCCGCCGAAGGAGCCGCGGCCGCCGGCGCGTTCGGTGGTGACCAGCGTGGCCAGCTCGGCGACGGTGGGGCAGGTGGAGAGGTCGGAGAGGCTCAGCTCGACGCCGTAGCGGCGGCGGATCTCGTCGATGAGCTGGAAGGCCAGCAGCGAATGTCCGCCCAGCTCGAAGAAGTTGTCGTGGATGCCGACGCCGTCGGTGCGGAACGCCTCGGCCCACAGGCGGCTCAGGCCGTCCTCGACCTCGTTGCGCGGCGCCTCGTAGCCGGCGCCGACGCCGTCGCGGCCCTCGGGGGGTTCGGGCAGGCTGCGCCGGTCGACCTTGCCGTTGGGCAGCCGCGGGAGGGAGGGCAGCACGACGACGGAGGCGGGGACCATGTAGTAGGGCAGGGTACGGGCGACTTCCGCGCGCACGGTGGCCGAGTCGGGTTCGCTCTCGCCGGCCGGGGAGACGTAGGCGATGAGCCGCTTGTCGCCCGGGCCGCGTTCCTGGGTGACGACGACGGCCTCGGCGATGCCGTCGAGGCGTGCGAGGTGCGTCTCGACCTCGCCGAGTTCGACGCGGAAGCCGCGGATCTTGACCTGGGAGTCGGAGCGGCCGAGGAGTTCGACGGCGCCGTCCTCGCGGCGGCGGGCGAGGTCGCCGGTGTCGTAGAGCACCGGGTGCGGGTCGCCCTCGACGAAGTTGGGGTGGAACTTGGCGGCGGTGAGTTCGGGGCGGCCGTGGTAGCCGGCGGCGACCCCGGCCCCGGAGACGTGCAGCCGGCCGACCTCGCCCTCGGGGACCGGGCGGCCGTCCTCGTCCAGGAGGTGGACGCGGAGGTTGGCGATGGGCACGCCGACGGGCACCTGGCGGGTGGCGCGGACCTCCTCGGAGGTGGCCTGGCTGGTGAAGTCGGTGCCGGCGCCGAGGTCGAGGCAGGACAGGACGTTGGTGGTCTCGGTGGTGCCGTAGGTCATCACCACGCGGAAGGGGGTGTCGACGGGCGGCCAGCTGTGGACGCGCTCGGCCGTGGTCACCAGGATCCGCAGTGCCGTGTCCGCGGGCCAGTCCAGGCCCCACGCGGGCTCGGCCAGCGCGGCCACCAGCATGGTGTGGGTGATGCCCTCGCGGACCAGCCAGTCGCGGATCTGCTCGGGGGTCTGTGCCTGGCCCGCCTCGGGGATGTGGATCGCGGCGCCGGCCGGCAGGTAGGCGAGCCACTCCATGATCTGGACGGCGAAGCCGGGGGTGGACATCCAGGAGGCGCGGTCGCCTGGGCGGACCCCGTAGGCGCGGGCGGTCCAGTGGACGAGGTTGGTGAGCGCGCCGTGCCGTTCCAGCACGGCCTTGGGGGTGCCGGTGGAGCCGGAGGTGTAGATGAGGTGGCTGACGGTGTCGGGGCCGGTGACGGACGCGGGCGCGGTGTCCGGCATGCCCTGCCCGGCGGTGGCGACCTCGGCCCGCGGGACGTCCTCCGGTATCCGGCGGGCGAGTTCGGCCGGGGTGAGCACGAGCAGCGGCGCCGCGTCGGCGATCATCGCGGCGAGCCGGTCGTCGGGGTTGACCGGGTCGAGGGCGACGATCGCGGCGCCGGTCTTGAGGATGGCCAGGGAGCCGAGGACGTATTCGGCGCTGCGCGGGTAGCAGAGCCCGACCCTGGTCCCGGGACCGGCGCCGCGGGCGATCAGGGCGTGCGCCAGGCGGTTGGTGGCGGCCTGGAGTTCGGCGTAGGTCCAGGAGCGGTCGCCGTGCGCGAGGGCGGTGGCCGTGGGGGTGCGGGCGGCCTGTCCGGCGAGGAGTTCCGGGTATCCGGTCGCGGGGAACGCGGCGTCCGAACGGTTGAAGTCGACGAGTGCGGTGGTCACAGTACGGGCCCTTTCTTACTTCGCGAAGGCTCGGCTGCGCAGCAGCCGCACGGGGAGGCTGTTGATCCCCCAGGTGAAGTTGGACGAGTTGAAGGTGGCGGGACCGGTCAGTTCGAACCCGTCCAGCACGGCGAGCATCTCGGTGAGCAGGGCCCCGAGTTCGAAGCGGGCGAGGCGGGCGCCGAGGCAGAGGTGGCGGCCGTGGCCGAAGGCGACGTGCCGGTTGGGGCGGCGGTCGACCCGGAAGGAGTGCGGGTCGGCGAAGACGTCCTCGTCCCGGTTGGCCGAGACGTTCCACAGCGTGACGCGGGCGCCCGCGGCGACGGGGATCCCGTTGATCTCGGTGTCGCGGGCGGCGGTGCGCAGGGCGTGCACGCCGGGCGTGGTCCAGCGCAGGACCTCCTCGACGGCCGGGGCGATGCCGTCGGGTCCGAGGCCGCGCAGCAGCCGCCACTGGTCGGGGTGCTCGGCGAACATGTGGACGGCGCCGGCCGCCGAGTAGCGGGTGGTCTCGTTGGCCCCGGACAGGACGCCGTTGAGGTTGAAGACGATCTCGTGGTCGCTGAGCGGCCGTTCGCTGCCGTCGCCCTCGTCCACGAGGGTGTCGTGGGCGATCTGGCTGACCAGGTCCTCGCCGGGGCGGGCCCGGCGTTCGGCGAGCAGCTCGATGAAGTAGAGGAAGATCTCGGAGTGGGCGCTGCTGCGCACCGCTTCGTCCGGGGAGTCGAAGGCGTCGGTGGTCAGGGCGCCGATCCAGGCCCAGTCGGCGCGCGGGATGCCCAGGATCGCGCAGACCACCCGGTTGGGCAGCTGTTTGGCGAGGTCGATGAAGTCCAGTTCGTCGCGTTCGGCGGCCTCGGTGACCAGGTCGGCGACGACCTGCTCGACGAGGGCTTCCAGGCGCGGCATCTGCTGCGGGCCGAAGGCCTGTCCGAGGGCCCGCTTGAGGCGCGTGTGGTGCGGGACGTCGGAGACGATGAGCATGCGCTGGGCGACCGCGGCGACGGCGGCGGGGTCGCTGCCCAGCCGCATCCCGCGGCCGGAGGTGAAGGTGTCGCTGTCGGCGTAGACCTTCATGATGTCGCGGTGCCGGCTCAGCGCCCAGAAGCCGCCGTCCTCGCTGCCGGGCTCGGGGTGCCAGTGGACGGGCGAGTTGGCGCGCAGCCAGGTGAACGTCGGCCAGAAGTCGTTGCGGCTGAAGGGGCCCGGGTCGAGCAGGTCGATCTCCATCTCAGGCTCCTCGCAGGCTGAGCGGGCGGATGTCGGGCCAGTGGGCGTCGACGAAGGCGGCGCATTCGTCCTCGGTGCCGTCGAAGCCGGCCGGCGTCCAGCCGTCGGGCGTCTCGCGCGTGGCGGGGTACAGCGCGTACTGCCCCTCGTGGTTCACGAGGACCTGGTGGGTGGTGGGCACGGTGTCCTCCGGGCTCGGGCCGATGGGTGCGGGCGGGCTGTCAGGCGGTCGGGGTGAGGGACGCTCCCTCGCCCCGCAGCAGGGCGCTCAGGTGGTCCAGTACGGGCTGGGGGCGGCGCAGTACGGCGTGGTGTCCGCCGGTGGTGGTGTGCCGGGTGAAACCGGCGGTGGTGACCGCCGCCCAGCCGTCCAGGTCGGCGGCGCTGACGGTCTCGTCGCCGTCGGCGCCCCAGGCGTGCACGGGTACGGAGAGGCGGGTGCCCGGCTTGTGGACGTAGCTCAGGGACAGCTGGGCGTCCTTGCGGAGCATCCCGACCATCAGGGCCCGGGTGTCCTCGTCGAGCAGTCGCGGGTCGAGGTCGGCCGTGTCGAAGAGCTTGTCCAGTTCCTCTCCGTCGTCGACGATGCCGCGGCCGGCTCCGGTCCAGTGGCCGGGCGCCCGGCAGCCGCTGACCACCAGGGCGCGCGGGGTGACCCGGCGGGAGACCTCGTAGCCGAGGAGCCCGCCGAAGCTGTGCCCGAAGACGATCAGCGGCCGGTTCCCGACGGTGGACACCAGTTCGGTCGCGATGGCCTCGACGGCCTCGTCGAAGGTGTCGGGCATGGGCTCCCGCCAGCGGTTCTCCCGGCCCGGCAGCTGTACGCCGTACACCTGCGCGGTGCCCTCCAGCGCGGGCTGCCAGGCGCGGAACTGCTGGCAGCCGGCCCCGGCGGGGGGCAGGCACAGCAGTACGGGCAGGGCCGGGTCGGCGAGGTCCGCCGTCCAGGTGGAGATCCAGGTACCCATGGCCTACGCCCCTTCGGCGGTGTCGGCCGCGTCGCCGGCGGGCCCGCCCTGTTCGGCTGCGAGCCGGTCGATCTCGGCGGCGACGTCGGCGACCGTCGGCCGGGCCAGCAGGGCACCGAGGCCGACGCGCAGGCCGGTCGTCCTGCGCAGCTCCGACACCGCGCGGGCGGCGGCCAGGGAGTGACCGCCCAGGTCGAAGAAGTCCGCCTCGGGGCCGGGGACCTCGGTGGCGAGCACCTCGGCCCACACGGTCATCACCGTGCGCTCGCTCGCGCTGAGCGCGGCGCCGCCGGCCGCGTCCGGTCCGTCGCCGGGTTCCGGCTCCGCCAGGGCCCGGGCGAGCGCCGCGCGGTCGGCCTTGCCGGTGGTCAGCGTCGGGATCCGGTCCAGTACCCGCACCGTGCCCGGTACCGCCGCCGCGGGCAGCTGCTTGCGGCAGCGCTCCACGACCCGGGCGGCGAGCCCGGCCGGGTCGGCGACGCCGGGTGCCGCGACGACGGCGAGGCCGAGGGCCTGGCCCGAGGCCAGCGGGCAGCAGGCGGCGGCGACGACCTCGGGGAGTTCGGCGGCGATGCGCTCCACCTCGCCGAGCTCGATGCGGTGGCCGCGGACCTTCACCTGGTCGTCCCGGCGGCCCCGGTACTCCAGTTCGCCGCCGTCACGGCGGATCACCACGTCGCCGGTGCGGTACATGCGGGTGCCGCCGCCCTGGAAGGGGTCGGGCAGGAAGCGGCTGGCGGTGAGTCCGGGGCGGCCCCGGTAGCCGCGGGCGACGGCGGGCCCGCCGAGGTAGAGCTCGCCCTCGGTGCCCGTGGGCACCGGCCGCAGCTCCTCGTCCAGGACGTACGCCCGGTAGCCGGGCAACGGGCGTCCGATACTGGTCACGTCGTCCCCTCGTCGGCTGTCGGCCCAGGTGGCGGCGATGGTCACCTCCGTCGGCCCGTACACGTTGAGCAGCCGGCGGCCGTGGGCGAACCGCTCGGCCAGTGCGGCCGGGCAGGCCTCCCCGGCGACGACGACCACCTCGGCGGCGTCGAGGCCCGCGCCGTGGGCGGCGAGCAGCGACGGGGTGAGGGAGACCGTGCGCAGTCCGGCGGGCAGCGGCTCGCGGTCCTCGGCGGCGGCCTGGCGCAGTCCGTCGAGGGAGAGGTCGGTGAGGGCCACCCCCTGGCCGTGGACGAGGTAGAGCAGGGTGCACCAGAGCCAGCCGTCGAAGGCGGGCGAGACGGCGTTGAGTCCGAGTCCGCCGGGGGGCAGGCCGAGTCCGCGGAGGGCCTCGACGAAGGTGTCCAGGCCGCGGTAGGTGACCTCGACGCCCTTGGGGCGGCCGGTGGTTCCGGAGGTGTAGATGAGGTAGGCGCAGCCGTCGGGGGCGGGCGGGGACACGGCGAGCGCCCCGGGGGCGCCGCGGCGGACCTCGCGGGGGGTCAGGAGGCCGATGCCGCCGGTCTCCAGGCCGGCGGGCACCCCGGTGGCGACCAGGACGGCGGCGCCGGCGTCGCGCAGTACCCCGCCGAGGCGCTCGACGGGATGCCCGGGGTCCAGCGGTACGGCCGTCCCGCCCAGGCTCCAGACGGCGAGCAGGGCGGGCACGCTCTCGCGGGACCGGCCCAGCAGGAGCCCGACCGGGGTCTCGGGGCCGACTCCGGCGCGGGCGAGGGCGGCGGCGTACCGGGCGGTGCGGGCGGTCAGCGCCGCGTAGGTGAGGCTGCCGTCCACGGCCTTGACCGCGGTCTCGTTCGGCTGTTCGCGGGTCCACCGTTCCAGGCGGGCGAACAGCGGCGGGAGTGCGCCCGGGGCGCTCGCCCCGGCCGCCCCGGCATGGGGCTCGGTCATCCGTCGTTCCTCTCGGTGTCCGCGGGGCGGGCGGCCTCGGTGGCCCGCAGCCGCGGGCCGACCACCTGGCCCCCCGTGCCCTGCGGGAGCTGCATCGACTTGGTCTCCAGGAAGGCCTCCAGTCCGGCCGCGCCGCACTCGCGTCCGATCCCGGACTGCTTGAAGCCGCCGAACGGCGCGGCCGGGTTGAACTGGCCGCCGTTCACGTCGACCAGGCCGGAGCGGAAGCGGCGCGCCGCCTTCTCGGCGCGGGCGTCGTCGCCGGACCAGACCGCGCCGTGCAGCCCGTAGCGGGTGCCGTTGACGATCCGGACGGCCTGCTCCTCGTCGTCGTAGGGGATGACGGACAGCACCGGTCCGAAGATCTCCTCCTGGGCGATCGTGGTGAGCGGGTCGACGTCGGCGAAGACCGTCGGCCGCACGTAGTAGCCGGTGTCCAGGCCGGCGGGCCGGTCGGGGCCGCCGTGGACCAGGCGGGCTCCGCCCTCCTCGACGCCGCGGCGGATGTACCCGGTGACGCGGGCGTGCGCGGCCGCCGACACCAGCGGGCCGAGGTCGGTCGCCGGATCGCGCGGATCCCCGGTGACGTAGCCCTCCATGGCCCGGACGGCGAGGTCCACGGCCTCGTCCTGCCGCTCGCGAGGCACCAGCAGCCGGCTCCACTGCAGGCAGGTCTGGCCGGTGTTGAAGAGCATCTGGTCGACGGTGGCGGCGACGGCCGGGGCCAGGTCGGCGTCGTCGAGGACGAGGCTGGCGTTCTTGCCGCCGAGTTCGAGGTGGACGCGCTTGACGCGGTCGGCGCCGAGCGCGGAGACGTCGCGGCCGGCCCGGGTGGAACCGGTCAGGGAGACCACGTCGACCAGCGGGTGGGTGACCAGGGCCGTGCCGACGGTGTCGCCGGTGCCGACGACCATGTTGAAGACGCCGGGCGGCAGGTCCGCCTCGGCGATGGCCTCGGCGAGCAGCCGGGCGTGCAGCGGGGTGATCTCGCTCGGCTTGTGCACGACGGTGCAGCCGGCCGCCAGCGCCGGGAGGATCTTCTGCACGGTCAGCAGCAGCGGGGTGTTCCACGGGGTGATGCAGGCGGCGACCCCGGCGGCCTCGCGCACGACGAGCGAGTGGCCCACCCGCTCCTCGAAGGCGTAGGAGGCGGCGGTCTCGACGCAGTGGGCGGCCATGCCGAGGGAGAGTCCGACGTGGGTGTGCCGGGCCATCCGGGCGGGCGCGCCCACCTCGGCGGTGATGACCTCCGCGAACCGGTCGGCCCGCACCTCCATGGCCTCGACGACCCTGCGCAGCAGGGCGGTCCGTTGGCGCAGCGGGGTCGCGGCCCAGCCTTCGAAGGCGCCCGCGGCGGCGCGCGCCGCGAGGTCGGCGTCCCGGGCGGTGCCCGCGGGGACGGTGGCCAGGGCGCGCTCGGTGGCGGGGTCGGTCACGACGAGACGGCCGTCGGCCTCGGAGGCGACCCACGCGCCGCCGATCCACTGGTCGGTGTAACGGGGCGGCAGGGCGGCCGCGTTCGGGTCGTCGCCGGGCGGTCTGGAGCCCTGCGGCACGGTCGGCACGGTCAGCACGGTCACGGTGGAGTCCTCACTCGGTCGCGGAAATCACGGGCTCGCTGAACAGCGGTGTCGGTCACGCGGTCGCAGGGTCGGCGGTGCGGGCCAGGACGGCCGGGGCCCGGTTGTCGGGCCTGGCCCTGCGGACGGGCCGGGCCAGGGCGGGGTTGCGGACTTCCGGGCTCCACGCCGGTGTCCCGGGCTGGCGCCCGGCGGGCCGCAGTGCGCGGACCGTGGCGGGGGCGCCGCCGACGGAGGCGGGAGCGGGCGCGGGCCCGGGTGCGGCGGCGCGGGCGGCGGCCGGGATCAGGGTGCGCAGCAGCCGCTGGGTCTCGTGGCCGGGTGCCACGGCCAGTTCGTCGCGCATCCGGCGGGCGCACAGCTCGTACCAGCGGCGTACGCAGGCCAGTTCGCCGCGTCGGCCGTGCGCGGCCATCAGCGCGCGGTAGGTCTCCTCGTGGTGGCGGTCGATCTCCAGCGTGCGCTTGCAGAGCTCGATCAGCTCCACGAAGTCCTCGCGGTCCTCGGCGTCGGCGCGCAGCACGCCCAGGGCCCGCAGGACCAGTGCCCTGAGGTATTCGCGCTGTTCGACGACCCAGTCGGCGCTCTCGCCGCGCAGGAACTCGCCGCCGTACAGGGCGATCGCCGCCCGCAGCCGGGTCCGGGCGAGCGCGGTGTCGCCGGCGGTGGCGGCGCGCAGGCCGGCGTGGACGAGTTCCTGGAAGCGGTCGAGGTCGGACCACAGGCCGGTGACGTTGAGGACGTAGCCGAAGTCGCGGTAGACCAGCTGGATCCCGGAGTCGCCGGGGCGGTCGGGGTGGGCGTCCAGCACCCGGCGCAGCGCGTGGGCGGCGACCTTGAGCGAGCTGCCCGCGGTGCTGTCGGTGCCGGGCCACAGGGAGGCGTAGAGCCGGTCGCGGGTGAGCATCTGGCCGCGGTGGACGACGAGGTACTGGAAGAGGCCGCGGGCCTTGCCGGCCTTCCAGCGGCGTACGGGGGTGCCGTTCACGGTCAGCTCGAAATCGCCCAGGAAGCGGACGCGTACCGCCGGCCCCGCTGTCTCGGTCGCTGCGGTGGTCATCGCGTCCTCCCGGTCGTCGTCCGCCTGCCGCTGTGCCTGCGAGACGAGTGTGTTCGGGGGGCCTACAACGGGCCTACAACGGCTGGATCCTTTCGGTGTAGAGCGGTGATAGGGCGCTTTTCGACACTGATGAGCACGACCACCCGAACCGCCGACTCCGAAATGAGGGCTGTTTCATGACCAGCACCGACACCCGGCTTCAGAAGGTCGTCATCCTGGGAGGCGGCACGGCCGGCTGGATGACGGCCGCGTATCTCGGCAAGGCGCTCCAGGGAACGGTCGACATCACCGTGCTCGAGGCGCCGACGATCCCGCGCATCGGGGTCGGCGAGGCCACCGTCCCCAATCTCCAGCGCTCCTTCTTCGACTACCTGGGGATCGCCGAGGACGAGTGGATGCGGGAGTGCAACGCCAGCTTCAAGATGGCCGTGCGCTTCGTGAACTGGCGGACCGACGGACAGGGCGAGTCGACCGCACGGGAGCTGCCGGGTGGCGGGCCGGACCACTTCTACCACCCCTTCGGGCTCCTCCCGGACTACGACCAGACGCCGCTGTCGCACTACTGGTTCAAGCGCAAGTACGAGGGCCGCACCACCGAGCCGTTCGACTACGCCTGCTTCCGCGAGCCTCCCGTGATGGACGCGATGAAGGCCCCGCGCTGGCTCGACGGCCGTCCGGCCACCCGGTACGCCTGGCACTTCGACGCCCAGCTGGTGGCCGACTTCCTGCGCCGCTTCGCCACCGAGAAGCAGGGCGTGAACCACGTCCAGGACGAGATGGTCCGGGTCGAGCAGGACTCCCGCGGGCACGTGACGACGCTGCACACCAAGGGCGGACTGGCCCTGGACGCCGACCTGTTCGTGGACTGCTCCGGCTTCCGCGGGCTGCTGATCAACCAGGCGTTGCAGGAGCCCTTCATCGACATGAGCGACCACCTGCTGTGCGACAGCGCGGTGGCGACGGCCGTCCCGCACGACGACGAGGCGAACGGGGTGGAGCCGTACACGTCGGCGATCGCCATGTCGTCCGGCTGGGCCTGGAAGATCCCCATGCTGGGGCGCTTCGGCACCGGCTACGTGTACTCCAGCAAGTTCACCGACCAGGACACCGCCACCCGCGAGTTCGCGGACATGTGGGGCCTGGACGTGGAGGAGACGAAGTTCAACCACATTCGCTTCCGTGTCGGCCGCAACCGCCGCGCGTGGGTGAAGAATGTCGTCAGCATCGGCCTGTCGTCCTGCTTCCTGGAGCCGCTGGAGTCGACCGGCATCTACTTCATCACGGCCGCGATCTACCAGCTGGCCAAGCACTTCCCGGACAAGACCTTCAACGAGGGTCTGATCGACAGCTTCAACCACGAGATCGAGGTGATGTTCGACGACACCCGCGACTTCATCCAGGCGCACTTCTTCTACGCGCCGCGCAACGACACCCCGTTCTGGCAGGCCAACAAGAAACTGGTCCTCCCCGACAACATCAAGCAGAAGATCTCCGCCTACAAGGCCGGCCTGCCCATCAACTCCCCGATCACCGACGAGTCCACGTACTACGGCAACTTCGAGGCGGAGTTCCGCAACTTCTGGACCAACGGCAGCTACTACTGCATCTTCGCCGGCCTCGGTCTGGAGCCGGACGCCCCGCTGCCCACCCTCGCGCACCGGCCCGAGTCGGTGGCCGGCGCCGAGCCGCTCTTCGACACCGTCAAGCGCCAGCAGCAGAACCTGCTGGAGACCCTGCCCAGCGCCTACGACTACCTGCGCCAACTGCACGGCGCGTAAGGCCCTCCGCGTCAGCGGCCCGGCAGCACGGCACTCCGCCGGCGGCCGGGCCGCTGTCGCTTCCAGCCACTTCAGGAGTCAGACATGCCCCACCGCTCCGCGCACCACCCCGCCGCGCCGGACGAGTCGGCCAGAAACCGCCGCGCGGACCTCCGGCCCTTCATGGCTGCCTTCCCCACCGGGGTGTCCATCGTCACCACCCTGGACTCGGACACCGTGCCCCATGGCCTGACCTGCAGTTCCGTCGCGAGCGTCGCCCTCGAACCGCCCACGGTCGTGGTGTGCGTACGGTCGGCGAGCCCGACGCTCGCGGTGGTGCTCGCCCAGGGGGCCTTCGCCCTCAACCTGCTGCACGAGCGGGCCCGCGGCGCCTCCGACCTGTTCGCCTCGGGCGCGCCCGACCGCTTCGAGCGCGTCGAGTGGCGGCTGCCGCTGGGGGCGGGCGGGCCCCACCTGACCGCGGACGCGCACGCCGTGGCGGACTGCGCCGTGGTCAGGACCGTCGGGTTCGGGGACCACACGGCCGTCTTCGCCGAGGTCCGCCGGGTGACCGTACGGGAGGATCCGCAGCCCCTGCTGTACGGCCTGCGCCGCTACGCCCGGTGGTCGGAGGCGGCCTCGTTCCCGCCGCCGGCCCCGCACCTCGTCCCGTCCGCCGCCCTGCGCCCCGGCGCCCCCGAAGGAGGCACCCGTGTCGTCCGCTGATCCACTGCCCGCCCTGCTGGTCGCCGTTCCGGCGGTGATCCTCGCCTGCCAGGCGGGAGCCGCGGTCTGCCGCCGGCTGGGGCAGCCCCCGGTGGTGGGCGAGATCGCCACCGGCATCCTGCTGGGCCCGTCCCTGCTGGGCTGGATCTGGCCGCAGGCCCAGCACGCGCTGTTCCCGGCGTCCGTCCTGCCGTACACCTCGGTCCTCGGCCAACTGGGCCTGCTCGCCTTCATGTTCCTGGTCGGCCTGGAGCTCGACCTGAAGAACCTGCGCGGTCACACCCGCGTCGCGGTCGCCGTGAGCCAGGCGGGCATGCTCCTGCCGCTGACCCTGGGCGCGCTCCTCGCGATCGCGATGTACGACGGATTCGCCCCGGACGGCGTGGGCCGGACGCCGTTCATCCTGTTCATGGCCGTCGCCATGAGCATCACGGCCTTCCCCGTACTGGCCCGGATACTCATCGACCGGGGCCTGTACGGGACGCCGCTCGGGGCGCTCGCCATGGCCTGCGCGGCCGTGGACGACGTCGTCGCGTGGTGCCTGCTGGCACTGGTGGTGGCGCTCTCCTCGGCCGGATCCCCGATGGAGGCGGCCACCACGGCCGGCCTCGCCGTGGCCTTCACCCTGTTCATGCTGTACGCGGTACGGCCGCTGCTGGCCCGCTGGGCGGCCCGCGCCGACCGGGCCGGGGACGCGATGGTCCTGGTGGCGCTCTTCAGCGGGCTGAGCCTGTCCGCGCTGGCCACCGACCGGATCGGCGTGCACGCGCTGTTCGGCGCGTTCCTGTTCGGGGTGATCACCCCGCGCACCGGTGGGCGCATCGAGGTGGCGGCGGCCCGGCTGCGTGCCTTCACGGTGCCCGTGCTGCTGCCGCTGTTCTTCGTGCACACGGGGCTGCGCACCGACATCGGCGGCCTGACGGCCTCTCCCGAGCTGTGGCTGTGGACGGCCGCCATCCTGGCGGTCGCCTTCCTCGGCAAATGGGGCGGCGCCACGGGAGCGGCACGCGCGAGCGGAAGACCGTGGCGGGAGGCCCTGTCGATCGGCGCCCTGATGAACTGCCGGGGGCTGACCGAGCTGGTGGTGCTCAACGTCGGACTGGAACTGGGTGTGATCGGGCCGCAGTTGTTCACCATGCTCGTGCTGATGGCACTGGTGACGACGGCGATCACCAGCCCGGCGCTGACCCGGCTGCGCGCCACGCAGGCGTCCGGGAAGGACGGGGCGGCCTCTCCGGATCAGGCGCCGGCCCCGCCCGAGAACGCGCTCTCCCGCCCCTGACGACCGGACCCGGCCGGCGGGTGTCTGACGGCTCTTCAGGCGCCCGTCGGCCGCTGCCCTTCCTCCGCCAGGCCCCGTACGTAGCGGACCGCGGGGCGGCCGTCCAGTACGGTCTCGCCCACCGGCAGGAACCCGGTGCGCTGCAGGACCGTGCGCGATCCGGTGTTGTCGACGGTCGCGGCGGCGTGCAGGGTCCGCAGCCCGTACGTGTCCGCGGCGAGCACCAGGACCTGCCGGACGGCGCTGGTGGCCAGGCCGCGGCCGGCCGCGGCCTTCGCGACGCGGAAGCCCAGTTCGGCGGAGCCGTCCTCGACGTCGATGAGGTTGATCCGGCCCAGCACCTCCCCGTCCCCGCCGACGATCAGGTGCAGGTGGTCACGGCCGGCGGCCTGCCCGGCGAGGAGTTCGCCGTGGCGGGTGTCGAAGTCGGCGAAGTACGCGTCTCCACGGTCGGGCACCGACTCCGCGAAGTAGGCGCGGTTGGCACGCTCGAACGCGAGCAGGGCCGGGGCGTGTTCGGCTCGGAGCCGCTGGAGTTCCGTCATCGCAGCATCGTAGGGGGTGGCCTGTCGGCCGCCCGCGGAATTCAGCGTGGCGGCGGGCTCTCGGTCGGTACGCACAGGACGGGGACCGGCGAGAGGTGCAGGAGTTTGTGCGGGGTGGAGCCGAGCAGGGCGCCGCGCATCGGGCTGTCGCCCCAGCTGCCGACGATGATGACCCGGGCTCCGTGGCGTTCGGCGGCGTCGAGCAGGGCCTGGGCCGGCTTCTCGTCGACGACTTCGACCGTGGAGGGGACACCGGCGGCGTCGGCCTCCTCGACGGCGTGGGCGAGGGCGCTGCGGCCCGCCTGGCGGACGGCTTCGCGGTGGGCCCGGTACTCCTCGCCGGTGCTGCCCGGGGCGGCGGCTCCGTAGACGAGGACGAGCGGCTCGCCGAAGGCGGTGGCCACCTCCAGCGCCACGTACAGGGCCCGTTCCGCGCCGGGCGACTCGTCGTATCCAAGGACCACGGACATCGGGGCCTCCTGCCTCCTCAGCGCTTCCTGGCGTGGACGAGGGCCGGGTCGACCACTCCGCGGCGCTCCTGCCAGAACCTGCCGTCACGTACCCGCCAGAAGCACATGACGAGCACGCCGACGAGGGCGATCGCGATGCCGATGACCAGCGGCGGGCCGAGGCCGAACCAGGAGACGCCGCTCGCCGAGTTCTCCGGGTTCGACATGTCGCCGATCGACTCGACCAGCAGCCAGATCAGCAGGCCCGCCCCGACCACCGGGCCGACGCCGATGAGCAGGAAGTTGTGCGGGCCCTCCAGCAGGTGGCGGCGGTAGTAGACGGCGCAGGCCAGGCCGGTGAGCGCGTAGTAGAAGGCGATGAGCAGGGACAGTGCGGTGAGCGAGTCCAGGAGCGCGTTCTCGCTGATCTGGTTGACGATCAGGTACCAGCCGATCGCGATGCCGGCCACCCACCACGTGCTCACGTCGGGGGTCCTGAAGCGCGGATGGATGTGGGCGAGGTGCGGCGGCAGGGCGTGCCGGCGGGCCATGGACAGCGCGGTGCGGGAGGCGGGGATGATCGTGGTCTGCGTGGAGGCCAGCGCGGAGGTGCAGACGGCGAGGAGCACCATCCAGTCCCAGCCGCCCATGACCTCGTGGGCGAGCACGGCGAAGATGGCCTCCTCCTCCCCCGCGTTCTCGGCGAGGAAGACGGTGCCGGCGTAGCCGACGACCGCGAAGCCCACGGACAGGTAGGTGACCAGGAGGATCACCGTCGACCAGATCCCGGCCCGGCCGGGTGCGGTGGCGGAGTTCTCGACCTCTTCGGTGAGGTTGACCGCGGATTCCCAGCCCCAGTACATGAACACACCCAGCAGCAGTCCGCCGGTGAGGGCGGCGCCGCCGGCGCCGAAGGGGTTGAGCCAGCTGAGGGACGGCTCGATCTCCTCGAGGGTGCTGGTGCCGGCGTAGATGCGGTAGATGGCGACGACCGCGAAGGCCAGGAGGAAGAAGACCTGCGCGAGGATGAGGATGTCCTGGAGGTGGGCGGACAGCTCGGTGCCGATCACGCAGATCGCGGTCATGGCCAGGATCACCGCGACGGTGAGGCCCTGCCGGATCCAGGCGTTCGCGGCCCAGTCGTCCAGGCCGAAGGCGAGCAGCCCGAAGTTGACGGCGACGTCCGCGAGCGAGCCGATGACCAGCACGCCCGTCATGGCGATCGCCCAGCCGCCGAGCCAGCCCGCCCAGGGGCCCATGGCCCGGGTGACCCAGGAGAAGGTCGTGCCGCAGTCCTGGTCGACCTTGTTGAGGTAGTAGAAGGCTGCGGCGATGAGCAGCATCGGCACGAAGGAGGCCAGCATCACGCCCGGCGCGTAGATCCCGACCAGGGCCACGATCGGCCCGAGGACGGCGGCCAGGGAGTAGGCGGGCGAGGTCGAGTTCAGGCCGATGACGAGCGCGTCGAGGAAGCCGATCGCGTTGGCCTTGAGCCCCGCTTCCTGGGTGGGCGTCGCGGGGCCGTCGCCCGCACCGTCATGGCTCATGTACGCATGTTCACGCAGGCGGCCCCGGCGCGCGAGGCGAGGGGCGCGGATCAGGGGCGGGTGTTCCAGCCCGCGATCACCGGGAGGCCGTGTTCCGTCGAGAGCGTGCTGACGGTGCCCGTGCGCAGCAGGAAGAGCCGGCCGTGCTCGGGCTCCAGGCGCAGGTAGCGGGCGGTCAGGACGCGCAGGAAGTGGCCGTGGGCGACGAGCACCACGTCACCGTCGTCCGCGCGCAGCACGGGGGCGACCCGGGCCAGGACCCGGTCCGCGCGGGCGCCCACCTGGGCGGCGCTCTCGCCGGGGTGGTCCGCGTCGCCGGGCGGGACGCCGTGGGTCCACAGGGACCAGTCGGGCGTGGCCCGGTGGATCTCCACGGTGGTGATGCCCTCGTAGCCGCCGTAGTCCCACTCGTACAGGTCGGAGTCGATGCCGGCGCCGGGCAGCCCGGCGAGCTCGGCGGTGGCGACGGCCCGGCGCAGCGGGCTGGCCAGCACCAGGGCCGGGCGCCGGCCCCGGAAGTAGGGCGCCAGGGAGATGGCCTCCTCGACCCCGCGGGCGGTCAGCGGTACGTCGGTGCGCCCGGTGTGCCGCCCGTTGGCACTCCAGGCGGTCTCACCGTGTCTCACCAGCAACAGGTCACTCACCCTCCGGACCCTATGCCGTCCGGCATGTCGGCACCGGCGGACCCGGCGGGCGTGTCACTGTCGGGCGTCATGGACGAGAAGCGGAAGGCCGCTCCGACGGCCGGTTCGCGGCTCCCGCCGCACATGCCGGCGCTGATGGTCGCCCTGACCGCGGTGACCGGGGTGATCGAGGCGGTGAGCCTGCTCGGGCTCGGGCCCGCCTTCACGGCGATGCAGACCGGCAACGTGCTGTTCCTGGCCTTCGGTGCCGCGCAGGCGGGCAACCTGCCGACGCTGCCGGCCGGGATCTCGCTGGCCGCGTTCGTCCTCGGGGTGGTCTGCGGCTCCCACCTGGAGTCGGTGACGGAGGCCCGCGGGCGGCGCTGGTTCGTCATGGGCCTGATCGTCGAGGCCGGGCTCGTCCTGGCCGCCGCTGCCGCGGCCTGGGGGCTGGCGCCGCAGTACGGGTCGCCGACCGCGCGGCACCTGGCGGTGATGGCGGTCCTGGCGCTGGCGATGGGCATGCGCAACACCACGATCATGCGGGCGAACGTGCCGGGGGTGCCGACGACGCTGGTCACCCGGTCCATGACGGCCTTCCTCGGCGGCTCCGCCATGGGGCGCGACGCCGTCTACGGATACGGGACGGCCGGATGGAAGCTGCGCGGTCTGTCGGTTCTCGCCATGTTCGCCGGCGGGGCGCTCGGGGCGCTGCTGATCCGGGCCGGCTGCGCGGTGGGCTGGCTGCTGCTGCCGACGGCCGCCGCGGTGCTGGTGGTGGGCCTGGCCTACCGGGGGCAGCCCGCGCTGCACACCGGGCAGGCCCCTGGCCGGGAACGACCGCGCTGAACTATGCCATTGGTAAAGTCCCAGCATGGCGGTGGACGAGCTCGACACCAGAATCCTGCGCCTGCTGATCGAGCAGCCGCGCACCAGCGTCCGTGAGTACGCCCGGATCCTCGGTGTCGCGCGCGGCACCCTCCAGGCCCGGCTGGACCGGCTGGAACGCACGGGCGTGATCACCGGGAGCGGACCGGTGCTCTCCCCCGCGGCGCTGGGGCACCCGGTGCTCGCCTTCGTGCACATCGAGGTCACCCAGGGCCATCTGGACGACGTGGGCGACGCGCTGGCCGCCGTACCCGAGATCATCGAGGCCTTCTCGATCACCGGTGGCGGGGACCTGCTGACCCGCGTGGCGGCACGGGACAACGCCCATCTGGAGGACGTGATCCAGCGGCTGATCCAGCTCCCCGGCGTGGTCCGCACCCGGACGGAGGTGGCACTGCGCGAACGGGTCCCGCACCGGCTGCTGCCGCTGGTCGAATCGGTGGGACGGAAGGCCCGCAAAACCTGACAGGATGGCCGATACAGGATGCGACAGGCAGGACGGGCACATCGGATGATCTCCGTCATATTCGATCTCGACGGCACCCTGGTGGACAGCGAGCCGAACTACTACGAGTCCGGGCGCCGCACACTGGAGCGGCACGGCGTCCCCGATTTCACCTGGGAGCAGCACTCCCGCTTCATCGGCATCGGCACGCTGGAGACCTTGGAGATCCTCAAGGACCGGTACGGGATCGAGGCGCCGGTGGAGCAGTTGCTCGCCGAGCAGAACGCCGCCTACCTCGACCTCGCGCGCACCCGGACCGAGGTCTTCCCGCAGATGCGGGGGCTGGTCGAACGGCTGCACGCGGAGGGCGTGCCGATGGCCGTGGCCTCCGGTTCCTCGCGCGAGGCGATCGACGCCGTACTGGCGGGCACGGGACTGGACGCGCTGCTGACCACGGTGGTGTCCGCCGAGGAGGTCCCGCGGGGCAAGCCCGCTCCGGACGTGTTCCTGGAGGCGGCCCGCCGGCTGGGCTCCGAGCCGGCCGACTGCGTGGTCGTGGAGGACGCGGCGCCGGGGGCGCGGGCCGCCCGCGCCGCGGGCATGGGGTGCGTCGTGGTGCCGTACGCGCCGGAGATCGCGGACGACCCGGCCTTCGCGTCCGCCGGGCTCCTCTTCCGGGGCGGGCAGCCGGAGTTCAGCGCGGACGCCGCCTACGGGTGGCTCACCGCACGCACCGCGGGCACGGCACGCGGGACCGTCTGACGCGACGGCGGGGCGGGCGGCAGCGCGGGCGTCACGTCTCTGGTGCCCTGCGGGCGCGGCTGTCACCATGCCCGCGTGACCGCGACCCTGCACCCGGGCACCCGCGGCGGCGGCCCGCGCCGCTGGCCCCTGCTCGGCAACCTGCCCGCCTTCGCCCGCGATCCACTGGCCTTCTTCGAGTCGCTGCGCGACGACCACGGGGACTGGGTGCCCTGGTTCCTCGGCCCCAGGCGCAACGTGCTGGTCTCCCTTCCCGAGCACGCCGGTGAACTCCTCGGCGCCGTCGAATCCACCTTCGAGCCCAGTGAACTGGGCTGGGCCTTCCGCCAGTTGCTGGGCAACGGGGTGGTCGTCGCCACCGGGGACGACTGGCGGCGCAAGCGCGCCCTGGTCCAGCCGGCCGTACGGCCGCGGCAGGTGCGCTCGTACGCCGCCACGATGGTGGAGTGCGCGGACGCACTGGCGGGCCGGTGGCGCGAGGGCGCCCGGATCGACGTGCACGCGGAGATGGCCGGCCTGACCCAGCGGATCGCCGTGCGCACGCTGTTCGGCAGCGACGCCGTCGGCCGGGAGGCGCCCATCAGCGCGGCCATGGCCACGGCGCAGCGCGAACTGGGTGCGGAGTTCCGGGGGCTGACGCTGTTCCTGCCGCCGTGGGTGCGCACTCCCGGACGGCGCCGCATGCGGGAGGCGGTGGCGGTCCTCGACCGGGAGATCGAGCACGTCATCCGGGAGCACGAGGCGGCATCGGCGGCCGGCGCGGAGCGCGACGACCTGTTGAGCCGGCTGCTGGCGGCGCGCGACGAGCACGGCGGCCCGCTGTCGCGCAGGGAGCTGCGGGACGAGTCGATCACCCTCTACATCGGCGGGCACGAGACCACCTCGACCACCCTGACCTGGGCCTGGCAGCTGCTGTCGGGGGCGCCGGAGGCACGGGCCCGGCTGACGGAGGAGCTGGACCGCGTGCTCGGCGGGCGGCTGCCGACGTATGACGACTACGCGCTGCTGCCGTGGACCCGTCAGGTGGTCAAGGAGACGCTGCGGATCTATCCGCCGATCTGGCTGATGTCGGCGGTGGCCACCGAGGGCGCGACCCTCGGCGGGCGCCCGGTGTCGGCGGGGACGTCGGTGTGGACCAGTCCCTGGTCGGTGCACCGCGACCGCCGGTGGTTCCCGGACCCGGAGGCCTTCCGGCCCGAGCGGTGGGACGACGACGCTCCGCAGCCGGTGCCCGAGCACGCGTGGTTCCCCTTCGGCGGGGGCCCGCGGGCCTGCCTGGGCGCCCGGTTCGCGCTGGTGGAGGCCGCGCTCGTACTGGCCGTACTGGGTCAGCGGTTCCACCTCGACAGCGGGAGCGAATGCGCCGGGGTCTTCCCCGGCCTCACGCTCCAGCCGGACCGGCCCGTGCGGGCCACCCTGCGCCGGCCCGCCGGCGGCCCTCGGCAGGTCTAGGGGGGAAGATCCGGCGCCCGCCGCGAGTTGGTAGAACCGTGAACGATCTGATGTGGGACTCGGGCGCGGACGCGGACGTGGACGTGGTGGTCGTCGGGGCCGGACAGGCGGGCCTGTCCAGCGCGTACCACCTGACGCGGGCGGGGCTCGACCACGTGGTCCTCGACCACGCGCCCCGCCCGGGCGGGGCCTGGCAGTTCCGCTGGCCCTCGCTCACCTACGGCAAGGTCCACGGCATGCACGCCCTGCCCGGCATGGAACTGACCGGCGCCGACCCGCTGCGACCGTCGTCGGAGGTGATCGGGGAGTACTTCGCCGCCTACGAGGACCGCTTCGGCCTGCGCATACGGCGCCCCGTGGACGTCTCGGCCGTCCGCGAGGGCGACGGCGGCCGGCTGCGCGTGGAGACCTCGGCCGGCGTCTGGTCGGCGCGGGCCCTGATCAACGCCACCGGGACCTGGGACCGGCCCTT
Organism: Streptomyces virginiae; assembly: GCF_000720455.1. Taxonomy (GTDB): domain Bacteria; phylum Actinomycetota; class Actinomycetes; order Streptomycetales; family Streptomycetaceae; genus Streptomyces; species Streptomyces virginiae. The sequence goes on along the minus strand of NZ_JOAK01000003.1, from coordinate 30,385 downwards.
CTGGCCGCGCTACCCGGGGCAGGAGACGTTCCGCGGCCGCCAGCTGCACACCGCGGACTACGCCGGGCCGCGGGAGTTCGCGGGGGCCCGGGTGATCGTGGTCGGCGGCGGCACGTCGGCGGTCCAGCACCTGCTGGAGATCGCGGAGGTGGCGGCGGAGACCACCTGGGTGACGCGGCGCCCGCCGGTCTTCCGCGACGGAGGCTTCGGCGAGGCCGAGGGGCGGGCCGCCGTGGCCCTGGTGGAGGAGCGGGTCCGCCGGGGGCTGCCGCCGCAGAGCGTGGTCAGCGTGACGGGCCTCCCGCTGAACGAGGCCGTGCGGGGCGGCCTGGCCTCGGGGGTCCTGGACCGACGGCCCGTCTTCGACCGGATCACCGCCACGGGCGCCGCGTGGGCCGACGGCAGCCGCGTGGACGCGGACGCCCTCCTGTGGGCCACCGGGTTCCGCGCGGCGGTCGACCACCTGGCCCCGCTGCGGCTGCGCGAGCCGGGCGGCGGCATCCGGGTCGAGGGGACCCGGGCCGTACGCGACGAACGGATCCACCTGGTCGGCTACGGCCCGTCGGCGTCGACCGTCGGCGCCAACCGCGCCGGCGGGGCGGCGGTCCGCGAGATCCGCCGCCTGCTGGCCCGCGAACGGGCCGCCGCACCCGTGTCCTGATCCGTCCGGGCGCGGCGGGCGCACCGGTTCACCCGGAGCGCGGGCCCGCATGGGCGGCGCGATGTCTGTTGAACTCCGCGACGTGCTTCTTGTGCTCCCCGTACGTCGCCGAGAAGCGGGTGTCCCCCGGCTTGACGGTGACGAAGTACAGCCAGTCGCCGGGCGTCGGTGCGACCGCCGCCGCCATCGCCTCCAGACCCGGGCTGCCGATCGGCGTCGGGGGCAGGCCCTGGCGTTCGTACGTGTTGAAGGGGCTGCCGATCCGGGTGTCGCTCAGCGTGGTGTCGACGGTGCTGCGGTTCAGCGCGTAGTTGATGGTGGAGTCCATCTGGAGCGGCATCGACTTCGCGAGCCGGTTGTGCACCACCCGGGCGACCTTGCCCATGTCGGCACGGGTCCCGGCCTCCGCCTCGATGATGCTGGCCATCGTCGCCGTCTGGTACGGGGTCATCCCGTGGGCCCTGCCGCCGTCGGCCACCGCCTTGGTGGCGAGCTTCTCGTCGGCCGTGCGCACCATGTGGGCCAGCAGCGCGGCCGGGGTGGTCTTCGAGGTCACCGGGTACGTCGCCGGGAAGAGGTACCCCTCCGGGTTGCCCTTGGCCTCGGCGGGCAGGGCCAGTGCGGCGGTGGCCACCGCCGATTTCGCGGATCCCGGCGGCAGCTTCAGCGCGCGGTCGACCGCGGAGTACACCTGCGTCGCGCGCCAGCCCTCGGGGATCACCAGCTGGCGTGGTTCCTCCGGTCCCTGCCCACCCCGCAGGACCGGGGTCAGGACTGCCGCTCCGATCGCGAGCAGTACGCCGAGGAAGAGCGCCAGTCGGCCCCGGCGGGTGAGCCGGGATCGGGCCTGGGGCGGCCGGTACTCATGACTCATGCGGGAACGCTAACCCGCACACTTTCACTTTTCCGACATCCAGCCCGTGTTCCGGTCATATGGTCACACGTTCACCGGAGCCAGCTGCGCGTCCTCGGGCGGCTCGGGTGCGAGCGCGGCGTCCCGGTCCCGGCGGACCAGGGCCGCGTACCGGCCGTCGGCCTTCAGGAGCTCCTCGTGGGTGCCGCGCTCGGCTATGCGGCCGCCGTCGAGGACCACGATCTGGTCGGCGTCGCGCACGGTGGACAGGCGGTGCGCGATGGTGATGGTGGTGCGGCCCGCGGACAGGTGGTCGATGGCCTGCTGGACGGCGTGCTCGGTGCGCGTGTCGAGGGCGCTGGTGGCCTCGTCGAGGATGAGCACCGGCGGGTCCCTCAGGATGGTGCGGGCGATGGCCAGGCGCTGCTTCTCGCCTCCGGAGAAGCGGTAGCCGCGCTCGCCGACCAGGGTGTCGTAGCCGTCGGGCAGGGACGCGATGTGGTCGTGGATCTGGGCGGCTCGGGCCGCCTCGGTGATCTCCTCGTCGGTGGCGTCCGGCTTGGCGAAGCGCAGGTTGTCCGCGACCGAGGCGTGGAAGAGGTAGGTCTCCTGGGAGACCACCCCGATGGAGCGTGCCAGCGAGTCGAAGTCGAGGTCGCGCACGTCCACCCCGTCGATGGCGACCCGTCCGCCGCTCACGTCGTAGAGCCGCGGCACGAGGTAGCTGAGGGTGCTCTTGCCGGAGCCCGTCGGGCCGACCACGGCGAGGGAGCCGCCGGCGGGGACGGTGATGTCGATCCCGGAGAGGGTCGGGCCGTTCTCGGAGTCGTAGGTGAAGTGCACGTCCTCCAGGGCGACCTCGCCCTTGGCCCGGTCCAGCCGGACCGGTTCCGCGCGCTCCGTGATGTCCACCGGCAGGTCGAGGTACTCGAAGATGCGGGCGAACAGGGCGAGCGAGGTCTGTATCTGCACGCCGGTCGACAGCAGGCTCACCGCGGGCCGGAAGAGCCCCTGCTGGAGGGTGACGAAGGCGACGAGGGTGCCGACGGACAGCGAGGGGGCGCCGGTCTGGAGGGCGATGCCTGCGGCCCAGTAGATCAGCGCGGGCATGGCGGCCATGACGATGCCGATGGTGGACATCCGCCAGCGCCCGGCCATGCTGGAGCGCACCTCAAGGTCGACGAGCTTCTCGGACTCCGCGGAGAAGGCTGAGGTGAGCGACTCCGACCGGCCCATGGTGCGGCCGAGCAGGATGCCGCTGACCGACAGCGACTCGGTGACCGTCGCGGCCATGGCGGCCATCTGCTTCTGCCGCTGCGTCGTGATCCTCTTGCGCTCGTGCCCGACCCGCCGGCTGATCCACACGAAGACGGGCAGCAGGAGCAGCGAGACCAGGGTGAGCCGCCAGTCGAGCGCGAGCATGGCGACCACGGTGGCGATGACGGCCGTCAGGTTCGAGACGAGCGAGGTCGCGGTGGAGGTGACGGTGGCCTGCATGCCGCCGATGTCGTTGGCGATGCGGGACTGCACCTCTCCGGTGCGGGTCCGGGTGAAGAAGGCGAGCGGCATCCGCTGGAGCTGGGCGTAGACGGCGGTGCGCAGGTCGTGCATGACGCGCTGGCCCACGGTGGTGGATATCAGCGTCTGGAGCACGCCGAAGACGCTGGTGACGACGGCGGTGAGGATCATGCCGAGCGCGAGCAGGCTGAGCAGTCCCGTCCGGCCCTGCGGGATGGCGACGTCGAGGATCTCCCTGAGCAGGAACGGCGAGGCGACGCCGACCAGCGAGGAGGCGCAGACGAGCAGGCCGACGACGGCGAGCCGGCCGCGGTAGGGCCGGAAGAGCGCGACGATCCGGCGCAGCTCCCGGGGCTGTTCCGCCGGGGCGGGGCGGGTCGGATCGAGGGGGTCTTTCGATGGGGTCCACTTCGGTTCGTCGTGAGGCATGGGCACCCTCTCGGGGTCAGGGGACGGTGGTCGAGGTCTTGGCGGGGCCGGCTGCGCGAGGAGCCGGCGTCATTGGAGCATAGGTCATTGTTACCTATACTCACAATGAACGGGGTCCTGATATCGTTCCCGCATGAGCTCCGCCTCCGACACCGATCGCCTCCTCGCCGAACAGCTCCTGCGCCTGACGCGCAGGCTCCACCGGATCCAGAAGCGCCACATGGTGCCGCTCGGGATCACTCCCGCCCAGAGTCGGCTGCTGCGCCTCGTCTCGCATTACGAGGGCGAGCAGCCGCCCCGGATGGCGGACCTCGCCGCCCGCCTGGAGGTCGTCCCCCGTGCGGTGACCACCCTGGTCGACGGGCTGGAGGCGGCCGAGTGCGTGCGGCGCGTGCCCGACCCGGCGAACCGCCGCGTCATCAGGATCGAGCTCACCGACAGCGGACGCGCCACGCTGCGCCGTCTGCGCAACGCGCGGACCGACGCGGCGGAGGAGATCCTGGCTCCGTTGACCGCCGACCAGCGCGAGGTGCTCGGCGGTCTGCTGAACGCCCTGTCGGACGCGCCGGCGGAGCACACCTGCTGAACAGGCCCCGGCGGGCCGCGACGAGGCGAGGGGTCCCACATGCCGCTGCTGGAACCGAGGCCGGGGGCCCTGCGCCCGCGCAGTGTCAGCGGCCCCTCACCCGACCGGGTCCCCCCGTACCGGGCCGCGGGCACACCGGAACCCCTGCGCACCGAGCTGACCGAGCTGCTGGGCGCCGAGAAGGTCCTGTGGAAGGTCTCCGACCTGGTGCGCTACGCCTCCGACGCCTCCCCCTACCGCTTCGTGCCCCAGGTCGTGGTGATCGCCGAGGACATCGACGACGTCTCCGCCGTCCTCTCCTACGCCCACGGCCGGCAGCGCGAGGTCGTCTTCCGCGCCGCCGGGACCTCGCTGAACGGCCAGGCCCAGGGCGAGGACATCCTGGTCGACGTACGCCGCCACTGGGCCGGTGTCGAGGTGCTGGAGGAGGGCCGGCGGGCCCGCGTCCGGCCCGGCACCACCGTGCTGCGGGCCAACGCCGCGCTGGCCCGCCACGGCCGTGTCCTCGGCCCCGACCCGGCCAGCGCCATCGCCTGCACCGTCGGCGGGGTCGTCGCCAACAACGCGTCCGGGATGACGGCGGGCACCACGCGCAACTCCTACCGCACCCTGTCCTCCCTCACCTTCGTGCTGCCCGGCGGCACCGTCGTGGACACCGCCGATCCGCTGGCCGACGAGGAACTGGCGCGCGCCGAACCGGCCCTGTGCCGCGGGCTGATGGAGATCAAGCGGGAGATCGAGGCCGATCCCGCCCTGACGGCCCGGATCCGCGCCAAGTACGAGATCAAGAACACCACCGGCTACCGGCTCGACGCCTACCTGGACGGCAACACCCCCGTCGAGATCCTGCGGGGCCTCATGGTCGGATCGGAGGGCACCCTCGGCTTCATCTCGGAGGTCGTCTTCGACACCCTCCCGCTCGACCGCGAGGTGTGCACCGCCCTGCTCTTCTTCCCCTCACTGCCCGCCGCGGCCGCGGCCGTGCCCCGCTTCAACGTGGCGGGCGCCCTGGCCGTCGAGCTGATGGACGCCAACACCCTGCGGGCCTCGGTCAGCGTCGAGGGGGTGCCCGCCGACTGGGCCGCCCTGCCCGGGACGACGACGGCCCTGCTCGTGGAGTTCCGTGCTCCGGACGCGGCCGGCCGGGAGGACTGCGCGCGCCGCGCCGCGGCGGCCCTGGACGGCCTCGACCTGGTCGCCCCGGTGCCCTCGATCACCAACCGCTTCACCAGCGACCCGCGGACCGTCAGCGGCTACTGGAAGGCCCGCAAGGCCTTCGTCACCGCCGTCGGCGGCGCCCGCGCCCGCGGCACCACCCTGATCACCGAGGACTTCGCGGTGCCGCCGTCCCGGCTGGCGGAGGCGTGCGCGGCGCTCCTCGCACTCCAGGCGGAGCACGGCTTCGACGCGGCGGTCGCCGGTCACGCCGCGCACGGGAACCTGCACTTCCTGCTCGCCTTCGACGCCGCCGACCCTGCCGACGTCGAGCGGTACGGCGCCTTCATGGAAGCCTTCTGCCGGCTCACCGTGGAGCGCTTCGACGGCTCCCTGAAGGCTGAGCACTCCACCGGCCGCAACATGGCCCCCTTCCTGGAACTGGAATGGGGCCCCGAGGCCGCCGCCCTGATGTGGCGCACCAAACGGCTCGTCGACCCGGCCGGGGTGCTCGCCCCGCGGGTCCTCCTCGACCGCGACCCGCGGGCCCATCTGCGCGGCCTGAAGACCATCCCGCGGGTGGAGGGGGAGGCGGACCCCTGCATCGAGTGCGGGTTCTGCGAACCGACCTGCCCGAGCGGGGACCTGACGACCACTCCGCGCCAGCGCATCGTGCTGCGCCGGGAGATGGTCCGCCAGCAGCCGGGCTCGCCCCTGCTGGACGGACTGCTCGGCGCCTACGGCCACGACGCGGTGGACACCTGCGCGGGCGATTCCACCTGCCGGCTGGCCTGCCCGGTCGGGATCGACACCGGGGCGCTGATGAGGGACTTCCGCCACCGCCGGCACGGTCCGCGCGAGGAGGCGGCCGCCGCGCTGGCCGCCCGGCACTTCCGCACCGTCGAGGCCGCCGCCCGGACGGCCCTCGCCACCGCCGGCCGGATCCCCGACCGGGTCCGGGACCGGCTGCTGGGAGGGATCACCGGGGCCGCGCGCAGGGCCGTACGACCGGACCTGGTTCCGCGGTGGCTGCCGCAGATCCCGGGCGCCGCCGCGAAACTGCCCACGACAGCGCGGTCGGGTGCGGCGGCCGTGTACTACCCGGCCTGCGTCAACCGGATCTTCGGCGGCCCGGACGGACGGCCCGGCCCGTCGCTGCCACAGGCACTGGTGGCCGTGTCGGAGCGGGCGGGCAAGCCGGTCTGGATCCCCGGCGACGTGACCGGCACCTGCTGCGCGGTCATCTGGCACTCCAAGGGCTACGAGGAGGGGAACCGGCTGATGGCCAACCGGATCGTCGAGGCGGCCTGGGGCTGGACGGCCGGCGGGCGGCTGCCCCTGGTCGTCGATGCCTCCTCCTGCACCCTGGGCATCGCGCGGGAGGTGGTCCCGTACCTGACGCCGGACAACCGGGCGTTGCACGAGGAGTTGCGGATCGTCGACTCGGTCGTGTGGGCCGCGCAGGAGCTGCTGGCGCACCTGGAGGTCCGGCGCACGGTGGGCTCGGCCGTCCTCCACCCCACCTGCTCGATGCGGCACCTGGGCGACGAGCCGCAGCTGCGGGCGGTCGCCGAGGCCTGCGCCGACGAGGTGGTGGTCCCGGACGACGCGGGCTGCTGCGCCTTCGCGGGCGACCGGGGCATGCTGCACCCGGAGCTGACGGCCGCGGCGACGGCGCGGGAGGCCGCGGAGGTGACGGCGCGGCCCTTCGACGCGCACCTGTCGGCGAACCGGATGTGCGAGGTGGGCATGGACCGGGCCACCGGGCGCCGCTACTACTCGGCCCTGCTCGAACTGGAGCACGCCACCCGCCCGTGAGCGCCGGTGCGTGCGACCCCCGCGACCAGGCATCGGGCGGACGTCCGCGTGCGCAAACCTCTTTCCCGTGGCTCCCGGCGGACGGAAAATCGATTGCCCGACGCCGGTCCGGAAGGCGAACCTTGCACGGTTTGGACCACTCGACCAGTCATGGGGCGTCATGCAGATCAGCGATCTTCCGTATCCCGATCCGGGGGTGCCCGACGCTCGTTCAGGCCCCCGTTTCCTCCTGTGGCTGGGACGTGGTCAACTCGGCGGACAGCTCAAGAGCCTGGCCTGGGGGATGTTGCACTTCGGCGGTGTCGCCGGACTGCCGTACGCCGTGGGTCTGGGCGTCGACGCCGTCGTCGACCGCGAGCCGAACCGGCTGCTGCTCGTCGGCGGGCTGCTCCTCCTGATCGGCGTCGCCATCTCCGTGGGCGACGCCATGCTCCACCGCACCGCCGTCACCAACTGGATCACCGCCGCCGCACGGGTGCAACAGCTCCTCGCGCGCAAGACCGCCGAGCTGGGCTCCGCCCTGACCCGCCGGGTCGCCGCGGGTGAGGTGGTCGCCGTGTCCACCGGCGACGTCGAGAAGATCGGATGGTTCGTCGAGGCGGTGTCCCGCTTCCTCGCCGCCGTCTTCGCGATCGTCCTGGTCTGCGTCGGCCTGGTGTTCTACGCACCCGAGCTCGGCGTGCTCGTCGCCGTCGGCGTGCCGCTGATCGCCCTGGCCTCGCTGCCGCTGCTGCCGCGGGCCACCCGACGCGCCGACGTGCAGCGGGAGAAGGCGGGCAAGGCGACCGAGCTGGCCTCCGACACCGTCGCCGGCCTGCGCGTGCTGCGCGGCATCGGCGGCGAGGAGCTGTTCCTCGGCCGGTACCGCGAGGCCTCGCAGGAGGTCCGCAGGGCCGCCGTGCGCAGCGCCCGGATGTGGGCGCTGATCTCCGCGATCCAGGTGGTGCTCCCGGGCCTGCTGCTGATCACGGTCGTCTGGTACGGCGCCTCGCTGGCCCTGGACGGGCGCATCGCGGTGGGTGAACTCGTCGCGGCGTTCAGCGCGGTGGCGACGCTGCTCTACCCGCTGCGGCACTTCGAGGAGATCGCCATGGCGTACTCCTTCTCCCGTCCCTCCGCGAAGCGGGCGGCCCGGGTGCTGTCGCTGACCCGGACGGATCCGGCGGAGCGCCCCGCGCAGGCCGGGCCCGTCGGGGAACCGGCCGCGGGCGGGGACCTGTACGACCCGCGGACCGGACTGCTGGTGCCCGCCGGCCGGTTCACCGCCGTCGTCTGCGGGGACCCCGACCTGGCGGGCCGACTGGCCGAACGCCTCGGCGGCCACGCCATGGAGGACGGCAACGGCGGCGACCCGGACGTCACCGGTGACGGGGCCGGCGAAGGCGGAGGCGGAAGCGACCGGGAGGCGAAGGACGGTCCTTCGGTGCTCCTCGGCGGAGTCGCCCTGGACGACCTCGAACTGGACACCGCCCGCAGGCTGGTCCTCGTGCAGGACAAGGATCCTGTGCTGCTGTCGGGGACGCTGCGCGAGCTGCTCGACGTACCGGCCTCCGGGGCGGTCGAGTCGGGCGCCGCTCTGGCGGCCGCCCAGTGCGCGGACGTACTGGACGCACTGCTGCAGTCGGCGCCGGACGGGGTCGAGGACCCGATGGACGCCCGGATCACCGAGCGCGGCCGGTCGCTGTCCGGCGGCCAGCGCCAGCGTCTCGCACTGGCCCGGTCCCTGGTCACCGACCCTGAGGTGCTCGTGCTCGACGAGCCGACCTCGGCGGTCGACTCGCACACCGAGGCACGGATCGCGGACGGGATCGCGGCCCTGCGCGGCGGCCGGACCACGGTCGTACTGGCGTCCTCGCCGCTGCTGCTGGACCGCGCGGACCGGGTCGTGCTCATCGACGGCGGCACAGTGGCGGCGGTCGGGACCCACCGCGAGCTGTTGCACCGGGAGCCGCTCTACCGGGCGGTGGTCACCCGCGAGACGGACGAGGAGCAGCGGCTCGCCGGGCTCGGACTGACAGAGCTGGAAGAAGCACTCACAGAGATCGAGGAATCCGCATGATCGGCCTGGCGCCGCCGGAATACGATCCGGCGGCCCCCGAGACGGCCGCGACGCTGCCCGTGGGCACGCCGTCGACCGTACGGGGCTATGTGCGCGACCTGTTCCGGCGCCACCGGCGGCCCTTCCTGGTGCTGGTGGGGGTCAACGCGGTCGCGGTGATCGCCTCCATGGTCGGCCCGTACCTGCTGGGCCGGGTCGTGGACGATCTCGCGGCGGGGGCGCGCGAGCTGCATCTGGAGCGGATGGCCCTGCTGTTCGCGCTGGCGCTCGCCGTGCAGACGTTCTTCGTGCGGCTGGTACGGCTGCGCGGGGCGATGCTGGGCGAGGAGATGCTCGCCGATCTGCGGGAGGACTTCCTGGTGCGGTCGGTGGGGCTGCCGCCGGGCGTGCTGGAACGGGCCGGTACCGGTGACCTGCTGTCGCGGATCACCACCGACATCGACCGGCTGGCCAACGCGATGCGTGAGGCCGTTCCGCAGCTGGCCATCGGCGTGGTGTGGGCGGGGCTGCTGTTCGGGGCCCTCGCGGTGACCGCGCCGCCGCTGGCGCTGGCCGCGCTCGTCGCCCTGCCGGTGCTGGTGATCGGCTGCCGCTGGTACTTCCGGCGGGCGCCTTCGGCGTACCGGTCGGAGGCGGCGGGCTACGCCGCGGTCTCGGCCGTGCTCACCGAGACGGTGGACGCGGGCCGCACGGTCGAGGCGCACCGCCTGGGGCCGGAGCGGATCGCCCGGTCGGAGCGGCGCATCAAGGAGTGGACGGCGTGGGAGCGGTACACGCTGTTCCTGCGGACCGTCCTCTTCCCCGTCATCAACGTCACCTTCGTCACGATCCTCGGCTCGGTGCTGCTGATCGGCGGCTACTGCGTGCTGCGGGGCTGGATGTCGGTGGGGCAGCTCACCACGGGCGCGCTGCTGGCGCAGATGCTGGTCGATCCGATCGGCCTGATCCTGCGCTGGTACGACGAGCTGCAGGTGGCCCAGGTGTCACTGGGCCGCCTGGTGGGCGTGCGCGAGATCGAACCGGACGCGGGGGACGCGAAGGTGGCGCCCGACGGCCGGGACGTCCGGGCGCAGGAGGTCCGCTTCGGCTACCGGGAGGGCGTGGACGTCCTGCACCAGGTGTCGATGTCGGTGCCGCCGGGCACCCGGATGGCGCTCGTCGGCCCCTCGGGCGCGGGCAAGTCCACCCTGGGGCGGCTGCTCGCGGGCATCTACGAGCCCCGCACCGGCGAGGTCACCCTCGGCGGGGCCCGGCTGTCGCGGATGCCGGCGGAGCGGGTGCGTGAGCACGTGGCCCTGGTCAACCAGGAGCACCACGTCTTCGTGGGTTCGCTGCGCGACAACCTCCGTCTGGCACGGACGGGTGCCGGGGACGCCGAGCTGTGGGCGGCGCTGGGCGCGGTCGACGCGGACGGCTGGGCACGGGCGCTGGACGACGGCCTGGACACCGAGGTCGGATCCGGCGGTACGGCGCTCACCCCGGCTCAGGCCCAGCAGGTGGCACTGGCCCGGCTGGTGCTGGCGGATCCGCACACGTTGGTGCTGGACGAGGCCACCTCGCTGCTGGACCCGCGGGCCGCACGGCATCTGGAGCGCTCGCTGGCCCGGGTGCTGGACGGCCGTACGGTCATCGCGATCGCCCACCGGCTCCACACGGCCCACGACGCGGATGTGATCGCGGTGGTCGAGGGCGGCCGGATCAGTGAACTCGGCTCGCACGACGAGCTGGTCGCGGCGGACGGGGCGTACGCGGCGCTGTGGCGGTCCTGGCACGGCTGAGCCGGCGGCCCCGCCGGTGCGGGCATTTCGGAAGGCCCCGGTCACCGGGTACGGAGCAGCCCTCCGTACCCGGTGACCGGGGCCGTCGCACGACTAGATGAAGCCGAGGGCCGAGGCGCCTCCGAAGCCGCCCAGCAGGATGAAGACCGGCATCAGGACCTTCAGCTCCACCCAGCTGCCGGCGCGGAAGCGCATCGGCTTCGGCGGGCCGATCGGGTACCAGCGCTTTCCGGCGATCGGCAGGGGCCACAGGACCGGGCAGCCGGAGACCGTCAGCGCGTCACCGATGTCGTGGACCAGGGCCCCGAGCACGATGGGCAGGCCGAGCCAGAGGTATTCCTGCCCCGGCTCGGTGAACAGCCAGTTCGCACCGTTTCCGGGCTGGTCGAGCACCCCGGCCATGATCCACGCGCTGGTCGCGCCGAGCAGCCAGACCAGGACGTCACTGGACATGCGGGCGGCCCGCCACAGGAGGCCCTCGACCGCCAGCACCAGGTGCACGAAGAGCAGTGCGAGCACACCCCAGCGGTCGGCGGTGACGGCGAGCGCGGAGGCGCCGCCGCCGATCAGGACCGCCCAGAGCCAGGTGTGCGTCAGGGTGCGGTGGCCGCCGGAGCGGCGGGCGTCCTTCGTGGAGCGGGTGGCCTTGTAGACGGCGTAGGAGATCTTGTCGACCACCTCGCACAGGCCCTTGGACAGGGGACCGAAGGCGCGGGAGATCGTCGCCGACTTGTGGTCGAGGTCCGGGGCGAGGGCCGCGCCGGCGCAGATCAGCGCGCCGACGACGAGGACCGGCCAGGGCATGGGACGGCCGGCGGCCGCAGTGGCCGCTCCCACCCCCAGCCAGGCCGCCGCCCCGGACAGTGAGTGCGCCGGACCCATCATGGTCGTTCCCCGCCCCGCTGGTGTGTATCGGGCCCTGTTGACCGGTTCGTTCGGGCCGCATCGACGGCACAGCGTACAGTCGGTGATCTTCGTTGCGTCCTCCGGTTCCCTTATCCGGGGGGAAGCCAGGCAAGATGGGGGCGTGACCCTCATTGATCAGCTCCCGCCGACCGCCGACCCCGACGCCCTCTTCGAGGCTTTCTCCTCGTGGGCGGAGGACCAGGGCATCACCCTGTACCCGGCTCAGGAGGAGGCGCTGATCGAGGTCGTCTCCGGGGCGAACGTGATCCTGTCCACCCCGACCGGCTCCGGCAAGAGCCTGGTCGCGGCCGGTGCGCACTTCACGGCCCTGGCCCAGGACAAGGTGACCTTCTACACCGCCCCGATCAAGGCGCTGGTGTCGGAGAAGTTCTTCGACCTGTGCAAGCTCTTCGGCACCGAGAACGTCGGCATGCTGACCGGCGACGCCTCCGTGAACGCGGACGCGCCGGTGATCTGCTGCACCGCCGAGGTGCTGGCCTCCATCGCGCTCCGTGACGGCAAGCACGCCGACATCGGCCAGGTCGTGATGGACGAGTTCCACTTCTATGCCGAGCCGGACCGCGGCTGGGCCTGGCAGATCCCGCTGCTGGAGCTGCCGCAGGCGCAGTTCGTCCTGATGTCGGCGACCCTCGGCGACGTGAAGCGGTTCGAGGACGACCTGACCCGGCGCACCGGCCGGCCCACCTCGGTGGTCCGCTCCGCGACCCGGCCCGTGCCGCTGTCGTACGAGTACGTGACCACGCCGATCACCGACACGATCACCGAGCTGCTGGAGACCCGGCAGGCCCCCGTCTACATCGTGCACTTCACGCAGGCCCAGGCGGTCGAGCGGGCGCAGTCGCTCATGAGCATCAACATGTGCACCCGCGAGGAGAAGGACAAGATCCAGGAGCTGATCGGCAACTTCCGCTTCACCACCAAGTTCGGCCAGAACCTCTCGCGCTACGTGCGGCACGGCATCGGCGTCCACCACGCCGGCATGCTGCCCAAGTACCGGCGTCTGGTGGAGAAGCTCGCGCAGGCCGGTCTGCTGAAGGTCATCTGCGGTACGGACACGCTCGGGGTCGGCGTCAACGTCCCGATCCGCACCGTGCTGTTCACCGCGCTCACCAAGTACGACGGCAACCGGGTCCGCACGCTGCGCGCCCGCGAGTTCCACCAGATCGCCGGACGCGCCGGCCGGGCCGGCTTCGACACGGCGGGCTTCGTGGTCGCCCAGGCGCCCGAGCACGTCATCGAGAACGAGAAGGCCCTCGCCAAGGCGGGCGACGATCCGAAGAAGCGCCGCAAGGTGGTCCGCAAGAAGGCGCCCGAGGGCTTCGTCGCCTGGTCGGACACCACCTTCGAAAAGCTCATCGCCGCCGACCCGGAGCCGCTGACCTCGCGCTTCAAGGTCACCAACATCATGCTGCTGTCGGTGATCGCCCGGCCGGGCGACGCCTTCCAGGCGATGCGCCACCTCCTGGAGGACAACCACGAGCCGCGCAAGGCCCAGCTGCGCCACATCCGGCGGGCCATCGCGATCTACCGCTCGCTGCTGGACGGCGGCGTGGTGGAGAAGCTCGACACCCCGGACGCGGAGGGCCGCACCATCCGGCTCACCGTCGACCTCCAGCAGGACTTCGCGCTCAACCAGCCGCTGTCCACCTTCGCGCTGGCCTCCTTCGACCTGCTGGACCCGGAGTCCCCCTCCTACGCGCTGGACATGGTGTCCGTCGTGGAGTCCACGCTGGACGACCCGCGCCAGATCCTGGCCGCCCAGCAGAACAAGGAGCGCGGCATCGCGGTCGGCCAGATGAAGGCCGACGGGATCGAGTACGAGGAGCGGATGGAGCGGCTCCAGGAGGTCACCTATCCCAAGCCGCTGGAAGAGCTCCTCTTCCACGCCTACGACGTCTACGCCAAGAGCCACCCGTGGGTGCGCGACCACCCCGTCTCCCCGAAGTCGATCATCCGCGACATGTACGAACGCGCGATGACCTTCACCGAGTTCACCTCCTTCTACGAGCTGGCCCGCACCGAGGGCATCGTGCTGCGCTACCTGGCGAGCGCGTTCAAGGCGCTGGACCACACCATCCCCGACGACCTCAAGTCCGAGGACCTCGAGGACCTGATCGCCTGGCTCGGCGAGCTGGTCCGCCAGGTCGACTCCAGCCTGCTGGACGAGTGGGAGCAGCTGGCGAACCCTGAGGTGGAGACGGCGGAGCAGGCCCAGGAGAAGGCCGACCAGGTCAAGCCGGTCACCGCGAACGCGCGCGCCTTCCGCGTCCTGGTCCGCAACGCCATGTTCCGCAGGGTGGAGCTGGCCGCCCTCGACAACGTCGACATGCTGGGCGAGCTGGACGCCGAGTCGGGCTGGGACGCCGACGCCTGGGGCGAGGCCATGGACGCGTACTGGGACGAGTACGACGACCTGGGCACCGGCCCGGACGCCCGCGGCCCGAAGCTGCTGCAGATCGAGGAGGACCCGGCGCACGGTCTGTGGCGCGTCCGCCAGACCTTCGCCGACCCGAACGGCGACCATGGCTGGGGCATCAGCGCCGAGGTCGACCTGGCGGCCTCCGACGAGGAGGGCCGGGCGGTCGTCCGGGTCACCTCGGTCGGTGAGCTCGGCGCCCTGTGACCTGATCCGGCACGCCGCCGGACCGCCCGGACCCGACAGTGGAGATCCTCTGATGACGAACCCCGCCGAGAGACTGGTCGATCTGCTCGATCTCGAGCAGATCGAGGTCAACATCTTCCGCGGCGCCAGCCCGCAGGAGTCCCTCCAGCGCGTGTTCGGCGGCCAGGTCGCCGGCCAGGCGCTGGTGGCCGCGGGCCGCACCGTCGAGAGCGACCGCCCGGTCCACTCGCTGCACGCGTACTTCCTGCGCCCCGGCATCCCCGGGGTGCCGATCGTGTACCAGGTGGAGCGGGTGCGTGACGGGCGGTCCTTCACCACGCGCCGGGTCACCGCGGTCCAGCAGGGCAAGACGATCTTCAATCTCACCGCCTCCTTCCATCATCCGGAGGACGGCAGCATCGAGCACCAGCTGCCTCCTCACCACGTCCCCCATCCCGACACGCTCCCCAAGGTCGCGGACGAGATCCGCGAGCACCTCGGGGCGCTGCCGGAGGCACTGGAGCGGATGGCCCGCCGCCAGCCCTTCGACATCCGCTACGTCAACCGGCTCCGCTGGACTCCTGAGGAGCTCAAGGGCGCCGATCCGCGCAGCGCGGTGTGGATGCGCGCCGTCGGCCCGCTGGGCGACGACCCGCTCGTCCACACCTGCGCCCTCACCTACGCCAGTGACATGACCCTCCTCGACGCCGTGCGCATCCCCGTGGAACCCCTGTGGGGCATGCGCGGTTTCGACATGGCCTCGCTCGACCACGCCATGTGGTTCCACCGGCCGTTCCGGGCGGACGAGTGGTTCCTCTACGACCAGGAGTCGCCCATCGCGCACGGCGGCCGGGGCCTGGCCCGGGGCCGGATCTACGACCTGGAGGGCAGGCTGCTGGTCTCCGTGGTCCAAGAGGGCCTCTTCCGCCCGTACCCTGCCAAGCCGAGCCGCCCGGACCAGCCGGGCCGGCCGTCCGACACCGCACCGAAGAACTGAGCAGACCGATGCCCACCCCCGCCCTGCCGTGCCCCTGCGGGCTGCCCGCCGCCTACCCGGAGTGCTGCGGCCGCTTCCACTCCGGTGACGGCCGGGCACCCACCGCCGAGCTGCTGATGCGCTCCCGCTTCAGTGCCTTCGCCGTCGGTGACACCGCCTACCTGCTGCGCTCCTGGCACCCCTCGACGCGCCCTGACCGCCTGGACCTGGATCCCGGGCAGCGCTGGGAGCGGCTGGAGATCCTCGCCACGGAGCGCGGCGGGATGTTCGAGACGGAGGGCTCGGTGGAGTTCCGCGCGCACTACCGCGAGGGCCGGCACACCGGCTCGCTGCACGAGCACAGTGCCTTCTCCCGTGAGGCCGGCGCCTGGGTCTACGTCGGCCCCCTCTCCCCCGTCGACTTCGACTGAGCCCGGGCCCCGGTCAGGGCGAACTCCAGGCTGGTGCGGTACCAGTGGACCTCGTCCGGCGGCCCGGCCCGCAGCAGCCCCTCCGCCACCGCCGCGGCGGCGGGCACCTGCGGGTGCCCGTACGGCGGGGGCGGGGCCAGCGCGGCCAGGACGATCCGTTCCGCCGGATCGGGCACGGCCGCGCGCAGCTCGTCCTCCGGGAGTACGCAGGCCAGTACGGCAGCGCGGGCCCATGGATCGGCGGTCCGTCTGAGCAGGAGCCCCACGTGCCGCCCTCGCCAGGTGCGCGGCCGCAGGTCCCCCTTGGCCGCCAGCAGTTCCCGGTCCTCGGCGGGCGCCGTCCCGCGCAGCATCCGCGGCTCCCGGTCGGCGAACTCCCGTAACTCCGCGGCCAGATAGAGCCATACGACGGCGCGGTAGCGGTTGATCCGGTAGCCGACCGGGGTGAGGTGCCCGCAGCGGGCGAGCCGGGTGAACCGGCTCGGGCCGACTCCCAGCACCTCGGCCGCGCCCTGGGCACCGGCCACCGTCTCGACCTGTCGGCGCAGCGCGTCGGATGGGCCGGGGGCCGCTTCGCGCACCCTCGCCAGCTCCGCCCGGGTGAAGCGCGCGGCCCCGCCGGCCGTCGGCGGACCGGCCCGCACGATCCCCAGCTGGACGGCCCTGGCCAACTCGCCTCGGGTCAAGCCCAGTTCTCCGGCGGCCAGCGCGCTGCCGACCAGCACCTCCACGGCGCCGTCGGCCCGGACGGCCGCCCCCTCCCCCTCGCGCACGGCCATGTCCTTCGGCGGCGCGGTCACCATCTGCGTCATCTGCGTCATCACGGTCCTCCCCCACGAGCAGTGATTACTCTGTGTGAAGACCGTAACTCAGTGCAACGGAGCCCCGCGAGGCCTGTGGACAACTCCGCCCACCCGGCCACCTCGGCCACCCGGCCGCGTGTTGGACGTTCAGGCGCCGGGCGTTCAGCCGCCGGTGATGCGCCGCTCCGCGACGCCCAGGTGCTCGCCCACCCGGTTGACCAGCAGCGTCATCTCGTACGCGACCTGACCGATGTCCGCCTCGGCCGCGCTCAGCACGCACAAGGAGCTGCCCGCACCCGCCGCCATGACGAAGAGGGCCCCGTCGTCGTACTCGACCATCGTCTGCCGGACCTCTCCGGCCCTGAAGTGCCGCCCCGACCCCTTCGCCAGACTCTGCAGCCCGGCCGCCACGGCGGCCAGGTGTTCGGCGTCCTCCCTCGGCAGCCCCGCGCTCGCCCCCGTCACCAGGCCGTCATTGGACAGCACCACAGCGTGCCGCACCTGCGGGACCCTGCGCGTCAGGTCGTCCAGCAGCCAGTCCAGTTGCTTGTCCAGTGCCATTCCAAGCCCCTCCCCGTTGACGCGTGCCCGCTCGGCCGCGCCCCACCCCGCGTACTCGTGCCGCCAGCCTTCCCCACCAGCGCCTTTCCGGCAAGGAGGATGTGCCCATGGCGAAGAAGATGACTCAAGAGGAATGGCGGGCATTCGTCTCCCATTCCACCCGCACCGGAAAGCTCTCCACCGTCCGCGAGGACGGAAGTCCGCACGTCGCTCCGATCTGGTTCGTACTCGACGGGGACTCCTTCGTATTCAATACCGGCAAGGACACGGTCAAGGGGCGCAATCTGGCCAGGGACGGCCGCGTCGCACTCTGCGTGGACGACGACCGGCCGCCGTTCTCCTACGTCGTCCTCCAGGGCCGCGCCGAGATCAGCGGATACGCCGACGACGCGGACGGGATGCTCGTCTGGGCGACCCGCATCGCCGCCCGCTACATGGGCGAGGAGGCGGCCGAGGCCTTCGGCCGCCGCAATGCAGTCCCGAGCGAGCTCCTGGTCCGCGTCCCGATCGAGAAGGTGATCTCCGTCGCCGGGGTGTCCGACTGACCCACCCCCGCGGCAGGGCCGGCTCACACGGAACCGGCCTGCGGCCCCACCGAGTCCAGCAGCCGGGCGGTGTGCACCCGCCCGGCGTACTCGACCAGCCTGATCAGCACTTCCTTGCCGGAGTCCTTGTCCCGCGCGTCGCACAGCACCACCGGAGTCCCCTGCTCCAGGTCCAGGGCGCGCGAGACGTCGTGCGCTCCGTAACGCCGGGCCTCGGTGAAGCAGTTGACGGCGACCACGAAGGGGATGCGCCGGTGCTCGAAGTAGTCGACCGCCGGGAAGCAGTCCTCCAGCCTCCGCGTGTCGGCGAGCACCACCGCGCCGAGCGCTCCCTGCGACAGCTCGTCCCACAGGAACCAGAACCGGTCCTGCCCCGGGGTGCCGAACAGGTAGAGGGACAGCCCGGAGCGGATGGTGATCCGTCCGAAGTCCATGGCCACGGTCGTGGTCGTCTTCTGGTCCACGCCCCCCGTGTCGTCGACCAGTTCGCCCGCCTCGCTCAGCTGCTCCTCGGTGCGCAGCGGCCGGATCTCGCTCACCGCACCGACCAGCGTGGTCTTGCCCACCCCGAAGCCGCCCGCCACGAGGATCTTCAGTGCGAGCGCGGCCAGTTCGCCGTCCTCCTCCACCGTGCCCGGATCCGCGTCCGATCCCAGCTCCGGGTCCAGATCCACGTCCAGATCCAGGTCCGGGTCCGGTGCGGCTCCGGCCGGTCCGGACGCGCCGGAAGGTCGGTTGTCGTGGTGTCCCATCAAAGCGCTCGCAATCCCTCGATGACTTCACGCAGAATCCGCTCGTCCGGCAGTTGGGCGGGCGGTACCGGGCGGCTGACCTTGACGTGTCCGCCCTCCAGCAGGTCCCCGAGGAGCACCCGTACGACTCCCACGGGCAGGTCGGCGTCGGCGGCGAGTTCCGCCACCGACTGGGTCTCGGACCGGCAGAGCCCCAGCAGTGCCCGGTGTTCGGGGCCGAGCAGCGACTCGGCCGCCTCGTCCGCGCCGCCCTCCGGATCCACCGCGACCAGGGCGATCAGGTCGAAGCGGACCCCGTGCGGTCCCGGCCTGGTACGCCCCCCGGTCATGGCGTACGGACGGACGAGCGGGCCCGCTTCGGCGTCGTACCACTGGCCGTTCATGTGCCGGACCGCCGCCCTCAGCCGGCGGCCGGCGGCCGCGCCGCGAACCGCGGCGGGGTGTAGAGGTGCTCGCCGACCCGCTTGACCAGCCGGGCCATCTCGTAGGCGATCAGCCCGATGTCGGCGTTCGCGGCGCTGAGCACCGCCAGGCAGGATCCGTCGCCGGCCGCCGCGACGAAGAGGAAGCCCTCGTCCATCTCGACCAGCGTCTGGCGCACGCCCCCGGCGTGGAAGTGCCGGCCCGCGCCCTTGGCCAGGCTGTGGAAGCCGGAGGCCACCGCCGCCAGGTGCTCGGCGTCCTCCCGGCTGAGCGCGTTGGAGGCGCCGACCGCCAGGCCGTCGTTGGAGAGGACCACGGCGTGCCGGACCTCGACGACCCGGTGCACCAGGTCGTCCAGGAGCCAGTCGAGTTCGCCCGATCTGCGGATGCCGTCGTGGCCGATCCTCTGGTGCTCGATCATCACACTTCTCCTTCGCTGCCTGCGTGGGGGGAGTTCTCCTCGGCGCCGCGGACCCATCCGGCCCGGTAGGCGGCCATCCGGTCCCGGGCCTGCTCCGGGCTGCGGCCCGGCGGTTCCTCGGGCAGCCGGACGCCGGTGGGCTCCGGGGACGTGGGGGCCTCCCGCAGCTGCGGGACGAGGCTGGCCTGGCGCACCCGGCGCGGCAGTTCCGTCACGGAGGCCGAGGGGGGTGCGGCCGCCTCCGTACGGGTGCCCGCCGCACCGCCGGCGGTGCGCGGCCGGAGCGGGGCCACCGGTGCCGGGCGCGGCTCCTCGGCGGCCGCTGCCGGGGCCGCGCCCCTGGCCGGGGTGCCGCGCGCGTCGTCCCGAACTGCGGCCGGGCCGCGCGCCTCGTCCCGTACGACGGTCACGGCGGGCGGCTGCTGTGCCGCCGCCGGTTCCCGTGCGGGCACGCGGGCTCGCACCGGGCCGGCGGCGGCGGTGGCCGGCCGCGACTCCCGGCGCCCGGGGCCCTGGTCCACCTCTGCGTGGTCCGCGGCCGCGGCCGGGTCCCGGCCCGGGTCCGGGTCCGGGTCCGGGTCGCCGACGGTGATGGCGCCCTGGAGCATGGAGTTGGGCAGCAGCACCACGGCGGTGGTGCCGCCGTAGGGCGAGGTGCGCAGGTGCACCTTCACGCCGTGGCGGGCCGAGAGGCGGCTGACCACGAAGAGGCCGAGCCGGTCGCTGTCGAAGAGGTCGAGGTCCTCGGACTGCTCGATGCGCCGGTTGGCGTCGCCCAGGGCTTCGCGGCCCATGCCCAGTCCGCGGTCCTCGACCTCCAGGACGTAGCCGGTGCCCACCGGCTCGCCGCTGACCCGGACCTTGGTGTGGGGAGGGGAGAACTGGGCCGCGTTCTCGATGAGTTCGGCGAGGAGGTGGGTGAGGTCGGCGACGGCTCCGCCGACCACCGCGGCCTCGGCGAGCTGGCGGACCTCGACGCGCGGGTAGTCCTCGATCTCCGAGACGGCGGCCCGGACGACGTTGGTGAGCGGGACCGGCATCCGCCAGGCCCGGCCGGGAGCCGCACCCGAAAGGATGATCAGGCTCTCCGCGTGCCGGCGCATCCGGGTGGTGAGGTGGTCGAGGCGGAAGAGGTCGCCCAGCTCGTTCGGGTCGTCGGCGCGCCGCTCCATCGAGTCGAGCAGGGTGAGCTGCTTGTGCACGAGGACCTGGCTGCGGCGGGCGAGGTTGACGAAGACGCCGGACACTCCGCTGGCCAGCTCCGCCCGCTCGACGGCCGCGCTGAGCGCGGCCCGGTGGACCGTGCCCAGCGCCTCGCCGACCTGGGTGATCTCGTCGTCGGCGGGCGCGCCCGCCGGGGTCTCGGCGGCGACGTCGATCTCCTCGCCGGCGCGCAGCCGCTCCATCGCGTCGGGGAGTTTGCGGTGGGCGATCTCCAGGGCGGTGTTGCGCAGCGAGACCAGTTCGACGACGAGGACGCGGCCGATCCGGACGGAGATGACGAGGGAGGCGGCGACGGCCGCCAGGCCCAGCAGTACGGCGGCTCCGGCCGGGCTGAACGCCCCTTCGGCGACGGGATCGGCCCGGTGCGCCGCCGCGGTGTGCGCTGCCTCCTCGATCTCCCGCATCGAGGCGCTGATGCCGCTGTGGGCGGCCTCCCATCCCGCGGGCGCCCCGCGGCCGTCACGGGAGGTGCCGGTGGCCAGGGCCCGGTCCTCGGCGCCGGTGAGGTCGGCGTAGGCGGCGCTCTTGGCGACGGACTGCCAGGCGTCCCGCTGGATGGCGGGCAGGTCGCGGGAAGCGGTCTCGGTGAGCGCGCGGCGGGACTCGATGGCGCCGGTCAGCAGCCGAAGCGTTTCGGGGCTGCGCTGGCCGGGCAGGGCGAGCAGGGCGTCCTCGCGGGACAGGAGTTCCGCGGCGCGGGCGAAGTCGAGTAGGACCCTTGCGTCGGGGCCGAGTTCGGCGTGCTCGGCACCGGACAGCGAGCCGCTCACGGCGAACGCGGCGTCGACCACGCGGGTGTAGATCGCGAAGGCGGCATCGGGGGTGGCGCGGCGGTCGGTGATGTCCTTGCGGGCCGAGCCCAGCGCCTCGGCGGCGACGACGAAGGCGTCCAGGCGGACCACGGTGTCCGAGCGGTAGTCGCCGGAGTCGGCGACGGTGTGGCGCTCGCCGAGCCGCAGGCCGCGGACGGCGCTGTCGGTGCGGCGGGCCTGCTGGTCCAGCGCGCCCGGGTCGGCGGCGGGGTCGGCCAGGAGGCGGACGGCCGCGCGCCGTTCGGCCTGGAGCTCGGTGACGGCGGCGGCTACTGGGGCGCGTATCTCGGAGTCGACCTGCTGGACACGGGCCAGCCGGGCTATGTCCTGGGCGGTGTTGACGGTGGCGAAGGCCCACAGCGCGAGGAGCGAGACGACCGGGACCATCAGCAGGGAGACGATCTTCGCGCGGACGGTGGCGGGGCGCAGCCGCAGCCGGGGAGCGCGCTCGCCCGGTGCGGCGGAGCGGGGCGGGCGGGCGTCGTCCGCCTGCCGCGGCCGCTGCCGTGCCCGGTCTCCCGCCGGCTCCTCGGCCGGTGGCCCGGCATGGGCCCGGCGGCCGCGCGCCGGCGGCGCGGGCAGCCGCGGCGCCGCTGCTTCCGGTCTTCTGCGGGGTGTTCGCATGGGCTCCTCGTTCCGGGCGGTGCCTGTGGGTGCGGTAGGTCGGTGGGTCGTGCGGTCGTGCGGTCGTACGGGCGCTGGGGCGCGGTGGTACGCGGGGAGGGGCGGTCAGTGCGCGGCCGCGGTGTGCTCCCCCAGGTGCCGGGCGGAGGCGGAGGCGGCGCGTTCGTCGGCGGTCGGGGAGAGCGCGACGAAGGCGGCGGTGATGAACAGGTAGGAGCCCAGCCCGACGGCGAGGGGGAAGATGAACTGCATCGCGGTGGCTCCGGGCAGGGCCGCGTCCGAGGGGCTGACGCTGACGGCTACGGCCGTCATTCCCGTGTAGTGCATGCTGCTGACGGCGGCGCCCATGACGAGGGAGGCGGCGGCCACGGCCAGGGGCGACTTGATGTTGAGCGCGGCCCAGAGGGCGGCGGTGGCGGCGACCACGGCGATGACGACGGAGAGGCCGACGAGGAGCGGGTCGTAGGAGACCTGACCGTGCAGGCGCAGGGCCGCCATGCCCAGGTAGTGCATGCTGGCGACGCCGATTCCGGTGGTGAGCCCGCCCAGCACGAGGGCACGGCCGCGCGCCTTGCCGTAGCCGACCGCGAAGACTCCGGCGCCGACGACCAGCATGGCGACGAGCAGGCTCAGAATGGTGAGCGGCACGTTGTAGTGGATCTCCGTGCCGGTGACCTCGAAGCCGAGCATCGCGACGAAGTGCATGGTCCAGATGCCGGTTCCGATGGCGGAGGCCGCCGTGAGGAGCCAGTTGCGGCGGACGGCTCCGGTCGCGGCGAGCGCGCGGACGGTGCAGCGCAGTCCGAGGGCGGCGCCGATCGATGCCATCACGTATGACAGCGCGGGTGTCAGCCAGCCGTAGGCGGCGTGGTCCAGATGTCCCAGGTGTCCCATGGCCAACGGACGCTAGTCCGGGTGAGGGCGCGAACAGGGGGCGCATTTCGAAAGCAGCTGTAAGTGCTGGAATATGACAGAGCTACGTTCACCTTCGATCACCCCGCGCGCCACCTTGCGCACGGTCCGCGGACACCCGGCTGTGCGGCGGTGGAGGATCATGGGCCCATGAGCGAAGACCACACGCACGTGCAGGAGTTCTTCGGGGCGCGGGCCGACGGCTGGGACCGCAAGTTCCCGGAGGACGGGCCCGCCTTCGCCGCCGCCGTGGCGGAGTTCGGGCTGCGGCCCGGGGACCGCGTGCTCGACGCGGGCTGCGGCACCGGGCGGGCCCTGGGTGCGCTGCGCGCCGCCGTCGGACCCGCGGGCACCGTGCTCGGCGTGGACCTCACGCCGCAGATGCTGGCCGCCGCGCAGCGGGCCGGGCGTGCCGCCGAGGGCGTGCTGCTGCTCGCCGACGTGGCCCGGCTGCCGCTGCGCGACGAGGCGCTGGACGCGGTGTTCGCCGCCGGGCTCATCGCGCACCTGCCCGATCCGGCGGCGAACCTGCGCGAACTGTCGCGGGTGGTCCGCCCCGGCGGCCGGCTCGCGCTCTTCCACCCGATCGGGCGAGCGGCGCTCGCCGCGCGCCACGGCCGCGAATCGACCCCGCAGGACATGCGCGCCGAGCACAACCTCGGCCCGCTCCTGTCCGCCTCGGGCTGGGACATGACCTCGTACGCCGACGAGGACCACCGGTTCCTGGTGCTGGCCGCGCGCCGGCCCTGACCCCCGCGTGACGGCACACACCTTGTACGTCGCCGCCGCACCCGGTGACCGCGGAGGTACCGGGATCAGGCCGGAGGCTGGGCCTCCGCTCCGGCGGGCCGGCGGGGATGCGGCACGGGGCAGCCGCCCGAGCCGGGCACGGGGAAGGTGCCCAGCTCGCCCACGTCGTAGCCGCCGGGGTAGCCCTTGATCTCCGGGTTCTGGCGGGCGTAGTGCGGGGCCCGGCGCGGGGGCAGCAGCCGGACCGCGCGGCCCCGCAGCCGCAGGGCGCCCTGCACCAGCTTCCGGAGGCCGGCGTTCGGGGCCTCGTAGCCGAAGGCGTCGATCAGCGAGTCGTCGAGGAGGGCGAGGCCCCCGCGGCGCACGGCGGGCGCGAGCGGCGCCGGGTACCAGGAGGCCATCAGGTCGAGGGTGGAGTCGGCGACCCTGCGGGCGCCTTCGTCCCAGCCGAAGTGGGCCGCTTCGTAGGCGTCGAGGGTGGCCTCGAACTCCTCGTAGGAGCCCGGGATGTCCGTGATGCCCAGGTGTCGGCCGAGAGCGGCGTAGTAGTTCGCGCTCGCCCGGCGCTCGTGGTGGGTCATCGGGCGCCAGCCGTAGGCGTCCAGCCAGCGTGACGGGATCACCACGAACGTGCACAGGACATAGCGCATGTCGTCGTTGGAGATGTCGTAACTGCGGTGCATCTGGTTGACGCGGCGGATCGCCGTGCGCGCGGTGTCGCTGTCGAAGCCGTGCTCGACGACCGCGTCGAGGAGCAGCGCGGTGTCGTCGTAGCGCTTCTGGGTGCGCTCGGTGAACTCGGCGGTCTCGGCCAGCAGGCCGCCGATGCTGGGGACGGCGTACGTCCGGAACAGCGCGAGCTCCAGGGCGCGGGCGAAGTCCCAGGGGAACTCGTAGGTGGCGGTGAGCCGGTAGATGGCGAGGAAGTCCTTGTCGGGATCGAGCCGGAGGATCTCCTTCAGCCGGTCGTAACGCTGCACCGGGTGTCCCTTTCTGTGGCGGGTCCCCAACTCTACGTGCAGGTGGCGGCCTTGGAAATCGTGGCCCGCAGGCTCTCGACGCGCGGGTTACCGAGTAGTTAAGGTGCGCCGACGAGAGAGCAAGCTGGAGGCCAGGTGTCCGACGACGAGGGTGGCGGCTCGCTGTACGTGCTGACCGCCGTACTCCTGACCCCCGCGCAGTTCCCCAGCTTCCTGGGTGACGACTTCCCGGAGGCCTGCGCCCTGCTGGGCGTGGCGCCCAGCAGGGAGGGGTACGGGCTGGTGCTCGGCCAGGACGAGGAGGGCGCCCGCTGGACGGTCGTCGTCGACGACGTCTCGCTCGTGGCCGCCGCCATCGCCTCGTGGGACTGCGGCATGGAATACGACCTGTCGCCCGACGAGCGGACCATCGTGGTCTCGCTGGCGGGCTGGCCGGTGGACCTGTCGGTGGCAGCACCGGGGATCCCGGAGCCGCACGATCCCGAGCAGGGCGCGGACGGCACGGGGCGGGTGCCGCTGGCGCCGCCCTCGGCGGAGGCGTGGGGCCCGGTGCAGCGACGGCTGGGCGCGGACCAGATCGCGCGGGAATGGGCCGACTGGCGCGAGCGCGTGGCGACGGACGGCGGGGCCGCGGCCGCGGCGCATCCCGGACTCGCGCGTGCGCTGGAGCAGGCGCTGGAGTACACGCGGACCGCGCCGCCGCCCGGCCGCGTGCGGTCCTCCTTCGCCGGCGAGGGCGCCCGGACCCTGCGCGTGGACGGCCCCGGCTGGTCGCTGGTGGCCCGCACCGGGGAGGCGGCCTTCGTCCTGCTGGACGAGGAGCCGGGCGAGGTGCTCACGGTTCCCCGGGAGGGGGATCCCGACCTGCCGGAGCTGCTGGCGGCGCTCGACCGCGTCGCGGTCCGTCCGGCATGACCCCCGGCCCCGGACCAGGGGCTGCGGCTGGGGCTGGGGCTTGGGGCCTGCACGAACAGCGGCGTACGAACGGCGTGCGCACGAGCGACGGTACGAGGGGGACACGGTGGTGGAGTCGGAGCCGGTGGGTGTGGTCGTGGGTGGGCGCGCCGACGTCGTGGACGACGACTGGGGGCGGGAGACGGCGGTGATCCGCCTGGACGGCGACCGGTTCGGTCCGGAAGCCCTCTACGGACTGGAGGACTTCTCGCACGTCGAGGTCGTCTACCACTTCGACCGGGTCCCGGTGGAGAGGATCGAGACGGGCGCGCGGCACCCGCGCAACAACCCGGACTGGCCGCTGGTCGGCATCTTCGCGCAGCGCGGCAAGAACCGGCCCAACCGGCTGGGCGTCTCACGGTGCCGGGTGGTGAAGGTGGACGGGCTGGACGTCCACGTGGAAGGGCTCGACGCCGTCGACGGCACCCCGGTCCTCGACCTGAAGCCCTACATGGTCGAATTCGCGCCACGCGGCGAGCTCCGGCAGCCGGAGTGGGCGACGACCTTGATGGATGGCTATTACTGATCGCCTCGATGGCCGAAAATGTTTATTACCGTCGGTAGTTTAACGCTTCAACCACAGAGATTCGGCCAGAGCGACTGAAAATCGCTCTGGATCCCCCTCCTCCGGAATGATCGAATCGGCCAGTCACGCGGCTCGAAGGGTGCGCACCTCACCCCCACGCTCATTCCACGATGGAGGCCACTCTTGAATTCCATGTCGTACCTGGACCTGCACCGGAAGGTCGCACAGGACATCGATGCGGAGATCGAAACCGCTCTGGACCGGCTCGGCCCGATCGCGACGACCACCAAGAACTCCGTGGCCAAGCTCTTGGAGCAGCGCAAACTGAGACATCCCCTGTCGGTACTCCCGCTGCTCGCGCACGCCATAGAGACGGGGAATCCGGGGCCGGCCGTGCCACTGTCCGCGGTGCACCTGCTGTGGTGGACCTCGGCCTGCTATCTCGACGACCTGGCCGACGCCAATGGCGCGTCGATCTCCGGCGAGCTCACCGAGGACGAAGCACTGCTCACCTCCGTCATCACCGGAAATGCGCTGCCCATTCAGATCATCCTGGCGCAAGATCTCCCGGATGCGGCGCACGGCGCCCTGATAACCGAGATCCTGAACGGCTGGATCATCGGCGTCGACGGCCAGATAGAGGACATGCGCGGGGACATCGGCAGCGCCTCCCGGAAATCGGTGGTGGAGACGTACCGCGGAAAATCCGGCGCGCCCTTCGGGATGATCACGGCAATGGCCGCCATATTCTCGGGCACCACGGACGAAAGGATCGAGCTGTGGCGTGAATTCGGCTACGTCTTCGGAATCCTGTGGCAGATCTTCAACGACCAGGAAGACATCCTTTCCGGCCGTGACGAGGACCTGCTCAACGGCACGGTGACCTATCTGCTCGCCTCGGTCCTCGAGGACGCGTCGCCCCTCTCCCGGGAACACATCCTGGGGCTGTGCGCGGCCGCGGGCCGGTCGCATCAGGCCAGGGCGGAACTCGCGGGCATCCTGCGGACGCCCCTCGCCCTCGACCGCTACCGCGCGGAGATCGACGCGTTCCGCGCCGAGGCCTACCGGATCCTGGACGAACTGGGCGGCGACCAGGCTTATCAGCCGGTGCTCCGCAACCTCGTGGACCACGCGTCCCAGATGCTGCTCGAAGCCGAGCTCCGTCCCGTCGTCGTGAGCGGCGCGGCCTGATCCGGCCGGCCACCCCGGGCGCACCCGCGCCCGACGCCCACCCCGCGGCCGTGCCCGCCGGGCTCCGCACACCAGCCGGAGCCCGGCCACTTCCGGAGCGGGCCTCACCCGGTGCCGCGCACCGCCGCCCTCAGCGGCCTATCTGCTTCCTGGACAGGCCCCGCAGCCGGCGCCGCTGGGAGGAGTCCAGCAGGAGGTAGGCCGCCGTCGGCACCCCGATGAGGACCAGCAGGCCCGCCCAGAAGCCCACCGCCCAGAACAACACGATGGCTGCCACGACTCCGGCAACCGCGACCTTTCCGCTGCTGGACATCTGCGGACACCTCCTTGTGCCGTCGACCATTACTCCCTCAACGCGCCGTCACGACCGCGCGTTCCCTGCACTCGCGCGGATTTCGGAGCAGGAAGGCGGGTGCGGCCCGGCACCCGTCGTCCGGGGCCCGAGTTGGGGTACCCTCGGCCACCCCGACCCCGGTAGTCAAATTTGAGGAATGCGTGCTCGCCGAGATCTCCGACCTCCTCCGCTGCTCCGCCGTCTTCCTTCCCGGCGACCCGGCCCGCACCGGCCGGATCGCCCTCTGGCAGGCGGACGGGACGTCACCCGCCACACTCACGGCACCCTCCGCCCCGGCGCCCGGCGCGGTGGCGGGCACGGACACCGGCGGCACAGACACGGGCTCCGGCTCCGGCTCGGGCTCCGGCTCGGGCTCTGGCTCGGACGCCTTCGAGGAGCTGTCCGTCGTCACCTCCGACCTGCGGCGGACCACCGTGCGCGCGCTCGTGCTGACCGTGGACGAGGCCCTGCCCCTGCTCACCCGCGCCCGGACCGGAGCAGGAGCCGGCACCGCCGACGTGGCCGCTGCCGGCACCGTGTTCTGGGGCGCGGCCGCGCTGCTGGCCCTGCGGTTCGCCGCACGGGGGAAGCTGCTGCCGGGCCTGAGCCCCGCCGGCCACGACGCCTGGCGGCTCGGGCCGCTGGAAGCGGCCGACCTCGACGAGGTGCGCGCCTTGGCCGCCGCCATGCCGCCCGGTGCCCGCTGCCTGCCGACGAATCCGGAGGGGCCGCCCCGGCTGCCCGCCGCCGAGCCGCTGCTGCGCGCCTTCCTCGACGCCGTCGCCGACACCCTGCCGCGCTCCTCCGCCGCGCCCGCGGCCGCCGGGGGGACCGCCTTCGCCGCCCGCCCGCCCGAGCGCCGCCCCCACTTGCGCGACTGGACCGCCGAAGTGGCCTCCGGTCACGACGCCGGAGTGCGCCTCTCCCTCCGGGTCGAGCTCACCGGGGAACCCGGGCGGGCCCCCGCCGCCCCGGAGGCGGTCGAAGGCACCACGGCCGCCGGAGGTTTCCGGGCCGTCCTGCAGATGCACAGCCCGGCCGCCGCCGCGCTGGTGGCCGACGCCGCCGACGTCTGGGCCGGTTCCGGCGCCGCCGCGGCCGCCTTCCCTCCCGGCGCCCGGCTGGACGCCCTGCGCGCCCTGCGCCGGGCCGCCCGGCTGTGGCCCCCGCTCGCCCCGCTGCTGGGCGCGGCCGTCCCGGACGCCGTCGAACTCGCCGACGAGGAGGTCGCGGAGCTGCTCGGCGAGGCCGCCGCCGCGCTCGCCGCCGACGGGGTGCAGGTGCACTGGCCGCGCGGGCTCGTCCGCGGACTGACCGCCCGCGCCGTCGTCGGATCCCCCGGGCCCGACGAATTCCGCGAACCCCACGACTCCCGCAGACCCCACGACTCCCGCGACACCGCCGGGAGCGCCCTGCCCTCCGGACTGCTCTCCCCCGGCGCCGTGCTCTCCTTCAGCTGGCGCCACGCCCTCGGCGGGCACGGCGATCTGACCCCGGACGAGCTGGACCGCCTCGCCGAGGCCAACCGCCCCCTGGTGCGGCTGCGCGACCAGTGGGTGCTGATCGACCCCGCCGAGGCCCGCCGGGCCCGCGCGCTCCAGGACCGTACGCTCGGCGCCGCGGACGCGCTGGCCGCCGTACTCACCGGGTCCGCGGAGATCGACGGCGAGCGGGTCGGCGTCGAGGCCGACGGTGCGCTGGAACGCCTGCGCGCGCGGCTCACCGGCGACCCGCAGGAGGCGGACGGGGTGGACGCCCCGCCCGGGCTGTCGGCCACCCTGCGCGACTACCAGCTGCACGGCCTGCGCTGGCTGGCCCGGATGACCTCACTCGGCCTCGGCGCCTGCCTCGCCGACGACATGGGCCTGGGAAAGACCGTCACCCTCATCGCGCTCCACCTGCACCGCAACCGTCCGGGCGCGTTCACCGCCGGCCCCACCCTGGTGGTGTGCCCGGCCTCGCTGCTGGGCAACTGGGAACGGGAGATCGGGAAGTTCGCGCCCGGCAGCCCCGTACGCCGTTTCCACGGGCCTGGCCGCGGCCTGGCCGGACTCACGCCCGGCGCCGGGGAGTTCGTACTCACCACGTACGGCACGATGCGCCTGGACACGGCCGTGCTCGCCGCCACCGACTGGGGCCTGGTCGTCGCAGACGAGGCGCAGCACGTCAAGAACCCGCACTCCTCCACCGCCAAGGCCCTGCGGACCGTCCCGGCGCGGGCCCGCGTGGCCCTGACCGGTACCCCCGTGGAGAACGACCTCTCCGAGCTGTGGGCCGTCCTGGACTGGGCGACCCCGGGAATCCTGGGCCGCCTCGGGACCTTCCGCGCCCGCTACGCCGAACCGGTCGAGAGCGGCCGCGACCCGCAGGCGGCGGCCCGGCTGTCGGCGCTCGTCCGGCCGTTCCTGCTGCGGCGCAGGAAGTCCGACCCGGGCATCGCGCCCGAGCTGCCGCCGAAGACCGAGACCGACCACCCGGTGTCCCTCACCGGCGAACAGACCGCGCTCTACGAGGCCGTCGTACGCGAGACCCTCGCGGCGATCTCGGAGGCCGACGGGATGGAGCGGCGCGGGCTCGTGGTCAAGCTGCTGACCTCGCTCAAGCAGATCTGCAACCACCCGGCCCACTACCTGGGCGACGGCGGCGCGACCGGCGGCGCGCGTTCCGGCAAGCTGGAGCTCCTCGACGAGCTGCTGGACACCATCCTCGCCGAGGGCGGTTCGGTGCTGGTGTTCACGCAGTACGTGACGATGGCCCGGCTCATCGAGCGGCACCTCTCG